>JAMPFT010000009.1 GCA_023664305.1 bacterium | reverse complement strand
GGACGGGTGGAGGTCAGTCAGGTCAGTCAGTGTTCGGTTTTGAGGGTACAAGATAGAGTTATGGTTTGGGAAAGAGAGTAGGAATCTACTCTTTTTTTGTTATGATACGGTTTTATTTAAGCGTGGGAGAAATGAATGCCCGCCGGGGCATGTATGGAGTGTAAGGATGAAGATACTGTTGGTGGAGGATCATGAGGCGATTATACTGGGATTGGAATATCTGCTGGAACAGGAGGGATATCAGTTCCGCACGGCAAGAACCCTGCATGAGGCCGGACGTATGGTAAAGGAGTTTAGGCCGGATGTAATTCTTTTGGATGTATCCCTTCCGGACGGAGACGGTTTTGCGTTCTGCGAGGAGATAAAAAAGACGGATCCCTGTCCGGTTATTTTTCTGACGGCAAAAGAAGAGGAAGCCGATGTTGTAAAAGGCCTGGAGCTGGGAGCCGACGACTATATTATTAAGCCTTTTCGGAACAGGGAGCTGATTTCCCGGATCAGGAATGTGCTTCGCAGGAGCGGGAAGGGCAGTTCACGTCTGATCTGTCACGATATCGAGCTTGATCTGGAGAGCGGAAAGGCATATAAATCCGGGGAGGAATTGAAGCTGACGCGGCTGGAATATCGGATCCTGTCGTCTATGGCGGCATATCCCGGGAAGCTTTTTACCCGGGAAGAGATTCTGTCTCATATCTGGGATCTGTCCGGCAATTTTGTAAACGACAACACGCTGAGTGTGACGATGAAGCGGCTCAGGGAGAAAATCGGCGATCCGGACGGACAGATGATTAAGACGGTGCGGGGAATCGGATACCGGATAGAAAAGTAAGGACAAAAGCCTGCGGAAGGAGCGGATCGGGAATGGAGAGGACGGAGAGAAGAAGCTTTTTTTTGAATATCGGGATGAAATATGTTTTGGCGGGATGTCTTCTGGTCCTGGCGCTGGGCGTGCTGGGAGGGCATCTGACCGTCAGCTATTATTGCGATCGGCAGAGCAGGATGTATGCCATGGCGGCCGCCCGTATGCTGGACAGTGTAAAAAGAGCCTACCCGGAGGTTTCGGAGCAGGAATTTTTTGCGGTATTGAACGACGGGACCGACAGCGGCGAGGGAGAAGTCCTTCTTAGGCGGTACGGAGTGATCCCGGAGGAAGGTCTTTTCTTTGCGGAATCGGATCGGAACAGGCTGGGACTTCGCCTGGGGCTGTTGCGCTGTACCTTTTTTTCTGCGGCGCTTTTAGCCGTTATCCTTTTTCTGTACGCAGGACAGCGGCGGGAAAAAATTCGAAAGCTCTGTAGTTATATGGAGGAGCTGAGCCGGGGAAACTACAGTCTTGAACTGGAAGAAAACAGCGAGGATGAACTGAGCGGACTGAAAAACGAGGTCTATAAGATGACGGTATATCTGAAAGAGCAGGCTGTGAGAGCCAGGGAAGGAAAACGCGCTCTGGCGGACGCCATGGCGGATATCTCTCATCAGCTGAAAACGCCCCTGACCTCCGTGACGGTACTGGTGGATAATCTTTTGGAAAACGAAGAGATGGCGTTAAGCGTCAGAGACCGTTTCCTGCGGGAGATCAGCCGACAGGTGAGCGGAGTCAGCTGGCTGGTGGCGGCTCTGCTAAAGCTTTCAAGACTGGATGCGGGAGTTGTTGAGCTGGAGAGGCAGAGTATTTCCGTAAAAAAGCTGCTGGAGGAGGTCTGCGGAAAGCTGGAGCTGTTGGCGGAGCTGCGTCAGGTGACGTTTCGGATTGCCGTTTCGGAGGAAATCAGAATTTTCGGGGACGGACAGTGGCTGTCCGAGGCTTTCCTAAATCTGGTGAAGAACGCTCTGGAGCACAGCTTTGAAGGAGGGTATGTCGAGCTTGCGGCGCAGGAGAACGATGTCTATACCCTGGTGACGGTCAGGGATTACGGGGAGGGAATCGGCCCGGAGGAGCAAAGGCATCTTTTTGAACGGTTTTACCGGGGGAAGTCCGCGGGAGCGGACAGCGTAGGGATCGGGCTGGCGCTGGCAAAGGAGATTATCGGGCGGCAGGAGGGATATATCACGGTGGAATCCTCCCGGGAGAAAGGCACGGCTTTTTTTGTGAAATTTTTAAAATGTCACTGAAATGTCACCTGCGGATTCTATACTGATCCTGTCAGAACAGGCGGGAAACCGAGCCGTGTATGACGGAAAGGATGTGTGCAGTGATATGGAAATTTTGAGAACGGAGCATTTGTGCAAGGTTTACGGGCAGGGAGAAAACAGGATCCTTGCGGTAGACGACGCCTGCATTTCGGTGGAACAGGGGGAATTTGTGGCTGTGGTGGGCAGCTCGGGAAGCGGAAAGTCTACGCTTCTGCATATGATGGGAGGAGTGGACCGGCCCACCTCCGGCAAGGTGCTGATCGAGAATCAGGATATTTATCGGCTGAAGGACGATCAGCTTGCCGTGTTTCGGAGAAGACAGGTAGGGCTGATTTATCAGTTTTATAATCTGATCCCGGTACTGGATGTGGAGGAGAATATGACGCTGCCCTGCGAGCTGGACGGAAGAGAGGTGGATCGGGAGTATGTGAAGGAGCTGGCGGAGACGCTGGGCCTTGCCGGACATCTGCGTCATCTGCCCAATCAGCTTTCCGGCGGACAGCAGCAGAGAGCAGCCATCGGCAGAGCGCTGATCACAAGGCCTGCGATTCTTCTGGCGGACGAACCCACGGGAAATCTGGATACCCGGGCGGGCAATGAGATTCTGGAGCTTTTAAAGCTCTCCAACCGCAGATACAGGCAGACGATTGTCATGATCACACATAATCTGGAGCTGGCGAAGCAGGCAGACCGGGTGCTGGTCATCGAAGACGGCCGTGTATGCGACGGACAGAGAGGAGCGTAAGAGGATGAACGTATTGAAAAAATGCTGTTACCGCTCCATGAAGGAAAATCGAAAACGCACGGCGGTGACTGTCGTGGGGATCATCTTGGCCACTGCGCTGATCACGGCGGTGGCCTGTATGGCGGAAAGCTTCCGGGCCAGTATGGTGGCTTATGAAAAGGCGGGAAGCGGCGATTTTCATTATCTGTTTACGGGAGTGAACGCCGAAAACCTGAAAATTTTCGAGACCAACCGTAATGTGGAGAGCTTTGGAATCGCGGAGGAGATGGGCTATGCCGTGCTGGAAGGCTGCCGCAATCAGGATAAGCCGTATCTTTATGTCCGGGCGCTGGATGAGACGGGAGCGGAAGCCATGGCACTCAAGCTGGTAGAAGGACGTATGCCGGAGAACGGGGAGGAGCTTGTGATCAGCCGCCATATCCGCAGCAACGGCGGCGTGGATCTGAAGGTGGGAGATACGCTGACGCTTCGGATCGGCCAACGGCTTGCGCAGGGGTATCCGCTGGAGCAGGAGAATCCCTATGCGGGAGAAGAAGAGACCCTTGTACACACGGTTGAGAAAACCTATACCGTCGTGGGAATGGCGGAGCGTCCCAGCAGTATGGCAGAGTCCTATGCTGCGCCCGGCTATTCTGTGTTTACTTATCCGGAGGAGTCGGAGGAGGCCCGCAGTCTGGAGGTGTACGTCACCTATACAAAGAAGGCGCTGAAGCACGGCAAAGAGGTGACGGCCGGGATTCTGGGAATTTCCGTGGAAGAATATGAAAACGCGGGAGGCGGCGGTTCGGATTTTGCACAGAGCGCGCGGGAGAATACCGGCGTGGTGCGCTGGGAACTGATGCGTTTTTCCATGGGCATTATGAACATGCTCTATGCGATGTGTGCGGTGGCGGTTCTGATCATTGTGATTGCAGGTGTGTTTTGTATCCGCAACAGCTTTGTGATTTCTCTGACGGAGAAAATGAAGCTTTACGGAAGACTTGCCTCTGTGGGAACCACATCCGTCCAACAGCGCAAGATCGTCTATTACGAGGCGGGATTTCTGGCGGCTGTGGGAATCCCGCTCGGGATAGGGAGCGGGATTCTGGCCGCGGTCGTTATCGTGCGGGTAGTGGGCGGGCTGGTGGAACAGGGCATGGGCTTCGGCCTGGTCTTTGACATGTCCGTTCCTGCCGTGATTCTGGCGGCGGCAATGGCGCTTCTCACCGTTTTTCTGTCGGCCTACGGGTCTGCGCGGCGCGCGGCAAAGGTTTCTCCCATCAGCGCAATCCGGGCAGGAGACACGGTTAAGCTCAGCAGAAAGGAGATTCGCTGTCCGAGGCTGATCGAAAAGCTCTTCGGAATAGGCGGTAAGCTGGCTTATCGGAATTTACAGAGGGCAAAGGTAAAGTACCGCACCACGGTGGTGTCTATCGTAGTCAGCGTGGCGGTGTTTATCGGGATGTGCAGCTTTATGGAGCTGGCGTCTCTGGCTACGGAGGTATATTACGGATCGGAGCGATATCAGCTTCTGGTGAGCCTGTTTGACGAGGACGCGCCCGAAAAAGCGGAAGAGATCGCGGGACTGGAGGGCGTGGAGCAGGCGGAGATTCGAAGGTACGGCGGTATGAACGTTGACACGTCGCAGAGCGAGATTCCTTTTACCCGGGATTATCTGGAGGCCCTGGAGGGAACCGGCGGGGTCGCGGGAGAGCAGTTTCGGGTGATGACGCTGGGAGAGAGCGGGTACGGAAATTACTGCGCGTCTCTGGGGCTGGATCCGGAGAAGGTAAAGGATCAGGCCATCGTGATGGCGGCATATGTGATGGAGACGGCGGAGAACGGAAAGCGCTATCATTACGAGGGAGAGATTGTCAACTACCGCCCGGGCGACATAATCCGGGGAGCAGGGGCGAAGGGCGGCGGCAGCTTCGAGATCGAGGTGGCGCTGCAGACGAAAGAAGTTCCCATGAGTCTGAGCAATTCCGTGAACAACAGGACTATACTGATCGTCAGCAACGACTGGTGGGACGCCCATGAATTTGACGCACAGGCGGAGCGGCAGGTCAATGTCTATCTCTGCTGCAGCGACCCGGACGAGCTGGAGAGGACGGTCAGCCGCGAGCTGAACCTTTTAGATTATCATACCTACAACACGGACGCGGAATACCGCTCCGGCAGGAGCCTGCAGCTTGCGGCTGCGGTTTTCCTCTACGGCTTTATCATTGTGGTGTCGCTGATCGGCGTGACCAATATCATTAACACAGTCACCACGAACATGGAGCTGCGGGCGCCGGAGTTTGCAATCTGCCGTTCCGTCGGCATGACCCGCAGGCAGTTTGGCAGAATGATCTGGCTGGAGGGAATCTTTTACGGCGGGAAGGCGCTGCTTTTGGGGATCCCGCTGGGAATCCTGATTTCTCTGGCGTTTCACAAGGCTTTGGGGTACGGTATCGTCACGGGGTACAGACTTCCCCTGACGGGGATTCTGGTTTCGGCCGCCGCCGTGTTTGTGCTGCTGTTTGCGGTGATGCGCTATTCCATGAAGAAGACGGACCGCAAAAATATTATCGAGACCGTGCGGAATGAGAACATTTAAAACGTCCGGTAAAAAGAGGCAGGAAAATTTCGCGGAAAAATTTGCACAAAAAATGCAGATAAATGTTTCATTTTTCGACGGAGTATGTTAAAATGTTTTTATTCAAGGTGTACGGTGGAAGGTTGAATAAAAATGCGTATTCAACTATTGATTTGGGTGCGCCCCGCAGCGCGCGGATAGGATTGAAAATGGATACAAAAATTTTATTGGAAAGCGGAACTAATGAACTGGAAATTCTGGAATTTACGTTGGGCAGCAATACCTACGGCATCAATGTGGCGAAGATCCGGGAGATTATCTCTTATGAGCCCGTGACGCCGGTGCCAAATTCCCATCCCAGCATCGAGGGAATCTTTATGCCCCGTGATATCATGATTACCGCTATCGACCTGAAAAACTGTCTGGGAAGAGGAACCTCGGAGCCTACGGGTCTGTTTATCCTGACTAATTTCAACAAGCTTGATCTTGCGTTCCATGTTGACAGTGTGCTGGGAATCCATAAGGTTTCCTGGAGAGATATCATCAAGCCGGACGCAACGATTTCCACGACGGACGAGAGTGTGTCCACCGGAATCATTAAACGGGACGGAAAGCTGATTATCATCCTTGACTTTGAGAAGATCGTATCCGATATCAATCCCGAGACGGGGCTTAAGGTGTCCGAGATCAGCGAGCTGGGCGAGAGGAAGAGGAGTAATGTGCCGATCCTGATCGCGGAGGATTCGCCTCTTCTGAATAAGCTGATTGTGGATTCCCTGAAAAAGGCGGGATACGATAATCTGATTCATACGGAGAACGGCCAGCAGGCATTCAATGTGATCTGCCAGTGCAAGGCGGACGGTACGCTGAAGGAGCATGTAAGGCTGATCATCACGGATATCGAGATGCCGGAGATGGACGGCCACAGGCTGACGAAGCTGGTGAAGTCGGACGAACTGACCTCAGACATTCCGGTTGTTATTTTCTCCTCACTGGTAAACGAAGAGATGAAGAAGAAGGGCGAATCTCTCGGGGCGGACGCGCAGCTGTCGAAGCCGGAGATCGGTAATCTGGTCAGAATCGTGGACCGGCTGGTGGACGAGAAGCATTTGGATAAATAAGGATTTGGAGTGGAGAGCTGGGAGGGATCCCGGCTCTCTTGTATGATGGGAGAACGGGAAATGGAGACATCGGAAATCCTTTCCGCCCTAAAGAATGCGGAGCTGATTCTTGTGGGACTGGGAGAGGAGTTTAACGACGCAAAAAGGCTCCGGGAGTGCGGGGAGTATGAAAAAGGCTGCGCGTTTCTTCGGGAAAGGGACTGCCTGTGGCTTTCGCCCGCCTGGGGCGAATACTGTTCCCGACGGCTGGGGGGAGCCTGCGTGGAAGAGACGCTTCAGAAGCTTGCCGCGCTTTTGGAGGGCAGGAATTATTTTGCGGTGGCTACGGTCGTAGACAGCCGCGTGGCGCTTGCGCCCTGGAAACCGGGAAGAATTGTGATGCCCTGCGGGACGGGATTAATGAAGCAGTGCGAGAAGGGATGTCCGGAGAGTGTGGCCGATTTGGAGGAGACGGATCGGGAACATATCGAAAAGCTGTTTACGGCGCTTTTTGAGGGACGCCCCGTTTCGGAGGAAAAATATCTGCCCGGAAGCTGTAAAGCATGCGGCGGGCGGATGATCCTGAACAACGTCTACGCGGAGAATTACGCCGAGAGCGGCTATGAGGAGCAGTGGAGGCTTTACACGAAATGGCTCCAGGGAACTCTGAACCGAAGCCTGGCGGTGCTGGAGCTGGGGGTGGGGATGCAGTTTCCCACGGTGATCCGATGGCCCTTTGAAAAGATTGTTTTTTTCAACAGACAGGCGCGCCTGATCCGTGTGCATGAAAAATTGTATCAATTGACGGAGGAATTGGCGCAAAAAGGATGGGGAATTGCGCAGAATGCGATTGAATGGTTGCGCATACTGTGATAAACTAAGGTAGCGCGGATATTGCTTCGCCTGGCGACAGGCGGCGTGACATATATTTAGGAAAGTCGAGGAGATATTATGCCTTCACAGGAAGACTATCTGGATAAGCTTTTGAAAAATCTGGAAGAAAAGGACGATGCGCCGGAAGACAGCGTCGGAACGCAGCCGGAAGACAGCGGGGAGGATCTGTCCCTTGATCTGGATGCGGTCAGCGGCATGACGGAGGACGAGATTGAAAATCTGCTGACTGTCGATGAGAAGACGGATGAGGATGATTTTCTGAATGCCTCCGATATGGATCTTTCGGACGAGGATGTGCTGAAGATGCTGGAGGACAGCGACGACAGCGAACTCCAGGAAATACAGGAGCTGCTTGAAAAATCGGACAATCACGAAACGATTGACGATTCGGAGGACGGTTCGGAATGGGAGCTTTCGGAAGAAAAGCCCGAAGCGGATGTCGGGGGGAGACGGGAAGCGGAGACAAGCGATGAAAAGCCCGCCCGCAAAGGGGAGAGCAGGGAGGAAAAACGGGAGCGCAAGAAGGCGGAGGCCGCTGCCAAAAAGGCGGAGAGACAGGCTTCTAAGGAGGCGGCAAAGCTGGCGAAGGCCGACGCCAAAAGGAAGAAGCAGGCGAAGAAAGCCGCCGGGTTGACGGACGATATCGAAGAATCGGAATTTATGGATATGTCGCTGCTGGATTCCATCCTCTCCGAGGCAAAGATGCCGGAGACAGACGCCATGCCTGCGGAAAAAGAGGAAGAGCAGGCGGAATTTTTTGACATTGACGCGGAATTTGACGGGGCAGAAGACGCCGCGTTTTCTGAGGACGGCGGGGCAAAAGAGGCGGATTCTCCGGAGAGGGAAGCAGGAGACGCTGCGGCACGGGATAAAAAGCAGGACGCAGAGAACCGGGAAGAAGAGCCACAGAGCGCAGAGGCCGGGGAAAAAGAGCCGCAAGGGGACGGGGCACAGGAAGAAGAGCCGGAGGATGACGGGCTGGGGGTAGATATTGACGGCCTGTTTACGGATGATGCGGACGGGGATTCTATCTTTTCCGACGAAACGCTTGCATTGGATCCGGACGAGGCCGATAAGCTGATTCCCGACCGGGACGCAGACGGGGAAGACGGGGAGGACAAAGGGAAAAAGCCGTTCCTTTCCAAGATAAAGGATTTCCTGACGGAGGATGACGATGAGAACGAGGATCTTCGGCTTTCCGAGGAAAATCAGGAGATTTTGAACGAGCTGGACAACGAGAAGGGCGGCGGCAAAAAGTCTGGGAAAGGCGGGAATGCGGCCAAGGCAAAGCCCAAAAAGGATAAGGACGCGAAGCAAAAGAAACAGGCCAAGCCCAAGAAGCCGGCGAAACAGAAGAAACCGGCGAAGGCCGGAAAAGAAAAAGAGCCGAAGGAGCCCGCTGTCGGCTTTGGGAAGAAGCTGTCTGTTAAAAAGGTTCTGCCGGTGGTCCTGGTCGGCGTTTCGCTGGGAGTGCTTCTGTTCGTATTCGTGAATGCGGCGGCAGAATATACGGACAAGAGTAACGCGAGGACGGCATATTATCAGGGGGATTATGAGACCTGTTATCGGGATTTGTTCGGGAAAAAGCTGGACGAAACCGAGAGTATTATGTTCGGCAAGTCGGAAAGTATTCTCTATATCAGATTGTGGATGCGGGAATATGAATTTTGGGTGGAAGAGGGAGACGAGCTGCAGGCTTTGGACAGCCTGATCCAGTCGGTAGACCGGTATCCTGAACTGTATGAGTACGCGAACCGCTGGAACGCCGGGTCCGAGGTTGCGGCAGGATATGCGGCGATTCTGAATGCGCTGGAGGAGAGGTACGGCCTGACGGAGAGCCAGGCGAAGGAGATTGCTTCCCAGCGAAACGATATTACCTACACAAGAATGGTGACGGCTGTTGTGGAAGGAAAGTCTTTAGAGAAATGGAACGAGCCGGATGCTCCGACAGCGCAGGATACGCCGGAGGAGGCGGAAGACGGCGGTATGTCGGATCCTCTGCCGGAGGAGGAAGAACTGGGAAACGGTCTCTTTATCGAAAATCAGTAGACCGCTTTTCAGGTTGTTTCCGGCGGACAAAAAGACATGCGCGGAGGAGATTGACGGTATGATTGCAATCGTTGATTATGATGCGGGAAATCTGAAAAGTGTGGAAAAGGCTCTTCTTTTTCTGAAGGAAGAAACGGCGGTGACAAGAGATCCCGCCGTGATTCTGCGCGCAGACGGCGTGATACTGCCGGGGGTCGGGTCCTTTGGTGACGCTATGAACAGGCTTTGTGCCGCCGGACTGGATGAAGTGCTGCGGGAGTGCGTAAAGAGGCAGATTCCCCTCTTGGGCATCTGTCTGGGGCTTCAGCTTTTGTTTGACGGCAGCGAGGAGAGTCCGGGGGTGGAAGGACTTCATATCCTGAAGGGCAGAATTGTAAAAATCCCCGTGCAGACCGGGGTAAAGGTGCCTCACATCGGCTGGAACGATTTAAGCTTTTTAAACCGGGGAAGACTTCTAAAAGGACTGCCGGAAAAAACATATGTCTATTTTGTACATTCTTATTATCTGGAGGCACAAGAGGAAGAGATCGTCACCGCCACGGCGGAATACGGCGTGCGGATTCACGCCTCCGTGGAACAGGGAAACGTATTTGCCTGTCAGTTTCATCCGGAGAAAAGCTCCGACGCAGGGCTGCGGATCCTGCGGAATTTTATCGGAATAACGCGGAAGGGTTAGAGGACGCAGAAGCTTTTGGCGGCTGCAGGATATGCTGCCGCGCGGGCGGCATGGCGAAAGCGTGGAACGGAGGCTGACGAAAATGCACACGAAAAGAGTGATTCCCTGTCTGGACGTGAAGGACGGGCGGGTTGTCAAGGGTATCAACTTTGTGGATCTGAAGGACGCGGGAGATTCGGCAGAGACGGCCGCCGTCTACGACAGAGAGGGCGCGGACGAAGTGGTTTTTCTGGATATCAACGCCTCTGCGGACAATCGGGATACTCAGCTTAGCTGGGTGCGCCAGGTGGCGGAGCGGGTGTTTATTCCCTTTACCGTAGGCGGCGGGATCCGGACGGTGGAGGATTTCCGGGCGATCCTGCGGGAGGGAGCCGACAAGATTGCGATAAACTCGGCGGCTATCATGAACCCGCGGCTGATCAGCGACGGCGCGGATAAATTCGGCAGCCAGTGCGTCGTGGTGGCCATCGACGCAAAGCGCAGGGCGGACGGCAGCGGCTGGAATATCTATAAAAACGGCGGACGCGTGGATATGGGAATGGACGCCGTGGAGTGGGCAGGAAAAGCGGAAAGTCTGGGAGCGGGAGAAATCCTGCTGACCAGTATGGACTGCGACGGCACGAAGGCAGGATACGATTTGGAGCTGATCAAAGCCGTGACGGAGACGGTGCGTATCCCGGTTATCGCGTCCGGCGGCGCGGGCAGACCGGAGCATTTCCTGGAGGCGCTTGCGGAGGCCGGAGCGGAGGCCGTGCTGGCGGCGTCGCTTTTTCATTACAGGGAGCTGACGATCCGGCAGGTGAAGGAATATTTGAGAGAAAACGGCGTCAGTGTGCGGCTGTAGACGGACATAAGGGAGGGGATGCGGGACATGGCAATGATAAACAACGACTGGCTGTCGGTTCTGGAACCGGAGTTTCACAAACCGTATTACCGTCAGCTGTACCGATTTGTCCTGAACGAGTACAACACGGCGCAGATATTTCCGCCGGCGGACGATATCTTCAATGCCTTTCATCTGACGCCCTTGAGTAAGGTGAAGGTAGTGATTATCGGGCAGGATCCCTATCACAACGTGGGGCAGGCTCACGGGCTTTGCTTTTCGGTGAAGCCACAGGTGGAGATCCCGCCTTCGCTTGTGAACATTTATAAGGAGCTGCAGGATGACCTTGGCTGTTATATTCCGAACAACGGATATCTTGTCAAGTGGGCCGAGCAGGGCGTTCTGATGTTGAACACGGTTCTGACGGTGCGGGCGCATATGGCAAATTCCCACCGGGGAAAGGGCTGGGAAGAGTTTACGGACGCCGCGATCAGGGCCTTGAACGAACAGAACAGACCGATCGTGTTTATCCTCTGGGGCAGACCGGCCCAGCTGAAGGAGCGGATGCTGAACAATCCGCATCATCTGATCCTGAAAGCGCCGCATCCCAGCCCCCTGTCGGCCTACAACGGTTTTTTCGGGAGCCGCCCTTTCAGTCAGACGAACCGTTTTCTAAAAGAGCACGGCGTCGGGCCGATCGACTGGCAGATTGAAAACAGGTAAAAATTGCGGAAAGGTATGGTCAATAATATGAAAATTGCAATTATGGGTTACGGAAATCTGGGAAAGGGAATCGAGTGCGCGGTGCGTCAGAACGGCGACATGGAGCTGACCGCCGTTTTTACCAGAAGAGCTCCGGAGACAGTAAAGACGCTCAGCGGAGTGCCGGTATATTCTGTGGACGAGATTCTGAAAAGAAAGGACGATATCGACGTATTGATGCTGTGCGGAGGCTCCGCTACGGATCTGCCGAAGCAGACGGCGGAATATGCGCGTTATTTTAATGTGGTAGACAGCTTTGACACCCATGCGAAGATTCCGGAGCATTTTGCGGCTGTGGATCAGGCGGCTCGGGAGGGCGGAAAGACCGCCATGATTTCCGTGGGATGGGACCCGGGTATGTTTTCCCTGAACAGACTGTATGCCAACGCAATTTTGCGCCAGGGCAGCGATTACACGTTCTGGGGAAAGGGCGTCAGTCAGGGACATTCCGACGCGATCCGCAGGATCGCGGGCGTCAGGAATGCCAAGCAGTATACCGTTCCCGTGGAGGAAGCGCTGGAGGCGGTGCGCAGGGGCGAAAATCCGGAGCTGACGGCCCGGCAGAAGCATATTAGAGAATGCTTTGTGGTGGCAGAGGAAGGCGCGGACAGGGAACGGATCGAGAGAGAGATTAAGACCATGCCGGACTATTTTGCCGACTATGACACGACGGTTCATTTCATCACGGAGGAGGAGCTGGAGCGCGACCATGCGGGGATCCCGCACGGCGGGTTTGTGCTGCGGACAGGAAAGACGGGACAAAACGGAGAGCACAGCCATGTGATCGAATACAGTCTGAAGCTGGATTCCAACCCGGAATTTACGGCCTGCGTTCTGGTCGCTTATGCGAGGGCGGCGTACCGTATGAATCAGGAGGGAATGAAAGGGTGTAAGACGGTGTTCGACGTAGCGCCGGCCTATTTAAGTCCCATGACGGCGGAGGAGATGAGAAGCCGTCTGCTGTGACGGCGGAAGAAGGACTGCCTGCGCGGCGGTGAAAAAACAGAATGTCCTGCCGCGTCTGCAGAAAAAAGCCGCAGAGAGGGATTGCCCGACGGTTGCGGCGTCGGATGCGGGAAACGCCTGCGCGGCGGATCAGGGGATGAGAAAAATGCAGATTTTGAAAGCAGTCTGCAGATTACGGGACGAGGAAAAGAAAATGGATAAGAGAGCGTTTGTGACAAAAGAGATGGTAGAGGAGATTGTAAAACAATATCCGACTCCCTTTCACATTTATGACGAGAGAGGTATTCGGGAAAATGCATTAGCCCTGAAGGAAGCTTTTTCCTGGAATCCGGGATATAAGGAGTTCTTTGCCGTCAAAGCCACGCCGAATCCCTTTTTGATCGATATTTTGAGAGAATGCGGCTGCGGCTGTGACTGTTCTTCCATGACGGAGCTGATGCTGAGCCACGCACTGGGAATAGGCGGAGAGGATATTATGTTTTCCTCGAACGATACCCCGGCGGAGGAATTTGCCTATGCCGCAGAAATCGGCGCGACCGTCAATTTGGACGATATCACGCATATTGATTTCCTGGAGAAAATCCTGGGGAAGCTGCCCGCGACGTTAAGCTGCCGCTTTAATCCCGGCGGACATTTTTCTCTGGGAACGGATATCATGGATCATCCCGGAGACGCAAAATATGGCTTCACCAGGGAGCAGATGTTCGAAGGATTCCGGAGATTAAGGGAAAAGGGCGTGGAAAATTTCGGAATCCACTCCTTTTTAGCCAGCAATACCGTCACCAACGAGTATTATCCGACGCTGGCGAAGCAGCTGTTCGAGCTTGCGGTCGAGCTGCAGGAACAGACGGGGGCGCATATTACCTTTATCAACCTGTCCGGCGGAATCGGCACGCCCTACAGGCCGGATCAGGAGCCTAACGATATCAGAGTGATCGGGGAGGGCGTGAGAAAGATTTATGAAGAGGTGTTAGTACCCGCGGGCATGGGGGATGTGGCGATCTATACCGAGCTGGGGCGGTTCATGACGGCGCCTTACGGCCATCTGGTGACCAGGGTGATCCACGAGAAGCATATTTACAAGGAGTACCTCGGCGTGGACGCCTGTGCGGTGAATCTGATGCGTCCCGCCATGTACGGCGCGTATCATCATATTACCGTTCTGGGGAAGGAAGGAAGGCCCTGCGACCGTGTGTATGACGTGGTGGGATCGCTTTGCGAGAATAACGACAAGTTTGCCATCGACAGGCCGCTGCCGGAGGTGGAGATCGGGGATTACCTTGCGATCCACGATACCGGGGCGCACGGCTTTTCCATGGGTTACAATTACAACGGAAAGCTGAAATCCGCGGAGCTTTTGCTGCGGGAGGACGGAAGCGTCGAGCTCATCCGCCGGGCGGAGACGCCGGAGGATTACTTTGCCACGTTTGACTGCTTTGAAATCTATGATAAACTGAGAGGATAAAAAAGCGTTACGAAGGGGCACTTTTTTGCGGGAAACAAAAGGCAGGGAGGCAGGAAATGAGATATCCGAAAAATTTACCTGAGGGCGGAACAATAGGCTTTCTTGCGCCGTCCTTCGGGTGTGCGACAGAGCCTTATCGGACGGCTTTTGATGCCGCCCTGAAAAACTGGAGGGAGAAAGGCTATAAGCTTCTTACGGGTCCCAACTGCTATGCCGACAAAGGAGTGGGGATCAGCAATACGCCTGAAAAGTGCGGCGCGGAGGTCATGGAGATGTTTGCCTCCGAAGCGGACTGTCTGATTTCCTGCGGCGGCGGAGAGCTGATGTGCGAAATTCTCCCCTTTGTGGATTTTGGAAAGCTGGCGCGGCTGGAGCCCAAATGGTTCATGGGCTATTCCGATAATACGAATCTGACTTACACGCTGGCGGTTCTGGCGGACACGGCTTCCGTATACGGCCCCTGTGCGCCCAGCTTTGGCATGGAGCCCTGGCACCGATCGCTGTGGGACGCTTTTCGGATTCTGACGGGAGAGACCCGCAGGGTGAGCGGTTACGGGATGTGGGAGAACGAATCGTTTAAGGACGAAGAACATCCTCTGGAGCCTTATAACCTGACGGAGCCTCTTGCGGTTAAAAGCTTTCTGGGACAAAGGCGGATTGCGGACGATGAGGAAATCTGCTTTTCCGGCAGGCTGCTGGGAGGCTGTATGGACTGTCTGGTCAATCTGACGGGGACCCAGTTTGACAAGACAAAGATTTTTGCGGAGAAATACAAAGACGACGGTATCCTGTGGTTTTTGGAGTCCTGCGATCTGAATGTGTTTGCCATCCGCCGTGCCATGTGGCAGATGGAAGAGTCCGGCTGGTTTCAGCATGCGAAAGGCTTTTTGATCGGCAGACCTGCAAACGGGGAGCCGATGATGAATCTGGATGCGTACGGGGCAGTGCTGGAGGTGGCGGGACGAAAGAATGTGCCGGTGATTCTGGATGTGGATCTGGGGCACAGACCGCCGATGATGCCTCTGGTGGTGGGAAGCGCGGCCCGGGTATGCGTGCGGGGAAACGATGTGACGGTTGCGATGGAGCTTCGGTAGGATCCGAAATTACTTGAATGTTCTGCGGGGAGCAGCCTTTGTCTTACTAAATCAGGCGAAATATGGATGTCTCGGTAAATGCTGTTGCCCTGAAATAAAGGTATAATACCTTGAAAAATATGGTTATGGCAGTATATTATAGATAAATCAAAGACAGATTTGGCGGGGGTATTTATGGAGGATAGAAAGGGCAGTGTTCCTTTTTGGATGGAAATAATTTCTCTGTTTTCTTTGACTTCTTTTTTCTTTCTAACGACAGGCTATCAAAGCGGTTTGACGGGGAGGTGGCATTTCGGTCTGTTGTTTGGAGCCATATGTCTTCATGTTTTTTCGCAAAACCTGTTGATAAAAAAGGGGAAGAAGGAGATAATAAAGCAATTATCTGTTTTAAATGCAGGAATTGCATTTGTTTTTTTGATATTAGGAATAAAAGAGAAAGAAGTATTTCAATTTTTTGGGAGAAAAAGCTATTTGATTTCCTGCCTTGTTATAGCAGTCTGTTGTCTGGGACTGTGGATTCAGGGATTGAGGTATTGCAAAGAAAAAACAGAAAAAAAGCTGAAGGACAGAAAGTTCATACTATTGTTATTAGTGATTGTTTGCGCACTTGCCATTTGGAATTCTTCGGCAGAAGCGAGGTGGGACGGCGCGTTTTTATATAAATATATGCAGCAGCTTAATATAACGGCTATATTTAATGTCAATAGCCTGTCCTTTTGCAATCATATCAGCATGGCTTATGTAGCTGTTAATCTGATGGCAGGAGTCCTGTTTGGCAATCTGAAGCTTGGAATGACAGTCCTGAATATAGGATTGTACCTGGCAAGTGTGTGGAGCATTTATCTTGTGCTGAGAATGAAGACAAAATCCAATGACGGAGAGGCGGCTTTGTTTAGTGCGATATATGCTTTTTCGCCTTTTTTGCTGGGACTGGTAAACTATAATTACTGGGATTACTGGGTAATTGTTATATTCCCGATATTATTCTATTTTTGCCTGAGTAAAAAATGGGTTTTTTTCATTTTTTTCTCGCTGATATTTTGTTTTGTAAAGGAAACAGCGGTTATCGCATATGCCTTTCTGTGCCTGGGGCTATTGTTAAATGATCTTTTTCAGAGTGTCTGTGGTAAAAGCGGAAAATGGAACTGTCTGAAGAGAGTGTTGAGAAAAAAGGAATATTATGGAATGCTGGCAGTAGGCCTCAGCTGGCTGTATGTTTATGTAAAATTACCAAACTGGGATGGAGTAGGTGCATTTAGCTTTGATAAGGTTTACATTTTGGACAAACTGGCTGTTTTTTTGGGGCTTAATTTCAATTGGCTTCTGGCAGTGTGTGGAATCATTTTTGTTGTTTTTTTGGCACACAGTAAGAAAACGGAATTTATTAAGATGATTTTTCCTTTGTTGTGCAGCGATTTGGCTTTTATTGTGTTTAGCTGCTGGTTTAAAACTGTGAATCACGCAAGATATATAGATACACATATTGCGGTTTTGAATCTTATTGTAATTGTTTCTTTGGCTATGCTTTCAAATAAGTTGTTGAAATACGGTGTGGCTGTTATTTTGACAGGAATAATGTTGATTTCAAATTACAGGACAGTAGATCCGGTTACATTGTCTTTATTTGAGAAACATAATGTGGGAGAAACATTTATTGTCAATACACAGCGGGGAGAATACCTTAGCGACGCCATTGTATATAACCAGCAGTATATGAGTTTTGATAAAGCACTTAATAAAGCATTGACTGACGCGGTTTCTGAAGAAAATGTGGTAATCTGCTTTCCGGCAATGAATGGAAGCAGCTGGTTTTTTGATGGAACAGGGGACTGGGACAGTATGCAAAATGGCATACTGGTGAAAGAGGAATACTGGGATCAGGATAAGAAAAAAAGAGTGGCATATGAGGGGAATGATTACATTTGTATGCAGATATACCACTTATCAACGGAAAGCAATTTAAAAGAAATTACAGGGAATAAAGTTGGATACTTTTTCTATTTACCTGAGGTGGGAGAAGATATACGCGACAGCATAAAGGAAAATATGTATGTGATGGAAGAGAAATTTTTTGAGTATCAGGGATGGGTTATTGGCAGGATTCAGTTCGCAAACTTATAGGAGGAGAGCAGAAGAATATGATATTGATTGCTGTAAGCTGGTTATGGATAGGAATATCGGCTTTATGTGTGGGCTATGCAATGCTTTCCTTATTAAATAAGCTGACAGGTTATGCGAAGCTGGATATGGATATGGTGCTTTTGACAGGTATCTGTTTTTTGACTGTGTATGCAGAATTCTTTAGTCTGGTGTATAAAGTCGGTGCAGCTGCTACGGTTTTGCTGTTGTGTATTGTCCTGGCGGTTGCTTTTCTGATGAGGAAAAGTTTTTGGCAGTATATACGGAACATGATTTCAAAATTGAGGACAGAGAAAACAGCATTAGTTTTGGGCGTGGGGGGGGCAATCGTTGTTCTTGTACTGATAACAAGCGGAGATATTCTTCACTATGATACAGGTCTGTATCATGCACAGAGCATCCGATGGATTGAGGAGTATGGTGTTGTCCGGGGACTTGGAAATTTGCACAATCGGCTGGCCTATAATAGTTCCGTATTTTGTCTGCAGGCTCTGTTCAGCATGAAGTTTCTTGTAAATCAGTCCCTGCACAGTGTAAATGGTTTTATAACAATGCTTTTGCTTAGCTATGGGGTGCTCTCTGTCAAAGCTTTCAGGCAAAGGAGGTTTTTCGTATCAGATTTTTTGCGTCTGGGTTTGATTATCTTTCTCAATGATCCACAGAACTATTTGGCGGTCAGTTCTTCCGGATCTGATCATCTGGCATTGGGGCTTGTTTTTTATATTTTGATTAAATGGATATCTTTATGGGAAGATAAGGAGGAGCAGGAAGCTCCCTATGCCTATTTGTGTCTTTTGGCTCTATTTGATGTATCAGTAAAATTATCTGCGGCTATGATAGTATTGCTTATGTTGTATCCGGCTGTCAAACTGATTAAGCAGAAAAAGAGGGTAGAAATCGGCTGCTATATCTTTGCAGGATTTATTATTATTCTGCCATTTTTGATAAGGAATGTGATGATTTCAGGTTATCTGCTGTATCCATATCCGGAACTGGATTTATTTGATGTGGATTGGAAAATGCCGGCATATACATTGACTTTTGACCGGAATGAAATAAAAGTATGGGGCTGGGGACTGAATAATGTGAGGCTGTTTGACACACCATTCAGGGAATGGTTTGTTTTTTGGTATGGAAATCTGAGCCGTTTCCTGAAACAGTTGTTTGTTTTAAATGTATTGACAACGATTGTTGCATTTATATATAGCCTATACAAAGGCTTCAAAAGAGATTGGCGATACTTTCTGATAGTGCTTACAGTGACCGCATGTTTCGCGCTGTGGTTCATCGGTGCTCCGCTTTCGCGGTATGGAAGTGCATATATGATGATGATGCCATTGCTGGTTTTGGGGAAGCTTTTGGTAGGGGAATGTAAAGAAAGGAAATTTGCATCCGGAGAGGCAGCTGCAATTATGATTGCCCTTCTAAGTTATTGCATGTATCCCATATTGCATTACGGCATGAACTGTGAGTGGAAATATAAAAGGACAGGCGCCGACTATTACCAATATACTTGTAATGAATATAAATTGGGAGAAGAGACCATTTATGTTCCGCAGGATGGCGATCAGGCGGGCTATTATGCATTCCCCTCAACGCCTTATGCGGCAAGGCTGGATTTGATTGAATTGCGGGGGAGGGATATTTCCGAGGGCTTTCGAATGAAAGAAGAATACAGGGATGCCTTTGTCACTACATATGGCTATTTGGATGACAGAGATATGTTTTCTTCTCAGGAATGAATTCCACGAGAACAGTTCCAATGAGAATAGAGAGAATGCTGCGAAAAAGCAGGACCCGGAGTTATCAGAGAAGCCGATGAAAATTCCGATGAAATAACTTGCCAAGCGGCGGATTGTGTGTTAAGATTACATTTAGTGCAGGGTTTTCTGTACATGCCGGCGTGTCGGAATGGCAGACGAGGCAGACTCAAAATCTGTTGTTGGCAACAACGTGCGGGTTCAAGTCCCGCTGCCGGCAGGACAAAAGGACGGTGATTCGGTTCGGATTGCCGCCTTTTTTGTTGACTCCGGTATTTTAATGCAGCGGCGGGAAGCAGTTTTCGCCGATTGCGCAGAACAGGAAGGGCAGAACGGACAGGGAAGACAGTTATGAGATATCAGATCAGACACGCGCTGGTGCAGTATGGCGCGGACATTATATTGCAGGATGTAAATTTTGAGGTGCGCGACAGGGAAAAAATTGCCGTGGTCGGCAGGAACGGATGCGGAAAAACCACTCTGTTAAAGCTCATTGCGGGAGATATCGGGATGAGCAACCCGGACAGCGACGAAGAGTGCGGCATTACCATGGCGGGGAAGCAGGAGATCGGTTTCCTGCGTCAGGTGAATTTTGCGGACACGGAGGTGACGGTGGAGGAGGAAATCAAAAAAACCTTCGCGCCTGTCTTTGCCTGCGAGAAAAGGATGAAGGAGCTGGAGGAGTTGATGAAAAGCTCTTACAGCAGGCGGCTTTTGGGGGAATATGACGGGCTGCAGAGGAAGATGGAAGCTCTGCGGGGATATTCCTGGCGGCAGGATATGGAGGTTATGTTCCAGAAATTCGGATTTGCCCTGGAGGATCTGCAGCGCCCTATCGGCAGCTTTTCCGGAGGCCAACAGACGAAGGTGGCGTTTATCAAGCTGCTGTTGGGACGCCCGGATATCATGCTGTTGGACGAGCCGACGAACCATCTGGATCTGCCTACCATCGAGTGGCTTGAGGGTTACCTGAAAAATTACGACAAAGCGGTGGTGATCGTATCCCATGACCGGATGTTCCTGGATAAGGTCATCGATGTGACCTATGAAATCGAGTATCACAGGATCAGGCGGTATTCGGGAAATTACACTGCCTTTATGAGGTGTAAGGAGCAGGATCTGATCAAGCAGGAAAAGGATTATGAGGAGCAGCAGAAGGAGATCAAAAGGCTTACGGAGTGGATTGAGAAGTGGAAGAACACGCCGTCTAAGGTGTCTGCGGCCAGATCCAAGCAGATGGCGATCGAGCATATGGTAAAGATTGAGAAGCCCAGGCGGTTTGATACCAGGGCCTTCCACGCAAGATATGTACCCAGGACGGAAAGCTATACCAATGTGGTGCAGGCCAAAAAGCTGGCCATCGGTTACGGTCATGTGCTGGAGGAGGTATCTTTCCTGCTGCAGAAAAGGGAGCGGCTGGCCGTTATCGGGGAAAACGGGAAGGGAAAGTCTACCCTGTTAAAGACTCTGATCGGAGAGATCCCGCCGCTAAGCGGCGAATACAAATTCGGGCAGAATGTGGAGTGGGGATATTTTGACCAGCAAAAGGCTGTTTTGGACGACGCGGATCCGGAACAGACCGTGCTGGATAATTTCTGGGAGGCCTATCCGGGTTATCTGCGGGAAGAGGTGCGCAGCGCCCTGGGAGGATTTCTGTTTTCCCAGGAGGATGTGTTGAAGAAGATGGGGCAGCTCTCGGGCGGGGAAAAGGTGCGGCTTTCGCTTTGCAAGATGCTGCAGACAAGGCCCAATCTGCTGATTTTGGACGAGCCCACCAATCATATGGATATCATCGGCAAGGAGGCTCTGGAGAGTATGCTGAACGAGTACGAGGGCACGGTGCTCTTCGTGTCTCACGACCGGTATTTTATCAGCCGGATTGCCACCGGGATTTTGGAATTTTCTTCCGGAGAGGTAAAGCAGTACCGCCTGAGCTATGAGGATTATCTGAACGAAAAGAGGAGAGAGGCCGAGGGCCTGGTAGGAGGCCGGAGCGAGGGCGCTCCGTCGGGGTCCGGCGGGTCGAAAAGAATCGGCAATGCCGCGGATGCAGAAGGCACGGGAGAGCTGCAGAAGGGCGGAGAAAGAAGAACGGCGGGAAATCAGGGCGGCGGGGTTGGCTTTGCATCAGCCCCCACGCTGTCGGATGTGTTTGACAAAAAAGCATATTATAACCCCGGGAAGGTACGGGCCAGACTGCAGGCACAGCGGGATAAATATGAAAGGCAGCTTTCCGAGAGCGAGAAAAAGCTGGGCGAGCTGCAGATGATGCTTCTGGATCCTGCGTTGGCCAGCGACTATCCGAGGCTGATGGAGATTCAGGATGACATCGACGCGGAGGAGAAGAACCAGGAAAGTCTGCTGGAGCGGCTGCTGGAGACGGAAACCGCGCTGGAGGAGATGCAGACTTGACTTTTGCGCTTTAAACTGCTAAACTTTACTTTGCGGCGGAAAGCTTCGAGTTTGCTGCGGCGGAGGGACTCCGGGAGACCGGAAAGAAAGAAACCGAAAAGAAAAGAAACCGGAAAGAAAAGAAACCGAAAAAAAGAAACCGGAGAATTTTGAAGCCGGAGAGAAATGTCCGAAAACGGACGGGGAGGTACTGTCATGAAAGAGATTTCCAGCCTGATCGCCTATCGGCCCGATGTAAGAGTGGTGGACGCAACGCTTCGGGACGGCGGCCTGGTCAACGATTTTTATTTTACCGATGAATTTGTGAAAGCCCTTTATCTTACGAATCTGCGCGCCGGCGTGGATTATATGGAGTTCGGCTATAAGGCGTCGAAGGAGATATTCGACGTGAATAAATTCGGAAAGTGGAAGTTCAGTGACGATGAGGATATCCGGGCCATCGTGGGGGAAAACGCTACGGATTTAAAGATCAGTGTCATGGCGGACGTGGGGCGCTGCGACTATAAGACGGATATCCTGAACCGGGCGGACAGTCCCATCGACCTGATTCGGGTGGCCACATACCTGAACACGATTCCCGGGGCGGTGGATATGATCGAGGACGCCGCGAAGAAGGGGTATGAGGTCAGCTGTAATATCATGGCGATCTCCAACGCCCAGGAGGGAGAATTGAAGGTTGCCCTGGATATTCTGGGACAGACGCCGGTGGAGGCGCTTTACATTGTGGACAGCTACGGCGCGATGTATCCGGAGCAGATCGCGCGTCTTGCGGACACCTATCTGAACGCTGCGGCAAAATACGGCAAGAAGGTAGGGATCCATGCCCACAATAACCAGCAGCTTGCCTTTGCGAATACCATTGAGGCGGTGGGAGACGGCGTGGACTGGCTGGACGCGACTTACGCCTCCATGGGAAGAGGCGCGGGCAACTGTGCCATGGAGCTGCTTTTGGGATTCTTAAGGAATCCCAAATACAATGTGTATCCGGCGATTCAGTTTATCGATACTCATATGAACCGGCTGAAGGAGGAAGGCGTAGTATGGGGGTATGATCTTCAGTATCTGATGACAGGACTTTTGAATCAGCATCCCAGGAGCGCGATCCAGTTTACAAAGGAGCGTCGGACGGATTATACGGAGTTTTACCGGGAAGTGGTGGCACAGGATTGAAGGGAAGGATTTGATTTCGGGCGGGGCATCTTATGATGCCTCGTTTGTCATTCGGAACAGCAGTATGGTATATTCCGGCGGTCTGTGAAAACGGCATGGCCTCAGCGGTTACAAAATGTCCCGGAGGGCTGCATGTTCTGCTTGAGTTTCCGCGGATGAATGTGTATACTGAAAAAGTGGGGTTGTTTGTTTCCCGCGGGAAAAAGAGAACAGTATGCGTGCCGGAGCGCGCAAGGAGGGTACAGGCATGAAAATAAACAGTATCTGTGTGCAGGGCGGCTATGCGCCGGGAAACGGAGAACCCAGACAGATTCCGATTATCCAGAGTACGACTTTTAAATACGATACCAGCGAGGATATGGGAAAGCTCTTTGATCTGGAGGAAAGCGGGTATTTTTACTCGAGACTGCAGAATCCCACCAACGATTATGTGGCGGCGAAAATCGCGCAGCTGGAGGGCGGGACGGCGGCCATGCTGACCGGCAGCGGCCAGGCGGCGAACTTTTACGCACTGTTTAATATCTGCAGCTGCGGCGACCATATCGTTTCCTCGGCGACGATCTACGGAGGCACCTATAATCTGCTTTCCGTGACCATGAAGCGGATGGGAATCGATGTGACCTTCGTCAGCCCCGACGTCTCCGAGGAAGAGTTGAACGCGGCGTTTCGGGAGAATACGAAGGCGTTGTTTGGCGAGACGATTGCCAATCCCGCGCTGACGGTTCTGGATATCGAGAAGTTTGCGAGGGCGGCTCATGCCCACGGCGTGCCGTTAATCGTTGACAACACCTTTGCCACGCCCGTCAATTGCAGGCCCTTTGAGTGGGGAGCGGATATTGTGACCCATTCCACGACAAAGTACATGGACGGGCACGGAGCCGCGGTGGGGGGCGCTATTGTAGACAGCGGCAGATTTGACTGGATGGCGAACGCGGAGAAGTATCCCGGTCTGTGTACGCCGGACGACAGCTATCACGGCATCACTTACGCGGAGAAATTTGGAAACGGCGGGGCGTTTATCACAAAGTGTACCGCCCAGCTGATGCGGGATCTGGGATCCGTGCAGAGTCCCCAGAGCGCGTTTCTGCTGAATCTGGGACTGGAGAGCCTGCATGTGCGCATGAAGCGGCACTGTGAGAACGGTCTGGCCGTGGCGCGTTTTCTGTCGGGGCATGAAAAGGTGGCCTATGTCAATTACTGCGATCTGCCGCAGGATCCGTACTACGCGCTGGCGCAGAAATATCTGCCGAACGGCAGCTGCGGCGTGGTTTCCTTTGGCCTGAAGGGCGGCAGGGAAGCCGCCGGCGTCTTTATGAAGAGTCTGCGTCTGGCAGCCATCGAGACCCATGTGGCGGATGCGCGCACCTGTTGTCTGAATCCGGCCTCCAGCACGCACCGTCAGATGACGGACGAGCAGCTGAAGGAGGCCGGCGTGCCGGCGGAGCTGATCCGGATCAGCTGCGGCATCGAGGATCAGGATGACCTGATCGCCGACATTGCCCAGGCTTTGGATAAAATCGGATAGGGCAGGCGTATGGATTGTAAAGAGTTTGAAAGGCTGATAACGGATTTTATTGACCGAAGGATGGACTATCCGACCTTAAAAAGGTTTTGCGGGCACATGGAGCAGTGCGCAGATTGCCGGGAGGAGCTTGTCATCCAGTTCCTTGTGACGGAGGGCGTCCAGAGGCTGGAGGAGGGCGGCACCTTTGAACTGCAGAAGGAGCTGGACCAGAGGATCGACGAGGCTGTGCATAAGCTGAAGGTCTGCGACAGATTTGTGTGGCTCGGGACCGCATTGGAGGTTCTTGCGGTCTGTATGCTGGCGGGGATCGTTTTCTGGATCCTGCTTTAAAAGCGGTAACGCACAGGCTTTGGCGGCATTTGCGCAGGGCGGATATCTGTACGGCTTTGGCGGTCTGCGCCGCGGCAGGCGGCATATCGGGAAAAAACAGGAGTGGAGAGCGGAATGAAGAAGCGTGAAAAGCTTGTACTGATAGACGGACACAGTATTTTAAACAGGGCGTTTTACGGCGTCCCGGAGCTGACGAATGCCCAGGGACTTCACACCAATGCGGTGTACGGTTTTCTCAATATACTGTTTAAAATACTGGAGGAGGAAAAGCCGGATTATCTTGCGGTGGCTTTTGACGTACACGCACCCACGTTCCGGCATAAGCTGTACGGGGCGTATAAAGGCACGCGCAAGCCCATGCCGGAGGAACTGCGCGAACAGGTTCCGGTGATGAAGGATGTGCTGCGGGCCATGCGTGTGGCCATCGTGGAGCGGGAGGGCCTGGAGGCGGACGATATTCTGGGCACGCTGGCCAAGAAGGCGGAAGCGGACGGACTGGAGGTCTCGCTCGTGTCCGGCGACAGGGATCTTTTGCAGATTGCGGATGAATTTATCAAGATTCGGATCCCGAAGACCAGGCAGGGAAAGACCGAGACAGAGGATTATTATCCTGAGGATGTGGTGAAGGCCTACGGGGTTACGCCGCTTCAGTTTATTGACTTAAAGGCGCTGATGGGAGATACGTCGGACAATATTCCCGGCGTTCCCAAGGTAGGGCAGAAGACCGCGGCCGAGCTCATGGGACAGTACGGTTCCCTGGAAAATATTTACGCCCATGTGGAAGAAATCACGAAAAAGAGCGTCCGGGAGTCGCTGATCGAAAACAGGGCGCTGGCGGACTTGAGCAGGCTTCTCGCCGCCATACGCGTTGACAGCGAGGTGGAGCTGGACTATGAGGCGGCCAGGGCGGAAGGCTTTTTTACGCCGGAGGCATATCTTTTGTTTAAGCAGCTGGAATTTAAAAATATGCTGAATCGGTTTGAGGGCGGAGAGAAGGACGGCGGCGACGCAGAGCTGGCGCAGACCTTCGTCTGTCTGGAAAATCAAAAGGAGCTGCTTGAAAAAATCCGGAAGGTTAAGAGTGGAAGCCGGGTCGGGGTTTATTTTGCCACAGAGGAGGCGAAGCCGGCGGGAGCGGGAAGACTTCTGGGGGTGGCGGTATGCTTTTCGGAGAAGGAAACCTGCTTCCTTGCGGTGAAGGAGCAGGCGAGAGAGAACGAACAGTTGTCCTTTTTTGACACTCCTGAGGAAAATGCGGAGGAGATCCGCGAGGGGCTCCGGGCGCTGTCGGAGAGAGCGAGGATTGCGGCCTTTGACATCAAGCGTCAGTACGGTTTTCTTGCGCAGGACGATACGGATCGGTATTTTGACATCCTGATCGGGGCCTATCTTCTGAACCCTCTGAAAAACGATTATGAGCCGGAAAGCATCGCCATGGAGCACCTGGGACTGGTGATCCCGGGGAAAACGGAGATTTTGGGCAAAGTCAGGATGAGCGAGGCCGCGGGAAGTCTTCCGGAGCAGTTTGCGCAGTATTGCTGCTATGGGGCGTATGTCTCCCGGACGGCGGCGGATGTTTTGGAGAAAAAGCTGCAGGAGACGGGCATGGACCGCCTGATGCGGGATGTGGAAATGCCTTTGTCTCTGGTGTTGTACGATATGGAAAAGGAGGGCGTCGAGGTACGGCGTCAGGAGCTGAAGGAGTACGGGGAGGCGCTGATTGATAGAATCGGAGAGCTGGAGGCTTCCATTCACGACCAGGCGGGAACGGACTTTAACATCAATTCGCCCAGGCAGCTGGGAGAGGTTTTGTTCGAAACCATGCACATACCCGGAGGCAAGAAGACGAAGACGGGGTATTCCACGGCGGCGGACGTGCTGGAAAAGCTTTCGGAGGACTATCCGATTGTAAAGGATATTCTGGAATACAGGGGCCTGACAAAGCTGAAATCCACCTACGCGGACGGCCTTGCCGCCTTTATCGGGGAGGACAGGAGGATTCATACCAACTTTAACCAGACCATCACGGCGACGGGGCGCATCAGCTCCACGGAGCCCAATCTGCAGAATATTCCCATGCGCATGGAGCTGGGCAGAAGGATCCGTAAGGTGTTTGTGCCCAGGGAAGGCTATGAGTTTATGGACGCGGACTATTCGCAGATCGAACTGCGGGTGCTGGCTCATATGTCCGGGGATGAACAGCTGATCGAAGCCTACCGGACGGATCAGGATATTCACAGGATTACGGCGGCAAAGGTGTTCCACACGCCGTTTGAAGAGGTGACCGCCCTGCAGCGGCGCAACGCGAAAGCGGTGAACTTCGGCATTGTCTACGGCATCAGCTCCTTCGGATTGAGTCAGGATCTAAGCATCAGCAGGAAGGAAGCGGCGGAATATATCGAGCAGTATTTTAAAACCTATCCCGGCATAAAGGCTTTTTTGGACCGGCTGGTGGCGGATGCCAGGGAAAAGGGATATGCCGAAACCATGTTTGGAAGAAGAAGACCGGTTCCGGAGCTTGCCTCCTCCAATTTTATGCAGAGATCCTTCGGGGAGCGGGTGGCGATGAACTCTCCGATCCAGGGGACGGCGGCGGACATTATCAAGATTGCCATGATCAGGGTGTGGCGGGCGCTGCGGGAGGCGAATCTGAAGTCGAAGCTGATCCTGCAGGTGCATGACGAGCTCGTCATCGAGACCCTGCTGGAGGAGGAAGAGCAGGTGCGGCACATTTTAGAGGACAACATGAAGGCTGCGGCAGACCTGGCGGTGACGCTGGAGGCGGACGTGCATACGGGAGAAAACTGGTATGAGGCGAAATAAACCGTTGTTCATCGGAATCACGGGCGGCATCGGCGCGGGAAAGTCGGAAATCCTCCGTTATATCGGAAAGCACTATAAATGTGAAATTTATCTGGCGGACGAGGTGGCCCATCAGGTGAAGGAGCCGGGGACGGAATGCCATCTGGCTCTGCTGAAGCTGTTGGGAGAGGATGTCCTGGCAGGGGACGGACAGATCGACCGTCAGAGAATGGCGGAAAAAATATTTTCTTCCCAGGCACTTTTGGAACGCGTAAACGGGATCCTGCACCCGGCGGTGCGGGAATATCTGCTAAAGCGTTATGAGAGCGCGAAGAAGAGGGAAGAGACGGAGCTCTTTTTCGTGGAGGCCGCGCTTCTGATCGAGTGCGGCTACAGCGGGCTTGTGGACGAGATGTGGTATATTTATGCGGACGAAGAAACGCGCAGGCGCAGGCTTTTGCAGTCGAGGGGCTACAGCGGGGAGAGGATAGACGGCATTATGTCAAAGCAGCTTTCGGAACGGCAGTTCAGGGAGCATTGTGACTTTGTCATAGATAACAGCGGTCTGCTCGAGGACAGTTACAGGCAGATAGACAGAAAACTGGAGGCTTTTACATGGCGGGAGTGAAAGAAGGACAGGGGCAGTTGGTATTCGGGCTGGACATCGGGACCAGGAGCATTGTGGGAACGGTGGGATATTTGAGCAACGGGAGATTTCATGTGCTGGCTCAGCGTTCCAGGGAGCACGAGACCAGATCCATGCTGGACGGACAGATCCATGACATCGGCAAGGTGGGACAGACCATCGTTTCCGTGAAGGAGCAGTTGGAGGAGGATCTGGGCAGGAAGCTGACGGAGGTGTGTATTGCGGCGGCGGGACGCGTGCTGCGCACCGTTACCACCCACGCGGAGCAGGATTTTGACGAGGAGCATGTGGTCACGGAGGAGGATGTGTATTCTCTTACCACTCTCGGCGTGGAGAGGGCCTATGAGGAGTTTTTAAAGGTAAACGATACGGACATCAGATTTTACTGTGTGGGCTATACGCCCATACGGTATTATATGAACGGCTATCAGATCGGGAACCTGACGGAGCATAAGGTGAAAAACATGGCGGTGGACCTGATCGCCACCTTCCTGCCGGACGACGTGGTGGACGGGCTGTATCGGGCGGTGGAGATCGCGGGGCTCCATGTGGCGAATCTGACGCTGGAGCCGATCGCGGCGATTCAGCTTGCCATCCCGGAAAAGTTCCGTATGCTGAATATGGCGCTGGTGGACGTCGGGGCAGGCACCAGCGATATCTCTATCACAAAGGAGGGGACCATTACGGCCTACGGCATGATACCCGTGGCCGGGGACAGTCTGACGGATATTCTGGTGCAGCACTGTCTTGTGGATTTTGACACCGCGGAGTACATCAAGCGGCAGGCGGGACAGCAGGAAAAGATAGAGTATCAGGATATCATGGGGCTGACTCAGGTGATTACGGCTGGGGAGGTGGAGGCTGCCCTGAGAGATCATGTGCGGGAAATGACAAAGCAGGTTGCCGCCTGTATCCGGGAACTGAACGGGGACAGATCGGTAAGCGCCGTATTTGTGGTAGGGGGCGGCGGTATGATACCCGGCTACACGGACGCGCTTGCGGAGGAACTGGATATTGTCAGGGAACGTGTGGCAATCCGCGGACAGGAGGTCATGCAGTCCATCGAATTTGAGGTGGAGAACCCCCGCAGGGATTCCATGATGGTGACGCCGATCGGAATCTGCTTAAGCTACTATGAGCAGAGCAACAATTTTATCTTTGTGGAATTTAACGAAAAGCGGGTGAAGCTGTATGACAACGGAAAGCTGTCCGTTGCGGACGCGGCGGTGCAGTCCGAATTTACCAACGAGGAGCTGTTCCCGAAGCGCGGCAGGGCGCTGACCTTTACGGTAAACGGCAAACAGCGCATCGTGAGAGGCGTCCAGGGAGAGGCCGCGGTGATCCGGGTAAACGGGGAACAGGCTGACATCTACAGCCTGATCCGTAATGGCGATCATATCGAGGTGACGCCGTCTACGGCGGGAGACGCCGCCGCGCTGGAACTGGGCAGACTGCCGGAGCTGACGGAATGCCTGCATGTTTCCGTCCTGGGAACGAGGATTGACCTTCCCAAGACGGCATCCGTCAACGGAAAGCTGGAAAACGAATTTTACGCCATCCGGGAGGGCGACGATATCAGGGTCCAGAATTTTTACACGGTGAGAGAGGTGGCGGAATTTATGGACGTGCCTTTGGGCGGAAGGATTCTGGTCAACGATACGCCTGCGAGGCCGGACACGAAAATTTATGAGAATTTCACGCTGAGCTGGGATATGAATGTGGAAGTATCCTTCGCGGATCTGGAGGAGGAGACGGAGGAAGAAGCAATGCAGCGGCGTGCCGCGAAAGAGACGGCAAGACAGACGCAGACCGGAAATGACGCGGGCTTTGGAGAGGACACGGCGGCGCCGAAAAGCGCGGCAGATTCCGGAGAGAATGCGGAAGCAGCGGGAAGCGCGTCCGGCCCGGGAGGAAGTACGGGAGTGGACGGGATGGCGCAGGAGCAGGAGATGTCCGCCGGTCCGGTGAATCTGGCGGTCACTGTCAACAGGCTTCCCGTGGTGATGAAGGGGAAGACAAGCTATGTGTATGTGGATGTGTTTTCCTACATTGATTTTGATTTAAACGCTTCCGCCGGACGGAGCATCGTGACAACCTTAAACGGGAGGAACGCGGAGTACATGGAGCCGCTTAAGGACGGCGACGTGATAGAGATCTATTGGAAGGAATAGCCTTTTGCCGTACCAAATACGGCAAAAAGCGGCGGAGTACAGAGGAAGGACGGCCGGAAATGAGACTTTGCAGCATAGCAAGCGGAAGCAGCGGAAACTGTGTCTATGTGGGCTCAGACGCCACGCATCTGCTTGTGGATGTGGGAATCAGCGGTAAGAGAACCGAGAGCGGCCTGCATGAGCTGGGGCTTACGGGAAGAGATATCGACGGCATACTGGTGACGCATGAGCATGCCGACCATATAAGCGGGCTCGGCGTGCTGGCGAGGAAATACGGGATACCTGTCTATGCCACGGCGGGAACCATAGCCGCGATCCGGGAAAGCGGCGGATTGGGACAGTTTGACGACGGGTTGTTTCGGGAGGTGCAGGAGGACAGGAAGTTTACCGTAAAGGATCTGACCGTAAATCCCATGCATATTTCCCATGACGCGGCCCAGCCGGTGGGTTACCGTATCTCTTACGGAAACAGGAGAGTGGCGGTATGCACGGATCTGGGAATGTATAACGATTATACGGTGGAATGCCTGAAGGGGATGGACGCCCTTTTGCTGGAGGCGAACCACGATGTGAATATGCTGCAGGTAGGACCTTACCCCTACTACCTGAAGCAGCGGATTCTGGGGGACAGAGGGCATCTGTCAAACGAAAATTCCGGCAGACTTCTCTGCCGGATTCTGCATGACGGACTGCGCACCGTTTTGCTGGGGCATCTGAGCAAGGAGAATAATCTGCCGGAGCTGGCCTACGAGTCCGTGCGGATGGAGATCAACCTGGGGGATGTCCCTTACCTGGCGGAGGACTTTGACATCCGGGTGGCAAAAAGGAGCGAAGTGACGCCTGTCGTGGAGATTCCGTAGTGGGAAAGGAGACTTATATGAAAAAAACAATTATTACCGTAGTGGGAAAAGACACCGTAGGCATCATTGCCGGAGTATGCGCTTATCTTGCAGAAAACAATATCAATATTCTCGATATTGCCCAGACGATCGTACAGGGATATTTTAACATGATGATGATCGTGGATACCGGAGAATGCCGCAAAGCCTTCGGAGATCTGGCTGACGAACTGGACGCGCTGGGAAAGAAGATCGGCGTAGTCATCAAATGCCAGAAGGAAGAGATTTTTGATATGATGCACCGCGTCTGAAGTAAAGCGGCGGAATGGAGATTGACATGATTAATTTGTACGAAGTGGCCGAGACAAACAAGATGATCGAGAAGGAAAACCTGGATGTGAGGACGATTACCTTAGGCATCAGTCTCCTGGACTGTATTGACTCGGATCTGCGGAAATTAAAGGACAAAATATACGGAAAAATTTACGGGGCGGCAAAAGACCTGGTGAAAACGGGGGAAGAGATTTCAAGGGAGTTTGGCATCCCCATCGTGAACAAGAGGATTTCCGTGACGCCCGTATCGCTGGTGGGAAGCGCCGCCTGCAGATCGGAGGAGGATTTTGCATCTGTCGCGGAGACGCTGGATAAAGTGGCGGGAGAAGTGGGCGTCAATTTTATCGGCGGCTATTCCGCCCTTGTGAGCAAGGGCATGACGGCGGCGGACGAGCTGCTGATCCGCTCCATTCCGACGGCGCTTTCCTCTACGGAGCGGGTGTGCAGCTCCGTAAACTTAGGCTCGACGAAGACGGGAATCAATATGGACGCGGTAAGGCTGATGGGCGAGATTATTCTATCCACCGCACGCCGCACCGAAGAGAAGGATTCCCTGGGCTGCGCAAAGCTGGTGGTATTCTGCAACGCGCCGGACGATAATCCCTTCATGGCAGGGGCGTTCCACGGCGTGACCGAGGCGGATAAAATTATCAATGTGGGAGTCAGCGGCCCCGGCGTTGTAAAGACTGCCCTAAAAAAGGTGCGGGGCGAAAATTTTGAAGTGCTCTGCGAGACGATCAAGAAGACGGCCTTTAAGGTAACGAGGGTGGGACAGCTCGTGGCAAAGGAGGCGTCGGAGAGACTGAAGGTGCCCTTCGGCATCGTGGATCTTTCTCTGGCCCCTACGCCGGCCATCGGCGACAGCGTGGCGGATATCTTATGTGAAATCGGTCTGGAGCACGCGGGAGCTCCGGGCACGACGGCGGCTCTGGCGCTGTTAAACGATCAGGTGAAAAAGGGGGGCGTCATGGCCTCCTCCTATGTGGGCGGCTTAAGCGGCGCGTTCATCCCCGTCAGCGAGGATCAGGGCATGATAGACGCGGTGAAGGCGGGAGCCCTCACGCTGGAGAAGCTGGAGGCCATGACCTGCGTCTGCTCCGTGGGGCTGGATATGATCGCCATCCCCGGGGACACGAAGGCTTCCACGATCTCCGGCATCATTGCGGACGAGATGGCCATCGGCATGGTAAATCAAAAAACCACCGCGGTCCGCGTCATCCCCGTGATCGGGAAGGGCGTGGGAGAGACGGTGGAATTTGGCGGCCTTTTGGGCTATGCGCCCATCATGCCGGTAAACGGTTTTTCCTGCGAGGCGTTTGTAAACCGCGGAGGACGCATACCGGCGCCGATCCACAGCTTTAAAAACTGATTTTTCAAAGGATCACCAGCGGCGTGGTATATTCGTTGGCAGGCTCGCTCTCTGTGAGTCCTGCCACGATTCCGTTGTAGAGCTGGCTGAACCGAATGTCCTGCCGGAGCATGAACATGGAGTCGTCATCCAGAATATTTTCGGCGTCCGCCAGCTTTGTCACGACCGGAATGGAGGACTTTTCGCGGATGGCGCTAAGAAGCGGCGCGGCGGACCTGCAGAAGCCCAGGATCCGGGCATAGGGAGTATACCCCAGCTCGCTGCGGATCGCCATGTCTTCCTTGGTAATGTTCAGCAGAATATGGATCAGGCACCGGCTGATTCGGGTATAGGTCATTTCCTTTGTCTTCAGCAGATCGCAGAAGGCGTCGAAAGTGATATACCGGTCCAGACTGTTGGCAATGCGGTCCGAGAGCGGTTTCGATATATCCAGATATTTGTCGTAGCCGGTTTCCTTTTCGCAAAGCAGCTTGTAGTAGAGCACAGAGGAGAGATGATTGCTGCGGACGATCCTCTTTTCTGCGATCCTTTCGGACAAAATCCGGCTGGCGGACTCAGGTATGTAGGCCTGTACGCAGGAGGCGTCGTTTTCCTGTTCCCAGAGAGAGTGCCGGATGGCTAAGGAGGAGCAGTACTGCGTACCTGCGGGCACGGGGTCGTGATATCCTGCGCCGAGACGTTTGACGGTCATGGGGCGCATGGAGGAGTTCTGCCGTTTGACGGCCTTGATGTACTCGATGCCCAGGATATTGTTGGAGGCGGCCAGAACGGATCTGCTGTAGGTCAGGGAAGGGTCGTACTGCATCAGCGCCGAAGTCCGGGCGTTGGGATAAGTGTATCCCTGACGGAGAAACGATTTCATGATACGGACAAAGTCCGGCGGTTCCTCCAGGAGAATCGACGCCAGCCGGTCTAAGGGAGCGATGTCGCCGCACTCGCTGCCAAAGCACAGATCCGTAACCACATTCAGGCGGTTTAAGAGGGAGACCGCGCCGTTTGCAAAATATTCGGCGCTGGAGACGGAATAGATTCCCGGAAGCTCCAAAACAAGATCAACGCCCTCGCGCAGCGCCATTTCGGCCCGCGTGTACTTATCCAGAAGGGCGGGCGCGCCGCGCTGCACAAAATCCCCGCTGATGACTGCGATTGTGTAATCGGCCCCGGTAACCCGTTTCGATTCCTCCAGCTGGTATTTGTGACCGTTGTGGAAAGGATTGTACTCTGCGATGATTCCGTTGACTTTCATAGTGACACCCCCGTGCGCGCCGAAAACGCGCCTGTCAATTTATACTGTAAAATTGATTTCAGTCCTTTGGACTCCCGGCATATGCCGCAGGCTGTGATGCGGAATGCCGGACGGCAATGTGAAAAAAATAACATATCGTGAAAGAGACCGGCTGCTCCATATATTGTGAAATTCAGAGACGGCACGGGAAAGAATGTACTTGAAAATATACAATTTAACGAATGTTTTCCCTTGTACCATTCTTATATATTTAGTATAATATAAACAGCACGATTTGTTAAGTACAAATTTTTACAATATTGACGGAAAGGAGAATGGAGATGTCATACATCGACACAATCAAGGAGAGAGCGAGGCTCGACAGAAAAACCATCGTTCTGCCGGAATCCAACGACAAGAGGACGCTGCTGGCGGCGGCAAGGATTATGGAAGAGGGGATTGCCGACATTATTCTGATCGGCAACGAAGAGAAGATTATGGACGGAGCCGGATGGCTGGAGGTCGATCTGACGGGAGTAAAGGTGATCAACCCGGCGACTACAGACAAGCTGGACGGGTATGTCAATCTGCTGTATGAGACCAGAAAAGCAAAGGGCATGACGGAGGAGAAGGCGAGAGAGATTCTCTTGAGCGATTATCTGACCTTCGGCATCGTGATGGTCAAGGCAAACGATGCGGACGGCATGGTTGCCGGCGCATGTCATTCTACGGCCGATACCTTGAGGCCTGCGCTGCAGATTTTAAAGACCGCGCCCGGCGTGAAGCTTGTTTCGGCTTTCTTCGTGATGGACACGCAGTTTAAAGAGCTGGGAGAAAACGGAGCCTTCCTCTTTGCGGACTGCGGACTGAACCAGGATCCCACGGCAGAGGAGCTGGCAGCCATAGCGGATTCTTCCTCCAGAAGCTTTAAATCGCTGATCGGCCCCAAGCCCGTGATCGCCATGTTAAGCCATTCCACGAAGGGAAGCGCGAAGCACGCCCTGGTGGACAAGGTTGTGGAGGCTACCCGGATCGCAAAGGAGCAGTATCCTCATCTGACGCTGGACGGCGAACTGCAGCTGGACGCCGCTCTGGTTCCCGGCGTCGCAAAGACAAAGGCTCCCGGAAGCCCTGTGGGCGGCAGGGCTAATATACTGATTTTCCCGAATCTGGACGCGGGAAATATCGGCTATAAGCTGGTGCAGAGACTGGGAGGGGCGGAGGCCTACGGTCCCATGCTTCAGGGCATCGCAAAGCCCGTAAACGATCTGTCCCGCGGATGCTCCTGGCAGGATATCGTCGGCGTCGTGGCGCTGACGGCAGTACAGGCCCAGCTTGTCTGAGGACGGCAGGCCGGTGCGGAAGAACCGCCATTTTCAGTCATTGTATAAAAGGAGGAAGAAGATTATATGAAAGTATTGGTTATTAACTGCGGAAGCTCCTCTCTGAAGTTTCAGCTGATCGATTCCGCGTCGGAGGAGTGTCTGGCAAAAGGACTGTGCGAGAGAATCGGAATTGACGGAAGTATGATCACCTATGCGCCGAAGGGCGGGGAAAAGACGACGAAGGAGACGCCTATGCCCGATCACACCGAGGCCATCCGTCTTGTCCTGGAAGCGTTGACGGATCCCGCGGCCGGCGTGGTAAAGAGTCTGGACGAAATCGGCGCGGTGGGGCACCGTGTGGTACACGGAGGCGAGAAATTTGCCCAGTCCGTAGTCATCGACGCTGAGGTCATGAAGGCCATTGAGGAATGCAACGATCTTGCGCCTCTTCATAACCCTGCCAACCTGATCGGCATTAACGCCTGTAGGGAGCTGATGCCCACGACGCCCATGGTGGCAGTGTTCGACACCGCCTTTCATCAGACTATGCCCGAGGAAGCCTATATGTACGGACTTCCCTACGAATATTACAAAAAGTATAAGATCAGAAGGTACGGCTTCCACGGCACCAGTCATTCCTATGTGTCAAAGAGGGCGGCCGAGGTTCTCGGAAAAGAGTACAAAGACCTGAAGATTATCGTATGCCATCTCGGAAACGGAGCCAGCATTTCGGCTGTGAAAAACGGGAAATGTGTGGATACCTCCATGGGCCTGACACCCCTGCAGGGTCTGATCATGGGGACCCGTTCCGGCGACATCGATCCTGCCATCATCGAACTGATTGCCCACAAGGAAAACAAGGGAATCGATGAGATCATGAACATCCTGAACAAGAAGTCGGGCGTGCTGGGACTGTCGGACAACCTGTCCTCCGATTTCCGCGATCTTGAGGCCGGGTATCACAGCGGGGATCAGAACGCCATCCGCGCCATGAAGACCTACTGCTACAACGTGGCAAAGTATGTGGGCGCTTACGTTGCGGCCATGAACGGGGTGGATGTGATCTGTTTTACTGCGGGAGTCGGAGAGAACGGCTCGCTGGTACGCAGCATGATCTGTGAATATCTGGGGTATCTGGGGGTCCGGATCGATCCTGAGCTGAACGGAAGAAGGGGCGAGGATCTTGCGATTACGACGCCGGACAGCAAAACTACCGTTATGGTGATCCCTACCAATGAGGAGCTTGCCATTGCGCGGGAGACGGTTGCTTTGGTGTAACTCGTCTGTTTTTCGAAATTATGTTTAAAAAAGCTGCGAAACGGTCTGCGTTCCGCAGCTTTTTGTCGTTTATAAGAAAAAAAGAAAGAAAACTTAAGGTTTCCTTTACAATTTTGATACAGGTTTATATTAAAATAGTCTTATCACCGGAGCAGCCGGAAACCATTCAGGAAAGCGGGAATGACGGAAGATGAGTACAGCGGAAAACGAAGCGTTGGAGCAGGAACGGGAACGCGTCGAAAAGATACGGAGAGAGAAGACGGGACATCGGGCACAGAACCGACAGCTGCTCCAACAGCTGCAGCAGCAAAAATCTGTGAACAGGCGGCTGACAGCCGTCCTCGTGCTGCTCGGCTGCCTTCTGGCCGTAAATCTGATCTGTGCGGCGGGAATGTACGGAAGGCTGACGCAGCTGGAGGAGCTTCTGACCCGGGCCGTCGTGCAGATTCAGGCACAGGAGACAGACAGAGAGACGGGAAATTACCGGCAGGCGGCGGAATATCAGGCGTCTGCGGAGGAGAGAACGGGAGAGACCGTCGGCACGGTGCAGGAGGACTACCCGGATCTGTGGGGGCTGGACCAGGTGGACCCGCCCGTGGAGCGGACGAAGCGTCAGGTTTTGGAGGAGTTGAGGCGTCTTGCGCAGGACGGAGGATTGATCGAGGAGATTTACGGAGACCGGAAAAACTATCCGGACAGGCTGCTGGAGGCGTTGGCGAACAACCCGGAGATGGCCGGTTTTGTGGCGGGATATCCGGAGCGGGACGAAAAGGCAGCCGCCTTTTTGACCGAGAGCGAAAAAAAGAAGTCCTTCCCGCTGTTCCTGCAGTGGGATCCTCGCTGGGGCTATAAGGAGTACGGTGACGGGAGTATGATCGCCATATCGGGCTGCGGGCCGACCTGCGTCTCCATGGCGCTTTACTATCTGACAAGGGACGAAAGCCTGACGCCGGATGTGATCGCGGACTACAGCATGGAAAACGGATATTATGTGCCGGGCGTCGGCACGGCGTGGGCGCTTTTGGAGGATGCGCCAGAAGGGTACGGAATTGACGTGACGCAGCCCAAAATTCGGGAAGAGAATCTGACGGAGGTATTGGACGATGGAGGCGTGCTGGTCTGTTCCATGAGCGCGGGCGATTTCACAGCCGGAGGGCACTTTATTGTGATATACGGCTACGACCGGGAGGGCTTTCTGGTAAATGATCCCAACTGTGTGGCGAGGAGCAGGAGACATTGGGATTGGGACAGTCTGCAGGGACAGATCAAAAACGTATGGGCATACACGAACCGAAGCGCCGGGACGGACAGCCGCGCAAAAAGCGGCGAAACGCTCTGATAGAAACCGCTGAAGAACAGAAATGCCGGGAAGAAGGGCCCTGCGAAAGACGGGAAGCAAAGAGTGTAAAAGAACAAAAATCCCGGGAAGAAAGGCCTAACGAAAAACGGGAAGCAAAGAACCAAAGAACGTAAAATCCCGAAAAATGTGGTTGACAAAACCGGGCGCGCTATGTATAATAAATCAGTGTGTAAAAACTGTTCACGATAGTAGTACGCATAGGAGTCGCTATGTTAATCAATTTGTCTGATGTGCTGATGTCCGAGGGCAGGCAGATGAGTGTGGAAGCTCCTCTTGAGATGTCCCGTTTTACGGGCGGAGGGAGCAGCTTCGAGATCATCGAAAAAACGCCGGTAACGTTTCGGTTTGTTAACACGGAGCACGGGAAGGCCAAAGCGGAAGGAAGCGTAAGTCTGACTTTCCGGACGGTCTGTGACCGATGTCTTTCTCAGACCCGGACAACGCTTGATCTGACGTTTGAGAGAGTTGTCGCCTCGCCGGAGGATACCGCGGAGGATGAGGACGCGGACGATTTAAGCTTTATGGAAGGGTATCAGCTTGACGTAGAGACTTTTGTGTACAATGAGATCATTGGTAACTGGCCTGCGAAGATTCTGTGCAGGGAAGACTGCAGGGGGCTCTGCCCCGTGTGCGGACAGAATCGGAATGAGAGGGACTGTGGATGCGATACCTTCGTTCCCGACCCGCGAATGGCAGTGATACAGGATATCTTCAACGCGAATAAGGAGGTGTAACGATGTCTATTTGTCCCAAGAATAAATCTTCCAAGAGTAGAAGAGACAAGAGAAGAGCGAACTGGAAAATGAGCGCTCCTACTCTGGTAAAGTGCAGCAAGTGCGGCGCATTGACGGTGCCTCACAGAGTATGCAAGGCTTGCGGTTCCTACAACAAAAAGCAGGTCGTAAGCGTTGACTGACGAATCGATAACGCAGACAGGAGGGACGTCGGGTGCGGCGTCCTTTTTTGTGTCCGCTTTTCTATCAATTTTTATCTTGATTTTTGTTATCGTGTTTAGTATAGTAGAATAGTGTACAGGAGATTGAAAGCGGATCAAAGCGCGCAAGAGGTATCAAAATGGCTGAAATGGTAAATGTGGCGGTTGACGCCATGGGTGGAGACAACGCTCCCGTGGAGACGGTAAAGGGCGCGGTGGAAGCCATAAACGAAGACGGACGGGTGAAGGTTTTTCTGGTAGGGCGGGAACCTGTTATCAGAGAGGAATTAAAAAAATATACTTACAATGAGGAGCAGCTGGAAATCGTACATGCAGAGGAGGTCATCGAGACGGGAGAGCCTCCGGTGATGGCGATCCGCAGGAAGAAGGATTCTTCTATTGTAAAAGCAATGTATCTGGTGAAAGAGGGTACATGCGATGCGTTTGTATCCGCAGGCAGCACAGGCGCGGTGCTGGTGGGAGGACAGGTTATCGTGGGCCGCATCAAGGGCGTGGAGAGGCCGCCTCTGGCACCGATTATTCCCAACGCGAAGGGAGTCAGTCTGTTGCTGGACTGCGGGGCAAACGTGGATGCGAGACCTTCTCAGCTGCTGCAGTTTGCAAAGATGGGAAGTATTTATATGGAGCATGTCCTCGGCGTGAAAAATCCGAGGGTAGGGCTGGTCAATATCGGCGTGGAAGAGGAAAAGGGAAATGCCCTGACAAAGGAAGTTTACCCTTTGCTGCAGAATTGCCCCGATATTCATTTTGTGGGCAATGTGGAGGCCAGGGACATTCCGGCCGGGGCGGCGGACGTTTTGGTCTGCGAAGCCTTTGCAGGCAATATTGTGTTAAAGATGATGGAAGGCGTCAGCGGCGTCCTGATTCAAAAAATCAAGGACGGCATGATGAGCAGCCTTCGAAGCAAGATCGGGGCGGTTCTTGTGAAGCCGGCGTTAAAGAAGACTCTGAAGGGCTTCAGCACGGAGGAGTACGGCGGAGCGCCGCTGCTCGGTTTAAACGGGCTTGTGGTAAAGACCCACGGCAGCAGCAAAGCCATTGAAATTCGTCATTCTATCCTTCAATGCATTGCATTTAAGGAACAGAATATAAATGAAAAAATAAAGGAACGAATCGTTCTGGAAGATTAAGGAAAGAAGGATGCATTATGGAATTTGAAAAGCTGAAAAAGGTAATTGCAGAAATACTGAATGTGGATCCGAACGAGATCACCATGGAAACGACCTTTATGGACGATCTGGGGGCGGATTCTCTGGATGTGTTCCAGATTATCATGGGGATCGAGGAGGAGTTTAATATTGAGATTCCGGCCGAAAAGGCGGAAAAGATCTCCACTGTGGAGGAAGCGGTTGAACTGATTAAGGGCGCGTTAAATTAAAAACAAAGCTCGTTATTATAGGTGTTGGTAAGAGCAGTCCGCCAGGCGTACTGCTCTTTGCTTTGAAAAGAGGAAGCAGATTGGAAAAGTATACTTTACAGGAACTGGAAAAGAGGATCGGATATCGGTTCAGGAATATTTCCCTCCTGAAGCGGGCGCTGACTCACAGCTCTTATACCAACGAACAGAAGATCAACAAGGCGGGGGACTATGAGCGGCTGGAGTTTTTGGGGGACGCGGTTCTGGAGCTGGTCTCCAGCGAATTTTTGTTTCACGCCCATCCCGATATGACCGAGGGGGAGCTGACGAAGCTGAGGGCGTCCATGGTATGCGAGCCGTCCCTCGCGTTCTGCGCCAGGGACCTGGAGCTGGGAAAGTTTTTGCTCCTGGGACGGGGAGAGGAAGGAACCGGGGGAAGAGAGCGGGACAGCATCATTGCCGACGGCATGGAGGCCGTGACTGGGGCCGTCTATCTGGACGGGGGAATGGAGCCGGCCAGAGACTTCATCAACCGTTTCATCCTGTCCGATCTGGAAGACAAGCGGCTGTTTTACGACAGCAAGAGCAATCTGCAGGAGCTGATCCAGGGGAAGCTGAAAAAGGATTTTTCTTATGAGCTGCTGGAGGAAAGCGGGCCGGAGCATAATAAGATATTTCGGGTTGCGGTACAAATGGAGGGCGAATGTCTGGGAGAGGGCGCCGGAAGAACAAAAAAAGCGGCGGAGCAGCAGGCGGCATATCAGGCGCTGCTGCTTCTGAGGGATAGAGGATATGTATTTAAAAAGTATTGAGGTGCAGGGCTTTAAATCCTTTGCAAACAAGATAACCTTCCAGTTTCACAACGGTATTACGGGGATTGTGGGACCCAACGGAAGCGGAAAGAGCAATGTGGCGGACGCGGTCCGCTGGGTGCTGGGCGAACAGCGCGTCCGGCAGCTGCGGGGCGCCAGCATGCAGGATGTCATTTTCTCGGGGACAGAGAACAGAAAGCCGCTCAGCTATGCGTATGTGGCGATCACGCTGGATAACGCGGATCATCAGCTTGCCATTGATTTTGACGAGGTGACGGTGGCAAGACGGATCTACCGTTCCGGAGAAAGCGAATATCTGATCAACGGGAGTCCCTGCCGCCTGAAGGATGTCAACGAGCTGTTTTACGACACAGGTATCGGCAAAGAGGGGTATTCCATTATCGGCCAGGGACAGATCGACAAAATCCTGAGCGGCAAGCCGGAGGAGCGCAGAGAGCTTTTTGACGAAGCGGCGGGAATTGTGAAATTCAAGCGCAGGAAGACGGCGGCCCAGGCAAAGCTGGAAAACGAGAAGCAGAATCTGGTGCGCGTCAACGATATCCTCTCCGAGCTGGAAAAACAGGTCGCTCCCCTGGAGCGCCAGGCGGAGACGGCGAAGGTCTATCTAAGAAAAAAGGAAGAACTGAAGACGCTGGACGTCAACGTTTTTCTGCTGGAGAACAGGCGGCTGCGGGAACAGCTTACGCAGGCGGAGGAAAAGTATTCTCTGGCAGGGGGAGAACTGGCGGAAAGCAGGGAGACCTATGAGAATATCAAGGCGGAGTACGAGAGAATCCAGGAAGAGATCGAGCAGCTGGAGGAGACCATCGAGCAGGCCAGAAGCACGGTAAACGACACCGGCCTCATGCGGGGCAGGCTGGAAGGCGAGATGAACGTCTTAAAGGAGCAGATCAATTCGGCCAGGGGCAGCGAGGCGCATCTTACCAACCGGCGGATGGCGCTGGAGGAGGACATTGCCGCCAAGGAGAAAGATAAGGAAGATATCCTGAACGAAAAGAGCGATACGGACAGCAGGATGCGGGAGACCGTCGCGGCGGCGGAGGCGGAACGGGCCAGGCTGGACGGGATTCAGGAGAGGATTGCTCAGCTGAATAACGCGGTCGAGGCGGGAAAGAATACGATCATCGAGGAATTGAACCGGCGGGCGACGATCAAGTCAAAGCTGGGACGCTTCGACACCATGATGGAGCAGGAAAATATCCGCAGGGCGGAGTTAAATTCCAGGCTGCTGCGGGCCAGATCGGACGAGGCGGCGAGGGAAGAGGAACTGAAAAAGCTGGAGGATGAGTTCGAGAGGGTGACGGACGAAATCCGGGAGATGGCAAAGCGTCAGGCAGACACAGAGCAAAAGCTGGGCGATATCAGGGAGGCTCTCACCGGAAAGGATGCGGCCCTGCGGGAGGCGCAAAGCGCCTATCACACAGAGAAGTCCAGGCTGGAGACGCTGTCGGATATGACGGAGCGCTATGAGGGCTACGGCGGCAGCGTAAAAAAGGTGATGGAGCAGAAGGAAAAAAATCCCGGCATCATCGGCGTGGTGGCCGACATCGTCAAGGTGGAAAAAAAGTACGAGACTGCCATCGAGACGGCGCTGGGCGGAAATATCCAGAATATCGTCACGGACAACGAGGAGACGGCCAAGGAAATGATTCGTTACCTCAAGGAAAACAGACTGGGACGGGCGACCTTTCTTCCGCTGACAAGCATCCTGCATCCCCAGGAATTTAAAAATCCGGAGGCCTGCTCCGAAAAGGGAGTGGTCGGGATGGCCGACGAGCTGGTGAGTACGGAGGAGAAATACCGAAACGTAGCCAGGGCCATGCTGGGACGTATTGTCGTGGTGGATAACGTAGACAATGCGGTGCGGATTGCAAGGAAATACGCTTACGGCATCCGTATGGTGACGCTGGAGGGGGAGCTTCTGGTTCCCGGCGGAGCGATCAGCGGCGGTGCGTTTAAGAACAACAGCAATCTTCTGGGGAGACGCCGGGAGATCGACGAGCTGAAGAAGAATGTGAAAAAGCTGCTGGCGGCGATCGACGGGGCGAACCGGGAGATCGACGAGACAAAGTCCGCCCGCAATAAGCTGCGGATGGAGTTGGAGACGCTGAAGGCAGACATTCAGAGAAAGTCCATCGAACAGAATACGGCGCGTCTCAACATCAGTCAGACCAGAGAACGTATGGAAGAAGAAGGAGAGGAGCGGGCGACGCTTAAATTGGAGGAGCAGGAGATCGGAAGCCGGATTCTGGAGATCAGAACCGGCAAGGAATCCGTTCAGCAGGAGCTCTCAGACAGCGAGACGGCGGAAAAGAGTACGCAGGAGCAGATCCTTCTCTTTCAGCAGCAGTTGGAGGAGGAAAGACAGCTTGAGACGCAGGCCATGGCGTCGGTATCCGAATGGGAGATGAAGGCGGAAAAGATGCGGCAGACCCAAGGCTTTAAGCAGGCCAACGCAGACCGTATCGAAGAAGAGATCGGCCGCTCCAGGGCGGAGCTTGCCGAGATTTTAGAGGCTCTCTCGGAAAACAGGCGGGAAGCGGAGCAGAAGAGACAAAACATCACGGAGATCGAAAAGACCATCGCCGCCTCCTATGACGCCCAGAACGAGTCGGAGAACAGGCTGAAGGAAAGCATCACCCGCCGCGAGGAGCTGTCCCAGGGACAGAAGGATTTCTTTAAGAGACGGGAAGAGACGGCGGAGCGGATGACGGCTCTGGATAAGGAGGTTTACCGTCTGAACGCCCAGCGGGAAAAGCTGGAGGAGAATCTGGAGACTCAGATCAACTACATGTGGGATGAGTATGAGATTACTTTAAGCGACGCCGCAGGAATGCGGGACGAGGAGATGAACGACCTTACGGCCATGAAGCGGGAAATCTCCGCGTTGAAGGACCAGATCAGGAAGCTGGGAGACGTGAACGTAAACGCCATCGAAGACTATAAGAACCTGATGGAGCGGTTCACCTTCCTGAAGAACCAGCATGACGACCTGGTGGAGGCGGAGAAGACCCTGGAGGGGATCATCGAAGAGCTGGATACCGCCATGCGCAGACAGTTTACGGAGAAATTTGCTCAGATCAACCGGGAGTTCGACAAGGTCTTTAAGGAGCTGTTCGGCGGCGGGAAGGGCACGCTGGAGCTTCTGGAGGACGAGGATATTCTGGAGGCGGGAATCCGGATCATTGCCCAGCCGCCGGGGAAAAAGCTGCAGAACATGATGCAGCTTTCCGGCGGGGAGAAGGCGCTGACGGCAATCAGCCTTCTGTTTGCCATTCAGAATCTGAAACCGTCCCCCTTTTGTCTTCTGGACGAGATCGAGGCGGCGCTGGACGATTCCAACGTGGGACGTTTCGCGAAATATTTACATAAGCTGACACAGAACACACAGTTTATCGTGATCACGCACAGAAGAGGAACCATGGAGCAGGTGGACCGCCTTTACGGCATTACGATGCAGGAGAAAGGCGTATCGACGCTGGTAAGCGTGAATTTGATTGACAGGGAGCTGACGGACTAAGCCGGGTTTTTCGCCCGGAAGAGACGGGAGGTGCGAGGCGGATATGAGCGAAGAGAGGAAGGGCTTTTTTGCCAGACTGCGGGAAGGACTGACGAAGACGAGAGAAACGATCGTCCGGGGAATCGATTCCGTTTTCAATGGATTTTCCGCCATCGACGATGAGTTTTACGAGGAACTGGAAGAGATCCTGATTATGGGAGACATCGGGATCCGCGCCACAAACGATATTCTGGAGCGCCTGAAGGAACAGGTGAGGGAAAAGCATATCAAGGAGCCTGTGGAATGTAAGCAGCTTCTGATCGACGAGATCCGGGGACAGATGAAGGTGGAGGAGGCCGCTTACGATTTTGAGAAGAAAAAGTCCGTGATCATGGTCATCGGCGTAAACGGCGTGGGAAAAACAACGTCCGTCGGGAAGCTGGCGGGGAAGCTCAAAAACGAGGGCAGGAAGGTACTGATCGCGGCGGCGGACACCTTCCGCGCGGCGGCGGGAGAGCAGCTGGCGGAATGGGCAAGACGCGCGGATGTCCCCATGGTGGGCGGCAGCGAGGGAGCGGATCCGGCCAGCGTGGTCTTTGACGCGGTGAGCGCCGCAAAGGCGAGAGGCGTTGACGTCCTGCTCATCGATACGGCGGGACGTCTTCACAATAAAAAGAACCTGATGGAAGAGCTGCGCAAGATGAACCGGATTATCGACAGGGAGTTTCCGGACGCGCATCGGGAAAATCTCATCGTGCTGGACGGCACGACCGGCCAAAACGCCCTGGTGCAGGCCAGGGAATTTGGCGAGGTGGCGCAGCTGACGGGCATTATCCTGACCAAGATGGACGGCACGGCCAAGGGAGGCATCGCCGTGGCAATCCAGTCGGAGCTGAAGGTGCCCGTGAAATATATCGGTGTGGGAGAGAGCGTCGAGGATCTGCAGAAGTTTGATCCCGACGAGTTTGTGAATGCGCTGTTCGATCTCTGAACGGGCTATCGCGGAGGAGAATGTACGGAAACGGCGCCAAAAGCAGGCCGGAGGGCCGGATCAGCGTATGCGACGGGAAGCAGCTCCGTAATAATGACAAAAAGAGGTGTGACGATATGGAAGAGAAAATGCTGACTCTGGAAGCCTTTGAGGAGGCGGCGGAGACTGTCAGAAAGGTGACGCTGGAGACAAAGCTGGTGTACAGCGATTTCCTGAGCGCCCAGACGGGCGGCAGGGTTTATCTGAAGCCGGAAAACATGCAGTTTACCGGAGCATACAAGGTGAGGGGCGCTTATTATAAGATGAGTACCCTGTCCGAGGAGGATCGGGCAAAGGGGCTGATTACGGCATCGGCGGGAAACCATGCCCAGGGCGTGGCCTATGCGGCGAAATGCTACGGCGCAAAGGCCACGATCGTCATGCCTACGACCACTCCCTTGATCAAGGTAAACCGGACCAAGGCCTACGGCGCGGAGGTGGTCCTGTATGGGGACGTGTACGACGAGGCCTGTGCAAAGGCTTACGAGCTGGCGGCGGAATACGGTTACACCTTTATCCATCCCTTTGACGATCTGGCGGTGGCCACGGGACAGGGAACCATCGCCATGGAGATTGTAAAGGAGCTGCCGCTTGTGGATATCATTCTGGTTCCTATCGGCGGAGGCGGCCTGGCGGCGGGAGTATCTACGCTGGCAAAGCAGATGAATCCCAAGATCAGGGTCATCGGCGTGGAGCCCGCGGGGGCGGACTGTATGAGGGAGTCCCTGAAGGCCGGAAAGGTGATCACACTGCCTGCGGTGAATACCATCGCGGACGGTACCGCGGTAAAGACGCCCGGTGAAAAGGTGTTTCCCTATATCCGGGAGAATCTGGACGATATCGTCACGGTGGAAGACAGGGAGCTGGTGGGAGCCTTTCTGGATATGGTGGAAAATCACAAGATGGTGGTGGAAAATTCCGGGCTGCTTTCCGTTGCGGCCCTAAAACATCTGGATGTGAAGGATAAGAAGGCGGTGACGATCTTAAGCGGCGGAAACATGGATGTGATTACCATGTCCTCCGTGGTCCAGCAGGGGCTGATTCTGCGGGACAGAATCTTTTCGGTTTCCGTGCTTCTTCCCGACAAGCCGGGAGAGCTGCATCGGGTATCCGGGCTGATCGCGGATTTAAGCGGCAATGTGATCAAGCTGGAGCATAATCAGTTCGTCTCCATCAACAGAAACGCGGCGGTGGAGCTGAAGATTACCATGGAGGCCTTCGGAACCGAGCATAAGAACAGAATCATGGAGGCCCTGGAAAAGGGCGGGTATTCTCCCAGACAGGTGCCCACGGTGATTTGAGACGGTCTGTCTTTGGAGCGCGCCATCGGTAGGCCGCCCGAAAGCTTTTGCCGGTGTACAAAAAAAGAAGTATTTTGGAAAAGAAGTGAAATGATTCACCGATAAAATCCGCATATTATAAGTATGCGGATTTTTCGCTTTTTGAAAGATTTGCAGAGCCCGCACGGCGCAGCTTTTGCCGGAGCGGACGGGTGAAGGACAGATCGGAAAAGTGTGAGAAGAATTTCTAATTTGCCGTTGGCAATTTTCGCTCAGCAGCCAAAGGCCTGATTCTCAGGCCTGGCTGTTTCGCGGAGAAATTCTAAGTCTCACAAGTTGCTAAAGCAACTTGAAGAATCGCAAGAGGGGGCGTAGCCCACCTCTTTGGGAAGCGATTCTTCCCGGAACCAAATGGTTCCGTGGGATTAGTTTGTGCCGCCGCTGGCGGCATGACGGGAAGTGAGTAAAGGGGTAGAAAGATGACAATGACGAAGGAACAGCAGAATGAAATAACTTATGAAGAGAAAAAGACGGCGAAGCAGCGCGCCATGGATTATCTTGTGATCACGGCGGGAGCGGTTTTGTATGCCGCCTCGGTCAGCTTTTTTCTGGATCCGAATGCTCTTGCGCCGGGCGGCGTGACCGGTATCGCTATCATCCTGAACCACATCACGGGGTTAGACACGGGCACCTGGCTTTTGATGATCAATATTCCCATCCTGGCCCTCGGGATGTGGAAATTCGGCTGGCGGTTTATCCTGTCTACCATGTACTGCACCGCCCTGACTTCCCTCTGCGTCAATCTGTTTGCGCCTCTGGGAGCGGTCACGGAGGATCCCGTGCTGGCGGCGCTTGCGGGGGGATCGCTGATGGCGCTGGGACTGGGGCTTGTGCTGAAATCCGGCGCGACCACGGGAGGGACGGATATCATCATCAAGCTTCTGCGGCTGAGATATCCCTATCTGAAAACCGGAAACCTGTTTCTGATCACAGACGCGGTGATCGTCGCGGCGTCGGCCTTTGTGTTTCAGGATATCGACGTGGCCTTGTACGCGGGCGTCGTGGTCTTTATCAATTCCGTCCTGCTGGATATGGTGCTGTACGGCCGGGACGGGGCGAAGCTGATCTTTATTATCAGCGATTATCACGAGGCTATCACAAAGCGGATTCTGGAGGAGCTGGATATCGGCGTGACGTATCTGTCGGGAAACGGCGCTTACAGCGGAAAGGAGAAAAAGGTCATCATGTGCGTGATGAAAAAGCAGCTGTCGCCGAAGGCTGAGGAGATCGTCCGGGAGGAGGATCCCGGGGCCTTTATCATCGTGACGGGCGCTACGGAGATTTTCGGAGAGGGTTATAAAAATATTTTCAGTGAAAAAATTTAAATGGAACATCTAAGCCGGGGGAAGCCTGCTTCGGATGAAGAAATATTTCCCTGTTTGTTGGGAAGATGGGATTTTTGAAAATACTATCTTGCCATATTGTAAATAATATGATACGTTATTGGTGTGGGAAAACCATAGAGCCAGGGCGGCTTTATTCCTCTTGTTTTTTGCGGAGGGTTCAAGTAGCCCTCCAGACGAGAGAAAGGAGGGCGATGCAATGTATGTTACCTATCAGGATTTAATCCAGATTGGAATACTTATTGTTGCCCTTGTTAATTTGATTTATCAGGTTTACAAGGGAAAAAAGAAATAGCCGCCACTATTACCAGTAGTGACGGCGAGCCGTTTATAACGGTGTAACTATTGCTATGAGGGGTAGAGCCGCTTCTATGGCTTTCCCTTTTTTATGTTTACAATATAGCATATCCGGCGGCAGAGTGCAAGAAGTTTTTAAATGCTGCTTTAAATGCAGACAATTCCCTGTAAAGAAAAAATACTTGACACGAAAGGGTTAAGAAATGGCTTGAATACGCCACTTTAAGGAGTTTTCCAAACTTGATTGTTGCAATTATGTTGTAAATTGGGTGTCTATAGTATGAAAAAGACTATCGGTGGTTGCCGATAGTCTTTTTTCATTGAGTAGAGTAGGATTATTTGCTGTTTTTAGATGATTCCTTATATAATTTGTAAGCATGAGTAATTTCTTCATCAATTTGATTATAACGCTCGTCTAATGTTGGATTATTATTGTTTATACGATTACCGTATATTAGGAGAATATCTTCTGCGGTAAGATCAAGGTTAGCTTTCCTATTTTCAAAAGCATTTTTCACGGCGGTTTTTTTGTATTCACCTTCCTTTTTTAAGCGTTCCCACAATAAAGAATTACCATCGTCTATATAATCGTTATAAGTATCTGTCAATATCTCATCAAGCGAGGAGGTAACGCTGTACTTTAACATTTTTTTGGAAATATCGTTAAGTGGATTGCTTGGAGAAAAATGCACAAGCTTTTCTTCTATATCATTTGTTTCAAATATATCGGCACCGGGTACATCAATTTTAATATATGCATGATGTGAGTGCAGAGAGTAAGCAAGGATTGCATTTAATAATTTCAGTAAATTATCTTTATTTGTATGAAGAACAAGCCTATCAATTAATTGTTTTATCTCTGGTGAGTATGATTCGATTTTATCTACTGTATCATAGTCTAATCCGGTTGTTTCGGCTGCATGTGCAACACTTTTTCTTAGTTCTTCTTGTTCGGTTAAAAAATAATCCATATCACAATGAAGAATATTACATACAATAATAAGGTTTTCTGTTTCAGGAAAAAAACCTCTGTATACCCATGAGCTAAACCTATTCTCAAATTTAGTCCTATCTATGCTTGCTTGCTTGCAATAGTCATCTTTAAATTTTCCCCGTCTTTTATGTTTTGGGATGCCTGAATACTTAGTGTTTATAGCTTTAAGTAATTTTTCCTTAAAATTTTCCCTTACATAACTTTGATCATATAACATGATATCCCACCTTTTAAAAAGTAATATATTACAATAAAAATGATGAATAAATTATAATTAATTGTAACATAGAGGGAGTTTAATTACAAGAATTTTGTGATATGATTTTCTTATCGAAGCAAGACGAACGTTCGCTTGTAATAATAAATAAAGACAGGAGGTAAATATGTACGCTAAAAAGCAGAGCGAAGTAACGGACAGAACAATAGCGGTAGACACAAAAGCACTGATGGAGCTTTTGCATTGCGGCAGAGTAACAGCGGTAAAGATAGGAACAGATGCAGAAGCACGAATACAAGTAGGGAAAAGCGTTCTTTGGAATTTGCCCAAAATCCAAAGATATGTAGATGTAATTTCTTTGTAAGGCGGCGAGAGCGTGAAACAAGATTTTACACTTGCAAAAGAAGAACTGCGCCAGATAGGGATATTAAAGATTTCCACCGACTTTTACACCGAGCCAAAAAGAAAAGGTTCAGCATTCTTTGTGAGAAGTCCCAAAACAGAAGATCGAACGGCGAGTCTTGCGCTTTATCCGAACAGTGGACGATTTTGCGATTTTGCCAACGGCGGCAGAAGCGGCGATGTTATAGGTTTTGTGGCTTACATCAAGGATATAAACCAATGGGAAGCATTAAAGGAACTGCAAGCCTTTTATGGATTGGCAAACGCAAGGGAGCAGGACAAGCGGGAGGCGCAAAGGCGCATTAGACAACAGCAGGAGAACGAGCGCAAGAAAAGAGAACGGCAGCAGGTTTTTTATCGGGCGTTATTGGGCGAAATAGACCGCTTAAAGTGTTGGGCTGATATTTATAGGATAGCCATAGAAAAGAGGCTATATGAGCCGTTTGACGAAATGTGGACGTATTGCGCAAACGAACTGCAAAAGACAGAGTATAAACTTGATATTCTATGTTCGGTGGACTCCAAGACATATCCACGGTTAAAGCCTTATGCTGATAATTTATCAAGCGACCGTTACCAATGGCTTTTAGATGTTCTGGGAGTGTTGCAGGAACAAGGGGCATTTATGCCGACAGCCGAAGAAATGGAAGAGATCACGGCACAACGGAACTTTGAATTAACAAAACGGCCCGGGATAGAGAGGAGGTGTAGCATTGAATGGTAAAAGAAGATGTTTTGAAATTATTGGCCTACAACGTTGATTATGACAGAGACGGCAAAGAGAAAAGTAGAAAAATTCTTCAAACAGTACGGAATTTTGAGACTATACTAGAAAACGATGAAAGATTTGCAGGAAAGATAAAGTTTGATGAATTTTCACAACAAACATACCTTGCCGGAAATACTATGTGGGAACTGAACGGTAGTAGGGCGTGGAGTAGTTATGACGATTCTGCATTATTTTCAAGCTTACAATCTGATTATGGGATGAAAAGCAGGAACGACTATTTTGACGCAGTAAAAAATGTCAGCATGAGAAATAAATTCCACCCAGTCCGCGAAACGCTGGATGCTTTCAAGTGGGACGGCGTGGAACGCATAAGAAGACTTTTGCCTGATTATTTGGGCGTGGAAGATACAGAGTACTCTTATCAAGTCATGCGGTTAATTATGCTTGGGGCGATTGAGCGAGTATACATGCCCGGTTGTAAGTTTGATTACACGCTAACGCTTGTGGGGCCGCAAGGTTTGGGTAAAAGTACTTTTTTGCGGAAGCTGGCTTTGAGGGACGAATGGTTTAACGATAGCCTTGATTCTCTTGATACTGACAGGGCGGCGCAGTCTATCATGGGTTCATGGATAATTGAACTTGCGGAGCTGAAATCACTTGCTAGAACGGCGGGCGGCGCGGATTCTGTTAAGCGCTTTTTGACAGCAACACAGGACAAGCTAAGGCTTCCTTACGAACGCAGGACAGACGTGTTTCTAAGGCAATGTGTGTTTTGCGGGACAACTAATAAGAGTGATTTTTTACAAGATGAAACAGGGAATAGGAGATTTTTAATTGTACAGACAGGGATAAATAAACCCCAAAAAAGTCTTTTTGCCCCAGAAGCCGTAGAGGATATAAAAGCGGCTTGGGCAGAGGCAGTCCATATCTGGAAAACAGAAAAGCCTGTGTTAGTACTGCCGGATTCATGCCGGGAAGAGGCGCGACGATTACAAGAGGACAGCACAGCAGATGACGGTAAAGTTGGTATTATCACAGACTATCTTGCGGACAAACAGCGGGCTTGTGCTATAGAGATATGGCAAAAAGCGCTAGGAGAACAAGGCAGACCGCAAAAATGGCAGGCGGGAGAGATTAATAATATCATCCTCTCTTTACCGGGATGGGAAAGGATAAAGAGCGCTGCCCGCTTTGGTGAGTTTGGGATGCAGAAGGGATTTCAAAAAATGTCAACTAATTCATCACAAAAATGTCAACCAGAACCAATTACCCAAGATGGTTTTATAAGCTTGGACGCCGAAAGTCAGATGGAGCTACCGTTTGATTAATTAAAAAGCGGTAAAGTTGATAGACTTGGTTGGCGTGTGGTTGACGCATGGTTGACACCACAAACTATGATATTTTCTATATATTCTTACTATGTCTACTATGTCAACTATAAAAGTAAGAGAAATATATAAGAAGTAAATAAGGGGATAAATAAGTATAAAGAAAGAATGTTTACAAAAGCGGTAGACTTGGTTGACGTGGTTGTACTCGGGAAGTTGTTATATTGAGCCAGATAAGCAAGTCTCTTTATCTGGCGATCATGGAAAGGAGGAGCGATAGCATGGATTCGGTAGAATTTTATGATAAATTCCGGGAGAGGATAGCGAAGATCAGAACGGTAGAGGAAAGAAATAATGTTCTGTCTGATATGCAAGAGTATTTTACAAGCCAAGTGAGGAGGAAACCAGAGAGCAGAGACGCCCTATCGGAAATTTATCAGTTGTTGAAGCGAAAGTGTTGGGAGGTTGCAGTATGACGGAGCAGGAGTTAAAACACGATTACGAGATGTTTGCAAAAGCATGGAAATTCTTTAAGAAATATTCAGACGTACAGGACACGGACAGTTACTGGCAGAATGTCGTTGCTGAATCCGACGCAATCGCAAAGGAATATGGAAATTGTAGATTGTGTCGGGATTTGCTTCTTGCGGCGTTGTCTGAATTGGAAAGGAAAAAGGGGGAATCACAGGCGAATAATTAAGCTACATGTGTTGACATTTAAAGAAAAAAAGAAATGGAGGTTAGATTATGGCGAACAGAAACAGCAATTTCCCCAGTAATCAGTTAAATAATTTACCGCCGGAAGTATGCAAGGCTACCGTGGATAATTTAAAGGAATTATCGAGCATGGGGAAACCGAAAACAGAAGCGGAGCTCAAAGAGCGGATAAATCAATACTTTGATTTTTGCGCCGCGAAGGGATTTCGGCCGGGTATTGAAACGCTCTGCCTTGCCTTGGGAGGTATATCACGTCAGAGTTTATGGGTATGGTGCAATGGAGGGGCGGGAAAAAGCCAGGAATGGGCTGATATATGCAATACTGCTAAACAATTTATTCTTGGATTTTTGGAGCAGCTAAGCATGACGGGAAAGATAAATCCAGCAAATTCCATATTCTACTTAAAAAACTGGGCGGGGTATTCGGACGCTGTAACAGTAGAGCCCGTAAGCACAGTACAAAAAGTATTGACGGGCGATCAACTTCCGCGCCTGGAAGCACCGGATGAAGAAAACGCACTGTCTGCATCCGATTTACCAAGATTGGCGGAGGACAATAGAAGCAAGGAAAAGCATTCAGGAAAGAATGAGGTATGAATTTATGAGCAAAGAAACAGTTATAAGCAATCTGCTTGCGAATTATGGGAAATATGGTATTACAAGGGCAGAGCTAGAACGCAGTATAGATGATGGTATACATAATTATGATTTGTCATTAGAAGCAGTTTACAGTGGTTTGAGAATGAGCCTTGCGTCTGCATTTAATGAGCATGAATATTTTTCTTTAGATGATGTAATGGCAATAACTGGTGAGAGCCGGGAGGAACTTTTACAGAGAATAGAACAATGTCGGCAGGAATTGATAGAGGCAGGAGAAAACCCGGACGATTATTTCAAGCCTGTAGAGCCTCAGCGGTCGGCTATCTATTATTTCCCGAACGGTTTGCATTGATAGTATTACAACAGTAATTGCAACAACGTAACTGATGCAGGGGAAGAAATACCGTATTTAAAGGATTTGTTGGCTAATATGCGTCAAGTTGAATATCTTGACGGCATGGAATTAATGATTGATTCGGATAAATTCCGCGACAACCAGATGAGCGCGGGGCGGGGGGGTTATATAAAACGCTCAAAACCCCACTCTAAGTCACAAAACCATTTCCGCAAGATTTATTCCGTCCCACAATAAAGAAAGAGAGATGATACATGAGAACAACATCAGACCCAAAGAATGAAAAGATAAAACTTAGGCTAAACGAAGATATGAAACACCATGTAGATAAACAGTCAGAAAAAGAGGGTACAAGCATTTCAGAGTACATAAGAGAACTTATAAGACAGGACATGATAAATAATATAGTACATACCCTGTTTTGAAAATTTTTCGCAAAGAAAAAGCCGTTTTCAAAATAACAAAATAATAATAAAAAGCCTAAAAGGCAGAAAGCAAGAGGTAAGGACTTATGAATCATCAAAGAATTATGAAAAAAATCATGGAAGAACTAACAGCATACAAGAGAGAGATTGACGAGTTAGCGACTTCTTATCTGGCAGAAAAAGCGAAGCGCGAAAAGGAGCTATCAGAAATGCAAGGTAAATATACCGAAAGCTACATTGAGGAAAGCCGCAAAAACTGGCAGCCCAAAATAGACTATGGAAAGATTATTGCTCTTGCGAGGGAAATACATCAAAAGACTGCGGAAAACTATCTTGATGAGGCAAAAAACGAATTAGACAAATATTTTCAGGTTCCAGTTGATAGCGGTTTTGCCGCCACGGTATCCGCAATTAAGGCTCTAGGAGTGACGTTGAAAAACAAGGAATTTGAAGTGTTGCAATGCGCAAGTGGCGGCTATTGGGGATTGCGATTGCTGAATGAGTTAGGGACATCAAGGTCAAAGGTGGAACAGCATACGGTTATAGACAATGGAGATGCAAAGGGTGTAGAGATTGAACATAAAACGCCATACTCTTATGTGAATCTGCCAGACATTGAAGCGGCTTATAATAGCTTGCAGAGCGTTAAAAACGCCGTTGATATAGCATTTGAAGCATACTGCGGCAGCGATCATGCGCTGAAAGATGTTGTATTCCCGGAAGATAGGTATACCGAGGGAGTAAATGCAAAGCTTAAAGAACAATATGGATTAGAGCCGCCCAAGCTCACTATGAACGCCGTGCAGATAAGTAAAATGGCAAGTGCCGAAAGATTTTTTGACGAAAACTACAGAGCCTACACTGAGTTTTCCGACATAATGGACGCTTTAGCGGCTACCATGCCTAAGCCAAAAAGGAAAGAAGCATTGACGAAGGACGATAAAGCATTGATTGACAAGCTAATCGATCCCAGATATCCGTCATTGGCACAAGCGGAAGCCGTATCACTTGCAAAAGCCGATAAATATTTAGCAGAGCTGTTAAGGCTTGATAGTCGTTATGGGGCGGCAGTAAAAGCGGCATTAGGGGAGATATCGGAAAATGAATAAGATGTATGCAAAGCGGAATGGAAAACCAGTTAACAACAGCGAAAGTTCGGCAGTAAGGCAAGCGAGGCTTTTAGTGGAGAGACAGAATGCCGCAAGGGAGAAAAGCGAACAAATTCTAAACCAGTACAGACACGGACAGCAAAGAGGTATGAGAGTATAGGAGGCGATAATATGACATACGAGTATCAGAGGAAAAAGGCGGCTTTAAGGCGAGAATGTGGAATCAAAGCATTTAGAATACTGAAAATTAATGGAAACCGCTTAACTATACGGAATCCAGTAGATCGGGAAAAGGTAATTGATCTAATATCCGTAAGAAATCCGGGAGCGTACAAATCTGGAGACTATATTGATGTAATATTCAATAAGACTGGCGTATCAAGTTATGTAACACAGTTTTTAGGCGACACGCCACCAGAGTTTGCGCCGACCAGCGGAGAAGATATTTCTTAAACGGGCTGGGAAAATGGAGCGCGCGGGGTACATGTGGATCGTCGTTATTTGAGAAAGAGCAGGAAAGGGAAGTGGAACAGATGAAGGAAGCAATGAAGGTTACCGATCGCAAAGAGTGTCAGAAGAAAACAAGCGAGATTCTCCAACCGGATCCGTCTTTTGAACGGTATAGGCGGCGAAAAACGATGTGGGAAGGGGTGGCGGTATGGCAGAGGTAAGAATGGCGATTGTTACAGAGGATAAAAAAATTCTTTGCCCTTATTGCCATAAAATCAACGGAATATTGACTGGGAAAGAAACAATCAGAAATTTTAAAGTCCGTTGTCGTGGCAGTGGTGGAAAGTTGGAACATTTTTTCATGTTGAATGTAGAGCCGGGAAAGGAGGAAAAAGAGGTATGATTACAGTATTATTGACATTGTTGTGCGTGGCGAATGTCCTTTTACTTGGCACGTTGATATATTCGGGCAGAGGACGACAGAACATAGAAACAAAGATAGGCTTTTCTTATATGGCGGCGGTCTTAATTTTTGACATGGTCTTTGCGGTGGGAGGCGTTTTATTATGGTAAATCCATTTAGGAAAAAAGGGACAGCAGAGGAAGTATTTGCAGGCGGTAGGATTATCGTGACAGATTTTAGCAAATTGAAAAAGGGAAACTACCCACAGTACACCGATATGCTTTTTCTGAATTACGACGGTAAAATATACCTTGATTCAGAGGAAGAAGCAAACGAGGCTATCATCATGGTATTAAAAATGCTTGTGCAATATCCGAAAGCAGAGTTAAGGAAGTTTGAAAAGGAACGAAAGAGAAGATACCCCGATATAAAAGAGGTTACGGACTTAAAACAGCTTGACGGCAAAGACGAAGATTTTATGAACGCTTTAGCAATGCTTTTAATTCCTATGGAAATGCAGAGCCGGGAAATGCAAAGAACGTATTATGGAATTATTTAATATTATCTTTACTTTTGATATATCCGTGATATAATGGAATCAGAGTGCGAGACACCTTATAAGACAAATTTTGTTTTATGAGGTGTCTTTCTTTTTATCAGCGTCCAGAGTTCAAGAAACCAGAGGCCAGCGCACAAAGAAAGGAGGGGCGTTATGGCAGTCGTTGAGACTCTGGAAGTTGATATACAAGGTAAATCGGAATCCGTAAATAAATCCCTTGATGATTTAGTCAAGAGATTAGGACTTATTGCAGAGGGTTTAATTGTAATCGGCAAAAACAGCGGCCTGGAAGAATTTGCCAAAAAAGCGCAGGAGATTACAAAGAATTTAGGCAGTTTCCAAAATGCCGCAAAGGGCATATCTGCAAGCATGGAGCCGCAAATACAGAAAGCGGCAAAGAGCCTTGAAGAATTGACCGCAAAGTTTAAGGATTTAGGAAAAGGCTTTACTTTCAAGGGATCTACTGATGAAATCAAAAAGCAGATTGATAAATACACAAACAGCCTTGAAACCGCAAGGTTGAAAAAAGAAGAACTTGAGGCCGCTGGAAAAACTGGTGGAAAAATGTACGAAGCGGCTATTGCCGACACGGTTAAATGCACAAACATTATCGGGAGCCTGAAACAACAGCTTGTAGAGCTGCAGACGGTACAGCCGCAGCTCAATATTGATCTCAGCAATTTTGAAAAAGCGGAGAAGGCAGTTTCCAGTATGTCAGGGGCATTGAGGGAAGCCGTTTCGATCTCGGAATCTGCAATGAACTACAATCCCGAAGCAATGGCGGCTACTTTTGGCGAGGCGGCGAGAAACATTGAAAATTATCAGCAAGCAGTTGAACAGCTTGGAACGAGAGCCGGGCAGATTCTTAACGATTCTACGCAACTTAACATCAATATCAGCGGTCTTGAAGAAGCAGAGCAGAATATAAGCGGTCTTTCCGGGCAGCTGCAAAACATGAAAGATCTGTTTTTACAGACTTTTGCAGACTTGAAAAGCGGTGACATATTCCGCTATCTGTCCGAGAGTGCGCAGGACTTTGTTAAAAGGGCGCAGTCTGCTTTTAGCGGGCTAACGTCCACAATGCCAAAACTAGCATCTGGCATAAAGGGCGTAGCATCTAAATTCTCCAATATGGCAAAGGCTTTTACTGGATTGAAAGATGCAAGTAAAGGCATGGATACATCTTTACAAGGAGGATTTAAAACTTTTTTGAAATATGCTTTCGGGATTAGGAGCTTTTGTGTCCTCATGAATAAGCTGCGCGCGGCCATGAAAGAAGGCTTTAAGAATTTAGCGCAGTATTCAAGCAAGACGAACACAAGCATATCTATGTTGCAATCCTCCCTGGGGGCGTTAAAAAATAGTCTTGCTACTGCATTTGCGCCAATTCTGAATGTAATAGCACCTGCATTGTCAGCATTTATTGATATGCTGACAAAGGCATTTAACACGGTGGGACAATTCTTTTCGGCACTCACGGGAAAAAGCTTTGCAGTACAAGCCAAAAAGACATTTACCGACTATGCGGACAGCATTTCAGAGGCAGGAAGCGCAACAAAGGACGCCGGAAAAGACGTTCAAAAGGGTTTACGGGCTTTTGATGAATTGAATGTTATCTACACGAACAATAAAGAGAAATCGGGAAACGGCGGCGAAGTTACGCCGGCTGATATGTTTGAGACTGTACCGATTGACAACGGCATATTGGATTTTGTGCAAAGAATAAAAGATTTGTTGAAGCCAGTAATTGGGTATGCTCAGAAATTAAAAGATGTTTTTGCACAAGGTTTTATGAATGGCCTTGGTGATTGGGAATATCGCTGGGAATCTATCAAAAAAAGCATTGCATCCACAAAAGAGAGCTTAATAGATATTTGGGCTGACCCGGCAGTATTATCCGCAGCAGATGGATGGGCGCAGTCTGTTGCATATATGCTTGGCGGCCTTGCTGGATCTACAGCAAGCATAGGGCTTACGATCGGTACTAACGCCATAGGAGGTATTGCAAAGTATTTAGAGGAAAACAAAGAGCGGATAAAAGAATATCTCATTTCCATGTTTGATATACGGTCTGAAATCAATCTGCTGTTTTCGGAGTTGTTCCAATCAATAGCCTATGTTTTTGAAGCTTTTGCAAGCGGCGACGGGCAGCAATTAACATCTAACATTATTGGCATATTCGCAAATGCATTTATGGGAGCAGCCGAACTTGTGTCGAAATCGACAAGGGATATTCTCAATATCTTTATACAGCCGTTTGTTGACAATAAGGAAGAATTTAGAACGGCTTTAGATGGGTATCTTGGCGTTTTGGCAGAAGTTACAGGAACAATCAAGAATGGCATTGACGAAACTTTTAATAGGTTCAATGAGGTTTACGATGAGCATTTCAAGCCATTTTTTGACAGTATAACAAGCGGATTGTCTGATACTGTCGGAAGCTTCATGGAATTTTGGAACGGCAGCGTACAGCCAATACTTGACGAATGGGCGGCAAAATTTGATGAAGTTTGGGGAGCGCATATACAGCCGACATTTAATAAATTTTCTGAAGTTCTTGGAAAGATTGCAGATTTATTAAAAGCAGTATGGGAAAATGTTTTAAAGCCTGTTATGGGTTGGATAGTTGAAAATGTGCTTCCCGTGCTTTTGCCAATATTCAAGGGCATAGGAGATGCAGCACTATCTTTATTTGGAACAATAGGTGATGTTGTGGGACACATAATAGATGCTTTCGGCGGCATTATTGACTTTCTCACGGGCATTTTCACAGGAAATTGGGAAAAGGCGTGGGAAGGAATTGTTGGCACATTCAAAGGAATTTTTAATACCATTGTGGACGTTGTGGAAGGTGTTATCAACGGGGCTATCAATATTATAAATGGTCTTATCGGCGGGATAAACAAAATAACGGTAAATATTGGAATCCCGTCTATACCAGACATCCCAGAAGTTTCTATCCCCGGGCTTGAAAAAGGAGGAATTACGCTTAAGCACACGATTGCTGAAATAGGAGAGTACAATAAGCCGGAGGCGGTGCTTCCGTTGACAAATACTAAAACAATGGGAATGATTGCGGATAGCATTATCTCCAATATTGATTATAATACCGCACAAAACCCCGGACGCTATTCTGAAGAAGCTGAATTATTAAGAAGTCAAAACCAATTAATTCGGCGTCAGAACGAACTGCTTCAGGCAATATTAAACAAGCCCACTATGGAGATAGGAGAGTTAGGAAATAGACTCGCAAATGATTCTTGGATACACGGTGGGAACACAAACACGGGCGGCATTCGCCTTGCCGTAGCGGCAGAAATTTACGGATAATCAATAAAAGGGGAACGCGGTATAGGCGGCGTTGTCTCCCCTTTTTCTCATTTTCTGTGTACTTAGATTATATCAGAAAGCAGGCGCGTGGCAAATATGACGAATGAAACACTTGTTGAGAGAATCCGGGGAGGGTATGCGGTATCTGACAATATGCAGACGCTTTATAACAATAATCTGCCACTGATAAAGCGGCTTATAAAGAAGTATGCCGCCTATGAGCCTATGGAGGACTTATTGCAGGAATCTTACTTCGGATTGTGGGAGGCGGTACAACATTATGAATCGTCTGCAAATGTGCTTTTTATGTCCTATGCGCAATACTGGATAATACAAGCGGTACAGAGGTATCTTGACAAATGCGGTAGTTGTGTACGCATACCGAGCCACACAAGGGCGAAAATGACGAAATGCAGGAGAACCATAGAAAAGTTGCAAGGCGAGGGCAAAGAGCCAACAGCGAGACAGATAGCGGCTTTAATGGGCATATCTGAAAAGGAAGTGCAGGAGATACAAATTTATGCGCAAGGGGTGGCAAGTTTGGATAGCCCTATATCTGATGATGACAGCTTGACTTTATCGGACACGCTACAAGGCGATTTAAGCCCCGAAAATGAAACAGTTGATAAATTATATGCCGAACACGCTAAAAATGAATTGTGGGGCATTGTGGAACGCCACACGGGACAAGTGGAAAACCGAGTTATCAAGGAAATTTTCATAAGCAATCAGACTATGGCAGAGGTGGCGAGAGCCGAGGGCATATCCCTAAACCGCATAAGGCAGATAAAAGAAAAGGGAATCCGGCGACTGCGGACAGGTAAGGCGAGGCGTGAATTACTGGAAAGATTTGATGTTGTGGAGAGCAAGCTATACAATGGCGGCTTTACAAGTTTTAGGGAGCATGGAACGTCTATTGTCGAATATCTCACAATGCAGAAAATGGAGGCAGAGGAGCGCTATAAACGCCATATAAGGGAGATTGAGGAACGGCACGGGCAGCGCATTCACCATTGAGGGCGAACAGGCTTTAAAAGGCTTTAAAAGTACGAAAAACGGACATTGGCATCTTGCCACATAGCGAAAACTATGGTATATTGTCGATATGGGAAAACCACAGAGCCAAGGCGGCTTTACCCCTCTTTTTTATTCGGAGGGTTCCAAGTAGCCCTCCAGACGAAAGAAGGGAGGGTGATGCAATGGTTACATATTCCGACATGATCCAAACTGGGATATTCATTGTTGCCCTGATAAGCTTGTGCTATAAGATATTCAGGGATAAAAAGAAATAGCCGCCACTATTCGGAGTAGTGACGGCTGACCCTCTTCGGAGGGTTGTGCTAACACTGTGAGGGGTAGAGCCGCTTCTGTGGTTTTCCCTACGCCTATAATATAGCATATCCTGCGGCAGAGTGCAAGAAGTTTTTATGTTTCTTTTTCGGTGTAACGGGGTATCTCGGTTAATTCTTCTACACGTTTTGAGGCTTCTCTTTGGCCGATATCATTTAATATTCTTAAGTTTGAAAGTATTTTCATTAAAGAATCACGTCCAACGCGATCCATTTCATTATAATAGTAAATTAGCAAATGGTGTCGTATTTCATTATCTTTATTAAGTTTTTCTTCTTGCTGTCTCCATATCTCTACGATTTCTAGTAATTCTTCAATTGTACGAGTGCCGTTTAATTGTAATAATTCATTAGGCGAAATTTTTAACACAGCGGCAATTTTTTTAATTGTTTCTAGTTTAGGCATTCTTTTCCCATTCTCATATTGCGCTATGTTTTGTTGAGATACACCGAGTTTTTCCCCTAATGCTTTTTGGGACAAGCCGACTTCTAGTCGCCGCTCTCTTATTTTTTCTCCGACGTTCATAATATAGCAATAATCCAATTATCTTAGATGGTAATTGGATTTCCTTTCCTCTAAACTTACTTTTAAAACAGTATAGCACATATTATAAAAAATTGAAAACAAAAAGATTGTAAAAAATATATTGACAATCTAATGATTGTGAAATAAAATATGAGCACAGCCATATGATTGTATATAAGAAAGGAAGGTGAATAAATGAGATTGCGACTCGACACAAAGAAAATCTACCTTGCAATGGCTGAAAGGGGCATCACGGCCACGGAGATAGCCAAACAAGGCAGCGTGAGCCAGCAGGCGGTATCCAACGCATTGAACGGAAACCGAATAGGTAAAACCAAGGTAGTCCCAGCAATCTGCAAGGCGTTGGGCTTATCAGCCAAGGATATTGTGATTATTGAGGACTAACGTTTTGAAAGTAGCGCTTCATCCGCTTTTCTTGCGGATAACAAACATCATTTCTCTTATCTGGCTATCTGACAGCCGACCACAATATATAGTGTTCGTCATTAAGGACGAGCCATAGAAAGGAGTGTTGACAGTAAAGGAAAATAATAAAATTGCCCTTACAGAGCCGCTAACTCTAATAAGGGCATAGTAACCGGAAATCTACTCAAAAGCCGGATACTGATAGCATTATACCATATCCGGCGAAGAAATGAAAGGAATGGTAAAAATTTTTATGCGATACTACAGACAAAGAATTAAGGCGTGGCTGAAAGGTTGGAAGAATCAGCCGAGCCAGAAAGAGGTTGAGAGTCTTTATAAACACTACCGCAATGAAGTTATGAGCAAGGAAATCCTTAACAATCATTTTGACAGAAAAGAGTTTACAAACCTTATTCGTGTTGTAAGATATGCTGATTTTGGACTATGGACGGCATTGCAAGCGGCATTTTGCCTTGGGTTCCAGGCAGGCAGCGAAGCCGTAAGGGAAGAAGAAATATTCAGCCGTTATGAAAACAAGGGAAGCCTTGAGAAAGGCGGCGTGAAGTAATGCAGGAAAGAATGAAAGCACTTAGGGAACATTTATTTGCTTACAAGGCAAGAGAAGATAAAACAAATTTAGAGATTGCGCTTGATTGCGATTTATCCACAGCAGAATTTGACAGAATAATATACGGAAAAGCAAAAAATATTTATCTTGAAACTGCCTTGAAGATTGCGGAGGGTACGAAAACGCCGCTTGAAGATATATTTAAGGACGTGAAAGGTGGTGTATTATATGCCTGACAAAAAGCAAAAACTCATAAATCTTGTATCGGCATTGGAAACAGAGGCAAGCATTGACTACTTTTATACATTCATTGCCTTAAAACTGTATGGTAAAGCTGATTGTCCGAGCGGACACTTTGCGGAAGTATGCAAAATGTGGGAAAGCCACATGAAGCCAGGCAATGAACGGCATGAGCAGGAACGCAAGGAACAGACGGCAGAGGAAAAGCAGGCCGGAGAATACCGTCACAATATTCTTGGCATGATTTACGAAATTAAAAGCCTTGCGATTTTGGGCTATATCAACGCTATTGTTGAAGATGTTGCCAGAGAGGACACGGGCAAGGCAGAGGCCGGAAAGGAGGCAACCGGAGTATGACGACACAGCAGGAAAATTATATTGAAAGCAGGCTTGAAGCATACCGGGAAGAATTGGAGGATAAAGCGGTAGATTGGATTGAACGGAAAGTAGAAAACGCTTTAGAAGAAGCCGAGGAAAAAGAAAGGGAGAGGGTAACCGACTTAAACGCAATGCAAAAAATTTCATTATATGGCGCTGCTTATGAGTCCCACATGGAAAAGTTTCTTGAAGATACCAAAAAGGAGATTGAGGAATATTTTAAGGCTGAATCAGACGAAGAAAACGAGGAACTGATTGAGGAATACCGTCGGGAACTGGAAAGCGAGGTCGAATAAATGGCAGACTTGAAAGCATTATCTGACGAAATGGCGAAATTGAAAAAGCAGATCGGAGCTATTTTGAGCATTTCCGGCTATCGTGATCATGAAGATTTGTCCGGACTGGACGATTACAAGCAGATTAAGACAGCGGACGGGCGGCAGATGCTGGAGGAATACCGCAATTTGCTTTACAAGCTGGATGAGGTACAAAGCGCATTATCCTACTATGACAAGGCAGTTAAGGAAGTGAGTCGGATTTACACTAACGAAAGCGGCAGATATGAGACGGACGGGGGATATTGCTTCACAAGCGGTAGTTGCATTGAATTTCTACGGGTTGAAGATGTCTATAACAGCGATACCGATAAATGGGAAGAAGCCAAGATATGGACGACAAGCCGAGTAGAGCATAACGGGCAGGATTACTATATTGTGGGTTATTCCGGCATTGAAATGTCCGGCCTGAAAATCAGGCGCAGAGGTTAGGGCGGCATGGGGAAGCAATACAAGATGTTGTTTCCCCTTTGTTGTATTAGCACTATATTAGGTACAGGAGGTTTTTACATGGCAGAAGTAAGAAAAGATAATAAAGGCAGAAAATTGGAAACGGGAGAGAGTTATGATTCAAAAAACAATCGCTATATGTTTCAAAAAATGGTTGATGGCGAGAGAATTTCTATTACCGCACATACATTGAGCGATTTGAGAAAAATGAAGAATGAGATTTTGTGCAGGCTTGATAAGGGCAGCAAAATAAATTCCAACAAAGCGAAATCGACACTGAATGATTATTTTGATTACTGGCTGGAGACCTTTGCGAAGAGCGGCAGGAAGGCGACTACCTGCACGAATTATAAGTCGTATTACAATACATGGATTAAAGAAACAATCGGCAAAAAGGTTATTACAAAGATCACAAAAGCGGATTGTCAGAAAATTATTAATGAAATGATAGAGGACGGGAAAAAGCATAGTACAATGGCAAATTTGAAGAGTTGTCTCAATACTGTGTTTGAATGTGCGATCGACGATGATGTTATTGTAAAGAATCCGGCGAAAAATTTACAGATACCGCAGACAGAGAGCAAGGAAAGAACTGCCATAGAAGAAAGGCATATCAAGCTGTTTATGGATTATGTGAAGAACAACGAGCAATATGCTTATAGTTATCCGGCGTTCGTCATTTTGTTTAATCTCGGCGTAAGGGTGGGAGAAATGGCGGCTTTAACGTGGGATGACGTGGATTTCAAAAATAATACAATCCGTATCAACAAGACAGTGAACCGATACAGAAAAGCAGATTATGGATTTACAATGGGCGTCGCTTCTACCAAAAGCAAAACATCCGTCCGAAATATCCCGATGAATAGTGTTGTTAAAAGCACCTTGCTGAAATTAAAAATGAAAAATCATCTTTCACAGGCAAAGCTGCCGTTTGTTGATGATTCAGGGCATACAAGGGGAGAAATCACCGGATTCCTGTTTACAAATGCAATCGGCAATGCCTGGAGTGAGCCCTGCTTTTTGAACCTGATTAACAGAATTGTAGAAAAATATAATGAAGAGGCAAAAGAAAAGGGCACGGAACCGATTGAAAAATTCTGTCCCCACATGGCGCGCCATACTTATACCAGTCTCGCATATTCGGCTGGGGCGGATGTTAAGATCGTGAGCCAGATACTCGGCCATGCGTCTACAGCGGTCACAATGGATACCTACACGCATCTTACAGAGGACAAAAAGCGGCAGCAGGAGGAAGTGGCGCAGACGATAAAAATATCCTGAATCTGTTGCAATTTCTGTTGCAAAATCATTGCAACAACACGAAAACAGACAATAAAAGACGCAACCGACAAAGCGTAAAAAACCCTGATTTTACAACAAGACAGCGCAAGACGAACAAACACAGACAATTCCCTGTAAAGAAAAAATACTTGACAGCCGTCCGCATTTATAGTAAGATACATAAAGTTGACGGATTGGAACTTGCAGGTTACGAAAAGGCGCGGTTATTAAAATGAACAGGCTTTATGAACAGGCGATGCTGTTTGATTTTTACGGAGAACTGTTGACGGAGCACCAGCGCAGGATTTACGGGGACGCGGTGTGCAATGATTTTTCCCTGAGCGAGATCGCCGAGGAACAGGGTATCAGCAGGCAGGGAGTGCATGACCTGATCAAAAGGTGCGACAGGATCCTTAAGGACTACGAGAACAAGCTTCACCTGGTGGAACGGTTTGCGAAGGCCCGTGATACCGTAGACAGGATCCGGAGACTGACGGAAGCGGCGGAAGGCGGAAACGCGGCGGAATCCGGCGAAGCGGGTGTTCGGGAGGTATCGGCGCTTGAGAGGATCCGGCTGCTGGCGGAGGAGCTTTTGGAGGAGTTGTAGGTGGCATTTGAGAGTTTAACGGATAAACTGCAGAATGTGTTTAAGGGCTTAAGGAGCAAGGGCAGGCTGACTCAGGAGGACGTGAAGGCCGCGCTGAAGGAAGTAAAAATGGCGCTTCTGGAGGCGGATGTAAACTTCAGGGTAGTGAAGCAGTTTGTCAAATCCGTGGAAGAGAGGGCAGTGGGACAGGACGTGATGAACGGACTCAATCCCGGCCAGATGGTGATCAAGATCGTAAACGAGGAAATGATAGCGCTCATGGGCAGCGAGACCACAGAGATCGCCATGCAGCCCGGGAAAGCGGTCACGGTCATTATGATGGCAGGCCTTCAGGGAGCAGGTAAGACGACGGCCACGGCGAAGATTGCCGGAAAGCTGAAGCAGAAGGGAAAGAAATCCCTGCTGGCTGCCTGCGACGTCTATAGGCCCGCGGCGGTGGAGCAGCTGCAGATCAACGGAAAGAAGCTGGAGATCGACGTGTTTTCCATGGGGACGGATCACAGTCCGGTGGAGATTGCAAAGGAAGCGGCGGCCTATGCGGGAAAAAACGGCTACAACGTAGTGATTCTGGATACCGCCGGACGTCTTCATATAGATGAAGAGATGATGACGGAGCTGCAGGAGATTAAGGAAAACGTCACGGTTCATCAGACCCTTCTTGTGGTGGACGCCATGACCGGCCAGGATGCCGTGAATGTGGCAAAGGAATTTGACGAAAAGATTGGGATAGACGGGGTGGTTTTGACGAAGCTGGACGGCGATACCCGCGGAGGCGCGGCGCTTTCCATCAAGGCAGTCACCGGAAAGCCCATTCTTTATGCAGGCATGGGCGAAAAGCTTTCCGATATGGAGCAGTTTTATCCGGATCGGATGGCAAACAGAATCCTGGGCATGGGGGATGTGCTGTCTCTGATTGAAAAGGCTCAGGAGAACATTGATATCGACGAAGACAAAGGCCGTGAGATGGCCGGCAGGATGAAAAAGGGGAAATTCGATTTTGAGGATTACCTGGAGAGTATGCGGCAGATGCGCAATATGGGCGGACTGTCGAGCATCCTGGGAATGCTGCCCGGAATGGGGATGAAGGGCGCGGATCTGGAATCCATGGTGGATGAAAAGCAGCTGAAACGCACGGAGGCTATCGTTCTTTCCATGACCAGGGAGGAGAGACGGAATCCGAAGCTTCTGAACCCGCAGCGCAAGCATCGGATTGCCAGAGGGGCGGGGGTCGATATTGCCGCCGTGAACCGCTTTGTGAAGCAGTTTGAGCAGACGCAGAAGATGATGAAGCAGTTTGGCGGCGGAGGAAAGCACGGCCGGGGACGCTTCGGCGGATTCCCGGGAATGAAGGGTGGGTTTCCGTTTTGATTCATGACAATAGAATTGTTGCAAAGCGTAAATTCCGTTGTTTCAAATAAATTTCAGATGAATATGTCTGCAGCCGGGAGAAGGCGGAAGCTTGCGTCGCCCGTTTTCTGCAAAATGAAGGCACCGCAAGCGGAAGGCGTTTTTTCGGAGGTCAGATATTTCATAGATAAAAAATATTCTAACGCATTAATGGAGGAGAAAAGCAATGGCAGTAAAGATCAGATTGAGAAGAATGGGACAGAAGAAGGCGCCTTATTATAGAATCATCGTGGCGGATTCCCGTTCCCCCAGAGACGGAAGATTTATCGAGGAGATCGGAACCTACGATCCCAGTACAGAACCCAGCACTTTCAAGATCAACGAGGAGCTGGCTAAGAAGTGGCTGGCAAACGGAGCGCAGCCCACAGAGCAGGTAGGAAAACTCTTCAAGGCGGCTGGCATTGAAAAATAAAGTTGGATTCTTTGGAGGTGGCTTATGAAGGAATTAGTTGAAGTTGTTGCGAAAGCGCTTGTTGACAATCCGGATGAGGTTGTTGTGACCGAGAAAACCGAAGGCAGAAATACAGTCATCGAACTTCATGTGGCCGCGTCCGATATGGGTAAGGTTATCGGTAAACAGGGCAGGATTGCGAAAGCGATCCGTTCTGTCGTGAAGGCTGCATCATCCAAAGATAACAAAAGAGTGGATGTGGAGATTGTATAAGGTTTTGTAGAAAGCGGGAGGAACAGGCGGCTTGCATGTCCCTCCCTGATTTTGTTTTCGGAAGGAATGGAAGCTGACAATCCGAAATATACTATGGTTCACGCGAAGAGGTTATAAATTCGAAGGATACAGTGGTCTGTACGCGGGAGGCCGGGTTTCCGAACAGGGAAATCAATTTCTGAGGACATGGAGGATAAAGATGGAGGATTTTTTTCAGGTAGGGATCATTACCTCGACCCACGGGTTAAAGGGAGAGGTAAAGGTGTTTCCCACTACGGATGATCCGAAGCGGTTTAAAAAGCTGAAGGAGGTTCTGGTGGATACGGGAAAGGAAAGGATTAGCCTAGAGGTAGAGGGCGCGAAGTTTTTTAAGCAGTTTGTCATCCTGAAGCTGAAAGGAATAGATGCCATTGAGACGGCGGAAAAATACCGGAAGGCGTCTCTTTTTGTCCCCAGAAAGAATGCGGTCAGGCTGAACAGGGACGAATATTTTGTGTCGGATCTGATGGGCCTGCGGGTGCGGGACGAGGACGGCGGAGAGATCGGCGTGCTGCGGGACGTGATGGAGACCGGGGCGAACGATGTGTATGTCATCGATCTGGACGACGGACGGGAGCTGCTGCTGCCTGCGATAAAGCAGTGCGTGCTTGAGGTGGATGTGGAGGCCGGATTTATTCGGATTCATATTCTGGAGGGGCTTTTGGAGGATCAGGGTTTGTGACGCCGCAGGCGGGAAGGTTGAGAACAGTGAAGTTTCATGTGTTGACATTATTTCCGGAGATGATTCTGCAGGGACTTGCCCCCAGCATCATCGGCAGGGCGGTGGAGAAAGGGAAGATATCGCTGAATACCGTGGATATCCGGGGCTATACGGAGGAAAAGCACGGCAAGGTAGACGACTACCCTTACGGAGGCGGGGCGGGAATGCTGATGCAGGCCCAGCCTGTTTACGATGCCTGGAGGGCCGTGGCGGGAGAAAAGAAGCTTCGCACGGTGTACCTGACGCCCCAGGGGACGCCCTTTACCCAGAAAAAGGCAAGGGAGCTGGCAAAAGAAGAGGAGCTGATTCTTTTATGCGGCCATTATGAGGGGATCGACCGGCGGGCGCTGGAGGAAATTGTCACGGACGAAATCTCCATCGGCGACTATGTGCTGACGGGAGGAGAGCTTGCGGCGATGGTGCTGATCGACGCGGTGGCAAGGCTTGTCCCCGGCGTGCTGGGAAACGAGGAATCGGCGCAGGAGGAGAGCTTTTTCAATGACCTGCTGGAATATCCCCAGTATTCCCGACCCGAGGTCTGGCACGGGAAGCAGGTGCCGGAGGTGCTTTTGTCCGGAAATCACGAAAAAATCCGGCAGTGGAGACTGGAGCAGGCAATAGAAAAAACGGCGGCGGTACGCCCGGAGCTGTATGCCGGATACAGTGAAAAGCAGAAACTGATCAGACAGCTGTCTAAGGAAAAAAGAAACCACATCCATATCATGGAAAGCCTTGCCCGGGGAATGGGTGAAATCCTCTGGCAGGAGGGTGGAGAATGCGCGGTTTACGACGGGGAGGCCGCGATTTGTATGCTGCAGACGGCGCGGGAGTGTACACCGGCTGCGGCGATGAGGCTTTTGCAGAAAGTACCCCGGGAGGCGGAATGGGTGATTGCGCCGGGAGATTTCTGGAGAGAAGAGATGGCGGAGGAAGGGTATGAGCTGTGGGGGCGCTGCAGCCAGTACCTCTATACGGCGAGAGAGCCGCTTCGTGTAAAATTTCCCGGGATCCGCAGGCTGGAGGAGGCGGATGCGCCCTATGTGACCGAGCGCTATGACGTCGAGCCGGAGGACTATATCCGGGAGAGGATCCGGAACGGCATGATGTACGGCGCCTTTGCGGAGGGACGTCAGATCGGTTTTATCGGCGTCCATAAAGAGGGCAGCATCGGGATGCTGTATGTGGAGGAGGCCTTCCGCAGACAGGGTGTGGCGGCTGCGCTGGTCGCTTACTGTGTAAACCGTCATCTGGAAAAAGGCTGGATCCCCTACGGACAGGTGAAGGAGGGAAATCTGGCCTCGGAGCGTCTGCAGGAGAAGCTGGGCTTTTATAAGGCGTCCGAAACAATCTGTTGGTTGAGGAGGCAAAGATAGGCGAAAATTAACGATTAGCTCGGATTGGAAGGATCATTTCCCGGAGAGACAGAGCCGGTCAATACGGACTGGCTGTACTTTTCGGGGGTGATCCCTTTTAATTTCTTAAAAATGCGGATAAAAGCATTGCTGTCTACAAAGCCGGTCATCTGAGCCACATCCGCAATTTTCAGGTCGGGATTTGCCAGAAGAGGCAGGGAGTTAGCGATGCGTACCTCGTAGAGATAATCCACAACGCTCTTCTGGTATTGCTCCCGAAACCGCTTAGACAGGCAAGACGAAGAGATTAATACTCTTTTTTCCCATAAATGCGAACCGTCAACGGATAAGACAGGGCAAAAAGCAGCGCCGAACAAAAAACACTCAGGAGCATTCCAAACAGGGGAGCCGCATCGGTTATGTTAAAAAGTATCGATGCGATACCAAAGGAGCAGAGTAACGTAATGATCAGAAATACGGTGCTTTTTTCTTCACCGCCCCAATAAAGCAAAGGGATGAACAGGGCGTCCATAACAAAGCTCACGCAGATTCCCAACGCAAACATACTGAGCATGACGATAAACTGATCATAAGAGCAGCCGTGCAAAAGAAAGGATAATGCGATCCCTGTCCCGGAAAAGAGCAGTCCCACAAGCAGCCACAGAATCTGGCTTAAGAAAAGACTTTTTACAATATCCGCACGTTTTACCGGCAGAGTCAGTTTATATTTTCCCCATTTTGAGGTGTATTCATTTCCGATACCGGAGGCTGCGTTTATGGAAAAACCGACGGTTCCAATCAAGATATACCACATTTGAAGCGTGTCATAGGGTACGAGGACGACCAAAATTCCCCATGCAAGCATAAAAACAGAAAACACCTTCGCGTTCGTCCACGCCGCAAAAAAATTATTTTTGAGAAGCCCATTCATACCCGTTCCCCCTTTACCAACAGCACTAAGATTTCATCGACAGAAACATGATCTATAACAGCGTTTTTATATTTTCGCTCCGCTTTTTTTGCATCGCGAATTAACACGTCAATCTGAAAGTCTCTCTTTCGGTAAGCAATGATATCACCGGGGTCTAATGCAGAAAATTGGCTTTCCCCGCAGCGTATCACGGCATAATGATACGCCAGATCATTTTTGGACGCGGTCAGGATGAGTTTGCCGTTATGGATAAAGGTAATATAATCCGCAATCTTTTCCAGATCGCCTGTGATATGGGAAGACAACAAAACAGAATGGTTTTCCTCCTGCACAAAGTCGAGAAATACGTCTAACATCTCGTCACGCACGATCGGGTCAAGTCCGCTGGTGGCTTCATCTAAAATCAACAGCTGCGGGTGGTGTGACAGGGCGGCTGCAATCGCCAGCTTCATTGTCATTCCTCTGGAATAATGTTTGATTTTCTGATTGACGGGCAGATGAAAGTCCTTCATCTGTTTTTGAAACAACGAATCGTCCCATTGCGAATAAAAGCCCGCCATGACTTGGGATAACTGCTTTGCCGTCCAGTGGGCGGGAAAGTTGTCGCCGTCGTAGACAACGCCGATTTTTTCTCTCATCTCCGTGTCCGCATCAAGCATTTCCCTGCCAAACAGTTTTACCGTCCCGCTGTCTTTTACTATCGTGTTCAAGATGCAGCCGATCGTAGTCGTTTTGCCGGATCCGTTTTCGCCGACAAAGCCCAGGATAGCCCCGTACGGCAACGAAAAAGAAATGTTATCCAATGTAAAGTTTGACTTGGGAAATGTCTTGGAGATTCCCTGTAGCTCTAAAATATTTTCCATAGTTTATGCCTCCTTGCGCATATACCGCAACAGAATCTATGTTCGTGAGATTTTTTTTGTCATGAATTTATTCGCCTTCCAGATAGAATAAAGCTAACAGCTCTGTCAGTTTTTCAAGGGAAATGTTGCTCATCCGCCCTATTTCCGCAGCCGTCTGTAAGTGTTCCTCCGCGATGCGCTGCTGTTCCTCCTGATAAAATTCCCTGTTTTGCGCCGATACAAAGCTGCCTCTTCCTACTGTCGTTTCGATAAATCCGTCCCTCTGTAAGTCTTCATAGGCTTTTTGAACCGTAATAACACTTACATGAATGGATTTCGCCAGAGCCCGCATGGAGGGGATTGCGTCTCCGGCCTGTAATTCGCCGCTCATGATCATTGCCTTGATTTGGGATGTGATTTGCTCGTAAATCGGCTTATTGGCGTTATTACTGATGATGATTTCCATTTTAGCACCTCTGCCATAAGTGTACTTGATGTACAAGTACATTATAACACTTTTGCTTCTTTTGTCAACCCGAAGAACAAACGTTTTTATTTTTGTTTACCCTGAGTTTTCCGCACGAAAAAGCAAGCGGAGAATTTCGCTTGCCAATGAAAGGATAAGGGTATATCTCTGTTTGGAAGAACAGACTGTCTATTCCCGATTCTTATTCTGCCGAAACTTATTCGGCGTTACACCGTAGTTTTTTTTGAATACAGTCTGAAAATGTCCCTGACTTGCATAATTGAGGTATGCGCTGATTTGGACGATACTCATATCCGAATATTTGAGCAGAGCCTTCGCCTCCCTCATGCGGCATCGGGTAATATATTGCGCAATGCTGAAGCCTGTTTCTTTCCGAAATTTCGATGTAGTATATGCCCGGCTTTTTCCAATAGCGGCGGCAACATCATCCACACCGATCGCCTCGCAGATATGACTTGAAATATATCGAATACAAGTATTGATTTCAGAAGAAATATCACCCGGCATTTGCGCCTGCGCCACACGCTTTGTGAAATCAATCAGCATATTAAACTGTAAGTTTTTTATGGAATCTACGGATAACAGGTACTCACATTCTTGAATGTAGGCGTCTGTAAGATAATATACCTGCTCAATATCCATCCCTCCCGGAATAGCGCCGTCTTTGCCGACCATTGTTACGGCTCTGATGAAAACATCCTTTGCCTGTCTGAGTACATCGTCAGATAGCTTCCCTTCGGGCAGCTCCTGCTTTTGAATGGAATCCAACAGAAATTTTCGCAGCTCGTCCTCGTTCCCCCGTTTTACATAGTCCAGCATTCTCTGCTCAAAAAAGTAGGTTTCTCTCTGACGCTGTTCGTCACGGGCAAGAGCGGCAATCTTCACATAGTGTGCAGCGATCTCATCCTCAAAGGTTATTTCAGACACAGCGAAATGCTCTGTTATGGAAATTTCCTCCCGGTTTAGGATAAAGTGCAGAAAAGCCAAAAGGTTCAGAAACTGATTGTAGCTGTAACACGGCTTTGTCGTTAGCTGTTGTTCCAGTACCTCTAAATTCTCAGGGCTTACCCTGTGTATCAGCATGAAATTGCGGACAGTTTCTCTGGTTACAGGCGTACTGTATACAGGGCCTAATAAAATACACATTCCCTCGTTTTCACGGGACTTGATAAGACCGTATAAGCCGGTATCAGCCGCTGTATAAACTGACGGATAGCGTTTTGACGCATACAGTTTACTGATTATTCGGGGAGAAATGTATATATCGTCCGGCAGTCCTATGGAGAAGGTTCGGGCGTATTCATGAAGGCACGAAACCGGTAAAAAATATGTAGAATAAAAGTATCGGCAAAAGGAAGTCAAGTCAATCATAATAATCTCCTGAATATCCAAACTCGTAATATTATATCTGATTTTGAAATATTATGCAAGCGGTATGGTGTATAGTCAATCAAAAAGCGGCATTATAAATGCTAAAAAAAGGAGGAGCTTATTAAGATGAAAAGGATTCTTCAAAACGAAATTATTTCTTCGCTGCTCATGATTGTTCTCGGTATTATCTTGATGGTGTGGCCGGGGGCGGCTATGGATATCGCCTGCATGATAATCGGCTGCGGACTTATTATTGTTGGCGCTATCAGTTTGATCGTTCTCTTTGTCAGGCAAAAGAAAAGCGGAGAAGAGGGCGTCGGCAAGGATAGTATTATCGCCATCATAAAATCTGTTGTCATGATAGTTGTCGGTATTATTCTGATAGCGAAAATGAAGACCGTGGTTTCCATTCTGCCTTTTGTGATTGGCGTACTTATCATTGTCAACAGCACAGTAAATGTGATCCAATCCATCCTGAACAGAAAGCAGAGCGGTAAATGGGTGGTTTCGTTGGTGATTGGACTTGTTACGGCTGTGATCGGTATTCTCATGGTGGCTGATCCTTTCGGCGCCGCAGTTTCGCAGATTTTCATATTGGGACTTGGTCTTGCGGTGGATGGAATCAGCAATTTGGCGAATGGCATGACCGTTAAGAAATGACGGTATTTTCCCGAATCAGCACAAATCGCATCAGCACAAATCGAACAAAATCGAACAAAATGCGGAAAAATGCTTGCATTTCCCGTGGCAATGTGATAAACTCTGAATGTTGCGAAAGTAGATGGTCCTCTGTTACAGGAATTGTATTAAGAACATCCGTTTTATGAAGGAGGCTCGTTATGAGTGACATTATCAGAGAGATTGAAGCAGAGCAGTTGAAGGAATCCGTCGATGAGTTCCGCGTTGGCGATACCGTAAAGGTTTACGGTAAGATCAAAGAGGGAAATCGCGAGAGAATCCAGGTGTTTGAGGGCGTCGTCCTGAAGAGACAGGGCGGCAGCAACAGAGAGACATTCACCGTCAGAAAGATTTCCGGCGGCATCGGTGTGGAGAAAACCTGGCCCCTGCACTCCCCCAATGTGGAGAAGATCGAAGTGGTAAGAAGAGGTAAGGTGAGACGCGCAAAGCTGAATTACCTCAGAGACCGTGTCGGCAAGAAGGCAAAGGTAAAAGAGCTTGTCAGATAACAGGTAACGGATGGAAGGACAATTACTTTTGTAGTTGTCCTTTTCTATTTGCGGAAAATGTGTTATACTGAACAGGCTGGAAGATTGTAATACGGCGGGTGCGGTAATCCGCGGAGGAATATAAAGGTACGGATATGGCGAAAAGAGGAAAGGGACTAAGCTTTTACAAAAGAAAAAAGAAAATAAGCTCCGCCATGATCCGGGAAGGATTCAGCTGGGTTTTCGACATATTCACGGCGGTTTTTATCGCGGCGGTACTCGTTTTTTTCTTTGGAATGACCACCAATGTGGTGGGAGTTTCCATGGAGCCGACCCTGTATAACGGACAGAAGATTTTTGTGGACCGCTTCCTGTATGTGTTTTCCTCGCCAAAACCGGGGGATGTGGTCGTGTTTCTGCCCAACGGCAACGAAAACGCCCACTATTATGTAAAGCGTGTGGTAGCGGTGCCGGGGGATCATCTGGTGATTCAGGATGGAACGCTTTATGTCAATGGGATCGAGAGCAGTTTTGTGTCGGATTATCTGTCCGATCCGGGAATTGCGGCCAATGAGTTTACGCTGGAGAGCGGGGAGTATTTCTGTCTCGGGGACAATCCGGCAAACAGCGAGGACAGCCGCTCCGCGAATATCGGGCCGATCAGGGATGAGGATATTATCGGTAAGGCATGGTTTCGCATGAAAAGCGAGGAACAGGGAATGGGCTTTATAAAATAGCCCTTTGCGGGAGGTGGAAAGTGAATTATCAATGGTATCCCGGTCATATGACGAAGGCAAAGCGTATGATGCAGGAGAATATAAAGCTGATCGACCTGATCGTGGAGCTGACAGACGCCAGGATTCCCTTAAGCAGCCGCAATCCCGATATTGACGAGCTGGGAAAGAACAAGTCCAGAATTGTCCTGCTCAATAAGTCGGATCTTGCGGATCCGGCGGGCAACAGGCAGTGGACGGAGTGGTTTGAGAGCAAAGGGATCCATGTGCTGGAGATCAATGCGAAGACGGGGACAGGCATAAAGGCCATAAACGGATTGGTACAGGAGGCGTGCAGGGAGAAAATCGAACGGGACAGAAAGCGCGGGATTGTAAACCGGCCTGTGCGGGCTATGGTTGTGGGGATCCCGAATGTGGGAAAGTCCACCTTTATCAATTCCTTCGCGGGCAAGGCATGTACCAAAACCGGGAATAAGCCGGGCGTCACAAAGGGAAAGCAGTGGATCCGGTTGAATAAAAATCTGGAGCTTCTGGATACGCCGGGTATTCTCTGGCCGAAATTTGAAGACCGGCAGGCCGGAATGAGGCTTGCCTTTATCGGTTCCATGAACGACGAGGTCATAGTCATGGAGGAGCTTGCCTGCGACCTTTTAAAGGAGCTTAAGGTACTGTATCCGGAGGCGGTGCGGGATCGGTACGGCGTGGAGTGGACGGAAAAACCCGGAGCGATGCTGGAGGAGATTGCGCGCGGCAGGGGATGTCTTTTGAAGGGCGGGAAATCAGACCTGAAAAAAGCGGCGGATCTTCTGCTGGATGATTTCAGGAGCGGACGGCTGGGGCGTATGACACTGGAGCGGCCGTAGAGGAGCCGTCCGGGAACCTTAGAAGGAAAGCGTCCGTGAACCTTGAAAGGAAGCCGTCCGGGAACCTTGAAAGGAAACGTCCGGGAACCTTGGAAGGAAATGTCCGGGAACCACGGAGGAACAATAAATATGCGCCTGCGCCGGAATCCGCGGGCTGCAGAAAGGTATGGGTATTAGGATGAATAAAGTATTGAAGGAGGCTGTCAGCACACTGCTATATCTCTTGGCGGTACTGTGCCTGACGTGGCTTGTGATACAGTTTGTAGGACAGAGGACGGAAGTGGACGGCAGCTCCATGGAGCCTACGCTGACGCATGGGGACAATCTGATCGTTGATAAGATATCTTATCGGTTCCGCGATCCGGAGCGGTTTGACATCATCGTATTTCCCTTCCGTTATAAGGAGAATACCTATTATATCAAGCGAATCATCGGTCTTCCCGGGGAGACAGTCCAGATCGACGAGCAGGGGAATATCTATATCGACGGGGAAAAACTGGAGGAAAGCTACGGAAGAGAGATTATCAAGCCGGAAAATATCGGGATTGCGGCGGAACCCGTTACGTTGGGAGAGGACGAGTATTTTGTCATGGGAGACAACCGCAATAACAGTACGGACAGCCGGACGGAGGTAGTGGGAAATATCCGCCGGGACGAGATTATAGGGAGAGCCTGGGTCCGCGTCTGGCCGGTCTCTAAATTCGGGGTTTTAAAGCATCAATAGGTGGGATTAAAGTGAAAAGTATCAAAGAAATCGATATGCAGTTCCGGTCGGCATCTCCGGAAGAACTGCCCGGATTGATCGCGGAGTATGGGGAAGATACGCGGGCGGGTGTAAGGAAGCTGGCGGAAGCGGCGGAAAAAAGAATGTCTGCCCTGGAACGGGAAAAAGAGAGAATCGAGAGGCTGCGGTTCTATGAGGAAAAGTACCGGGAGTACGATTATATCTGCGGAATCGACGAGGTGGGAAGAGGGCCGCTTGCCGGACCCGTTGCGGCGGGAGCCGTTATCCTGCCCAGAGACTGCCGCATTTTATATATAAACGATTCGAAGCAGCTGTCCGAAAAAAAGAGAGAAGAGCTTTGCGAGATCATAAAGGAAAAGGCGGTGGCATATGCCGTCGGGTATGCTTCCCCGGAGCGGATCGACGAGATTAATATTCTGCAGGCTACTTATGAGGCTATGCGGCAGGCCGTCGGCGCGCTGTCGCCGCAGCCCGATCTTCTGTTAAACGACGCGGTGACGATTCCGGGTATCGGCATTCGGCAGATTCCGATTATCAAAGGCGATGCAAAGAGCATTACCATCGGCGCGGCGAGCATTCTGGCGAAGGTGGCCAGAGACCGGCTTATGAAGGAATATGACAGGCTCTTTCCGGAATATGATTTTGCCGGGAACAAGGGTTACGGCAGCGCGGCCCACATTGCTGCGCTGAAAAAATACGGTCCGACGCCGATTCATCGGCGCAGCTTTATCGGGAATTTTCAAATGGATGACGCGATTGGCTGAGTGAATTGAGGCAGTCGGCTCGACTGATGGGGCAAAGTCCGTCAGCGGATCAGGTCAGAGGCTTGGTTTTGGTATGCGTGCAGAGCGCACAAGAGGTATGAGAATGATATTGTCACGGTTGTTTACGCAGGGACCGCAGGCGGAAGAGAGCGGGCGGATAAATCAGACACAGTCTGTAAAAACGGCAGACGTCAACAGTCAGATTCGGTCTCTTGTGCCGGGGCAGACCATCCGCGGGGAAGTAGTCTCCCGAAACGGCGCGGAGGTGCAGATCAGGGTGTCGGAGGATATGGTGCTGAATGCGCGGGTAGATCAGAATATTCACCTTGAGCAGGGGAAGAATGTGACCTTTGAGGTCAGGAACAACGGAAGAACCCTCTCCCTAAGCCCCCTTTTTACAAATGTGTCGGCGGATGTGAACGTGCTGAAGGCGCTGGATATGGCGGGACTTCCCGTGAACGAGACCTCCGTGGAGATGACGAGGCAGCTGATGGAGGCGGGGCTTCCGGTAAATAAGGGTTCCCTGCAGCAGGTTTACCGTGAGATCAACAGCTTTCCGGAAGGAGAGATTTCCGACGTCATCGATCTGCACAGGCTTCAGATGCCGGTGAATCAGACCAATATGCAGCAGATGATTTCCTACCGGAATCTGACGCATCAGCTGATCGGCGGATTGACGGATATCCTGGACGAGCTGCCGCAGACGACGCAGGATATGCTGGCGGGCGGAAATATCCGGGAGGCGGCTGAGCTGTACCGGGAGCTGTTCCGGATAGCGGGCGAAGAACCGGCGGATCCCCTTGCGCAGGGAGAGTTGGCGTCAGAGGGCGCGCAGGCAGAAGGGTTGCAGACAGAAGGGCTGCAGACGGAAGAGATACCGGCGGATACGCAGGGGACGGCTGCAGGAAAAGCCGTCCTGCCGGGCGAGGCGCTTTTGGAGACATTCGGCGGAAGCGGGCAGGAAAGCAGAGTACCGGAAAACGGAAACGGTTCTGTGCCGCTTTCGGGACAGGCGCGGGATTTGCTTGTGCGGGAACTGCTGCAGGCGGTGGAAGAGCTGCGGCTTGCGCCGCAGGAGAGCGGCTCTTTTGCGGAGCAGATACGGCAGTTTGGGCAGGGCGGGCTTTCGAATACGGCTTTTTTCGGTATGGCGGAAAATCTGCTGGAGGCCGCGGCCCGAACCGACGGCGGCATGGAAATCTTACAGAAGCTGTTTTCCGGCAGGGAGTTTTCCGGGGTGCTCTCGGATGCGCTGAAAAATCAGTGGACGCTGCGGCCGGAGGAGGTTTCCCGGCAGGGAAAGGTAGAAGAACTGTACCAGCGTCTTGACAGGCAGCTGAAAAGCCTGACGGGAACGCTGGAGGCGGCGGGACAGACGGAAAATCCGGTTTACAGGGCAGTCGCAAACGTGTCGCAGAACGTAGATTTCATGAACCAGATTAACCAGATGTTTACCTATGTGCAGCTGCCGCTGCATCTGCAGCATTCGGACGCCCACGGGGAACTGTATGTTTATACCAATAAGCGCAGTCTCGCCGCGAACGACGGCTCGGTCAGCGCCCTGCTGCATCTGGATATGGCGAATCTCGGGCCGGTGGACGTGTATGTTGCGCTGCAGGAGACGAAAGTAAACACGAAATTTTATGTTGCGGACGACGAAATTCTTGATTTTATCGGGAAACATATGAATATCCTGACCGACAGACTCCAAATGAGAGGCTACGACTGCAGCTGCTCCATGACGCTGCGGGATGCCGGGAAGGAGGAGAGCGGCGGGCTGGCGCCCCTGTTGAATCAGGAGAGCGGCGTTTTGCTGTCGCAGTATGCGTTTGACGTGAGAACCTGACAGGAGCATTGGGCGGATGGATGAAAGGTACGGAAAAAAAGCGTTTACAAACAGCGAAGGAAAATCCGCGGAAGCGGACGGCGGGGGAAACAAAAGAAAAGTCACGCAGGCCATAGCGCTGGAATACAATCCGTCGGAGGACGCTCCCCGGGTCATAGCCAGCGGCAGAGGAATCCTGGCGGAAAAAATTATCCAGAAGGCAAAGGAGAGCGACGTGCCGATCCACAGGGACGATAAGCTGGCCGACACGCTCTCCAGACTGGAGATCGGGGATATGATACCGCCGGAGCTGTATGAGGTGGTGGCGGAGATCCTGATCTTTGTGGATTCCATGGATAAGCTGAAGAAAAAGCTGTAGAAGGGATTTATGAATAAACGGGCGGTGGGCGCCGCATGGGAACAGAAGGCGGCGGAATATCTGAAGATGCGCGGGATGGAGATTTTAGAACGCAATTACCGGAACAGACAGGGCGAGATCGATCTCATAGGCCGTCATGAGGGCTATCTTGTGTTTGTGGAGGTAAAATACCGGGGCAGCGAAAGACAGGGGTACGCCGCGGAAGCGGTGGACGGCAGAAAGCAGGGCCGGATCTGCAGGGTCTCTGATTACTACAGATATACGCACGGACTGGGGGAGGATACGGCGGTGCGGTATGACGTGGTGACGGTGCAGGGGGAAGAGATCGAATGGCTGCAAAACGCTTTCCCTTATGTCGGCAGCCGGAAGAGGTAAAAGCGGGAGGCAAAAGGATGTTTCCGATTGTGCGGGAAGTAAGGCCGGGCGCGCCGGTGATGAAGCAGAACAGCTATCGTCTACAGAGCGGAGAGGTGTTGGAATATCTGACTTTTCCGTCTCTGGAGAAGACCGGGACGGTGCGGCATCTGATTTCCACGAGAGCGGGCGGCGTAAGCGAGGGGGAGTTTTCCTCTATGAACTTAAGCTTCACCAGAGGGGACGACCCGGAGAGAGTAGCGGAAAATTACCGGCGCATCGGCGAAGCGCTGGGCTGCGGGCCCGGGGATATGACAGCGGCCAGGCAGACGCACACGACCAATATACGAAAGGTGACCGAAAGCGACCGGGGAAAAGGTATCACTGTCCCGGCGGATTATGACAATATTGACGGGCTGATGACAGACTGCGGGGGGATCGTGCTGGTGATTTTTATTGCGGACTGTGTGCCGCTGTTTTTCGTGGATCCCGTCCGTAAAGCCATAGGACTGGCCCATTCCGGGTGGCGTGGGACGGCGGCCGGAATGGGAGAATGCATGGTGAGGGCCATGGGCGAGGCATACGGCACAAGGCCGTCGGATCTCCTTGTCGCAATCGGACCTGCCGTCTGCGGCGAATGTTATGAGGTGGACGGGGATGTGGCGGCGCGGTTTTGGGGGCGCTGCGTGCGTCCGGGAAAGGGCCCCGGCAAATATCGGCTGGATCTCAAGGAGGCCAACCGGCAGGCGCTTTTAAAGGCAGGCGTAAGCGGGGAAAAAATTGAGACGGCGGATGTTTGCACCTGCTGCAACAGCGATTATCTGTTTTCCCACAGGGCAAGCGGCGGCAGAAGAGGGAGTCTCGCCGGTTTTCTGGGAATCCTTTAAGTTTAAGAAATTTTTCAGAAAAATCCGCGCAAACACTTAAAAATAATCTGTTTTACTTTGAGAGTGGGAAACGGACTTTTCAGGCGACAGGGAGGTTTATCATGGCGAATATACTTGTGTGTGACGACGACAAGGAGATTGTTGACGCGATCGAGATTTATTTAAGTCAGGACGGCTACCGCATTTTTAAGGCGTATGACGGGGAACAGGCGATGGAAACGCTGAAGAAGGAGGATATCCATCTGCTGATTATGGATATCATGATGCCCAGGCTGGACGGGATCCGGGCGACGCTGAAGATCCGGGAATACAGCAGCATTCCCATCATCATTCTCTCGGCGAAGTCGGAGGACACGGATAAGATTCTGGGACTGAATATCGGTGCAGACGATTATATCACAAAACCCTTTAATCCGCTGGAGCTTGCGGCGCGGGTGAAATCAAACTTAAGGCGCTACACGTCTCTCGGAAGCCTGAATACGGAGAGCAAGTCCGTTTACCAGGTGGGAGGGCTGGTCATCAACGATGAGACGAAGCAGGTCACCGTGGACGACGAGCCGGTGAAGATGACGCCGATCGAGTACAACATTCTGCTCCTTTTGATGAAAAATCAGGGAAGGGTGTTTTCCATCGACCAGATTTACGAGAGCATCTGGAACGAGGACGCCATCGGCGCGGACAATACGGTGGCAGTCCATATCCGGCATATCCGCGAGAAGATAGAGATCAATCCCAGGGAGCCCAGATACCTGAAGGTGGTGTGGGGTGTGGGCTACAAAATCGACAGACAATCCTGACAGGAAACCGGACGGCAGGCGCGTGAAATGAGGAAATATGAGAAAAATTAACTGGAAAAGGTTCGTCGCCGGGCTGGCGCAGCACCTGGTGGCGGCAGGGATTCTGCTGGCGGTCGCGGGGATCGTGTTAAACTCCTATATCAGGGTGGATTCCATCGACGGTACTCGGATGTACCGGGTTTTCCCGGCGGACAGCGGGCTGGAATTTGAGGAATCGGAGGTTTATCACGATTTGTTCCGAAATGCGGTTTCGGATATCACCCAGCTCGTAATGATTAAGAGCCAGCTGGAAACGGACGGCGTCTTTGACCCGACGAAGATCATCGACGTCACGGAATACGCGGGAAAAATCGGGGCGGACGGAGGCTGCCGGGTTTCTGTCGCCTATGAGCTGGACGACCTGATTAAGTGGGGCAGATACGGGGTGGAATACACCAACCGCATCATGAGTATTTCGGATTTTGTAAATTATTTCGGCTATGTGATCTACCCGGAAAATTATACGCTGGACGAATATGAGCAGCTTTGCTTTGACGGCTTTTTCCGGGTGGGCGACGATACGCTGCCCACCGGGGAATACCCGACGGACGCGGAGGGAAACATCCCGGAGGGCGCAGAGGCGGCGTATTACGGGAAATCCTGGGAGGAAGTCGAGTTTATCCGGGAGAAGATGCAGGAAAGAATGGAGGAGCGTGATTTCGACATTCAACAGCTGGAGGATATGGTCTTCGCCTATATCATGACGCAGAATCTGGACAATATCGAGGTTTCCCACGAGGACGGCAGCAGTCTGGTGCTGTTTCCCGTTTTAAACTGCCGTTATGCGACTACGGACGGGGAAAAACAGCTGATCCGCTATACGGACAACTGGGTGGATTATCTGCGTCTTCAGACGAATGTGGTGGCGGCTATTGAAAACCTGTCGCTGAACTTTCAGCGTTATCAGATCTGCAAAGAGGTCTATGAGGCCGACAAAAGCAACGCAAAATATATGATCCGCGTGAGCTCTGGCGATGAGATTTCCACTTATACCAATACCCCTGAGCTGCAGGACGCGCCGGACGAGGATGTGACGGAATTTTTCTCCGAGTACAGGCGGTATCTGATTTATTATCCGGACAGCCTTATGTTTATGGGAAACACGGTGCTGGAGGAGGAAGAGCTTTTCGACTATATCAACACCTACGAATACGCCTACCCGGACGCCACCCATATCTGGCTCGGAGTGGATACCGATTATCCCGTGGAGGGCGACGCTTTTTACAACGCTAACGCGGTGTATACCCGGATTGTGCCGAATATCGGAAGATTTTTCGGACTGATCGCCGCGCTGCTTGTCCTGTGGCTTGCCCTGGGGATTTACCTGACCGTTACGGCGGGAATCTACACGGACGAAAACGGTGTGAAGGGGAGATATCTGAACCGTTTTGACCGTCTCTGGACGGAGGTGCTGCTTTTGATTGCCGCCTGCCTTGTATACGGCGGCGTAAGCGGTTACCGCGTCCTCATAAACATAGCGGAGGATGTGGGGACGGCGGCGCCGAAGGTAAGCGCGCTGCAGACGATGAATATCTATCAGTACGGCGTCTTTGCGCTGTACGGCGTGTATCTGAACCTGTGTGCCGGAATTGTCTGGTACAGTCTGGTGCGCCGCCTGAAATCCAACAATCTCTGGAGAGACAGTCTGCTGCACCGGATCGGCACGGGGTTTGCAAAGGCCGCGAGGTTTATTTCCCGGCACAGAAATTCCGTGACGGGCATTTTGGTGCCGTACAACCTGTACCTGTTTCTCAATCTGGTCGGGGCTGTGGCTGTGTTCTCTTATCGGGAGCAGAAGACGGCGGCAGTTTTGATTCTGGCGGGGATCATCCTGTTTGACAGCGTCATCGGCGTGATCATGTTCCGACGGGGCGGCGAGCAGAACGAGATTGTAAAAGGGATCAACCGGATCCGGGACGGGGAAGTGGACTATAAGCTGGACGCGGAGAGCCTGCACGGGGCTAACCGGGATCTGGCGGACGCGGTAAACAATATCGGAGAAGGGATTCGAAAGGCCGTCAAGACCAGTATGAAGGACGAGCAGATGAAGACGGATCTGATTACCAACGTGTCCCACGATATCAAGACGCCGCTGACGTCTATCATAAATTATGTGGATCTGTTGAAAAGGCTGAAGATAGAGGAAGAACCGGCCAAAAGCTACATTGAAATACTCGACGGTAAGGCGCAGCGCCTCAAACAGCTGACGGACGATCTTGTGGAGGCTTCCAAGATTTCCTCCGGGAACATTGTGCTGAACAGAGAAAAAATCAATCTGACGGAGCTGATCAACCAGGGAATCGGTGAGTTTTCCGAAAAGCTGGAGGAGAAAGGCCTTCAGATTGTGTTTGAAAGCGACGAGATACCGGCCTATATCTTTGCGGACAGCCGCAGAATGTGGAGAGTGGTGGAAAATCTTCTGAACAATATCTGCAAGTACGCGCTGGAGGACACCCGGGTCTATATCGACCTGGCGGTGGGAGACGGCAGGGTCAGCGCCTCCGTAAAAAATATCTCCAAACAGCAGATGAATATCAGGCCGGAGGAGCTGACCGAGCGGTTCATCCGGGGAGATTCCGCCCGCAGCACGGAAGGAAGCGGGCTTGGGCTTTCCATCGCCCAGAGTCTGATCCGGGTTCAGGGCGGAGAGTTCAGAATTTATCTGGACGGCGATCTGTTCAAGGTGACGCTGGACTTCCCGGAATATACGGAGCCGGAGGAGACGTAAAGATTGCTGTGACAACAAAAAACGGGTAAGCTTAAGGTTTCTCAAAACCGGCTTACCCGTTTTTTTCAGTCCATGGCGATATCCACATCCCGGCGGTTGTTGTAGGCCTCCAGGATGCTGTGCATCTTTTCCGTGGTAGCCATGGTGTTGGAAAGGGAAACGTCATGGTTCATAAAGTCGATCAGGGAAGCGATAAACTTGCTCATATCCGCCTCGATGAAGTAGGGCTTTGTGTAAAGCTCCGGGGGCAGATAAGTCAGATCCGTGGTCACCACCTTGTCGAAATACCCCTGCTCGTAAGCGTTGTCAAAAGCGTTGAGACCGTCTGTGAACAGTCCAAAGGTACAGCAGATGAACACGCGTCTCGCGTTCATTTTCTTCAGCTGTCTTGCGGTATCGATCATGCTTCCGCCGGAGGAAATCATATCGTCGATGATCACCACATCCTTGCCGTCGATGTTGTCCCCCAGAAACTCGTGGGCGACGATGGGATTTTTGCCGTTGACAATCGTGGAGTAGTCCCGGCGCTTGTAAAACATACCCGTATCGACGCCCAGAACGCTGGCAAAGTAGATTGCCCTGTCTAAGGCGCCCTCGTCGGGGCTGATGACGATCAGATGTTCCTTGTCTACGATCAGGTCATCCTCGGCGTTTAAGAGAGCCTTGATGAACTGATAGGGCGTGGTAAAGTTGTCGAAGCCGCTTAAGGGAGTGGAATTTTGCACTCTGGGATCGTGTGCGTCAAAGGTGATAAAGTTGCTGATCCCCATATCCCGAAGCTCCGTCAGCGCGTAAGCGCAGTCCAGGGATTCCCTGCCGTTCCTTTTATGCTGTCTTCCCTCGTAGAGGAAGGGCATGATCACATTGATCCGGTGGGCCTTGCCGTTGCAGGCGGCAATAACGCGCTTTAAATCCTGATAATGGTCGTCGGGGGACATATGGTTGACGTAACCGTTCATGTTGTAGGTGATGCTGTGATTGCAGACATCCACCAAAAGAAACAGATCCTTGCCGCGGATACTCTCGCCGAACCGGGCCTTTGCCTCGCCGGTGCCGAACCGGGGAGTGGTTACCTCCACCAGATAATTTTTTTCACTGTAGCCGTGAAAGGCCGGGTCGCTTTTGACCTTGTCGTTGTGGACGCTCTTTCTAAATTCCACCAGGTAGTCGTTGATCCGTCGTCCCATCTTCTCCGCAGAGGGCAGAGCGGCAATTTTTAAGGGCGCTACGGGCATGGCGTTTTCCAGTTCGCGTAAATTTGGCATGTTTTTTCTCCTGTGAAGAAAGACGGCAGCTTGATTACCGTTCACGGGTTTGAAAGTAACGCGCCCGGCAGGCGCGGATTCTTTCGCGGACACGTTTGCACTCGGGTCGGCACATAGCGGATGCTAAGCTCGAAAGGACCTCGCCAAGCGCCGATGTGCCTTTACGGTCCGCGGAAGACCCCGTGCCTGTCGGGCGCTGTTTTAATACGGTGTGAACAGTAACACGGTTTGTAATCGGACAATTCATTTATAACATTATGGCAGTGACACGTCAAGGTTTTTCTGGTAAGATAGTGAGAGAAGAGAAAGCGGGAGGGCAAAAACGATGAAGGCACACAGGATTAAAAGGGTTTTGCCGGGCAGCATCGCGGAGGAGCTGGAGATAGAGCCGGGGGACAGCATTCTGGCGATTGACGATACAGAAATAGAAGACATATTCGACTATCAGTTCCTGATCCAGGATACCTATGTGGAGGTTCTTCTGGAAAAGAAAGACGGAGAACAGTGGCTTCTGGAGGTGGATAAGGAATTTGACGAGGATCTGGGGATAGAGTTTGAAAACGGCCTGATGGACGAGTACAGGAACTGCCGCAATAAGTGTGTGTTCTGTTTTATCGACCAGATGCCGCCGGGAATGCGAAAGACGCTGTACTTTAAGGACGACGATTCCAGGCTTTCCTTTCTGCAGGGCAATTATGTGACGCTGACCAATATGTCCGACCACGATATCGACAGGATCTGCCGCTACCGTCTGTCGCCCATCAATATTTCCTTTCACACCATGAACCCGGAGCTTCGCTGCAGGATGCTGAACAACCGGTTTGCGGGGGAGGCGCTGAAGAAGGTAGACGTCCTGGCGCAGGCGGATATCCGTATGAACGGGCAGATCGTGCTCTGCAAGGGCTTAAACGACGGAAAAGAGCTGGAATACAGCATCGAACGGCTGACGGAGTATATTCCGCAGCTGGAGAGCCTTTCAGTGGTGCCGGTGGGACTGACCAGATACCGGGAGGGGCTGTTTCCCTTAGAGCCCTTTGACGGGGAGGACGCGGCGGCTGTCATCGATCTGATCGAACGGTATCAGAGACAGTGCTTTGAAAAATTCGGCACGCATTTTGTACATGCCAGCGACGAGTGGTATATTCTGGCGGGGCGCGAGCTTCCGGAGGAGGAGCGCTACGACGGCTATCTGCAGCTGGAAAACGGCGTGGGGATGGT
>JAMPFT010000008.1 GCA_023664305.1 bacterium | reverse complement strand
GGTCTCCCCGGCTCAGATATGCCGGTCTTGCCAGAAATTCATCCTTCATGATACGAAAGGATTCTTCGATTTCCCATTTCCCGCGGTTGATCTCAAGAATATCAGAGACTTCATCATCAAGGTTTGTTTCAACGATATAAAACCGTCATATTCATTTGATGCAAAAAACGGCTAAGGATTTTGGGTGTCAAACGTCCGGTTAGTATATAATGAGATATATTAATAATTGGAGGGCGAATATGCAATTAGTAAATTATGTAACAACTAGGATACCAAATTTACCATCAGAACTATCTAATAAAATTACTTTTGTTGGATCAACTCCGCTTGAAACTATTGAATTACAAATATTTGATATTTGCTTAAAAGATATTGCTGAAATATTGAAAAAAGATGGACTGTTGAATGGTATGTTCGATTTAATTGTTGTATTTTCAGCTGATGGATCCTTTGGATTTATACCTAAAACTATAGGGCAAGGCAAATATGCAAGAATAGCTGTTTATAATATGAGGGAAATAAGAAAATTAAGAGGTGCAGACCAAGTTGCATTTGTATTTACAGAAGAATTGGTACATCATTTTTGGAATTGTGAAAACGAAACAAAAACAAAATTAAAAGTGATTGAAATTTTACAACTTACTGAGCCGAAAATCACAAAGGAGTATGTAGAAACATGGGAAATAAATTGGGAATAAATAATTCACACACATATAAAACATCTGAAACTGGAAATGTAAACTTTATCAATACATATATCAAACCAGAAAATGCAACGCATATAACCAAAATTAAAGAAAACAAACTAAAACCAAATGAGGAGTTTATTAAAAAATATTTTACAGGCAAGAAGAATAAATCTTTCATGTAGTCTGTATTTATGCTATATAAAAATCTAAAATCAGTAACCGTAGAGACTACAGGCGTTGCATAGTAATATGCATCGTGAAGTTACGCTCCTACTCTTTTGCAGGATGTATATATAGTCCGATCTCACACAATAATCCCAAATCATAAAAATGTGAGAATCAGGTAGAAATGCCTGGTCGCCATATATTCATATGGTCAGTAGGTTTTATAACCGAAAGTAACAGAATGAAAATCCGGAACAGAGGAATGGCTTGAGATGGTAGATGCTCTTTCTGATGTGGATGGCAGTATTCTTGACTGCAAAAAATCCATCGAGGAATTTGACAACGAAATTCTCAACCTCCACACAGAAGTTTTTGATAGAATTCAAGAACAATTTTCTAACCTTGATTCTGAGATCTCAAATATCATAGGTCTATTCGATGAATTTGAAGTGTCGGACGAAAAAGGAATCTGGTCTAAAGAGGCAATCGCCCAGCTGGGACTTCTTTCACAGCAATATGAATTAGCACAGTACCAGGTACAGCAATATAATGATGAACTTGACGAACTGAATAAGCAGTATCTCGCGGGTAAGTACTCTGCTACCGAGTATGCAGATCAGTTAGCGGAATTAAATTCTGCGCAATGGAATGCCGTAGATGCAGCTGAAGCGACAAAAGATTCTATCATGGATTTAAATGAGACCAGAGTAGAAAATCAGATCAAAGGCATCGAGAAAGAGATTGACGCTTATGAAGAATTGACAAATGCACAGATTGATGCCTTAAAGGCGTCAAAAGATCTTCATGAGTATGAAAACAGCATTGCCGAGAAAACAAAATCAATAACCGATCTGGAACGTCAGATTGCCGAAATGACTAATGATACGTCAGCCAGTACTACTGCGAAACGCAAGAAGTTTGAACAGAAATTATCCGATGCTAAAAAGGATTTAGAGGAAACCGAATATAACCATTCCATCGAAACACAGGAAGATGCTCTCAACAAACAGTTTGAACAGTACGAAGAAGAACGTAATGCCGAAATTGATGCATTGCGCGAATCCTTAAATGACCGCGAGAAAATTATTTCTGACTCCTTAACCACTGTAAAGGACAATGCTTCTCTTGTTGGTCAGGAAATCGCAACCATAGCCGCTGAGCACGGAATTACCGTGTCGAATACACTAATCTCATCTTGGCAATCTGGCGAAAATGCCATTGCAGGTTACGGTGAAGTGCTATCCCAGAAAACATCTGCCTTTATCGGCAATGTCAAGGGCGTTGAAAACGAAGTAAAGAATCTGCAGGCAAAAGCAAATACTACCGCTGATTCACTCGCATGTATGTTCTCCACAAAAGCGGATAACCTTGTAAATGAATTGACGACTTCTTATTATGCGGAGTCCAATTTAGCTTACATGACGCAATCACTGCGTGACAGTCTAATTAATACGCTGGAACGAGGGTACGATGTAAGTAAAATCACCTCGGCTATCAATAGCATTAAAGCATCAGCAGATGCCGCTAATGAATCTGTTAAAAAATTAGGCGATATTCAGACAACTTCTACAACAGTTACAAAGAACTATTCAAGCGGTGGCGGTGGCGGGATCGGATCTAAGGCACTTTCATACACAATGATGAATTATGCAACTGGTACTCGGTCTTCTAAGGGAAATCTTATCGTTACAGACGAAAAAGGTTATGAGTTGAAGTTTCCCAAACTTTCCAGCGGTAAATATACTATTGCGAATGAGGGTACGCAGATTCTAACCAAAGCACAGACAGACAATATTTTCGAATGGGCGAAAATTAATCCTAATGATTCTCTGATTAGCAAACAAATATCAGATACGCTAATGGCGGATTTACTAAAGATGACCAAAATACCAGACATCGTATCCGGAAAGTCTGCAAAAACACTTACCCCAGTTACAATTGGTAATCTGGTAAATGTTCAAGGCAGTGTAGACAAATCCAATATTAAGCAGATGGAAACTATTGCAAATAATGCTGTTGATAAACTCATTAAAAGAATTAACGATGGGGTAACATATGGGGCATAATTGACTTGACAACCATACTTTGAAATATAGGTATGGTTGTATTTTGTAAGGGTTTTTCTATTATGTAAAGGTTTATGCTGAAGTTTATATCTTAATATAGAAATTTTTGTTGATTTCCTCTTTGCAGAGGGTTATAATAATTTTAAAGCGTCCCGTAAGACAACGGTTCGCCTCAACTATAGTAACTTTATCAAAAAAGCAACCTAGCTTTGGTCGGTGCGGTTGCTTTTTTGATGTCTGAATTGATTGATCATGTCGATTGCTTTCACGATCGTACTGATTGCAGTAACGATCATTCCGGCAACCTTAAGAATCGTTTCCAACATCTCAAAGAAATTTCCTCTTGTATATTTTCCATTGAATCACCTCCTGTTGATTCCGGAAGTTCTCATATGTAATCATATGGCAAGAGACGAACCGCTGATCCGTTTTGGGACGCAAATTTATTATAACAGTTTATACAATTATTGGCAAATATATTTTTATTTCAGTATTTCAGAAAGCAGGTGATAAAGATAGAAATATTTAGCAAAGATTTTATTTGGGATAATTTCAGAGCATCTGATTATGGACTTATAATTGCATCATTTTCTTACGGAGGTACATCAGCGGATGACATTGGAATGACCGTAAATACATCAGAGGAATTTATAGGCGGCTATCCTATCCCCGTTTATCTTGGAGACAAATATACTGATAAATTAAATCTACAAATTACTTTAATAAGAGATCCTTGTATTTTTCAGAATGATATGTTCTTTACAGAAAAGGACTGCAGATGGCTGTTGCGGGAATTGACTGGTAAAAAAGGCTATCAATGGACGAAAATCGTAACATACGACTCAGAAGAAGACTTATGGTATAGAACAAAAGTTAAGGGTGTCTCATATAATCGTGTTGGCAATCGTATAGCTGGGCTAATTTTTGAATTTGAGTGTGACTCCTTTTATGCATGGTCTACAGAACAAAATATAACAATTCATGCTACAGCAAATCATCCATTCTATATTTTTAATAATACAGACGATCTACGCAATTATGTTTATCCCCTCGTTTCTATAATCTCATCTTCTACTGGCACAATTTCCTTAACAAATAAGAGCGATAATGAATATATTTCTGAAATCGAAAATGTAAAACAAAATGAGCAAATAACAATTGATTCACAACATCAACTTATATCATCCAATCTCTTACATGATTTATTACTGGATGACTTTAATCTTAAATGGATCAGATTGGTTCCTGACAAAAATGAGTATGTTTCAAATATGGATATCACTATTTCAATGAAATATAGAGTCCCAAGAAAGGTGGGAGTTATTGGATGAGAATAAATAGGGATTTTTTTGACAATCCTGTTATACCTGATTATGTACTATGTAAAGCAAATAAAGAACGAATCGGTGTATTACAATGTACCGATAAGACAATTGATTTCAAATTTAACAACTTAGATGAAATAAATTTTACAATATATTATTTCATGAATGGCGAAGAGAATCCTTTTTATAATGATGTTGATGTAATGAAATACATCTTTGTTCCAGATGTGGGATTTTTTTCAATCACTTCTATAAATATTCAATCCGAAGGTACAGAATTTGAATCTAAAGATGTTACGGCAAAAAGTTATGAATGTTTACTTGCTCAGAGATACTTGGAAAATTTTGTAATCAATATGGGAACCGTTGAAAGTATAGATTCAGTTCAGTTTTATAATCTATCGGATGCGTCACATAGTCTATTAAACCTGATACTGGAAAAGGCACCAGAATGGAAAATCGGTCATATAGATCCAGCGCTAATGACGATGCAGCGCAGTTTTGAAATAGACAGACAAGATATTTACTCTTTCTTGATGAATGATGTTGCTGAGGCTTTTGGATGCTTCTTTCTATTCGATACACTCACAAATACCATTAATATTTATAAAGAAGAAACTGTTAGTAAAGACACTAATATACATATTTCGTATACCAATCTTTTAAAAAATACAACTTTATCTTATTCAACAGATGATATCAAAACCTGTTTAACGATAACCGGATCTGACGATTTAACGGTTCGTGAAATTAATATGGGGTATGACAAAATATATAATTTTGATTATTATAACTCAACGGAATTTATGAGTCGAAAATTATATGAAGCATATAACAAGTGGATTGTACTTAGAAATTCACAGCTTCCAATATATACTTCTCTTCTATCCCAATATCAAGATTTTTACACACAAATTAATTATCTTAATCACCAGAAAATGCCATCCGTTACAGGTAGTACAGACTGGTCAGAATACGGGTTACAGTCACTAAAGGAACAACTGGCTGCTTATGAACAGCAACAAGCCGTATCTATGAAGGCTGGTCACGGAGATCCGTCAAATCAGTTCTACGAGTCATTATATCTGCCTATTTATAACACAATTCAAGGTATCAATTCACAAATTCAAATTGTAGAACAGCAAATCAATTCACTGAAAGATCAACAAACTTCTATCTCAAATCAAATGTCTGAAATCATTCGTATCACATCTATGCAAAATAATTTCACCAAAGAAGAACTGGATGAGTTAAATAGTTTTATCCGCGAAGAGGAATTAAACAGTTCTAATTATGTTGTGACAGATATAATGACGGATGACGAAAGATTTGAAATGTTAAACAGTATGCTGGAATTTGGTGAGAAAGAATTAGCAAAAGCTTCTGTTCCACAATTATCATTTGAAGCAGATATAGCTAATTTGTTTGCCATTCCAGAATTTGAAAAAATTTATGATGACTTTGTTCCAGGTAACTATATCTGGGTAACTTTGAGAGATGATTTTTCTATAAAAGCGAAATTGTTATCTGTTCATGTCAATTTCTACGATACAACTGATTTCTCAGTAACTTTTGGCAATGTTGTAAGGAAGTCAAAAGATCGTTGCTATGATATTGTGGAGGTTCTCAACAAAGCATCTAATGCTGCTACATCAGTATCCTTTAATGCTTCTTATTGGAGCCAGTCAGCTAAGGATACCTCTATTATTGGGCAAATTCTTGATGAGGGGCTGATTGCCGCTGGGAAATACCTTAAAAATGGTGATGATTCAGAAATGGTCATCGATACGCGTGGTATTTTTATAAATACTACTTCCGGAGAATACGCGTATAAAGATTCTATTTTCTTAGGAGGAGGCCGAATCCTTTTTACTGATGATAACTGGAAAACTGTTGCAATGAGTGTTGGACGTGCTGATGTGACGATAAAGGGTGTTACACAATCACGTTTTGGAACCTTTGCCGATTTTTTAATTGCCGGATATATTGCTGGTTCCGTTATTGAGGGTACTGAAATTATAGGCGGAACGATAACCGGATCCAGATTTAATAATGGAAACGGTACTTTTTCGGTAGATGAAAACGGTGTTTTATCGGCTACAAAAGGAAATATTGGAGGGGCTGTTATATCGGATAATTCTATCCACTCTTCAGACAACAATTGGTTGATTAATTCTGACGGTAGCACATCCTTTAAAAACATAGTAATAACAGACAATGCTACCTATGGAAGTACTGTAGCTAATCCGTTTAGCGGAACCACTATTCCACATATTGAATCATTGGCTGCAAATTATATCAAAGTTAATTATTTAGATGCAATAAATGCTGATATTAAAAATTTATATGCCAATGAAGCTCAATTAGGTAACCTAATTGCGACAAAGGCAACTATAACCGATCTGAATGCCGCCACAGCAAGAATAGGCGCATTGGAGGCTGATCATGTAAGTGTTGAGAGTTTGAATGCGGTAAATGCAAAATTTAACAATTTAAATGCAAGTAATATTAAGTCAGGAACTATATCGGCAGACAGGATAGATGTCAACACAATAACATCAAAATTGCAACAAGCAAGCCTAGTGCAAGTTGTAGATTTAACTGCAACTGACGGTGTACATTGCAAAAGACTTACACTTGGTACATTAACAATAGGATCAACTTGCCATTGGGGAACAATAGAATCTAATGGAACTTTTTATACGGTACTTTGTCAATAGTTGAATCACGCCAAAAATTATGATATAATCCTCGCATATTTAATCAAGAAGGTAAGCGCCCTTTGCAAAGGGCGCTTACTTGTTGCCAAAAAAATCAATAGGGTATTCCGCGAACGAACAATTCATGACTATGTAAGAAAAAAACTGCCCGAGGAGGTTATGCGGATTATTTTGAAAAAGTCCTTTGAGGTTGCGTATACGATATGTTGCTACACTTCCCGATGACACAACAATAAACTGGGACGTTAATTTACACTAAGTGAGGTGAAGAAACTTAATAATGAATGGTATATATCAACACTACATAATAGATTTATCATCCAACAACAATTTTGTACAAGTTCCAACTGTGCAAGGGGACGGAAACGATATTCGTGGATTTGAAGTTGAACTGATTCAAAACGGTATACAGTATCAAATCGACAAAGAAGATACCATTGTCTCTATTGTCGGCACAAAACCAGATACTAAACAAGTCATGAACTTGTGTGAACTAACAGATGATGGGTATATTTTTGTAAATATAACACCACAAATGAGCGCCGTTAAAGGACGTGGTGATTATCAAATCGTATTGATGAGTAAAACCACAAATACACAATTAAAATCTTTCCCGTTCTATATCTTAACTACTTCTGCAACCTTTGACGCAGATTACATTGCATCATCGGACGAATTTCAAATTCTTACTTCAAATATTACCCGCGCCGAAAATACAATTAATAATGCAAATCATGCAATTTCAGATATGCGTCAGTTGGAAACTTATGTAAGCGAAGAAGAATTAAAGCGAGACAACGCAGAAAAATTAAGAGTTAATGCAGAAATAGATAGAACTAAAACTGAGGAACTTCGAGAACAGACTGAAAATATTAGAAATGCCAACGAGAATGAAAGAAGTAGTGCTGAAACAGATAGAATAAACGCTGAAGAAGAACGTATTACATCAGAAAACATTCGAGTCGAAGCTGAAAATGAACGTAGCAATTCAGAAAAAGCAAGAGAAGAACAAGAGCAAATTCGTGAAGTAAGTGAAAATGAACGAATCAGTAACGAAATAAATCGAGCCAATTCTGAGTTAATCCGCATTGATGCAGAAGCAGAGAGATTAAGTGCTGAAGAAGATCGTACTTCCGCAGAATCTATCAGAGTTCAAAATGAAGATTTAAGAAAACAGGATGAAGAAATCAGGATAAATTCTGAAGATATCAGAATTCTTGCAGAAAAAGAACGTGATGATAATGAATCTGTCCGTGTCGAAAATGAAGATACTCGAATCGAAAATGAGAAGAAAAGAACTGTCGATGAGAATATTAGGGTTTCTGCTGAAGATATTAGAAATAACGCAGAATTAGAGCGAATAGATGCCGAAAATCTACGGAAAGAAAACGAACTTGCTCGAATTGAAGGAGAAAATGATAGAACTGAAAATGAAACGGAGCGATTGCTAAAGGAAACAGAAAGAGCAGACGCAGAAAACATACGAGCAGAAAGTGAAGCAACTCGCGTTATAAATGAATCTCTACGTCAAACCAATGAATCTGATAGGCAATCTCAAGTTGCTAATGCCGTTGCTAATGCGGAAAAGGCAACTGAAAGAGCAAATACTGCAGCCAAATCTTGTGAAGATATCGTTTCTGGTACTGGTTTTATCGCGAGCACAGAAAAAGATGCCGCTAATGGGGTTGCAACACTTGATGAAAATAAAAAAATACCAAAAACTCAATTGCCAGATATAACTATAGAAATACTATCATCTACAGAACCCTCAGTTGGGGATCAGAATGTAGGTGATTTTTGGTTACAGGAATATTAAGGGAGGTGGTAATTTATGGCATATTGGATACATGAAGCGGGTAATAAAAACAATTCGTTATGGCGATTTTTTATGTGCGATTCTTTAAGTAATTTGCGCGATCTTCCAACAGCTACTAAAGAAGGACAACCACAAGAAAATGATACTGTATGTAAGAATAAATGTGCGCCAGGTTCTCAGTGTTTGTGTTTGGAAGACGGATCCGTTTGGCTATTAGGAAAAGATACGGATCAATGGATAAAGAGAGTATCAAATTCATCTGGTGTATCTTCTGTTTTATCTAATACTGAGCCAGATTCTAATACTCAACTTATTGGGGATTCATGGGTTCAGGAATATTAAGATGAGGTAAATTAGTTATGAATATGAAATTTATTTTAAACATGCGTGATAAAATTTACATTTGGTTTTTAAATAAATTTGTTGCGAAACAGGATGAATACTATGATTTAATCGAACCTACTGTTGAATGGATGGTCTTACATAATAAAAAATTCTGGATACAACCATGTAAAAAGGAGGGAAGTTTATGAGCGTATTAACTGGATACGGAAAATACAAAAGATATACATTAACCGACGATGGATATAAACTGTGTTCACAATGGACTAACTCTAACACAATAGAATTTGATGATGGAAAAACTGCCCAGATAAAACTGGGGGCAATAAATGGAATCACCAGTTCTCTGGTTTCTACCAGCAAAAATATTGCATTATCCGCTGCAGCCGGTAAAGACTTACAAGATCAAGTAACTGAACTAAACACGAGTTTAGAAACCTTGGGGGAATCTGTAGCTGACGGTAAAACCTCGATAGCGTCAGCTATAACGGCAAAAGGGGTAAACACGAATAGCAACGCAAATTTTTCGACAATGGCAGAAAATATAGCAAATATTAAAACTGGAGGTTCTGCCACATTAATCAGCAAGACCTATACTACAAAACAAGGTATTGGTTCCTGCTCGACAAGTACATCATATTCCATTGCAGACGGCGGAACGTATTTAATAGTGGCCAATGGAGAAGAAATCAACGAAAATTTTTTCTATGATTCAATAACCGTAACGCTCAAATCTGGCGGTACTTCGGTTGGAACAACTTTAAACATATTCACACAAAGTGCATACACCGATGGCGGACAAGGAAGTATCAAACATAGTAATTTATACTATATAGCAAAAGGGAATCAGACAATTTCCTTTACTGTAAATGGAAAATCGTTTTCCACATACGCATTAGCCGTATATGCAGAACTGCTTGTGTTTCGGATATAAAAAATATTAAAAAGTCAATTTTACGCTACCTCCTTATCGCCCAGCCTAAGACCAATCACCTCTTTGTCCCCCAAATAAAGCGCGTCAACAGGTAAATTGCCGAGATACAAGTAAGGTGCTGCTTCTGCAATGTATGTGATGGTGATCCTGCCGCCTCCTGCCGTATAATTTCCTCCGGCGATCGTTACTGGAGAATAAATAGTACCGTGGAAACGTATTTCTGGCAAATTTCCGATAAAAGAAGAACCGCCTCCGCTTGAAGTGTAGGTGTTAGAACCGCCTCCGAATAACCCACCGCCTCCGCCGAACCAAGGGTAACTTCCATCGTTATTAGTTAATCCTCCGCCTTTACCGAATCTGCCGTTGAAATTACCTCCTCCTGTTTGTGTCCCACCAGAACCTCTGCCATAATCATTGTTAGAACCATTTGTTTGGCCGTGTGTCCCGGATAATCCCCCTCCATGGCCGCCAGTGTTGCCGCTCCCGCCTGCCGATCCTCCGCCACCGGCAACAATTAAACCCTTTTTATTTGTCACAAAATCCTCATAGCCGATATCTGCTAAAAATCCGTTTACTCTTGCGATATGAGTGGCTCCCCCACCAGAGCCTCCTCGCATTCCGCTGCCGTGTGATGCGTAACGTCCTTCGCCACCACCATTAAACGAGGGGACACCACTTCCAGCCTGCCCTACTCCTCCGAGATAGCAGTACAACATCTCCCCCTTTTCCAGTAGTATATAGCCAGATGCATAACCACCTCTGCCTGCTACTCCACCGTCTGTGCTGCATCCGGATGCACCCCACGCTTCCAGACGGTATAACCCAGATTCCGGGACGATAAAAATTACATTTGTTCCGTATGTTGTACTCCAGCTCTGACTTTCCCCTACTTTCGTAATCGCCATACCCGTCACCCCTATTCATATAGAAAAGTAAAGTATAACGTATTAGAATCCTTTACTTCTAATGCTTCATACTCACTTGGAGTGCAAATAACGAGTTTAAGACCTCCTAAACTCGTGTTTAATTAATAAAATAATATCTATTTCACTCAAAGTAATATCTATTACCAATGATTTATTGTAGTTGATTTACTCATTTAATAAAATAAAAATCGAAAAATAAAGGAGATTTTATAATGTCACTTATATTATTTAAGAAATCTTCTAGTAGTAAGCCTATAGAAGTAAACTTATCCTCTTATCCTAACGGGCGAATTAAGATGATTTTTACTGACGAAAAAAATATTCCGAAAGAAACAATTTTACTTGGTGGATTTGTTGAATTAAATGAACATAATTATATTGAACAGTCTGATTTTATAGATATGAATTATATTTATCACAAATTAGATGACACAACTTATATATTAACAAATGATAAGGATGATGTCTATGTTGAGCCACAACTCCCAGATAGCGATCCTGATTTTATTCAAGAAGAATATACTCCAACTATTGAGGAGATAAGGAACAAAAAAATCTCCGAGTTGTCTTCTTTTTGCAACAATATGATTATTAGCGGTGTAGCTATCAATATTAATGGAATAATGGAATTTTTTAGTTATGATGAAGAAGATCAGGTTAATATCAAAGAATTATTTGATTTAGCTGTACAAACAAATACACCATTATACTATCATGCCAATGGAAGTAGTTGTAAGGAATATACTGTAGAGCAAATTGTTTCATTATATACTACAGCAGCTATGAATAAAATGCGCCATATTACTTATTTTAATCAATTAAAAATGTATATAAATACTTTATGTGCATCTGAGGATATTGAGTCTATAGAATATGGATATCAATTAGAAGGAGATTATTTAAGTACATACAATGCTGCTATAGAACAAGCTGAATTAGGAATGAACACATTACTAAAAATAGGTACTCATAAGGAAGAGGTTATTATGCAAGAAAATAATGAAGTCTATGAAGAAATAATTAATAATAACAAAGATCAACAAGATATAGAGGAAATTGATAATGCATAGTAATTTTATAAAAACAGTAACCCGTAAGGCTATATTATTTTTGTTGTGTTCTGTTATATATTGTTTCATAGAAATATTATACAGGGGATATACGCATTGGTCTATGGCATTGCTTTCTGGTTTATTAGGGATCTTTTGCATAGATACTCCAAATAACATATTTGGATATGACTTGGATTATTCTATACAGGTATTAATATCTACAATTTTATGTACAATAGGTGAAGGATTTACTGGTATAATTGTAAATGTCAAATTAGGTCTAAATGTATGGGATTATAGCAGCCTTCCATTTACATTCTTTTACGGACAGTGTAATTTATTCTTTGTGTTTGCATGGCTTTTGATTGTTGGTGGATTTGGTATTTTCTTTTGTGATGCATATTGGTACTATATATGTAAAGACAACGAACAACCATATTACAAAATATTTGGTAAAGAGTTTCTAAGAAGAATGCCATTTAGAATGTAAAATATTGTAAATAGGTTATCACTTTTATATTTTAAGAAATATAAAAATTGATAACCTATTTTTTTACGATTTTAACTTTTTTAAAACACTCTCGCTCTTATTTGTTATGTCTATTATTATGCATATTTTTTATATGCATTACTTACATTTTTCTGAGATATATAACAATATACTTGCGTAGTTTTAAGATCGGCGTGTCCCAGTATCATTGCTACATCTTGAATACTCATTCCGTGATCAAGCAAATTAGTAGCAAGTGTTCTTCGATATCGATGCGGATGTACATTTTCAACTTTTGCTTTTTGTCCCAAACGTTTTAGTAATGCCTCTATCCCGTTTTTACTTAGTCTTTTTCCCTTTTTCCCAATAAATAATGCATCAGAGAGATGTTTTCTGGTAGATAGATATTCCTGTAGATACATAGAGGCAACATCAGTTAAATAAACAATTCGTTCTTTATTACCTTTGCCAAGTACAGTACATTGCATATTCTCAAAATCCACATCCATCATATTCAGATTTGACACTTCAGAAACACGACACCCTGTAGCATATAAAAATTCAACTAATGCCAGATCCCTTATATCGCTACATGATTTCCTTAGTTTTTCTAATTCGACTGCTGAATATGGTTTTTTAATTGTTCTTTTGTATTTGATTTGCGCAATTGAAGCACACGGATTTTTAGCTATATATCCTTCATTAGCTACCCATTTGAAGAAACTGTTGTAACATCTACGCGTACCATCTAACGTTCTATTACATACTTTATCGCGTTCCCTTTTTACAGAAAAATAAAATCTTATATCATATGTATTAATTTCAACTATAGGTTTTCCAAGAAAATATAGTAATGCCCTAATTTGTTCTATATATCTTTTTAAAGTGGATTCTGCAATACCATCTACTCTCTTTGATGCAACAAACTTCTTTAGAATCTTTTCGTTGCTGTTATCATAAACGACAATTTCTGTACTTCTGTTTTGAATTTCATAATTGTTAAGTTCGATGGTCAAAATATCTTGAATTGTATTGATAAGAGAATCATCAATTTTCCCTGAAAAATGATTAACCATATTTTGAATTATGTTTGTTCTAATATCCATTGGTCTTTATGTTGAAATATAAAATCTCAACTCTCCTTTTTATATAGTCACACGATTTTGTGAACATATGTTTTTATCATGTAAAATATATCTTCTGCTTTTTGACTCAAGAATTTCCTTATTTATCCATTTTCAATTTGTAGAATATATAAGGTTATGGATTATGATAGGGTATAAAATTATAGATATTAGAACTTTATTAATTAAACACGAGTTTAGGTGGCTTATCTCTCGCCTCATGCACACAGGCAGAGTATAATGCGATGAACAGCCATGAAACTAACACCATTTATGTGATTGTGGGGTGATAGGTATGGCGATTACGAAAGTAGGGGAAAGTCAGACATTCAGCTATACGGGAACAATCCAGATCTTTGTTGCTCCGTATAGCGGGAAGTATCGGTTTGTCTTAAACGGAGGCAATGGTGGAACTTGCAAATGTGTTCCGCCTGCCAGCCGTGGAGGACAAACAAAAGGAACTCTGACCTTGGAAAAAGGGGAAATCATCTATGTAGTGGTCGGAGGGAATGGAGGAACTTATGCCGGGGGATATAACGGAGGAGGAACCTCGCAATCCGGTACTACCGGAAGTGCTACTGGTCCTGGCTATGTGGGTAAAGCATATGGGGAGCGGTCAGGAGGAGGTGGAGCTACCCATATAGCAAGAAGAACAGGTTTATTAAAAGAACTTGTAAACTATAAAAATGATATTCTGATGGTCGCCGGAGGTGCCGGAGGAAATGCCTACAGTGAAAATAGCACCTATGTCGGGTCTGGTGGAAATCAGAACAGCGGCCAATTTCAACGGGCCATCGGATATGGATACGGAGGAGTTGGGGGCGGTAATAGTGGAGCAAGAGGAACGACTTCGCAAAACGGCGGGTCGAATATGGGTACTGGTTTAGGATATGGCGCAACCCAGACAGCAGGCGGAAAATCAATATATACCGGCAGAACAGATAACACTCCGGGTATGGTAATTGCTGAACAGTATGAACGCGGCTCGTTCGGTCAAGGTGGAGGAGCACTTTTGAGCGGACTCGGCAGTGAGCATACTATTGGAGCTGCAGGAGGCGGCGGCTGGTATGGGGGAGGAGCCGGCGGAAATTATAACGGTCCTTCTCCAGGTGGCGGCGGTTCTGGGTATATTAATCCCATTGTAGAAAATGGTGTTACCACCATGGGCGGTTCAACCGGTACTCCATCGGTGGTGGTCGAACTTTTAGAAAAATCAGTCCCAACCATATATCTCGGCGATCTGCCTGTTGACGCGCTTTACATAGGGGACAAAGAGGTGATTGGTCTTAGGCTGGGCGATAAGGAGGTAGGGTAATGGCACTTACTCTTTACTTATCCTACCATTGTCCTGCCGGTCAAAGTTATCGTTAGTCCGGGCTCAACATCCATTTCGACCGACCAACCGTTTGCATAGCCCGCCGTTATACTAAGTCTGATTGCAAAATATTGTGTGCCCTCGTCAGCAAGATTAAAGCTGACCGTCTTATAGCAAGGGTATTCCGTAACATCTCCCGAGTCATTCCATGGATGAGTAGCCGTAACGACCAGTGCTGAACTACTTCCGATTTTATAATACATGCTGACGCTGTCACCGTTATGCTTAGCCGTCAGGTAATTGCTTCTCCAGTCACTTGTACTTGTTGTTCTCACAGCGACCGCCGAATACGCTGATGTATCAATATATATTCGCCCGCTTGATTGCTCCTTTTCTATCGTCACATTACCGTTTCCGTTACTGCTATAGTAATACTGTCCTGTGGTGATCGTTGTCCCTGCGTGGGAAAACACTGCATAAAGAGTTACCGGTTCCTCCCCCATCGCCAGACTGCTTAAAACAGACGCCGAGCCCTTATTGTTTGACCATCCTTTAAACGTCCATCCCGATTTTGCTGGTGTAAATGTTTTTGGAGTTAAGCAGGATTCCCCTTCTTCCCGTTCCTCTTGGTAAGTTTTCCCGTTGCAAATGTAGGTTACAGTATTCCCGGCTGACCACACAACAATTGAATCATTTACAGTTATCTTTTTAAGGATGGTAGTGTTTTCGTCTTTTATTACTTTTACAGTTTTTATAGCTACTGATTCGTTTGCAGTAAATGCCATATTTTGCGTCCCCCTATTTTATTGTAATGTCAAGCGTTGTGCCAGACAGGGTGAATGTTGGAACATTTTCTAAACTCGTGTTTAATTAATAATGAGGATATGCAGGTATTTACCATACTCACATATCCTCATTCCTTTTGTAATCATCATATTTAGGCAAATTACAGAAAAATGTTTGTTATCTAATAAATTATAGCAAAGATGAAATAAAATGCCTGTATGAGGCCAATAGCACGCTTCATTGGTGCCATATTAATATCTGAAACCAACACACTCAGAGAATGAATTCGTTTCAAGTATCAATTATGTTTTGATTGGAGTATTTTTAGTATCATATGTGCAAGATACTCCTTTCTCGTTTTTTTGACATATACTAATTAGGTAATCAAAAGTAATCAGATGAAAACTTGAAAAAGTGCCTGTTTCCTATCAAAAATGGTAATTTATCAGGGGTTCGAGCCCCCTTGCTTCCATTTTTTGTGCCGCAAACTCCGGGCTTTTCCGGTTCAGGCGTTTTTACCTCTCTTCCGTCACACATCCTGCTAAATCAGGAAACTCCTCTACAAATCTCACATTTTCCCGCCGCGACGCGATGTCGCGGCGGTTTTTTGTCCGTCCCGGCGGGATTCTCAGGAATTACCGCGCCCGCTTCGAAAACAGTCCGGAACCTTTCTTCCTGCTTTTATAATCCTCGTTGATACTCTCGTTCCAGCTTGCCGCCAACGGTGCGTTCTCCCTGACCTGACAGACGGTTCTTGCAACCGCGTCGAATACTACCGCCGTCCCGCGGCTGTCCGCATGATAATTGGCAGTTCTGTCGGCCCTGATTCCAAAATGTCCCGCCGTCTCCACCGCGTCGATATTCGCTCCGATAAAAAGAAACTCCCAGCCGTACTTTTCCTTCTGCCGCTCTACCATTTCCCTGACCTCGTCGCTGCTGTAAATATGGCTCGCGTTTTCCATTCCGTCCGTAGTGATCACAAAAAGCGTGTGCTCCGGCACGTCCTCCGGTCTGGCGTATTTATGGATATTGCCGATATGTTTGATCGCGCAGCCGATCGCGTCCACCAGCGCGGTACATCCCCGCACGGTATAGTCATCCTCCGTCATCTTTCTGACCTCTTTCAGTCTGACCCGGTCGTAAAGCACCTCGCTCACATTGTCAAAGAGAACCGTGGAGACCAGGCACTCTCCCTCCTGCCTGCGCTGCTTTTCAATCAGTGCGTTAAATCCTCCGATCGTGTCGCCCTCAAGGCCTGCCATTGATCCGCTCCGATCCAGAATGAATACCAGTTCCGTAATTTGATTTCTCATAGAAAGCCCTCCGTTTTCCCTGTAGTCGTCCGTTTTCCGAACCTTGTAACTACAGTATACTTCCGGAGGGTCTTACCGTGGTCGCTTTTCATGCGACAAATGGAAACGCCTGCGCTTTAAACACTTTTTCCGCCCAGCAGGCTCTGGTCAAAGGCAAACAGCGCTTCGTTAATTTCAAAAATATCGTAATTTCTCCTGTTGATAAAAAACTCGATGATAATATCAAATTTATTGCTGTGCGACAATGCATACCCCGCCTTCATGAGCATATCCTTCGTCTCCTCCAGCGGCAGCTCCAAAGCCACCGCAAATGCAATGGCCGTCTGCTTACTCGGCTTATAGTGAACGTCGCCGCGGATCTTGGAAAAAAGCTTCCGGTCAATATTGGCCTTTTTATAGCATTCCGCGTCCGTCATCCCCTTTTCGTCGATCTTGCGCAAAAGCATTTGGGAAAAGCTTTCATCGATTTGGCTGACTACCTCGTCCAGGCTCATGTAAGCCGCCGTATTCGAGGTTTCGGCCAAAACGGACTGCGAGACCTTCTTCACCGCAGCCTGCGGCATGGAAAGCGGCGTCGGCATCATCGGAGCTGCCGATGATGCTGCCCCGGCCCTGTAAGCATTCGGCTGCAGCGGTTCGGAAACGGACGCGCTTTTTTTACGCCGGGCAAACCAGGAACCGTGCCGCTTTTGCTCTGCATCTGTTTCGGCTCCGGACGCGTCCTCTTTTGTCTGCCCCAGATACTCTTCAGCCCAAAATGCATTCCGCTCAAAGAGTCCGCCCGCATCCTCCTGCGGGCAGGCGCTCAGGCTCCTGCCCCGTTCCATAGAATGGGCTTCCACATAGCATTCGTCAATATATTCCGCGATATCCTGTATCAGCTTTCTGCTGATTTGAAAGCTGCCCTTATCGAACACGACAATATATACCAGCATGTCATGATCCGTCAGGAATCTGCTGATCTCACTTACGGCAACCTGAAGCGCCTGCTCTCTGGGATAACCGTATGCTCCGGCGGAAATCAGGGGAAACGCCACCGATTCGCAGTGATATTCCTCTGCAAGCTCCAGAGAACGCCGGTAGCACGAGATCAGATTTTTTTCCTCATCGCTCTGTCCGCCCTGCCACACCGGTCCCACGGTATGAATCACATATCTGCAGGGCAGATCATAAGCTCCCGTAATTTTTGCCTGGCCGGTTTCGCATCCTCCCAGCTTCGAGCATTCTTCCAACAGCCCTCTCCCGGCGGCGCGGTGAATCGCTCCGTCTACGCCGCCTCCGCCCAAAAGCGATGGATTTGCCGCGTTGACGATGGCGTCGCATTCCATTTTCGTAATATCATTCCTGACAATCTGAATCGGCATAATTCCCCGCTCCCTTTCCGCAAAACCTCTTCGTTCCGGTCTCCCCGCGCACTTTTCAGGCCCCGGCACCGGTCTCGCTCATCTTCAGCTGCGCGTTGACCAGCCCGTAATAAATTCCTTTCTTTTCCAGAAGCTCATTATGCGTCCCAATCTCGGCGATACCGTGGCGGTCGATGACCACAAGCCGGTTCGCGTTGCGCAGGGTGGAAAGTCTGTGCGCGATGGCAAAGGTCGTCCTGCCCTTCACCAGCCTGTCGAGCGCCTGCTGGATCAAAAACTCGCTCTCCGTATCCAGCGCTGAGGTGGCCTCGTCAAGAATCAGAATCCTGGGATTGTTCAGAATCGCCCTCGCAATGGCAATCCTCTGTCTCTCGCCTCCGGACAGATTGTAACCGTGCTCTCCCACATAAGTATTGTAGCCGTCCGGCGTCTTACAGATAAAATCATGGGCGTTCGCCGCCCTTGCAGCCCGGATCACCTCCTCAAGGCTGGCATCCTGCTTTGCAAACCGGATGTTTGCCAGAATACTGCCAGAGAACAGAAAGGTCTCCTGCAGCACCACACCGATCTGGGAGTGAAGGCTTTCCTTCTGAATATCTCTCAAGTCACAGCCATCCAGGGTAATACGGCCCTGATCCACATCGTAAAGACGCATGATCAGGTTAATCAACGTCGATTTTCCCGTGCCGGATGCCCCCACAAGACCGATCATCTCTCCCGGCTCCACGGTAAAGCTGATGTTTTCCAGCACCGGCTCGTAGGTCTGATAACCAAAGGATACATTCTCAAAGGTAAAGGCTCCCTCCACGGGAAACGCCTTACTGTTTTCCCGGTCTGCAAGCATAGGTTCTTCATCCAGCACGTCGTAGATCCTGTTCAGGCTGGTGATCATCTGCATAATCATCCTGGGCATATGGGTCATCCAGCTTAAAGGTCCGTACAGATAGCCGCTGTAGGTCACAAACTGCACCAGCTGCCCCACAGTCATCTCCCCCTCCAGCACATGGATACCGCCGAAAAAGATCGCGATATAGGTTCCCACTCCCAGCAAAAAGGTCAGAATCGGGAAGAAAATCGCCCAAAAGGTCTCATTTTTCCTCTGCACTGCCGCAAACTCCCGGGTCTTTGCCGTAAACCTCGCGCTCTCGCGCTCCTCCTGACCGAAGGACTTTACCACGCGCATACCCGATATGATATCCTGCAGGCTGCTGTGCATATCGTCAAATTTCAGCCACTGTCTGTGGAATATCGTGTGAATCTGATGCCAGAACACTCTGGTAATTACGAACACCACGACGATAAATGCCAAAGAAAGGAGGGTCATCTTCCAGCTGATAATCAACATCATCACAAGAGATACCAGCATGGTGAGCAGGGTAGAGAACATATCCCCGAATACCTCCTCCATAAACTCTCTGATCTGTCTGGTATCCTTGGAAACCCTGTTCATCAGCTCTCCCGGCCTTCTGTTGTTGATAAAGGACAGCGACAGAATCTGGATTTTATAATAGAGCTTCCGCCGCAGGCTCATGCTGATGGACGCCCCCAGCTTCACACAGTTCCAATACCGGAAAATTCCCAGCGCCACTCCCGACACCATCAGAAAAAATGTAATACCGATAAATTTCCACAAATCCGCCTGAGTTCCCTGCCCGGTGGCTAAGGAACCGTCGATAAAGTTTCTCTGCACCATGGGCGAGACCAGATTGATCGCCGCCACAAATACCATCAGCAGGGAAATCAACAGCAGTCTTCCCACAAACTCCCCGCACAGCGCCATCAGCTTTTTCAATACGTCGGCCTTCCCGTCGCAGTAGGGACACTTGCTGGTGCCCGGCAGCGCCCGGCCGCATTTTTCACAGTATTTCTCGTACTCGCGGCTCTCCACCCTGTCCTCTTCCGTCAGGGATCTGCCCGCCTTTAGGGCGCTTATAATAGTCTGAGCCCCCCGCACGGCGTACGCCGCCCGGACGATATGACGCATGGAAAAACGCGCCGCGCAGAACTCGCTGCCGTCCTTGCCGAATACCGTCACAATCCCGCTGTAGACCTGATGCTCACATTTAATCTTTTCACAGTCCTTCAGCTCATATTCCGCCGCTTTGGCTTCTCCCTCCAGCACCATGAAACGCTGCGTTGTCACCACGATCCAGACGGTATCCGTATAAGCGCTCTCCGCCAGCTTTTTACTGTTATCAAATCCAAGATCCACCGGCACGCAGTACCAGATTTCCTCTCCGCCTCGCAGAGCCAGCGCTTTCTGCTGCGGCTCCTTCAACGCGTACAATAATTTCATATAGCAATCTCCATTCCCGTATCAGATAAACAAATCCAGCTTCTTCCGCTCCATAACCGTCAGGGCGTACAAATCAGGGATCTCATATCTGTTTCCGTCAATATCCGTCACCTGGTATCTGGCCTCTCCCAGATTTACAACCGCGTCGCCGCCCATATGCGTGGTGAACCGGCAGACGCCGAAATCCGTTGCCACATGCCAGTAAGCATAGCCGTACTCGTCCTTCACATCCATGACCTTGCGGATCACGGGCATAAAGTAGCGCAGCCTTACCTGTTCCCGGATCATCTCCTGTTCTTCCCTGCGCAGATCCTGAATCGACCGGATCATACCGATCTCCTTTGCCTTTTCATCCGACTCCCGGATCGATATAAACTCATCGGGATTCGTCAGCGGAAAGGTCAGGTACACACCCACGCGCCCATACTCCTTTTCTTTTGTTTTAAGTGCCAGAAAGCCCCCCGGCGTCCGGGAAAACTCTGCGTTCTCCGCGCTCAGGAAGCGCATCTGCAGCACCTCCTCCGATTCCCGCTTCAGCTCCTCCTCGTCGAACTCCTGCAGATCCAGCAGATCCGGCATCTCATATCCTCTGTTTTCTTCCATCTTTATACCCCCAGCCCGCTTCCGCGGGTATCTTTATTCATTCACCGTTGCGCGCAAAGCCTTTTACTCCACGCCCCGCATGGCCAAAGCCCTGGTCTGCAGCTCACTGAGCTTGTAAAAGGTTCCCTTCTTTGCCATCAGCTCGTCATGGGTTCCCGACTCCGTCACACGCCCGTCGTCCAGCACGATCAGGTGCGTAGCGTTTCGCAGCGTGGAAAGCCTGTGAGCGATAGACAGCACCGTTCTTCCCTTCTCCAGCCGCTCAAGGGATTTCTGGATGGCAAGCTCCGTCTCCGTATCCACCGCCGAGGTCGCCTCATCCAAAATCAGAATCTTCGGATCCGCCAAAATGGCTCTGGCAATGGAAATACGCTGCTTCTCTCCGCCCGACAGCGACCGGTTGGCAGGCCCCAGAATCGTATCGTATCCCTGCGGCATCTTGCAGATAAAGTCATGGGCGCTGGCCTGCACCGCCGCCCGGATGATCTCTTCTCTCCCGGCGTCAGGTCTGGCGTAAGCGATATTCTCCGCCACCGTTCCCACGAAAATATAGGTTTCCTGTGACACCATGGCCACATTCCTGCGCAGCTCCCGGAAGCCGTACCGCCTCACGTTGACGCCGTCCACCAGCACCTCTCCCTCGCCCGTATCGTACAGACGGGAGATGAGATTGACCAGCGTGGACTTTCCCGCGCCGGAACGGCCCACGATTCCCAGTACCTCCCCGGCCTCCACCTTAAAGCTCACGTCCTTGAGAATCGGTTTGTTCGGCTCATACCCGAAGGTAACGTTTTTCAGTTCGATCTCTCCCCGCAGACTTTCCGGGCGCACCGGATCCGGCACCTCCTTCACCTCCGGCACGGCGTCGATGATCTCAAACATACGCTGCGCGGAGTTCATGGCATTGGTATACCAGCGGATAATCCTGGACATAAATTCCAGAGGACCTTTCAGCTGTCCCACATACCCGGAGAAGGTGATCAAAAGCCCCAGCTCCATGTCGGAGCCGCTGATAATCAGGGCCGAGCCCACCGCCCACACCAGGAAGGTCAGAAAGTCCTCCACCAGGTAATACAGCGCCGAAAACCGACAGTCATACCGCGCCACATCCAGCTCGGCTTCCTTCACCCGCCCGTTATTTTTCTTAAACCGGGTAATCTCCTGCTCCTCCTGTCCGAAAGCCTTTACCACGCGTGCGCCGGTAAAATTTTCGTTCATCTGACTGTTCAGACGGCGGTTCGCCCGGTGCCTTTTCCCGTAATAATGCCACAGCCTGGGCATCATATGATAACTGATGTAAAACAGAATCGGCATCATGACGATGGATGCCAGCGCCAGCAGGGGATTTAAAATAAACATGATCACACAGGTAGCCACGATGGTTCCCACATTGATAAAAAAGTAAGGAATACCGTCGATAAAAAAGCTGGAAATTTCGTCCGCGTCGTCGGATACCCGCGTCATCAGGCCTCCCGTCTGCCTTTTGGTAAAAAAGCTGATAGAAAGCTTTCCCATGGAATCAAACACCTGGCTCTTAAGCTTTGCCATGACGTCCGTCGCGATCTGGGCCGTAAAAACGCCCTGCAGGATACCCAGCCCCTGAATGGCCACCTTTGTCACAATCATGGCGATCACCAGCACCGCCAGCGCCGTCAGAAATCTCCCTGCCGGAATCCCCAGCATGGCTAAAAAGGTTTCATCCCTGGCAAGAACGCCGTCGTAGAGCATCGTGCCGCTTAAGTATGGCCAGGCAAGGTTCAGCCCCGCCGTCAGAAGATAACAGATCATCATGAGCGCCAGCTTCGCCTTATAAGGCTTAAAATAGCCCACCACCCGCAGCAGGATCGACTTTTTATCCATACATTTGGGGCAGACCTTTCTCTCCTGGTCCGGGTAAATCATGCCGCATTTGGGACAGCATTCCTTCCCCTTTTTGACGTCCAGATCCTCCTTTGTGATCTCCTCGCCTTTCCTGCTTTTTTCCAGCAGACGGCTCATCCGCATGAAGGCTTCCATCTTTGTGTTGGAAAACTGGCACAGATACTGCTCCGTTTCCCTGATCTTGCCCATCAACACGCCTGTGCTGACCTGACGGAGCACCTCCAGCTTCTCTACCTCTTCCAGGTCATAAAGCAGCACCGCCGGTTCCTCCGCCTTGTTTTCCTGCATCGCCCAGCTGTCATAGCCGCCCAGACGGCATTCCTGCCTTTCCAGGTAAGGATACCTCGCCACGATAAGCTTTTTGTCCGTGATCGCCACGATCGAGTCCGCAAACCTGAACTCCTCGTCCAGATCCGCCACCGCCGCAAATACGATGTCCTTTTGGCCGATGCCGTATTTTTCCGTTACTTTTATAAAACTGCTCGGTAAATTCATAATGTCCTCTCATCCGCGCCTCTCCGGGCGCATTTTTACATTTCCCGATATACCGCTTCCGATTCGGGGCAAAAGCCTTAAGCCCCCTGTTTCTCCCGAAACGTCATCTGCCAATCCTGCGTCCCAACCGATAAAGACAAACCCGCAAAATTGCGCGGGAACACAATTCTGACCCTGCGGTGCCGTATGCCGGGCCGCTGCAGAAACGCCATATGAAAACGGCATGCCATACAAATGTATGTCATGCCGCTCATGAATCCGCTCTGTGCGCCCGCTCCTGCCACGCCTGATCAGTGCGCAGCCTTATTTCCCGGGAGACAATACATTTCCTGATTCGCTCTTTTACTTTGCTGTGCATCCTCAACTTCGTCATTTTATTGCCTCCTTTCTCTTCAACACGGTTTACGGGCTCCACTGTCTGCCATATACATCTCATCTTCCGGAATGCCTGAAGAATCCTGTATTTTACTGCGGAAGATGGGACTTGAACCCACACGGTGTAACCACCACAAGATCCTTAGTCTTGCTCGTCTGCCAGTTCCGACACTTCCGCATGCTCACTGCGCAATTGTTATCATAGCACGAACGGTTCTCAAAGTCAATCTGTTTTTCAAATATTTCCGCCCGTTCCGCCCGTGTACCGCGCATCCTGCAAAGCACCGGCTTCTGACAGACGCCCCAAACAGTAGCATTTTGCAGAAAAACCTCTTTTTCCGCCATGTTATGAATTGTCATTTCCCCAAAACAGTGCTACAATTCATACAGACGAAAAAAATTTTTATGGAGGCAGAAATGAAAAAAATTATCACATTCTTTTTGACAGCTGCAGCCTTCCTCTGCCTTACCGCCTGCGGAAGCTCCGGAAGGATCGTCCGTCCCGATTCCGACGGTTTCGCAGAGGGCGGACTGGGAGACACGATGCGCACTTACTTTTTCGACTACACCGTAAACAGCGCGTATCTTTGCGACTCCTACGGCGGCTACGATGCGGACGCGGGCTGTGAGCTTCTCGTGGCGGACGTCACCGTCAAAAACATCAAAAGCTCTACCGTGGAAATGTATGACTCCGACTTCCAGGTTCAGTGGAACGACGATGCAGACGACGCATTTGATTTCTCTCTCACCTTCTACACGGAGGACGGGGAGCCCTTAAGCGACGATATGCTTCCCGGCATCTACACGCTGGGGAAGGATGAAAGCCGTACTGGTCACCTGGTTTTCAGCGTTCCCGCCGGATACAATGAATTTTCCATCTCCTACCGGGAGCTTTTTGACGACGAGTCCGTAGGCGACACTTTCTTTGTATTCTTTGAGGCATCCAAACAGTAAAAAGCAGACAAAATAAGCGCCGCTCAGGTTTCGCTTCGGGAGCCTGAGCGGCGCTTTTTCATGTCTTAAAATTCTTTATCTGCTTATCTCTGCACACGGCCGGACGCGTCTCCGCCCGCCAGTGTCTCAACCTCTTTTCTGGATACCAGGTTAAAGTCGCCGGGGATGGTATGCTTCAGCGCGGAAGCCGCCACGCCAAATTCCAGCGCATCCCTGAAATCCTTTCCGTCCAGCATACCGCAGATCACGCCGCCCGCAAAGGAATCGCCGCCGCCCACGCGGTCTACGATGGGATGGATGCTGTATTCCTTGGAGTGGTAAAACTCCCTGGTATCTCTGGAATAAATACATGCGGACCATCCGTTATCCGAAGCGGAATGGCTTACGCGCAGGGAAGAGATGCAATACTCAAAATTGTAGTCTGCCACCATCTGCTCAAAAATGGACTTGTAGCCTGCAAGCTCCAGATCGCCGCTGGTAACGTCCGTCTTGCCGGGCTTGTAGCCGAGCACCAGCTCCGCGTCCTCTTCGTTTCCGATGCATACGTCAACGTACTGCATCAGGTTCTTCATAACCTTCTGTGCCTTCTCGGAGGACCAGAGCTTCTTGCGGAAGTTCAGATCAACGGAAACCTTTACGCCGTGCTTCTTCGCCGCCTTTAACGCTTCCTCGGTCAGCACGGCAGCCGTATCGGATACCGCCGGCGTGATCCCGGTAAAGTGGAACCAGTCGGCATCCCTGAAGATATCGTCGAAATCAAAATCTGCAGCGGTCGCCGTAGAGATAGAAGAATGCGCCCTGTCGTACACCACCTTGGAGGGTCTCATGGAGCAGCCGCTCTCCAGGAAATAAATGCCCAGTCTCTCGCCGCATTTTGCGATATGCTCTGTTCCTACATTGTACTTTCTCAGCGCCGCGACCGCGCACTCGCCGATCTCGTTGTTGGGAACGGCGGTGACAAACTCCGCGTCGTGTCCGTAATTTGCCAGAGACACCGCCACATTGGCCTCTCCGCCGCCGTAATTGATGTCAAACTCATCTGCCTGGATCAGTTTTTCAAAGTTAGGGGTGGATAATCTCAGCATAATCTCACCCATGGTAATCACTTTTGCCATTTCTTTCAGTTTCCTTTCCTCACTTTACTTCTGCATGAGATGAATTGCAAATCCGCCTACCTCTTCCTTCAGGTAGATCGCCTTGTACTTGCCTTTGTCGTCTTTCTTGGGCTCCTCAAACTCTACGCCTAAGACGGTACTCATATAGTTGACCGCCCTTTCGATATAGTTGGTGCGGATTGCAATGTGTCCGTTCGTTCCCCTGCCGGGCTTCTTCATCACTTCCACCGCCGTCCCCGCAAAGACAGAGCTGTTGCCCGCTTTTACAGGCATACCGAACAGGAAAGCGTAGCGGTTGGCTACCTTCAGCGCTTCCTCCTCGTTGGCCGCGTTGATCCCGATATGCACCAGCTCGAAGCCCAGCATCGTCTGAACCGCTTCTCTCGTCAGCTGCTCGATCTTGTCCCACGCGCCCTCGTTGATGAGGTCTCCGGGCACCATCCAGGAACCGCCGCAGGCAATGATCTTCGGGAAATCGAGATAGCTGGTCAGATTTTTTGCATTCACGCCGCCGGTGGGCATAAACTTCATATTCACATAGGGCGCCGCCATGGCCTTGATCTTTGCCAGTCCGCCGGACTGCTCCGCCGGGAAGAACTTTACCACATCCAGCCCAAATTCAATCGCCTGTTCGATATCGGAAGGGCTTGAGGTGCCGGGTGTGATGGGCACGCCCTTGTCGATACAATACTGCACCGTTTTAGGGTTTAAGCCGGGGCTGACAATGAATTTTGCGCCTGCCTCCACCGCCGCGTCAACCTGCTGCGCATTCAAAACGGTTCCCGCGCCTACGCACATGTCCGGGAAATGCTCCGTCATGATCTTAATAGCGCCTGCAGCCGCGCCGGTGCGGAAGGTTACCTCGGCGCAGGGAAGTCCTCCCGCGCACAGAGCCTTCGCCAAAGGAAGCGCGTCCTCTTCTCTGTCAATCTTTACCACAGGAACAATACCGATCTTACTGATCTGCTCTAACACTGCGTTCATATAATACCTCCGTTTCACACTATTTCCTTTACCGCTGCCGCAATCTCATCGCACTTACAGTTTGCGAAGAAATATTCCCGGAAACGGTCGCCCGCCAGAGCTCCCTTTACAAGCTCCCTATCAAGGTTTTTCAGGATAGTAACCATATCCGTGTGCGTTACCTCTTTCACCTGATCCAGAATCTTTTTGTTTCTCTGCTCCGGCTCCACTCTCTCCGGGGGATATCCTCCGCCGCCGGGAGCGCAGAACAGCTTTTCAAAGATATACTGCAGATTCAGCTCCCCGCCCCAGCCAAAGTTCTCCGCAAAGGGAAGAGCCACACAGTTTCCGTCGTTTACCTGGGAAAACAGGTAGGCGTCCAGCGGAGATTCAATGTGTCCGCAAAGCACCCTGGGAAAAGCGTTGCAGGCCAGCATGGCCCCTTCTCCCGTGCCGCAGCCCGTGATACAGTAATCCGCCGCGCCGGAGTTTAAGAGCACCGCCGCCAGGATGCCGTTCTGCACATAAGTCAGGGAGTTGGGATCCTCCGCCCCGCACATGCCGTAGTTAAACACCTCATGTCCCATGGGCTCCACAACCTTTTTTAAGGTACTGCAGATCATCTCATTCTTCGCCGCCTGACTGTTTTCGTTAATCAATGCAATTTTCATTTTCCGTCCTCTCTTGCCGCGCGTGTCACACTTATTCAGGCTGCTTGCCGATATAAGCAAGGATACCGCCGTCCACATACAGAATATGGCCGTTTACCGCATCGGAGGCGTCGGAAGCCAGAAATACCGCGGGGCCGGCAAGCTCTTCCGCCTTCAGCCATCTGTTCGCGGGAGTCTTCGCACAGATAAACTGATCGAAGGGATGTCTGCTTCCGTCGGGCTGGATCTCTCTGAGAGGCGCCGTCTGAGGGGTCTCGATGTAGCCGGGTCCGATGCCGTTACACTGGATATTGTACTGGCCGTACTCGGAACAGATATTCTTGGTCAGCATCTTCAGGCCGCCCTTTGCCGCCGCATACGCGGATACGGTCTCTCTGCCCAGCTCCGACATCATGGAGCAGATGTTGATAATCTTGCCGTGTCCCTTCTTAATCATGGACGGGATCACTGCCTTGGAAACGATGAAGGGAGCGTTCAGATCCACGTCGATCACCTGTCTGAACTGCTCTGCCGTCATATCGAGCATGGGAATCCTCTTGATGATTCCGGCATTGTTTACCAGAATATCGATCACGCCAACCTCTTCTTCAATTTTTGCCACCATGGCGTTTACAGCCGCCTCGTCCGTCACGTCGCACACATAGCCGTGAGCCTTGATTCCTTTTTCGGCATAAGCCGCAAGACCCTTGTCCACCAGCTCCTGCTTGATATCGTTAAAAACGATGGTAGCGCCGGCCTCCGCATAAGCGGACGCGATAGCAAAGCCGATTCCGTAGGAAGCGCCGGTCACAAGAGCAACCTTGCCCTCCAGTGAAAAGTTATTCACAAAGTTTCCCATTTTATATTCTCCTTTTCTTTAAAAAATAATTGCCTTAATCACTTCAGATCCTTCATCGCCACGCCGTCCATGTCGTCAAAGTCCTGATTTTCTCCCACCATTCCCCAGATAAAGGTGTACGCTCTGGATCCGCAGCCGGAGTGGATGGACCAGCTGGGAGAAATCACGGCCTCCTCGTTTCTCATGACGATGTGGCGCGTCTCGTCGGGTTCACCCATGTAATGCATCACAAAAGCGTCCTCCGGCATCTCAAAATACAGATAAACCTCCATACGCCTGTCGTGGGTATGGCAGGGCATGGTATTCCAGACGCTTCCCGGCTCCAGCTTCGTCATACCCATTTCAAGCTGGCAGCTTTCCACCTGGCCGGGCAGGATGTACTTGCAGATTACTCTGTGGTTTGCGTCCTCCAGCGAACCGAGCTCCACCTTATTCTCCGGCTTGACGATAACGACGCCTTCTTCCGGAACTCCTTCCGGCTTAATCAGCACGGTAGGGCATGTCCTGTGAGCAGGCGCGGAATTGAGATAGAATTTCGCAGGAGCGGCCGCGTCCTCGCTGTCAAACACGATCTCCTTCGAGCCCATTCCGATATACATGGCCTCTTTGAAGCCTACCCTGTATACCCTGCCGTCAACGGTGACCGTTCCCGCTCCTCCGATGTTGATGACGCCCAGCTCTCTTCTCTGGCAGAAATACTCCGCCCTAAGCTCGTCACCGGCTGTCAGCGCGATCGGCTTTACCGGCACTGCCGCGCCTGTGATGATTCTGTCGATGTGGCTGTATACCAGCCTGATCTCGCCGGGCACGAAAAGATTCTGAATCAGAAACTCTTCCCGCAGGCGTTCTGTGGTATAGTATTTCACATCTTTTGGGGATACTGCTGTTCTAAGTTCCACTGATCATACCTCTCCTTCCAAAAATGATATCAGATCCTGTAAGTATCTACATTATAGCATACAATTCCTAATCTTTCCATACAATTTTTGGTTTTTCCGTGCAGTTTTCTGTTTTCATTGCCGCTCTTTTCGTTCTTTCTCGACACGTTTGACTTCCTTCCAAAGTGCAAGAGCCTCCTCGGGGGACTCCGGACTCTTGATATCGCCGAATACATGCGGGTGCCTGCGGATCATCTTCTCCGAAAGCGTCTGAACCACGTCCGAAAAGGTAAAGGCTCCCCGCTCTCCGGCGATCTCGCAGTGCAAAAGCACCTGCAGCAGCAAATCCCCCAGCTCTTCGCACAGGTTCTCGTCGTCCCGCCTGTCTATCGCCTGCAGGACCTCCTCCGTCTCGTCGGTCAGGCACTTCTTTAAGGACTCGTGTGTCTGCTCCCTGTCCCAGGAGCACCCCTGGGGACTGCGCAGAATCTTTATAATTTCCAGCAGCTCCTCCATGGTGTGCGGCGCCTTCTCCGCATATGTTTTTCCGTTGTGTTCTTTCATCTTCCATGCCTTTCTGCAGCTGCTTTCAACCTTTTTCCGTCCATGCCCTTCTACAACTGCTCTCAACCTTCTTCCGTCCATGCCCTTCTGCAGCTGCTTTCACCCTTTTCCCGTCCGTGCCCTTCTGCTGCTGCTCTCAACCTTTTTCCGTCCGTGCCCTTCTGCAGCTGCTTTCAACCTTTTTCCGTCCGTGCCCTTCTGCTGCTCTCAACCTTTTTCCGTCCGTGCCCTTCTGCAGCTGCTTTCAACCTTTTTCCGTCCGTGCCCTTCTGCTGCTGCTCTCAACCTTTTTCCGTCCGTGCCCTTCTGCAGCTGCTTTCAACCTTTTTCCGTCCGTGCCCTTCTGCTGCTGCTCTCAACCTTTTTCCGTCCGTGCCCTTCTGCAGCTGCTTTCAACCTTTTTCCGTCCGTGCCCTTCTGCTGCTCTCAACCTTTTTCCGTCCGTTCCTTCTGCAGCTGCTTTCAACCTTTTTCCGTGCCGCTGCAGCCTCCCGACCCGTCCGCACGGTCTCAGACCGTCAGCGGCTTCCCCGTCAACAGCTCGTAGCCCTGCAGATATTTTGCGATGGTCTTTTTTACGATCTCATCCGGCAGCGTCCAGTCGTTGTCCGGGTTTGCCTTCAGCCAGTCCCTGGCAAACTGTTTGTCAAAGGAGGGCTGTCCGTGGCCCGGCTCGTACCCTTCCGCCGGCCAAAACCGGGAGCTGTCCGGGGTCAGCATCTCATCCCCGATCACAATATTTCCCGCCTCGTCCAGTCCAAACTCAAACTTCGTATCCGCAATAATGATACCCTTTGTCAGCGCGTACTCCGCACACTTTTTATAAAGCGCAACCGTGTAATCCCGAAGCTTTGCCGCATACTCCGCCCCTTTCCCGGGGAAACGCTTTTTTAGGTAGTCCACGCTCTGTTCAAAGGAAATATTCTCGTCGTGGTCCCCGATTTCCGCCTTTGTAGACGGCGTATAGATCGGCTCCGGCAGTTTATCGGACTCCCTTAGTCCCTCCGGCAGCCGGATCCCGCATACCGTGCCGTTTTCCCGGTAGCTCGCCCAGCCGCTCCCCGTGATATAGCCGCGGACGATACACTCTATGGGCAGCATGGTCAGCTTTCTGCACATCATGCTGTTTCCGTCAAATCTCTCCTGCCTGAAAAACTCCGGCATATCGTTTATGTCTGTCGATATCATGTGATTGGGAAGAATATCCCGGGTCATATCGAACCAGAATTTCGACATCTGGGTCAAAACGGCTCCCTTCTTATCCACCCTGTTGTTCAGGATCACGTCGAAACAGCTGATCCTGTCGGTGGCAACCATGATCAGGCTGTCCCCGTTGTCATAAATCTCACGCACCTTGCCTTCTTTGATCGGTTTAAACTCCTGCACGCTCATCTTCTCCTCCGTTAAATTATGATAAATATGGAAATCTCTTCTTAAAGTGTATTGTATTCGCGGGGAAAAGTCAACACTTACGCGGCTGGTTCGCATCGTCAGAAAGGGATAGTTCAGCAGGCCGTCTACAGAGGGACGCTCCACTTGGGACGCTCCACTTGGGACGCTCCACTTGGGACGCTCCACTTGGGACGCTCCACCCGGGCGACGGTCTTCTGCGGACTCGTTTGCACTCGGGTCGGCACATAGCGGACGCTAAGCTCGAAAGTACCTCGCTAAGCGCCGATGTGCCTTTACGGTCCGCAGAAGACCGTCGCCCGGGTGAAGCTGGTATTCTGCGCAGTGTGCGTAACCGTGTGACTGTGGGGCTCTGAGCGGTTGCAATAACCGTATGACCGTGATATTCCACACGGTGCGCGTGGCTGCATGACTGTGATATTCTGCACGGTGCGCTGTGACTGGATGGCTGTGATATTCTGCACGGTGCGCTGTGACTGCATGACTGTGATATTCTGCACGGTGCGCATCTGCAAGGTATGAAGTAATCTCGCGGCCGTTAGGAAAAAATAAACAAAACGTTATTGATTTCGTCATAAATTTGTCAGGTGTGAAAAAACAAACTTCATTTTTCGCTTTGATACGATGTCGGATAGGTAGTCAAATACAAAAGAAAGAAGATATGAGGTACTATGATATACGATTATTCTGTCTGTCAGCCAAATCCGGGTAAACAAATGTATATCCATACGAAGGATTACGGCAGCTTTGCAAGGTATCCCGTAAAGACTCATGTGGTGGCGGTCAGGGAGGATATCCTGTCCGTTATGGATCAGTATGTGACCGGGAGAATAAAAAAGGACGACTGCGTTTTCCTCAGCGAAAAACTGGTGGCGATCTGTCAGGGGCGCGCCTTTGATATCGACGATATTGACCCCCGCCCACTCGCCAGGTTTCTCTGCCGCTTCGTCTACCGCTCGCCCTACGGCATCGGTCTGGGCTCCCCCTGGACCATGGAACTCGCCCTAAGAGACGCAGGCGTTTTCCGGATTCTGCTTGCGGCTCTCTGCTCCGCTCTCACAAAGCCCTTTGGCTTAAGAGGCGTCTTTTACAAAATTGCCGGTTTCAGGGCAAGAGCCGTGGACGGCCCCTGCGCCTGCACCATTCCTCCCTACAATCACTACGCGAAAATGGCTCCGGCGCATCCCAACCGCACGGCCAGGATACTTTCCGAGCATATCGGCTGTCCTGTAGTCATCATAGACGCCAACGATTTAAGCGTAGAAGTGCTGGGGCGGAGCAGCCGCCGGATTCCTGCGGACTTCTGCAGGCAGGTCTTCCGGGATAATCCGCTGGGACAGTCCGCCCAGTCTACCCCCATCGCCATTGTGCGGAAGCTGTCCGCGCCACAGACATAAGCGGCGGCACAAACCAATCTGTATACCGGTGCAATCCCGGAAGAATCCGCTTGCGGATTCTTCCCGGAATGACTTAGATTTTCTTAGGTCAGGTACTTTCTGACCTTAGAAAATCTTCATTCCGTTCACTTTTAGCGGATCATCGCCCCGTAAACGCCCCCGATCTCTTTTAATCCTTCCGCGATCATCCCGCCGTACTCTGCCGCGCCCTCGTATCTTAAATGGGTGTTGTCACGGGAGGCTTCCGGATGACCGGCATACAGCCCGGCCTCGTAGTACAGGTAAAGTCTGCGGCTTTTCTCCTCTCCCAGCTCTTTTAGATACGCCCGGCTCATAGCATTGAGATCCACGAGGGGAACTTCCAGCCTACGGGCCGTCTGCTTCATGGCTTCCACATACTCTCCGTGAGCTCCCGGACTTAATTGTCCGTCCTCCTGAAAAGTCCGGCGCTCCAGGGGCGTAATCAACAAAGGAAACGCTTTCCTGCTCCGTGCCGTCTCGATGAAGCGTCCCAGATTTTCCTGGAACGTGGATGCAGGATCGGTGTAGCGTGTGGGATCCTCCTTTTTCTCGTCGTTATGACCGAACTGGATAAAAAGGAAATCTCCCTCCCCTATTCTCTCCCCGATGGCCGCCAGACGGCCTTCGTCGATAAAACTCTTTGTGCTTCTGCCGTTCCTCGCGTGATTTTCCACCCTGTATCCTTCCTTTAAAAAAATGGAAAACAGCTGGCCGATTCCGGCCTGCGGATAGGTTTCGCAGTCATTTGTCTGTACGGTGGAATCTCCCGCCCAAAATATTATGTGCATTGTAATGTCCTCCTCATTCTTTTTTAATGTCTGATCCTTGTCTTATCCTCCAATACCCGTTTCTTTTTCCTCCGATTCTTTCAATAGCGCCAATCTTTTTCAAGTCAGCCACTGACCTTTGTACTGTTTTATATGACACTCCCAAACGGTCAGCTATTTCGGACAACGAAATGTCCGTTTGGGCGTCTATAAGCTCTAAAACCTTTGTATTTACGCCCTTTTCTTTTCGGACATCATTTGTCCTATTAAAAGCTTTTTCATTCGCAATCGCAGCAAATTTAATTGTTATATCATCTCCAAGAATACTGTATTCCGGAGCCCTGGCGCCAATCAAATCGCATTCCTCACAAATCTTTTGTATTCCTCGCCCCCATGCTTCTATATACCCGGCTCTGAAAAAGGTATTAGCCAAATCCGGATTATAAGGTCTGGAATTATGAGTTTTCATAAGATTTTCTGTTGTCCAGTCACTGGGAAATACACACGCATTGCTGATATACATGTGCTCGTCTTCGATCCGAATTTGAACCGGAATACCGTCTTCCCGTTTGCAGTGGATTAACGCATTGAATACTGCCTCTCTCACTGCCTCCCTTGCATAAGGATATGTCTCCACCCGCACTTCTTTATCGTAGGATATAGATGCCTTTAAGTATTTCAAATAAATCAGTTCAACCACTCTGTCTGCAATTAAAATAAGCGATCCCTCTACCACATCCTGATATTGAAGATCAGAGCCTATACCAAATTTCCCAATTTTCACATAACAGCCGGTAAAAAAACGTTGCGGATTACGGTGGAACAGCAAAACCGCTGCCCGTTTCAGTTTCCCATCAACAATCAACCCCAGTTTATTGAGTAATTCCTCATTTGTACATTCTAAATCTTTACGCGTCATTCGTTCTGTACGAACAGCTTCCCGACGAAAAATTTCAAAGCTTTCCACGTCTAAATCTGTAGCAGAAACATTGTCTATTGGAACCGCATCCCAACGGTAACCCGTCTTTCTGACAAGAAACTCTGTCAATGCCGAGCCGCGCAGTTGTTGTTTTGTACTTCCACTTCTATAATGATACTCGCCACGATAACTGACCGGATAGGAACTTGGATTTACAATAATCTGAATAAATTGTCTTCCACTCTCCTCCAGACAATTTACATCAGCTATAATTCCCATTGTATCCCTGATTTTATTGGGAATATCTTCAAGAAGTTTTTGCAGTCAGCCACACCAACAACATTCCCATTATCATCAAATCCAATATAAATGCATCCTCCTTGCGCATTGGCAAAACCACACACCCACTTCAGATATTCATCTCTCCATGATTCTTTATACTCTATGTTTTGACTTTCTGCCATATTTCTTAATTCTCCACCAAAACCTTCGTTTCTATTTACCACTGTATAAAAAGGATGGCCGAAGCCATCCTTTTCAACTGATTCATGTTTACTCTTTTACTGCTCCGATATTTACGCCTTTCACGAAATACTTCTGAAGGAAAGGATACAGGATCATGAAGGGAAGAATCGCCGCGATGATACCCGCATTGTACAGCGTCGTCTGGGACACCGCATAGGCGGTAGGCGGCGTATCGCCGTCCATAATCATAACGCGGAGCTTATACTGGAAGTTTACATAATCCGGATTCGTAATATAGACCTGAACCGTGGAGTAATCGTTCCAGACACCTACCGCAAACATCAGTCCGATGGAAGCCAGCGCCGCCTTGGAGAGCGGAAGCACGATCTTCCAGAAAATACCCATGGGGCTACAGCCGTCGATTCTGGCCGCCTCGTAAAGGCTGGCCGGGATTCCCTCAAAGAAGTTCCTCATCAGGACGATATTATAAACGTTAATACCGTGCTTGAAGACCAGAATCCACATATTGTCAACCAGTCCCAGCTGTCTCATCACCAGATACTCGGGGATCATGCCGCCGGAGAAGATCATGGTAAAGAGCAGGAAATACGCCAGCAGGTTACGTCCCGGCATATCAAACTGGATCAGCACATAGCCTCCGAGGGTACAGAGCACCAGACCAAACAGCGTTCCGAAAATCGTTGTGATAAAGGAGTTCAGCAGGGGCCTCAAAAGTCCTCTCTCTCCCAGAATCACGCGATAGCCGTCCAGGGTAAAATCGCTGGGCCAAAGCCGGAACTGATACACGCCCACCGCGTTGAAGGAGTCCACTAAGACCTTCCACATGGGCATCAGAATAATCAGTCCGATGATGATAAACATAACATAGTTTACTACAGCAAAAACCGTAACCTTTTTCTTCGGTTTCCGGTAAACCGCTTTCTTTTCAGCCATATCCGTACCTCCTTATACAATACCGCGACCGCGGACTTTCTTGCTGGCATGGTTACAAATCAATACCAAAATACAGCCGACGATGGAGCGGAACAGGCCGACCGCCGTAGAGAAACCGTAGTCCGGCCTTGCCACCTGGAAGGTCTGGCGGTAAATATAGGTACCGATAACATCGGATACATCATATACTGCAGAGTTATACAATACGAATACGGACTCGAACAGGTTCAGCACCTTTGCCAGGTTCAGAATCAGCACGGTGATGATCGTGTTTGCCAGCGCGGGCATGGTGACATAACGGATCTTCTGGAAACGGGACGCACCGTCGATGTCCGCCGCCTCGTACAGCTCGGGGCTGATGCCGGAGAGGGTCGCCAGGAAGATGATGGTGCCCCATCCTGTCTCCTTCCAGATATTGATGATGTAGAAAATCGGCCGCCACATACTGGAGGTTGCCAGGAAATGAATATTGTTGTCGTTTGCGCCCAGGATTCCCCACTCTCTCAGCATACCGTTCAGCATACCTGTGTTGGAAGGAGAAAGAATCAGGGTGAAAATGGAAGCCACTACCGCCCAGGACATGAAGTGGGGCAGATAGATCACGGTCTGCAGAGTCTTCTTTGCCATGAGGCTTCCCATCTCATTCAGCAGGACAGATACGAGCACAGAGGCAAAGGTTGTCAGAAACAGCTTCACAATACTTAAAATTAGCGTATTCCCGAAAGCTGACCAGAAAGCGTCCGCCTGGAACATTCTGACAAAATGATCAAAGCCGATCAGGTGCGGTCCGGCCGGTCCCGGCTTATACTCCATGAACGCGTAACGGATACCCAGCATCGGCCAGTAGTTCATAATTAACACGAAGATGAATACCGGTAAAAACATCAGATAGTGACCACGGTTATTCCAGATCCGAAGCTTCAGGGATTTCTGTCTGACCTCGACGCCGGTGGAAGTCACGATTTTTTTCTTTTTGCTCATACCATCCTTTTCCTTTCTTATGACAGTTTCGTGTCAAAAACCCCCCAGCAAGCCGACTGCCCTTCTGACCGCAGTCCGGCGGACTGCGGGATCTTTGACTTTGCGGCAGCCGCCGGGTATGCTTTCAAAGCATACCCGGTATTCCGCCGCGATAGTACAATTCAGGTAATACAAATTATTTTTGGAATTACTCAGCCGCATTCAACTCTGCCAGAATCTGATCGATGAGGTCGCCAACCGCTGCCTTATAGGCATCCATCGCCGCGTCCACGTCGCCGCCGCTTACTACTACGGAAGAAATGGCAACCGCCCTCGCGTCAACGATATCCGCAGATCTCTCGCTGTAAGTATCGGAAGAAGGAGATGTAGGCGCGTCCACGCAGTTGTCCGTAAAGAACTTGTTGCTGACAGCCTCATAATCGTTGATCGATACATAACCGTTTGCCAGAGGAGCAATGACAAGCAGGGGATCCAGATGGTTCTTGGTGGAAATGACATTTTCGTCCGCCAGACTGGGTCTCTGATGGAACTCACCCTCTGCGTAGGAATAATCCTTCTGGTTGTCCTTTCCTACGTTGGTGGAAAATTCTTCCGCCTGAGTAGACCACTCAATTCCCTCCGCGCCGTAGGTCCAGAGGCTCTGTACTCTGTCGCCGTCCAGCATGGTCGCCAGGAATGCGTCAAAGATCGCCTGCTCTCTGGTGTCGTCGCCGTCGCCGTCGTCGATAATAACCCAAACGGGAGCTTCTCTGTTCAGATATCCGCCGTAGCTGTTCTGAATCTCAGCGATGGGCGCCAGCTCGTAAACCTCGCTGGGATTGTTATTCTTCTCAAGGTTCGTGATAACGTTCTTGTACCAGGTGCCTGCCCAGTAAGTAAACACGCCTGCGGAACCGGACTGCTCCGCGCCCCACCATTTCTCACGGGCCTGCTTCGTGCCTGCGGTAAAGCTGTCGGGGTCAATTACCTTGTCAACATAATAAGCCTGCTTTAATCTCTCCAGAGCAGCCTTTGTCGCGTCGGTCTGGAAACCGTCGTACCATACGCCGTCCTCACCCTGAATGATGCTGGGATAAGCGTCCTGCCAGAACTCAGCCGTATAATTGATCCAGGGAGCCTCCGTACCGATCAAGCCTGCGGAGATAAAGCCGTAGGTATCGCCGTTTACGCCGTTTCCGTCAGGATCGCCGTTCTTGAACGCCAGCAGCATGTTATAGAAATCGTCGTAGGTCTTGATATCGTCGCCGTTGATGCCTACGTTATCCAGCCAGGACTGTTTTACATATGTAACGCAGCCGTTGCCGTAGGTAGGAGCAAAACCGTACAGATGGCCCTGAGCGTCCTTCATACCCTCGTTTACGCCGGGAAGCGTAAGTCTGCTCTGGAACTCTGCGTTAGCGTAAGCGTCCGCCATATCCCAGAGAAGACCCGAGCTCGCGTACTGCTTCATCATGTTCGCGCTCATGATCATAACGTCGGGATACTGCTGGCCGACAAACTTACGGCCTACATAATCGTTATAACCGGTATGATCGCCCACTTCGAACTCGATATCGATCTCATGGCCGATCGCCTCGCCGATTGCCTCCTCCAGCTGGGGAATAAAAGCGTCTCTTACGGTACGCTGATCTTCCGTCTCCTGCTTTACGGAGTTCACGGTGCCGTCTACCAGAACCTTCAGGCTGGTGAGCTCAAATTCACCGTTCTCATTTACGTTGTTGCCCCCCCCGTTGCCGTCGCTTCCGCAGCCGGTCATCAGCATGGACGCCACCATTGCGCTGGAGACTGCAACAGATAGAAATTTACTCTTTCTCATTTTTTCCTCCTCCTGAAAAGATAGATTAGTGCGATGCACCGTTTTTTCTTCCTGTTTCGACATTTCAGTAATTGAAAGCGGTTACATCCCTATGTGGTATTGTAACACATATCACATGGAAGCGCAAGAGCTATTGTCAATTTTGCTTATATTTTCTCTGTTCCCCCGATGTCTATTGTGCATATAGAATATGCCAGCCGGTTGAATAGAAAAAACTGCTATCGGTTATCCCATAGTTTCCATCCCGTTCATAAACTCCCCGACGCTGTTCACCCTTGCCGCAAGCTTGAGGTATCTCTTCAGCAATCCGCTGTCCGACGTCTGCGCCAATGCCTGCCGCAGCTGCTCCGGGATCTGACCGTATTCCTCAAGAAATCCCATAATATTATCACGCATCGTTCTTTCTGCGGTCTCCTTTTCAACCCTTTCTGTGGTTTCCTTCTCAACCCTTTCTGTGGTCTCCTTCTCAACCTCTTTCTTCAGATACCAAACATACTCCTCAAAATCCATTAATCTTTCCTCCATTCCCGGCCTTGCCTTCACCTTGCTTACATACCTGTGAAGCTCCCGCGTAACGTCATCTACCGCGTTTTCCTCCGTACTGTGCTGAAGATATCGAAGCAGCGTCCGAAGCTCTTCACTGCCTCCCCTTGTCCCGTTCGTGTAAAAATAAAGAAAATTCAGACCATCCGGACATTCTGCACCAGCCTCCTCTTCACAGCGGTTCCTGACCGTATACACCAGACGGTCATACCCCAGCGGATCATAATTCATAATTGTGATGATACACAGATCCGGCAGTCTGGAATAATCCTTTTCGCCGCTTTTCAGGTTTTTTCCGTCAATTCTGGCATGAAAAAAACGGTTATGCCTCCAAAAATCCAGACCGTCCCGCAAATGGGGCTCCACATCGTAAATCTTTTTTACCCGGCCTTCTTCCCCGGCCAATTCCTCCACCTCTACGTCAAGTCGAATCCCTTTCCGATCCGGGGTCTCGCCCTGTATCGCATGCTGTACCGTAACACGGATTTCTCCAAGTTCCTGCTGCAAAAGCCCGGAGAGCAGTCTTTTGCAGAAAGCTGTCCCTACTTCCGGATCCTCGGCGACGGCATTGATCAGGAAGTCGTCCAGACAGCTCATTTCTTCCAACGTTTTCGTCGTGTATCCCATAAGCCTCCTCATTCCGGCAGGCCCGGAGTAAACACAATACTCCGCGCAGAAAACGCGGATAAAGCCTATGGCGAACCTGCCGACTTTTCAGTTTTTGAATGTGAAAATGCCGGCGGAACGCCATAGACGATCTGTTGATACAGTCGATTAGATTTTCACATATGTTCTTTTGATAAGTATATGATTATGATAGCAGAAAACCGGTATTTGTCAACCCTGATCCCGATTACTGCTCAAAAACCGCCAGCTTCTTCTGGTCCAGAAGCCTTGTCTGTTCGATAATGGTATTAAAGTCGCCGATCAGCTCTCTGGAAAGCTCCTCCAGACGGCGGTACTCCCGCTCCGCCTTTCCGTAGTCGCCCTGACGGATCGCCTGCATGACGATCTTGCCGCCGCTGTGGAAGGTTCTGTGCTTGGCGCCGAGCGCGTTCCAGATCCCCGATACCGCCTTGTTCTGGGGCGACATCGCGTAATAAAAATGTCCGAAAGCACATTTGGTATCGTCCGTCTGCAGCGGCGTACACTGACGCTGCTTCACCATATTGCCCAAAGTTCCCAGCCAGTTCTGGTGCGCCTTGATCGCGTTTTCCACCGTCCCGATAAAGGCCTGGTTATCCAGCATGTAAAAGACGTCCTGCACCATGACGCCCATCCTCTTTGCCGTGTCGTCCAGTTCCTTCTCCACCGTAGCTACGGGCTCCGCGCTCCTCTTCAAATCGTCGGAGATAGAGCCTAAGATCTCCGCCTCCGAGTTCAGGCTGTCGGAATCCTCCTTGAGTCTGCTCATCTGCTCCTGAACGTTGATCACGGAGCTGAAGATTTCCTCGCCGGAAGCCGCGATCGTCGTCACGGAATCCGCGATGCTCGCCACGCTGGCCTCGTTCTTCTTATTGTTTTCCAACACCTTGAAGAGATTCTCCCGCATCAGGTCGATCTCCTCCACCGTCTTATCCAGACTTGCGCAGGTCATCTTGGAGGCTTCCTCGATCCTGCTCACGAGGCCGTCCATATTGTCGGTCATCTGCTTGGTCTCGTTGGCCAGTCCCCTGATCTCCTCCGCCACCACGGCAAAGCCGCGGCCCGCCTCTCCCGCTCTCGCCGCCTCGATGGAAGCGTTCAGTGCCAGAAGGTTCGTCTGATTGGAGATGGAGTTGATCCCCCGGATCACCTCGGTCATGCTGTTCAGCACGCTCATCAGCTGCTCCATGTCGCGCTTCATCTCGTTGGAATTTTCTATGGTCTCCTCAGACTTTTTGGCGATAAAATGAAGATCCTCGTTGCTGTCCGCCATCTCGTCCTTGATATCCGAGGCCGCCTCCGCCACCTGCTGGATATTTTCGTTGAAGCTCTCGTGAACGGAAACCACGTCCGCCATGCTCTCCTCCGTGATTCTGGCCGTATCTACCACATTATCCACCACGCCCCGCATGTTGCCGCTGACCTCGGTCATCCGCTCCGTGCAGTCCTTCATGGCAAGATCCAGCGCGCTGATCTTCATGACGGAAGAAAACACGCCCTGCACCAGCTGGGTAAAGCGCTCTCTGCCGGACTGCAGGCGCTTCTGGACCTGCGCGGCCTCCGGGTTTCTGTTATTATCCACCGGAATCATCCTGCCGATGCTGTATACGATTTTTTTGTCTCTCATGATACTCCTCTCTGCCCGCTTTCCCGCGGCCATCCTTATTTAAGTCCGAGCGTTCCGTTCAGGCTTTTCTCCTGTGCATCCGGACGAATCTCTGTGGACGTGTTGCCTTTTCATTATAACAGACTTTTTCTTTCTACGCCACATTATTTTTTCTTTTCTGAAAGGCGTGACAGCTGAAAGGCGAGCCGCGGCTCCCCGTTTTCCAGATAAATCCTGCCGCAGTACCGAAATCCGTTCTTTTTCAGCACATTCTGCATGGGCAAATTATTTTCATGGGTATCGATCCTGATATTCCCCGCCTGTCCGTAGGCCCATCCCAGACAGAAGGACGCGGCTCCCTTCGACGTCCCCGCGGAAGCGATCCTGTGTACCACCCCGTAAGGCGCTTCATCCAGCCATGCGCCGTCCTCGATCACACGGTAGGAGGGCTCCTCCTCCACCGCAAAATAGAACACCGCCTCAATCTGCTTCCCCGCGGTGCAGACATACAGCTTTCCCTCCGCCATGTCTCTTTCCAGCAGCTCCTTCGGCGGATAATTCTCTCCCCACTGTCCCGCGTTGCCGTGCTCCGCCATAAAGCGTCTGGCCCCGGCGTAAATCCTCAGAATCTCCTCCCAATCCTGCCGCCCGGCTTTTCTTATTTTCCTCTTTTTCCTTTTTTTGGCATTCCTGATTTTTTCCGTCAAAAGGTTCCACAGATAATTCAGGATTCCCACCGCAAGTCCGGCCAGCACCGCGTTCAGCCAGTCTACCGGCTCGTTGTGCAGAAGATTTACCACAATACACCCGAAAAATACGGTTGCCGTCCACAAAAGCGCCTTTTCAAGCTTCTCCTTCCATCCGTTCCTCTCCGCCATTTTCTTTCTTCCCCTTTCTCCTTCTTTGCAGCAGCAGAATCCCCGCAAAGCAGACAACGCTTACGGCGCTGACGGCCATGCCTGCCGCCGATCCCGCAGGACGGTATTCCATCTCCAGCAGATACTGCCCCGGTTCCAGATCAAGCGCCATAAGGCATCCGCCGAACAGCTCCCCTTCCGTCCTTTCCCCGTTTAACCTCACCGTCCAGCCGTCCTCATAGGGCACGGAAAGCACCAGCCGTCCCGCCGTCTCCACGGTGATTTCGCCGCTGAGGCGGTCGCTCTCCCAGGTTACGTTCTCCAGATGCTGTTCGGATAAAAGCGCCAGTGTCCGCGCCAGCACCTCCTCATCCATCCTGTAGACGTCCGCCCGGATCTTCGGCGTCTCATCCTCGCTGTCGCCGTTGATCAGGGATACGGTATCATCCTTTTCCAGATACCCGAGATACAGGACACACCCTCGCTTTAAATCGCCAAAAACCGTTTCCGCCACGGCGCCGCCGATATACTCCACTTTTTTTGTGCCGGAGCCGGTGAGGATCGCATAATAGACGCCGCCCTCTTTTGCCGTAAAGGTCACATTGTCCCCCGTCTCCTCCGCCTTCTCCTTCACAAAAAGCCTGCCGGGGATCCCAAGGCTCTGCACGATCTCGTTCTGCAGGGCGAGGGCCTGATTCTCGTATCCTTCCGGAAGATCGTACCCTGTCGGCACGACATAGCCGAAGGGCAGAACCGCCGTACACTCATACAGGTAAATGTCCCCGCTCTGAGCCAGCAGCCGGTAAAGGCTGCACTCGTAGCCGTCCGATTCCCCAAACATATAATTTACGTTCAGCATGGCCGCCGTCAGGGCCGTCGCCCCGTCAAAGCAGTAATACACCTTGCTGTGGCGCATACCGAGCCTTTGATACAGATCCATGACCTGAGAATTCATGGTGGAGGAAAACACGCTGGCGGAAGGATATCCCGTCAGTGTGGCGTCGTTCTTCGTCTTGCGGGTGAATTTTTCCACCCGGCAGAAACCCTCCTCCCGCTCTCTGACCATCTCGTAGAGAGCCCTGTAATCCTCCTGCTGCCCCAGATAAGCCGTCCGGCCTGTGGTGCCGAGGCTTGTGGCCCAGGTATTGGCGCCGCACTCCGCCACCGCCGCCGTAAGCGCCACCGCCGCCACGGCCCAAACCACATGCCTCCCGCTCCGGGTGCGGTGCAGCCACAAAAGCGCCGCGTACAGCGTGACAAAGAAAAGCGTCAGAAGCTTTACGCCGGTCTCAAAATCCTCATGCTCCACAAATTTCTGGCAGAACAGAATAAACCCCGCCGCACACAGATAGCCGTACAGGATCTGCTGCCTGTCCGTTTCCCGGACCCTCAGATACGCCTCGCAGCACATGACAAGCACCAGGAAAATATAAAGGAAGGACTGTCTCCCCGGCAGAGAGTCCGGATAGTTGAAGCCGTGCCAGATAAAATCCAAAATGTTGGTGGAAAAGCTTAACAGGAGAAAGCCCGCAAGCGCCATCCTGAAAAATTTCTCCCTCACGGAGATTTCCCTGTTCATCAGATACATCGGGATCAGCAAAAGCACCGCGCTGCCGCAGTAGATATTCGGCCAGTGATCCAGTCCCCGCTCCGTGCCGACGCAGACACAGTGTCTCGCCAGCATATCCAGCACGGAAAAATAGGATTCTATCTTGTCGGGAAACGCCATGTCGCCAAAGTCGGTCTGCAGCAGGGCGCAGACCTCCGGAACCCAAAGCACGGCCGCCATCCCACCCGCCAAAAGAGAAAACAGGGCAAACATGCCGACGCTTCGCAGCCTTTTTACGCCGCGGGCCGCCAGCAGACAGCCGAAATACAGCACGAGAAAAATGCAGATCATAATGGAGATGTAAAAATTGGTAAAGATGCAGAAGCCAAGCGCCGTGCAGTACAGTCCGCACTTTCCTTCCCGCACCAGCCGCTCAAGTCCCAGCATAATCAGCGGGAAAACCCAGATGCAGTCCACCCACATGATGTTGTAGTTATAGGCGGCCATAAAGCCGGAAAAGGCATAAAACATCGCAAAAAGGACCGTCCCGAAGTCCTTTGTCCGAAAATGCTTCTGCAGATAAACGCAGGCCGTCAGGCCGCAGAGACCGGTCTTGACCACGGTCAGATAACCGATAAACTCCGTCAGAAAAGCTTCCGGAAACAAAAAAGCCAGCGCGTGGAAGGGACTTGCAAGATAATAGACAAAGAGCGCCAGAAAATTGGAGCCGATCCCCGTATAAAAAGAAAAATTCAGGCTTTCGCCCCCCCTGACCTTGTGAAGCAGTTCGCTGAAAAACGGCATATACTGATGGTACAGATCCCCGGACAGAAACGTCCTGTCCCCGAAGGGATAAATGCCTTTTATACCAAACAAAACCAGCATCAGCCCTATCGGCAGAAAAAAGGAGAGAAGGAGCGCCGCCCGCTCCGTTTTCATTTTCTTACTATTCATGGCACAGGAACCTCTATTCTTTATTTTAACAGATTTTTCCCGACATCACAGCATATACTGAAAGGAAACCGCTTCTTCGGAAAACGGCTCCTTACGCGGGCCGTCTTCCCCGGAGGAATCCCATGACGATCGCTATCGCAGGAAAAACGGAAGACGTCGGAAATTATGTCCGGTATACACAAAAAGCACATCTTACGCCCCTCGTCACACTCGACGCCGAAAAGGCGGCGGCGTGCGACGCCCTGATTCTTCCCGGGGGAGGCGATATCACCCCAGCCTTTTTCGGGGAAAAAAACCGCGGCTCCAAAAATATCGACACAGCGCTGGATATCCTGCAGCTTCAGATCCTAAGCCGCTTTTTGAGCAGCGCAAAGCCGATTTTGGGCATCTGCAAGGGGATGCAGCTTGTCAACGTGGGACTGGGCGGAACCGTCATTCAGGACATGGAGACCGCGCAGCTTCATCGGTACGAGGGCGGGGACCAATACCATGCCACACGCATCGACCCCGCCTCTTTTCTGGGACGTCTGTACGGGGACCGCGCCGTGGTCAACAGCGCCCACCATCAGGCAATCGGGCGTCCGGGCCGGGGACTTAGGGTGATACAGCGCTGCGAGGCGGACGGCTGTCCCGAGGCCGTCGTCCACGAGACCCTTCCCGTTCTGGGCCTGCAGTGGCACCCGGAACGGATCGACAACACCAAAACTACGCTTTCCGGCGGGAACGTTTTGACTTATTTTGTTTCATTAATTCCTTCGTCCCGGCAATGACGTTCTGCGTATTCTTCGCCATCTTTTCCCTCATGTCCGCGCCCGCTATCTCAAACAGGGATCTGATGACCTGCTTCAGGATCCCTTTGGTCTCCGCGTCTACCTCCTTTAAGGCGGCGATCATCCGGTTCATGCTGCTTTTCCACTCCGCGGTAAGCTGGATCAGATCCTCCGCTTCGGAGGCGGAGATCACCTGATAAAGCGTATCCACAAAGGTCTTAAGCTGCGCCTCGTCCAGAGAAAGGATCCAGGCGTTCAGCGTGTTGTCCGCGCGCTTCCTGCTCTCGTAGATATCGTTCACATGCTTTAAATGATCCCCCTCCGCCAGCCAGGTATACGGGTCATGCTGCGCCAGGCCGAAGGACTTGCTCTCCACCACCTCAAAGCGCATATCCGACTCGAACAGCATTCCCACCAGGGAGGAATGAGGCAGGATCTTCGTCACTCTTTCCGCAATCCTCTCATAATTACAGTTCTCCAACACCTCAGGCCGAAATCCCGGGCCGTCCAGACTGTATATCCGCAGAATCCTGTCCTGAATCTCCGGGCGGCAGTTCATGGCACTGTACACCGCAAGGTTCCCGCCCTTGGAGTGTCCTCCCACATAAAAGGGACAGTGTATCCTCTCCCCCACAAAATTCAGGTAATCCACACTGTATTCCTGCCCGGGCACCGGGGAGAGGAAGGCCATGTTGAAATCCTCCTTCCAGCCCACAATCGTCTCGTCGGTTCCCCGGTAGGCCACATAGACGGCGCCGTCGTCCAGAATATAAGTGAGGGCGGAAAACTGTGTCTCCCACTTTTTCTCGATCACATTCGCGTAGCAGTTCAGCTTCAGATTCCGAAATCTTTTTCCTTTAAGCATCCCCTCGATGAGCGCGCGGTTCACATCCGCATAGCGGACATCCGCGAACAGCTTTTCATAATCCGGATGACTTTTCAGGCTTTCCAGGGTGACCGCCCCGCTGTAGCGGCTCACATCCGGCACCATGCCGTCAAACTTCAGGTAGGAAAGCTGGCAGAGCGCCAGACTGTCCACCTCCGTCATCGGCATTTCCCGGAAAGAGCAGTCCCCGTATTCTTTTATATAATCAAGCACCGTACCCATACCGCGTTTACTCTTCTCTGTCGTCGATCGGGATGTATTCCCGCACCGTCATCACGCTCTTGTAGGCGGGACGGATGATCTTATCCATGTTGATCAGCTCTTCAATCCTGTGGGCGCTCCAGCCCACGATACGCGCGATGGCAAAGATCGGCGTGTACATTTCCAGCGGAATCTCCAGCATACTGTAGACAAATCCGCTGTAAAAGTCCACATTGGCGCTGACACCCTTATAAATACGCGCTTTTGACGCGATGATCTCCGGCGCAAGCCTCTCGATCATCGAATACAGGGCAAAGTCCTTTTCACGGCCCTTTGCCTCCGCCAGTCTGCGCACAAACCCTTTAAACACCTGGGCTCTCGGATCCGACAGCGAGTACACGGCATGTCCCATGCCATAGATCAGCCCTTTGCGGTCAAAAGCCTCCTTTGCCAGAATTTTATTCAGATAAGCCCGCACCTCATCCTCATCTTCCTTGTCCGACACGTTCTTCTCCAGATCACGCATCATCTCTACCACCTTGATATTGGCTCCGCCGTGCTTCGGTCCCTTCAGGGAAGAAAGCGCCGCGGCGATCACGGAATAAGTATCCGCTCCCGAGGAGGTGACCACGCGCGTGGTAAAGGTCGAATTGTTTCCGCCGCCGTGCTCCATGTGAAGCGTCAGGGCGATATCCAGCACCTCGGCCTCCAGGTTTGTATATTTCTTATCCGGCCTGAGCATCATCAGCAGATTTTCCGCCGTGGAAAGCTTCCGGGAAGGACGGTGTATATACATGCTTTCATCGTTCTGGTAATGATTGTAGGCATGATACCCGTACACGGACAGCATGGGGAACACGCTGATCAACCCGATGCACTGGCGCAGTACGTTTTCAATGGAAGTATCGCTGCAGTTCCTGTCATAGGAAGCCAGCGTCAGGACGCTTCGCGTAAGCGAATTCATAATATCGCTGCTGGGCGCCTTCATAATCACGTCTCTCGTAAAGTTTGTGGGCAGCGTCCTGTTCGCCGCCAGAATATCCATAAATTCCTTCAACTGCTGCCTGTTCGGAAGCCGTCCGAACAAAAGCAGATAGGCAACCTCCTCAAACCCGGTATGCCTGCCTCCAAAGCCCTTCACAAGCTCGATACAGTCATATCCCCTGTACCAGAGTTTACCCTCGCAGGGCGTCTTCACTCCGTCTACCATTCGAAAGGAATCGATCCGGGAGATGTTCGTCAGTCCCGTCACCACCCCGTTTCCGTTTTTGTCTCTCAGTCCTCTCTGCACTTCGTACTGATCGAACAGCTGCGGATCCAGCCTGTCAGCCTCCCTGCACAGCGCCGCATAGCTGTTCAGATATCCTTCATTCTTCCTCAATAGTCAATCCCCCTTCCCGGTCAGCCGCACGGTTTTGCAGCCGTCTGCCGTCATATCGTTTCTCAATTGTTCCGATTTCATACTCTTTTAACCTCGCTTTCAGGGGCGTCAAAAAACCCCGTATGATACAGTATATCATACGGGGCTCCAAAATGCACCTGAAAAATTAGCGGAACAGTTCTTCGTCGGAGCTGTAATTCAAAATATCCTCGTTCAGCGTTACGCCAAACTCCTGCCCGATGGCGCGGAGATTATCGTCCGTGATGCACTGTCTCGTCCTCCTCCCTCCGCCAGCGGACAGGGTGATGCAGGCGATCTGCGCCGCTTTTTCGATCGTATGCATCAGGCCGAAGGCCGTGTCGAAATCAGGCCCCGACACGAAAAGCCCGTGGAAGGCCCACACCGCCGCGTCGTATTTCTCCATCTCCGCACAGGTGGCCCTTGCGATCTCCGCGCCGCCGGGCACCATCCAGGGCACCACGCCCACGCCGCCGGGGAACACGACGCAGCACTCCGTCTCGCTCTTCCAGAGCACTCTGGTAAAGGCCTCCGCCGTCAGGGGCAGAAGGTAGGTCAGCGCCACCGTGTAGGGCGGATGCGCGTGGTAGATCACGCGGTTTTCCCCGCCGGTCACGCGCTTTCTCACGGAATGATTCATAAAGTGGCTGGGAAACTCGCTGGTGGGCTTGCCGCCCTTCTCCAGTCCCCACACGATACGCCAGCAGTCGCCGGTGGAATTAATCTCCACAATACACAGGTTGTTCCAGGGCTCCAGCTCCACATTTCTCAAATATTTCCCGCTGCCCGTGGAAATAAAATACTCCCCCTGCAGATTTTCGGCCTGTACCCCCATGTTCACCCAGGGCCCGGCCTCCTTCCGAAAGAAAGGTCTGCACTGCCTGACCTCCTCCTCCTTCATCCGATAGGTCAGGTTCCCGCCGTTTCTCTCATGCCACCCCTGGCCCACGCCGTCCGTACACATCCGGATATAATCCCGGATCACCCTCACATCGCAAATTCCGCCCATCTGCCTTTTCCTCCTTTTCCTGCCGTCGGTTTCTTACCCCTGCGGCGGCAAAAAGCGTCCCCCCGTGACAAAGCGTCCCTTCGTGACGCTTTGAAGAATGCTTCGCATTCTTCCCCAGCCACGTTGTAATTTGCTTCCTGCCGCCCGCAGGCCTCTCTCTGTCACCCGCGCTTCAAAAGCACCTCGTCCTCATATTTCTTCACTTCTCCGTAAAGTCCCCTGTCACAAACCACGCCCTGACGTTCGCAATACTCGTTCCAGATATCCCCCAGGGGCAGCAGCTTTACCGCCTCCTGCAGCGCCATAAGCTCTGTAAACCTGGCCTCGTCCTGCAGTCCCTTTAACATCTCATTGGGCGTACACATGGCCGCCAGAAGCGCCTTCTGCCAGCTTCTGAAGCCCACGGCCCAGGCAGAAACCCGGTTGATGCTGGCATCGAAATAGTCAAGTGCCATGTAAACCCGGTCAATCCCGTCGTTTCTCACGATTTCCTTTGCGATCTCCTTTGTCTCGTCGTCCAGCAGAAGCACATGGTCGCTGTCCCAGCGGACCCCTCTGGTGATGTGCAGGGCGATCTCCGGATAGAAGCACAAAAGAGCCGGAATCTTATCGGAAACCACCTCCGTGGGATGGTAATGTCCGTTATCCATCAACGGCAGACATCCGTCGTGGGTCGCCGCAAAGCTTAAGGTAAACTCGGCGCTGCCCGCCGTGTAGGCCTCCACGCCGATTCCGAAGACCTTCGACTCCACGCAGGGCTTCACGAGCTTTTTGTCAAAGGGCTCCGCCAGAATCTGCTCGATGGAATCCTTATACCGCATCCTGGGCCCCATCCTGTCCGCGGGCACGTCCTTGAAGCCGTCGCCGGTCCAGATATTCATGACACAGGGAACCCCCGTCTCCCTGGCAAAATACTCGGAAATACGGATGCAGGCCCGCCCATGGTCGATCCAGAATTTCCGGATCTCGGGATCCGGGCTGGACAAGGTCAGTCCGTCCTTCATTTTCGGATGGGAGAAAAAGGTGGGATTAAAGTCGATTCCCATATTCCTCTCCTTTGCAAACTCCACCCACTTTGCAAAATGCGCGGGCTTAAGCTGATCCCGGTCTGCAAACTCTCCTGGGGCAAAAATCGCATAGGAGGCATGGAGGTTCAGTTTTTTCCTGCCGGGCATCAGGCTCATGGCCCGATCCATGTCCGCCATCAGCTCCTCCGGAGTCTTTGCCTTTCCGGGGTAATTGCCCGTGGTCTGGATCCCGCCGGTCAGAGGGCCGTCATGGTCGAACCCGATCACGTCGTCTCCCTGCCAGCAGTGCAGGGAAACAGGCGTCTCCGCCAGCCGCTTCATGGCCGCTTCCACATCCACGCCGTAGGAAGCGTAAATTTCCTTTGCCGATTCAAATCTTGTCATCTCTTCTCTCCTTATCCGTGATATTCTTTTATTTCAAAAGAGCGGTACACGCAGGCACGCGCCTCTTTCAAACCTTTTAGCTCTCCCGCCGCGATCATCTGGGCCGCCAGATTTCCGACGGCGGTGGCCTCCACGGGACCGGCGTACACGGGAAGCGCCGTCTCCCTGGCCGTCAGCCGGTTCAGATAATCCGCATTGGCTCCGCCCCCCACAATGTGGATCCGGTCAAACTTAAGCCCGGTTATTTCGGACAGCTCCGCCACGGTTTTGGCGTAGCATTTCGCCAGACTGTTGTAGATGACGCAGGCGGTCTCGGCAATCCCCTCCGGCACCTGCTGCCCGGACTCCTCACAGGCCCGCCTTACCTCCTCCGTCATATTTTCCGGCGCGAGGAATCTTCCGTCGTTACAGTCCACGATAGAAGGAATGCCGCACTCCGCAGCCATATCGCAGATTTCCCCGAAGCTTAAGTCCCCGCCGATCTCCTTCTTTACCGACTGGATCATCCAAAGTCCCATGATATTTTTCAGATAGCGGAACCGGTAACCGTATCCGCCCTCGTTGGTCAGATTATTCCGCCGGCTCTCGGGAGAGCAGTCCGCCTTCTCAAGCTCCGTCCCCATCAGGGACCATGTGCCGGAGCTGATATACAGGGCGTTGTCCGCCTTAGTCGGGACCGCCATCACCGCCGACCCGGTGTCATGGGTGGCCGGGACCGTCACCCTGCAGTCGTAGCCGACCTCCTCCCGAATCTCCTGCTTCAGGCCGCCCAGCGTCGTGCCGGGTGTCACAAGCTTTTGGAAAATTCTTTCCGGATAGCCCAGCAGGCGGATCAGCCCGTAATCCCAGTCCTTCGTCTGCGGATCCACAAGCTGCCCCGTGGTGGCATTGGTGTATTCCGTGGCCGTCACGCCGCAGAGCAGATAATGAAAGTAATCCGGCATCATAAGCAGGGTCTGCGCTTCCTCAAGCTGCTCCGGCGCCTTTTTCTTCAACGCCATCAGCTGATAGACCGTGTTGAACGGCTGCCTCTGGATACCGGTTCTTTCGTACAGCGCCTCCTCGGAAATCACCCGGTACACCTCTTCCTCCATGCCCTTAGTCCGACCGTCCCGGTAGGCTGCCGCCTCCCCGATCCGCTTCCCGTCCCCGTCCAGCAGCACAAAGTCCACGCCCCAGGTATCGATGCCGACGCTGACAGGAATTTTGCCGATCTCCCGGCATTTCTTCATCCCCTCCTTAATCCGCTCAAACAGTTCGTCCACATCCCAGATCAGGTGTCCTTCCCTCTCCTTCATCTGGTTGGGGAAACGGTAAACCTCCTCCAGCTCCATCTTCCCGTTTTCCAGATGCGCCAGAATATGCCTTCCGCTGGAGGCTCCGATATCGATCGCAAGGTAATAGGTCTTCATTTTATCCGCTCCTTTATGCCCGGGCAGTCGTAAACCGTCCGCAATTTCCTGTCCTTTCTTTAATCATAGCACAGAAACCGCCTCAAAAAAAGGCGTTTTTTTGTGAAAAAAGTGTCCTTATTTGCAATTTTGCCGTCTTCCTGTTATTTCAGGGTTTACCGCGGGACAAAACACTGATAAAATAGAAGAAAAACTACGAAAAGAGGCGCTTCATGTATCATATCATCGTCAACCCCGCTTCCCGTTCCGGGAAGGGGCTCAAAATATGGAAAGAACAGGTAGAACCGACTCTGCGTCAAAACAACGTCCTCTATCAGGTCTGCTTTTCCGAAAAGGCGGGCGACGTCCCCAGGCTGGCAGGAGAGCTTGTCTCCTCCGCCGACGGGCCGATGACGCTTGTCATACTCGGCGGCGACGGCACGGTAAACGAAGCCCTGCAGGGCATCCCGGATTTTTCGGGGGTAACCCTGGGCTACATTCCCACCGGCTCCAGCAACGATCTGGCGAGGGACTTAAAAATCCCGACGGATCCCGCCGCGGCGTTGGAGCTCATCCTGCATTCTGGAAAATGTCAGTCCATGGATCTCGGAACTGTCTCCTATCCGGACGGCAAAAAGCGCCGTTTTGCGGTGAGCTGCGGCATCGGCTTCGACGCCGCGGTGTGCGAGGAGGCAAGCCGCTCCAAAGTCAAGGAATTTCTGAATAAGATCGGCCTCGGGAAGCTCACCTATCTGGGCATTGCCTTAAAGCAGCTCTTTGCCACAAGGGCAGTCTCCGCCAAGCTGACCCTGGACGACAATCCGCCCGTTGACATCGGCAGCATCCTGTTTACCGCCTGTATGCTCCACCGTTTCGAGGGCGGCGGCTTCATGTTCTGTCCCGGCGCGGACGCTTCGGACGGCCTGCTCGATCTCTGCGCCGCCGGCGATCTCTCGAAGCTTTTAGTGCTCTTCGCCCTGCCCACCGCCTTCAAGGGAAAGCATTACCGTTTTAACGGCATCACGCCCTACCTGGCAAAAAAAGTCACAATTGAGGCCAGCTCTCCCCTGTGGGTACATACGGACGGCGAGGTGACGAGAAAGAGCGGGCGCATCACCGTAACCTGCGAGCAAAACGCCCTCCACATCATCGTTCCCTGACCGCCCTTCAAACCTGAATTTTTTCTTAAGATTGCTTAAGAAGTGAAAAAAGCCATTGCATTTTTCCGCCCGGTGACTATACTGAAATTGTCATTAAAAAGAAGAAAAGACAGACAGCTTCTTTTTCTTGAAAGGGTTTGGTTTGTGTCATGAAAAATATGCGGAATTTTTTTAAAAAGTATAAACACGGCATTCCTCTCCTGATCTATATGACGATCTACCTGATGTGGTTTGCCTGGCTGGAAAAGACAAATGTAAAAAACTATCATGTGATACATGTGGTTCTGGATGACTATATCCCCTTCTGCGAGGTATTCATCATTCCCTACCTCTTATGGTTCGGCTATGTGGCGGCGGTAGTCCTCTATCTTTTTTTCAAAAACAGACAGGATTACTATAAGACATGCGTCTTCCTCTTTACCGGCATGACGCTGTTTCTGATCATATCCACACTGTGGCCCAACGGACATCATCTGCGGCTCGCCGAGCTGCCCAGAGACAACTGCTTTACCCGGCTTGTGAGTATGCTCTGGAAAACCGATACCGCTACGAACCTCTGGCCCAGCATTCATGTTTACAATTCTCTGGGCGCGCACTTTGCGGTGATGAGAAGCAGGGATATCGCCTCTTTGAAATGGGGGGGGCGTCTGCGGGCGGCCTCCGGCATCCTCGCCGTATCCATCATCCTCTCCACCGTCCTGATCAAGCAGCACTCCATGTTTGATGTGGTGACAGGGCTTCTGTTCGGTTTCATCATGTATGTTCCTGTCTACAGAAAGGAACTGATCTTCATCGGCAGCCCCGAAAACAAAAACAAAAAGACGCCCCAGGCCGGTTGACCTGAGGCGTTTCTTTTAGTTAAATTTAAAGATTTTCTGAGCGATCTTATAACCCTCCACAGAAATTTTGCGCCCGCCGCGGCCCGGCAGATTCATGGCCTCTCCCATGATGCCGTGGCGCAGCCTCCTGTAAAGCGGGGCATCCTTCTCCTTCAGGTACTTCCAGAGCTCTTTCTTTTTCTCCAGATTTTCCTTTGTGCCGGATCGGATCAATAGAACCGACGAGACCGTGGTGATGATTTCCAGATAATTCCTCATGTACTGATAAAGCCGCTTGTTCTTCAGGATCTCCTGCTTCTTCTCCGACAGGTAATCGATCATGATCCTGTTGACCGTAAGCTGCTGGTCGATCCGCGAGATCATAACCTCTTCGTTGACGGACTGATCCGCCCTGCCGATATAGTACCGGTAAAAATTGACGTCCAGATAGTACATATATCTCACATAAGGCAGCGGTTCAAACACATAGAGGTTGTCCACATAAAAGGTGTGCTCCGGAAGCCGGATCCCGCATTCCTTCAAAAGCTTCGTCCGAAAGGTGACGGAATGCATCAGGATATAGTGGCCCTTCAGGAAATGATGGCAGTCCTCCCAGGTAAAAAGCTTCTGCTCCGGAAGGCTGTGGCGGTAGTGGATCACCTTTTTTCTCTTTTCGCCCTCTTTTTCGTACACATAATTGCAAATAAGCATATCCAGCGCATGGGCTCCCCCCGCCATCTCACGCAGGGTTTCAAGCACCTTGAGGTAAGCGTCCTCCTTCACCCAGTCGTCGCTGTCTACCACCTTGAAATAGAGACCGGAAGCATGGTCAATCCCGGCGTTTACCGCCGATCCGTGCCCGCCGTTGGCCTTGTGAACCGCCTTGACGACAGTCGGATACGCCGCCGCGTACTCGTCCGCAATCTCCGCCGTCCGGTCCAGAGTAGAGCCGTCGTCCACAATAATGATCTCTACGTCCTCTCCTCCCAAAAGCAGCGATTCTATGCACTTTTTCATATATTTTTCGGAATTGTAGCACGGTATGACCACGGATAAAAGCTTCACTTACGGTTCCTCCTCATATCTCTCTTTGCCAAGTTTTATGCTCAGACCTTTTGTGTAAGCGGCGTAAGCGGACGGAATCGGGTATTTGTCCTTCGTCTCCGCCGGTTCAATATACAGCCAGTCCCTTATCTTTTCTCCGGGCGGCCCGCTCTCCAGCTCGTCCACCCGAACCAGATAGCCCTTCATATGCCACTCTCTGTGGGTAAAAATGTGCCTGGCATCCGGAAGCGGCAGGATACGCAGCGCCCTGATCCCGTTATCCGCCAGAAACGCCGCGACCTCCTCCGCCGTGAAAAAGCCCTCCAGCGTCGGGAACTCGTACATTCCCGCCAAAAGCCCCTTCCCCGGACGCCTGCGGATCGCCGTCCTGTCCGCGTCCCGGATCACAAGCACCGTTTTTTCCTGAATTAACCGCGACTTCTTTTCTTCCTTTTTCGGAAAAGTCAGCTGCGTACCGTGCGCAAAAGCCAGACAGCCACGGTTCAGCGGACATTCCCCGCAGAGCGGAGCGCCGTTCGGCAGACACACGCAGGCGCCGATCTCCATCATCGCCTGATTAAAATCTCCGGGCCTCTCCCCGGGCATGATCTCAGTCAATTCCCGCTCCACCGCGGCCTTTACCTTTCCGTCCGTGATCGGCCGTAAATCCTCCCTGATTCTGGAAAGCACACGCAGCACGTTTCCGTCCACCGCGGGGTGTTTTGCTCCGTAGACGATGGAGGAGATCGCTCCCGCCGTATAGCTGCCGACTCCCGCCAGCTTTCGCAGCTCGTCGTAGTCGGACGGCATCCTTCCGCCGTAATCGTTTTGAATCTGCCTTGCCGCCTTCTGCAGATTTCTCACCCGGTTATAGTAGCCTAATCCCTCCCAGAGCTTTAAAAGCTCTTCTTCCTCTGCCTCCGCCAGCGCCTTAATATCCGGCAGAGCATCCATGAACCGCTTAAAATACGGCTTCACCGCCTCCACCCTGGTCTGCTGCAGCATGATTTCCGAGACCCACACGCGATAAGGCGAAGGCTCCTCCCTCCAGGGAAGAATCCTTCTGTTCTTATCATACCATTCCAACAGCGGTTTGGGAATAGAAGCGAGCCTTAAGGTTTCCTTAATATCGCCTGAAGATTCACTGAAAAGGGCGGGCGGCGCAGCCTGCTCCCGGGAGCGGGATTCCTCCGCAGTCTCTCCCACGGGACAGGGTTCTTCCGCCTCCTGCTCTTCCGGACAAGGCGTTCTCAGGGTTTGTCCCTCAGTCCGGACCTCCTCAGCCTCCAGTCGCACCCTCACAGGCCGGTTCAGCGTCATGGAAGACGGCGTCACCTTGCAGTCGTAGGCCAAAATCTCCACTCCCTCCCCGGCCGCCCGGCAGAGCGCTTCTGCAAATTCCGGATGCGTATCGCGGTTTGGCGTAAAATATTCCACACCCTCCATCTGGATCACAAACAGCACAAAGACGCGGTAACCGTCATGCTTTGCCTCGATCAGCTCCTCCACATGCTTCACCGCTCTCTCGGAAGGGGCGTCCGGGAAGCGGACCACTCCCCCCTCTTCCAGCGTAACCCCTTTTACCTCTATAAAAATCTTTTCCTCTTTCGTCTCCACATAAAAGTCAAACCGGGAATGCCCGTAAACCGTCTCCGGCCGCACAAACGTCGGTTCGGGGAAAAGCCCTCCCGACCTCAGCCATTCCCCGGCGACTCTGTTGGGAGCCTGGGAATCCATGTTGATCAGCCGCTCCCCCTTTTCCACCGCCACGAGATCGTATTCCGTGGAGCGCCCCGCGTTACCGCTCCTCTCCAGATAAACGGAAGCTCCCGGCACAAGCAGCTCCCGACACCGCCCCGTGTTTTTGACATGCACCTTTTCCGTTTTGCCGCACAGCTCCACATAGGCGACAAACCGATTGGGGCGCTGAACAAATTTTCCCTGTATGATTTCCCCGTATTTCATAATTATTCCGTTTTGCCTTCGCCTCTCAAAACCTTGTGCTCCCGCGGCAATATCTTAACCGCATGACACGCTGCGGCTGCAGCGCGCCGCTTTGCCGTGGCTCTGCCTTACCTTGCCGCAGCACGCCGCTTTACCGTGGCTCTGCCTTACCTTGCCGCAGCACGCCGCTTTACCGCATCTCTGCCTCACCTTGCCGCCGCGCTCCTGTAAGGCACCCGGGCCGCCGGGACCTCCTGAGCCGCGCTCTGCGTATGGACGATCTGATCATCGAAAAAGATCTGCGCGCCAAAGGCTTTCAGAATCTCTTTCTTATCCAGTCCCCCCAGGAAAAACGCCTCGTCAACCCGTACATTCCACGCCCGCATGGTTCTTATGACCCGCTCGTGGGCCGGCGCGCTTCGGGAGGTCACCAACGCCGTCCGGATGGGACAGTTTTGGGTCCCCAGCTCCCGCTGCAGATCCGACAGCTTCTTTAAAAAACCGGCAAAGGGTCCCTCCGCCAGCGGCTCCCTCGCGTGAAGCTTTTCGTTTTCCTCGAAGGCATTCAACCCCTTCTCCTGAAAAATCAGCTCCGACTCGTCGGTAAAAAGCACGGCGTCCCCGTCAAAAGCGATCCGGATCTGTCCGTTATTCTGCGGCATGGGGATGATCTGCCTGCCGGACTGCGCGCTCTCCGTGCAGATGATCCCCGCCGCGATTCCCGCGTCGATCGCACACTGCACATCCTCCTCACAGGCGGACAGAAAGAGATCCGTGTGAAAGGCCGCAAGATAAGGCCCCAGGGACGCGCCGCTTACCAGCACGGACCGGGTGATGGGAAGACCGTAGTGCGCAATTGTGTTAAAGACCCGCAGCGACGTGTCCGGACTGTTGTGCGACATGATGATTACCTCGATCAGATCACGCCCCCTGCCGTGTTCATTCAGCTTTAAAAGCGACCGGATCAGCCGAAAACCGGGCCCCGGCCTTAAAACCTCCTGCTCATGCTCCACCTGATATCTGCAGTAAGCCTCCAGCCCCTGTTTTTCAAATATCTCATTTTCCGCCGTCAGATCAAAAAGCGCTCTGGACGATACGCCGATCACCATTTTCCTGTCTAAGCTGTAACTCATATGCCGCTCCCTTCCGCCTCTCCCGCCGCTGCAGGATTTAAAGGCGCTTCAACCGATCGGAAGGGAAACCTGCCGCGGATCTACCGCAGCCGGGTACACTCGTATCGCTGCATCGTCAGCAGACAGGCCTTCAGCGATTCGCATCGCTCCTGAAGCTCGCCCTCCTCCACCTCCACGCCGCAGGCAATCGCCATGGTCGTGATCATGTCGTCGGTGATCCTATGACGCAGACCCGCCAGGATATTCAGTCTCTCCTCATAGCTGTCGGCATCCAGGAACTGCACAAGCATGGGATCCAGCGCCGATGCGTCCTCCGGCTCCGTTACCTCGGCGTCCGTTTCAGGGGCTCCGGCCTCCGGCTCTTTTTCTCCGACCCCGGAATCTGCTCTTTTCGGTTTCGGCTCTCCGGTTTCTGCTTTAAGGCTTTCGCTCCTTGACCCCGCCTCCCCGGCTTCCGGCTCAGAGCTTTCGCTTTCCTGCTTTTTGGCCTTTCCTTCCGGCGTCTCGGACTCCGCTCTCTGTCTGTCGGCGTCCGGCCCCTGAAGCTCAAACCGAAACTCCTGCTCCGCGTCCGGATACTTACCTCTGTCTACCCTGCTTACGAACATTTCAAGCGGTCTGGCATATGTCCTGAAATCCCCGTACAGCGCCTGATAAATCACCAGCTGTTCCCCCGTCTCCGTGTGCTCCGCTATCGCCGTAATCTGATACAGGTTTCCCTTAAAATGTTTATAAATTTCCTGTGGTTTTGGAATAAACGACATTTTTGGACCCCCTTTCTGTCAAAAAACTCTCCAGAAAAGTATACCCCTATTTCACAAAAATGTCATGTAATTCCTGTGAATCCTTTGCAAAAAGTGTAACAAAACGCATTCTCACCGCGGCGACATATCCCCGCCGGAAAACTCAAACCGAAATCCGCAGCCCTCCTCTGTAAAGGCAAATTCCGCCAGCGCAAAGGCAAGCTCCTCCCTTTCCTGCCCGGTCAGACGCCCGATGTCCCGGTGATGCACCGAGACCTTATATTCCCTGCCGCCGTCCTCATTCACCACGCGGGTCACCGTCACCCCGCTGTAAAGGAAGCCCTGCTCTTTCAGGTACTCTCTCACATCCTCTGCAAGCCGCGTCTCCTTCTCCAGATAATACTCCTCCCGTTTGGCCCCGTCCGAGCCGTTTCCGCTCTTGACCGTCCCCGCAACGGAAAAGGCTGCAGTTAGTACCAACAAAACCGTTGCAGCCCAAAACCTCAAACCGCCCGCTCTTTTCATTGTCCCGCCTCCGTTTCCGAACGGATGCCCCGCCGTACCGTGCCATCCGTTCCCGCTTCTCAATGATCTTTACAGGCATATCATATAAAATTATGAGTCCATTAAAACTCCCTTAATTTAAAATCGCTTTCACTGTCTGAGCGCAAAAAAACAGGAAAGAATCTCTCAAACCGAAAGCTTCTTCCCCGTGAGCCTTAAGCTTTATCCCTGCTCTTCCCGTCCGACATGGTCCTGCCCGTTCAGCAGCGCAATCACCTCGTTTACATACTCCGCAAAAAATTCCTTTTTGATATAGCCGTCAAAAAGCTTTCGCTCCGTACCGTCCTGAAAGAGCACATACAGATCGGTTCCCGTAAGCCACCCGTCCTCGTTGATCACCTCACGCACCTCGGCCCCTTTGATCTTCTCATACTCCAGATAATACAGCTAATGGTGACAACCTTCGTCACCACCAAAAACATCGGTAGCGGTTACCGAAAACCGCTGACTTCCGCTTTGTCCGGGCAGAGTGGGATGGACAAAGTTTGTCCACCCCAAATCAGCAAAACCGGACAGCATCAATGGGCAACCATTGCCCATTGGCCCGTTGGAAATCCACCCTCATTTGAAATGAACGTGGAACAGCCTCCCATTTATTACCATCCCTTATTTTTAGAGAAATAGGTTGAATTTCTCCTAAAATCGGTTATAATAGAAGTGTAATGCTATATTCGAAGGAGGGTATGACATGAATATCAGTACAAAAAATCTTGTTTCCATCACAGAGGCAAATCAAAACTTCTCACGGGTCGCCCGACTGGTGGACGAGGGCGGGCCGGTCGTGATTTTGAAAAACAATGTCCCCCGCTACATGGTGATGGAGTTCAAGACCGCCGAAGCCGAAGAAACCGCCGCCGATGAAGATATCACCGCCATTTCCCGGCGGCTGATCGCGAAGAACCGGGCGGCCTATGAGGAACTTGCGAAATGACCATTCTGTCAAAGAATCATCTTCTCATGCTCCACAGCCAACTGATTGCCGAGACCGGCGGCATTGATGGGCTTCGTGACGAGGGGGTGCTGGAATCCGCTATGAGCGCCCCGTTCCAGTCCTTTGCCGGGGAAGATGTGTACCCGTCCCTCCAGCAGAAAGCCGCCCGCCTGTGCTTCGGTCTTGTGAAAAATCATCCGTTCATAGACGGCAACAAGCGGATCGGCGCACACGCCATGCTGGTCTTTCTCGCCTTGAACGGCATTGAACTGGACTACACCCAAGAGGAACTGTCCGGCGTGATACTCGCCCTCGCCGCCGGGGAGATTGACCAAAACGGATTGCTCCGCTGGATCATTGAGCATCAGGAATAAATTTTGCGCCGGACTTCAAAAACATACGCTCGTTCTGCTCGTCCTGTGAAAGCTGGCACACCATGAGCGGAATGAGCGTGTGTTTTCCAACTTCGTTCAAACTTTTTTCAGTGCCAGGGCAAGCTTGGATTATCTTCGTCAACCGGCACAAACGGCGCCAGGCTGATGTTGCGGAATCCCCGACTGTTGCCGATGCACTTGTCATCATAGATAATGCCGATCTCTTTCTGATGCTCCCGGACATAGTGCAGGAAGGGCTTGGCTGCCAACGGCTTTTCCAGATTATCCTCGCCATCCCCATAGCCTCTGCTATTATCCGGCACGATCCTGCCCGTTCAGCAGCGCAATCACCTCGTTTACATACTCCGCAAAAAATTCCTTTTTGATATAGCCGTCAAAAAGCTTTCGCTCCGTACCGTCCTGAAAGAGCACATACAGATCGGTTCCCGTAAGCCACCCGTCCTCGTTGATCACCTCACGCACCTCGGCCCCTTTGATCTTCTCATACTCCAGATAATACAGCTTGTTCAGCGGTTCCTTCACAATAATCCCGTAGACGGTAAACAGCATCCCTTCCCGCGCCGTCTTTAAAACGGTGGTATCCAAAAAAGAAATTGCCACATCCGCATTTATGGGCAGGACAAAATACCGGATAAACTTTTCAATTTTCCGATCCGCAATCCTTCCGCCGCCGCGGCTGTACCATTTCAGGCTTCTCATTTTCATGCTGCCTGCGTATTTGTTGAAAATCCGGCACATATCCTCTCTGAAATCCATCTTCGTGACCATACCTTTCCGCAGCCCGCGCCCCTGACACCGAAAAGCGCAGGCTTTTGTTGTATGCTGCCGCAGGTGCAAATCCGCCCTGCTCTTACTGCATGTCTGCATCCCCTATTGGCTGTTCAACTGTTTCACATATCCGGGTCGGTCTGCTTCCGGGATTTTCAGCGCAGCCATAGCTGCATCAAGGGACAGCCCCAGCGTTTCCATAAGGTTTTTGATGCTTGTCAAAGTGTTCTCCGCTATGCCCTCGGCGCGGCCCCTTTCCCTAACACCCTTGCTCAAATTGCACATGACCGACACCTCCCTTTCCATTGTCTGCGTCATTTGAATGTCATAGTCATCCTGTAAGATTTTTCGCTTCTCCGCCTCACTGGTTTCGCCCCCGAGAAGCACATCCAGCATCCGCAACACACCGTCATAGTTCTTACCACCCGGCCCGCCAAGGCACAGCATGACGATAGACAACAAATCATAATTTCTGATCGACTCGACGGCTTTGCCAACCAGATGTTCCTCCACCAGACGATACCGGGTAATCGTGTTCTCCCGGCTCTTTGGCGGATGCATACAAATCCAAATACTGTAAACTTTCTTAATCTTTTCGAAATGGGAATTGGTAAACTCCTGGCCATATTGGGAAGAAATCATGCGGCAACAATAATATATGCCGCGCTTGATAATCGGGTAGCCGGGATAGAAATCATTCTGCGCCTCCACGTTGATGATCAGGCCGATAAGCTCCCCTGTGTCGGGAGCAATGGCTCGGAAACGAATGTCATAGGTAACTGCCCCCTCACGCACCGACTTGTCCTCGGTATCCATGCCGCTGATGATAGTGCCGCCCTCGTCCGGCAGCACCGGGATGGCGGATACTTGGGGTTGGCCCTCTATGTATTTCTCTGCAATCCCGTTGACATCGCAATTCTTGTACTCATCCAGACAAGCCTTCATAATCCGCGCAAGTATTGCCTTCTCAGACAGAACTCGCTTGCAGGCCGCATCGTAGCCCGCGCTGTCATCCGTGATATGCAACCCTTGAGCAATTGTAGTTTCTGCGTCCAGCATCCTCACCTTCCTTCATTTTATTTTATCATGGCTCTGCCAGAGCGTCCACTACTTTTTGATGGCGTTTAATCAGCATTTCCTTAGAAAAACCTTCTTGTTCAATAACCTCATTTAGGACATTTTTCATCTCTTGCAGTATTCTAACTATATACCCTTCTTGCCTCCATTTTGACAGAAAACGGATATTATGCAGAAGAACACAACCCCATTTAATTACTCAAGCACCAAGCCTGCTGTTGATTTAAGCATAATGCGTTCTGATTCGATTGGGATCACCGAATTAAACAGTAGCAACAATTTTACCACCAATCTTTTTGAGATGAGAAAAGGCGATATTCTCTTTGGCTCAATTCGTCCTTATCTTCATAAGGCTGGGATTACACCTTGCGATGGCATAGTCGCTGGAACTGTTCAAGCCACAACTGTTACGGCATTCTCTCTGACCTGATTGATTGCTTTCATCAGTGCTGTTTGAGTTTTCTTGTCAAAGAGTTTTGTAAAGTTCAGAGGTTTATCGAAGGGCGGCTTTGTCAGTAATGCAACATTCTCCATATATCCATTCTGCTCGACATGGTTAATGATTTTATGGACGAAGGCAATCTGTTTCTGATTGAGGGATTGGTCATTGATAAATTCAGAAAAAGCATCCATTGCTGCGTCGTGATCCAGTTTGGCGATCTTGCGGATCAGCAGTCCAAAGGGCGTATCACCAAATTCACGCTTGTAATCCTCATGGCTGCCTAACTCGCTGGTGAACACCCGTGACAACTCCTGATAATCGCCAGAGGACAACGGAATATTGTGCGTCAATTTAAAAATTGCCAAAGTATCCCCATGTTCATTGACATAACGACTGACCTTTGCCCGATAATCTTCAAAATTATACGCCGCTTCCAACGGATTACCCTCCTGCCGGACGAGAATGGGGGTCTGCCAGCCTTGTGACAACTTGCCTACCCGCACCAGCCTCAACAGTAAACTGGATCAAATCCCGCAATTCCCTGCGAACTCTCTCAAAAAGCAGGACGTCATTTGCATCCCAGAAAGCATCTGTGCCGATTCCCCGTATCAAAGGCAACTTCTCCTGCACCTGAGGGATACTTGTTTTGCGCTCCAACAGCGCCGCAATATCGCACAGCTGCTTTTTCGCATACTTGAAAGACGGCATTCTCTCCATGCTTGCCAGCATCAACCCGTACATAAAATTGTCAAACCGCTTGGCAAATTCGTCCTTCTCATCCATTTGCACCAGCGGTGCTATGTATTGCATCAATTCGCTCTTGTCACCCTCTCTGATGTCTTGGAAAGCGGGGCGCTCTTTGTACTTTTCCACATAGCGCAGACGCAGACGTACCGCAATCAGATCCGGGTTCAGTGCCTCCACTTGGCCGTGGCAAATATCCGCCAGTTCCGTGCGCCACGACTGGAAGTCCTGTTCAGCATAAACACTCTCTTGCAGCAGCGCAATAAGTCTTACCCGTTTGTCAAAGATATTTTCCGAAAGGGACTTTGTTTCTCTGGCTTCAAATCCCTCTTTATGTTCCCGGAAAAATTCAAAATTTCCGCAATAGTCAAAAATCAGGAAGCGGCGTTTATCCGTATATTCGCCATCAATTTGATCCATGCAGGCAAGATCCTTGCACAGTCTGGTTCCACGGCCGATCATCTGCCAGAATTTGGTCTTGGAGCGCACTGTTTTGAAAAATACAAGATTGACGCACTCCGGTACATCGATGCCAGTATCCATCATGTCCACGGAAACAGCAATAACCGGCGGCTTGTCCGGCTTTTTGAAATCATCGATTACCGTTTGAGCGTAGGCATCGTCGCAGATCACCCGCTGGGCAAACACGCTCTTGTACTTAGGATACAGCTTATTAAACCGCTGTAGAATAAACTCGGCGTGACGCTTATTTTGGGCAAAAATGATGGTCTTTCCAAGACGGTCTCCGCCCTCTACCCGAATACCGTGTTCCATTAAATCCTGTATGACTGTATCCACGGTAGTTTCGTTAAAGACAAATTTATTCAGCTTCGCGGGCGGAATAAAATCCGGCATCATGCCGTCCTCTGTGAAATCCTCCTCATATCGCGCCTTGTCCTCCTCTGACAGATCGTCATAGGTGATTCCTTCGTCCAAGAATTTGGTTTTTACCTCGTAATTGTAGTAGCGAACCAGCACATGATCCTGCTCTACCGCCGTTTCATAGTCATAGGCATAGGTGGGTACATCATGCTCCATCTCAAAAAAGTCATAGGTATTTCGGTCCACATCCTTTTTCGGCGTGGCGGTGAGACCCACCAGAGTCGCATCGAAATACTCAAAAATAGCCCGGTATTTTTTGAAAATGCTGCGGTGGCTCTCGTCAATGATGATCAAATCAAAATGCGCCGGAGTAAACAGACGCCGCCCGTCCTTTGATTTGGCCGTGTCAATGGCGTTGAGCATGGTGGGATAGGTGGAGAACACAATGCGGGCGCTGAGGTCGTCCTTGTTCATGCAGAGATTGCACAGAGACATATCCGGCAGGTAATTTTTGAAGTCGTCCCTGGCCTGTTTCACCAGGGCAGTGCGATCCGCCAAGAACAGGATATTGGTGACATACTTTCCCCGGCTGAGCACATCCGTTAAACTGGAGGCTGTCCGGGTCTTTCCGGTTCCTGTGGCCATGACCAGCAGATGCTTCCGAAAGCCCTGCTCGATCCGTTCACACACCGCACGGATGGCCTCTTTCTGATAATAGCGGTCTGTGATCCTGCCGTCAATGGGAACAGACATGAGCTCCAGCCGCTCCGTCCGGCGGTTCATAAGCTTTTGCAGATCGTCCTTGCTGAAAATCCCGCTGACCTCCCGCTGAGGGCCAGATTGGTCATCCCAGAAATAAGTTTCAAAGCCGTTTGTCGTGAACATCATCGGCCTGCGGCCAAATTTCCGCTCCAGACAGTCGGCATACAGGACTGCCTGCTTGCGTCCTGCATTCGGATCCTTGCTGGTGCGTTTGGCCTCCACCACCGCCAGGGGCAGGCCGTCTTTCCCCAAAAGAACATAGTCAGCAGCCCCTGATTTTCCCAGGACGCCGGCCATGCCCTCCACGGGATACTCCTCTTGTACATCCGCGTCCGGGCCGCTAAACTGCCAACCTGCCAGCTTCATGTCTACGTCAATATACCGTTTCCGGGTTTCAATCTCCGGGATATCCTCTGCCACGAAAGAGCGCTCCTTCGTGTGCTGCTCTCTCGCTGCTGTAAGCTGAACGGACATCGCCTCGATCTCTTTACGCAACGCGTCGATCTCCGCATCCTTTTCGCCCAAAAGACTTTCCTGCTCTTTGATCTTCTTTGTATCTACAACGACCCGCTCCGTCGGTATCTTGGCCTCGTCAAACCGGCGATCCTCATAATCTGAGCCATAGCAGTAATCCACCCACTGGATAAACGCAAAAAGACCCTGCAGGGACAGCAAAGCGTCCCCGGGCTGTACCGCCCGCTCCGTGTGGACTGCCAGGTTGCCCAGCTTCACAATGAACGGCAGTTTTCCCCAAGTAATGTGATCCACCGCAAAGCGGAAGGAGGGCTCGTGCAGGAGGGATTGCAGATTGTCCTTGTAGGGCATCTGCATGGTGCTGTCAGCGGCATAGACCCACTTCACCGTCAGCTCAAGCGCCTTCCGGCAGCCTACCGCACACATGGCAGGGGAGGCAGCATAGACACGCTCGGCTTCGATGGCGGCGGGGGCGAACATAGCATATTCATTTTTTGTTTGGAGGAAGGAGAAGTTGGGCATAATATTACCTACCTATATACCTATATATCCCTTTGAGATAGCCCATCCTAATAGCATAGCTACAACCAGACCTAATACCCACCACACCAAGTTTGCCAATATTCCTTGACTAATACCCTGTAACCATCCACTGATTTTAGACTTTGATTTTTCTTGCTTGTCTGTTACTACACTATGGTTGTTTGCAACTACATTACTGTTTCCATTTATGGTTACGCTATTATCTTGGTGTTCAATCAATGTTACCGAAATTGGGGCATCTTTTTCTGTTTCGTCCAAAGATGTGTTTCTCAATAGGACAACAATCTTCTCTAACAAATTTTTTGTATCTGTTGAGATGCTTATTTTAGAATCCGTTTGGACATGAATAAACCATGTGGAAATCCCGCTTGATTCAATTTGAAAATCCATAGCAGTAAAACTATAATCGTTCTGCCCGTATGCATACTCCACATATTCTTCTATATTTTCACAGCTATATGTAATTTCAGATATATCAAACCAAAAATTTGTATTAACTTTTAAACCCTGAAATTCTCCTGTGTTCAGAGCCTTCATAATCCAGTCGTATGTATTTTTGGTATCCTGATAAGTCTTTGTACCATATTTGTTGGATATAACCTGACTAAAAGAAGCCACTATCATCACCTCACCCAAAATATTCCTGCATCAATGCTTTCTTCAGCACTTCCAGTTTATCTAAACTTCGCAGGATTGTCAACTTCCGTCGGTCAATCTTCGCAACCAAAACTGAAAATTCATTTTGGCCTCTTATATCGGCAATTGGTACGTTAACCGTATTTAATGTTTTAACGGCAAGCCCGGGCTGTGCCGCATCAGTATGGTAGCGATACAAGTCCAAATATTTCAGCAGATAAAACAGCCAGTATATATCCATTTCTTCAAGCGGTGTAACAAGCACCGCGTGTTCTGTAGCATGAAAATCATCAGTTGCAAGCTGAATATTTCCGCACAAAGCACCTTGGCGACCAATGATTGGATATGTTCCATGCTGTGTGCTTTCTTTTACATATCCACGGACACCATTTCCTCCATAACATGGGATTTGGTGTTCCATGTCATAGTCAAATATCACCTCGGCTGGAGTGGTAGCGCCCGCTTTTAATAGGCAAACTTCGCCGAGCAGCTTCTCAGGCAAACCATGGCTGTTCCTGATCGGCTCCCCAAACATCTCCACAAACCTCGCCTTGACAAGTTCATCCAGTTTGGCAAGCTGCTGTTTGCGGAGGGAGATTAAGTTGCTGATTTTATCTAAAACAGATGCGCACCTTTGCTGCTCATCAAGCGAAGGTAAATTAATTTCAATTTCAGAAAACTGAGATTTATTCAATATTGGAACCACAGCGGCATTAGCAATACTCTGCATAGCATCCTTTTTGTGCTGGATTGCATACGCCAGATAACTTGGTATACATTTTTTTGAATCCGGTATGATTGCATTGATTTGTTGGTTAAACGCACATTCCACTTGGTTAATTGCGACTTTCCCAATGATTCCAATGCAAGTGACAAGTACACTTTGAGTGGGCAAAATTCGTGCTTTATTCCGTGCTGCTTCCGAAATATAAAATTCGGAACCACTTATGTAAGTAATATCACCTTCTAAAATATCACTGGGCTTTATAAAGCAAATATCACCCGAAATGTAATTCTCAATTTCAGAAGTTTTAGGAGTGTTTCCTGTAATTACTGTTCCAATTTCCCCCAATCTCGCCATCACACCAACCCCCGCAATTCCGCCAGCCCCGCCGTGATCTCCTTCTCCAGTTTGTCCAGTTCATCCAGAATTTCACTGGTTGGCGGGTACTCCACCGGCACATACTCGGTCTTTTTGTACTTGTTGATGGACAGGTCATAGCCCTTGTCCACGATCTCCTGTTTCGGCACAAGAAAACTCTGCTCGGTGCGTTCCCGTTCCGTCTCGCCGTCCAGGTGATGGAACCGGGCGATGATATCCGGGATGTCGTTGTCGGCAATCTCACCGCGTTTGTCGTCTAAGCTGAACCCGTCGGCCTTCATGTCGTAGAACCAGACAGTTTCCGTGCCGCCAGCGCCGGTTTTGATAAACACAAGCACGGCGGTAGACACCCCGGCGTAGGGCTTAAACACGCCGGAAGGCATGGAGATGACGGCCCGGAGCTGATGATTTTCCACCAGTTCCCGGCGGACCGCCGTATGGGCCTTGCTGCTGCCAAAGAGCACGCCGTCCGGGACGATGCAGGCGCACTGCCCGCCTTTTTTGAGCATCCGCAGAAACAGCGCCAGGAAAAGCAACTCCGTCTTCTTTGTGTTGGTCACGGCCTTCAGATTGTCGTGGATGCTCTCCGCATCAACCGTCCCCTTGAACGGGGGATTGGCCAGACACATGGTATAGGCTCCGCTGATCTGATTTTGCTTGGATACGCTGTCCTTGTAGTCGATTTCCGGCCTGCTGATGGAATGTAGCATCAGGTTCATAGCGGAGATACGCAGCATGGTGCGGTCGGTGTCAAAGCCGGTAAACATGGGGCCCGCGAAGTGTTCCCACTGTTCGGCGGTCATGGTGTCCTCGTAATTGCGGCGAATATACTCCGCGGCGGACACCAGAAACCCTGCCGTACCGCAGGCCGGGTCGCAGATCACGTCGTCCGGCGTAGGCCGCAGCAGCTCCACCATCATTTCCCGGATATGCTTGGGGGTGCGGAACTGGCCGTTCTGACCGGCGGTCGCCAGTTTGCCCAGCATATATTCGTAGAGGTCGCCCTGCATATCCAGCTCGGCGATGTCATGCTCATAGAGATCGTCCAGCCCGGTGATGATCTTTTGCAGTACCTGGGGCGTAGGGATCAGGAACATGGCATCGCCCATGTATCGGGCAAAGGCGGTGTTGTCCGCGCTGTTACCGTCGGGGCCGTCATCGATCTCGATCAGCTCGCCTTGGGAATTGAAGTCCGGAAGCCGTCCGTATTTCAGCTTTTTAATGGCCGGGAACACCCGCTGGGCTACGATATCATAAATCTCGCGGGGATCACTGTTCTTGAACCGGCTCCAGCGCATGGACTGTCCCGCCGCAGACTGGGGAAAAATTTTGGGCATGGCCTCGCCGGAGGTATTCTCAAATTCTTCGGATTCCAGCTCCTTCTCGTCCAGAGAGCGGATGAACATCAAATAGGTCAGTTGCTCAATCACCGTCAGAGGATTGGTAATCCCACCCGCCCAGATGTCCGTCCACATCTTGTCGATTTTGTTTTTAATCGTACCTGTTATCATATCCGTCCCTCCAAGGGTATATTGGAATTATAACGGAAATAAACCGCCAGGTCAATCATAACGATTTCGCAATGCAGACGTTTGACACCCAAAATCCTTAGCCGTTTTTTGCATCAAATGAATATGACGGTTTTATATCGTTGAAACAAACCTTGATGATGAAGTCTCTGATATTCTTGAGATCAACCGCGGGAAATGGGAAATCGAAGAATCCTTCCGTATCGTGAAGGATGAATTTCTGGCAAGGCCGGCATATCTGAGCCGTAGAGACCGGCTCAAAGTCCATTTCATGACCTGTTTCATGTCGCTGTTGGTCTACCGCGTATTAGAAAAGAAACCGGACAACAGGTACACATGAGCCAGATCGTTTCAACCCTGTGTGGAATGAACATGACAAAAGCACAGGATACCGGCTATGTTCCCGCCTATACGGCAACAGAAATCACGGACGCCCTCCATGAATATGCCGGATTTTCCACCGATTACGAAATCCTCCGGCCAAAAGCCATGCAAGGCATCATCCGAAAATCAAAAAAACGGTGAGAGAAAAAGTTAGTACGCTTTTTGTGAAAATCAATAAATCCCAGAAAGCATTGATTTTGCAATGGATTCTGGGATTTTTCCCGTAATAAGGTGTCAAACATGAGTGTTTATATTTTCATAACTCCGTCAGAGCGTCCACTACTTTTACGATACCTTACCCAGCATATCACGGATGTATGCATTCAGCCCTTCTTCCGTTCCGATTCCATATTTTCGGTTTATCGCCACATAATATTTCATGATACGTTCCTTCTGCAGAAGCTCGCTTGACGGAATGCTGTCCCCATAACCTTTTCTAACTTCCCTCCACGGAGCCTCATTATGCGTGACCCGTTCCAGAACCTTGCCGCCGTACATGCCGAATGTATTCGCCACAAGGTCGATCACAGCCTTTTCTTCCTGCGTCAACGCATCCGCTGTTCCCGCAAACAGGGCGAACCGCGCGTCATCAATCGGATTATATTTGAAATCCCTGAACAATTCATACACCTCCGGATAGACAGGTCCATGCACCCATGCCCTGCAGTCTTCTTCAAAGATCGGTCTGCCGTAAAGCGCGGAATAAACGCCCTGTATGAAATAAAGGAGCTTCTGCAGCATCAGCGGTGTTACCTCTTCCAGCTTTTCAAACAAATATGCGATCACCCTCAGCATCTTATCCGAAACAGAGAACAGCCCCTCTATGCTTTCAGCCGCCGCCATCGCCTTTTTATATGCTGCATCGGTCAGCTTATCTCTGTTCTCCTTAAGCTTCCGCTTCATATATGCGGGAGATGACAAAGCGGCTCTTACCTCATCCGAATATTCTTTGGACGGCACTTGCCCCTCCAGATATCTCGGTATCGTCACCTCGCCAAATCCAAGTGCAAGGGACAGCGGAGCCTTTCCGATCTTATAGATCTTCATGAGCTTTTCGATATCATCGACGGATACAAGTCCTTCTGCCGTCCTGTACTGTTCATCTATCTCCCGGATATTCTTATCGATAAGTCCCGGAATACTCATTTCTTCACCGCACTCCGCACATACAGCTGCCGTGATACCGAAAACATACTCCTTATCCCGTATGTTTTTTACAATGTTCTTTTTCTGCAAAAAATATTCTGTCTCTTTTCTGCACTCGATACAGAAATCCCGTCTTCCACTCTCTGTCATAGCGGCCACCTCCAATTTGCCCTGTTTACCTAAAATAGTATGTGAGCGGATACTTCTGTTTATGAAACGAAATAACGATCACAAAACAGTTCTCCAGCTTGTTGAACTTGATATACAAAGCCACCGTCTTTTCTTCTGTTCCGTTTCTTTCCAGAAGAATTACATCCTTGCCAAATACATACAGCTGTTCATGCTCAAAGCCTTTGTGTTCATTCTGAAGGATATCCGAAAAATCCAATGCGGTAAGGCTCAGCAAGATTTCCTTTGCCTTCGCCTCATCAATAACGTAGTCCAGGAACAGGTCGATATTGTCCTGCCTCCTAAAATTCCGTTCAATTCTGTATCTGTCACTTTGAACAGCTTCTTTCACTTCGGAAAGATACTGTTCAATGTCTTTTTTATCTATGTTCAATACTTTATCCTCCGCAGAGTTCTTGATATGTTTTTCCTTTTTTTCTATCACCAGTATAACTGTATGATTGGATTTTGTCAATATCCTATCATCCTAAGCTTCTGCAGATTTATCCACTCCGACCTTTTGATTGTCCATAGCTTAAAGAAACGCAAAAACATAAGAAATCCCGCTCTTTTTTGGTGTAAAATCAGGCTGCTAAACAAAATTTTTCTATAGAGTGTAGTGTGAGTAAAGATGTCGCTTCATCAAAACATGAATACTCTCATTCCCCATAAACCCGGCTGAACGCGCGGAAGGTCTTGAGCATCCCCGGGTGCAGGGGCGTATATTCCATCCCCAGCTCTTCCCTGCTTTTTCGGTTGCTCACCAACTCCGTCTCCCCCGCCGTCGCAGGAAAAGGGATCGGGATTCCTCTCTCCGCCGCTTCCGCCAGCGTCATGGGGACTTCCCTGAGAGCACCCTTATCCCTTCGCGCCTTCTCTCGGGCTGCTTTGTCGTCCTTTGTCCTGTCGTCCGACTCTCCCGCAGCCGTTCCGCCGCCTTTTGTCCTGTCGTCCGACTCTCCCATGGCCGTTCCGCCGTCTTTTGTCCTGTCGCCCGACTCTCCCGCAGCCGCGGCCCCTTCCGGATTCTCCGCCGCGCAGGCTGCAAGCTCCCGGAAAAACATGTCGTAATCCAGCGTCTCGTCCCCGCAGAGATTGTAAGCCTGTCCAAAGCTCTTCTCATTCCCCAGGCACTTGAGAACCGCATCCGCCGCATCCTTTACATAGACAAACTGAAATCTGCCCGCTGCATCCGTAAAACGCGGCAGCACATGCTCTTTGACTGCCAGCCGGATAAACACGGACTCCCTCGGCGCGTAATTGTACGGGCCGTAGAGAATGGCCGGGCGAAGTACCGTAAAAGAAATCCCTCGCACTCCGCATTCCCGACGAAGCTCCCGCTCCAGCGCGGTCTTTCCGGCGATATAGGCTCCCGCCTCCCCGGGAAAGCGTCTGTCCTCCAGGGGAAAATTCTCCTCCTTGAAGTCAGGACCCGCTCCCGGGATATTCTCCCGGCTCTCTCCCGCATTTTTGCCTTCCGAATCGCTCTCCCCATAAGTCCCCGTTTCCGGATTCCACGCCTCTGCCCCGGCTTCCCGCGCCGCTTTACCCGCAATGCCCGTCCGCCGATACACATCCACGGTGCTGATTAAAATATACTGTCCGGGACGCCCCGGCAGATTCTCCAGCACCGTCCTTATATCTCCCGGCGCATAGGCGCAGAAATCCACCACGGCGTCGTACCCTGCGCCGCAGCTCCGCAAAATCTCCGCATTGTGCCGTTCTCCCACGATCTGCCTTACGCCGAACTCTTCCATGGAATAGGTGCCCCTGTTTAGCACCGTGATATCATGCTCCTTTGCCGCCAGCATCACAAACACGCGTCCGTAAAAATAGCTTCCTCCGATCACCAGAACCTTCATGTCTTTTCTCCTTTACCGCAAGGGTACACGGGTTTCGCACACATTATATCCCCGCAATGCTTCGGGGTCAATCCGTTTTATCGGGGTTTCCCGCAAAAAAGCGTCCTGACGGACGCTTTTGCCACGACGAAATTTCCTGTAGATGAAACCGGCGCGGCCTTCGCCGCGCCGGTTTCGTTGCCGAAAATCCGTTTTCTTTTTTGCCGGAGCATCCTTTCCCCGGCTTATCTTTCAGTGGCAGCCGCGGCAATGTCCGCAGTCGCCGCCGCAGGAAGTTTTTCCGTTCTTTTTATCCCGCAGCATACCGCCTATGATTCCTGCCACCGCAAGCAGTAAGATTCCGCCCACGATAATCGTTCCCATTCAAAAACCTCCCGTTCTCTTTCAGGCCGCCTTCTTCGACTCCTCGCTCTTCTTAGCGCCGGTCTTTTTCTCCGGCCTGAACAACAGGTAGAAGAAGCCTGCCGCTACCAGTATCGCAATAATGCTCCACAGATTAAAGCTGCATGCGCCGGTAAACAGTCCTGCGATCCTGTACACCACAAGGGCCGCCAGATAAGCCAGACCGCACTGATAGCCGATGGCAAACCAGAACCACTTTCTGTTGTTCATCTCCCGCTTAATCGCTCCCATTGCCGCAAAGCAGGGCGCGCACAGAAGGTTGAACACCAGGAAGGAAAATCCGCTGGCCGTGGTAAATGCCACTGCCATATTCTGATAAACGGTCCCGTCTCCGCCGCCGTAAAGGATGCCCAGGGTGCCGACAATGTTTTCCTTCGCCACAAGTCCCGTGATGGAGGCCACCGCCGCCTGCCAGTTTCCCCAGCCCTGAGGAATGAAGAGCCATGCGACCACGCCGCCCAGCTTTGCCAGGATGCTGAACTCGATCTCATCCTCGGCAAGCATCCTGAAGCCGCCGTCTACAAATCCGAAATAAGTGGTAAACCACACCAGAATCGTGGAAAGCAGAATGATGGTTCCCGCCTTCTTGATAAAGGACCAGCCTCTCTCCCACATGCTGCGCAGCACGGATCCGACCTTAGGCCAGTGATAAGCAGGCAGCTCCATGACAAAGGGCGCCGGGTCTCCCGCGAACATTCTGGTCTTCTTTAAGATAATGCCGGAGCAGATAATTGCAGCAATACCGATAAAATACGCGCTGGTCGCGATCCAGGGAGAACCGCCGAAGATCGCCCCGGCAATCATCGCGATAAAGGGCACCTTTGCGCCGCAGGGAATAAAGGTCGTCGTCATGATCGTCATACGGCGGTCCTTCTCATTTTCAATCGTTCTGGAGGCCATGACACCGGGCACGCCGCAGCCCATTCCGATCAGCATGGGAATAAAGGACTTGCCGGACAGGCCGAATTTCCGGAAAATACGGTCCATGATAAACGCGATTCTTGCCATGTAGCCGCAGTACTCCAAAAATGCAAGCATGATAAACAGCACCAGCATCTGAGGCACAAAGCCCAGCACCGCGCCTACTCCGGCTACGATACCGTCTATGATCAGGCCGGTCAGCCACTCGGCGCAGCCGATTTTTTCCAATCCTGCCTGAATTGCCGCGGGAATACTGGGAATAAAGATTCCGTAATCCGCCGGATCCGGCTCCGCACAGCCGTAGGCCTTCGCGACAGCCACCGCTTCCACAAGCTCGTCATAGGAAGCCGTCACTTCCTCGGTTGCAAGCGTCTCCTCGTCTTCCACCAGATAAACCGCCTCGGAAGAAGCGTCGAACAAAGCGGCCAGCCGGTCAAGCGCCGCCGACGCCGACGATGCATCAAAGGATTCGCTCTCCGTATCCAGCGCCTCCTCGATGGCTTCTGTCTCCAGACCCTGCCCGGCGCCGTAGGACAGGAAGCCGTTTATGATCTCCGAAGCGCCGCCGTACTCCTCGGCTTCCTCCTCGTAGCTGCCGGAAATCCCCAAAAGATGGAAGCCGTCGCCGAACAGGTTGTCATTGGTCCAGTCGGTGGCCGCCGCGCCGATGGTAGACATGGCAATGTAATATACCAGCCACATCACCACCGCAAAAATAGGCAGGGCAAGAATCCGGTTTGTCACGATCCGGTCTATCTTGTCGGAGATGGTCAGCTCCTTCCCCTTCTTTGCCTTTTTCAGGCAGCTGCCGATGATTTTGGAGATATACTCATACCTCTCGTTGGTAATAATACTCTCCGTATCGTCGTCAAACGCCTTCTCCATGCGCCGGATTTCCTCCGTCACATCGGGAGCGTTTTTCAGAAGAGCCGCAATCTTCTCATCCTTCTCCAAAAGCTTTATGGCAAAGAACCTCTTCTGCTGCTCGGCGACATCCGTCAGTCTGCCTGCCACAGAAGCAATACACTCCTCTACCTCCGGCGCAAATTTATGTACCGGTTTTGCGGCCTTGCCCTTCTTCGCCAAAGCAACCGCTTTCCCGGCAAGCTCCTCCACGCCGGTCCCCTTTAACGCCGATATCTCCACCGCCTCGCAGCCCAGCGTTTCCGCCAGCTTCGCGGCGTTGATCACATCCCCGCTCTTGTTGACGATATCCATCATGTTTACCGCCATGACCACAGGGATCCCAAGCTCGATGATCTGTGTGGTCAGATAGAGGTTTCTCTCAAGGTTGGTTCCGTCGATGATATTGATGATGGCATCCGGCTTTTCGTTGATCAGAAAATTCCTGGCCACAACCTCCTCCAGAGTATAGGGTGACAGGGAATAAATACCGGGAAGGTCAACGAGAGCCGCTTCCTTGTTGGTCTTCAGCTTTCCTTCCTTCTTTTCCACCGTCACGCCGGGCCAGTTGCCCACATATTGATTCGAACCTGTCAATGCGTTAAATAACGTTGTCTTACCGCAGTTTGGATTTCCTGCCAATGCAATCCTGATCTCCATTTCCTGCTTCTATCCTCCTATCTGTCCGCCGACTGCGGACCTTTTTTCGGGAAGACCTCTTCCCTGCCGTTTTCGTTTTTTGCTCTCGGGAAAATTCTTCTTTCCTGCCGTCTTTTGTTTTCTGCTCTCGGGAAAATTCTTCTTCCCTGCCGTTTTTGTTTCCTGCTCTCGGGGAAATTTTTTCCATGCCGTTTTTGTTTTCTGCTTTCGAAAAGATTCTTCCCGATTCTTTTCTTTGACGCTCTCTCGGACTTTACGCGTCTCTTTCCTGCCGAAATTCGCCCGGTCTACTTTTTATTAGTTTTAGCTAACTCATGCCCCTAAAAAAAGATGCAGGCCAGGATCCGGTTATTATTCCACCTCGATCATTTCTGCATCTGCCTTGCGCAGAGACAACTCATATCCTCGCACGGTTACTTCCACGGGATCTCCCAGCGGAGCTACCTTTCTCACATAAACCTCCACGCCCTTCGTGATTCCCATATCCATGATACGTCTCTTCACAGGGCCCTCTCCGGAAAGCTTTTTGACCGTCACGGTCTCCCCTACGGCAACTTCCCTCAGCGTCCTCATAACTGTCTCCTCCTTCCTGCATTAAATGATGATTTTGTTCGCCATATCTTTTCCGATGGCCACTCTGGACTCCTTGATATTTACGATCAGATTTCCCGCCGTTTCCGCCACAACGGTCACACTGCTCCCGACGACAAATCCCAGCTTCTCCAGAAACAATCTGGTCTCCTCCAGGCCGCCGACCTTCTTGATAATATTGCTCTCACCTGCGCGCGCCATTGACAAAGGCATCACATGCATCTCCTTTCGTATCTGACCCATCCGCAGAGCCGTGATTACAACCCGGCGGATTCATCCTTCGAGAAAATCATCCCTTTCAATGGTTAGTATATTCTAACATCCATTCGTTGTCAATAACTTTTTATTCCATTTTGTGAAAAAGTTGGCGCACCGCAGTCCAGCCGCAATTCCTCCCCGCCGTCTCCTTTCTCAACAGAAGGGCTCACCCTCTCCGCCCCTTTCCTCTCCCATCATCAGCCGCAGAATCGTCCGATCCGTCTCCTTCATGCCGACCCTCGCCAGCTCGCATACGTTTTGAATCGTGTTTTCCACTCCCTTGACCACAATACCGTCGCCGCTGTAGAACTGGCTGCCGTGCATCTGCATCTGCATTCCCAAAAGTCCCGCCTCCACCGCCGAGGCGATCTTGGCCGCGCAGCTGGCTTTTGCGCCGTCACAGATCATGCCCGAATCCACCGCGATGGCATTGACAATCGTGTGGGCAATCTCATGAAACCGGCCGCCGTAAAGATAAGTGACGCCTGCTCCTGCCCCGCAGCCTGCGCTGGTAGCCCCGCAATAGGCGGAAAGGCACCCGATCCCGGTTTTCAAATGGATGGTCACCAGGTTTGAGACCGTCAACGCGCGGTAAAGCGTTTCCCGGGAAGCCTGCATTTCCTCCGCGTAGACGATCACCGGCAGCGACGCCGTCAGCCCCTGGTTGCCGCTGCCGGAATTGATGACCACAGGCAGCTCGCAGCCGTTCATCCTGCCGTCAGAGCCTGCCGCCGCATATGCCTTTGCCCGATTGTGAACGCTGCTGCCGTAGGATTTCAGCAGGATACTGCCGATATTTGCCCCGTAATTTCCCTTAAGCCCCTCTTTTGCGATCGCCATGTTATAGTCGATCTGACGCTGCAGCACCTCCTGCACATCCGCCACATCCACACAGTCGGCAAACTCCACGATCCGCTCCACCGTCAGAAGACTGCGGTCGGTGGCATACCTGCGCCCCTGCTCCAGGTACTCCCTGTCAAACAATATCTCCCCGTCCCGCTCCAGCCGGATCACATTGGTATGATGGCCTGCAATCTCCGCAAACGCGGTGTGTCCCTCCCCGGAAAGCTCCACCTGAATATCAAAAACATAGTCCCTGTCGGACCGTTCTACCGCACACTCCGTCCTTTGAAGGAAATCCGCAATCTCTCCGATTTTCTCTGCGGTTATCCCGGCCAATACCTGAAGCTGCCTGTCCGCGTCCCCCGCGACGATGCCCGCAGCAGCAGCCGCGCCGATGCCCCGCTGTCCTCCGGTGTTCGGCACCACCACGCTCTTTACGTTCTTGATAATATTCGCGCTGGCCTTTATTTTTACCCGATCCGGCATACCTCCCAGCGCCTTCTTTGCCAGAGCCGCGCAGTAAGCCACCGCGATAGGCTCCGTGCAGCCCATGGCAGGGACCAGCTCCTCCTTCAAAATCTCTACAAACTCCCGATAGATCCGTTTCTCCATAATCTTCTCCGTCCCGTAAAAAACTTTTCCGCCCGCAGACGCAAGATAAATTATAGCATCCACGACGCAGGAAATCAAATTGTTTGCCTGATTTCGCTTTTTGTGATATAATGTACGCAATGGTAATGAGCAGTGCGCAGACGAAGGATGTGCGAAGAGGGGAGCTTGCTCACCGAAGCGCATATCCGAACGGATGCATAGGGCGAAGCCCGCGAGCGAGGAAAACCGCAGGTTTTTCGAGCTTGCACTGCGGGCATGCACTGCGGAACACAGTTTTAACTCAAATTGACGTTACAGCCTTATTCACGGCAGAAAACGAGGGAACAATATGACAGTAAATGAATCTGCAGAAAATTATCTTGAAACAATCCTGATCCTGAGCAGGCAGCTGCCTGTCGTTCGCTCCGTGGATATCGCAAACGAGCTGGGGTTTAAAAAATCCAGCGTCAGCGTCGCCATGAAGAATCTTCGGGAAAAGAATCATATCGTAGTAGACAAATCCGGCTTTATCACTCTGACCCCCGCGGGAAGAGAGATCGCGGAAATGATTTATGAACGCCACGAGCTTCTTTCCTCCTGGCTTATGGATCTTGGAGTTTCCAAGGAAACCGCCCTGGAGGACGCCTGCAAAATGGAGCATGTGATCAGCCGGGAAAGCTTTGATGCTGTCAAAAAACATGTGCAGGCTTCCTCAGAGAAAAATGACGGGCAGCAAAAACTGTGATTTCCCTGGAACCTCAAACCGTTTTATTTTTCTCCTGCAGCGGAAGGCAAACCGTCCGCCTCTCCGCTTGGGATTTTTTTACATCGATCAGTCTCTGGTTCTCAGACCCCCGAAAGACCAGCCTCAAATTTTTCTTTTCCTCCACAAACTCTCCGTCCACCAGCACATCGATGAGGGAAAGCAGACGGCCCACCGTGCCCGGATGGCGGTCTGTGATTTCCGCGCCCGCCATCCCGCCGTTCTCCGCATTCTGCCCGCAGCCACCGGCTTCCGCGCCTGTTTGTCGGCCGCCGCTCTCTTCCCCCTGCGCCGCCCCGGCGCGCTCTCTTTCCTCCTGCTCCCAGCGAAGCAAATCCTTCTCATAGTCGTATCCCGTATAGCACCAGATATCCTTCCCCGGCCGGGCGTCGCGGATTCTTTCCAACAGCCGGCACACCGTCTCCCGGTTCTCAGGCTCCATAGGTTCTCCCCCGAGAACGCTGAAGCCCCGGATATAAGAGGGCTCCAAAGCCTTCAGGATCTCTTCCTCCGTCTCTTTTGTAAATTCCTTCCCGTAAGAAAAGTCCCATGCCTCGCTGTTAAAACAGCCCTTGCAGAAATGGGTGCAGCCGCTGACAAACAGCGACACGCGGATCCCCGGCCCGTTGGCTACATCCGTCTTTTTTATCGTCGCATAATTCATAATTCTCCGCCTGCTTTCTCCCGCCCCGCCGCCTGTCCGTTCCGAAACCGTCCCCGGTTCCTGCGAATGCGGCGCTTTCGACCCGCTCCTCATAAGTCTGTTCCGCAGCTTCTTTGATTCTTACAGATGAGCGCTTCCGGCCCGGTCATAAACCCGGTCCCAAACCGCCCCGTTCCTACAGATGCAGTACCCTCGCCTTGATCTCCTTGGTCTTTCCCGTATTCCAGAAATTCTCTCCCAGATACCCGCAGGTACGCCGCGTCACATTCATCTTCGCGTGATCCTTATTGTGGCACTGAGGGCATTCCCACTCATTGTCGTCGTTGATCACAATTTCCCCGTCGTAGCCGCAGACATGACAGAAATCGGATTTCGTGTTGAACTCGCCGTACTGGATATTGTCGTAGATAAAGCGGATCACCTCCTCCACGGCTTCCACGTTGTTTATCAGATTGGGAATCTCCACATAGGAGATCGCGCCGCCCAGGGATTTATGCTGGAACTCGCTCTCAAACGTAAACTTTGTGAAGGCGTCGATCGGCTCTCTCACGTCCACATGGTAGGAATTGGTATAATAGCCCTTGTCCGTCACATTGGGAATATCGCCGTATTTCTCCCTGTCTATTCTGGCAAAACGGTAACAGAGCGTCTCCGCCGGCGTTCCGTAGAGCGAAAAGCCGATGCCCGTCTCCTGCTTCCAGGCCGCGGCAGCGTCCCGCAGATGATCCATGACACGCAGCGCGAACTCCTTGCCCTCGGGGGCCGTATGGCTGCAGCCCTTCATCAGATAAGTCAGCTCATACAGTCCGATATATCCCAGAGATATGGTAGAATAACCGTTTTTCAGCAGTCTGTCTATCTTTTCACCCTTTTTCAGTCTGGCGATGGCCCCGTACTGCCAATGGATGGGGCTCACGTCGGAAACCGTGCCCAACAGCGCCTTATGCCTGCACATCAGCGCCTCGTAGCACAATTCAAGTCTTTCGTCCAGAAGCCGCCAGAAGGCATCCTCATCGCCGTCCGCAAGGATCCCGATCTGCGGCAGATTCAGGCTGACAACGCCCTGGTTAAACCGACCCTCCCACTTATAGTTCCCGTTTTCGTCCTTCCAGGGAGACAGGAAAGAGCGGCATCCCATGCAGGAAAATACGTTTCCTTCATAGTTTTCCCGCATTTTCTTCGCGGAAATATAATCCGGGTACATACGCTTTGCGGAGCACTGTGCCGCAAGCCTCGTCACATCGTCGTACTTTCCGCCCTTCAGACAGTTATTTTCATCCAGCACATAGACAAGCTTGGGGAACGCCGGAGTGACGTAAACTCCCTTTTCGTTCTTTGTCCCCTTGATCCGCTGGTTTAAAATCTCCCTGATAATCTCCACCGTCTCCTCCACATATTCGTCCTCCTCGTCGATATGCAGAAACAGTGTCACAAAAGGCGACTGGCCGTTGGTGGTCATCAGCGTATTAATCTGGTACTGTATGGTTTGAACGCCGGACTTCAGCTCATCCCGCACTCGCATCTCCACAAATCTGTCCCTGACCTGCGGCTCCAGCCTGTCCCCAAATTCCTCTTTTAGCTGCGCTCTGAATTTTTCCCTGCTCTTGCGCAGATACTTCCCCAGATGCTTGATGTTTACAGACTGTCCGCCGTACTGATTGCTGGCCACAGCAGCGATGATCTGGGTGGTGACGGTGCAGGCCACCTGAAAGCTCTTTGGCGACTCGATCAGCTTCCCGTTGATGGAGGTGCCGTTGTCAAGCATATCCTTGATATCGATCAGGCAGCAGTTAAAAATCGGCTGAATAAAGTAATCCGCGTCATGAAAGTGCAGCACGCCGTTGTCGTGGGCCATGGCAATGTGCTCCGGCAGAAGCATACGTCTGGTGACGTCCCGGGAAACCTCGCCGGCGATATAATCTCTCTGCGTGGAGGCCAGCCGGGTATTTTTGTTGGAATTTTCTTCCGCCAGCTCTTTATTTTCATTGCGGATCAGCTTCAGGATAGACTCATCCGTGGTGTTGGACTTACGCAGCAGGCTCCTCTGGTAGCGATATACCATATATTTTTTTGACAGCACATATTTGTTGGCCTCCACCAGATGCTGCTCGATCATATCCTGCACATGCTCCACAGTCTGGATCTCTTTTCCCTCATCCTGCACCGCCTGCAGGATCTCTTTGATCAATTCTCCGTCTGCCCGGTCTTTTTCCTCCACCTCGTTGTTTGCCTTGCGGATCGCCGCAACAATCTTCTCCTCCTCATAAGGAACCATCCGTCCGTCTCTCTTTTGAATCTTCATTTTCCGCCCCTTTTCTCTGTTTTCCCGGATTATTTCTCTGTCCTTTCCGCCGCTTTCGGTTTCCCGGGATTTTCCGTTCCCGGCGTCTTCCGTTTTCGGGCTTTTCGGCTTCCCGCCCTTTCTGTTCCCGATGTCTTTCATTTTCGGGGTTTTCGGCTTCCCGCCTTTTCTGTTCCCGATGTCTTTCATTTTCGGGGTTTTCGGCTTCCCGCCCTTTCCGTTCCCGATGTCTTTCATTTTCGGGGTTTTCCGTTTCCGGTCTCTCCGACTGCAGATACGTTTGCTTTGGCAAGGATAAAGCTTCCGACAATAGAAAAAGAGCCGTACCGCAAGTATACCACGGACACAGCTCTTTTCTATATTTTGTGGTTCATTCCACAATCCGCATCTATATCTTGTATTTCCATTATAGTGGAGACTTCCGAAAAAAGCAATAGGAAAATCAAAAATACATCATCGGCGCTCCCATCCCGCAGCATCCGCCGCCTCCGCAGCAGCACAGATTGCAAATCAGATTGGCCAGACAAATCTTCCCGCACATATTTCCGACGCCGAAGCTGGGATAGCCGTAGCTTGCCTGTCTCTGCTCGTACCAGCTGCCTCCGCTCTCAAACCGCTGCACGAGGCTGCGGTAGCTCATATTGTCAGGCTCCATGGCCGCCGCCCGTCTGGCATGTTCCAGCGCCGCCACATTATTTCCCAGACCGGAATGGGCGATAGCGCTGTAATAATACCATCTGGCATTCCTTCCCGCCTCCGCCATACTGTCAAGCGTTGTGCGGGCCTCCCGGTAATATCCGTTTCGGATATAATTGCCCGCGGCCCGGATATAAGTGTTATCCTCATACCCCGTGTCCTGATCCTGCCCGAAGCCAAAGCCGCCGAAGCCCCCGAAAGGACCGTAACCGCCTCCATAGCCTGCTCCGCCCTGTCCGCCGTAACCCTGTCCACCGTAGCCTCCCGAGCTGCCTCCGTAGCCGTACCCCCCGCCGCTCCCGTAGCCGGAGGTCCGTTCTTTCATAATCTGCTGGTAAGCCGCCTGGATCTCCTTGAACTTCTCCTCCGCCTGGGCCTTGTTGGGATTATTGATATTCGCGTCCGGATGGTACTTCCGGCTCAGCGTTTTATATGCTTTTTTGATTTCTTCCTCCGTGGCGCTTCTGTTCACGCCTAACACACCGTATGGGTCGTACATAACTACCTCTCTCCGTACCCGCGGATGACTGCCTTTCGCTTACCTTCCGGATCCGTCCGCCTCCTGCTGCTCTGCCTGCCGCCCGGCGCTTTCCGCCTCCGTTCTGCCGCCCGCCTTCTGCTGTCCTGCGATCCGCTTTTCGTGTACCGCCTCATAACGGCACCAGACTCCGGAATAAAGGATATTGCGCAAAATCTCCACATTCTCCAAAATGGGCAGCTTTTCAAACTCTCTGCAGCATTCCGACATCATCATCGTCAAAATCGTCTTACACTCTTCCTCGAAATCCGGACTCTCATATCTGCGCTTCAGGGGATTGACCGTTCCCTTTTTTATGTCCTTTTCCACATCCTCATAGGCGTCGCAAAGATAGATGAATTTTCCCAAAAAGAATCCCAGAGTGCGCAGATTATCCGACCATTCGTCCTCCCTCGGGGTGACGATTTCCGCCATAACCTTGCCGAAAAGCCCCGCCAGCGTGTCGATATCCGCGTTCTCTTCCTTCTCCGAATCCGAGAAATTCTGCATCAGGATACTGATTTTCTTCACCTTCTCCGCGTAAACCTGCAGCTGCTTCCCCGTCCTTCCCTCCAGCATTTTGCCGTAAAGAAGCTTCCGGAACTTTTTCTCGTCCTCCCAGTCGTCCCGACACTTATAATAAGTAAACAGCGCGTTCATATCCGCCGCATACTCCGTAAAAATATTGCTTTTTGTGGGATGATTTTCAAAGGGATGGGCAAAACATTTACAGCTTCCCGCCGCTGTCTCCGGCTCATACAGTCCGGTGAGCAGGATGGCGAGAAAGGTCATATCATAGCTCAGGGACATCTGCCCCAGCGCGCCGTATTTACGCTTCAGGTCCCGGCAGATACCGCAGTAATAAGAATGATACACATCAAATTCCTTGAATTTCATCTCCGCCTTATTGATGATCACATATCCGAACATTTTGCTCCCATCCGGCCGCAGGCCCGCAGACTTACACCGCATCGCTCACCGCGTCCGCCCTGCTTCTGACATCCGGCCGCAGGCTCGCGGACTTACAGCCACCCACACACAGCTTCTCAGCTCTTTTTTACAAACTCCGTCCCGCATTTCCGGCAGGTAACCGCAATCTTCCCCCGCCCCCTCGGCACCCGGATCTTCTGCTTACAGTTTGGGCAGCGGTAAATATGATACTGCTTCAACTGTGACAGCTCCCGTCTCTTTTTCTGGAACAGCCCCCTAAACTTCATACTTTTTCGCAGATACCACTGATTCTCCGCAGAACGCTTCGCAATATTTCTGGAAAACATCCGGAAATAGGAGTAAATCAAAAGCGCAAGCGCCAGAAGGTAAAAGGGGCCTCCAAAGATCATATGCAGCACCAGCAAAATCAGCATAACCACCATCAGGAAACGGTTTAACTGATCATTTCCGTATCTTCCCCACATAAAACGACTTAATTTTTCTCTCAATCTTACGCCTCCCGCCTGTAGCTTTCTCTGTTCCTTCCCGGCAGGATGTACCGCTTTCTCCGTCCATGGCGTCCGCCCACCCGCCCGCGCATTTCCTGCCCATAGATAACATTGTACACTCTTATAGACGAAATTCAATTAAATAAATATAAATTTACATGATTATCTTATTAACTTTCCGGTTTACAGAATAATTTGCGGCGGAAAGAGGGCAGGTTCCTGTGAATTGCAGAGCAAAAAAGCCAGTCTTTTACGACCGGCTCCCTATCCTCATGGTTTACTTACAATGCAGAAAAGATTGCCTGCAGTTTTTCTTTAAGCTCCGGCATTTCTTTCGTGATGGTTTCCCATATGATGTCATTGTCAATAATGTCATAATCATGCGCATAAACATTGCGCATTCCTTTGATTCATGACAATAGAATTCTCGCGAAGCGTGAATTCTATTGTTTGACGCCATGGGATATCCGAATGCTTTTTTACAAAACCTTCATCTAATCCCGCAACAAGCTCTCCTATCTGAATAATACACATTCCACACGCAAACTGAAATTCTGTATCATTCTCAAATTCTTCTCTGTCAGAATGATGCTTTTTCAAAATCTGCTCTATCTCATCACAATACCGGAGCATCTTTTGCAGTATCACTCGTTCTGAGTTCTTACCTCTCATAAAGTTTCACCTCATCCTTGCCAATCGCTTCAAGAAACTGTTTATCTTTAATTGCGTTCTTTACCACTAAATCAACATGACACTGAAATGCATCCTCCAAATCCGCAATCATTCCACAGTAGGAAAGAAGCCCTTTCATGCTTCCCTTTTGTATTAAAAAATCCAAGTCGCTTTTTTCATCCGCTTCACCTCGCGCATAGGAACCAAAAAGACTAAGTGCATCCACACCGTAGCGAATTGCTATCGGCATTGCTTTTGTCCTGATCTCATCTATTGTATAAGGCATTTTACAACCTCCCGCTTCAAATTCTGTCCCACTTACAACATTTTCTTTTTTCTAAATTTTATCCCATCTGTCGTCTGATTACAACAATAGAATCCACGCTTTGCAAAAATTATATTGTCATGCTAAAAGCGGCAAGGAAGCAGGTGCCTGACGCATCTGCTTCCTCTTCCTTATAATTCTCTATATCCGTTTTCATTTTAACCGTTCTGTTTTGTTACAACATGCATCATCACTGCCCTGCAACCGTCATATTCCTCACCAGAACGGAGGGCGCGCCGCATTTTCCGCTCATGGAGCGGATGAACTTCATATCCGTCCCCACCTTCTCGATCTCCTTCAGAAGTGTAAAGAAATTGCCGGAAACCGTAATGTTTTTCACGGGAACCGTCTTTTTTCCTTCCTCGAAGCGATACCCTTCCGCCAGGAGGGAGAAATCTCCCGTGATGGGGTTTGCCCCCGCGTGCAGGCCGGAGACATCCTTGATACAGACGCCAGTCTCCGCCACGGCCAGGAACTCTTCCTCCGTCCCCTCCACCGGGTTCAGGTAAAGCGTAAAGGGGCCGACTCCCACCGTGGAGGCATAGGAGGCCTTCTGTCCGTTTCCGGTGGACTTCACGCCGGCCTTCGCCGCCGTGGTCAGATTGTGGAGCAGGGTCTTCAGCGTACCGCTCTCAATCACGTTCTTTTTATAGGTCGCCACGCCCTCTCCGTCAAAGGTCCTCTTGAGGGGACTCTTCTCATGCATGGGGTCGTCGATGACGGTCACCGTATCCGCCGCAATCTTCTCTCCCTCCTTATCCTTTAACAGGGACATGCCTTTCTGCGCCGCCTCCGCGGAAAAGACGGAGGAATAGGTGTTCAAAAGCTGAGCAAAGGCATTGCCCGTAAAGACTACGTTATACTTGCCGCTGGGCATACTGTCCGCGCCGATGGTCGATACCGCGTCCTCCACGGCCTTCGCAGCGATCTCCTTTAAGTCGATCTCTCCCAGTACGCCGTCCTTCACCTCGAAGCCGTTGTACATTTCCTCGCCGTCAGACACCAGGGCCGACGCCATGCAGTTGGAGTAAGAGGAGCAATCCTCCAGGTCAAGGCCCTTGGAATTGTAAAGCGCACAGCGAAAGCTCGCGTAGCCAGCATAGCTCTGCGTGCCGTCCGCCACGCGGGAATCCTGCGCATATACTTCCTTTTGCAGGGCAAGCGCCGCTTCGGACAGCTCCGCGCCGGTAGGGACCTGACTCTCCTCCTTCGGAAGCACAGCGTACACGTCGCCTTTTTCATGGATAAACGCCTTTTCCTCGCTCTCAATGGAGTCCGCGTTTTCCAGCGCCCGCAGCACCAGCGACCTGGCTTCCTCTTCGGTCAGGTTCTCGGTGGAAGCGTAACCCGCCTTTCCGTCCCGGATACAGCGGTAGCAGATTCCCATACCGGTATCCGTGCTGTACTCGCTGATCTCCTGCTTGTAAATATCCACGGAGGTAGACTCTCTCTCCGTATAGTAAAGCTCATAATCCGCAACCTTCATCTCCTCTGAGACGGCGATCACGGCGTTCTTAAATTCCTGATATGTCATGTTTTTCTCCCATCTGCCCGTGAACCGGGCGCGCACAATTCTCAACCTTCCCCGTGGGAAGAATGCTTGTTCAAAGAGGCTGGCTCTGCCCCCTTCTGACATTCTTCGAGTTGCTTCAGCGTCCCCCAACCGTAATCGAGGATACGCGGATCAAAGGCTGCCCTACGTCGGTAGGAATGCTTCCGGAGGATGCGCCGCACATGCCCTGGGCCCTCGCCACATTCTTTCCTACCATGTCGATATTCATGATGACATCCGAACCCTTGCCTACCAGGCTCGCGCCGCGGACAGGCTCGCAGATTTTGCCGTCCCGGATCACATATCCCTCTTTCACGGAGAAGTTAAACTGTCCCGTCACAGGGTTCACGGAACCGCCGCCCATATCCTTCGCATAAAGTCCGTACTCGATGGAGGAGATGATATCCTCGTCCCTGTCCTCCCCAGCCGCTATGTAAGTGTTGGTCATTCTGGAGGTGGGAACATACTGATAACTCTGTCTTCTGGAGCTTCCGGTGGACTCCATGCCCATCCGTCTGCCGTTGAGCTTGTCGATCATATAGGTCTTCAGAACACCCTTGTCGATCAGAATCTTCTTCTGCGCGGGAGTGCCCTCGTCGTCGATGTTCATGGAACCCCAGCCGCCCGGAATCGTGCCGTCGTCGATAGCGGTCACCTTGGGATTCGCAATCTGCTGTCCCAGCTTGCCGCAGAACTGGGACTGCCCCAGCGCCACGCTGGACGCCTCCAGGGAATGTCCGCAGGCCTCATGGAAGATCACGCCGCCGAAGCCGTTCTCGATGGCCACAGGCATCACGCCCGCGTTAATGTATCCGGCGTGAAGCATGGTCACTGCCTGCTTCGCCGCCTTTTTGCCCAGCTCCTTCGGATCAAACTCCTCAAAAAGCTCCAGTCCCTTTCTTGCACCGGGGGCCACGGAACCGGTCTGATTCTCGCTGCCGTCGCTGGCAATGGCGGAAATACTCACTCTGCTGCGGATCTGTCTGTCCTGTGCAAGCAGTCCCTCGCTGGTGGCGATCAGGATCTTATGATCCACCTCCAGAAAGCTTCCCGTCACCTGGGAAATCTCCTCGCTGTAGCTCTTCGCCGCCTGGCAGGCCTCGCGGACGTAGTCGATCTTATCCGCGTTCTCCACGCTTGCCGGGACAATCCGAATCGGATGAATGTCTCCGAAAAGACGTTCTCTCAACACAAGATCCTGAATTTCCGGTGTTCCCTGCATCGCGTCAGCCACCTTTGCCGCGCAGTCCAGCACAGCCGCGGGCTCCAGGGACGAAGCGGACCCTGCCACGCACCTTGTTCCCTTGAAAATACGGATTCCCACGCCGGAAATCACCGCATCCGCAATTTTATCCACCCTGGCGGACACCAGGCTGATGGTCTTCTGCTGTGTGTGCTCCGCGTAAACCTCCGCGTAATCCGCACCTGTGGAGAGCGCCTTCAACAGCGCTTCCCTGATAAGTTCCTGTGATAACATGTAAACCCTCCTTCTTTAATATGATACTTCTACTGAAACGTAACCCATTTCCCGATTACGGGAATCTTTCCCACAATCCATCCTGCCGGCATACTTACGGTAAAGACACTGATTGTCATAACCGGAATAGACAAAATCACCGGATATTCCGGCATGCTTTTCCGAAAACAACTATAAAAAAGTGCCCCTTCGTGGCACTTAGAAGAATGCTTCGCATTCTTCTCTTGCCGTGACGAAGTTTCCTATAAGCTAAAAAAAGCGGGCCCCGGCGCCTCTGAAATACGCCGGAAGCCCGCAAACGTCTTTTATTTTATGAAAAAACCGCCGCAATCCATAAAGAATGCAAAGCATTCACATTGGGAATTTATTCACTTTGTCAGCTTTGCCGACTTTTACCGTTGCGCCACATCCTTCATGGAGAAGCTGATCCTGCCCATCTTGTCCTTGCCCAGGC
>JAMPFT010000007.1 GCA_023664305.1 bacterium | reverse complement strand
GTGATAGTGGAAGCAATGCGTAGTGCAGGGTTCAAAATGGATGAAATAGATGACAGCAAAATTTCTAAAATGGTAACATATGAAATCAGACGAAACGATTGATGTGGGGAGAATTTTTTTCTCATAAGAGACGTATAAAAACAGAAAATGAAAGTAGTGAAGAAACAGTGATTTTGAAGTGAAATACAAGGTCACTGTTTTGCATTATATCATAAAATATGTTGTCTGCCACAACCGATTTATGCACATTGTCTCAGTAAAGCAGAGACGTTAATGCAATACGGAAAAGGAATAAAAAAGGTAGTGATTTGTAATAAAAAGGGGTTATGGATTTCCCCTACGCAAGCCGATTTTCATAGATATTTTGAAAAGAAAAATCTGTGAAAATCCTGTCCACAGACGTTCGTGAGCAGTGCTTGCTATTTTGCCCTGTGTCATGACACAGGCAGTGCTTGTTATTCTATCAATGGAATATAATTTGACTTTGAGCTTCGGATTACATTGCGGGATAATATGTCTTTGTGTTTTTTTCAAATGGGGGTGTTTATGGTTGATGAATGGAGCGGGTTAGCAGATTTGCTTGCGAATCTGATTGAAAAGTATGCATCAGAGTTAGATATTGATAAATTGCTTGATATAGAAATAAAAAGTAACATGGAAAATGAGAGAGAAAGTAGAAAAACGAAAGAATAGAGATTTTCTCTTGTGGTGAATGGTGCCATGCGATATACTAAATGTGATAAACATGTCCAAACATTGCCTGGAGAAAATAATAAAGGAGATGCAGATGGGGAAAAAGATTATAGAAGAAACAATTCATGCAAAAGGTATCGAGATAGGCATATATACAACGGATTTTGAAAATGAGTTTATCTCATTGACGGATATTGCCAAATATCGCAATGAAGACGATCCGAGATTTGTAATTCAAAACTGGATGCGTAATCGAAATACGATAGAATTTTTGGCAGTCTGGGAAGAATTACATAATCCTGATTTTAACCGTGTGCAATTCGAGGCGGTTAAAAATGAAGCAGGATTAAATCGCTTTGTAATGACACCGACGAAATGAATAGAGCAAATGAGTGCTATTGGCATTATATCAAAAGCGGGACGCTATGGCGGTGGTACATATGCTCACAGTGATATTGCAATGTCTTTTGCCACATGGATTTCTCCTGAATTTCAATTATATATTATGAAAGACTATCGTCGTTTGAAATTGGATGAAAACAGCAGGCTGTCTTTGAATTGGAATTTGAACAGAGAGATTTCTAAATTGAATTATCGCATTCATACCGATGCAATCAAGGCGAACTTGATACCGCCTGAATTAACATCGGAGCAGATTAATTTTACTTATGCAAGTGAAGCTGATCTACTGAATATGGCTCTATTTGGTAAAACCGCAAGGCAATGGCGTACAGAAAATATAGACAAAAAAGGGAATATCAGAGATTATGCAACACTTAATCAATTACTGGTGCTTGCAAATATGGAGAGCTATAATGCCATACTGATCGAGCAGGGTAAAAAGCAGTCGGAAAGATTGATTGCGTTGCGTGATTTGGCGGTAAAACAGATGCGGACGATGGAGTCCTTAAATACATCGGGATTGCCGCAGATGGAAACTAATTAGTAAGTTTTTTAGAAAGGCAGTTGCTGCAAAAAGTGCAACGCCCGTTGCACAAGTGTAATTTGTACTATGGACATCCATCCCGATTTTTAGTATTCTATACATAGTGGTCTCCTTTTGTGTGCGGTAATCCCCGCTCGTGTTGTTTTGCTTCAACATGTTTGGATAATTTACTCCGATCAAATTATTATTTTCTCCCCGCCAGGTTTGGCGAGTCCTCTGGAAAATTCCCGCCCAAAAGTTATAAATTCCTGTTTCCTTAATTAGATATTTAATGTAAAATAAAACATAAGGATAAGGAGACTCTGAAAATGAACGGTAACCTCAGGAATATGACGAGCCTGTACCTTCGGTCGGGGAACGAGATGCTGCTTTTGTACCGGATCGGTTCAAAGGTTATCGCCGATTCTTTTACCGCGTCGGCCGGAGGACATTTTGAGAAAGAAGAACTGAACAATGCCAGAGCCTGTGTCCTGCGGGAATTGCAGGAGGAGACAGGGCTTTGTGAGGAAGATATCCGCAATTTGTCCCTGCGCTATGTTACGCTTCGGCTGAAAAACGGGGAAATACGCCAGAATTATTATTTTTTTGCGGACGTGGCTGACCGCAGCAAAGCAATGACGAGCACTGAGGGCAGACTGAAATGGTTTCAGATGGAAGAGCTGCCGGACGTCATGTCTGAGATGCCCTTTACGGCGCGTTATGTCGTTAAGCATTATCTGGAGATTGGAAAAAAGACGGATGTGTTGTATGCCGGAGCCGCAACAGAATCAGGCGTAGTATTCACGGAGATGAAGGAGTTTTAACGGCAGGCAGATTATTTCAGGCGACTTGTAAAGAGGAAAATATTGTTTCAAAGAAAAGTCAAAAAAGAGAAAGGACGGTACATATGACTTATAAAGTGATTGTAATGATTATTTTGGCCGTGGTATATCTTTACGGAATGCTGTTAAAGGTGATTCAGTGGCGTTCCGCGCGCAACCCGATTCCTGCGAATGTAGCGGATGTCTATGATCAGGAATCCTATCAGAAATGGCGTGCTTATCATGCGGAAAAGAGCCGTCTGGGCCTGATGCAGAGCACGGTCAGCTTTGCGGTAGAGTTTCTGCTGATTCTGCTTAATGTCTATGCGGTCTTTGCCGGGCTGTTTCCGGAAGCGTTGTTTATGCAGATGTTTGCGGTGTTGCTGCTCTCCGCCGTAAGCTCAGTGGTTATGCTGCCCTTTACCTATTACGACACGATGGTTATTGAGGAAAAGTACGGCTTTAACCGCTCCACAAAGAAAACATTCTGGTTGGATCGGTTTAAGAGTTTTTTGATTGAGCTGCTCCTGCTGACGGCGATCGGTGCCCTGCTGATGGGGATTCATCGGACATTGGGCGACTGGTTTATTCCGGTGTTTGCGATCGTCATGACGCTTCTGGTGCTGGCGGTTGCCTTCCTCTATCCCGTGTTCAGCAAGGTCTTCAACAAGTTTACGCCTCTTGAGGACGGGGAGCTGAAGGATAAGCTGACCGGTCTGCTGGAAAAATACGGCTACCGCGTCCGCGCGATTCAGGTCATGGATGCCTCCAGGCGCTCCACAAAATCTAACGCTTATTTCTCCGGCTTTGGAAAAATGAAAACCATTGTCCTCTATGACACGTTGATTCAGGCCATGACGCCGGAGGAAATCTGCGCCGTCTTTGCGCATGAGATGGGACACGGTCTGCACAGGGACACCCTGAAAAATCAGGTGCTGTCCTTTTTACAGATGATTATCTTAGGACTGCTTGCCTGGTTTACCCTGCAGTCGGCGGATATTTTTAAACCGTTCGGATTTTCCGCGGTTAATTACGGATTTGCGCTTCTTCTGATCATGGGCGTAGAGTTTGCGCTGGTTGCGCCGCTTTTCGGCCTGCTTGTAAACGCGGTTTCCCGCCGTGCGGAATACCGGGCGGATGCGCAGGCGGTGCAGGAGGGGTACGGCGAGGCGCTTATATCCGCGCTGAAAAAGCTGGCAAAAGAGAATTTTGCGGATCTGGCGCCGGATCCGCTGTTAGTAAAGCTGGAATATTCGCATCCGACGCTCAGTCAGCGGATCGAGGCGATTGAGAAACAGGCAGGCGGCTTGCCGAAGGAAGATGCCAAAGAGCTTTGAGAAGAAATCCCGTTTGCAGAGGGTATGAAACAGTGAATGCAAAAGAAGCGTTGAAGGTCTTTTTCGGGTATGATTCTTTCCGGGAAGGGCAGGAAGAAATAATTGAATCCCTTGCGGCAGGGCGCGATGGTCTTGCGATTATGCCGACAGGAGCCGGGAAATCCATATGCTATCAGGTCCCGGCTCTGATGCTGCCCGGTGTTACCGTTGTCATATCGCCGCTCATTTCCCTGATGCAGGATCAGGTGAAGGCGCTTAACGAGACAGGTATTCATGCGGCGTTTATCAATTCGTCGCTTACGGAAGCACAGATCAGGAAAGCGTTGGGATTGGCGGCGGAGGGCAGATATAAGATCATTTATGTGGCTCCGGAGCGGTTGGAAAGCAATGATTTCATCCGTTTTGCAGATCATGCGGATATCTCCATGGTGACAGTGGACGAGGCTCACTGTATTTCACAGTGGGGGCAGGATTTCAGACCCAGCTATCTGAAAATTGTGGATTTTATAGACAGTCTGCCGAAAAGGCCGATTGTCAGCGCATTTACCGCGACTGCCACGGAGGAAGTGAAGGAAGACATTCTGTGTATCTTAAGACTTGTGGATCCGAAGGTGACCGTCACAGGCTTTGACAGGGAAAATCTGTATTATACCGTGGAAAACATCCGGCGGAAAGAGGATTTTGTAATTGACTATGTGGGAAGACATCCGGCGGACAGCGGGATCATTTACTGTGCCACGCGGAAAAATGTCGATACGCTTTTTGAGACATTGCGTGGAAGAGGGGTTCCTGTCACCAGGTATCACGCGGGTCTGGAGAATGCGGTCAGAAAGGAAAATCAGGATGATTTTCTGTATGACCGCGCACCTGTGATTGTGGCCACGAATGCGTTTGGTATGGGAATTGACAAGTCAAACGTCAGATATGTGATTCATTACAACATGCCCCAGAGCATGGAAAACTATTATCAGGAAGCCGGGCGTGCCGGGCGGGACGGAGAACCGGCGCAGTGTATCCTGCTTTTTTCGGTCCATGATATCATGATTAACAAATTCCTGCTGGAGAAAAAGGATTTTTCGGACATAGACCCGGAGGACGCCGGACTGATAAGGCAGCGGGATATGCGGCGTCTTCAGACGATGGAGGGCTATTGCAGAACGACGCAGTGCCTTCGAAATTATATTCTGGATTATTTTGGAGAGAAGAACGGCGAACCCTGTGATAATTGCGGTAATTGCCACAGAAATTATCAGGAGACGGATATGACTGCGGAGGCGAAGCAGGTGATTAACTGTGTCGCGGAGGCAAGGGGACGTTACGGGCTGACCGTGATTCTCGGAACGCTGGCCGGGGCGGATCGGGCGAGACTGCGGGAGCTTCATACCGTAAACTATAAATCCTACGGAGCGTTAAAGGATGCCGGGGAAGCCTTGATCCGAAGTCTGATCAATCTGTTGATAGAAGAAGGTTATTTATACCAGACGCAGGATCAGTACAGCGTTTTGAAGATAGGGAAGATCGAGCCGTTGAAGGATGAAAAAACCCGTGTGATCCTGCGTACCTACGAGGAGAAAGAGCCGGGCAGAAGCAAAAAAACGCCTAAGCGAAAGGGAACCGACGCTCTTACCTCCGCGGGCTATGCGTTGTTTGAGGTGTTGCGCAGGCTGCGCCTTGAGATTGCAAGGGAGGAAGCGCTGCCGCCTTATATCATTTTTAATGACAAAACGCTGATCGATCTGTGCGTAAAGCTGCCAAAGAATGAAAGGGAGCTGCTCAGGGTATCCGGCATCGGAGAAAACAAACAGAAGAAATACGGGGAGAAGTTTTTAAGCGCTATCCGCTCTTTTCTGGAAGAAAATCCGGGTGTGGTAATCAGTATGTAGAACATTTCTGCATGGCGGAACCTTAATCGGTGTGCAGGCTTTTTATCTTATAGGAAACTTCGCCACGACAAAAGCGTCCGATAGGACGCTTTTTGCCGCCCGGCAATTGCTTTTTCAGGCATTTTTTCCTATAATAGAATTTGGATAGCAGATTTTGCCGACAAGAATTTGACGGACGAGAGGAGAAAGACACAGTTTTTCACTGTGTCCGAAAAGGGATATGATACGTTGTTCGCTGGAGCCTTACGAGGGTAAGGAAAAATACATTTTCATCAGTTATGCCCACAAAGACAATGACCGCGTGTATCCGATCGTGGAAAGGCTCGCCGAGATGGGTTATCGGATCTGGTATGACGAAGGGATAGATCCCGGCTCGGAATGGCCGGAAACCATTGCGGAGCATTTGAACAACTGCGAGGTGTGTATTGCCTTTTTGTCGGAGAATTATCTCAATTCACACAATTGTCGGAGAGAAATTAATTTTGCCCTGAGAAAAAAGAAGTCCTTTATCACGATTGTTCTCGAACCGGTGGAGCTGTCGCTGGGGATGGAGATGCAGTTATCCGCAACACAGTCCGTCTCAAAATACACGTTCCCCGATGACGAGGCTTTTTACGCGAAGGTCTGCACCGCGAAGTTTTTGAGCGCGTGTATGGCGCAGCCCCGGGAAAAAAGCGGAGAGAGCCGGGAAACATCCCATGTGGAGGCGCGGGTTTCGGAGAAAGAATCGGGAAGAGACGCGCGCGGTCTTGAAGCGGCGAAAGCAGCGGGAACAGGAGAAGCGGCGTCAAAGGCGGAAGCAGAAAAACCTCCTGCCTCGACTGCGGAGCCAAAGAAGGCAGGCAAGGCAACGGAGAGAGAAGCAGAAAAACCTCCTGCCTCGGCTGCGGAGCCAAAAGATGCAGCTAAGGAAGCGCCGAAGACAGAAACAGAAAATGACGCACCTGTCATACCCCATAAAGGAATCTCCCTGCAGAATCTCGGCAAAAAGAAAAAGACCGAAAATCCGACGGAAAATAAAAAGCAGGATACGCAGGAGGGAAGCGGAAAAAAGAAGAAGATACTGCTGACGGCGGGAGGCGCTGCGGCCGCCCTGCTGATTCTCCTTATCATTGTTTTTTCAGCCGCATCGGGAGGCGGCGCGGTGACGGTAGCCGGGAAAGAGGTCAAGCCCGGAGAGACCAGCGTGTCTCTTTCCAGGGTGACGGTTACCGAGGAAGATGTCCGAAATCTGGCGTCTTTGGAGGAATTAAAATACCTGTACTTTAACGGGTGCAGCTTTGAGGAGGGCGCGGCGGATCGGCTGGGTTCCCTTTCGCCTACGCTGACGACGCTGGAGCTTACCGAATGTACCGGAATAAAGGACTACGGCGTGCTTTCGGAGCTGAGGTCTCTTAAAAGGCTGAAAATAGACAGCTGCGGTCTTACCGATGCGGAGCTGGGAGCCGTTACCTTCAGTGACGTGATAACGGATATTTTCCTGAACGGAAACGGGGAGCTGTCGGATCTCACTCCCTTAAAGACTGCTTCTGCTCTGTCGGATTTACAGGTGAACAACACTTCCGTCACAGACTTTACGGTGTTGTCGGCCTGTACCGCTCTTCGGACGTTATCGGCGGACGGCTGCGGGATCCGGGATCTTTCTTCCCTGAAGGGTCAGGGAATCGTCTATTTAAGCCTTGCGGATAACGAGATCGAGAGCCTGTCTTCGTTTGCCGGAAACGAAACGGTCCGCGAGCTGGATCTGAGCGGAAACCGTATCGAGGATATTTCGCCGCTTGCGGGTATGGCGCAGCTCACGGTTCTTGAGCTGAACGATAACGCGGTTGCAAGCCTTGCTCCCCTGTCGGGCTGTGCGAAGCTGAGCACCGTGCGGGTGAACCGGAACCGCCTGACCGGCCTGACCGGGTTGGAGCAGGCTTTGGAGTTAAAGGAGATTGAGGCGGCGGAAAACGAGATCGCGGAGATCGACGGCCTGCAGAACTGTACGGTTTTAACGCATGTCGATTTGACGGACAACGGGATTTCAGACATTTCGATTCTTGCAAAGAGCGCGGCAACGCTGAAGAAGGTGTATCTGGGCGGCAACCGGCTCGAAAGCATTGACGCCCTGAAAGGAACCGCGGCTTTAGAGTACCTGAATCTGGACGGGAACGGGATTGTTTCCCTGGAGCCGTTGGCGGATTCCGCTGCGTTACGCGGGCTGTCTGCCGAGCATAACCTGATTACCTCTACGGACGGTCTGGAAAACGCGGTCAGGCTTCGGTATCTGTATCTGGCGCACAACCGGATTGAAGACGTGGAAACCCTGGAGGCCCTGACGGCAAAAGCGGAGGACTCTTATTATGTATTGGATGTGAGCAGCAACGCCATTTCTTCCCTGCAGCTCGGGGGAAGCATAAATTACGATCGGCTGGCAGTGTACGGAAATCCGCTGACGTCGCTGGATTTCCTTCAGGAGATAAAGGGAACGCGTCTGTATTTTACTTATCTCGACGAGGCGGGAACGGAGGGCTTTGGCGGTACGTTTACCTGGTTCGGGATCCTGGACTGCCCGGCGGACAGGCAGGTTGCGACGAAAAATAATATCCGGGGAACCGTTAATTTCCTGACAGAGGAGGAAATCGAGGCGGATATCGCACAGGCATGGTCAGGAGCGCGCTGGTAAATATTACTATTGGGACACCGTATACAGAGAATAAAAATAGTCCCTTTTCTGCATGAGCTCCTCAAAGGTTCCGGATTCCGCGATAACGCCGTTTTTAAGCGCCAGAATGCAGTCGCAGCGTTTCAGCAGATTCGGATCCAGAGCGTGGGTGACCACAATGCGGGTCATTCCTGTCAGGCCGAGAATCATGTCAAAGATCTGGAATGCTGTCTGAGCGTCCAGCGCTGCCGTAACCTCGTCCGCCAGAAGCACCTGAGACTTCTTTAACAGGCTCCGCGCGATGGAAATCCGCTGTTTTTCCCCGCCGGAGAGCAGACAGCCGTTTTCCCCGCAAAGGTAGTCTTCCCCGCGTTCGGCGATCAGGCGGGAAAGGCCGGACAGTTCGATGACACGGTCTACCTCCTCCCTCGAAAAGTCTGAGAACATGGTGATATTGTCCCGGATGGAGGCGTTGAAAATAAATACGTTCTGTTGTATGACGGAGATGATTTCATACAGGGATTCGCCGGACATTTCTTTCAGCTGCGTGCCGTCGAACAAAACGCTTCCGGCGTAACCGCTGCCGGACGCCATGAGCGTGTTCAGCAGCGTAGACTTTCCGCTGCCGGATGCGCCGACGATTGCGTAGCTTTTTCCCGCGTGAAAGGTAAAGGAGAGATTTTGTAAAACCGGCTTTTCCGGCTCATAGGAGACGGTCAGGCCGTGAAGCCGGATGCCGTCGGTAAGCGTATGCTTTTCAACGGTTCCCTCCTCCCGGAGGTTTTCCGTCAGCGCGTCAGCCAGCTTTTGGATCAGGGCTTTGGCGGCCTTACGCTGCGCGAGGAGGTTTGGAACCGTACCGATAGGCCCAAGGACAAAATTCAGCAGCTGTACAAAGATCAGGATAGTACCAACCGTCATATCCCTGCCGGAAAGCGCAAGGAAGGTTCCGGCCAAAAAGACGCCGATCTGTACGATAAACCCGGCCAGCGAGGACATCATTTCAATCAAAAGCGTGATTTTATCGCGCTTTTCCTTTGCATCAGAAACCTTTTTGATGCTTTCCGCAAAGATGCGGCACATCTGAAGCTCTGCCCGGAAGGATTTGATCACGGAAAATCCGGCCAGACTGTCCCGGAGGGTTGACATATAACGCTCATTCAAATCCGAAATATTCTTTTCCGCCGCGGCTGCCCGCCTGCCGGCCGTCAGGGATACCAGCATAGGCAGAAGCGAGAGTACGATCGAGAGAACCGTCAGCAGGCGGTCGTACAAAAACATCATGACGAGAGCCGCCGCGAACAGGACGGACTGACTGACGACGGAAAAAAGATTGGAAAGGTAGCTGGTTTCGATAACCGCCGCATCGTTGCTCAGCGCGGAGACGTAAAGTCCCGTGTTTTCCCGGGAAAAGGCGGAGATTCCTTTCTTTGAAATCTGCAGGAAAGCATACTCCTTGTACTGCCCGATGGCCCGCGACAGAAACCGGGGTCTGGAAAAAGTCAGACAGAGAAAAATCAGGCAGATCATCGCCATACAGAGAAGCGAGATGACCGCAAGCTGCGTTAGGGTAAACCCGGTATCCACACCGGCGGCCAGGTCCAGAAGCTGCTGGATCTGCCAGGAGATCGTCAAATTGACGGCGGTCAGCAGGAGTGTGGGGACTAACGCCATTGCAAAGCGCAGGGTATTATTCCGGTAAAATTGCCGGGTAAAAGGGCGGATGTCCGCGTGTTTTTCATTCATGACGGTAAATGCCTCCTTGTGTTTGATGATTTCGCGAGTAATGAGCCGGGCGGCCGCGGGTTGTTGACTGTACGGCATGTCAGACGCCGTTTTCCTCCTTAAGCTTCTGCCAGAGGGCGCGCATGCCGTCGCTCCAGTCTTCCCCCTGCCGCATCTGACCTTCAATGGAATCCATGGCTGTAGCGCCCACATCGTCGTAAGCGGTGCTGTTCGGCAGTTCGCCGATCGCAAACCGATTATTGTAAATATTATAGGTCGGCGACGCGTCAAATTTTTGCGCAAGGGAAAAGGCTTTGCGCAAATAGAATGCCATATCCTCCGTTTTGCCCATCTTATCGGAGAGATGGGCGCACGCCGCATAAAAGGCGCTGCGGAGCTTATCCATGTAGGTCACGGTATCGTCGCCGGGACTGACGGATTCGAGATATTCCGTCAGCCAGAGCACGGCGTCCAGGGCGGATGCCGGATCGTTTTTGCGGGCGTAGTAGTTTGCATAGCCGTTCATGACCCGCGAAACCTCCGTAATGCAGTTGGCAAAGGCTTTTGTCAGATACGGAATCGCCGCTTCCGGGTCGTCCGCTTCCGATGCCGAGTAGGTCATGCCGATCAGGGCGTTGTGGATACCGCCGATATTATACTTTTTCAAAAGCTCCAGACCCTGTTCATTCCGCCCCAGAGAAATATAGCACAGGGCAATTTTGGTCCGGATGGAATACTCGTTGATTTCCGGATCCGTGTTCTGCGACAAAAGCAGCAGGGAATGATTCAGCAGCTCGATCGAACGCTCCAGGGCTTTCGGATCCGAGTGCTCAAGGCCCTTTAACTGATACAGTTCGCCGCATCGGTACACGAGACAGAAATCGTTGGGATATCGAACTAACGCCTTTTCGGCTTCCCGGGCCGCCTCGTCCAGCTTCTTTTCCTGCTGGAGGCTGAAAATCCGCTGTTCCAGCGCGGCACAGACGCCGCTGTACACCTGATATCCTACCAGCACATCCAGCGAGACCTCAAAAAGTCCGGCCATCTCTGTGATATAGCTTAAATCGGGAGTTGCAATTCCCCGCTCCCACTTTGAGACGGCGGCAAAGGTGACGCCCAGGGCTTCCGCCAGCTGTTCCTGGGTCATGGAATGGGCTTTTCGCAGCCGACATATGTTTTCGGGAAGAGTCAGTTTCATTTGGAACCTCCGTTTTGCAATCGCTTGATCCGGCAGCAGGCATTCCGGATGAATTTGTTTTACCATGATTGCATTGCAATCACGGTACGGATGGCCATTCGGCCGTTTCCTGCCCTGAATAAGGATATTTTACCATAGAAACCCGCAAAAGGAAGGCACGATTGGTTTATTTGGTTTAGAAGTTTTAAAACCGTCGGTCTAATTTGCCCATAGAAAAACTGCTGTCTGTCAAAACAGACCGCAGCACTTTCTATATGGACTATTTTATTCGATAGGAAGCTTCGCTCGCTAAGCGTTACATAGGACACTTTGAAGCTTCGCCACAAAGCGTCACATAAAAGCACTTTTGAAACCTCGCCGCAGCAAGGGAAGAATGCGAAGCATTCTTTCAAGTGCCGCGCAGAGGCACTTTGTTAACGGTTCAGCCGGTACTCGATACCGACGATCGTATCGTTTTGGGTGACGACGGACAGCAGGGTATCCCCTCTTGTGTAAACGTAGGAGGAACCCTCTACAGCATAGTTTTCCCCGTAACGGGACTTCATGTCCTCCACCGTGTCTCCGAGGCACAGGCCTTCCGTCGTAGGCAGATTGGGATCGATAAAATAGATGGAATAAATGCGTTCTCCGTCCTCCTCGATGTAAGCCGTCAGCTCAAAGGCCTCATAGTTATACATTTTGTCGTTTCCCTCAAAGGCACAGCTGGGAACCTCAGAGACCGTGGCGGGATCGCCCAGCGCGGTCTGATCAAAAATCTCTCCCGGGGTCAAAGTAACATTTTCGTAGACAAAGCTGTATACGCCCTCCTCCGCGGAGTCCTTTTCCTGATTTGACGCCTCCGGTTCCTGCTGCGTCCCGTTTCCTCCGGCGATATCCCCCGCGGCGTTTTCCAGGCTGCCTGAGCCAAGAGTGATATTCTGTTCCATGTTTCCGGCCGGGTTTGCCTGGCCGCAGCCTGCAAGCATCACGGCAATTCCCAGCGGCAAAAGTATCTTAGTTATTTTCTTCATCTTTTTGTAACCTCATTCTTTCTTCAATCGTCTTGTCATAGGTCTGCAGTTTTTCAGCGTAAACGGCTGCAATTTCGGGATCCTGGCGGTGATCCTCCATCCCGTGTTCTTCCGTCAGGATATCTCCGAAATACCGGGACAGCTTGACCGCCCCGGACAGATTCAGGTGGTAACCGCCGTCGTAAGTATCCTTCGAGAAGTCCAGCCCGATTTCTTCCGTCCGCTCTACAAAATTATAAAACGAAAGCCCGTACTTTGCGGCATATTCTCTTATCTGTCCGTCGTATTCGTCGTACCAGTAAGGATAGAGACTGGGAGCCTTGACAAGGATCAGCTCCGTTTCGTTTTCCTCGCAAAGCAGACGGATTTTATCCAGATATTCGTAGCAGATATCCCCAAACCGATAATCGGACAAAGCTCTCTTTACCGGAAAAGATCCTTCAGGCACAATTTCCGTGTGAAGCTGGAAGCCGTTGAAGGTATTGTCCCTGGTTCGGAACAGATAGGAAAAATCCTCCTGTGTCAGCTTATCGAACCGGGAGTGATAGCGGAGGATGGGAAACACATAGGAAAGGAATTGTTCCCCCTCCGTCATGGAAGCCGAGACAATACCGGCCTTACTTTTGGACCAGCGCATCTTATCGATGGTCAGGCGGTTATAAGCTTCGCTGACCGGCTCGGAATAACGCATGGCATTCACGTTAAACACTATCGCGCGGGGCGTCTCATACCGGAAGGTTTCTTCCGCCACATAATAGCTCATCCAGACAAGCTGCTGCGGGGTTCCCCTGATGTAGGACGTAATGCCGTTGTTTCGGTACAGCTCCATGGGAGAAAAGTTTGCGTATACCTCACAGTCCCCGAGAAATATGACGTCGTGGCCGCCCGCCTCGTCGTAATACTCGGCGATAAAGCTGCCCTCCTCCAGGTCTGTCATATATTTCGGCTGGAGAAGCATGGAGATCAGCACGAACGCAACGCAGAAAGCCGCCAGGACGGCTCCCACGGAAATAATCGTTTTTCCCTTTTTCTTCATATCCACACCTCAAAATTTTTACTCTATAGGAAATCCCGCCGCAGCAAGCGAGCGAAGCTCGCTTTTTTCCGGTCAAAAACGGCTGTAAATAAACTCGGAAGCCGTAAAGCCAAAGCCGTACATTCCAAAGGTGAGAACCGTCAGCGCCAGCAGAGCGATCACGCCGACCTTTGCCGCCGGTGCAAACGCGCAGAAGCCGGCCTTCAGGCTCTTGCTTTTCCAGTCATAAATCCAGAGCAGCACACAGGCGACGCCTAAGACGATCCAGTCTCCCGCGGCAAGCCCCATCGAGCCGATTCCCGCAAAGAGAGCGTTGTAATTAAAGACGGTGAATACAGAACCGATCATCCGCAGTACGGTAACCGTGTCCGGCCAGATGAAAAACGACCAGAGAAAGCTGACCAGCAGGAAGGTGCCGATACGGTTCAGCGTTTTGCTCTTTGTCTTAAGCTTTTCCCCAAAGGAGACGAAGATTCCGTGTATTACTCCCCAGAGGAGATAGGTTTCGCCGTGCCAGAGGCCGGAGACCAGGAACGTCACGAGGGTATTTATATATTTCCGCAGCTTTCCCTTGCGGTTGCCGCCCAGCGGAAAGTACACATATTCCCGGAGCCAGCTGCCCAGCGTGATATGCCAGCGCCGCCAAAATTCCTGGATCGACTGGGAAAAGTAAGGCGCGTCAAAATTCTCGCTCATTCGGATGCCCAGCATTCGGGATACGCCAAGCACAATATCGATTCCGCCGGAAAAATCCGCGTAAAGCTGAATCGCGTACAGAAGCATCGCTGCAAGGGCGTAAGCGCCGTTGAACTCCTCCGGTTTCGCGGAAATCGCAGATACGATGACACCGAGCCTGGCGGCGATCACCAGCTTTTTGAACAGTCCCCACAGCGCACGGACAGCACCCTTCAAAAAACTGTCCCCGTTGATATGTCTTTCCTCCAGCGCGGCGCGCATTGTGGGGTAAGGCTCGATCGGTCCGATGAAGATATGAGGCAGATAAGTGACAAACAGGCCGAACCGCAGCAGATTCTTTTCCGGCTCGTATTTGCCCAGGTACAAATCCACATGATATGCTATAATCTGGAGCGTAAAATAGGAAATGCCGAGCGGGGCGATAATGGACTGCCACGGAGTGAAGCGTTGAATCCGAAAAAAGAGAAGCGGAAGCGCCAGCAGAACAATACTGACCCATGCGATTTGGCGGCGCTTTGGGATCAGCCGCCCCACCAGATAGCCCAACAGGGTCACGGCCAGCAGATACAGAACCGAGATACCGTATCCGGCGTAAACCGCCAGCCCTACAATTAAAATAATCAGATTTATTATCATATGTTCCTCATCCTGCCGTGCAGCACGACACATCCTCCGTGAGACAAAGTATGTACTTTGCGGTTCAAACTTGCGTTTTCGGGCATTCTTTGGTATTCTGACGTGTCTATTCGCACGCCGGCCATGCGGAACGGTCCCAGTTTCTGCCCTGTAAGATGGAATATCTCTGTTCGTCTGTCATCAGACTGTATTTCGTATGGCGGACGCCGGGCGTCGCATCGATATGCCGCCAGACTCCGTCCAAATTGATAATCAGCCAGTAATGCGATCTGTCGGTTACCCAGATCAGCTGAGTTTCATAGCCCTTCTCCGTCAAAAGGCTCTGCAGGCAGCAGGCATGTACCAGACAGTCTCCCGACCAGTTGGTAAACCCGTACCAGGTCGGGTCCGATCCGCCGGAGTTATGGCTGTACTTGATAGAGTCGCGGACATAATCCCGGATTTCCTCCGGATCGCTGCTCAGTCCCGCCGCAATGGAGGCCGCCAGCGCTTTCGTATCCTCCTGATCGTGCTCCACGATGACCGTCCGCTTTATCTTGGCCGTATTGCCGTCCTTATCCTTTGACGTATAAGTGACATAATAGGTTCCGGCAGCGGTAAGGTCCACCCCGTTGGCATTGTAAGTTACCTCGCAGGGGCCGTCTACCTTGTCCGTTGCGCTGACGCCTGCAAGGTAATCGGGGTTCGATCTCTTCTGAACCCTTAAGGTGGAGAGCCCTTTGATTTCCGGAGGCGTTTTATCCTTCACCACGGCCAGCGTGGCGGTGGCGGTAGTGACGTTTCCGTTGACGTCAGCAGCTTCGACGGTCATTGTCTGAATCCCCAGAGTGTTTATGTCCGGCTCCGTTGTGAGACGCAGCTGCACGTCCCCGGAGGCGTCGAAGCAGGACTCCACAAAGCTGTCTACCGTGACTTCCTCTCCCTGAAAAACGGAGATATCCGTCAAAACAAGCTCCGGCGGCGTGGTATCTACGACCTGAATCTGACAGACATTCTCGTCCACAAGACTGGTAACCGTATATTCTCCGATGCCGGAGGCATTGATGATATCAATTTCATTCTGGTCGAGCATACAGCCGTCCCGATCCGGATTGAAGAGTAAGTCGCCCTTTTCCAGCACCTCTCCCAGCTCCATGGTATATTCGCTTTTCAGCCAGACGATGGAAAGCGTACACACATGCGATACGGTATTCCCGTAGACATCCTGCACTACCACGGTACAGCGCTGATCTTCGTAATTCAGGGGAATTGTTACATTTCCGGAAAAACGGACGGTAACCTCGGACAGGTCATAGCAGGACGATATAAAATCATAGGGATTCGGAATATAATCAGGAGTTTTTTCCAGGCGGGAGACAAACACTACTCTGGGGGGAGTGGTATCCTGCACGGTAAGCGTCACCGTTTCCGTCTTGAATCCGCTTTTCAGCGTCAGGGACGTACTGCCCACGGAGCCGATATCTACGGTGGAAGGATCCGTGACCATACCGGCGTTCCGGGGATTGGCAAAACCGGTCATAAAGGCTTCGATGTTTATGTTTTGAGTTCCGAGCTCCACGGTTAGATCATGGAATCTGGGCTGGGAGTAAAACCAGTATGTGATCCATCCTGCCATTATGGCCACAACGACACAGCAGCACACCCACATACGGTGTTCCCTCCAAAACTCCAACAGCCATTTTTTTACTTTTATAATCATCTTTGGCCTTGATTCCTCTTTTCCGTGTCGTACTTTACGACCGTTTTCCGCGGTCAGTCTTTAGTTCTGCACATATCCGTCAGAGTCAAATGTGTATTCGCTGCCGTCAATGGTAAGGGTGCAGTCTGTGACATAGGCGCCGCTTGCATCGCGGTATCTCCAGCCGAAGCCGTTTGACATCCAGCAGTCCGCCGTGACGCCCTCGTTGACGCAGGGCAGGGAAAGCTTCGCCCTGATCTCGTCGTCCTGGAAATGCCACCATTCGCTGTACAGGTCGTTATATCCCGAAGACATCATAATTCTGGAAAGCTCTTTCGCATACTCGTTATTCTGGACCCGTGCGGAATACTGGCTCAGATCGTGCAGATCCGTCTGCATTGTCAGCTCATATCCGGTATCCAGGCTTTCCAGAGTCAGGTCCATGGCTACGCCGAGGTTGTGCTTGGAGATACCCGCGCTCACGAAAGCGCTCAGCGTAAAGGAATTGTTGCTGTCATTCATCAGCTCCCAGTACGTTTTACGTCTCTGGATGACGTTACCGTTTTCATCCGTGTCGCGCACGGTGACGACAACGCCCGGTTCGTCTCCCCAATAGGTGCTCTCCGGCAGCGTGGTATACTGTACCTCAGACGCCTTCTGGTACATGTAAACGGACGCCTCGTGAGGGCGGAAAGCCTCGTAAATCTTCAGCCGATAGCCCTTTTCACGGGCGGTATCGATCGCTGTCTCCAGCTTTATGGCGGAGGGATAAAGCAGCGGCACAAGGAAGCTGCTGTCATCCAGCCGCACATCCTCAAACCCCTTTATAACATTTCCCGTCAGGCCGGGAATCTCAAATCCGTGCGCCATAAAAATGGAATCGTAGCTGTTTGTGATGTCGTAATTGCACAGAGCGCCTACATATTCCGGAAGATTGATCATACAGAAATTGCTGTCGATATATCCGACCTGGCCGTTTACGCTGACGCCGAACATGCCGTTTTCCACGGCGATTACGCAGTGCGCGTCCAAAGCCCGCACCTCACCCACCGATTCGCTCTTCGAGGCGTCGCTGTAGGCCTTCAGATCCTTGACCGGCCAGACGGTGCAGTATAAGGGGGTAACTGCTATTTCGCAGTCCTGCACCTCGGAAACCGCCACATAATCCTCCAGCACCGCGGCTACGCGGAAGGAATAACCGGCTCCCGGACTTAAGCGGGGCGTGACATAGGTGCAGTCATCCTCACGGGTGAGGGATTTTAACGATTTCCATACGCCGGTGTCCCGGTTCAGCATCTGGATCTCATAATAATCGCAGTCTACCTTGTCCCACTCCAGACGGCAGATACATCCGTCGAGAACCTCTACCGACAGATGAATGTCACGGGCCGCAAAATCCTCCCAGGTGACGGTCATCTCTTTTGATTCGCCGCCGTAAAGAGCCATGCCGTTTACACGGTTGCCGGGCACGAACGATAATGTGCAGGGGTTGCCGGGCGTCGGTATCCACAGGGCTTCCTCTTCGTTTAAGTTCAGATCCACGGTGTTTTCATCCACAATTTTCAAAAAATTCCTGCCGCCGTTCGGATCCAGAACATAGATACTGCAGCTGTTGCTGCCGTGAAAATCAAAGCTGACCGAAGCCGTTCCCGCGTCCGAATCGACCTCCCAGTCCAGATTCCTGATTTCGGGATTCTGGATATAAAAATAACGCTTGATAGAAGCCTGTTTCCATGTGCTCTCTTTTCCGAACACAGACCTTTTTTTGATAAGGTCGATCTGAAGAACCAGTCCCTCGTCCGTCGGCAGGGCCGGGAGACGGATGGAATAGTCGTTAATATATCCGCTGAAGAAGGTTTCCTTTTCCGTTCCGCTGCCCAAAGCGTATGTACTGACGTCTACAAAAAAGACGTTCGAGTCGGTCTCTTCCAGATCGTGCCAGCTCAGTTCATAGGTTCCGTCCTCAGCCTCCCAGAGCTCGGGCATGGCGTTGTCCGCCAGCTTCTGCACTTTAGACAGATGGGACTGTACCAGGACAAACGCGGCGGCGATGCTGACGACAAGCAGAACGAGCAGCACGGTGACGATATATCCCGCCATTTCTATCCCTCTCCGCCCTCTCCGCGAACCTCTTCTTCTTGCCCTTTTTCTTCCGTCATCTAAGACGATAACTCTTTTCCTTTTCTCTACCGGTATTAATTCATTGTCATTCTTTCTTCTTTTCAACATAACTCATTCCTTTAACAGCCAAACCGTATATCATCCGCTTTCTATCATCAAAAAGCGCCTTTTTCTTTTGCAAGCATATCATAGATTAATACATTTTTCAATTATATTTTTGCGCGGGAGAGGGGTGGGAAAGGGCAGAAATACGGCGGCGGGGAAAACGGCGGAAATTCAGGTGCGGAAAATGTTGAAATTCGCCTGAAAAAGTCGGATAATAAACACATAAGAGGAGAATTTACATGAAGAAAATCAAGATTGACAAGAAGAAGTTATATGAATTTTCCAACAAGCATATAAATTCGGAAAATGTGAAATTGCTGATTCTGTTTATCCCGCTCGTCTATCTGCTGGCGAAACAGATTTCACAGGGAGAATTTATTCTGGAAGACTTCTATGATACCAGCATTCTGGTATCCTTCCTGATCGTTTTCGTCTGTGAGGCAATAGCGTCTATCGTTATGACTGTTATCTCGAAATATACGGAGGATTCCGTAAAGCTGACGGAAGATTATGCCGCGCTGGTAAACAAATATGTCGTGAATAAAAAGGATATGGTATTTGTCGAACAGGACGGGAAGAAATTATATGTTCCGGAAATCGTATTGCTGCAGAGGAAAATAAACGGGGCTCCCTTTCAGATCAGCGTGGAGGCAAATCTTAAGGACGACCGGCAGATCAAAAAGTATACTCTGCCAAAGCAGGTGTCGGACAATTCGTCTGTTTTGTTCGAGGCTCATAAAAGCTCGACGGTCTATAACAATATCAATATCCGGCTGGACGACCTGCGGTATCAGGAGGACGGCCGTGAAGTAATTTTAAAGTACAGCTTTACGACATATTACGATTCGCTGATCACAAACAGGGCGATGGATTATAAATTTAAGAATACAAGAACGATTCGGGAGGTGTATGAGCCCGGTCCGATGCTGTCGGCGCTGTGCGAGTCAAAGCTGTCGAACCACCTGGGGTTTAACGGTTTTGTCGAGTTAAACGACGGAAACATTATTTTCGTTCTGCGAGGCAGAAACGTTTCGATTGCAAAAGGGATGTGGTCGCAGAGCGTGGGCGCGTCGCTGAAGACCAAATACTGTCTGGAAGAGGGTGGCCGTTTTACAAAAGAAGGACTTTCCAAAGCGATACGGAATGAAATTACGGACGAGTTAAAAATAGAGATCGACACGCAGGAAGATATGTGCAACAGCGTTTTTGCATTTTACCGCGATTTGGTGGAGGGCGGCAAGCCGCAGTTTTTGTTCTATTATAAAACGGATCGGTATAGTAAAGAGCAGTTTGAAAGTCATTTTAAAGCTGTCATGTCAAAAAAGGCAAACAGGAAAGAAAATAAGAAAAAGCAGATTGTCGATGGGGAGATCTTTGAATATTTTACGATAGACGAGCTGAAGAGGTGCCGATTCGGCGTTGATAAAATGATTGCAGAGAAGAACGGTGAGAAAAAGGAGTATCACATGATGCCGACCTCCATAGGCTCCGTCATTCTGTTATTGCAGAATCTCTGAAGGAGGCAGTTTTTGTATGTTTCCGCAGGAATAAGCTTGCGGCTGAGAAATCTCTGATTTTTCAATTTGTCAGCGCGACTGAGAAATTGCGCTTGTAATTTACCGGAATAGCCGCTAAAATAAAAACAGATACTCAAAGTTTTCATAAAAGGAAAAAGGAGCGGGAAAAATGGATATCAAAGAGCAAATCAACAAAATGGTGGAAAAAATCACAAAGGACGACGAGTTGCGCGCGTAGTTCCAGAAGGAACCTGTGAAGGCGGTGGAAAAGGTGTTGGGCGTGGATCTGCCGGACGATCTGATTGAAAAGATTGTTGCGGGCGTAAAGGGAAAGATCACGGTCGATAAAATTTCGGATGCGGCGGGATTTTTGAAGAAGATGTTTTAAGGAAGAGCGGGAAAGACGCGGAAGGTCCCGGAAAAAGCAAACCGGGGAAGAAACGGAAAGATACGGAAAGACGCAAAAAAGCCCGGACGGGCGGCGCGAAAACGGCAGATTGGAGGAAAGACGAATATGTGTACGGCGGCAACTTACAAAACGAAGGATTTTTACTTTGGACGGACGCTGGATTATGAATTTTCCTACGGGGAGCAGATCACGGTAACCCCGCGGAATTATGTGTTTCATTTTCGGCATATGGGGGATCTGAGGAATCATTACGCGATGATCGGCACCGCGCATGTGGCGGAGGACTATCCGCTGTATTACGACGCGGTCAACGAGAAGGGTCTGGGAATGGCTGGGCTGAATTTTGTGGGAAACGCCCGCTACGGCAAAGAGCTGCAGGGGAAGGACAATATCGCTTCTTTTGAGTTCATTCCCTGGATACTGGCGCAGTGTACTACGGTAAGGGAGGCCAGAGAACTTCTGGAGAAGCTTCAGCTGACAGATACTCCTTTCAGTCAAAACCTGCCGGTGTCCCAGCTGCATTGGATTATCGCGGACAAAGACGGAGCGCTGACGGTGGAGTCCGTGGAAGAAGGGCTTAAGATTTATGATAATCCGGTGGGAGTACTGACAAACAATCCGCCCTTTGACAAGCAGCTGTTTCACCTGAACAATTTTATGCATTTATCGGTAAAGGATCCGCAGAACCACTTTTCCGACAAGCTTTCCCTGCAGCGCTACAGCCGGGGAATGGGCGCCATGGGTCTGCCGGGAGATTTGTCCTCGCAGTCCCGCTTTGTCCGGGTGGCTTTTACAAAGATGAACGCCCTTTCCGGGGAATCGGAGGCGGAGAGCGTCAGCCAGTTTTTCCACATTCTCGGTTCCGTGGATCAGCAGAGAGGCTGCTGCGAGGTGGCAGAGGGGAAATATGAGATTACGATCTATACCTCCTGCTGCAATGCGGATCAGGGAATCTATTATTACACCTCCTACGACAATCATCAGATCACGGGGGTGGATATGAGAAAGGAAGAGCTGGAGGGAAACAAACTGATCAGCTATCCCATGATTCGGGAAGAACAGATTCGGATGCAGAATTAGGGAAAAGACAGAAAAATACGCGGCGGCCGCCGCGTATTTTTTACTCTGTTTTGGCGCTTTCCTGTCTTTTTCTCAGGCAGAAAGCAAAATAATTATTTTTTTCCGTGTTAAACAAAAGACTGTAGAGAGGATACTGTTTATCCATGGAAAATACCTTTTGGATCTGGGCGAAGGTCAGTACGTCAACCTTTTCCAGACGGTAGCCCTCTGTCAGGACAAAGTGAGAGGAAAGGCTTTTCATAAATCTCTGCGAGAGGAGACGGAAGGCGTCGCAGACCGTCTTGTCAACCTTCTTGATCTGCCGGTCAAGCATCTCGCTTAAGATGTTCAGGATCATCCGCTCCTCATAAATCAGATAGACCTGCAGCGGCTTCTTTTCCGTGGAGGCGTAAGTCAGGCGGTAACACAGCGCCCTGCCAGACGCAAAATCCTCGCCGCTGTAGTGTTCGCTGACGATATGAGAGTTTGCCTGAAACAGCTCGTTCAGCGCCTGAATGATCGCTTTTTCCAGAGAGGCCAGTTCATTCTCCGAAGCCTGATGGATCCATTTATTGGCGGTGCGCCCCGTAATCGCATGATCCTCGATCATAACATGCGCGTTCAGCCAGCCCACGCAGATGCCGATAAAATGCTGAACGGACTCGGTGGAGTAATTTTGGGTTTCCAGCTCGTTTTCCAGAGCCGGGAGCGTTTTGTCCCGCAGATTGTCGTGCAGGCTTTTATGTATGGCGTAGTCGCTGTAGCCGATGGACTGCATATAGGCTTCCTCGTCGGCAAAATGCTTTAACGTATAGTTCTTAAAGTATTTGATGCCTTCCCGACATGCGTGCTGCTGCTTTGCCTCGTCTTCGTTGAGGCTGATCAGCTTACTCACAATGGAAAAAAGACGTCGGTGCGCCTTGTCGATGCTTTCCACGCCTATATTATACCGATCGTTCCATTTAATCTCTTTCAAGAAAAGGATCCCTCCTTCAACTTTTTCCGCTTTCGCTGTAATCAGTTTAACACATTTCGGAAAAGCCGACAACCGTCTGTTTTCGCCAAATACACAATTCCCAAAGGAGAAATTCCAAAGAGGAATCTGATACATGATAAACCTGCCCTACGGTGCATATAATTCAGCGGGAGGAATAATCCTTCCTGATATATAAACAGATTCGGCCGGAGAGAATGTTTATAATTTTAGTAGATTGAAAGGTCCGGACTGTGTTAAAATGTTGACACGGAAGGGCATTGTGTCAACTTTTGATTCCATGTGCGCTGAAGCGCACGAAATCATGGTACAATAAAAAAGAAGTCTGGGTTCTGCGGGGCGGGATGCAGGAGGGCAGAATGAAGAGAAAGAAAAGGCGAAAAGGGAAATATAACGATACGGCGATGATGACGGCAGCAGTCGTTCTGGCGGGAATTGCCGCGGTATTACTGCTGTGTTGGGGCGCGGGAACGCGGGGAGACGGCGATCCTTCCCCCGGGATGCAGGATGCTGAAAATTCTTCTGCGGCGGGTTTGCAGGGGGGAGAAGGTTCAGGAGACGGCGCGGGGAACCCGGGTTCAGGGAGCAGCGGAAGCGGGGCAGGAGAAGAGGGTTCGGGAAGCGGCGAAAACGGAGCGGGCGAAGAAAATTCAGGAGACGGAGAAAACGGTTTAGGAGCCGACGGAAACGGGGCGGGCGAAGAGGGTTCAGGAAGCGACAGAAACGGAGCAGGAGAAGAAAATTCAGGAAACAGCGGAAACGGCGCGGACCCCGAGCGGGACGCCGTAGAGAAGCTTTTGGCGGAAATGACTCTAAAAGAGAAGGTGTATCAGCTTTTTGTGGTATTCCCGTCGGCAATTACGGGAGTCTCCAAGGTCACGCAGGCCGGGGAAACCACGCGCCTGGCGCTGGAAAAATACCCGGTAGGCGGCCTGATCTACGATAAATCAAATATAGTGAGCAAGGAGCAGTTGCGCACAATGCTTACAAATGTGCAGTCCTACACAAAGATTCCGCTGATCCTTACCTGTGACGAAGAGGGCGGCCGGGTAAGCCGGTTGATGAATACCGTGGGGACGACGAAAGTGGGGCCGATGTTTGACTACCGTGAAGACGGGGCGGCTGTGGCAAAGCAAAATGCGAAGACGATAGCCGGTGATTTGACGGATCTGGGCTTTAATATGGATCTGGCGCCAGTGGCGGATGTCTGGTCCAACCCGCAGAATACGGTGATCGGCGACAGGGCCTACAGCGATGACTTTCAGGAGGCGGCAGAGCTGGTGGCCGCCGCGGTGGCAGGATTCCGGGAGGGCGGAGCAGCCTGTACGTTAAAGCATTTTCCCGGGCACGGAGATACCTCGGCGGACAGTCATTACGGCGCGGTTTACGTTTACAAATCTCTGGACGAAATACGGGAGCAGGAGCTTCTGCCCTTTCAGGCCGGTATCGATGCGGGGGTGGACGCGGTGATGATGGGACATCTGATTGTTTCGGATGTGGAAGAAGAACCGGCGCTTTTTTCCTACCGGCTGGTCACCGAGCTTTTGAGAGAAGAGATGCATTTTGAAGGGGTCGTGATCACGGACAGCCTCCAGATGAAGGCGATGACGGATTACTACGGAAACGGAGAGATCGCCGTGAAGGCGGTGAAGGCGGGAGTTGATATGCTCTTGTGTCCCGGGGATCTGGAAGAAGCCGCGGATGCGCTGATCCGGGCGGTGGAGTCGGGAGAAATCACACAGGAGCGTCTGGACGAAAGCGTCAGGAGAATTTTAAGGCTGAAACAGGAGCGGGGGATTCTGCAGTAGGATGCCGGGAAGCCGGGAGCAGGAAAATGAGAGCAGGGAAACCGAAAACAGAAAAGAGGAGAGCAGAAAGCCAAGAACAGAAAAACTGAAAACAAAAAAGCCAAGAACAGGAAACCGAAAACACACAGGAAACACAAAAGGAGGAGCAAAATGGAAAGAATCAAGGTAAAACAGTTAAATCCGCACGTTTATCTGATGGATGATGCGGGAGAGTCCACAGGATATGTGGTGGTCGGCGATAAAAAGGCGTTGGTCATCGATACAATGAACGGCCATGAGGACGTAAAGGCGGTGGTGCGGGAAATCACCGATCTTCCGATCACGGTAGTGAACACCCACGGTCATTGCGACCATATTTTCGGCAACATCTTTTTTGAAGAGGCTTATCTGCATCCGGCGGATCTGAGTCTGGCAGAGAAACACGCGAATTTTGATGATTTTGTTGCGGAAACGAAGGAAAAAGGTCTTTCCATGCCGCCGTTTCGGGAAATTCGGGGCGGTGACGTTATCGACCTGGGCGGCCTGACGGTGGAGGTGATCGACCTTCCGGGCCATACGGCGGGAAGTATTCTGCTGCTGTTAAAAGAAGACAGGATTCTGTTCACGGGAGATGCGGTCAACCGTCATCTCTGGCTGCAGGTGGATGACAGTCTTTTGCCGGAGGAGGCTTTGCGGGCGCTTGACAAGGTGATGCACTTGAAAGAGGAAGCGGACAGGATTCTGCACGGGCATGCAAAAGATTTTGAGCCGATTTCGCTGCTGGAGGAGCTGCATGAGGGCCTGCGGGAGCTTGTGGAAGGTCATACGGAAGAGGATAAGGACTATTCCTGGTTTGGCGGACCGGCGAAGCAGCATCCCTACGGAGACGGTAATTCGCTTATCGTATATCGCGCCGGGAAATAAGGCGTACTGAATTGTAAGGGCAGAGTCTGCCTTGCGGAAGCGGAGTTCCCGATCTCAAAAGGAATCTGCCCTGCCCTTGCTTTGTCTTTGAGAGATCCTGCAAGGGAGGGCAGATTTTGTTTAACATAAGGGCAGAATATATACTTGAAATAAAATTGCGTATATCCGCATTTTTGTGAATAAATGTTTTTTCCATACCTTGATGCAAGCAGAAAAATATAGTATGATAAAAATGTTAAGATTTATGAAGGTAAACCGGAAGTTAAGAGGATATAGATGTGAGAATCTATTTGGATAATTGTTGTTATAATCGCCCTTATGATGATCAATCACAGATTAGAATAAGTTTGGAAACACAAGCTAAACTTTATATTCAGGATACGGTAAAAAGAGGGCAGTTGGAACTTGTCACCTCTTATGTTCTGGAATTTGAAAACAGTAATAATCGGTCAATGCAAAAAAGACTTGCCATTGAAAATTTTATGAATGCCAATGCCACAGTTTATGTGACAAATAAGGATAAAGAAATTGTAGAAAGAAATGCACGTTCTATCATGGAAACCGGCATTAAGGTAAAGGATGCCTGTCATGTAGCTTGTGCAATTTTGGCAGAGTGCAATTATTTTATTACTACAGATGACAGATTGTTAAAGTATTGTTCTGAACAAATACAGTTGGTTTCTCCCTGCGAGTTTATAAGAAAAATGGAGGCGGATGAGTTATGATGAACACAGCACAGTTAATGGAACAGGGAATTGCCTGCCTTATTGAAAAGTTGGGCGTACTTGATGCAGAGTATTTTATTTCGATGCTTAAAAGAGATGATTTTGATTATACTGTATGGCAAAGGGAGTATTATGACAGAATGGAAACGGATGAATTTATGGAGAAAGCATCTGCTTATGCTGATAGTCATCCATACAAAGGTAATGCGAAAATTATTCTTTAAAAAGTGTTCCCCATAATCGTACCAAATCAATTAAAATTGATCAAGCTGAAACAGTGAAAAAGGCTATCCAATCAAACGGATAGCCTTTTTCCAATATTCAGTAAGTGAAATTAAAATGCAGTCACTCAAAATGAGCAAAAAATTAAGATCTTTATAAATATACACTAAATTCTTTGATAATAGCAGTGGAATAATAGCAGTGGAAGCATCTTTCCGAAGGGAGAAAACAATATAATCAAATTTGACAACGAACTTGCATTAGAGTCAAATACCCCGCCGCAAGCAGCGGGGCATCAGGCTTGAAACGCCCCAAGGGGCGGGGTATTTGACCCTCGCGGCATTCGCCAATTGTCCATGCAAGCATGGCCGTTTGGCCATGTGTCTGAAGGACACATTTTGCTCGCGGGAATCAAAGACAGTGCAGGCGAGCGCCGGAAAACGACAGAAAAAAGACAGAAACTTGAAAGAAAAACGAAAGAAAGCCGCGCCTGTGTCTGTGGTAAAATGAGAGCAGGAAACAGTTTTCTAAAATCATTTCTTTTGAAAAGAGGGAAAACGCAAAGGACTTATGAAAAACGAACTGAAAAGAGCTCTGTTGAAAAAGTCAAACATAATTCTCATCGTTGCCGTTGTGTGCCTGATGTTTATCAATGCATATTACAACGGATGGAAAACTGCTTTGACCGCAGATTCCGCTCAGGATATCCTGAATCCGGAAGACGTTGTATTTTATAAAAAATATTTCGGCAACATGTACAGGGTATGGGCGGATTCGTATTATTCGGCTCAGATATTCGCGCCGCTGATACTTGTCGCGCCGTATTTAAGCAGCTATCTGTCGGAAAAGAAAAGCCGTTTCCGGTATTTTTGTGTGAGCCGAAAGGGGAATGCGAAATATGTCCTGCAGAAAGCGCTTGCCATCGCGGTATCGGGTACGGTTCTGCTGGCCTTTTGCGAGATGCTTTTTGCGGTGACTGCTTGTTTCCTCACGCAGCATGACACTTCGGCGGAATTTATGCAGGGAATCGTGTCTTTCCGGGAAGATTTCTTTCTGGCAAAGCCGCTGCTCTACTTTGTTTTTCTGTATGCCTCCCATGTGGCGTACTATTTTTGCTTCCTGATTTTTGCTCTGGGAATAACGTCCTTTTTTAAGAATAAAATTGTCGTCACGGTGATGCCCTTTATTGCGGTGGGGGTGTTGGATATGGTATTGCCGACGGCATTGCAGCCCAATGTTGCAATGCGGCCGTATTTTGGGACATTTTCTGTCGGCGGGTACGGTATCCTGATCGGTATGTATGTGGCTGTCGGGGTTCTCTTACTGGCGGTATCGGAGTTCCTTGCTCTATAGGAAACTCCGTCGCAGCAAAAAGCATCACGAAGAGACGCTTTTTGCCGTCGCCGTTCAGCCTTCTGCTGAAGAATGGCCGGAAATTTTATTCTACAGGAAATTCTGTGACGCTTTTGTCGGCGGAGAGGCAGTTGACTCGGATGAATCTGTTGCGTTTCATAAAATGTAAAATGAGATTAATTTATACGTCGCCTTTACTGTATCTGTTGATTTTTCTTCAGGTCTCCTTTGCGGTTATTTACCTATATGTCGGTAAAGCTGCTGCGGCTTCGGATTATTTTTCCCTTCTGCAAAAGGATTATTTTTTGTGGCTTATCTGTATTCCGATTCTGGCAATCCAGCATAAGGCAGGCGTTTTTTCAACGTTTTACGGCTGTATTTCCAGAGTTGGCGGTATCCGTAGGATGATTCTTGCCGATTTTCTCACGCTGGCGGCTTCCACCTGCCTGTCCGTTTCTGCTGTGCTGTTTACCCCTCTGATTTTTCTTTGGCTTAAGGGGAGCGCGCCTGTCAGCCGGGAGCTGCTTACAGGCATGTCCTTTTTCCTGACGCGGTATGTGCTGGTCGGTTTATTGATCCAGTATGTCCTGTACGCTGTCCGGTATGCTTTTCCTGATTTCCAAAAGAGGGGAGGCAGTATTTGTGCCGTTCCCTTCCTTCTCTTTTGCGTATTCACGTTTCCGATGGAGTTTTTGAGAATAAAAGGGCTGTATCCGCAGCTTCTGGACTTCTCGGCGGGCGGAAGCGTTTTTTTCACCGCCGACGGTTTGTGGGAGACCGTTGTGCTTCGGAACCTTCATTTAGTCGCGTATCTGGCGCTTTTTGCCTTTATAACCGTGAAATATCTGTCTGTAAAATGGGAGTTTTTGGAAAATGAAAGTGAGTAAGCTTTTCAAAATAATTGTCAGAGAGTTTAGAAAAGATTTCCTTCTTTCCGTTTTACTTTTTGTCTTCCTGGATTTTGTCTATGCAAATTTTACCGGGATCGAGCTCGGCAGAGAAAGCGGCACGATTCTCTGGCAGGGCGGGAACGAGACTTATCAGTTCGGTTTAAGCACTGTACTGTTAAAGCTTTTAAATATCTCGGCCGTTTTCCTTACGGTAGGGAAGATAGCCGACAAATTATCCGGCGATATCATGCCCTGTCTCCTCGCCCGGATCACGGATTACAGAAAATTTTTATATGCGCATTTGACAGTGCTCCTTCTGTCGGGGGAAGCGCTCCTTGCGGTTTCCCATATTGTGTATTACTGCTTCGCGGGATTTTATGCGGAACAGGCGGCATCCACTCTTTTTTATTTGTTCATGGACTGTCTGGGTTTTTTCGGTATCGTCGTCATCTACGTCATCCTGAACAATTGTTATGCGTTGGAGCACAGCCTGATCTGCATTATTGCGCTTTATCTCGTCAACACCGTTTTGCCGACGCCGGTTTTGGCTATGTCAACGGCGCAGTTTTTTATCGCAAAAAAGCGGATTACGGAAGTCCCCTTAGTTTTGTTGACGGCAGGCACGGATTTGGCCGCGGCGGCGCTCTATTGCCGTGAAATCCGGCGGATGTCGCGTGGGCCGACGCTTCGCCGTGCGGGGAAGAAAGGTCACGGTCTGCCGCAAAGCGCCGGGCAGGAAACCGGGGAAATACTCTGCCGTGCGGGAAAAGGAGGTCACGGTCTGCCGCAAAGCGCCGGGCAGGAAACCGGGGAAATACTCTGCCGTGCGGGAAAAGGAGGTCACGGTCTGCCGCAAAGTGCCGGGCAGGAAACCGGAGCAGCACTTCGCCGTGCAGGAAAAAATGATTGTATATACGCCGAAAAGAGAAGGGAGAGCGGTTACATGTTAAAAATAAGCGGATTAACGAAAAAATTTAAGAAGCGGACGGTTCTGGATGATATCAATCTGGAGCTGGAATTTGGCAATATCTACGGATTTACGGGAGCAAACGGTTCGGGAAAATCCGTGTTTTTTAAAATAATCTGCGGCTTCCTGAAGGCCGACGGAGGAACCGTCGCTTTAGACGGCAAAGTGATCGGAAGGGATATCGATTTTTTGCCGGAGCTGGGCGTCCTCATTGAAAAACCCGGATTTATAGAGAATTACACACAGCTTGAGAATTTAAGATATCTTGCGCAGATCAAGGGCATCATAAAGGATGAGGAAATAAGAGCCGCACTGGAGCTGGTCGGGCTGGACCCCGCCAACAGGGAAAAGGTAAAGAACTTTTCTCTCGGGATGCGCCAGCGGCTTGCGATAGCACAGGCGATTATGGAGCACCAGAAAATCCTTGTCCTGGACGAACCCTTTAACGGTCTGGATAAACAGGGCGCGGCGCAGATCAAGCGGCTGCTCTTCGAACTGAAGTCGCCGGAGCGGCTTATTTTGCTCACAAGCCATATTCCCGGCGACATCGAGGAGCTGGCGGACGCCGTCTTTGAGTTTACGGGAGGGAAGATCGTTCCGGTAAACCCGCAGAACGCCGGTATTTGACATACTTTGGGCTTGTTTCCCCGCAGCTTTGCTGCGGGGTCGTTTTTTGATGGCGATAGAATTTCCGCGGGATGTGGATTCTGTTGTCTTCAAGAATATCTTCAAAATAATTTCAAAAAGGTGTTGACAGGAAACTGATTATGCTGTATATATAACATATAGACAGTTGAAAGAGGTGGCCACTTTGAAACTATTACAAAATTCCGGGATTCCGATTTATCAGCAGATTGCGGATCAGCTGAGAGCCGATATCCTGGCAGGAAAACTGAAGGAGGGAGAATATCTCCCGTCTATCCGCGGGCTGGCACGGGATCTGAAGATCAGCGTGATTACCACGATGAAGGCCTATGAACAGCTGGCGGAGGAAGGACTGGTGACGGCGGTTCAGGGCAAGGGCTTTTATGTCAACGCCCAGGACAGCGAGATGCTGAAGGAGCAGCATGCGAGAAAGGTGGAGGAGGCTCTGCTGGAGGCGATTCGCGCGGCAAAGATGGCGGGAATTACGCGGGAAGAGCTGCTGAAAACCCTGGAGACGCTGCTGAATCTGGAGGTATGAGAAGAGCGGGAAGCATGTCTGCGCCTTTGCAGGCATCGGAGAACCGCCGTTTTCGCAGGCGACGACTTAACCGAAAAAGGAGAGGACCATGGAAACAAACAGCGTAATCAAGCTATCAAATCTGCAGAAAAAATTTAAGGGATTTGAATTGTCCGTACCGCGGCTGGAGATCCCGAAGGGCTACGCCACCGCGCTGATCGGAGAGAACGGGGCGGGGAAGACGACCCTGCTGAATCTTTTGACGGGGATCCGTCTGGACTACAAAGGAGAAATCCGCTATTTTGACGGAGAGGAAAAGATGAGCGGCGCAGTGCAGGAGCGGATCGGCTATACCGGGCCGGGGAACTACTTTTTGCCGCAATGGACGGTGAAGCAGGTGGAGGAGCTCGGCGAAATCCTGTATGAGGGCTTTAGCAGGGAGAAGTTTCGGGAGATTTGCGAAGAGCTGAGTATTCCCACCGGGGCGGTCAAGGATGTGAAAAGTCTGTCCGACGGAAACAAGATCAAGCTGATGCTGGCCATGGTTCTGGCGAGAGATACGCAGCTTTTGATTCTGGATGAGCCTGCGTCGCCTCTGGATCCCCTGATGCGGGACAGACTCTGCGACATCCTGCGGGAGTATCTGGAGCAGGGAGGCGGGGAACGGTCCGTGTTTTTCTCCACTCATAACATTTCCGACATGGAAAATGTGACGGATTACGCGATCATCCTGGAGCACGGGAACATTGTGGAGCAGGGCTTTGTGGAGGATCTGAAGGAGAAGTATGTGTCGGTAAAGGGAGAGGCGGCGGACGCGGAGGCAGCCGGGAAAATTCTGTACACGATATCGAAAAGCTCCTACGGGTTCGAGGGGATCTGTCTTGCCGAAAATATGAATCGGCTGGCGGGAATGGATATTTCCGTGGAGACGCCTACGTTGTCGCAGATCTGCGTGGCGGTCATGAAGACCAACACAAGCCTGCGTTAAATGGCGCATAAAGGGGTATGAAATGAGTGTGAAGATGAGAATAAAAAGTTATCTGGCGTTTACCTCGCTGGGTTACCGGCTGGTCATGTACCTGGCTGTGCCGCTGTCCGCGGCAGGAATCCAGCTGCTTTTCCTGATAAAGATGGGGGGAAGCGGCGTCCCCGCGGTTATGACTGCACTGATTTTGCTGGAGATTCTGGCGGATCACTGGTTTTTAGGAGGGATTCAGGAGAAAAATGCCGAAAAGCTGGACTGTCTGAAAACCTCGTCCAGAGGGATGCAGATGATGGAAAGCGTGCTAATTCTGGATGTCATAAGGCATTTTCTGGAGGCAGCCGCTATCTTCGGAAGCTGTTTTTTGATAAGTCTGCTGCTCGGAGGAGAAACCCTTGGGGTATTGGGCGGACTGGCGCTGCCGATTTTGGAAACCGGCTGTCTTTCCGTAGCCGGGACGCTGATCGCCAGATTTTGGAGCACACTGAATATGAATATGCTGATAGGGTACGTTGCCGCGATCATCGGTATCGTATGCTTTGCCCTTGCGGAGGTCGAGGTTTGCCCGCTCTGGGTTTCTTGCGGGGCGGCGGCTCTTTTGGGAGCGGGCGTCGGAGCGCTGGCGGTAAAGACGGCAATGCGGAAGGTGAAGGAGGGCTATCATGATAAGTAATTTGAAACTGGGATTTCGGATTTTAAAATTTGGGCTCAACTACAAAAGCACGGTGATCAGCGGAATCATCGTAAGCCTGATCGGAATTGCGCTGTGCTTCCTGCAGGCCTCGATGACGGAAGACGGGACGATTCCCGGAGGGTATTTTCTGGCGTTGACGGCAATGTTTATGGTACAGCTGCTCTACACCTGCAGCATGTCTGATGTGATCCAGGCTTCCCCGATGAAAAAGAAGCTGCAGACCTCCGTTCCGGCGGTGATGAGCGTGTTTTGTATGATATGCGGCTATTCTGCGCTCTTGCTGACGGAGGGGGTTGCGGCGGCGCTTTGGCCCGATGCAATGGGAAGCGTCTGTGAGCAGATTTTGTTTTCAGCGGTGGTCATAGGATGCCTTATGCTGTACATGGGGGCAGCCTACAAATATTTCTTCGTGTCCTCCGCTTTGTTTATGGCGATGTTCTTTTTGACCTTCGGATATTATGCGAACCGGAGCAGAAACTGGCTGAGCGGAATCGGCGCAGGGAGCTGGAGAACCTTCGGGCTGGTCGGGGCGGCAGGGTTTGCCGCGATTCTGATCTGCGGGGTTCTGCAGTATCTGCTGTCGCTGGCGGTGTATAAAGCGCCTATGTCAAAGAGAGCCCTGGCGGGGGCGCTGAGACGGCAGCAGTAGGGAAAGAGCAAATATAATACCGTCGCAGCGATTTCCGGTGGACGAAACAAAAATTTGTGGTAGAATGAGTTTGACGGAAAAAGTAGGAAGGGGCAAAGGGAAAACTCATGAAAGAAAAACAATTTGATCCGGAAAAATACAAGGCGGCGGCCAGGCAGGCGGCAGCGGAAGGAATTGTGATGCTGAAAAACGAGGACGGCGTGCTTCCGCTTCCTGCCGGGAGTAAAATCGCGCTGTTTGGCAGAAGCCAGTTTTGCTATTATAAGAGTGGGACAGGCTCCGGCGGGCTGGTAAATACGGCGTATGTGACGGGGATTCTGGACGCGTTAAAGGCTGACGGGCGGTTTGAGCTGAACGGGGAGTTGATGAGGGTCTATGAGAAATGGCTGGAGACTCATCCTTTTGACGGCGGGAAGGGCTGGGCCCAGGAGCCGTGGTTTCAGGAGGAAATGCCGGTCTCCGAAGAGCTGGCGGCACAGGCCAGAAAGGAATCTGACACAGCTGTCATCATAATCGGGCGGACAGCCGGGGAAGATAAGGATAACCTGAAGGAGGAGGGCAGCTATCTTCTGACCGGGACAGAGGAGCGGATGCTAAAGACGGTGTGCCGCGCGTTCGAGCGGACGGTAGTGCTCTTAAACGTGGGAAATATCATCGACATGAAGTGGGTGGAAAAGTATTGTCCTTCCGCGGTGCTCTACGTCTGGCAGGGAGGCCAGGAGGGAGGAAACGGCGTGGCGGACGTGCTGTCCGGGGACGTGAATCCTTCGGGCAGATTATCCGATACGATTGCCTTTGACCTTGCGGATTACCCCTCTGCAAAATTTTATGGCAACACTGTCAGAAATTTTTATGCGGAGGACATTTATGTGGGATACCGCTATTTTTCGACCTTTGCGCCGGAAAAAGTTTTGTATCCCTTCGGATTCGGTCTTTCCTATACCCGGTTCGAGATTTCCGCCGGGGTAGAGGGAGAGCTTCCCGGGGCGGCTGAAAAGAGTGACGAAACGGGAGATTTCGGGAAAGGAACCGACGGCACAGGCCGTAAAGAGGAAACCCGGGCCTACACGGGAGAGGCGGGAAAAGAAGCGGTGAGCGGTAAAAACACAGGGAAAGCCGTCACCGTCAAAATACAGGTAAAAAATGTGGGGAGCCGCGCCGGGAAAGAAGTGGTACAGGTATACTGTGAAGCGCCTCAGGGCGTACTGGGAAAAGCGGGGAGAGTCCTCTGCGGCTTTGCCAAGACGGGGGAGCTCTCTCCCGGGGAAAGCGAGGAGTTGCTGCTTGACTTTTCCGCTTACGAGCTGGCGTCTTACGACGACAGCGGCGCTACGGGGTATAAGTCCTGCTATGTGCTGGAGGCGGGAGAGTACGTTTTCTATGTGGGAGAAAATGTGCGGGACGCGAAAGCCGCAGGCAGTATAACCTGTGGCACGACGGCGGCGGTGGAGAGGCTGGAGGAAGCCATGGCGCCCGTGACCCCGTTCGAGCGGATGAGGCCCGCAGAGCGAAAAGCGGACGGCGTTTATGAGCAGGGCTGGCAGGAGGTTCCGCTGCGGACGACGGATCCCGCAGAGAGAAGACTTAAGAGACTGCCGGAGGAGTACGCCTATACGGGGGATAAAGGATATCGGCTGGCGGACGTGGAAGCCGGGCGGGCTTCCATGGGAGATTTTCTGGCACAGCTGACGGATGAGGAGCTTTGCTGTATGATCCGCGGCGAGGGAATGTGTTCGCCCAAGGTGACGCCCGGAACGGCGGGCGCTTTCGGCGGCGTCACGGAGAGTCTGCAAAAGTACGGTATTCCGGCGGGCTGCTGCGCGGACGGTCCAAGCGGTATCCGCATGGACTGCGGGACGGTTGCCTTTGCCATGCCGAACGGCACATGTCTGGCGTGTACCTTTAACCTGAAGCTGGTGGAGGAGCTTTACCGTTTTGAGGGCATGGAGCTGCGGAAAAATCAGGTGGATACCCTTCTCGGGCCGGGCATGAACATCCACAGAAACCCGTTGAACGGGCGGAATTTCGAATATTTTTCGGAGGATCCGGTACTCACCGGAAGGATGGCGGCGGCCCAGCTTCTGGGGATGCAGCGGTACGGCGTGACGGGGACGGTAAAGCATTTTGCCTGCAACAATCAAGAGCACAGCCGTAACTTTGCGGAAGCGGCGGTTTCCGAGAGAGCCCTCCGCGAAATCTATCTCAAGGGCTTTGAGATTGCGGTGAAGGAAGGCATGGCAAGGTCAGTCATGTCTACCTACGGCCCCGTAAACGGACTGTGGACCGCGGGAAATTACGATCTGCTGACGACAATACTCAGGGGAGAATGGGGCTATCGCGGGATTGTCATGACGGACTGGTGGGCGAAGGCAAACGACGAAGGAAAGCCCGCCTCCATCGAAAACACCGCAGCCATGGTGCGCAGCCAGAACGACCTGTATATGGTGACGGGAGATTCCCTGAGCAATTCCAACGAGGATAACTCGATGGCGGAGCTGCAGAAAGGTACTGTCACAAGAGGCGAGTTTCAGCGCAGCGCGGCCAATATCTGCAGATTCCTGCTGGCGTCCCCCGCTTATCAGAGAAGCGTGGGAGCAGAGACGGAGCTTGACAGAGAGCTCAGGGAATGCGCGGAGCAGGACAGCCTGTCCGTGGGAGCGCTTCTGAAGGTGGAGATGAGGGATGAGGCCGCCGTCGATACGGCGCTGATCGACACCGCAAAGGGAAAGACCACAACTGTACAGGTGGCGGTGAAGGAGAGAGGTACGTTCCGGCTGGAATTTTTCTGCAGGGCTTCCGCAGAGACCGCGGATCTGGCGCAGCTTCCGCTCTCGGTATTTCAGGACAAACAGCTGATAGAGACCGTGACGCTGGCCGGTTCCGAGAAGGAGTGGAAGAAAAAGACGGTACATTTTCCGATGCCCCTGTTCCATTATACTTTCTTCCTGAAGCTGTTCTTCGGGATGAGCGGCATGGAGCTGAAGGACATGAAAATCGTTATGGAGGAATCCATGGAAGAGAGAATACGCGAGGCAATCAAAAAGCGCAAGGAAAACGCGGGAGAATAACGGACCGGCGTTTGTGACCGGGGAGCGGTATAGGCAATTTATGAAAAGAAAATCTTTCAGAAAAGTGGACGGACTGAAATACGGCTGGCTGAAAAGCGCAAAAAAAATACTGATTCTGCTGATCGCCGTATTTGTCATCCTCCGTTTGGCGGTGGGAATCTCCTTTGTAAAGGGAGATTCCATGGAGCCGACGCTGTACGACGGCGAGTTGGTTTTCTACCGGAGAATCAACTTTGGGTACAAGCCGGGGGATGTGGTGTCGGTCAGAATCCCCTCGGGGGAATATTATCTAAAGCGCATCATCGCGGTGGCCGGAGATACGGTTGAGATAAGGGACGGAAAGGTATACCGGAACGGTACGCCCCTGGAGGAACCGTATGCCGTGGGGGAGACCCTGGAGCAGGAAGGAGCGGTGCGGTATCCTCTCACCCTGCAGGAGGGACAGCTGTTTGTGATGGGGGATAACCGGGCGCAGTCCATGGACTCCAGGAGCTTTGGCGTGGTGGGAACCCGGCAGATAAAAGGGAAGATACTGCTTCGCGTGGGATGGGCTTATCTGAAAACAATATCCTGTATTTCGCCAAACACACAGCTTTTGTTTGACAGTCTTATGCAGAAATATTTTGGATAGCAGGAAGGAATTATTATGCAGAATAAAGTATACACCGTACAGCAAATACAGATGATATTAAATCCAATTTTTTCTGATTACAAAGTAAAAACGGCAATCATTTTTGGTTCTTATGCAAAAGGTACTGCAAGAGAGCAAAGTGATGTTGATATTTTGGTTGACAGCGGATTAAAAGGACTTGCCTTTTTTGGACTGCTTGAAGATGTTGTGACATCTTTGGGAAAAGATGTTGATCTGATTGACGTGTCGCAAATTGCACCAAATTCACAGATCGACGAGGAAATCAGGCAAAGCGGGAAGGTGATTTATGGATAATAAAGACAGAAGGGTTTTACAAAAAATATATGAACATGTAGTCTCGATATTGAGCTATTGTAATGACTGCAAAGAGCTTAACGAATTTCAAAAAGATTCTATGAGGGTAGAGGCTTGCGTATTTAATCTTATGCAGATAGGAGAACTTGCCAAAACATCCATAAGCGATGACGCGAAGAACAAAATCAGGACAATACCGTGGAAGCAGCTCTATGGTATGAGGAATCGGATTGTCCATGGATACTCAGGCGTAGATATGAATATTATCTGGGATACCATTCATGAAGATTTACCTGAATTGAAAGCAGAAATAGAAAAATATTTATGACAATAGAAATGTGGGAAGGAAGGCAGCGGCTCAAACGAGTCGCTGCTTTCCACGCCGTCTGCCCTACTCCGTCACAAGCATAACCTGCAGAACGTTGCCCGCCTTATCGGGAAACGTAATATTGACAATCTGGGAGGGATGCTCAAAAATCACTTCTCCGGAGGCCTCGTCGATTTTTAGAGGAGCGACCTCCTGCCCGTCCGAATTGAGGGCGACGATTCCGCCAAAATCCACGCCGATGCCGCTGTCCGTCACAAAGAGATGAAGCAGATGATCTATCACCTCATAGCTCTCGATAACGGGGGCTTCCTTGTCTACGTTTGTCACTTCGATATACTCTGTGTAGGTCTGTCGGTTGATCAGCTTGACCGTGATGACCATCTGCCCGTTCACGGGAGGTTCTATGGAATAAACATGCGAATCCACCTCATACGCAGGGATATTGCGATCCCCGATCCGGACGGTCAGCTGATCCACCAGCATAAACGACTCCAGCTCCAGCCGGTACACAGGATTTACCCCGTTCTCGTCTGTCTTTACAGACAGCGTGAAGGAAGGCGGGATAAACAAAAGCGGAATCAGCAGGAAAAAGACCGTCAGGAGAACCAATACCGTTTTTTGCAGGGAAAAGCGTTCCTTGCGGTAATTACTGTAAGAAGCCAATACTTCCAGAGGGACGGAGTTCGGCTCGTTTTGGGTGACTTCAAAGGTATGCTGCAGAATTTCTCTTGCCGTTTCGATATCAAGCTGCGGCGGTGGATCCTTTTTAAACAGTTTCATATGCCGATCGTCTCTCCTTTCTGAAGTATTTGCTGCAACCGCTTAAGCCCGCTCGACAGATACCGCTTGACGGAGCTGCGGCTGATATCCATCAGCAGGGCAATTTCATCCTGCTTCATATGCCGATAGTATTTCAGAAGAATCACCTGAGACTCCGTAAAGGGCAGCTTTAAAATCTGGTTCATCAGATATTTTCTGGAATCCACCTATATGACGGCGGCCTCCGGATCGCTGTCGTGGGGCGACGCGGCGGAGACAAGCTCTTCCGCCGAGGCGTTGTAGTCTGTCATTTCCTGATAAAAGTTTTTCTGCTTTACACTCAGATTATAGCAGACGCGAAAGTTAATCTGATTTAACCAGGCGATCACCAGGCTGGGCTCTTTTAATTTGGAAAGATTTTCAAGGGCGATGGTGTAGGTCTCCTGCAGAGCATCCTGCGCGAGGTACTCATCCTTTAAGTAGCGATAGGAAAAATGATACTGTCTTTGATAAGTAGCAGCATACAGTTCTGCAAATGCATCGCTGTCGTCTGACTGTGCCCGGACAACCAGATCGGCAATATAGCTGTAATCCAACGTAGGCATTTGTATTTTCTCCCGTTATAATTTTACGTTTCATCCTCGTGTATGCGCTTGTTGGAAAGCGCGATCAAATCCGTGATTGTCTCGATATCGGATTCTTCGTCGAAAGCGGCTCCGTAACGGTAATGAATCGGAAAAGAAGAAGAACTGTTATAATGCTCCACCTTGTCCGCGATCCGTTTTAGGAAGGTGTTCATTTTTTTATCGCTGCAGGATTCAAAAAGAGCAAGAAAAGTATTTCCGCCGTTGCGTCCCACAAAACACAGATCCTTTGCGGAGGACTGCAGGATGCCGGAAAAGGCCTGAATCAGGATATCGCCCGCCTTGTGCCCCTGCCGCCGGTTTGTTTCCCGAAGATTCGTCAGATCAAACATGATACAGCCAATCCCGTCGGGAAGCGGCTGATCCACATATTTTTCAATCAGCATGTCGCAGCTGTAACGGTTGGCAATTCCCGACACCGGATCCGAAGATACGGCAAAGTCCAGTTCCCTGTAATCTCTTTTAAATTTGCTGAAAAGACTGAAGTCTACAAATATAAACAGGAAGGATAAAACAAAGGAAAGCCATAACAGAATGCAAAGAGCCCTGATATGGGGATCCCGGCCCACCAGCTGGTATAGCTCGCCGTCCGACAGGATTATGTACAAACTGATAACAGCGAGGACCACTGTCAAGACCAACTGCACGGTTTTGTGTTTATCAAATCTTTTCATAACGCTATCATCCTTCCATCTCATAATTATCACAATTAAGTGTAGTATAGCACATGTTTTCCCTTTGTAAAATTACAGTTTTCATAAAATTTTAAATTTTTTAAATTTTTTTTGAGCCATTTTTCTGATTTGAACGCTCTTTTATATATGAAACGGCAAAAAAACGTCCCTTTGCGACACCTGTTACGGCGTAATTTTCCGAAAGAAAAGAACGGAAAAGCGCGGGGAAAGACAAACGGACGGAAAGAAAGCATACGGAAAGAGAAAAAGAGCGGAAAAAAGAACGGAAACGAAAAGAACGGGAAAAGAAAAAGAACGGGAAAAGAAAAAGAACGGGGTGGAGAAGGTTTATCCCAAAAAGAAAAGGAGAAAGGTATGAAAAAGAAAAACTGGCAGAGAGTAAAGAGAGCGCTTGCATTTCTGCTGACGATAACACTTGTGATAACCGCATGTGTATACTCGTCTTCGGACAGCCTTTTGTGGGCGGTTACCGATGGCAGCACGGTGTCCGGCGGCAATGCGCAGAACACGGTGGAAACACAGGTGATTGTGATTCCCGGGGAGCCTGAGGAGGACGGAGCGCTGACGGAAGGTCTTCCGGCGGAAAACACGGTTTCGGAAGATGAGAAGCTTTCGGAGGATGCTGCGGCTTCGGCGGATAATGTCCGGGAAGCGGGCAGCGCTATGCTTTCGGCGGATTCTTTCGGCGCGGAGACTGCTTCCGTTTACGCGGAGGAGAATGTGATAGATTTAGTGGTGGGAGGCTCTACATGGGCTTGGTGCCGAAATACGAGTCATGATAAGGGGTCTGGAGGCTCGAATCGGCATAATGGGCAGTATAGCAGCTATGATCTTGCGATTGCCACCGTAGAGTGGACCGGTTATGGCAATGTCTTCAAAGTAACCGGCAAAAGTGCAGGAACGACGACGGTTGATATCTGTGGGACAGAATATCTTGTCAATGTGACGGGTGCAGCGCAGCAGGTGGAGGAACGCACGGTTTATGTGTATGCGCAGCTGGATTCCGCTACCATGAAGAATACAGAGGCGTTAAAGGCGCTGGGCCTGAAAACGAACGGTGCTGGCTGGATTACGGTAGGAAAGGTTAGGGCGGCCATCCCTTTAGCGACGGAAAAGGGCAAAACATTAACCGAAACGGAGCATTTTAATACAGTTATAAATGCGCTTGGAAGTATCGAGTATTTTAGTACGTTTCCGAAGGATACGGTTGACATTGCGAAGATAGAGTGGAAAAACCTGCTGACGAGCGAAGGAGCGAACGATTTTAATATAGGGTGGGAAACGCTCGCATGGCATTTAGACGGATATCTTGATCTTTCGGAGTACCTTTCAAATCTGCTTTACACGGTAGAATATGTAGACAGCGACGGCAATAAAATAGCCGACTCCGTCGAGGAAACTGGCGCTTTCGGACAGGTGCTTTCTGTTGCCGAATATAAAAAGGATATTGACAATTATGTATATGAGGGCGTGGAGCTGCTCGGCGATAAAATCGTAGAGGGCGTAAGCATTTCGCTCGGACTGCAGACCAATAAGATGATCCTCAAGTACAGAAAGTCCCAGGTCGGGCTTGACAAGACGTCTGATGCGAGCCGGGCTGCAGTGGGAGAGACGGTTCACTATACCATTACGGTCAAGAATACAGAAGCAAAAGAGTTAAAAAATGTAGTGGTGCAGGATACTCTGAGCGGCGCGGGAGAGATCAGCAATGTAAGCGGCGCGGTATGGAACGAAACAGAAAAGACGTTTACCATTGCGAGCATCGGCGCGAAGGGAAAAGCGGTTATTACATATGATTACACGATAGCTGTTCAGGATGCGGGCGCTGCAATCAGCAATACGGCGAAGATCGTCTCGGGAGCTATTGAGGTTACCGGGAAAGAGCCGGAGCCGGTAGTAGTACAGGTAGAAGAACTGAAAGGAATCCAGGTAACGGCAAAGAGCCTTACAACAACCTATGACGGAACAGTGCAGACCGTAAGCGGGTTTGAGGAAGAAAAGGAAGTAACTCTTGGGGAAGGTACTGAAAATAAAAGGACGATTCTTGCAATCCCCGTAAAGGTAACAGCAGAAGGTCAAGCCACTTCCAAAACTTATTATGTGACGGGTCTGACTTCTACGGCCAGCGGTACAAACGTGGCGGACAGCAAGAAAACCGTTATAGGCGGAACCGCTCAGGTGTTTGATGAGAACGGAAAAGATGTGACCGGACAGTTTACGGTTACAGGCATTCCCGGAACTTTGACGATTAATAAGAGAACCGTAACGTTGACTTCGGCGATTCTGAGCAAGGAGTATGACGGAACGCCGCTGACGAATGGCAGGAACGCGATTGCCATAACAGGGGACGGCTGGGTGAAAGGAGAAGGCGCAACCTACTCGTTCACCGGCACCCAGACCTTGGTCGGCAGCTCCGAAAACACATTCAGCTATACCCTGAAGACGGGTACGGATGCGAATAACTACGAAATCACTATGCAGCCGGGAACATTGACGGTGAGCGACCGTAATGAGAAGTATCAGGTAACGGTAAAGGCGAAGAGCCATACAGAACCTTATGACGGGACAGTGAAGACCGTAGACGGGTTTGAGGGAGAAGAGGAAGTAACATTCTCGAACGGAACGACCGAAAAGGGAATCCCTGTCGTAGTAGAGACGACGGTAGACGGCAAAACCTATAGCCTGACCTACTATGTGACAGGCTTGACTTCCAAGGCCAGCGGTACGAATGTGGCGGACAGCAAGGATACCGTTATAAGCGGAACCGCTGTAGTGAAGGATGTAGCGGGGAACGATGTAACCGATCAGTTTGAGGTTACAAAGAAGTCCGGCTCCCTGACGATCAGCAAGCGTGCGGTAACGCTGACCTCGGCGACTCTGGAAAAGGAATACGACGGAACAGCGCTGACAAACGGCGAGACAGAACTTGCAACAGAGACCGGTTGGGCAGAAGGAGAAGGCGCAACCTATACCTTCACCGGAACCCAGACTTTGGTGGGCGAGTCCGCTAATGCGTTCAGCTATAAATTGAACGCCAATACGAAGGCCGGTAACTACGATATCACAAAGACGGAAGGAACGCTGACAGTAATCGACCGTACCGAGAAGTATCAGGTAACGGTAACGGCGAGCAGCCTTGAACCGACCTATGACGGAACGGAACATACGGTAGAAGGGTTTGTAGGCGAAACCGCGCAGGGAATCCCTGTAACGGTAGAGGAAGAGATAAACGGTGAAACCGTTTCCAAAACCTATTATGTGACGGGTCTGACCTCTAAAGCGACCGGTAAGGATGTTGTGGTAAAAGAAGAAACCACAGAGACCGGTGAAACTGTTAAGGTGGTAGTAGGCAGAAAAACCGAAGTGACCGGAACTGATGCTGTGGTAGTGAAGGATGCAGAGGGGAACGATGTGACCGCTCAGTTTGATGTTACAGTTGAGCCCGGATATTTGACGATTAAAAAGCAGCCTGTAACGTTGACCTCGGCGACTCTGAGCAAGGCATACAACGGATCGGAACTGACGAACGGCGATACGGCGCTTGCAGAAGAGACCGGCTGGGTAGGTGAGGATGGCGCGGACTATGAGTTTACCGGCTCCCAGACTTTAGTGGGCGAGTCCGCTAACGCGTTCACCTATACGTTAAAGGATGGCACGAATGCCGATAACTACGATATCACAAAGACGGAAGGAACGTTGACGGTAAGAAACCGTCCTGATACTGATCTGTATCAGGTAACGGTGACGGCAGAGAGCCTCACGGATACCTATGACGGAACGCCGAAAACCGTAAGCGGATTTAAAGAAGGGGAAGCCGATGTAACCCTGCCGGACGGAACGACCGTAAAGGGAATCCCCGTAACCGCAAACGGCAAGACCTACTATGTGACAGGTCTGACCTCGGAAGCCAGCGGTAAGAATGTAGAGGACAGTGTGGCAGAGATTTCTGTGACCGGAACCCCCGCAGTGCTGGATGCGGCAGGGAACGATGTGACCGCTCAGTTTAACGTTACAATCACTCCCGGACATTTGACGATTGAGAAGCGGCATGTAACGCTGATTTCGGATAACCTCGATAAAGAGTACGACGGAAAGGCACTGACAAACGGCGATGCGGCTATTATAGTATCAGGGGACGGCTGGGCGACAGGAGAAGGCGCAACCTATACCTTTACCGGCACCCAGACTTTGGTGGGATTCTCCGCTAACGAGTTTACCTATAAACTGAACGCGAATACGAAGGAAGATAACTACACAATTGTTAAATCAGAAGGAACGCTGACGGTAAACAACCGCGACGCAAGTGAAGTAACGGTAACGGCGAAGAGACTCGAAACATTTTATGACGGAACGTTGCAGACCGTAAGCGGGTTTGAAAATGAGGAGGAATTACCTTTTTCGACCGGAACGGCAGAAACGCCTGAAAAGGGAATCCTCGTAGTGGAAGACGGCCAAAATTACTATGTGACAGGCCTGACCTCGGAAGCCAGCGGAACAATTGTAACGGACAGCAAGGAAACTATTCCTGTACAGGGAAATTACACAGTTTGGGATGCGGCCGGAAACGATGTGACGGATCAATTTAATGTAAAGCCTGTCTCCGGTTTCCTGACCATTAAGCCCCGCCCTCTTACGATTACCGCAAAGTCGGCGACCAGAATTTATACCGGCGAGGCGCTGACGGCGAATGAGTATACCGTTGAGGAGTTCAACGCAGAAGAAAACCGTGGCCTTGTAAGCCAGCAGGATGTGAAAGCGAAGATCATCGGCAGCCAGACTCTGGTAGGCTCCGGCCCGAACATCGTTGGAGACGATGTATACGATGTACAGATTTTGACGAAGGAAAATGTCGATGTAACCGCTAACTATGTAATTGAACGCAAGGAAGGCGTTCTGGAGGTGACGGATGTCGCCAAAGATGAAAATGGTGATCCTATCGAAGTAAGTGATGACCTGGTGGTGACCAAAGTCGTAGACGGAAATGTGTCCGAATACCAGATCGGCCAGACCGTGAACTTTACCATTACCGTGAAGAACATTTACGACGAGCCTGTGACCGTAACGTTGAAAGAGCTTCCCGGCGTGACCTTCGAAACGGGAGTAAACGATGCCGGTCTGCTTACAAGGATTTGGAGAGCCATAACAGCCTTTTTCAGCAACAGCGGCGAGGAGATCATTGATATCGACCTGGGAGCAGGCGAAGAAGAGACAATCAAGGCAAGCTATGTCATCACGGAAGCGGACATTAAGGCAGGCAGCTTTAAGAATGAAGTGACGGCGTCCTATAAGGGGCATGAGTATCAGGCCGAGGCAACGGCGCAGTCCACAACGGTGAACGGCGAGCTCACGGTGACGAAGACGGCGGACAGTCCGGACAGAGGATATGCGCTTGGCGAGGATATTGTTTATACCATCACCGTAAAGAATACGGGTAATGTCACCGTGACGGATATCGTGGTGAAGGACGAACTTACCGGAGACATCATCGAGGTTGGAACGCTCGCACCGCAGACCGAGTCCGCGGAGTATAAGGTAACCTACACCGTGACGGAGGAAGATATCAAGGCGGGTCAGGTGTTTAACAGGGCGACTGTCACAGGAAAGATGCCCGAGAATACGCCGAACGGTGCGCCGGAGAATCCTGACGTAGTTCCCGGTGAAGTGACGGTTGGCACAGAACCGATCCGCACGGACTACGCGGTCAGCAAGGTAGTGCTGGATCCTCAGGATGAGTATGACACGGACGATGTGATCAGATACCAGATCACCGTAAGCAGCAACGCGAATGTGACGCTTCACGGTGTGACGGTTACAGATTTGCTTCAGAATGCGGCGGGACAGGTGGTATTTACAGAGCTGAACGGCATTCTCGCAGAGGATGCGGATGCCCTTGCGGCAGCGGGATATACGCTGAATGAGGATAACACCGTGACGGTAGATTCCCTGGAGCCCGGCGAAACCTTTACGCTGATTTGCGAGTATACGGTTCAGGAGGCAGATGCAGGAAACGCGATTGTCAACGGAGTGAGAGTGACGGTGGATCCCGTGCAGCCCACAGGACCTGTAGATCCCGAAAAGCCTGATGTTAAGCCGGAACCGATTAATCCCGAGCCCAAGGTAACGGAAACGGATCCCGTAAACGTGGAGAATATCTACAGCCTGGTGATCCATTATGTATACGCAAACGGCGTTCAGGCAGCGCCCGACGTCAGAAGAGCATTCCGGGCGGGAGATGACCTTGAGGCAATTTATTCGCCGACGATCGGAGGATATACACCGAACTATGCATTCTTGAGACCGGGTGAGAACGGAATGCCCGCGCGAGATGTAGAGCTGACAGTCGTTTATACGCTGAATGCGGTTGTCCCGGGACCCGCGCCGGTTCCTACGCCGGATCCCGAACCGACGGATGAAACGCCTGCTCCCGTGGAGCCCGCGCCGATTGTACCCGTTATCGTGCCCGTAGTGGCGAACGTGCCTGCAGGAGGGCCTGAAGCGCCTGCAGACCCCGGGGTTGAGATCGAGGAAGAGACAGCGCCTCTGGCGCCCGGCGGAGTGATCGATGAAAATGAGGACGGAGACGTCATTATCATCCCCATCGAAGAGGAAGAGACGCCTCTGGCTAATTTCCACGACGGCCATATCTGCTGTATACTGCATTTCCTGCTGATGCTGGCGGCGCTCATCGTGGCGATCTGCTATACGAAGAGCATGAAGAAGCACCAGAAGAAGATCGCGGAGCTGATGGGCAAATACAATACCGAGACGATTAAGAGAAAGGCCACTGAATAATACAGTGTGAGCAGAGAGGAGGAAACCGTATGTTTTACAATATGTATGAAGCGGTACACAATGTGTTGGGTTTACATTTCTGGGATCTGCCTGCACTTGTATTAGCGGCGGCGCTTGCGGTGATTCTGGTTGTGCATGTGCGCAACCAGAGAAAGCGCGAGGATGATTTTGACAAAGAAGGACAAAAGCAGATCGAAGCGCTCCGCAAAGAGCTTGCAAAGGATGCTGCGAAGCAGCGGTAAGAAGGAGGGATTGGTATGTCATATGTTTTTGAGCACAGCGCATTGGGCTTTTGCTGGTGGGACATTCCGGCAGCGATTATACTGATTGCCGTTATCGCAGTATTCGTGTGGAAGCACCATGATATGAAGAAGCAGGAAAAGGATCTGGAGGATCAGGTCTCCGAAATATATGCGAATGACTCCGTACAGCTTGACGGCAGTCAGGGATAACGGAACAGAAAAGAAAACATGAACAGGGCTGCCGCATCGGCGATCAGTGAAATGATCTGCGGTGTGGCAGCCCTGCGTTTGTTATTCTACAAGAAATTTCGTCGTGGCAAGGGAAGAATGCGGAGCATTCTTCTAAGTGCCGCTTGCGGCACTTTTTTATGACACCGGAACTTTCGCGAAGCGTGAATTTTATTTGTCTGCCGCCTTGCGGGAGCGCTTCTTCCATATCCTGCGGATCAACTTTACAATCAGCACGATGAGCAGAATCAGGATAACGAGAACCAGCAATACGGCCAGAAGGATGATGACGGCGTATTTGTTGAGGCCCTTTACCAGATCCGGCAGGCTTGTGCTGTCCTCTACGACCTTACGGCCGTGAAGACTTCCGTAGAGCGCGGGGACGTTGGGAATGCCGTCGCCGTCGGTATCCTCGAAGGTTTCCAAGAATCCCGCGATAGCTGCCCACGCCTTTATTTCCTGTCCGTCGGCGGTGATGATGGCGTCCTCGATGTTTTCAATAGGAGAGCCGTCCGCAAATTTGGGCTGAATGGATAAAATACCGTAGGATACGTCCGTGACTGCTCCCAGCATCTGGCCGCTGTAGAGATCGCAGACCACGCGGTACAGCTTGTCGTCCTCGATTTCCACGCGGTTTCCGGCGTCGTCCGTCAGGTAACAGTCTGTGATCCGGTTGAGGATGATGCGGTGGGGATTGAAAGAGAAATTCAGCCCCGAGGTATACAGTCTTGCGGTAGTCATCAGGTCCGACACGGAGGCGTCGATTTCCGCGCCGGTCTTCAGCTCCGCGCCTGTGAGATAAATGCTGATCAGGGGATAGCCCGCAACGCCGTCCAGACCGATTCCCAGAGAGTAGGCGTTAAAGACGTCCTCCACGCTGATATCGCCGGCGGCAAAGGTATCGCGGATACAGCCGGAAGGCGCGATCGCCACGGCAACCGGGTTTGTGTCTTCCGTTTCGGCATTTGAGACGGCGTATTTGAAGGCGTCGGACAAAAGGTTGCCCAGATTGTGATCCGTATGAACCGTGTACAGATCGTCCACGGTTGCAAAGACAATGTCGTTTTGCGCCAAAATGCGGCTTCTGGTGTATCCGAACCGGGCCAGATAGGAGGAGTCCACTGCCTCCATAAATCCGTCGATCTTTTTCTGTGTGGGCTGATCGGCGGCGATGGCGGGAGTGATGGGAATCAGGGAATAGGCTGTAAGCTCCCAGCGCCCGTCTTCTCTTTGGGACATGGAGAGGGAGCCAAGATTTTTACCGTATTCCCCGCAGGAGACGATGTAGGTGTTGCCGTGGCGGATGGGTTCCGCCAGCGTCGTGTGGGTGTGGCCGCTGATGATCAGATCGATATCGGGTACGTTCTTTGCCAGAATCTCATCCTCGGACTTTTTTTCGTCCTCGCTCGTGCCGCTGTGGGACACGCAGACGATCATGTCAACGGTTTCGTTGGCCTTGATCTGTGTCACGGTTTCCGCGGCAGCCTCCGAGGCGTCCCGGAATTTCAGGACACAGGTAGGGGCGCAGGCCAGCGAATCTATGCCGAAAACGCCGAGAACGGCAATTTTAATGTCGCCCTTTGTGACGACGACGTAGTCCCGCATCCCGTATGCGTCAAAGGCGTCCCGGAGCAGCTGCTGCTCTGCGGTGAGGCCCTCGGTTTCCATGGTCTCCCAGTCGATATTGCAGAGAACGAGGGAGGGAACGGGCTCCCCGCTGGCAGCGGCGGCGTTAAGGGTTCCCGCCAGCCCGGCGGAGCGGTAGTCAAATTCATGGTTGCCCAGGGTGGTGACGTCGCAGCCCAAAGCCCCCAGCATGCGAAGCTCGGCGGCTTCGCTGTCGTATATGGTTTGCACCAGGGTGCCCATGGAAAAGTCCCCGGCGTCCAGCACGAAGGTATCCGGATTTTTGTCTTTGGCTTCATTGATCAGGGTCTTGATCCGGGCAAAGCCGCCCACCGTGGCCGACTCGCCGTTTTCCACCGTGATAAAGCTGTCAAGGTGGGAATGGGTATCGTGGGTAAAAAGAATGTCTAACCTCGCGGCATCCGCGGGAGGCTGTGCCGCCTGAACGGCCGGATAAATCGAAACGAGGAGCAGAAGCGCCGCGGTCAGGCCGAGGGCGGCGCGCCGTAATAGGGGTTTCAGGGAATGCTTCATAGGGGTTACCGTACCTTTCTTTTTCATATCGCGAAATGCTGTTGATTGCCTGTTGTCAGGCCGGGCGAAAGCAATTTCCGACGGCCGGCCTTACCTTCGGCGAATCTTTACCATATCTTATATCGGCGGGACGGGCTGTCTTCATCAGAGGGGAAAATTTATTTTATGCTTGCTATTTATATGCAAAACAGTTAGACTGACATTAAGAGTGATCAAAACAAAAATAAATTCCGGTTGATAATCATAATGAATTATGCTATACTTGTCATTGCTCTACAAAGGTGGCCTGTTCGCCTTATTACAGAATGATAAATTGAGGAGTACATTATGAAAACCTTGGATAAAGAGAGGTTTCTGACAGAGTATAGGCTACGGGATTTTTACAGGGAAGAGCTGATCAGCTGGGATACGATTCAGAGTATATATGATGATTTCGGGGAACAAAAAATTCAGGAACTTGAGGACGCCCAAAAGGACATCCTGGAATTATTAAAGACTAAATTAAAAGGCAGCTGTCATTCCATTGAAAGCCGGATCAAAAATCCGGAACATCTGATAGAAAAGATCATACGAAAAAAATGTATCGAAGACAATAATAAGTACGAAAAGATATGCAAGGACAATTATTGTGAGATTATCCGGGATCTGATTGGAATACGGGTTCTGGTCCTTTCCAAGGAGGGCTGGGAGCAGGTACATGATGTACTTTGCAGCGTATTTAAGGCCGAGGACAGCGTGGAAAAGGATTCCCGGTATTACATGAAGGAAGAACCGGAAGCATATATAAGATATGGGGACAGAGATGTTTTTCATAATAAAATACATACGCAATATTCTAATAAAGGATATCGATCCCAGCATTATATTATAGCGTATAAGGGGCATTATTGTGAGATTCAGGTAAGAACCATAGCAGAAGAAGTATACGGTGAATTTGATCATAAGGTCAGATATCCTTATCGCAAGGATAATAAATTTCTCTTGAGGTATACTACAACCATGGCTCAGATAATGGCAGCGGCGGACGAGCTTGTCTCAACCTGTTTACAGATGTCCGAGGAGCTGTGGGACAGGTGCGACAGGGAATTTGGCGGTGACGTGTACGCGGATTTCGTTGTAAGAAATAAACCTCCGGTAGCTGACAATGAAGAAAAAACATTAACCGGATCGATGGATGCCAGGACAATTGCCAACAAAAAAATTTTGAGGCGATAAGGAGATTGGGTATGGACAAACATTATGAAGATCTGAAAGAGTCCCACCGCAGGATTTTGATTCAGGAAGCGCAGGAGGGTAAGATTGAAAGGGACACTCTGCCTAACTCTGCATATGCATTTTCCGGTTCGCTGCTTGCCGGTTACGCCGCCAGGAGCAGAATCTTTATGGCCTCGGTTTTGGCGCACATGATTATGGAGAATCACAAAGATAAGACTCCTGATTTTTACCGGGTAACAGGCAGGGGATAAGGTGATTATGACGGAAGGAAAAAAGGACACATATCAGTCCCTTATCGAAAAGATTGGGGATAATACCGTAGATGAATTTATGCGTTTTCTGCAGGAACAGTGCGAACTGTTTTTACGGGAAGCTTCCTATAAAGGGAGCGTAGTCTGCAACGACAGGATATTGTTTCATGCCATATTGGATTATTATTCTGATATTGAGAGACTGAAACAATTTCATCACATTGAGGATGTAAGAACCAACAAGGTATTTGCGTATATTGCCTATTGGATACTGCGCAGGAAACCGTTGCAGTTTATAAATGACGATATTGAGGAACCTGACATTTTTGTAAATGAACGGTTTGCCTTATTTCTGGTCATAAACGAGTGCTTGTTAGAAGGAGTGAATTACGCGCTCGGTGCGGAAGGACAGAAAAAATTTGATGAATATTTGGATTTCCTGCTTTATTATTTCAAATATCGGGAATGCAGCCCCCAGGCGCTGGAGTTATTGATCGAGACTTTTAAGATGGGAATTGAATTTCAAAAGACAGAACAGTAAAATAAATTTTTTAGTCCGCAAAATCCTGTGATTTTGCGGACTTTCGTTATAGAAGAAGACAGGTATTTGTTGAAATTGTGTGGAGAATCGATTACAATAGAAACGATAGGATGGATGTCTCCTGACGAATGGGAGACCGGCGGGTCCGGGAAAAGCCAGGCAAAAGGACGTTGTCAGAAAGCAGTAGCTGCAGGAAACCCGCAGAAAGGGAAAAACGAATATGGAAAGATGGGCCAGAGCAAAGTATCAGCCGGTTCTTCCTCTGGGGGAAGGCGGAAGGAGGATTACGGGAAGCAGGGAGCATATCGCGCTTTCGAAGGATGCGGCGAAGGAGGGTATGGTGCTGCTGAAAAATGAAGGCGGTCTGCTGCCGTTAAAAAAGGGAAGCAGGGTAGCGCTGTTCGGCAAGGCGACCTTCGACTATGTGAAGGGCGGCGGCGGAAGCGGGGATGTAACCGTTGCCTACACCCGCAATCTGTACGATGGTCTGCAGGAAAAGAAGGGTCATGTGGAGGTCTTTGAGGAGCTTGCGGACTACTACCGGAAAAACGTGAAGGAACAGTATGCCGCGGGACGGCAGCCCGGCATGACGGTGGAGCCGAAGGTGCCGGAGGAGCTGCTTAAAAAGGCGAGGGCGTTCACGGACACGGCGGTGATCAGCATCTGCAGATTTTCCGGCGAGGGCTGGGACCGAAAGAGCGTCTACGACAAAAAGAAGCCGAAGGACGATATGGTCATCGCGGGGCTGGAAGAGTCCGAGGGCAAGGAGCCGGAGCTTTTTGAGGACGGGGATTTTTATCTGACCCATGCGGAAAAGGCTATGGTAGAGGCCGTAAAGAGCCGCTTCCCGAAGGTCGCCGTAGTGATGAATGTAGGCGGCATGGTAGACACGGACTGGTTCGCGGGCGAAGACAGAATCCAATCGGTGCTTATGGCCTGGCAGGGCGGCATCGAAGGAGGTCTGGCGGCTGCGGAGCTTCTGATCGGACAGGGGAATCCCTGCGGAAAGCTGTCGGATACCTTTGCAAAACGTCTGGAGGATTATCCGTCCACCTGTAATTTCCATGAATCGGCGGATTATGTGGAATATACGGACGATATCTATGTGGGCTACCGTTATTTCGAGACGGTTCCCGGAGCGGCGGAGAAAGTAAATTATCCCTTTGGCTTTGGTCTTTCTTACACGGAGTTTACCGTCTCCGACAGGAAGGCAAAGCGGCAGGGGAACGATATTCTGGTCACTGCGGATGTCTGCAATATCGGCACAAGAGCGGGAAAAGAAGTGGTTCAGGTATACTACAGCGCGCCCCAGGGAAAGCTTGGGAAACCGGCCAGGGCGCTGGCGGCATTCTGCAAGACAAGAGAGCTTGCGCCGGGAGAGACACAGCGGGTTACGATGCGTTTTGCGGTGAGCGACATGGCTTCCTACGACGATCTGGGCAAGGTTGCAAAATCGGCTTATGTTCTGGAAAAGGGCGAGTACCGTTTCTTTGTGGGAACCTCTGTCCGTGACGCCGCGGAGACGGATTATGTCCTGACGCTGGCGGAGGACGAGGTGGCAAAGCAGCTTTCGCCGAAGATGGTTCCCGTGCAGCTTGGCAAAAGGATGCTGGCGGACGGAAGCTTTGAGGAGCTTCCCCAGGGAGAGCCGGTCGATACGGATGCAAGCGTCTTTGCGTCGAAGCTGTCCCCGGCGGAATCAAGCGGGATGACACCTGTGGTGAAGCATCGGGACAGCCGCCGTCTCTGGGGAAACCGGAGCGACAAGCCTCAGCTGATCGATGTGGCGGAAGGACGGATTGCCCTAAAGGAGTTTGTGGCAAAGCTGCCCGACGAGGAGCTTGCGGAGCTTTTGGGAGGGCAGCCGAACACGGGTGTGGCGAATACCTTTGGGTACGGCAATCTGCCGGACTACGGCGTTCCCAACATCATGACGGCGGATGGCCCTGCGGGCGTGCGGATCGCGCCTCAGTGCGGCGTGTGTACTACGGCCTGGCCTTGCTCCACCATGCTGGCCTGCACCTGGAATCCGGAGCTGGTAGAGCGAGTGGGAGCTGCCGGGGGACTGGAAGCGAAGGAGAACAATATCGGCGCGTGGCTGACTCCCGCCGTCAATATCCACAGGAGTCCTCTCTGCGGCAGAAACTTTGAGTATTATTCCGAGGATCCTTATCTGACCGGTAAGATGGCGGGAGCCATGGTCACCGGGATCCAGAGTAATCATGTGGCGGCGACGGTAAAGCATTTCGCCCTGAACAATAAGGAGACGAACCGGGTGGAAAGCGATTCGCGGGCGTCCGAGCGCGCGATCCGGGAGATTTACCTGAAGGGCTTTGAGATTATCGTGAAGGAGGCGAAGCCCTGGAGCATTATGACCTCCTACAACATCATCAACGGCCGCAGGGCTTCCGAAAACCGTGAGCTGCTGGAGGATATCCTCCGCGGCGAGTGGGGCTTTGACGGGATGGTGACTACGGACTGGTGGGCGCACAGCGAGCATTACAAGGAGACGAAGGCCGGAAACGACGTGAAGATGGGCTGCGGTTTCCCGAAGAGGCTTTTGGAGGCTAAGGAAAAAGGAGCCCTGACCCGTGAGGAGATGGAGATTTGTGCCCGGAGAATTTTGGGGCTGATTCTGAAGATAGATTGACAGGGATCCGGCAAAACAGGGAACGGGCGGCCGTTAGGAACGAACGGCTGCCCGTTCCGGTTTCCGGCCGAGGCAGAATAAAACGGATTTGAAAAGAGACTGGGGGTATAAGGATGGATTTAGCGATTATGGTATTTGTGGGCGGTCTGTGCGCCTATGTTGCAGGAAAAATATTCAACTCGGAGGAGCGCAACCAGGTGTTTAACAAGCGGCCCATCGAGGTCGTGGACGTCAAAAAATATAATCAGCTTTGCGGTTTTCTCGTCATCGGTTTCGGGGTTGTGGTGGAAATTACGCTTTTTCTCAGCTTCTTTTTCGGCGGGCTCGGCAGTCTGATCGGAACCGTCGCAATGCTGATAGAGGCGTTTGCGGTGCTGAAAATCTACAGCAAGATAGAGATAAAAATGTTAAAAAAGAGATAGCGCAGGCAAGATAATCCAAACAAGATAATCCAAACAAGATAATCCATTTTCCGGAGGGGAAAGGATATGGTAAAATGTCCTTATTCAGGACAGGAAACGGCCGGATGGCCATCCATACCGTGATTGCAACGCAATCATGGTAAAATGTTGACACAGAAGGGCGTTGTGTCAACTTCTGATTCCATGTGCGCTAAAGCGCACGAAATCATGGAATAATAACAATAACACGGAAATGTGCGCTAAAACGCTGTAAGGCAGGCGTTGCAGGGCAGACTTGAAATCAGGAAAGGTATGGGGTGCAGAGATGGAAAAAAGAAAGATGGAAAAACTGGGAATCGAGACTTCTCTTCTGGGATTCGGCTGTATGCGGTTTCCGGTGACGAAGGACGGCGCGATCGACGAGCCGGAGGCGGAAAAAATGCTGGATAAGGCTATTGCCGCCGGGGTCAACTATATCGATACCGCGTATCCTTATCACGGCGGAAAGAGCGAGCCTTTTGTGGGGAAGGTGCTGAAGAAATACCCGAGAGACAGCTTTTATCTTGCCACAAAGCTGCCCTGCTGGTCGGTTCAGAAGACAGAGGACGCGGACAGGATCTTTCAGGAGCAGCTTGACAGGCTGCAGACGGATTACATAGACTTTTATCTGCTGCACGCCCTGAACCGGGGAAGCTTCCGGAAGATGGCGGAGCTGGGGGTCGTCGCGCGGCTGGAAGAGCTCAAGGCGGAAGGGAAGATAAAAAATCTGGGCTTTTCCTTCCACGACAGCTACGAGGCCTTTGAAGAGATTTTAAATTACAGGGACTGGGATTTCTGCCAGATTCAGCTGAATTATATGGACGCCGCTGAGAAGGAAGAGTTTCAGCAGGCGGGGATGAAGGGATATTTTCTGGCGGAAAAGAAGCAGGTGCCGCTGGTTATTATGGAGCCTGTAAAAGGAGGTTCGCTGGCATCGTTTCCGGAGGATATTACACAGATGTTTCACAGTCTGGATCCGTCAGCTTCCATGGCGAGCTTTGCACTGCGCTGGGTGGGAAGTCTGCCGAATGTGAAGGTGGTGCTCAGCGGTATGTCTACCATGGAGCAGGTGGAGGACAATCTGAAAACCTTTGGACAGTTTGTTCCCCTTTCCGATGAAGAAAAGGCGACCATAGACAGGGTGGTAGCCCTGATCAACAGCAGGATTCAGAATGGCTGCACCGGCTGCGGCTACTGTATGCCCTGCCCGGCAGGGGTCAATATTCCCCAGAACTTCCGCATCTGGAACGTGTATCATATGTATCGGAATTACAATATGGTCAGGGATAGATGGGAAAACGGCGTGGGCGAGGAGCATAAGGCAAAGAACTGCGTCAAGTGCGGCAAGTGCGAACAGGCCTGCCCGCAGAAGCTCTCGATCCGGGCGGATTTGGAGAAGGTGCAGGCGGATCTGGATCGGAAGGAATTTGTGCTGTAATGTTGGGGCGGAAAACGATTATGCCGGTCTGGGATCTGTAACTGCGAATTGATTGGGCCGACATGGCAGGAATAGCGCAGGATAGCGGTTAAAAGATGGAAAAAGCGTTCAAACTGGATTTTGAAAACGATAAAACAGGAAATCTGTATGTAAATTGCTGCGGATGCTCTCAGACGGAGAGCCTCCACAGCTTTGGCCCCGCCTCCAAGCCCCATTATCTCATCCATTATGTGTTGAAGGGCAAGGGGGTTTTCCGGTTTCATGACAAGGAATATCGGCTGGAGGCAGGGTACGGTTTTCTGATACAGCCCAATGAGTTGGCCTTTTATCAGGCGGACGAGGAGGATCCCTGGAGCTACCTCTGGGTGGGCTTCGGGGGAACCCGCGCCCAGGAATATTTAAGTCTTATGGGGTTGTCGGCCAGACACCCCATTTTTTCCTGTGACCGGGACGAGGAGCTTTACGCTATCGTGCGGGATATGATGGAACACAACACCTTCAGCATGGCCAACGATCTGCGCAGGAACGGACAGATGAGCGTATTCCTTTCGGTTTTGGCGGAAAGCGCCGGCGTGGTGGCGAAGGAAGAGAAGGATAAGGGGAATCAGTATGTGAAAAAAGCGGTTTCCTTTATCCAGAGCAATTACTGTAACCCGATCAAGGTCACGGATGTGGCGGATTATGTATGTATCAACAGAAGCTATCTGTACACGCTGTTTCAGAGCTATCTGGGGATGTCGCCCCAGCAGTTTCTGACTACCTTTCGGATCACGAAGGCCCGGGAGCTTTTGGATTCCACGACCTATCCGATTGAGAGTATCGCACTTTCCTGCGGGTACAGCGACGCACTGGTTTTTACAAAGGCCTTTCGCGCCATGAAGGGGATGTCGCCCTCGCAATACCGTAAGATGAGCCACAAGGAAAGCACGAGGGAACAGCTGCAGGAGGTGGAGAGCCTGATTGAAAGCCTGATCCGGCCTGCGGGTGGGGAGAAGGAAGGAGAGCAGGACGGCTTTGGAGGGATAAATCTGTGAAAAAGAAAATAGTACGGATGCTGCTATGCTTTTTAACGCTGTTTGCGCTGGCGGCGGCAGGATGCGGAGAAAAGACGGACGGCGCGGATATCCGGGAAGAGACGGACGCATCCGGGAACCCGGGGGAAAACGGCGGCGGGGAGATAAACGGGGCGGAGGGCGCCAATGATGGAGCAGTCGCGGCGGACAACCCGAAAAACGAAGAGGAAAACGGCGGCGGGACGGCGGAAGAGCTTTACTGGCAGGAAATGCTGAAGGAGTTTGCGGACAGTGAGTACGACCTGACTGCGGCATTGATGGAGCCGGCCCTGAAGGATCTTTGCGGTGGGTATTTTACATTGGGAGTGGGGATCAACGGCAGCTCTTTAGAGAATCAGACCTTGAATATGCCGGAATATATGGCTGTGGCGAAAAAGCATTTCAACAGCTGCACGATGACAAATCTGATGAAGAGCGCGTATATTCTGGATCAGAAGGGTTCGGCGGAGAATGCGGCAAAGGGCGATGAGAGCCCTGCACTATCCTTTGATACTATTGATCCTACGCTGGAATGGTGCATGGAGAATGGGATGCAGATGCGGGGACATACGCTAATCTGGCATGCCCAGGCTCCCGGTTGGTTCTTTCGGGAAGGTTACACGGATAAGGGGGATTTTGTTGACCGTGAAACCATGCTTTTTCGGATGGAGAGCTATATTGCGCAGCTGATGACACATGTGCAGGACAGTTATCCGGGTGTGGTTTATTGCTGGGATGTGGTGAATGAGGCGGTAGATCCCGATAGGGGAGACCAAAACAGTGCTTTTTTATGCCGCACGGAGAATGACGGGGAGCCGAATCCATGGTATGTGACCATTGGGGAAGACTATGTAGAGATGGCCTTTACCTACGCCCGGAGATATGCCGCGGACGGGGTGAAGCTTTTTTATAACGACTTCAATACTTATCAGGAGAAGAAGAGGGATGCGATTTATACGCTCTGTGAATCCCTGAAGGAAAAGGGGCTGATCGACGGAATTGGGATGCAGGGCTACTGGGGACTGGACTATCCGTCTATCGGAACGTTGGAGCTTACCGTTACGCGGTTTGCAGAGCTGGGTTTGGAGATTCATATCACGGAGCTTTCTGTTGGGGTGGATGAGGAAACAGAGGAAAATTTTGCCAGGCAGGGCAGTCGGTACGGTTCTGTCTTTATGTCGCTGAAAGGGCTGGATACCGAAGGCGGCGGCAAGGCGAATATTACCAACGTGACCTTTTTCGGACTGATCGACCATTACCGCCCGGGCGATACCACCAATTCCAGACTGTTTGACGAAAATTATCAACCGAAGCCCGCGTTTGAAAGAGTCAGGGATATGATGCGGGCAGTTTATAAGTGACGGACGGGTTTTTGAATAAGGTTTAAGATAGATAGGAGAGATAAGCTATGGATGAGAAACGTAGGACAGGATCATCAGATGTGATTACCCGTGCGTATTTAGACAGCCTGCTGTTGGAGGTGCGCCATATGAACGCCGTGCTGCCTGACACAAAACTGACTCTTTACGGCAGGGAATTTTCCACGCCGGTGGCGACGGCAGCGCTTTCCCATCTGGAAAGAGTGCGCAAAAACGGTATGGCCGAGATGGCAGGCGGCGCTTTCGCTGCCGGTGCAATCGCTTTCAGCGGCATGGGGCCGAAGGAGGAGTTGGAAGCCATGACTGCTACCGGGGCTTCTGTCATCAAAATCATAAAGCCCTATGAAGACCGGGAGTGCATTTATGACAAGATCCGCCACGCGGAAAACTGCGGCGCGCTGGCGGTCGGTATTGATATTGACCACGCTTTTCACTGGCAGGGAGGCTACGACGTGATTGACGGTATGGCAATGCGGCCGCTGCAAAGCGCAGAATTGCGGGATATGGTCAGGGCGACAAGGCTGCCGTTCGTCATTAAGGGCGTACTGAGCTGCCAGGACGCTGTCGAGTGTATGGAATGCGGCGTGCAGGGTATCGTTGTTTCCCACCACAATGGCAGACTCGACTATTCCGTTCCGCCGTTGATGGTTTTGCCAAAGATCCGTGAAGCGACAAAAGGAAAAATTCCTTTGTTTGTTGACTGCAGCCTGCAGTCCGGATTAGACGCTTTTAAGGCGCTGGCACTGGGAGCGACGGCCTGCTGTATCGGCAGACCGCTGATGAAGAAGCTGGGGGAAGAAGGGGCGGACGGCGTTCGCCGGGTGCTTGAGGATGTCACACGGGAGCTGGCATACGCTATGGCGATGACCTGCACTCCGGATCTGCAGCATATGGATGCAACCGTAGTACATTTAGGTTCCTTTTCCTGGTAAGGAGAGCATCTGAAAAGTTATGAAGAATACAGACAGGTATCTTCTTATATGCGAAACACAGCCCTTGCGGCGGGTGTGCCAGTAAAAGAATGGAGGGCGGAAAATTTATGAATGAGAAATTTGGCTGGTGCTTTATCGGCTGCGGGACGCTGGCAAAAACGGTGGCAAAGCAGATTACGGAATCGGGCAGGCATAAGATCGTTTCCGTATATTCCCGCAATCCGGAAAGAGCCGATCGGTTTGCCGGACAGTACGGCGCGGCGGCCTGCGGCAGCGCGGAAGATGCGATTATGACGGAGGGCGTTGAAGGCGTGTACGTCGTTACAACCCATGACAGCCATTACGCATATACAAAGCTGGCACTGAATCTGGGTAAGCCGGTTCTGTGTGAAAAACCGTTTACCGTTACCGCCGCCCAGGCGCAGGAGCTGGTTGCTCTTGCAAAGACAAAACAGCTGTATCTGGCGGAGGCAATGTGGACCTGGTTTGCCCCTGTAGCCAACCGCGTCAAGAGCTGGCTGGATAACGGCGAATTTGGTCAGATACAGAAGGTTGTCGTGAACTGCCACCTGAACTCAAAAGACTATGCGCCCAGAATGACGGATCCCAATGCGGCAGGCGGCGCATTGCTGGATATGGGCGTATACCCTGTCACATACCTGTACCGCCTGTTCGGAAAACCGGAGAAAATCAAGTGTAGAGGCGTCATATCCGGGGGAATCGATTGGGAGGAGGACATTGACTTTCAGTTCCCTTCCGGGGAATGCTATTCTACATCCGTATCGATACATGACACAAACGGCGGACAGAGGATTATCATTGAAGGGACAAAGGCCAGAACGGAGATCCCGGATTTTCACTATGTGGCGGAGGCGGAGCTTGTCCGCAACGACGGGACGGCGGATCGGGTATCCGGCCGCAGCGATTATTTAAACGAATTTGATCTTGTGGCTGCGGAAATCACGGAAGGATTACGGGAGAGCAGATTCGTACCGTTTCAGGCTACGCTGGATGTGATGGAGATTATGGATGAGTGCCGTGCGCAGCTAAATCTGAAGTATCCCTTTGAAAAATAGAGCGATGTAATTTTGGGAAAATCCCGGAAGGAGAGGAGACTGACGGTCCTCTGCTTCCGGGATTGATATTATTTGTCCTTATTACCCTTATTCTGTTCTTCCTCCCTGTGCTTTTTGTTTAATTGCGCCGCGCCGCACACACAGCATAAAAGAATTGCCGCAATTGCTCCGAGTGCTGTCGTATCCATGTCGATACCTCCCTTTCTTGTTTGTAAACTCATTTTATCCTTCCGGGAGAAATCTTCAACGGAAACCGACTAAATTAATATCCTGACGACGTAAACTAATCCGTTATCCGCTGGTGTGGTAATTCCATAGGAAACCGCGCCACAGCAAAAGCGCCGTTACGGAATCGGGAGGAGGACTTTTAAGACAAACCTTCCGCCGTCTCTGTGTACCGTACATTCCCCTCCGTACTTTTCCGCCGCCTTTTGAATGTTCGGAATCCCGAAGCCGTGCAGAAAAGAGTCCGATTTGGAGGTTTTCCGAACGGGCTCTCCCGAAAAGGTGTTTTCGAAGACAATGACAAGGGAATCCTGCACGCGCCCGGCCTTGACGGTGATCATCCGCTCCTCCGGCGGCAGCTTTTCAACGGCCTCGATTGCGTTATCCAGGGCGTTGCCGAAAACGGTGCTGATATCCAGGGGCTGAAGAAAGTCCCCGTCCTCAAACGAAATGCTGCATTTAAAATCCGCGCCGCACTCTTTCGCCCTTTGGGCCTTATCCCGGATAATCACATCCAAAAAAGCGTTCCCAGTCTGTCGGTAATTTTCGTAGTCCGAGATCTGGGCAAGAAGCGATTCCGCCAATTTTGCGCTCTCCGGCCCCTGATTTTCCCGCAGCAGGAGCAGATGGTTTTTCATGTCGTGGTATAAAGCGAGGATTTTTTCTTCATCCGCCTGTTTCTTTTGATAATAGGTATACTGGCGGTCCCGCTGCTCGATCTCCAGCTTATACTCCATCACCTTTTCACGAAGATAGAACCGATTCTCGACGCACAGCAGGGCCAGCATAAACACAAGCCCCAAAAGGGCGGTCAGAAGTAATTTAAAAGGGCTGAACCAATCCGGGTTCAATCCCAAAAACGGCACCAGATCGGACTGCCCCAGGACAAACACGGGAAGATACCAGATCAGAATAATCACAAAATCCCGGAGAGTGACCTTATACTGAAAATCCTGAAGCACCGCGCGGATAACAAACGCCGCGAGAAACAGCAGGGAAATACAGATCAGGTAAGCCTGCCAGGACGCGAACTGCAGGCCGTCAATCATGACAAACGGTTCCTTCATGAAGCTGCCGATGACCGCCATAAGCATGGAATCGACGGTGAAGCTGACCGTCTGGGAAAGGAAAATACAGATCATCACTTTATAAACCGAATCTCTGTAGCTTAGCTTTACCGCGATGATATCTCCCAGCAGGCAGATGATCAGATGTAAATCCGGCTGCTTAATGATCCATGTGGATAAGACGGTCACAAGCGTGGAGACGGTATAGGGAAGCCAGGCGGCATGACTGCCTCTTTTCTCCCTGCACAGGGAAGTGACGGTGCAGCGTGTCAGAACCCACTTGTGGACGACCGTAACCAGAATGTCTAAAGTAAAATACAGCGCAATCATAAAATATCTCCCCAGTAATCCGCCAGACGCTTCATAAATTCCTTCCGTTTCGGCTGGCTGATCGGAATGTGCTCGCCCGTAGACAGGATAATATCCGGTTTTTCAATCCGCTTTATAAAATACATATTTACGAGATAGCCGGAATGACAGCGGGCAAAATCGTGAGGGGTCAGCTCCTTTTCGATTTCCCGCATTGTTCTGTAACAGATAATATCCCTGCCCTCGGTATGGAAGATCAGCCTGTGGTTGGAGGTCTCTATGTACCGAAGCTCCTTTAAGGCGATCTTATATCTGCCGCTGTCGTTGGAAACGACGACAAAAGGGGATTCGCCGCGGCGGTATCTTTGCAGCCATCTTGTCATTTCATCCTTCAGGCGCACATAGTGAATCGGTTTTACAATATAATCGGCGGCCCGAAAGCGGTATCCCTCCAGACTGTATTGAGTAAGCGAGGTCAGGAAAATGATATCGACATTTTCATCCATCCGGCGGATACTCTCCGCGGTCTGCAGGCCGTTTACCGTCTGCATCTGGATATCGAGAAAAATCAAATCGGTCGAGGTATCATACTTTTCGATCAATTGCAGCCCGTCGTAATAAGCCGTTATTTTGAACTCTTCGCCTGTCTCGGCGGCAAATTTCTCCAGTAACTGCGTTAAATAAGCGACAAATTTTTCTTCGTCGTCACAAATGGCGATATGCAGCAAGGCCCGCTCCCCCTTTCCCAATATCCGCTATTTATTATACGGTATCCGCAGGATGTTCACAAGTGTTGATTTGACGGAGAGCGGAACAAAAGCGTATGTCCGCTTAAGCGGACAAAGAGTATGGGTTTATAAACAAAAAATAAGAATTGCGGACTGCTTTGACCTGTAAAAAAATGTTGTTTGCTGTCGAAGATTGGTGTATAGTATAGGGGTATCAAAACCAAAACGGAGAACTACAAAAGACAGAGGAAAAACGATGAGCAGTTGGTTTGTCTATGTTGGAATATTAATTTATATGGAGGCCGTGTTCCACTTGCGTTTCTTCGGACTGCAGGCCGGAAATCCGCTGTTTCCGGCGGGTCTTCTTCTGCTGGTGGCGTCGGTGCAGACGCTGATCGGAGGCTGCTTTGGGGAAAAAGGCGGCAAAAGAGCGTTTCGGATTATGGTTTGGGTGCAGTATGCCGTGTTTGCCGTGCAGACGGTGTATTACTGTGTGTTCAGGCAGCCCCTGCAGCTGGCGGCGGCAGTGACAGGCGGCCAGGACGCGCTGACAAATTACTGGCGGGAGGCGCTGGCGGGCGTTTTAAAGGCGGTTCCGATCCTGATTCTGCTGGCGGCGCCCATAGTCATAGCGGAGGTACTGAGGAAGAAAGGAAGGTGGAATCCGAGGCCTCTGAACGGAATGCAGAAGCTTCGGATGGGGCTGGCGTCCTGGGGGCTTTTGCTCTACTGCTGCTGTTGTATTATTATCGGCGGCATGGTGGATGCGGAATATTCGGAGGAGTACCGGGAATATTATGATCCGGAGACCGTGATGTGCAATATGGGTGTGGTGGCTATGGTACAGCGGGACGGGGCTTATGAGATCGGGAATCTGATGTCCGGGCTGTTTCACGGAAGCGGTACGGTGTCCGCGGCCGGCTCCACGGATCGGGCATCGAACGGACGGGGCGCGGACGGTCAGAACGGCGGTCAGGACTTAGACGGCCAAAACGCGGACGGCCAGAACAGCGGCCAGGGCATAGATGGCCAAAACGCAGACGGCCAGAACAGCGGCCAGGGCATAGATGGCCAAAACGCAGACGGCCAGAACAGCGGTCAGGGCATAGACGGCCAAAATGTAGACGGTCAGAACAGCGGCGAGGGCATAGACGGCCAAAATGTAGATGGCCAGAACAGCGGCGAGGGCATAGATGGTCAAAATGCAGACGGTCAGAACGGCAGTCAGGATTCGGACGGCCGGGAAACAGGTTTGCCGGAGGAACCGGACACATCCCCGAACGCCTGGGAAATCGACATGGCGCGGCTGGCGGAGCTGTCCCAGACAAACAAAGAAACGAAATGGCTCGCGGACTATATCGCAGGGCTGACGCCTACGAACCGAAACGAGTATACAGGCATGTTTGAGGGATACAACCTTATCTTTCTGACGGCGGAGGGCTTTTCCACCTACGCGATCCGGGAGGAGCTGACGCCTACCCTTTATAAGATGGTCAACTCGTCCTTTGTGTTTGAAAATTACTATGTGCCCCTCTGGCAGACCAGCACCAGCGACGGGGAGTATGTAAACTGCACCGGTCTGATACCGGACGGCCAGTTCAGTATGCGGAAAAGCTCGCAGATCAACATGGCGTACACGCTGGCCCGGTTTTTTGCAAAAGAGGGAGTATACTGCAGAGCGTACCATGATAACTCGCTTTCCTACTACGACAGGCATCTGTCCCATCCGAATCTGGGGTACGACTTTAAGGCCGCAAAGCTTGGCGACCTGTCGCGGGAGGAATGGGGCGGCCAGCTTTTCACGATGGAAAATCCTAACGCATGGCCTCAGTCCGATTACGAGATGATGCAGGCGACGCTTCCGGAATATATTGACGACGAAAGGTTCCATGTCTATTATATGACGGTTTCGGGCCACATGAATTACAACTTCAAAGGCAACCAGATGTCTTCCCGAAATAAGGAAGCGGTTTCGGAGCTGGATATGTCCGAGAACGCGAGAGCCTATATCGCCTGCAATATCGAGCTGGATAAGGCGCTGCAATATCTGCTGGAGCAGCTGGAGCAGGCGGGAAAGCTGGAGAATACCGTGATCTGTCTCAGCGCCGACCATTACCCCTACGGGATGAGCCAGGAGCAGTACGAGGAGCTTGCCGGAAAAGACCTGTCGGCGGATATGGATCTGTACAGAAACAGCCTGATTCTGTGGAGCGGTTCCATGGAGGAGCCTGTGACCGTGGAAAAAGCCTGCTGTTCCGTGGATCTGCTCCCCACGCTTTTAAATCTGTTCGGCTTCGACTATGATTCCAGAATGTACGCGGGAAGGGATATCTTCTCCGACGAAGAGGGACTCGTGATCTTCAACGACAAGAGCTTTGTGACGGATACGGTCGCATATAATAAAAAGAAAAAAACTACTACCTGGAAGAAGGAGCTGTCCGAGGAGGAGCAGAGCGCGTACCTGGATGAGGTCAAACAGGATGTGAAGCGCAGGTATAATTTCAGCGCCTACATTCTCCGAAACGATTACTACAGTGTGATCGAGAGCTGCGTTCCTGCGGAAGAGGCCGCCGACGGGTCGGACGCGGGAACGGTTCAGGAAGATCGCTGAATCATGCCGGATGCACATTAAAGAGGATTATTATGCGTTTTTTCCTCTTTTCACGGAGGAGGTTTTCCGTTATAATCAAGCTATCACAGACGGACATGTGAAAACCGGCAAAAGCGCGCAGAGGAAGGACAAAAGGTTATTCAGGCGGCCGACGGTGAAGACAGACGGCACAGCGCAGAGCGGGAGGATCGGGGCGTCCGGGATTGCGGTTTGAATTGCACAGAGGTGCGGAAAGGGGATAAGGTATGGATAAGAGGTTGTATAAATCGGATACAAATGTAGTGATCGCGGGGGTGTGCGGCGGAATCGGCGAGTTTTTCAATATCGATCCTACTCTGATCCGCCTCGTATGGGTTATCTTCTGTCTCGCGGGAGGCAGCGGTATAGTGGCTTACATTCTGGCGATGTTTATCATCCCCAGACGTTAGATTACTGCAAAGCGGGATGACGGTGTCCTGCAGCGAAGGAAAAGTCCTTTTCGCCGGATTTCGGCGGGAGGGACTTTTTTTGATTATTTTCAAAATCATAGTTGACATTCCGTGTAAAATAAGGTACTGTAGAAGTATCCTATTTAATACGAAAACGCGTATTTTTTCGCTCATGGACTGATACAGAAGAAAATGTACCGGGCAAGGCGCGCCGATCGGAAGGTCCGTGATCTGCGGGAACAAAAATTTGCGGCAGAAAAGGAGGTTAATTATGATTGTGGAATTGACATCAATTTTAAACTTAGATAAAATTAATGTATCAGGAATGAGTATGCCCAGAGCAGAGAAGCTGCGGTATTATGAAAAGTATTTTCTGGCGGAGGGCCGCTTTGCCAATGCGATCGTAGTGGATGAAGCCTGGAACATCCGGGCCGGCTATGTGACTTATCTGCTTGCGAGAAAATACGGAGTCAGGCCGCAGATATTCGAAGTACGCGCGTCCAGTCCTCTGATCAAGGCTGTGAGGGGACGGTATGTGCATTATAAGGACTGGAAATGGAGTTTTGTAAATGCAAAGGGCGGTTCCTGGATATATGCGCTGAAAGAACCGGTAATTCCCGGCGATATCCTGCGTGTGGAATCCCACAAGGGAACGGCCTGCATACAGGTGGACCGCGTGGAATATGTGGATGGGCAGGAGAATTGCGAAGGGATGCCAAAGGCGCTGAAGCATATCAGAAGAGGTGCAAAGGAGACGATATAACCGCAGATTCCGTGCCTTGCAGGAATCCGGGACATCAGCCGCTCCAAATACACGACCGCGACAGGGAGGAAACGATGAGAAAAGCAATGGATTATGTCTTTACCGTAGACAAAGAGGAGATTTTGATCGAGGGACTGCAGAAGGATACGCGGGCAAGCGTTATTGCAGCGTACGCGAAATGCCGCAAGGATAAGAAGCTGACGCAGGAGAATCTTGCGCAGCTCTCCGGGATTTCCCGTCCCAATATCACGCGGTTTGAGAGCGGTTATTACAATCCGTCTCTTGAGATGCTGGTGCGCATTGCCGCCGCTATGAACATGGAAGTGAAGCTGTCTCTGGTTCCGATGGAAGAAAAGGACGAGACCGCCGTATAGCGCGCTTTGCAGCCGGATTCACAGCTGTGTAAATTATACACGGTTCTGCAGCCGGGCAAATTATTGCTTGACAGATCGTAAAAGCCGTGCTATAGTAGTTTACAAATTTAACACGTCAAACCGATGAAGCGGAAGTAACGGCAGTGATGCCTCTACAGAGAGCCTGGGATGCTGAGAGCCGGGTGAGAAACAAGTTGTCAAATGGGCCGCCGAGGGTGCAGTCAAATGTGACTTTTTTGCAGTCACAGAGTATTCTGCAATGTGTCGGCATACATCAGTTGCCGGGGATATGTTGGTATCCTGTTAAGCGCACGGGCTTACGCCCGTGAAATCAAGGTGGCACCGCGGATAAGCCGAAAGGCATATTATTCGTCCTTGACAGATCATAGGATTCTGTCAGGGGCGTTTTTTATTCCCGCGAGCAAAATGTGTCCTTCAGACACATAGCCAAACGGCCATGCTTGCATGGACAGAAAGGTAGTCCGTAAAGCTGCTTTACAGGAAACCTTAAGTGTCCGTTAAAACGGGAGAGGAGGAAAGGATTTATGAAGATTTCACCGAATCTTGATGAGGTCATGAAAATTGCCGCTGCCGGGAAATATAATATATTGCCGGTCAGCTGTGAGATTCTGTCCGATTTTACCACACCGATTGAGACTGTGAAGATACTGAAGAATGTATCGACGCACTGTTATATGCTGGAGTCGGCCTGGGCGGACGATAAATGGGGACGGTATACGTTTCTGGGATTTGCGCCAAAGCTGGAGATTACCTGTATTGACGGAGAAATGCGGGTAGGAGAAGAAGGATTTCGGACGGAAAACCCGTCCGGTTATCTCCGGGAGATTCTTGCGGAGTACAAAAGTCCCCGCTTTGATTATCTTCCGTCCTTTACTGGGGGACTGGTGGGATATTTTTCCTATGATTATCTCGGATACAGCGAGCCGTCTGTCCGATGCGGCGCAGAGGACACAGAGGCGTTTAAGGACGTTGATCTGATGCTTTTTGACAAGGTGATTGCATTCGACAATGTCCGCCAGAAAATTATTCTGATCGTCAATATGCGGCTGGACGACCCGGAGAAGGAGTATAACAGGGCGGCGTCGGAGCTGGCCCGCCTTGTGGAGCTGCTCCACGGCGGGGAGAAAAAGGAGGAGCCGGGAGGGCGTCTGCTGGGGGAGGTAACGCCGCTCTTTGACAGGCAGGACTATTGCGGGATGGTGGAAAAGGCAAAGCATTATATCCGGGAGGGCGATATCTTTCAGATTGTGCTCTCCAACCGTCTGAGTGCTCCCTTTGAGGGAAGTCTTCTGAATACCTATCGGGTGCTCCGAACGATCAATCCCTCGCCGTATATGTTTTACTTTGCGGGCACGGATGTGGAGGTGGCGGGAGCCTCGCCGGAAACGCTGGTGAAGCTGGAAAACGGCGTGCTGCACACGTTCCCGCTGGCGGGGACCAGGCCCAGGGGGAAGACGGAGGAGGAAGACAGGCGGCTGGAGGCGGAGCTGCTTGCCGATGAAAAGGAGCTTGCCGAGCACAATATGCTGGTAGATCTGGGAAGAAACGATCTCGGCAAAATCAGCCGGTTCGGCACAGTTCAGGTAGAAAAGCTGCATTCGATCGAACGGTATTCCCATGTAATGCACATCGGCTCAACGGTGCGGGGAGAGATCCGGGAGGACTGCGACGGATTGGATGCGATCGAGGCCGTTCTGCCGGCGGGGACTCTGTCGGGTGCGCCGAAAATCCGGGCCTGTCAGCTGATCGGCGAGCTGGAAAACAATAAGCGGGGGATTTATGGCGGCGCGATCGGGTATATTGATTTTACGGGCAACATGGATACCTGTATCGCAATCCGGATCGCTTACAGGAAAAACGGCAAGGTGTTTGTGAGGAGCGGGGCGGGCATTGTGGCCGACTCCGTTCCGGAAAAGGAATATGAGGAGTGCATCAATAAGGCAAAGGCCGTTGTGAAAGCGCTTCAGCTGGCGGAGGAGGTGGTCTTATGATTCTGCTGATCGACAATTATGACAGTTTTTCTTATAATCTCTACCAGTTGATCGGCGAGATCCGGCCCGATATCAGGGTCGTTCGAAATGATGAAATGACGGCGGAGGAGATCAGAAGGCTGCAGCCGGACCGTATTATTTTGTCGCCCGGTCCGGGCAGGCCGGAGAATGCGGGGGTGTGCATGGAAGCGGTGAAAGCGCTGGGCGGGGAGATCCCGATTCTGGGGGTCTGCCTGGGCCATCAGGCGATTTGCACGGCGTTTGGTGCGACTGTGACCTACGCGAAGGAGCTGATGCACGGGAAGCAGTCGGAGACGAAGCTTGACAGAGAATGTCCGTTGTTTCGGGGATGTCCCGAGAGAGTTCTTGTGGCGCGGTATCATTCGCTGGCGGCGGACGCGGCCACGGTTCCGGAAATCCTCAAAATAACCGCGGTCACCGCAGACGGCGAAGTGATGGCGGTACAGCACAGAGAATATCCGATCTACGGCGTGCAGTTTCACCCTGAATCCGTCATGACACCGGATGGAAAAAAGATGCTGAGAAATTTTATAAAGGAGATATAAACTATGATTAAAGAAGCAATCGTAAAAATTGTAAACAAAGAGGATCTCACCTACGACGAGGCGTACACCGTGATGAATGAGATCATGAGCGGCGAGACCACTCCCACGCAGAACGCCGCTTTTCTGGCGGCCCTGTCCGCAAAAAGCGCGCGGGCCGAGACCACGGATGAGATCGCGGGGTGCGCGGCGGCCATGAGGGCGCACGCTACCCGGGTTGAGACGGAGCTGGAGCTTTTTGAGATCGTGGGGACAGGCGGCGACAACGCGCAAAGCTTTAATATTTCCACAACCTCCGCCCTTGTAGCGGCGGCGGGCGGCATGAAGGTAGCAAAGCACGGCAACAGAGCCGCCTCCTCGCAATGCGGCACGGCGGACTGTCTGGAGGCTCTTGGCGTAAATATCCAGCAGAGTCCGGAGCGGTGTATCGAGCTGCTGGAGGAGGCGGGCATGTGCTTCTTCTTTGCACAGAAATATCACACCTCCATGAAATATGTGGGAGCGATCCGCAAAGAGCTGGGCTTTCGCACGGTATTTAATATACTGGGGCCGTTGACCAATCCGGGAGCGCCCGCCCTGCAGCTTTTGGGAGTATATGACGAATATCTTGTAATGCCTTTGGCCCAGGTGCTGGTCAGCTTGGGGGTCAGACGCGGGATGGTAGTATACGGACAGGATAAGCTGGATGAGATTTCTCTGAGCGCCCCCACGACCGTCTGCGAGATTCGGGACGGATGGTTTAAGTCCTTTGTCATCACGCCGGAGGAATTTGGCTTTGAACGCTGCAAAAAGGAGGACTTAAGGGGCGGCACGCCGGAAGAAAACGCGGCAATTTTGCGCGGAATCTTAAGCGGGGAAAAGGGACATAAGAGAAACGCGGTTCTGCTGAACGCCGGGGCGGCGCTTTACATCGGCGGAAAAGCGGGCAGCATGGCGGAGGGCGTCGGACTGGCGGCAGAGATCATCGACTCCGGCAAGGCGCTCAAGACGCTGAACAGGCTGATCGAGATCAGCAATCGGCCGTAGGAAATTTTTCAATTGCGAAACCGGCGGCGTCTGCGGCTCAAATTTGTTACACATGGTTCAAAAGGGCGGGCTTGCACGCAATTTTGCACCGCAAATTTCTACTTGCAGAAAGGCATGGTATTAGTATGACAATTCTTGATCAACTTGCGGAGTATGCCGCCGAGCGCACGGAACAGGCAAAAAGAAGGATATCTGCGGAAGAGATCCGGCGGCGGGCACAGGAGCTTCCCCGCGGGGGATTTGCATTTGAGGAGGCGCTGAGAAAGCCGGGAATGTCTTTTATCTGCGAATGCAAAAAGGCCTCTCCCTCCAAAGGAATTATCGCCGCGGATTTTCCGTATCTGCAGATTGCAAAGGAGTATGAGGCTGCGGGAGCAGACTGTATTTCCGTGCTCACGGAGCCAAAATGGTTTCTGGGCAGCGACGCGTATCTGAAGGAGATCGCGTCGGCGGTTTCTATCCCCTGCCTGCGAAAGGACTTTACCGTAGACGCGTATATGATTTATGAGGCAAAGATACTGGGTGCGTCGGCGGTTCTGCTGATTTGCTCGCTGCTGACCCGGGCGCGGCTGGAGGAGTATCTCGGTATCTGCGGCGAGCTTGGACTGTCCGCCCTCGTGGAAGCTCACGATGAAACGGAGGTGCGGACGGCGCTGGAAGCCGGAGCGCGGATCGTCGGAGTCAATAACCGAAATCTGAAGGATTTTTCCGTGGATACGGACAACAGCCGCAGGCTTCGGGAGCTGATCCCCCGGGATGTGCTGTTTGTCTCGGAGAGCGGCGTGCAAAACGCCGAAGATGTGGCGAAGCTTTGGGAGATCGGGGCCGATGCGGTGTTAATCGGAGAGGCGTTGATGAGGGCGGCGGACAAAAGGGCCATGCTGGATGGGTTTCGAAGGAAGTGTGAGAAGAATTTCTAAGGCATCAAAGGACGCCGCCTAAGAAATTCTAAATCTCACGGATTGCGGTGACGCCGCTGGCGGCATGGCGGGAAGTGTGCAAAGAAATAAGGTGAGCGGATGACAAAAATAAAATTCTGCGGGCTGTCACGGGCCTGTGATATCGCGGCGGCTAATGAGTGGAGGCCGGAATATGTGGGCTTTGTGTTTGCGCCCAAAAGCCGTCGGTATATAGAACCGGCGAAGGCATGGGAGTTAAGGCGGATGCTGGATCGGCAGATTCAGGCGGTAGGGGTGTTCGTCCGGGAAGAGCCGGAGACGGTCAGCGGTCTGTTAAACAGCGGTCTGATCGATATGGCGCAGCTTCACGGCGGCGAGGATGACGCCTATATCAGGAGGCTGCGGGAACTCACTGACAAGCCGCTCATCCGAGCCTTTCGCATTGACGGGGAAGACGATGTCCGAAAGGCTCAGTGCAGCGCCGCGGATTATGTGCTGCTCGACTCCGGCAGCGGCGGCACGGGGACGTCCTTCGACTGGAGTCTGGTCCGGAATATTCAAAGACCGTATTTCCTTGCGGGCGGCCTTAGCGCGGACAATGTGGAAAAAGCGGTGGAGCGGCTGCACCCTTATGCGGTGGACGTCAGCTCGGGCATCGAGACCGACGGACGGAAGGATGAACGAAAAATGGCGGCCTTTGTTTCCGCCGTCAGAAAGGGAGAGAGAGTATGACTAATCAAAACGGACGCTTCGGCATACACGGCGGGCAATATATTCCGGAAACCCTGATGAACGCGGTGATAGAGCTGGAGGAAGCGTACAACCGATACAAGAACGATCCGGAGTTTAACCGGGAGCTTACCGGTCTGCTCAACGATTACGCGGGCAGACCGTCCAGACTGTATTTTGCGCAAAAAATGACAAAGGATCTGGGCGGGGCGAAAATTTATCTCAAGAGAGAGGATTTAAATCATACCGGCGCGCATAAAATCAACAATGTGCTGGGACAGGCGTTACTGGCCAAAAAGATGGGAAAGACCCGGCTGATTGCGGAGACGGGAGCCGGTCAGCACGGAGTTGCCACCGCGACGGCGGCGGCCCTGATGGGAATGGAATGCGTAGTGTTTATGGGGGAGGAGGACACGGTTCGCCAGGCCCTTAACGTGTACCGCATGAGGCTGCTGGGAGCGGAGGTGATTCCCGTGAAAACAGGGACGGCGACGCTGAAGGACGCGGTGTCGGAGGCGATGCGCGAATGGACCTCCCGAATCAGCGATACGCATTACTGCCTGGGGTCGGTCATGGGGCCGCACCCGTTCCCTGTCATTGTCCGGGACTTTCAGGCGGTGATTTCCCGGGAGATCAGGGAACAGATTCTCGCGGCGGAGGGCAGACTGCCCGATGCGGTGATTGCCTGCGTAGGCGGCGGCTCCAACGCCATCGGCAGCTTCTATCACTTTATCGGCGAGGAAAGAGTGCGCCTGATCGGCTGCGAGGCTGCGGGAAGGGGAATCGATACCTTTGAGACTGCCGCCACCGTAAACACCGGAAGAGTCGGTATTTTCCACGGTATGAAATCCTATTTCTGCCAGGATGAATACGGCCAGATTGCCCCGGTCTATTCCATCTCAGCGGGTCTTGATTATCCGGGGATCGGCCCGGAGCACGCCTATCTGCATGATATCGGCAGGGCGGAATATGTGCCGGTGACGGACGACGAGGCGGTAGAGGCCTTTGAATATCTGGCGCGGACGGAGGGAATCATTCCGGCCATCGAGTCGGCTCATGCCGTGGCGCATGCCATGAGGATCGCGCCCGGGATGGAAAAGGATCGGATCATCGTCATCACAATATCCGGCAGAGGCGACAAGGATTGTGCCGCGATAGCAAGGTACAGAGGGGAGGATATCCATGAGTAAAATAAAATCGGCCTTTGTCGGCGGGAAAGCGTTTATTCCCTTTATCACCTGCGGGGATCCCGATCTTGAGACCTCCGCCGCGGCTGTCCGCGCCGCCGCGGAAAACGGAGCGGATCTGATCGAGCTTGGCATTCCCTTTTCCGATCCCACGGCGGAAGGCCCCGTGATCCAGGGAGCGAACCTTCGGGCGTTAAAGGGAGGCGTCACCACAGACAAAATTTTTGAATTTGTGAAAGAACTGCGGCAGGATGTAAAGACACCGATGGTGTTTATGACTTACGCCAATGTCGTGTTTTCCTACGGCGCGGAAAAATTCATCTCTACCTGTCGGGAAATCGGGATAGACGGTTTGATTCTTCCCGATCTGCCCTTTGAGGAAAAAGAAGAGTTTCTGCCTATCTGTCATCGGTACGGAGTGGATCTGATCTCCCTGGTCGCCCCCACGTCGGAGGACCGTATCGCGGTGATCGCCAAAGAAGCGGAAGGCTTTCTTTACATTGTTTCCAGCCTCGGGGTGACCGGGACAAGGAGTGAGATTAAAACGGATCTTGCGTCCATTGTCCGGCTGGTCCGTCAGAATACGGATATCCCCTGCGCCGTGGGCTTCGGTATTTCGACGCCGGAGCAGGCGAGGCGGATGGCAGAGCTTTCCGACGGGGCGATCGTGGGCTCCGCCATTATCAAGCTGCTGGAAAAGTACGGACGGAATGCGCCGCCGTATATCGGGGAGTATGTGAGGACCATGAAGGAAGCTGTGAGAGGCTCAGGCAATGCCTGAGCCTCTCAAATTAATTTGACTTGAACTGACCGCTGTGGTAACCTTAAAAGCGTCAGGAGGTATAAACAAAAAGATGCTGTTCAATTCATTTTCGTTTTTGATATTCTTTCCGGCGGTTACGCTGGTCTATTTTATAATTCCCCGAAAGATCAGGTACATCTGGCTGCTTTTTGCAAGCTATTTTTTTTATATGTGCTGGAATGCAAAATATGTGGCGTTGATCGCGACGTCCACTCTGATCACATGGGTATGCGGGATTCTGTTGGGCAAAACGAAAAAGGCCCGGATTAAGAAGCTGATTGTGGCGGGCGGCGCGGTGAGTAATCTGCTGATTTTGTTCTTTTTTAAGTACTTTGATTTCTTTTTGGAGAATATCAACAGTCTGCTGAGACTTTTCCACATTTCCGCTGTGGATAACCCTTTCAGTTTTCTGCTGCCGGTGGGGATTTCCTTTTACACCTTTCAGGCTCTGGGATACCTGATCGACGTATATCGGGAGGATACGGAGCCGGAAAAGAATCTCTTAAGATACGCCCTGTTTGTCTCCTTTTTCCCACAATTGGTGGCGGGTCCCGTGGAACGGTCCGGAAGGCTGCTGAAGCAGCTTCGCGAAACGGATAAAATGAAACTGTGGAATTATGACAGGATAGCGTCCGGCTTTACGATGATGGCCTGGGGGCTTTTTCAGAAAATGGTGATTGCGGACAGGCTTTCCGTCTTTGTGGACGAGATATTTGCCAATGTATACGCCTGCGGAACGGTGGAGACGGTATTGGGGGCAATCGGCTTTTCTTTCCAGATTTACTGCGATTTTGCGGGATACAGCGCGGTCGCGGTAGGCGCCGCGAGAGTCATGGGCTTTGAATTGACGGATAATTTTGACGCGCCCTATTTTGCCGTAAGTATCGGGGATTTCTGGCACAGATGGCATATTTCCCTGAGTACCTGGTTTCGGGATTATGTGTACATTCCTTTGGGCGGGAACCGTAGCGGAAGGGGAAAGAAATACAGGAACCTGATGATTACTTTTCTGGCCAGCGGGCTGTGGCACGGGGCAAACTGGACTTATGTGATTTGGGGCGGCCTTCACGGTCTTTACCAGATCGCGGGAGATGTGTGGAAGCCGGTGCGGGAGAAAATCACCGAAAAAGGAAAGGTGAAGACGGAGGCGGTCAGTTATCGGTTCGGCCGGATAGCGGTTACGTTCTGCCTGACGGCCTTTGCCTGGATCTTCTTCCGGGCGGCTACGCTGCAGGATGCCTTCTATTATCTGCAGCGCATGTTTACCGGCTGGAACCCCTGGGTTTTGTTTGATCAAAGCCTTTACAGCTGGGGTCTGGATGTGGTGGAGTTCCACATTCTTGCCGTGGCGATGGCGGCGCTGTTGGCGGTGGACCTCATAAAATACAGGAAGCGGGAGGATCTTGGAACCTTTCTGCGGAAACAGAATCTGTGGTTTGCCTGGGGCGTGATCATCCTTCTTGTAGTCGGCACGGCAGTTTACGGCGAATACGGTGTTAACTTTGACTCGAAACAGTTTATTTATTTTGCATTCTAAAGGAAAGAGCTTGTCTTATGAAAAAGGTTGTAAGAGGAATTTGTTTTGCGATACTGCTGTCTCTGATAATGTGGGAGACTTACCGCGTGCTGTCCTGGAAGGATACGACGGGAGGTTATCAGTCCTCTGCCCAGCAGCTGTATCACACGGACGATAATCTGATCGACGTATTGTTTGTGGGCAGCAGCCACTGTTATAATTCCGTGTATCCGGACTGTCTCTGGAGGGACAGCGGGATAGCGGCGTTCGATCTGGCCATCTCCGGGCAGGACAAAAGCTCATCCTATTATTCTATCGTGGAGGCGCTGAAGACTCAGAGTCCGAAGGTGGTTTTGGTGGAAAGCAGCGGCCTTTTGTACGAAGGATACGGGCAAGAGGGAAATAAATACAGGAATCTGCTGGCCTACAAAAATTCAGCCGACAGTCTTGCCCTGGCGGAGGAAGTGGATGAGGAGAATAAGTGGAATTACTTTTTAAAATGGCCCATTGTTCACACGCGTTACCGGGAGTTGGGACAGTATGACTTTGTGCAGTACGAATACAGCGTATACGGCAGGGGATCGGCGATCGGATGGGGTATCGGACCGGGGCCCGATCTGCAGGCCTTTGCGGCGGACGAGGAGACCGTGGAGCTGAGCCCGGAAAATATAGAGTGGCTGGATCGGCTGATGGAGCTTTCCCGGGAAGAAGATTTCACGCTGGTGTTCTTTTTGGCGCCTATGATGATGTACGGACCAAACCAGAAGATTATCAATGCCGCGGCGGAATATGTCCGGGAGCAGGGCTTTGATTTTCTGGATTTCGGGAAAAAGGCGGAGGAGCTGGGTCTGAATCCGGATACCGATTTTGGAGATGGGAATCACTGCAACGGGTACGGCGCGGAAAAGATAACGCGCTACTTGGGAAAATACCTTTCAAAACACTTTGACCTCACGGATCACAGGAACGACGAGGCCTATCATCTCTGGGACGCCAGCTTTCACTATTATTACCGTCTGGAGAGGGAAAAGAAGCTGAATGAAACGGGTGAAATAGGGGAGTATTTGTCAATGGCGCTGGAGGATTCCGAGCTGACCGTCATTCTGGCTTTGGACGGAGTCACAGATACCCGGTCGGCGGAGCTTACGCTGTGCATGGCGTCTTTGGGCATTTCTGAGGAAGAATACGGACAGGGCGGCAAATGGGTGTGGCAGGAGGAGCAGATTGTTTTTTCCATGGACGGAGCCGACAGCCAAAGATACCTTTTAAAACTGAGCGATACGGAGACCCTGAAGCTGGAGAACCGCGCGGCGCTATACGGAGAGCGCCCGGTTCGCGACGTTATGATCAACAGAATAGAATACGGATCTGACGGAGGCGGTCTGAAGGTGCTTGTCTACGATAATTTTCGGAAAACCGTCATCAGTGTCAGACAGTTTTATTAGTGTACCCTTTCCGGAGTACACTGCTTTTCATTCAAGCTCTGCTTGAATCAGCACACTGCTTTTAACTCAAGCACTGCTTGATTCTCAAAAGAAAACGACGTGTGATAGAATAATTGCAGCGTTACATGACGCGGCAGAACCGGCCGGAACTGCGCAGTATAACACGGAAGGGAGAAGAAGAAATGTTTGACACGATGAAGGTTGCACGGGAGATCAGGGAGGCGAGAATCGCCAAAAACATGACGCAGATGAATCTGGCGGACGAGATGGGGATCAGCTATCAGGCGGTATCTAATTGGGAAAGAGGAAATTCCATGCCGGATATCGGGAAGCTGGAGGAGCTGTGCGGAATCCTAAATTTAAGTCTGGACCGCCTTTTGGGCGCAGAGGAGCAGGCGGCAAATGTGAAGAAGGTTGTGGAATACGCGGAGGGAAAGACTGACGCGCCGGTCTCTCTCGGGGAGATTTGCGAGGCAGCGCCTCTTATGAAGCCTGATGAGGTGGAAAAATGCATGGAGAAGGTGCCGGAGAGAGAGATCAGCCTGGACGAATTGATTGGACTTGCGCCCTTTTTGGGAAGCGATACGCTGAGTCACCTGGCGGAAAAGGTTCTGGATGAGAACATGAATCTGGATGAATTGGTGGGACTTGCGCCTTTTCTGGGAAGCGATACATTGGGCCGTCTGGCGGAAAAGGTTGTGGACGAGAACATGGACTTGGACGAACTGGTGGGACTTGCGCCTTTTCTGGGAAGCGATATATTGGGCCGTCTGGCGGAAAAGGTTGTGGACGAGAACATGGACTTGGACGAACTGGTGGGACTTGCGCCTTTCCTGGGAAGCGATGTATTGGGCCGTCTGGCGTGGAAGGTTATGAAAGAGAAGCCGAGTATGGACGGACTGATGAGTATTGCGCCTTTTCTGGGAAGCGATATGGTGAGTCGGCTGGTGGAAAAGCTGATTGGGGGAAATTCGAGTAATTAGTAAGAAGCTGGATTTTATGGGACTTTCCGAGGTTTCGGGGAGTCCTTTTTTGTTGGAATTTATTGCTTTTTCAATAAAGATACTGCATAATGAAATAGAGGGGTAAAACGTATCTATTTTGATGCAGCCACCGATTTGAGAGGAGTAAGTCCGATGGATAAAACGATTGTCTGTGAGTCCTGCGGCGGATATTATGACAGAGATTTGCCGAAATGCCCGTACTGCGGTTCTATCAATATCGAGGGGGCTGAAAAGGAATATCTGGAGAAGCTGGAAGACGTCCGGGGAGAGATGGAGGAGTTGGACGGGATGCCGAAGAAGAAGCTGCGGGAAACGGCGCAGAAGCAGGGGCGGCGGCTCCGGATGATTCTGGCGGCGGGGGCAACGGCGGCATTGGCTGCAGCGGCGGTGCTCTGGTACATAAACCGTCCGGACGATACAGATTATAAGGCGGAATATCTTTGGCAGCAGGAGCATTATCCGCAGCTTGACGCTCTTTACGAAAGCGGGGAGTACGACGGACTGCTGGAGCTTATGGAGGAGCTTTCGGGGGAAGAAAACGCGAACCTGTTTAACTGGGAGCACTATGAGTTCCTGGAGGATTACAGGAGCGCCAGAGCGGTGTCGGAGTATCTTGAGGAAGAAAAGGCGGGAGCGCTGAACGAATATGCGCTGCGGTCTCTCTTCAGTTATGAGTGGACTCTGCAGGGAATTTCTCTGCGCAGGGAGAACTATACGGAGGAAGAGTACGACGCGCTTTTGCCGTATATCGAGCTGGCGGCGGCCGACCTTGAGAGCAGGTGGAAGCTGACGGAGGAGGAGTATGCCGATTTTTACAGCGAGTTGTCCGACAGCGGCAACCGTTATGTTCCTTTTGAGAAAACAGAGTCGTTTGTTAAAAAGTGGATCAGGGAGGGACGCTGATGAAATGCGAATATTGCAACGGAATACTTTCGCTGGAGGACGAGGTCTGTCCGCACTGCGGCCGTCCGAACAGGTACGCCGAAAAGCATATCGAGGAGATGCGCCGGTATGCGGGCGAATTTGAGAAGACCAGGCGGTATGTGCAGGACAAAACCTCAGGTTATACGGAGGCCGTAGTGCGGGTGATCATTCTGGCCGTCCTGGCGGTTTTAAGTCTCGTGTTTTTTATCGCAGGCCGAAATGCGTGGGAAATCATGTGGAAAGCGGAGCAAATCGGTGCGGAAAGGCATTTTGAGGAATATTCCCGTATTCTGGACGAATATTTTGAGGAAGAGGACTACCTGATGTTCAACGCGTTTTGCGAGGAACGTGGGATCCGGTCCTACGACAGCGCCTACGATGAGAAGTACGGCGAGATCATTTATGCCTGCTCCTGTTACGCGAGCGCTTACGAGTATGTATATGAATATGCTCTTTTGGAGGATGCGGAGAACATGGAGCATGCGGCGGAATATGCCGGGGATATGCTGGATTATTTTTACGGCCTTTACCGAAACGAGGACTTTCGCCATACCGGAGGAAGGGACGAGCCGGAGGAATATCGAAAGGTTTTGGACGGTATGGAGCGTAAGATGGAGCAGATCCTGACGGCTTACTGCGGCGTCACGGCGGAGGAAGCGGCAATGCTCCCGGAGATGAGCAAGGCCAAAAGAAATATGTTTTTAGAAGAGAGACTGGAGGAGAGGCTGCAGGATGGAAAATAAGGGAGGATTGACCGGACGAATCAGACAGCGCATGGAAAAGGACAGGAAGCGGACCGGGCTTTGGATCATGGATCTTGTAATCGCGGTGCTGTGCCTGGTTACGGTGGGGTCTCTGTGGTTTATGGCTGCCGAATTTATCGACGAGAGGGATCCGGGCTACAGCGCTTCCTCGCTGCAGTACGCTTTGACGGCGGGGAAATATGCCAGACTGCTGGAGATGAGCAATGCAAACCGGGTTCGCGGGATCGGAACCGGGGACGCGGACTATGAGGAGTATTATGCCATAGCGGATTATTTTGAGGCGGTGACAAATCTTGATCTCTGCGAACGGGCGGAGGATGCCGCGGGAGCGGAAAAGTGGCGGGAGAAGCTGCACGAGGCTGAGAGCGCAATGGGCTCGCTTGGCGGCGAAGGGCAGCGCATCTGTGAGAAGCTGGGTATTTCGGAGGAACTGATCGGGACGGTCGATTGAGGCGTTGTCATGTAAAATACCGATTCAGGCAGATGCCGGTTCCTCTGCGGACCGTAAAGACACATCGGCGCCTGGCGAGGTCTTTTCGAGCTTAGCGTCCGCTATGTGCTGACCCGAGTGCAAGCGCGTCCGCAGAGGAATCGGTATCTGCCCGAAGCGCCGCTTTCGGTATTTGGCAAAATTGTTTAATATTGGCATAAATTTTCTACAGAAATCTTTGTCGAAAAAATAGACAAATTACAAAGTTAGCGATAAAATAAAAGGGAAATATTTTTAAAGAAAGGAATATCCTAATGAAAAAGAAATTAGTATCAGCACTTGTAATAGCAATGACACTGGGTGTTCTTGCGGGATGCGGCGGGGATGACGGAACGCCTTCTTCCGCTCCTGTGTCTTCGCTGGATCCTCAGCCTATTTCCGAAGAGCCCTCGCAGACAGAGGAAGAGTCTTCGGAATCTTCGGGGGAATCCGAGGAACCGCCCGTGGAGGAAAACCATGACAACATGTACCGCAGCGAGCTTACGAACGAGTGGATCGACGAGGCCCTGAAGGATCAGAGACCCATCGCGGTGATGGTGGATAACGAAAGTATCGCGCTGCCTCACTACGGACTGACCGAAGCGGACGTTGTCTATGAGCTCATGAACAGTACCGCAAACGGGAGAATTACCCGTTTCATGGCGATCGTGAAGGACTGGGGCAGCATCACACAGTTCGGCAGTATCCGGAGCGCGCGTCCCACCAACTTCATGCTTGCGCCGGAATGGAACGCGGTGCTTTGCCATGACGGAGGCCCCTTCTACATTGACGAGTGGGTAAAGAAGAGCTACAGCGCAAATTTAAGCGGCGGCTTCGCACGGTTTGATAACGGCAAGAAGACGGAGTACACCGAGTATCTGACCTATGACAGCTACACCAACACGACAAAGAACAAGACCTATGACGGATTGAAGGAGCGCTTTGAGAAGTCCAAATACACCACTACATATAACGACTACTACGACGGACCTCACTTCCGGTTTGCAGAGGCGGAGATCGACTTTGCGGACAGGTCGGATGCGGAGGATGTGGCGGAGATTCAGCTTCCCTTCCCTCACAACAAGTCTATTCTGAGATATAACGAGGAGACAGGAACCTACGACTATTATGAGTATGGCGCGGCGCATCTTGACCCGCTGCACGACGACGCGCAGCTGACCTTCAAGAATGTGCTGATTCAAAACGTTACCTTTACCCAGCTGGACAGCGGCGGTTACATGATTTACAATGCGATTGACAGCGGCCGTCAGGGATATTACATTACCAACGGCAAAGCGATCGAGGTGACCTGGACGAAGTCCGGCGAGAGCGACATCACCGTTTTCTATGACAAGAAGACGGGGGCGGAGATCGAGATCAACACAGGCAAAACCTACATTGCGCTGGTTCCTTCCGACGGATGGTCTGATCTTGTTCTGAAGTAAGGAACGGATTTTAACAGGCAAAACCGTATTTTACAAAAGATAAGTAAATTTTAAAGCGGATACCACGGTAATTTTGATGTACAATGATTCTGTTCAGGGAAATATGCCATGAACGGGGAGAGTGCTCAAGATGAATGGATCCGCTTTAAAAAACCGGCAAGAAATACTGCGGGGCAGCCTGTGGAAGGCGGTCCTGGCGCTGGCGATACCGGTCGTCATCAACAGTTTTTTGCAGACGCTGTATAATCTGACGGACACCTACTGGCTGGGGAAGCTGGGAACGGAGCAGCTGGCCGCGATTAACCTTGTGACGCCGGTACAGAATATCGTCATCAATTTCGGCTCCGGCATCACTATGGCGGGCTCTGTCCTGATCGCGCAGTATGTGGGCGCGGAGGATAACAGAAAGGCCAGATGTATGGCGAATCAGATTTTTGTATGCGCCATGTGCTTTGCCGCGGTATGCGTCGTTCTGTGCTTTTTGTTTACTCCCGCGATTGTGAGCTGGCTGAAGGCTGACGGGGAGACCTACAGGCATGCGGTTACCTATCTGCGGGTGGTGATCTGGGACATGCCCTTTTTGTACATGGTCAGTATTTTTTCCGCCATCTACCAGTCTCAGGGAGATACCGTTGCGCCGATGATTTTAAATATGGGAGGAATCCTGTTAAATCTGGCGTTGGATCCCGTACTCATCGTCTATTTTAATATGGGAGTGGCGGGAGCCGCGCTGGCTACGCTTTTGGCAAAGATGGCCCCTGCGGTGACAGCGTTTTTGATTTTGACCTGTAAAGGATGCGAGCTCTGTCTGCATAAAAATTATATGCGGGTCGAGAAGGAGAACCTGGAGCTGATTTTAAAGATTGGCCTGCCCACCGCGCTGGGCGGGAGCACCATGCAGCTGGGATTTCTTCTGATGAGCAGAAACGTGTTTGCTTACGGGACCCAGGCCATGGCGGCCTACGGCATCGGCAACAAGATCAACGGCCTGATCACGCTGCCCTCCAACGGGATCGGCTCCGCGGTGGCGACTATCGTAGGTCAGAATATGGGCGCGGAACAGCCGAAAAGAGCGGAGAAGGGCTACCGCATTGCCATGAAAATTTCCGTGATCTTTTTGTTTGTGGGCGGAATGATCCTGTCCCGGGGGTTCATTTCCCGGGCGGTTGTCAGTATTTTTTCCGAGGATCGGGAGGTGATCGACATGGCGTCGGACTTTCTGAGTATCATGGCGTTCTGGTGTTTTGCAAACGGCGTATATAATTCAACGATCGGACTGTTTAACGGAACGGGCCACACGGAGATCTCCACGGCGGTAAACGCTTCAAGGCTTTGGGTTTTCCGTTTCCTGACCCTGTGGTTCTGTGAGAGCGTCCTCCATATGGGGGTGCGCAGCGTGTGGTATTCCGTGGTCATAAGCAACGGTATCTGCAGCGTGATATTACTTGCGTTTTATCTGGCGGGAATCTGGAAGAAGCCGAGAATCAATCTGCGCGGCGAATGAGGATTCCGGAAATGTAAAAACAGGAGTTGAGGATCATAGAAAAGAAACGAAAGCTGAAAAAAGGTACGGTCCTGTTCCTTGGGACGGCGGCGGGCATTGTGCTGCTGAACGTGGCTGCGTGGAACAGCGCGGCCTTCTGCGACTGGTACATCGCGCACATTTTTCCGATCTGGGTGGGGACATACGGGCGGATCACCGGGATATTTCCCTTTTCCGTGGGTGAGTGGATGATTGTCGCGGGTCTTTTGCTGCTGGCGGCAGCAGCCGTGACGGGAGTTTTCTGCTGCGGCTTCGGCGTTGCGGAGCTGATCGGGAAGTGCCGCGGGGGCACGGAAGACGGGAAAGAGGGACGGAAGGAGACGGCGCGGGAAGATATGGGCCGACGGGGCGGTTTCTGGCGGTTTGCCGGGAAATTTTACCGTTTCTTCGGATGGACGCTTCTGGCAGTGTGTCTGATTATGACGCTGAACTGCCTGATCTTATATCATGCGTCTACCTTTTCCGAGCATTACTTTGGAGAGGATGACGGCGAGTATACCTCTGTCGAGTTGATTTCACTTTATAACAAGGTTGCGGGAGAATGTAACCGGCTGGCGGAGGAGATGACGAGGAATGACGCGGGAGAGGTAGTCTATGTGGGCGCCTCCGGCGCGGAAATCTCTGTGCGGGACGCGGCGGGATGGAAAAAGGGACTTGCGGAAATGGCCGACGAGGCGAGAGGACTGATGCGAAAGCTGGGGGAGGATTATCCGCAGCTGGACGGCTGGTATCCCAGACCCAAGGCAATGTTCTTTTCGGATTTCATGTGCCAGCAGTATATGCAGGGCTATTATTTTCCCTTCTCCATGGAGGCAAATTACAACGATGTCATGCATCTTTTAAATATTCCTTCTACCATGTGTCATGAGCTGGCTCACCTGAGAGGCTATATTTACGAGGATGAGGCGAATTTTATCGGATATCTGGCCTGCGTGGAGTCACAGGATCCCTTTTTCCGGTATGCGGGATACCTCAGTGTGCTGAATTATCTCTACAATGACGTGTATAAGCTTTGGCAGACGAATCCCGAAGCCTACGGCGAGGCGGCGGCCGTCGTAACTCCCATAGCGGTGTCGGACCGGGTCTGGAAGGATAATATCTTTGTGGCTGACGAGGAGTGGGACCGCATTAACGGCAAGGCCCTGATCGACACGGAGATCGTGGACGCGGCGGCAGATGTGTTTATTGACACGAATCTTAAGGTCAACGGCGTGGCGGACGGCAAGTTCAGCTATAACCGGGTGGTGAGACTTTTAATGCAGTACAACAGACAATGCCGGGATGTGGATTGAGAACCGTTGACTTACGGTTGTCGTTCACATGCCGGCATTGCCGCCGCAAAGCTGTTTATTCCCGCAAGCAAAATGTGTCTGAAGGACACATTTCCCTTGGGACGCTTCAAGCTTGATGCCCGTGCATCACAGATGCACTTTGCTTTGCGGCGGGATATTTGACGTACTTTCCGGTTCCTTTGCCTGCGCCTCCCGGGCGTCGAAGACCTGGCGGATGGTGGATTTCAGATTGTCGATTTGGACGGGCTTTGCAATATGGGCGTCCATACCGGACTCTATGGCGCTGCGCACGTCGTCCGCAAAGGCGTTGGCCGTCATCGCGATGATCGGTATCGTCTTTGCCATGGGATGACTGCAGCCTCGAATCGCCACGGTGGCCTCGTAGCCGTTCATCACCGGCATCTGCACATCCATCAGGATCAGGTCGTATCCGCCGGCCCCGGAGGCTTCAAATTTTTCCACGGCGTCCTGACCGTTGACGGCTGTGTCGCAGACAGCGCCCAGCGTGCCGAGGATCTTGACCAGGATAATCCGGTTGACCTCGATATCGTCTACCACCAGAATATGCCGGTCCCGAACGACGTCGGACAGAGGATCCTCTGTCTGTTTTGCGTTATCCATAACCCGCCGGATGGCTTCCTTAAAGGTGCTCATAAAGAAGGGCTTCGCCATAAAGTGATTCACGCCGATCTCCATGGCCTCCTTTTTGATATCGCTCCAATCGTAGGCGGTGAGAAGAAGAATCGGGATTTTGTCGGAGTAATTTCTGCGGATAAGCCGGGCAGTCTCCAATCCGTCCAGATCGGGCATCTGCCAGTCCAGCAGAATCAGGCCGTAAGGGCAGCCCGCCTCCCGGGCGGAGCGCATCATCTGCAGGGCCGTTTGGCCGTCGGTGGCATAGTCCGTGATCACTCCTGTTTTTGCCATGGCATTGACAATGTTGCGGCAGGTATCCTCGTCATCGTCTGCCACAATCATTTTTGTTACGCTATAGTCGGTCCAGAATTTAAGATCGTTCTCCTGCGCATCCTGTTCCTGAATGCGCAGCTCCAGCTCTACGGTAAAAGTGCTTCCCCTGCCAAGCTCGCTCTCCAGACGGATAGTGCCGCCCATCAGATCTATCAGGCTTTTGGTGATGGCCATGCCAAGCCCGGTTCCCTGGATTTCATGGGTGACCGTAGTCTCTTCCCGGGTGAAGGGGTCGAAGATGACCTTTTGATATTCTTCACTCATGCCCAGACCGTTGTCTTTGATGGTAAAGCGGATGCGGCTGTAACTGCTGACTACCTGGGGCATTTCCGCTACCCGTACCTCGATCGTCCCGTGCTCCGGGGTGTATTTTACGGCGTTGGAAAGCAGATTGATCAGGATTTGACTGATCCGCATTTTGTCGCCCAGCAGATATTCGTATTTTAAGGGAGAAACAAAAATATCAAAGGTCTGCTTTTTTGCCCTGGCCTGAGGACGGATGATCGTGTTAAGCTCGTCGATGACCTCGGCCAGATTCATTTCCGAGATATTCAGCGTGGTGGTTCCGCTGTCAATTTTATTCATGTCAAGCACATCGTTGATGAGCCCCAGCAGATGCTGGCTCGCGGCGTCGATGCGCTGGGTATATTCCAGCACCATCCGGGGGTCGTCCGCCTCGTCGCGCATCAGGGCAAGGAAGCCGATGATGGCGTTCATGGGAGTGCGGATGTCGTGGCTGATGCTGCTTAAAAAAGTGCTTTTGGCCTTGTTGGCGGCCTGAGCCATCCGCAGAGCCTCGGCCAGACTGTTTTGCGATTCCCGTTCCCGGGTGCGGTCGGAGAAATAGACTACCCGCTTGCTGTGTCCCTGAATATCGACGCAGTAGGTGTTTTCCAGAAAGAATTTGCGCTCGCCGGTTTTGGGGTTGATCCGTTCCGTGGTTCTGGAATCTGCCGCCTCCCCGGGAGTCAAAGCCCGTACTTCGGCGTAGTAGGCATTCGCGGCCTCGGGGTCCGCGCTCCTGTCGGAATTTAGGAAATAATCGGTTACCTCTTCCTGCGCAATGCCCAGCACCCGCTCCAGATTGGGACTGACATACTCCAGCGCTTCCGTCGCGTGGTCAAACATCATGTACAGGTCGTCCGTATTGTTTGAGAGGTAGGTGGTGAAGATATTGAACAGCTGGGACTGATAGTCAAAGGACTGCTCCTTGTTCTTGATTTCTCTTTGCGTATGCCAGATCAGCTGCACAAATACCGCGCAGATAATTAAAATCAGGGCCAAAAGACCGAACGTCATCCGGGTATTCTGCAAAATACGGTCCGTCTCCGCCCGAATTACATTCACCGGGACGATGGAAAGCAGATACCAGTTGTCTACGCTTTCCACCGGCGTGTAAGTATAGACGAAATCGCCGTTATCCCCGCGGAAAATAATGCTGCCCGTTTCCTGCCGTTCCATCGCCGTCACCAAGGCGTCGATGTTTTCCTGCGGGTTGTGGGTGGAGGAAAGGGCATCAAACACGTTGTCGTAAACCCGGTCGCCGGTCATGTCAACGGATCGCAGCAGAATATCTCCGTCCCGGTTCAAAACATAGCCGTATCCCTGACCGTTGTAAAGCGAGAGGGAAAAGGTTTCGGAGACCTTGTTGCGCTCATAGGTTTTCTGAATCAGTCCCTGATGACCGTCCCGGAAGGTGAAGGTTTCGTAATAGCCGAATTTCGGCAGGCCGGAAAACAGACCGAGAAAGGAATCCCGGACGCCGCTGCCGGAAAGACTGTGATAGTATTCCAGATTTTCCGCGTCTATCCGGCGCACTTCATCGGACACACTGCTGCAAAACAGACCTTCGTCGAGACATATCACCGAGTAGATCGCGTCCACCTCGTGGAACATTGCAAGCTGCAGCAGGATATCCTCCGGGGCGATGTCGTTGGCGGAAAAATACTCCGCATAGCTGTGGAGCCGTTCCTGATCCGCGGAAATGAAGTTGTCGAAAGCCTGCCGGTGCTGCGTGGTCACGGTCATGATATTCTGGATCGCATTATCCTGCAGATTTCCCCGCAGCATTTCGATATAGCGTATTCCGCCGATCAGGATGATTCCGATACAGACGACAATCAGACTGATCAGCAGCGCCCGCTGGTATTTCTTGATTTTCTCAATCATTTTCAGCCGCCTCCGTGATTGGCACATGGATCCTTTACACATAAACCGACTGCGCAGTTTTATGTGTAACAGATAATTATCAGTATAATTGATTGAATAAAAAATGCAAGATTTTTTTGCGGAGAGGGGTTGACAGGGCGGCGTTTTCCATATATAATTACCAATGTTGCGGCGCATGGATTTACATTACAGGCCCAGATAGCTCAGTTGGTAGAGCAGAGGACTGAAAATCCTCGTGTCACTGGTTCGATTCCGGTTCTGGGCACTCGCACGGGAGATACAGGTATCGGAATGTGCCGGATTTGTGCAGGTGTAGTTCAGTGGTAGAACACTAGCCTTCCAAGCTAGATATGTGGGTTCGATTCCCATCACCTGCTTGCGTTTTCCTGCCGGAACGGAAGCGCTTATTGTACGCGATAGTGGCTCAGTTGGTAGAGCGCCACCTTGCCAAGGTGGAAACCGCGGGTTCGAGTCCCGTCTATCGCTCTTAAAAACCCTTATGAATATTGAATTTCCGGTAATCAAAAGGTAATCAAACACTTTGCAGGTGAGTTGATTACCTTTTATTCATGAATAAACTTCAGCTTGCGGCCAAACAGGGAATGAGGCTTGACTATGACAAAGGATATGACCAAAGGAGCGATTTTTCCGCTCATCCTCCGATTTACGGTTCCGCTGGTGCTGGGCAATCTGCTCCAGCTTACCTACAATGCCGTTGACGGTATCATTGTGGGACGGTATGTCGGCAATGACGCCTTGGCGGCGGTCGGAACAGGCAATCCGCTGATGACGCTGATTATCCTGTTTGAACAGGGGATCTGCCTCGGCGCGGGGATCCTGATCGGCACGCTATACGGCGGCAAAAATTATGAGGCGCTTAAGCGTCAGGTGAGCACAACCGTGATTTCCGGGACGGTGTTTTCCCTGCTTCTCACCGCGGCGGGGGTTGCGGCGGCTCCTCTGCTCTTGCGGATTATCCGTGTAGACGCCGCGATCCGCGGGGAGGCGGCTTTGTATCTTCGCATTGTTCTGTGCGGTCTGGTGTTTAATTTTATCTATAATTTTTTTGCAAGCACATTGAGGGCTATGGGGGACAGCAGATCCCCGCTTCTTTTCCTGGGAATCAGCGCTGTCCTGAATATCGTGGGAGATCTGCTGTTTGTCGTATGCTTTTCCATGGAAACGGTTGGCTGCGCCGTCAGCACGGTGATCAGCGAAGCCGTCAGCTGTCTGCTGTGCTGGCTCTATATTCAAAGGAAAATTCCGGTTTTAAATCTGGGAAAGCAATGGTTTGTCTTTGACAAAAAGCTGTTAAAGCAAACCGTACAGTACGGCTTTGTCAGCGCCCTGCAGCAGTCTACGGTGCAGCTGGGGAAGCTGAGTATCCAGGGGATCGTGAATACGATGGGTGTGACCGCGACGGCGGCCTTTGCGGCGATCAACCGAATCGACGATTTTGCCTATATCCCCGAGCAGAATATCGGCCACGCCATGACAAGCGTCATGGCGCAGAACCGCGGAGCCGGTGAGATGAAGCGCGTCGGCAAGGCGTTCCGTGTCGGAATGTATGTGGAGCTGGCCTATGGCGCTATTCTGGGAGTCGTCCTTTTCCTGTTTGCCGATCCGTGCATGAGGCTGTTTACCCGCGATATGCCGACGGTTCTTCTCGGCAGGCAGTATCTGCATTTAATTGCGTTTATGTATATTGTACCGGCCGTCACAAACGGGGTACAGGGATATTTTCGCGGAATGGGAGATTTACAGATCACTCTGTGGAGCAGCCTGATCAACATGGGGGTGCGGATAGCCGCTTGCGCCCTGCTGGTTTTCGGACGGGGGATGGGAATTACCGCGCTGCCGTGGGCTTATCTGATCGGGTGGGCGGCGATGATGCTGTACGAACTGCCGTTTCTTTTTACAAAATATCGCAGGAAGCAATACCGCTGAGGAGACTATTTTGCTTTGCCGCTTCTGTCCCAGACACGGGAAGGCTGGGCCTTGGGCGTAGGACTGCGGAACAGCAGCCTGCCCAGGGCTTTTTTGTTGAACGGGAAGAGGGGCCAGAAGTAGCTGAAGCCTCCGAAGGTGGGAGTGGCGGCGGCGGAAAGCAGGACGAGCCCCAGAGAGACAAGGAAACCGGGCAGCCCGAAGAAACCGGTAGCCAGGATCAGCAGGAGACGGTAAAGGCGGAGAGCGTCGCCAAATTCCTTGCTCGAAACGGAGAGGGAGGCTAAGAGTGTGACGGCTCCGTAAAACAGAGTCTCCACAGAGAGCCAGTTTAAGCTGACGGCAATGTCTCCGATAATTAACCCTCCTACCACGGACAGGGAGCCGGAAAACTTGCCGGAGCTTAAAGAGGAAGAATATTTAAACAAATCTAAAATAAATTCCACCGCAAGAACATAAAAAAAGATCCGTTCCGGCGTAAGCTCCCCGGAGGAGAGCAGCCCCCATTTTGCGGAAAATTCCGGGAAACGGGAGGTCAGCAGCAGAAAAAGAGGCATGAGCAAAAGGCTCACAGGGATGCAGAGGAAGCGGATCAGACGGAAATAGCTGCCGACGGAGGGACTGTTGTAATAGTCCTCCGGGCTCTGGGTAAACTGAAATACCGTGCAGGGCAGGAGGAGTACGACGGGAGAGTTATCCACCAAAAGCAGGATATGTCCCTCCAAAAGATAGCTGCACGCCACATCAGGCCGTTCCGTGATCTGGACGGAGGGAAGAGGCGTCCACCAGCGTTTGGGCAGCAGCAGCTCCTCCAGACTCTTTGCGCCCATCGTCAGGGAGGAGACCTGCAGGGCGTCGATGGCGCGAGAGAGCCGTTCCAAAAGCTGCGGGTCAGCCTTGTCCTCCAGATACGCCACCGCCACATCCGTTTTGCTCTCCGTTCCCACGCTGTGCATGGCAAAGCAAAGCTTTTGGGAGCGTACCCGGCGGCGGATCAGATTGGCATTGAAGAGAAGCGTTTCCACAAAGCCGTCCCGGGCTCCCCGGGTGACCTTTTCCAGATCCGGCTCTGCGACGCTCCGGGCAGGGTAGGTGCGCACATCGATGAGTACGGCCCGGTCAAAGCCGTCGATCAGCAGGACGGCGGGGCCGCTCAGTACATTCCGGAGAATATCGTCCCAGGAATCGGAGAAAGAGACTTGGGCATAGCCGATTTTGGCCCGCACATAGCGCTCTATGTCTTCTATGCGGCTGTCCGCTGTATATAGAGGATTCTGCAGATCGGAAAAGATCTGCTGCAGGACTTCCGTTTTGCAGAAGCCGTTGATTCCCAGAAAATAGGCCCTGGTGTCTCCCAAAAGAAGATCTCTGGTCATCAGGTCAAAGCTGCGGCCGATGGGAAGAGACGACTTCAGATATTGTATATTTTCTTTTAGTGTTACAGACAGAGGCATGGCTGTGGCTCCTTTCGGTTTGTATTAATATGCCTCTGATTAATGTTTCCAGAAAGATTATTTTTTATGCTATCTGAAATTGCGCTACAGCCGGGGAAGAATGCGAAGCATTCTTCTAAGCGTCACGAAGGGACGCTTTTTTACGCAAGCTGCAGGATGCCCAGCCCGATTAGCAGGAGGCCGGAAATCGGGTCGGCGGCGCTGCCCACGGCCCGAAGGAACCGGCTGCGTCCCAGACGGTTTCCCGTGAACAGAAACAGGATCGAGCAGAGCATAGTGGAGACGGCGGCGGGGAGAAGACTTATCCCGGCCATACTGGCGCTTAAGCCGATGCCGATGTTGTTTGCGGACAGAGTCACGCTTAAAAAAGCGATCTCCGGCAGAGTCAGGCCCTTCGGAACGGAAGTTTCGGTCAGGTCATCGCGCCTGCGGCGGCGGGACGGAAGGAGTCTTAAGCTCCATTTCATAATATAGTAAACGCCGAGGAGCATCAAAATCAGGCTGCCGGCGCAGCGTCCGAGAAGGGGAGGAAGAAGCGGTAAAAGGCAGGCTCCCAGCAGGGCGGACAGACAGGTTCCGAGGAACGTGACGAAGCTGATGAAAAGATTCTGCCAGAGCAGAATCCTGACCCGGCGGAGCCCAAAGCTGACGCCTACCAGCAGACTGTCCAGACTGGCGGAAACCCCGAACAGAAGACAGGAAAATAGCTGCATATCGCGGCTCCTATATATATTCGGTTTCCTTTTACTATATTCCTGTTTTCGCCGTGCGGTGCCAATATTCCGGAATTTTAAGCGTAAAAAAGTGCCGCTTTGGGGTCCCTCCGTAAGGAAGGTGCTCCAAGGTGATTTTTAAAGCAAAATTGAAAATTGATTTCGATGAACGGTATAGCTATATCGATTATACTCCTTTTTGAGCCTGCTTTCGGTTATGCCCCCTGAGTTTTGATGAGATTTGGTACGCTCGGCAAATAATAATTTCACTTTATTGCGGCAAAATATTACCTTAAATTATTTGCAAAAACCCATGAATAAAACAAATTTTTTGGTGGCTTTATGTATTCATAATCTCGTTGGATCGGTGCAGTCTCCACAATATTTATAGCTTCTTCTAATACTTCACTAATTGATTTATCTGCAACATCAATTTCCACTTCGTTAATAAGAGGACTTCGCTTAATATTCTTTTCGTTCATTTTCTTTTGCAGTTCAAAATCTATAAGGCCATTATTGGGTCTATTTCTCATTTGCTCTTGAATTTGATGCAAATTGCTACATATAAGTTTTATTGTTACAAAATTTGTTCCTTTAAATACAACAGGGATATCTGCCGTTCTCAAATCATCAATATCAGAAGCAATAATGTTTTTGTAACCCAACTTATGAAAGCAAAACAACATTGCCACCTGATTTTCCCAACAGGTAAGTTCTTCAAGTTCTCCAGTCATTTGTTCAGAACCATCCCGTGATATAAATTCGGGAATCATATGCTGTTCTATACAGGTAGTTTTATAATGTCTAAGCAATCCATCACATAAAGTGGTTTTTCCTATACCGCTTGCTCCTGTAATAAAAATAAAATCTTTCATTTCCAAATCTCCATAAAATCTATGTTATCATTAAAAATTCTGTGTTGACTTTCAATTATAGAGTAATTATATCATAGGTTTATGAATAATTCTGCAATTTAATCATCCCGATTGATTACAAAGCCGAGGGGAGAAGCTACTTCCTTATGTAGCCTCTCCCTTGCGGCACTTTTTTACGTTAGAAGAAAGAAGATGGCGCCGGTCATCATCAGGACGCCGAGGAATGCCGCGAGAGCGGCTCCCGTCTTTTCCAGAAATATACCGCTCTCCGATAATTCCGCGTTGTCATACATCCAACGGCGGAAAAGAAAATGCATTTTGTTCGGGTAGAGAAATCCCATAACGCCGAAAAAATAGATCAAAAGTCCCAGGACAGGGACAGGCCATGCCGAGATGCTTTCGTAAGCGCCGAACCGGATTTTAGCCAAAGCCTGACTGTAAGCGGCGTCGCTGATCTCCGTCGGTTCGTTGTTTACGGAAATGGTAACGATCCCCCACTCCCAGGGCAGTCCGTTTGGAGAGGTGAGGTGCTCTCCGTCCCAGATACCTGTCAGGGTCGTTCCGTCCGAAAAAGTAATGTGCAGAGAGCTGTCGTCAGACGAAAGGTTTCCCGTTCTCTCACCGGCGTCCGAAACGATCCGAAAATCGCCGTCAGAGGTAAGCTCTATATAGTTTGACCGATTATGTTCATATCTGGTCTGGCTTACCCGGCGGAAAAAATCATTGTTCAGGTAGATTCCCTTGCGCAGGGTAAAATAGCCGCCTGTCAGCAGAGAAATCACTGCGATCAAAACCGCGCCGATTTTCAGTATTTTTCTTTTCCTGTCCTCGTCCATGTCACCCTCCGTTTTCAGATTCTTTTTCCTATAAATTGATTATAACAGACGGGGAAGAGCGTGAAAAGGAGGAAATCCGCATGATATGCGGGCATAATGTGCGAACAAGCCGGGAATCCGATGACGGATTCCCGGCGCCTCTGTTTTTAACAATGGGCGGTTCGCGAAGCATTCTTTTAAGCGTCACAGAGGGACGCTTTTTTAGCGAATCGATCCGGTTACGGTAAGGACAGCGCTGCCCGGAACGGCAGTCCAGGCTCCGGTGACGGGATTCTGGCTGTAGGTCGCGGCGGGCACTGTGATCGCGCCTGCGGACGTGGAAAATTCGCCGGTTGCAGCGTCGTAGGTGTAGCTGGACGCGGGCAGCACAGCGCCGTTATAGGTTACACTGATATTGGAGAGGGCGGGGTTGAAGGTATCCGTAATCTGTACATTATCCGCGGCAGTGGCGGCGGTGTTTCCCAGATTCTGGATGTCAAAGGTGTAAGTGATATTCCCGTTCTCCGCTACCTGTCTCGGGGACACGCTCTTTAAGATCGTCAGATAAGGCGCTTCCCTGGACGTTATTGCGGCTGTCGCCGTGAGGGGCGTGGAAATCTCGGAGCCGTCGATCGTCGCCGTGTTCGTGATCGTGCCGGTGGTCCCGGGATTTGCAAACTGATTGAGCTTCGCCTGATAGACGAGGATCGTGTTGCCGCCTGCGGGTACGCCGATATTGCTTACGGTGAGCTCGGTTCCGGACGTCACGGTGGGAGCGGGCTGCTGCACGCCGTTCTGGTAGTAACGGATAGATCCCGGCACATAGGTCAGGGGAACAATCCGGGGCCCGGGAACCGTTCCCGTACCGCCGGACAGCGTATACGCCCCGAGATTGTCGGTCAGGGTCAGAGCCGTAAAGGGCGTGCTGCCGGAATTGACAAGGCTGACCACATAGGTTACCGTATCGTCCGATTCATACTCTGTTGACAGGGCTTCCTTTGTCGCGGACAGAACTTCCACGATTTCCCCTGTCGCAATGTTGGAATTGGTCGTAATACCGTTATAAGATAAAACAGCCTGGTTTGTAAAAGTAGCCATATTGAAACTTCCTTTCTTTATGTTGTGGTACTCTATTTTATGACAATTTTTGAAAAAAGGTGTCGAGAAAATTTTGAGACGTATGTTGACAAATATATCGGGAGATGATATATTTGAGGTACGATATATCGGATGACGATATATTTGAAACACAGAGGGTTATGCAAATGGATTTCGAACATGCGATATCGGCAGAAAGAACGTTTCAACTGCGAAGCAATTCTTCGCACGGATTGTTTGTGCCGCCGCAGGCGGTATGACGGAAAGCGTGAAAATATGCTTGAGAGGAGGACGAAATGGATAAAAATGTACCGTTGACGGAAGCTATTTTTTATATTCTGTTGTCAGTGAGAAAACCGAACCACGGATACGGTATCATCCAGGAGGTGGAAAAGCTGACAGAGGGAAGAGTAATCCTCGGGCCGGGAACTTTATACGGGGCGATCCAGACAATGACGGCCAGAGGCTGGATCCGGATTTACAGCGCGGAAACGGACTCCCGGAAAAAGAAGGAATATGTGATTACAGAGTCGGGAAGGAGAATCTTTGCGGAGGAAAAAAAGCGGCTGGAAGAGCTTCTGGCGAACGCCGCGCTTATGGAGGTGACGGGAAATGACTAAATTTCGTTGGTATTACGACACGGACAGGGAGACGAAATGGCTGAATGAAATGGCAGAGAAAGGGTATGCCATGGAGGGCTTTTTTCTGGGCTTTTACTTTTTTGAGGAATGCATGCCGGGAAAGTACCACTATCAGATCGATTTTTCCGAGGAGTTTGGGCGTGTGCATTCCGCCTACCGGGAGTTTTTGGCGGAGACCGGGGTGGAAATTATCAAAATCTACGGATTTTGGGTGTATCTCCGGAAGAAGGCGGAGGAAGGGCCCTTTGAGCTTTATTCGGATGTGGAATCCCGGGTAGAGCATTACGGCAAAATACGCAAAATGTTCCGGATTGCCATATGTATCGAGTTGATTTGCACGCTCGTCGAGCTTTTCTGCGGGCTGAGGATGATTTACCGACAGAGTGCGCCGGAGAATCTCTTTACACAGTGGAATCCGAACGGTCAGGGAGGACTTTCGTCCTTCTGGAGCTTCGGCGATCCGGGAGGATTTTCTTTCCCATGGAGCGTTGGCAGTCAGGGGGAATTTTCTTTCCCATGGGGTATTGGCGGTCAGAGCGGACTTTCCTTCTTCTGGGGTTTTGCGGCGCTGGCCCTGGTGCTCGGTATTGTCATGGAGAGGGAGATTGAACGGCTGAGCGAGATGATACGGGAGCTGAAAAGCCGACAGGGCGAACCCGGAGGCGGCAGCAGACTTGGCAATCGGCTGCCGTCAAGGGTGCTTTTGGCCGGATTATTTGTTCTGGCTGCGGCGCTGCTGCTCCCCAACCTGATCTGGCAGTGTACCGCCACAGGGGTCTGTATGCTGTTGATTTTGGTTGGATTGGCTCTGAGCATGCGGGGGAGAGCCGCATGAAGACATTGAACACAAGCCAGAGCAGGGATTAGCTCTGAGCATGCGGGGGAGAGGGTAGAGCACCCTATCCCCCGCCGGGGTATCGGAGCCTCTGATATTCAGCTTCCTTTTACCGCCGATTAATTCACAACCGCTTTCACCCCGGTCAGATTCCCGTTTTGGTCATAGACGGTCTGAACGCTGATACCGCCCTGTTCGGCGGAAGTAAACGAAAACGCACTGCCGTCGGGAGATACGTCCGCAAAGCGGCTGACTAACTGTCCGTTCAGATACACAGTTCCGCGCCCGCTGACGCCATCCGCCTCCTCATAAGTGATACCATATTCCCTGTATCGGGCAAAGCGCTCCTCAAAGGTTGTGCCGCCGGTGTCGCCTACAAAACCGAGAGCAGTCGCCTCCTGTGTCATAGTTGGGTTCATCAGGAAACGGTTGTCAAACTCCTCCCGGCTGTATTCCTCGATGCCCGTCAGTCTGCCGCCGGGATCGATGCTGCCGTCGGCGTTTCGCGTCGCCTGCCGGACGGTGTGAACGTCTACAACGCCGTCCTCGTTTACATAATCGTAAATGGTCGCCGTGCCATTCTCCAGGGTATAACCGTCAAAAAAGTACCGCACTGTTTTCCCGTTAAAGGAAAAGGCCTTCGCTTTGTCGTCCCAGGTCAGGCCGTAAGCCTTATAATCCGCCAGAAGCTCGGGAGTAAGCGTCTGGGCGCTGACGGATTCTGTCATATCCCCCGGGATGCTGTCCATGGCGACAGCCATGCCGAGAACCGCTGTTATATCGGTGGCAGTTGCCTGCAAAGCGGGATCATAGCCAAACTGTATCATGGTATCGCCGTCAGCCGTGGGTTTGGAAACCTTCATCCCGGCTTGAATATCCTTCAGAGTCTGCTCATATCGGGCGATCGCTTCATCTGCCATCTCCTGCGTCCAGGTGTACCACCCGTCGGTAGGGTTCCAGCCCCGGTCGCCGATGACGGATTGCAGAGCAGCCTTTTCCTGCTCCAGCCAGGCGGCATACTCCTCCGCCGTCCACCATTCTACATCGCTCCAGGCGCTGTGTCCCTCCGCAGCCCGGTACATCGTCTCTACCTCTTCATCGGTCAACGCTGTCCAGGTTTTTCCGTTGTCCCGGCTGTAATAGGTTTTACCGTCCTTTGGGTTGGTATAGGTCGTTACATTGACGTCGTCATGGACCGTCTCGCTATAGGCGCCGGAGAATCGGTCAGATTGCTTCTGATCAGGATTCTGCGAATCCTGCCCGCTGTCCTGTGTCTGTGCCGAGGTCGCAAAGGCGGTCGTTACGCTGAGGATCAGCGCGAGGGCGATAAGTGCCGACATTCGTGTCGTTTTCTTTGTTTTCATAATTGCAAGTATCCTTTCTTCTGTTGCGTTTTTGCTGAAATTGTTACAGAGGGGCCTGAGGCCGCTCTTGGTTTCCTCCAGACGGATGAGCGTCATGGCGTATGCGGATTTTACGCGCTCTCCGAACCGACGGATTACCGCTTCGTCGCAGCTCAACTCGATATCCCGGTTGGCGAGGACATACATGGCCCAGACCGTCGGATTGAACCAGTGAATGCAGAGGGCGGCGGTCAGCGTTAGCTTTGCAACGGCGTCAAAACGGCGGATATGGATGTACTCATGGGTCAGCACATAGTCCAGTGCTTCCCTGTCACTCCAATCCGTGCGCCCCGGCAAAAGAATCACCGGGCGGAATACGCCGTAGGTCAGCGGCGCAGAAATCCTGTCCGATTGCCGGATTTGAAGCCTGCGGCGGAGCGGATGCGCTTTGAGCCAGTCCGGCACAAAACCGCTGTCAATCGGCAGAGATTCCCGAAATTCCCGGCGGCATTTCAGATAGGCAGCCGAGAAGAACGCGGCACAGGCCAATACGCCGATGAGCCAGATTAGCGCGAGCCGATCAGAGTCGGCGATCCGGGATGCAATATCGCGGAAAATACCGGCAGGTACGCCGGATGCAGCCCCGTCACCGGACGGCACTGCAGCGGCCCCGGATATGGCGTCAAAATCCGGGAGGGCTGTAAAACCGGGAGAAATGACAGAAGTGTCAGGGCCGGGCGGATTTGGCGTTGCCGGTGAGATCGGTCGGCTCAATTTCTCCCAGAAAGAGGAAACGCTGAAAGCCAAACCGCTGTCGGCATGACTCTGTCCTTTACAGAGCAATCTCTCCCAGAAAGAGTAAATACTGAGGGCCAAACCGCTGTCAGCAAAAATCGGCCCTTTGCGAAGCAATTTCCCCAATAAGGAATAAATGCTGAAGGCAGACGGCAGAGAATAAGGAATCAACAGCCGTGCCAGCGCAACGCCCCACAGGGCGGAAAATGTCCTCTTTGGAAGCCGGTTGATTGCCAACGCACGGATTATTATGATGATCAAAATCATCGCGGCCCCGGAAACGCTTCTTTCCAACAGGCTCATGAATCCCCCTCCCTGTCGAAATTCCCGACAATTTGCTTAAGCCGCGCAATCTGCTCGGCGGTCAGCTTCTTTCTGCCCAGCAGGGAGGCAAACAGCTTGTCCGCAGAGCCGTCGAACAGCTTGCCGATCAGTTCGTCCGTCTCCGCCTGCTGCGCCGCCTCTCTGGAAATCAGGGCGTGGCACAGAAAGTTAGGCTCGCGGCGCTCGATTGCGCCCTTTGCGATACACTTCTTGATAACCGTGTAGGTTGTATTCATGTTCCAGCCGATCTCTGCTTTCAGAATATCGGAAATCTGTTTTGCGGTCGTATCACCTTCCTTCCACAAGACGCCCATCACCTTTAATTCGGAGTCAAAGAGCTTAATTGCCATATTATCACATCCTTTCTTGAAACTACTGCAATAGTTTATAAGCTGTATACTACCACAGTAGTTTCAAGATGTCAATACTACAGAAAAAATTCCTTGACATATAAATTGAACCGTGATAGGCTATTAAAAACTTAGGAGAACATGGAAATGCAGAATTTACATCATACAATGAATTATAGGTACATGTATTGCAGACGTACTTAGAAGTAATTGTGTTTCGATTGGATGCACAGTTACGCAGGTGGGTCTGATATGTCTGTGCATATAAATCGGCAGGTGTAAGCTGTAATTATGATAAAATGTTTGTAATCACCGATGATTTTAGAAATGTACCGGACATATTATGTTTGGTGCATTTTTTGTTCATGACAATAGAATTTTCGCGGAGCGTAAATTCTATTGTTTGGAAAGGAGACAGTTATGAAATTAGCAAACGGAGCTACAGTCATTGCAAAGCCTTATCAGGATGAGGATGCAGAGGGAATTGTTAATCTGATTATCAGAAATTTCAGGGAAATCAATGTAAAGGATTATGGAGAAAAAACGATAGAGGAAATGGTCGCTACGCATGACGTGAAATGGTTTAAAAATGTAGCGGAGCACGCAAATGTGTATGTATTTTGGAAGGAAGAACAAATTGTGGGCGTCGGCTCCATATCAAGTTTTTGGGGAAGTCCTACGGAAAGCATTTTGCTGACTGTTTTTGTGCTGCCGGAATTTCACAGGCAGGGAATTGGAAGCTATATCATGGATACGCTCGAATCGGATCCTCTGTTTTTAAGAGCTGAGAGAGTAGAAATTCCTGCTTCCATTACTGCCGTGGAGTTCTATCGCAAAAAAGGATATGACTACAAAAACGGCATCCGGGAGTTGGACGATGAACAGCATTATCGGCTGGAAAAATACACATGAAATCAGTTCTTCTCGCCCGATTTATTTTGTGTTATACTTTGTTATAGAATTTGGATCATAGAAATTACGAAGTGATTTCTATTATAGAATTTGGATCATAGAAATTACGAAGTATTTCTATGATAGGTTTGTTTTTGCCCTTATGAGCGTTCGATGACGGGGAAAGGATATATGTGAGGATGATTTCTGCGATTTATGACAGGCGGAGTATAAGGAAATTTACGGATAAACCAATAGCAGACAAGGACATTACAGACATTATTCAAAGTGGAATAAAAGCGCCTTCTTCCAAAAACAGACAGCCGTGGAAATACATTGTAGTACAGGGAGAGGCGAAGGAGGAAATGTTAGATGCTTTCCGCCGGGGAATCAAGAGGGAAGAAAACAATAACGCATTGCTGCCGCAAAGCAGACAACATATAATAACTGCGAAACATACGATTGATATAATGGCAGAAGCGCCGCTTATCGTCTGTGTTGTTAATTCGCTGGGAAAAAGTATTGCGGAAGAATTAACCGTAGAAGAACGTGTTTATGAGATTTGTAATATTCAATCAATAGGCGCTTCCATACAAAACATGCTTCTTGCTGCTACGGAAAAAGGAATCGGCAGCCTTTGGATATGTGATATTTATTTTGGGTATCCGGAGCTGTGTAAATGGCTGAATAGCGACGGACAGCTTATTGCGGCCATTGCATTTGGTTGTCCTGACGAATTTCCTGAGGAAAGACCGCGCAAGAGGATTGAAGATGTAGTTGAGTGGAGAAGATAATATTTTATCCGGTGCTGAATCAGAAGAAGAGGCGGATTTTTTTAAGGCGGTTACAGACTTCATTTTGCAGCAGAAGCAGAAAAAAGTGATTGCAGAAAAGAGGTTTTGAGTATTATGGGCGAACAAATCACAGTCAAAGAAGAACGTATCACCGCAAAGGAATACATTAGCTTCTTGAAACGAACAGGCTTAGGCTCCCAATATCCCAAAGAGCGGTTTGCGCAAAGGATATCAAAGCTTGTAAATACGGTTACGATCAGCCTTATTGCAAGAAATGAGGATGGCTTAATCGTCGGTGTTTTGTTTGGATTGACGGATTATGCGTATTGGCTCTATATAACAGATTTAGGGGTTGATCGGAATTATGAGAGGCGTGGGATTGGAAGACAGCTTATGAAAGCGGCGCATGAAAAAGCGGGCGGTGAAAAGGATATTGCGGTATATTTGATCGCAAACGAAAATGCCGTTCCGTTTTATGAAAAACTTGGGATGAAAAAAGCAGACGATGTAATGCAATATAACCGTATCGAGTGGACTGAATTTACAGTGCAGTAAAAAGCACGGATTTTCATTTACAAAACGGCCAGGCGGAGACAGGAAGAAAATACAGGAAAGCAGTGTAAAAAATAATACAAGAAAGCAATACAGGAAACGTAGGAAAGCGAGGAGGAAACCATGATGAGATTTGTGTATCCGGAAGGAAAGAAAAAGGCGTTGACATTCAGTTATGACGACGGGCAGATTTTTGACAGAAGGCTGGCGGAGCTGTTGAGAAGTCACGGGATGAAGGGAACCTTTCATCTGAACTCGGGGATATTGGATCCTCACGGCGGCAACGAGGTTTATGTGGGAGCGGAGGAGCTGAAGGAGACCTATGCGGGGCATGAGATTGCCTGTCACGGCGTGGAGCACAGGAATCCTCCTTCCCTTACGGATACGCAGCTGGTGCTGGAGATTTTGGAGGACAGGAGGGCGCTGGAGCGGCTGACCGGCGGGCTGGTGCAGGGAATGTCCTACGCCTTTGGCGGATATGATAAGAGAGTAATCGAGATTGCGAAGTCGGTGGGAATAAAATATTCCAGAACGGTCAACAGTACCCGGGGCTTCTTTCCGCCAGCGGATTTCATGCAGTGGCACCCGACCTGCCATCATAATGACGAACGGCTTTTCGAACTGGGGGAGCAGTTCCTGAATACAGACGGATTCAACGAGCTGCCGCTGCTGTATGTCTGGGGGCACAGCTTTGAGTTTGGCCGCGCCGGAAACTGGAACGTTATCGAGGAGTTTGCGGAGAAGATGGCCGGCAGGGAAGAGGTGTGGTACGCCACCAATATGGAAATCTACACTTATGTCAATGCCACCAGGCAGCAGGAATTTTCGGCGGACGGGCGGATCATGTACAATCCGACTGCCGTCAGCGTCTGGATGAAGACAAAACAGGGACTTCGGGAGGTAAAGCCGGGGGAGACGGTTGAAGCCAGTTAGGCGCAGGGCGGCTCTGAGAGGCGGAAACTGCGGGAAGGAGCATATGCAGAAATGACGGAAGATTTGACAATTATCGGAGAAGAAGCGTACCGTGCGGCAAAAGAGCTTTTGGAGGCAGCCGGAACGCAAAGGAATCAGATCCTGATCGTAGGGTGTTCCACCAGCGAAGTAGGCGGCGCGGGGATCGGAACCTTTTCCAGTCCGGAACTGGGGGAGGTGGTTTTCGGCGGGATCTATCAGGCGACCCAGGAGGCGGGAGTCTACCTTGCAGCACAGTGCTGCGAGCACCTGAACCGGGCGGTCATTTTAGAGAGCGAGGCGGCGGAGCGGTACGGCTATGAGCCGGTGAATGTGATTCCTCAGCCAAAGGCGGGCGGCTCCTTTGCAACGGCTGCCTATAAAGCTTTCGAGCATCCGGCGGCGGTGGAGCATATCAGAGCGCATGCGGGAATGGATATCGGAGATACCTTGATCGGAATGCATCTGAAAGAGGTGGCCGTGCCGGTGAGGCTGCGGGTCAGGCAGATCGGCGACGCGCATGTAGTCTGCGCGCGGACGAGGCCGAAATATATCGGCGGCGAGAGGGCGGTTTACGACAGAGAGCAAATGTGAGAAAGCGGAAGTAAACCTACGGCAGTCAGGAACAAAATTATGTATTACAATGATTGCGGCGCAGTCGAACAACTTCGAATGCGCCGTAATGTATCTGTTTTGCAGGAAACTTCGTCGCAACAAGGGAAGAATGCGAAGCATTCTTCTAAGTGCCGCTGTGCGGCACTTTTTTACAAAGAGAACAACGAAAAATTTTCCCGTCTACTCTGCGGATGGCGCGCTTTGAATTTCCTCCAGCAGATTTAAAATCGTCCTGATGGAGTCCGGCTGACCGCTGCTGTTCATGGCGTCGCGGTAATTTTGACGGTTAAAGTATAGTTCATGCACCCGGTCCGTCAGAAGATCGGTGGTCAGATCATCCTCGTTAATCACAATCGAGAATCCTTGGGATTCAAAGGACTGAGCGTTTAAAAGCTGGTCTCCGCGGCTGCTTCCCGCCGGAAGAGGAATCAGGATATTGGGCTTTTTCAGCGCCAGCAGTTCGCAGATTGCGTTTGCGCCCGCGCGTGAGATTACGATATCCGCCATGGCAAAAAGATCCTTGAGCTCGGCCTTGATGTATTCGAACTGTCTGTAGCCGGGCGTGTTCAGAAGCAAATTGTCTATCTTATCTTTCCCGCAGATATGGACAATCTGAAAGTCTTCCAGAAGCCGGGGAAGCGCTTCCCGCACGGCTTTGTTGACGCTGGCGGCACCGAGGCTGCCGCCGATCACCATGATGACCGGCTTGTTGGCGGAAAAGCCGCACATATTAAGCCCCGCCAGTTTATTTCCCTGGGAGAGCTCGGCCCGGATGGGAGAGCCTGTGAGCACTGCCTTATCGCCGGGCAGCAGCTTCAGGGTCTCGGGGAAGTTACAGCATATTTTCCGCGCGGCAGAAAGGCAGAGCTTGTTCGCCAGTCCCGGCGTCATATCCGATTCGTGGATGACGCAGGGAATATTTAAGGACGCGGCGGCGCGAACTACCGGAACGCTAACAAATCCTCCCTTGGAGAAGATCACATCCGGCTTGTATTGTTTTAAGAACTTTTTGGCTTCCGTAAATCCCTTGACGACCCGGAAAGGATCCGTAAAATTTTTGAGATCAAAATAGCGGCGGAACTTACCGGTGGAGATTCCGACGTAGGGGATATCAAAATCTCCAATCAGCTTTTTTTCGATTCCGTCATAGGAGCCCATATAGGTGATCTCGTAGCCGGCCTCTTTCAGAGAGGGAAGCAACGCAATATTGGGGGTAACGTGTCCCGCGGTTCCCCCGCCTGTCAATACAATTTTTTTCATGTCAACTCCCAGGCACTGCAATGGGCGCTTTGCGTCTGACGCAATGCAGTATTTTTATCTTACATAGGAAATTTGCCGCAACAGAAGCGAGCAAGGCGCTTGCCGACAGACAATCCGGCTCAGCCCACCATGGTTTCCAGCGCCCGTGCCAGCTGGTCGGGGCAGGAGGTCGGCTTTAGACCGCACTTGATTCCCTTGAGCCTTGAGATGGCGTCCTCGGGCTTCATGCCCTTAACCAGCGCGCAGATTCCCTTTAAATTACCGTTGCAGCCGCCGGTAAACTGGACGGAATCAATAAGTCCGTCTTTTAATTCGATGTCGATTTCCTGAGAACAGGTTCCCTGTGTTTTGTATTTCATAAAATCATCTCCTTTTCAGTATATGCAGATAGGGTATATTTTAGCAGATTTTATATTATTCCGCAAGATTTCTGTGCGGTGAAACGACAAATTTTGTTTAGTTGCTGAGCAATCATGGTATAATACTTCCGCGGAGGGAAAACAATGATAAACACAGAGGTTCACTTTACAACAAATCAGCCGCTGCTGCAGAAGCTGGTGGATACGGCGGAAAAAAGATGTCTGGAAAACAAAAAGGATTTCGGCGGAAGAATGGTATTGATCGAGGGCGGCGGCTATGAAAAGATATGGCTGGAGACGCAGCCCATGGGGGGAGAAATGTACGCCAAACGGGATCTGGAAACAGGGCGGAACAATCAGCTTTTCTTCATGGAAAGCATACGCGAGGACGGGAGACTTCCCGGAAGCATTGCCCTGATCGACGGGGTGGTGACGCCGCAGTTCGATAAGTTTCAGGGCTTCTGTTTTCCGGCTCCGGCCCTGAATCTGTACTATCTTTTGGGAAAGGATCAGGACTACCTGCAGCTGCTTTACAGCACGCTGGAACGATTTGACGCGTATCTCTGGCGAACCAGGGATTCCGACGGGGACGGCTGTCTGGAGAGCTGGTGCAGATATGACACGGGGGAGGATCACGCTGAGCGGTACGGCGACGCGCCCAACGCATGGGAGGCGGAGACGCCTCCGGAGGGCTGCGAGGTCGTTCCTATGGCGTCCATCGATGTGATGAGCTATTCCTATTCCTGCCGGGAAACGCTGGAAAAAATCAGCCGAATCATGAAAAAAGAGGATTGGGCCAAGGGCTGGCGTAGCAAGGCTCTGCAGGTGCAGGAGAAAATTGCCTCTTTGCTTTGGAGTGAGGAGGCGGGAGCCTGCCTGGATCGGGACAGGCAGCACCGCGTCATGAAGGTGATGACGCACAATACGCTGCGCGCTATGTATTGGAACAGCGTCACGCCTTATATGGCGGAGCGATTTGTGCGGGAGCATCTGCTGAATCCCCGGGAATTTTGGACCAGGATGCCCCTGCCCTCCGTGGCGGTAAACGATCCGCTGTTTCGCAATGTCAGCACAAATAACTGGAGCGGGCAGGCGGAGGCGCTGACGTATCAGCGTGCGATCCGGGCGCTGGAAAATTACGGATACGACAATCTGATACCGCTTTTGGGGCGGAAGCTTTTTGCCGCCGTGGGGGAAGGGTGTCGTTTTGTACAGCAATACGATCCCTTTACGGGGGAGCCGTCCCTTGTGGCGGGGAAGGAGAAGCAGGATTATTACGGCCCGGCGCTGCTTGGCGTGCTGGAATATATTTCCCGGATGTACGGTGTGCATATAGAGGGGGAAAGGCTGTACTGGGGCGGCGTGTCTGGCAGCGAGTGCGTTTATGAGCAGCGGTGGGGAGAACAATGCTACCGGCTGGAAAATACCGGGAGCAGAGTCGTCGCATATATCAACGGGAAGAAAAAGTTTGCGGTGGAAGCGGGACGGAAGGTGGTCACGGATTTGGAGGGTCAGATTGTGGATGTGAAAATGCTTTGAAGCGGTATGCAGGCATATTTTGGTGACAGTACACAGTGCGGCAGCTGACAGGCGGCTGGTTTTCGCCGGGTGGGGCGCGCGGAAATCGATGTTGAAATTATAGCGAACGACTTAAGACGCACTACGCCGGTTATCATTGCTATTGCAGCCTCTGGGCAAAGTAAGAATAGTTATGACGTTTACTATAACAGGCGGAAGGGCAGCGCGGGCCTAAAGGGAGGAGCATAAATATGATTCGGTATGCAGAGGAGCGGGATTTCGAATTGTTGAAAAAATACGATAAGCATATTACGGGGGAGGAATTGCTAAAGAGCATAGCTGCCCAAAAGGTATTAATCATGTTTCATGATGCGTTTAACGGGTGGCTGCGGTACAATTTGTTTTGGGATAATATACCGTTTATGAATATGCTGTATTTCCTCGAAGATTTCAGGGGAAAGGGATACGGTAAACAATTAGTCGGTTTCTGGGAAAGGGAAATGCAAAGCAAACAATACAAAACGGTAATGACTTCAACGCAGTCAGACGAGCAGGCGCAATTCTTTTATCGGAAAATCGGATATACTGACTGCGGCGCTCTGCTGCTGCCCGGCGAGCCGCTGGAAATCATTTTGTCAAAGAGTTTGGATTAACGGCAGCTTATTTTATCGCAAGCTCCAAATCCATTGTGTAATACACTGTCATGATTCCGCCATTATCCGCTATGGCATGAAAAATCCCCTCAAACAGCTTTTTGCGGACGGCGGATTTTAGCTTCATGTGATCCGGGTATGTTTTCAGCAGCGATATATATTCAGCGGCCGTGAAATCTTTTGTTGTATGATACAGCATATGTTTTACATCGACAAAACCGTAGGCAAGCGCTTTATCAGCCAGCCTTTTTGCATCCGCATCGCTGAACGGGGCGGGAGGGTTCTCCTGATCCATATATTTGCGGTAGAGCCCCTGTATTTCATCAGTCAACTCTCTGCGTCCTTTATCGGCGCCGGCATGATAGGCGAAACGGGCAAACACACCGCCGTTTTTTAGCAGATTATAAACTCTCCTGTAACCGTATTCTTCCGGAATCCAGTGAAATGCAGTGGCCGCATATATTAAATCAAAAGAATTATCTGCACATATATAATCCTGCAAAGTCAGATTATAGCATGAGAAATTTGCATATTTCCGCAACTTCTCTTTTGCCAGGGCTGCAAGGTTCTCTCCCGGTTCAATTCCAACAAAATGGCAGTGAGTATCAAGAATTGGCTGAGTCGCTTTTCCCGTTCCCATGCCGATTTCGAGCACATGGCTGTCTTGATTTATTTGTTTGCAGTGAAAGATATCCTCATAGATCTCTTTTACATACGTTGGGCGGATTTTATCGTAATCCGTCGCAGCAGTATCAAAGGTTTTTTCAAAATTTTCCATGTTGGTTACCCTCTAAATTTCAGATTGCTGAAGAGTGCAGACTCGCAAACGCTTCGCTTTTTGCTCGTATCGCCGCTTGAGATGCAGCGGCTCAGTTCAGATTTGTTGGTATGTACTGGAGAAATTCACTCGCAAACCCGCGCTTCGCGCTCTTTGTCCTGCTTCGCAGGACGTTTGCTTGTTAACGGCGCAGGAAAATCAAATGTCTGCTTCGCAGCCGCTTGATTTTCCTGCGCGCCTATTATATTACAGTCAATAAAGAAAAGCAATCTGCATTTCCCACCCGTATTCTGCCGTGGGGAACCCTTGAAACTATTTTCGGATTTGTCTTGATAAATTTTATGAATAAAAGTAAAATAGTCAGGGGAGTTCCGTTTGATGTAAAACTTCCGGAGAATACGGTTACAAGAGTTGAGGCAATGAGAGCTTTTGAGGATCTGCGGGCGCAGGCAAGTAATCTTTCGGAAATGACATTAGAAGAAATCAATGCAAAATTTGGCGCGCGCTAAAGCACACAAGGAGGTACGAGGATGAGATATTGTAACGATCACGCGGAGGACATACAAATAGCCTATATCGGCGGCGGTTCCAGGGGATGGGCCTGGACGTTTATGACGGATCTTGCCATGGAGGAAGCCGTCTCCGGTACAATTCGGCTGTACGATATCGACAGCGAGGCGGCGAGGGCGAACGAGACGATCGGCAACCGGTTCAAGGAGCGGGAAGAGGCTCGGGGAAAGTGGGATTACTGTGTAAAGAACAGCCTGGAGGAGGCGCTGACGGGAGCCGACTTTGTGGTGATTTCGATTCTGCCGAAGACCTTCGACGAGATGGAAGTGGACGTACATATGCCGGAGCGGCTGGGGATTTATCAGTCCGTGGGAGATACGGCGGGCCCGGGAGGGATGATGCGCGCGCTGCGGACGCTGCCTATGTTTGTGGAGTTTGCGGAGGCAATCAAAAGATTCTGTCCTGACGCGTGGGTGATCAACTATACGAATCCCATGTCGCTGTGTGTCAAGACATTGTATGAGACTTTTCCCGGGATCAAGGCCTTCGGCTGCTGTCATGAGGTCTTTGGAACCCAGAAGGTGCTGGCGGCTATCGCGGAAAAGGAACTGGGAATCGAGCATATTGACCGGCAGGAAATCCGCGTGAACGTGCTGGGAATCAATCACTTTACTTGGTTTGACTACGCGTCTTACAAGGGAATCGATCTGTTCCCCGTGTACCGGAATTATATCGACGCGCATTTTGAACAGGGATTCGAGGAGAAGGATAACAACTGGATGAACTCTACCTTTTCCTGTGCCCATAGGGTGAAGATGGATCTGTTCCGGCGCTATGGACTGATCGCCGCGGCGGGAGACAGGCACCTTGTGGAGTTCATGCCCGGGGACGAATATCTGAAGGATCCGGAGACGGTGAAAAGCTGGAAGTTCGGTCTGACTCCGGTGTCCTGGCGCAAGGAGGATCTGAAAAGGCGTCTGGAGCGCTCCCGGAGACTGGTGAGCGGCGAGGAAAAGATCGAGCTGAAGCCTACGGGTGAAGAGGGAATCCTGTTGATTAAGGCGCTGTGCGGACTGGATCGCGTGATCAGCAACGTCAACATCCCCAACACGGGAAGGCAGATTGCGAATCTTCCGGAGAATGCCGTAGTTGAGACGAACGCTGTCTTTGAAAGGGACGCGATCCGTCCTGTGCTGGCGGGAAGTATACCTGAGCCGGTGCGGCAGCTGATCCTGCCTCATGTGGAGAATCATGAGAGGATTCTGCGGGTTGTAAAGGGCGGCAACAGTGATGTGGAGCTTGTGGCGGAAGCGTTCCGGAACGATCCGCTGGTAAAGGGAAGGGCGTCGGAGGAAGAGGTTCTTGCGCTGGTAAAGGATATGATGGCGGCGACGCTTTCCTGACGTTGTCCGCTGTGAGAAAGTTTTCTTTTATTTTTTGGATTGTCCAAAATAGCCAAGGGGCCGTTATCCATTGCAGATAACGGCCTTGCTTGATTTTAGGGCGATTAAAGCTCACCTTGCGCTAACAGGTTATCTTTTCCCATGCCGCATACAAACGGATTAGAATCATAACAGTGGCAAAAATCCAAAAAGTCGGAACGCTGCTCCGGATCCTTCATGATTTTGACAAGCAGCTCATTCGGAAGAGTTCTTGCGTATGCGCCGGGACCGGCCAATTCAATGTTCTTTACTCCGTGACGTTCCAATATACCTTTTAATTCGTCCGGCATAAAAGTGTATGTGATGCACCATGGTACGCCTCCCTTTTCATATTCGGCAATTTCATCATCGCCGCCCATAAGTCCCTCGTTCCACAGCTTCATGACGGCTTCCCTGCTGAAACGAAAAGCTTCCACTGCATTTGTTTTATTACTGATGCACCATTTGACAAACGGATCATTACAATCTGCATCTAATATAAACTGGTTTTTCTGTATCGGATTTGCCAAATAGGGAAGATATCCCAAGCGGCTTGACACACTGATCATAATACGTTTGCGGCAAATGCGTATGAGTTCTCCGATAACACGCTCCTGATTGGGGTAGGTATAGGAAACGGGAGCGTCAAAGGAAATAACCATATCAAATGATTTATCCTTGAATGCGCTCAAATTTTCCAGAGCCCCCTTCACAAAGGTTATTCTGTCAAGGACACCCGCTTTTTCCGCCAATTCCCGCGCCTTATCTATCATAGGCTGCGATAGATCAAAATGTGTGACTTCACAGCCTTTGCCTGCAAGAAGAATGGAAAATCTGCCGCAGCCTGCACCACCGTCAAACACAGTTTTTATCCCATCCAAATGGGAGAGCAATTCTTTTTCAATATGGCTTTTTTGAATAATGTCATCGATAAAGGTTTCCTCACGATGGCTTTCCAGTTCTCCTTTATCCGGCATATTCCACAAGCGTTCCGCTATTTTTTGACTATAATCCATTCCCTTATTCTCCTTTTTTGGCCATAATAATTATCGCTCCGTCGGGGTCGTCCAATACTTTTTCAAGGATAAATCCGGCATCCTGTAATAATCTGCTCTCATGCTCCAGAGTCAGGGGAATGTCAAAATGAACAAAACAGTTGTCGGGTATCTGAGATTGTTTCCGCTTTTCCAGATATACGTCGCGCAAAAGCTCTTCTTCCTCATCACAGCAGGCAATATAATCCCCCAGAAGGAACACGCCGCCTTTTTTCAATCCATTGTAGATTTTCCGATATAATTCTCCTTTTCGCCCGGGCAGGAAATGGTGCAGGCTTTCAAAAGAAATGACTGCATCCCATTTTTCGCAGCCAATATCATACCGGAAATAATCCTGGCATACTGTGATGAGATGCTTGTCAGAATGTTTTTCCGAAAGTTTGTCCAGCATACTTTGACACAAGTCCACTCCTGTCACTTCTATCGCAGGATCTTTTTTCCAAATATAATCCAGCTCCAAACCGGTTCCGCATCCCAAATCTAAAATTTTCCGGCACTCAGAAGGCATTGATTCGGCAAACAGCCTATATGAATTTGCCCAAACAGACATACGTTCTTCGTAATCCTCCAGCCGTTTTGAAAAAAAGTCAGACATCTCCTCCAACGGGGAATCCGACGTGTCATGAAGCCATTGTTTTAAATCCTGTAAATATTTTTCCTGTGATTTCATGCTTATTGCTCCTTCTGCATACTTGAGTTTCCGTATTTTATATATAATTCTTTCTATAGATCAGGATAACATATTCAAATGCCATATACTACCTCACACTTTTTTATAAAAAAGCGGGAGCCGACACCAATCTGGTATCAGCTCCTGTTATTATCTGCTCGTTTTTCCCGGGAATTGTCCAAGTTTTTCGGGCAATTCCTTATGATACGCTGTATGCTTTTCTCTGACAAATAATACTTAGAGGCTAATTCTGAGATTTTGCTTCCGGCAAGATGTTCCAAGTAAATTTGCCGGTTGCGCATCTGAAGCTCCTGCCTGATCTGTGTGCCTGTGCCCCATGCCTGTCTGTTTGCCGCCTTGCGTGGAATGTAAATATTTCCCCCGTCAACATACTGCTGTATCAATTCGATTACTTCAACGGGCAGAATTTCTTCTGCTCTTATATAGCCCATGTCTGCCTCCCAAACAAATATTTTTCGGGAATAGCATCGGCTATAACAATTGTCTTTTATTGCAATAGCCAATGCTATGCAGACATAACATATTTCCTCATATATAAATCTCCCTTCTTTCTGAATTTTTTAATAGAATACCAGTATTCTTATTTAAAATCAACTCTTTTAACCGTTCTTTTTTGCCACTTTTTTGCAGGTAGTCTGTTGTTCTTTTTGCCGGATTCTTCAATCATTCAAACACACAAGGTAAAAGGGAATGAGAAAGCAGAAGCTTGCGCGGAAGGAGGAGATTCCGGTCGCTTTCCGTCGCAGGATGAAAGAAAAAGGCGATGAAAACTCCTGTCAAAACGTGAATTTTTATTTTATAATGGTAATATACAAAAGCCGAATCCGCCGAACCGCGGTTTCGGCTTTTTACGCGAATCAGCAGAGGACGAATCACGACGCGGAGAAAGCCGTGCCGGACGAGAGGTAGCAGTATGGATATTTTTATGGAACACAAAGCGGTGACGGTATGTATGTTTGCGAGCCTTGCTCTGAGCATCTTTTTGAAGGTGTTTCTGGGGATGCTTTACGGACACATGATAAAGGAAACGGACAATATGGCTACCACGGAAAACAAACTGCTAAAGCAGTGCAAGGTCAAGTTTTCCAATTGCTATGAACTCAACAACGGGATCTCCAACGTTCCTGTTTTTGTGGACAAGTTTATCAACCGTCTGTCGCTGGGCTTTTTGTCCTTTGAGATGCTGTATCATCTGTCGGGGCAGATGATGCTGCTGTCCGTGGTGTTTTCCGGGGTCGGCATTTGCCGCAGCATCATGGCGGGCAGCACGCTGGGAGAAATTCTTCCCTTTTATATTGTCAGCTTTATGGGGCTGTATCTTTATTTTTCCGTGTCAACGGTGGTGGATATCAAGCGGAAAAAGAGTATTTTGCGCGTCAATCTGGTGGATTATCTGGAAAATCATCTTTCCCCGAGGATCCATGTCACCAGGCAGGATATGGAGCGGCTTTACAGCGATGAAAACTCAACGGGCAGAACGCGGCAGGGAGCGGAGCGGAGCAGGGTTCAGGGAAGCCGGGAAAGCGGCAGGAGAGACAGAAGAACGGTGGAGCTGATGCCTTTCGGGAACCGGCTGCAGAGGCCGGGGAGCGGCGTCGGCACGGTCGGGCTCGAGCCGGAGGGAGCAGACGGGGAGAGCGGCGAAAAGCAGGTACAGGAGAGGATTTCCGACAGGGAAATTCCGGCAGGAGCGCCGGATAATTCGGCGGCGGTAACGGAGGAGGAACTGGAGGCGCTGCTGAAGGAATTTCTCACGGGTTGAGGGAGGGCTTTCGAGCGCGGCATTCGGTATGCGCCGCCCGAATACAGATATATCCGCGGAGGAACCGATGCCGGGCCGAACTGTTATCTTTAGAATCCGGCGTCCCAAACCTCGAAATTTACATGTATTGTCAGAATTTTACCTTTTTTCTTGAATTTGCCATATAATTTTGCTACACTGAAAGCAGACATCGGACAGGCGGCAAAATGCCCGGAACGGTGCGGGAGCAAGGAGGAAAAATATGAGCAAACAGGTTACATTTGACTATTCCAAGGCCGGTTCCTTTATTTCGGGAGAAGAGATCGGTTACATGAAAAAGCTGGCGCTGGACGCAAAGGAGGTGCTGGTTTCCAGATCGGGGGCCGGAAACGATTTTCTGGGCTGGATCGACCTTCCCGTGGACTATGACAAGGAGGAGTTTGGCAGGATCAAGGAGGCGGCGAAAAAGATTCAGAGCGATTCCGAGGTACTTTTAGTCATCGGCATCGGAGGGTCTTATCTGGGAGCAAGAGCTGCGATCGAGTTTCTGGGGCACAGCTTCTACAATATGCTGGGGAAGGAAAAGAGAAAAACGCCGGAAATCTACTTCTGCGGAAATTCCATCAGCTCTACTTATCTGAAGCATCTGATGGACGTGATCGGGGACAGGGATTTCTCCGTGAACATGATTTCCAAATCCGGCACGACGACGGAGCCCGCCATCGCATTCCGGGTATTTAAGGGTATCCTTGAGAAAAAGTACGGCAAGGAGGGCGCTGCAAAGAGGATTTATGCTACCACCGATAAGGCGAGAGGAAGCCTGAAGCACCTTGCTGACGAGGAAGGGTATGAGACCTTTGTGGTTCCCGACGACGTAGGCGGCCGTTTTTCCGTGCTGACGGCGGTAGGTCTGCTTCCCATCGCGGTGAGCGGCGCGGATATCGACAAGCTGATGGAAGGCGCGGCAAGCGGCAGAAAGCGCGCGTTGGAGAATGATTTTGAGACAAACGACGCCCTGCAGTATGCGGCCTTGAGGAATATCCTGCTGCGCAAGGGTAAGAGCGTGGAGATTCTGGCAAATTATGAGCCCGCCGTACATTATGTCAGCGAGTGGTGGAAGCAGCTTTACGGGGAGAGCGAGGGCAAGGATCATAAGGGTCTGTTCCCCGCAAGCGTGGATCTGACAACGGATCTGCATTCCATGGGCCAGTTTATCCAGGACGGCGCGCGGATTATGTTTGAGACGGTGATCAATGTGGAGACCTCCAGAGAGGAGCTGTTCATCGGTGAGGAGCCCGTGGATCTGGACGGTCTGAATTATCTCGCCGGAAAGACCGTTGATTTTGTGAATAAGAGCGCCATGAACGGAACGATTCTGGCGCACACCGACGGACAGGTGCCTAATTTCACGGTAAATGTTCCCGAGGTAAACGAGTTCTATCTGGGCGAGCTGTTCTACTTCTTTGAATTTGCCTGCGGCGTGAGCGGATATCTGCTGGGAGTCAATCCCTTCAACCAGCCCGGCGTGGAAAGCTATAAGAAGAACATGTTTGCTCTGCTGGGCAAGCCCGGCTACGAGGCGCAGCGGGAAGAGCTGCTGGCAAGACTGCAGTAAGGATTGTATATGGATGGCCAGTCGGCCGTTTCCTGTCTTGAATAAGGACATTATGACACATGCCAGCCATCGGAAGGAGACTTTCGGCGGCTGGCATTGTTTTCTGTCATATTTCCCCATTTTTTGCGACTATATAAACAGAAGGACTTCTGACAGCGTATTTTCTACCGAAAGGGGGGCGGTTCGTGGACGACCTTACAATTGTGGAGCTCTATCATCGGCGGGATGAGCGGGCGATTGTCGAAACAGACAAAAAATACGGCGCTTTGTGCCGGTCTATTGCGCTGCGGCTGCTGGGTCTGCGGGAGGACGCGGAGGAGTGCGTCAATGATACCTGGCACATGGCCTGGAACAAAATGCCTCCCGACAGGCCGCAATGTCTGAGCGCTTTTCTGGGGCGTATTACCCGAAATCTGTCTGTCAGCCGGTGGCGGCGGGATCACGCTCAAAAGCGGTACGGCGGTGTGGAGGTTTTGCTTTCCGAGCTGGAGGACTGTGTTCCAACCCCCGGCACGGTGGAGGAAAAGCTGGAGCGGGAGCAGCTTGCGCAGGCGATCAGCGAGTGGCTTGACGGTCTGGAGGACGAAAACCGGCGGCTCTTTATCCGACGGTACTGGTACGGAGACCCGGTAAAGCGGCTGGCGGCGGAGCGGGAAGAGAAAGCCAACGCGATCTCCCAGCGTCTGCTGCGCCTGCGAAAGGAGCTTCGGGCTTTTCTGGAAGCGAAAGGAATGGAAGTTTGACGGACTAAAATGCGCGTATAGCGCAACGGGGGTATAACGATGAATGCACAGGATATCTTTGACGGTATTACCGACATCCGGGACGATCTGGTGGAATGGGCGGAGAATGATGCGGGAGAGCGGGAATGTGAGGAGCAGGAACGCGGAGAACAGAAACATGGAGAACAGGAACGCGGAGAACAGGAACGCAGGAAGCAGGAACGCGGAGAACAGGAACGTGGAGAACAGGAACGCAGGAAGCAGGAACGCAGGGAACAGGAACGCGGAGAACAGGAACATGGAGAACAGGAACGCGGAGAACAGGAACGCGGAGAACAGGAACGCAGGGAACAGGGGCGAGGTAAGCAGGGACATGGAGGACAGAAGCGCGGGAGAAGAAGGCATTGGCTGGGAGCCGTTGCGGCAGTGTTGGTGATTGCCCTGCTCGCGGGCGTCTTCCTGCGTCCTGACGGCAGTCTGAGGGCGTATGCCATCGCCGAGGCGCAGTACCCTGAGATGGCACCTTATCCCAGCGGCTCGGCCGGATTCAGCGAAAAGGCATATGACGCATGGCGTGCGGATTTGAGAGCCCGCCAGCGGGATTTGGGAGATATTTCCGCCCTGCAGTCCTTCTTTGCGCAGAGTGCCCGGATCATTTTGACCGGAGAGGAGCAAAGCGGAGAAAACAGGATTTATTCCCCCTTAAATGTTTACATGGCCTTATCCATGCTTGCCCAGCTCACGGACGGGGAGAGTCGGGAGCAGATTCTGACCGTCCTTGGCAGTGAAAGCATGGACGCTTTGCGGCAGCAGGCCGGCGACGTGTGGAACTGCAGCTATCGGGACGACGGAGCGCAGACCTCTATTCTGGCAGCTTCTCTGTGGCTGAGCGAAGCTGTGGAGTTCAATCGGGATACCATGGATATTCTGGCCCGAGATTTCTATGCCTCCTCTTATCAGGGCAGAATGGGATCGGATCAGCTTAACGGGGCTTTGCAAAGCTGGCTCAGTGAACAGACGGGAGGACTTTTGGAGGAGCAGGCCGGGAATGTGGAACTGGATCAGGAAACCGTTCTGGCTTTGGCGACTACCGTTTATTTCAGGGCAAAGTGGAGGAGCAAGTTCTTCGAGGGAAGGACCGTGCCCCAGACCTTCCACACCCCCGCCGGGGATGTGGAAACGGACTTCATGCATCAGGGAGACGGGCAAAGCTATTACTGGGGGGATAAATTTGCCGCTGTCATCCAATCCTTCGAGGAGGGCGGCGTCATGTGCTTTCTTCTGCCGGACGAAGGGGTAACTCCGGAAGAGCTGCTTTCTGACGGAGAAGCCATGGATTTTCTCTTTACCGCTGACCGGGACAAGTGGGAAAAGCAAAAATACCTTATTGTGAATAAGGCTGTTCCCAAGTTTGATGTCTCCTCTCAGCTGGATCTGAGCGAAGGCCTGCAGAAGCTGGGGATTACGGATCTCTTTGATCCGAGGCAGTCTGATTTTTCTCCTGTGACTGCCGACCCGGAGCTTCCCATGTTTCTTTCACAGGTAAATCACGCCGCGAGAGTGACGATTGACGAGGAAGGCTGTACCGCCGCAGCGTTTACTGTTATGGCTGACTATGGTGGGATGCCTCCCGCCGACGAGGTGAACTTTATCCTGGATCGGCCCTTTCTCTTTTGCGTCACAGGAGGCAACGGACTGCCGCTGTTCGTGGGGATTGTCAACTATCCCGCCGGGGAGGAAGCACCGTAAAGGCACATCGGCGCTTAGCGAGGTCTTTTCGAGCTTAGCGTCCGCTATGTGCCGACCCGAGTGAAAAAGAATCAGCGCCAGCCGGGGGCAGGTTCACAGCGGACCGTAAAGTCACATCGGCGCTTAGCGAGGTCTTTTCGAGCTTAGCGTCCGCTATGTGTGCCTCGAGTGAAAAGGTATCAGCGCCTGTCGGGGGCAGGTTCACAGCGGACCGTAAAGGCACATCGGCGCTTAGCGAGGTCCTTTCGAGCTTAGCGTCCGCTATGTGTGCCTCGAGTGAAAAGGTATCAGCGCCTGTCGGGGGCAGGTTCACAGCGGACCGTAAAGGCACATCGGCGCTTAGCGAGGTCCTTTCGAGCTTAGCGTCCGCTATGTGCCGATCCGAGTGCAAACGTGTCCGCAGTGAACCTGCCCCCGGCTGGCGCGTCACTTCCCATTAGCCCAAAACAAACATCCAAAACAAACGCCCCTCTGCCGCGCGCGAGAGTAATTTGACGCTGCCGGGGAATCGTGCTATGATGGGAAAGGGAACGGCAAAAGCGCCGTATCCGACGGATTCAGGCAGGAGGCGGATTTATCATGGCAAATGAGGAAACGGACAGCAGAGGAATGCGTCTGCTGAAAAAAGGACAAAAGGGACTGGTACATGCGCTGTTCAGTCGGTTCGGACTGATTCTGCTGCTGTTCCTTTTACAGGTCGCGGTGCTTTTCAGCATGTTTATGTGGTTTCGGGATCTTCAGATTTATATATCCGGCATAACGGTGCTTTTTACCGTCGTGATGGTGCTGTATCTGTTAAACAGCCGCCTGGACCCGACGGCAAAGATTACCTGGCTGGTCATCATCATGCTGATGCCCGTGTTTGGAGCTTTTCTGCTCTGGTACACCAAGAGCGAGGTCGGCCACCGGCTGATCAAAAAGAGGGTGAATCAGATTTCGGATCAGGCGAAGGACTGTATGGGGCAGGATCCCCAAGTGGCCGGGGCGCTGGAACGGGAAGCGCCGGATGTGGCGGCGCTGGCCCGTTATGTCAGCAGAAGCGGCTGTTTCCCGGTGTTTGACCGGACGGCTGTGACCTATTTCCCGATCGGGGAGAAAAAGTGGGAGGAAATGCTGCGTCAGCTGGAGCAGGCCAGACAGTATATTTTCCTGGAATATTTCATCGTGGACGAGGGCCTGATGTGGGGAAAGGTTCTGGAGATTCTGGCGAAAAAGGCGGCGGAGGGAGTGGATGTGCGGGTGATGTACGACGGCACCTGTGAGTTTACGACGCTTTCGCACAATTATCCGGAACGGCTGAGGAAGCTGGGGATCCAGTGTAAAATGTTTGCTCCGCTGACTCCCTTTGTATCCACTTATTACAATTACCGTGACCACCGCAAGATCCTTGTGATCGACGGGCATACCGCGTTTACGGGCGGCGTGAATCTGGCGGACGAGTATATCAACCGTAAGGTAAAGCACGGCCACTGGAAGGATACTGCCGTCATGCTGAAAGGACCGGCGGCGGGAAGCTTTGCGATGATGTTTTTGGAAATGTGGAATATTGACGGAAAAAGCGAGACGGATTACAAAAAGTATCTGTCTGTCCCGGCTCTGCCTGCAGAGAATGCGCCCGGCTATGTGATGCCTTACGGCGACTGTCCCTTAGACGACGACAAGGTGGGAGAGCGGGTGTATATGGATATTTTGAACCGTGCCCGAAAATATGTGCATATTATGACGCCGTATCTGATTTTGGACGGAGAGATGGAGACGGCGCTGAAATTCGCGGCAGAGAGAGGCGTGGATGTGAAGCTGATCCTCCCCGGCATCCCGGACAAGGAGGCGGCTTACGCCCTGGCGAAAACGCATTACCGTTCTCTGCTGGATTCCGGTGTTAAAATTTATGAATATAGTCCCGGCTTCGTACATGCGAAGCTGTTTGTCAGCGATGACCGGGAAGGCGTGGTAGGGACGATCAATCTGGACTATCGCAGTCTGTATCATCATTTTGAGTGCGCCGCTTATCTTTACGGCGTCCCCTGTCTGGCGGCGATGGAGGAGGATTATCAGGACACGCTGAAAAAGTGCCGGACCGTGACCTATGAGACCCTTAAGGCAGAGCGCCGGGGCAGAAAGCTTTTAGGGTGCCTGATGAAGGCGGTAGCGCCGTTAATGTAACGCGGCGGGAAAGGAACGGACGGAGATGAAGATCGTTATTTTAGAGAGAAACAGCGTGGGGACGGACGTGTCGGTGGACTGTATCCGCGATTTCGGCGAGGTGACAGTGTATGAAAATACCGTGTCGGCAGCCCAGGTGAGGGAGCGGGTAAAGGACGCGGATATCGTGATTGCAAATAAATCGCCCCTGAACGAAGAGACGCTGAGAGACGCGGCGGGCGTGAAGCTGATCTGCGAGTTTGCCACGGGATTCGACAACTGTGACTTAAGCTATTGCAGCGCAAGAGGGATCCGAGTGGCGAATGTAACGGATTACTGCACGTCCATGGTGGCCCAGCATACCTTCTGTATGGCGCTGGCCTTAAGCGAAAAGCTTGCGCATTACGACAATTATGTGAAAAGCGGCGCGTACAGCGCCCAGGATCGGTTCTCCAATTTTGACCTTCCCTTTTATGAGCTGGAAGGGAAAACCTGGGGGATCGTAGGAATGGGGAATATCGGAAGGCGGGTGGCGTGGATTGCGGCCGCCTTTGGATGCAGGGTAATCTTTTATTCCGTGACGGGGAAAAGCGTCTGCAAAGAATATCAGCGGGTAGATTGGGATAAGCTGCTTTCGGAGAGCGATTTTTTGTCGCTGCACTGCCCGCTCAGCGAGCTGACGGAGAAGCTGATCGATGAGGCGGCGCTGAAAAAGATGAAAAAGACTGCGATACTGCTGAATGTTGCGAGGGGAAGGGTTGTGGATAACGCGGCGCTGTACCGGGCGCTTGAAGAGGGAGAGATTGCCGCGGCAGGGCTGGACGTGGTGGAGAAGGAGCCTTTGGAGCCGGAAAACCCGTTAAGTCTGCTGAAGGACAGTAACCGCCTGATTATCACGCCTCATCTGGCCTGGGCCAGCGTGGAGGCCAGGACGCGCTGCGTGCAGGAGGCTTATGAGAATATCGCCGCTTTTCTGCGGGGAGAAGCCAGAAACGTGGTGAATCCGTGAGGAGAGACGGCAAAGACAAAGGGAGAAAATTCTGATGACAGATAAGATAAAAGAACTATGGAAAAAATACGAGGAGATTATTTCCTACCTGATCGTGGGAGGACTTACCACGGTGGTTTCCTGGATGGCCATGTTTCTGGTGAGCTGGCTCGTCTTTGGCAATCCGCTGTACCCGACGTTCTGGCAGAATATCGTGCTGACCGCGGTCAACTGGACGGCGGGCGTTATCTTTGCCTATTTTACCAACCGCAGATTTGTGTTTAAGAGTCATGAGCCCATGCGGCAGGAGATCCCCAAATTTGTCATGTCGAGGATCTCCACGTTTGTACTGGATCTGGTCATGAGACAGGTTTTAGGGCTGATGAAGGTAAACGTCTACGTCACCACCGTGGTTGTGGCGGTGCTGGTGGTCATTGCAAACTATATCTTCAGCAAGCTGTTTGTTTTCAAAAAGAAGTGACCTGTCAGATATTTTTAACCAATTCTTCTACCAGGGCGGCGGAATGCTTTGCGGCGGCGGCTTCAAAGACAGGATAATCCATCTCGGCGCTGTTGTCCGCCTTATCTGAAATGGCGCGGATGATCACAAAAGGAATGCCGTTCAGATATGCGCCGTGGGCGATAGCCGCGCCCTCCATCTCCGCACAGTCGCCGTGATACTCCCGGATCAGCCTTGCCTTGGTTTCGCTGTCGGATATGAACTGATCCCCGCTGACGACACGGCCCGAAACGGCCCGAATATCGGAATTGACCTTCTCACAGGCAGCCTTTGCCAGCTCCGCCAGACGCGGATCCGCGGGAAATTCCCTCAGACCCAGCTGCGGCACCTCCCCCGGCTGATAGCCGAAGATCGTGGCGTCTACATCATGATGCAGGGCATCCGTTGAGATCAGGATATCGCCGATATCAAGCTTTGCGTTCAGAGAACCGGCGACGCCTGTGTTTATGATATGGGTCACCGAGAACATATCCGCCAGGATCTGTGTGCAGAGAGCCGCGTTGACCTTACCTACGCCGCTCCGCACGATAACGACGTCTGCGCCGTTTAAGACACCCTCAAAAAATTCCATGCCTGCCTTCTTTTCCACTTTGGATACCGCCATCCTGGCCTTCAGCGTCTCCACCTCCAGCTCCATGGCTCCTATGATTCCGATCTTACTCATGTTTCCTCCGTTCCGCGGCAGATTTTACCGCCGCTTTTCTTAGTATAAGGGCAGTTCGCAAAGCGTGCTGCCCGCTGCTGTTTCTGTTCGTGGTTCCTGCAAAATCCGAAGGTCTGCAAGAGTCTGCTCTTCTAATCTTCTTGTCCTCTGAGAAATTACATCACTGCCGGTGAAGAACGCAGAGCATTTTTCTAAGCCGGTTTACTGGCTTTGTGCCGTATAGCGGCACTTTTTTTCTTATAAGAAATTGCGTCGTAGTCAGGGAAGAATGCGGAGCATTCTTCCAAGCGTCACGAAGGGACGCTTTTTTCTCGTCAGTCCGGGTAATGCAGCCTGCTGCCGTCGATGGAATAAAGGACATTTTCCAGATATCGCTTTGCCAGAAAATTTGCCATGCCCAGATTCATATCGAGATAATTGCCGCAGTCTCTGGGAGATGCGCCGGGAACCTCATCCTTAAAGTCTCTGATAAATTCATACATTTCAATCATCAGCGGAACGATATCGGAAGAGTCGTAATCTCCTGCCAGGAGCAGATAAAACCCGGTCCGGCAGCCCATAGGGCCGAAATAAACAGTTTTCTCCCCGAAAATCGGATGGTTCCGCAGGAAGGTCGCGCCCAGGTGCTCGATGGTGTGAACCTCCGCAGTGTTCATGACCGGTTCCTCGTTGGGACTGGTCATGCGCAGATCGAAAGTAGTGATAACCTCTGCACCCACATGATCCTTGCGGGATACATATATGCCGGGCTGCAGCCTGATATGGTCTACGGTAAAGCTTGCGATTTTTTTCATGACAATACCCCCTTGTGCCAATTGATATGCGGAAATGAATTTCCGGATTTTCTTATTCATTATAGAAAATCTCCCCTCGCCTTGTCAAGGAGGGGAGGAATTTTGTCTTTGGATCGTTCTGCATGAATCGAAGTATCCGGAAGGAAGCCTGCTATGCGTCGAATCCGTTGGGATGCCGAAAAGAATCAGAGGAATTGGACACATGGTAATAAGTGTTATATAATTTTTGTGTTTCAGAAAACGGGAAAGGGAGGAGAAAGAGAAATGGGAAGACAAAAAATAGAAGTAATTCCGTATTTGTCGTTCAAGGGGAATTGTGAAGAGGCGATTAATATGTATATAAAGGCCTTTGGCGGGGAGATTTATTTCCTGTCCCGTTGGTCTGAAAACACATATGATATGACGCCGGAGCAAATCGGAAAGATAATGCATGTTGAGTTTGCAATTGGCAATACGCGCATGGCGGCGGGAGATACCTTTGACCGGGCAGAAGTAAATACGGATGTAAAACTGATGATTCACATGGATTCGGAAGAGGAGGCGTTGCATGCGGTGTCGCTGTTGGCAGAAGGGGGAACTGTCCTTTCGCCGTTGCGTCCGCATCCGGAGCCAGATGACGGCGGATGCGGTTCCGTCACGAAGGATCGTTTTGGTTATACATGGATTATTACATGTCCGAATCCGGCGAAGCAGTAGCGGGGAAACAGGGTATCTCATGGAAGGAGAGATTTCCATGGAAGGAGAGACTTCTGTGGAAGGAGGGACTTCCGGAGATAAAAATATTCCCCCTTTTCGGAATTGTGTACTCATTTAAAACGGGCTCATAAATATATATTGTAAGTGACAGGCAGACATATTATAATCAAGTATGTAAACAGTAAACAGGAATTTGACAGGAATTGGAATATATGGAAATTAGAAAATTGATGGAATCTGATTATGATAAAGTAATTGAGCTATATAAGGAATTGGATGAAATTTATGTACAAGCACGACCAGACTATTTTGTATGTCGAGATAAAGATAAAATTTATCCAAAAGATGCTTTTATTCATAATTTGGCCTTGCCTGGCAATATAGAACTGGGAGCCTTTGATGCTGAGCAGATTGTGGGCTTTGTTCGTGCAACACTTTGGAAAGAAAGTGGTATGGTTAAGGATGTAAAGACGGTTTGTTTGGACGACATATATGTTTCGCCCACTTATCGACGAAGAGGAATTGCTACAAAGCTCTTTACTGAGGTGGAGACCTGGGCGAAAGAGCAAGGAGCTGTTCGTCTGGATTTGCACACTTGGGACTTCAACAAGGGAGCCATTGCTATGTATCAAGCGATGGGAATGACGCCTCAACGCTATGTGTTTGAAAAGAAACTGTGATTCGGATATCAAAAAATCCATTAAGCTGAGAAATTCCGGTTTGTAAAGTTGTATGGAACATCAAGGAATGTATAAATATATATGGAATTTTGAGAAAATAAAAATGGGAACACTTTTCCGAAAAGGGAGAAAAAATTCTGACGGTGGCGGATTGGGGCGAATTAAGGCGGCGGATGGAGGGCTTATGATCCCTGTGGGCGGATGTCCCTTAACATTGCATATTTTTGTTTACGCTGTCCTTTCTTGTGAATCTGCACTCTCCCAGAATGTTTAAAACGGATGTTCCAAGAGAGTGCAGAAATTTTATGGATGCCGATTTGTGTCGCAAAGCTCCTGCTTACTGGATTCCCAGTTCGCCCACAACTTTCTTCAGCTGCCGCCAGTTTCCGAGAGCCTGCTCCAGGTATTTCTTTCCGCTTTCCGTTATTTTGTAATATTTCCGCTGGGGGCCATTGGACTCGCTCCCATAGTAAATATCCGTGTAACCTTCCGCATTCAGTCTTCGCAGGATCACATAAAAGCTGCTGTCTTTTACATCCGGGAAATAAGTTTTCATTTTTACCATAATATCATAGCCGTAATAATCCCCCGATAAAAACTGATACAGGATACACATTTCCAAAATCCCGCGTTTCATTTGCGAATCCATGTTTTTTCCTCCCTCATTCTGACAATACCAAAATCGCACAGAACGCCCAGAAAAGCTGCGACGGCGAAAGGAAGGAAGCCGATCAGCAAAGAGCGGGAAGGGGATCCCGTAAAATTGACGAGCGTGTCATTTCCTAAAAGACACGAGCAAATCGTCCCCGTCGCTGATATCATAATGCCGCAGGATAAATAGTATCCCTGGCAAAATCGATAAATCACCGCCAACAGGACGAAAACGGTAACTGCCATCAGCACATAGCACAGGCAGTAAACGGCTCTGACCAGAAGAACCGGCAGATTGACGCCCTGATAGACGCAGACGGACACACCCTGATGCAACAGGAGAAACAGGGCGGAGATTCCCAAAAACAAAAGCTCTCCCCGATGATTTCTCACGGTGTCCTCTCTGATCTGTAATAAGCTGAATCCTCCGAAGGAATACCAGAGGAAAGCGGGAACCAGAAGAATCGCAAGACAGGAATACTCCCGGCTGAAATAGCGGAGGACAAGGAGAAATAAGATACAGAGGACACCGCAGCAGACAAGATAAGCGGCAGGAAAAGGACGGCTCTCTTTCCTGGCGAGCCTCTCCCGCAAAATCTCCTGAACCATCTTTTCCGGTGATTCCAGTTTCTGACAGAGCGTTTCATCCGTTTTTCCTTCCGCCGCTCCGGATTCAAAGTATAAATTCAGGTCTTCCAGCGTCGTACAGATTTCCCGGCGGTTACAGCGAAACAGCATTCGGTTCTTTGTTTCTGCCAAATAGTCCTCTTTAGAACAAATTTTCATAGTCTTTCCTCCCAAAGATTTTATTTTGATACAGGTATTGTATCAAACTATTTATTATAAGTCAATAGTATAAAATAATAATTATGGAATTGGACACATGGTAACAAATGTGATAGAATTTTTATGCTTGTGGAGTTTGCAATCGGTAAAAGTACGGGGGAAATAATATTGAAAAAGAAAGGATTCAAAATCGTTAAAGCTATCGGATTAGGCATTGCTGCTGTCATAATCCTGCTTTTTGCTGTGAGGGCAGTTGGAGTCGGCATTAACAGAAGAACGCCAAAGGGCGGGATCAATGAGTCCCTGTATGTGGAGATAAACGGGACAAAGCAATGGATCAGTATATATGGCGACAGTCTCAGTAATCCGGTTTTGCTGTACCTGCACGGAGGCCCGGGCTCTCCGACGAGCGAATTTGACTATGTGATCACACGGAAATGGGCTGATGTGTATACTGTGGTGACATGGGATCAGAGAAACTGCGGAAAGAGCTATGATGCCGGGCAGAATGAGATCGAATTGACAAGGGATCTGCTTTTGGAAGACGGAAAAGAAATGACGGAGTTCATACTTGATTACTTATCGGCGGATCAGATCACCATACTCGGTCATTCCTGGGGATCGATCTACGGAGCGAATCTTGTACTGGAATATCCGGAATATTATGAATGCTTTATCGGTACGGGACAGCTTGTGGATTCCATTGATAATGAGACGGCATTTCAGGAAGTGGCGCGCTCATGGGTTGAGGGCGACGACGAAGGTCTGGCTCTCGTCGCGCAATTAACGCCGGAGAGCATGACGATGGATCATATTCTGGCAAAAAACGCTCTGATGGAAAAATATGGTTACGGTTTAATGAAGGACGGCTCGGATTATAATCTTATAACGACAATTATCTTCAATCCAAACTATTCCCTTGCCGACTGGGTAAACTATTTTTCAAGAGACATGGGCGTATATCTGACATTTTTCCAATCGGAAGAGTTCCGGGCTTTTTCGTTAAAGGGAAGACTGGATTATAAAGTTCCCTATTATAACATCAACGGAAACATGGATTATCAGACCAATTATAAATTGGCGGAGGAGTATTTTGACAGCATAAACGCCCCTTATAAAAAATTGTTTATCATGGAAAATACTACGCACGGTCTGCTTGAGTCGAAATCGGAAGAATTTTCAGAGATCGTACATACCATCGCAAAGGAAAGGTAAATGGCGGAAGCTTTCGTGTGGTAATTTTATGTGTCATAACTGCGGCGCTGTCTCGTGATCTCGTACATCAAAATAGAGGCGGCGCACTCCCTTTTTGCACCGCGATCGCGGGGGAGTCAGCTCTATTGCTTTGTGTTGTATTTTGATAAAATGCACAGTATAATACACCTATGGCAAATACACTGGTACAATTTTGATGAGATCAATGCGTAGATTGAAGAAATCGTTGCGCGGGAGAAGGTGCTGCGAGATGAGATTGCGAAGATAATTGCGGAGGTTGCAACATAAATCGGATAACCGTGACTGTCGATTGGGGAGGGATTATAATGACAGATATCATTAAAATTGATGAAAATTATAAAGCCTGGTTAAGCGATGTCAGTAATAAGTTTAGGCAAAGTCAGATTAAGGCAGCAACAAAAATCAATGAAGAAATGCTCTATTTTTACTTTTGGCTTGGCGGAAAAATTTATTTTTTGAAGAAAAAAGTAAATATAGGGAACATTTTTTATAGTGAAGTAAGCAAAGATTTACAGGAAATACTTCCGGATGTAAAGTCATTTTCTCCAACTAATTTAAAATATATGCAGTATTTCTATGAATTGTATAGAAGTCCTCAAGCTGGGGACTTGACGTCAAATTATGAGTTAAGTCCTCAACTTGGGGACTTTGAAGGGATCATTTTTAAAATCCCGTGGGGACATCATAAGCTGATTATAGATAAATGTAAAGGCGTTTATAGTAAGGCAATTTTCTATGTGCAGAAAACAATAGAAAATAGTTGGTCAAGAGCAGTCCTGCTCAACTTCTTGGATACGGACTTATATGAAAGACAAGGGAAAGCAATCAGCAATTTTTCACAGACACTTCCTGCCGCGGAAAGCGAATTAGCACAGGCGATTACAAAAGACCCCTATAATTTTGATTTTCTGACATTAACAGAAAAATATGGTGAAAAAGAGCTGAAAGATGCTTTGATGGATAACATCACGAAATTTCTCCTGGAACTGGGGAATGGCTTTGCATTTGTGGGGCGGGAAGTAAGGTTGGAAATTGGGGAAACGGAAAATTTTGTTGATATGTTATTTTATAATATCAAACTGCATTGTTATGTGGTTGTTGAAGTGAAAGTAACAGAATTTGATTCAAGGGATATGGGGCAGCTTGGCACTTATATGGTAGCGGTAAATCACCAGTTAAAAGGAGAAACAGATACGCCGACACTGGGGCTGCTTATCTGTAAATTTAAGGATAATATAAAAGCACGGTATGCACTTGAAGCAAGTAGCCAGCCAATGGGTATTTCCGAGTATGATATCAAACAGTTTATGCCTGAAAAATTCAAAAGTTCACTTCCTACGATTGAGGAAATCGAAAATGAGTTGAGAGAGTTGAACGAGGATGAATATAAAGATTTTTCAGTATAAAATGCACAGTATAATACACCTATAGCAAATACACTGGTACAATTTTGATAAGATCAATGCGGAGATTGAAGAAATCGTTGCGCGGGAGAGGGTGCTGCGAGATGAGATTGCGAAGATAATTGCGGAGATTGCAACATAAATCGGATAACCGTGACTGTCGATTTTGAGGGGATGAGGGCATGGATAAAGAATTTCAATTTTTGATGTATCGGGCAGAAAACGAGGATGTTACCGTCGATGCTCTGATACGGGATGAAACCATTTGGCTGACGCAAAAGGCAATGGCAGAGTTGTTTGATGTTAAGGTTCCGGCAATCAGCAAGCATCTCAAAAACATTTTTGAGGATGGCGAACTGGATGAAAAAGTGGTTGTTTCCAAAATGGAAATAACCACTCCGCACGGTGCAATAAAAGGGAAAACGCAAGCAAAAGAAACACAGTTTTACAATTTGGACGCAATTATTTCTGTAGGCTATCGTGTCAATTCCCGCAGGGCTACACATTTCCGGATTTGGGCAACCGGCGTCCTTAAGGAATATATGACAAAAGGCTTCGCGCTTGATGATGAAAGGCTGAAGCAGGGAAAGACTGCTTTCGGCAAGGATTATTTTCGAGAACTTTTGGAGCGCGTCCGCTCGATTCGTGCCAGTGAACGCCGTATCTGGCAGCAGGTTACAGACATTTATGCGGAATGCAGCGTTGATTATGACAAGGAAGCTCCGACAACACGGGATTTTTACGCGATGGTTCAAAACAAATTTCACTATGCGATTACCGGGCAGACCGGCGCGGAAATTGTGTATAAAAAAGCCGACCACACCAAAGAGCATATGGGGCTTACCACATGGAAAAATGCTCCGGATGGCAGAATACTGAAGTCGGATGTCAGTATTGCAAAAAATTATCTTGATGATAAGCAGATTCGCCAGTTGGAGCGCACGGTATCAGGGTATTTTGATTATATTGAGGATTTGATTGAACGGGAAAACACTTTTACGATGGAGCAGTTTGCCGCCAGCATTAATGAATTTCTTACTTTTCGCAGATATGAAATACTGCCGGATAAAGGTAAGATTTCTCATTTGGAGGCAAAAAAGAAGGCGGAAGCGGAATACGATGTGTTTAACAAAACGCAGGCTATTACCTCCGACTTTGACCGGGAAGTAAAGAAAATGCTGAAAGATGAATAAATGTCAAAACGAAAGAACTTTTAGTTTCCGCTATGCTCAAGTGGACTTCGATACCCGGGAATATAATGGAACTTACTTTCAGCAGGGACTTTGTATTTTCCCAATCGGTAGAAATGGGCATCAAAATCACCGGACGGAATATCCCATAGGTGAGCGGTGCTGAAAACCGATTGGACTGTCGAATAGAAATCGGACGTTTCAGCCGATGTTCATTTAACCAGCTCTGAATAAAGCCATTGTCCACCGGCAAAGAGGTTTGAAATTCTTGTCGGCACTTCCGGTATGCTATGGCAAAGACTAAAGCGCAAACCAGCACACCGGCGCCCCACACGACTGTCCAGGCAGAAACGGGGGGCACAGTGTTTGAAATATTATCGGGTATCACCGTCTGCCCGTATATATCGCTTGGCAGCGTTACAGCAGTCTGCGGCCCTTTTACGGAATTTACCGCAGGTGAGGGATTGCCTATCAGTGAATACACACTGAACGCAGAGGGGATGCAGAACGGGAGCAAAAGCCGCGCAACCGCTATTCCCCAAAGCGCCAAAAAAGTCTTTTTAGGCAATAGGTTGATTGCCAAGGCGCGTATTACAATGATTGCCAAAATCATCACAGTCCCCGCAAAGCTCATTTGCAACAGGCTCATATACACCACCTCACTCCAAGTCACCGACAATCTGTTTTAGCTTTTCGATCTGTGCGGCACTTAGTTTTTTTCGCCCCAGCAGGGCGGCAAACAGCTTGTCGGCGGAGCCGTCATAAATCTTGTTAATCAACTCGTTTGTTTCCGCCTCCTGCACATCTTCTTTTGGCACAAGCGCGTGACACATGAAACCGGGATCGGAGCGTTCAATCGCGCCCTTTTTAATACAACGCTTAATTAGGGTATAGGTCGTATTGACATTCCAGCCCAGCTCCTCGGTCAGCAGTTTGGCGATATATTTTGCGGGAACATCGCCATCGCGCCAAAGAACAGACATCACTTTCAACTCAGAATCGAAAAGTTTAATGTCCATTTAATCACCTCCTCGTTTTTAAGACTGAAGTAGTAGCTACAGGCCAATACTACCACAGTCTTATGACTTTGTCAATACTACTTCAGTCTTAAATGCAAAAAAGTGTGCAGCCGCCGTGTCACAGCCGCTGGGGATTCCGGATCTCAGAGAAAAACTCGACGCAGAAATCCATGAAGATTCTGGCGGCGTGATTCAGGTAATGTCCCTCCGGATAGGATAGAAAAAGAGTCCGCTTGCATTCCGGAGAGGTAATGTGTACCGGAGTGATCAGGGAGTTAAAGAAGGACATCTGGGTCTGATAGGGCAGAAGCGCGATTCCCATTTGAGACTGGATAAAGCTTTTGAAGGTGCTGGGACTGTCGCTTTCGAGGATAATATCCGGCTTGAAGCCTGCCTGAAGGCACAGACTGTCCGTCAGCTCCCTGATACTGGGGCCGGAGGAATAGGTGACGAACTGATAGGGCGCGGCCTCGGAGAGCCGGATGCTGTCCCTGCGGGATATGGGATGGTCATGGTGGGCCGCGATCACGATGTCTTCCTCCATGAGGGTGATGTTGACGAGGCCCTTGTAATTTCCGGGGGTGGCGGAGATGACAAAGTCGAAATCGTTGGCCTGTTGGAGGTTGTGGGTGACCTGCTGCTTGAGGTTTAAGGAAATATGCGGATAAAGCTTATGGAAATTGATCAGCATATCGGGCATGATGCTGGAGCCCGCCAGGATAATCAGGGTGATATGGCCGTAGGGGGTAGCGGTAAAATCCAGCAGCTCTCCCTGGGCATTGTCGATGAGGTTCAGGGCGTCCCGGATATGGCGGTAGTAGATTTCGCCGTTGCGGTTTAAGCGGATATTTCGGCCTTCCCTGTCAAAAAGCTTTGTCCCCAGCTCCTCCTCTAAGGAGGCCAGGGTACGGCTCAGGGAGGGCTGTGAGACATGGAGCAGTCTGCTGGCCTTGGAGATATTTTCCTGTTTGGCAATTTCACAAAAGTATCGAAGCTGTAATAATTCCATAAATCTGACGTCACCTCTCTTTGTATACTTCCCATACTTCCAAACATGCCGCCAGCGGCGGCACAAACAATTGGCGCACACTTATAACATACAAGTTATATAACATATGATTTATTATATATTGGACGACATAAGCAGTCAAGGATATAATGAAGAAAATGAAGGAAGGGGGAGCGAGCTTGATTATTGAAACAAAGAGCGGAAAGGTAAAGGGGTATCCGGATCATGGGATGATCGCGTTTAAGGGGATTCCCTTCGCAAAGCCGCCGGTGGGGGAGCTTCGGTTTAAGCCGCCTGTGCCTGTCGAGCCGTGGGACGGCGTGTTTGACGCCTGCAGCTTCGGAAAGAGGAGTCTTCAGACCGGGGAGCAGGGATACTGTGACGATATCGGTTTTTCGGAGGATTGCCTGAATCTCAATATCTGGATTCCGGACAGCGCGGAGGAAAAGAGGCCGGTGATTTTCTACATCCACGGCGGAGGTCATTTTTCGGGAGCAAACTCCGACACCTTCTTCGACGGTCCTCACCTAATAGGGGACAGGGAGGCGGTGATGGTCGCGCCGAACTACCGGCTGGGAGCGCTGGGTTATCTGTACCTGAAGGAATATCTGGGGGAGGAATATGCGGACTCCGGCAACTGCGGTCTGCTGGACCAGATCCTTGCCCTGAAATGGGTGCAGGAGAATATAGAAGCCTTTGGAGGCGATAAGGATACGGTAGTCCTGATGGGGCAGTCGGCGGGAGCGAAATCGGCGGCGAACCTGATGGTTACTCCGGCGGCAAGAGGGCTGTTTCGCAGGGCAATCCTGCAGAGCGGCGCAACGCAGTGTATCCGCGATACGCATACGGCGACGAAGCTGGCGGAAATCATGTTAAAGGAGCTGGGCTTAAAAAAATCCAACGCGGCAGAGATTCTGACGGTGGACGGTGAGCAGATCATCGAGGCTCAGAAGCGGGCTTACCGGCAGATCAATATCGGTCATCTCTTTGGGCCGGTGCTGGACGGCAGGACGGTTTCAGAGACGCCGGAGGAGTATCTTCGGAGCGGGAAAGCGGGCGAGCTGGAGGTTTTGATCGGCTATAACCGGCAGGAGCTGTATTACAGCGATCCGGCAAAAGGGAAGACGGAAGAGGAGGCAGCGGCGGCCTTCCACGCCGCATATGGGAAAAACTGGAAGACGGCTATGGAGAGGTATCGGCAGTTTTGCGGGACGGAGCCTGCGGCGGAGGCCTTTGATCATGTGCAGACGGAATTTGTGTATGGCAACGCCACGCTTCGCCTGACGCAGCTTTTGGCGGAGAACGGCGTAAAGACCTGGTCCTACCTCTGGAATTTTACGGGGAACAAAACGCCTTACCATTTTACGGAGATGGCTTATATTTTTCAGTATACGGCGGAGGAATCGCCGGAGAAGGGATATGACAAAAAGGATGCGGCATACGCGGTTTTGATGAATGAGACCTGGATGTCCTTTGTCCGGACCGGAAATCCTGAGAACGTACTGCTTCCCAGATGGCTGCCCTGTACCACCAGCGAGATGGGATGGCGTATGTATTTTGATGAAAGACCCCATCTGGAACAGTTCAATCTTCGCTCCTATTACCTGAAGCAGCCTATGCAGGTGATCAGGCTGTAGAGGGAGGAGGATTATTTGACCGGATTAACGGCTTATGGGATTACTTTTTTGGCGGCATTGGCCGGAAGCGGGCTGGCGAAGAGGCTTAAGGTTCCCGCCGCCGCTATGACCGGGGCGATTCTGGCGGCGGCAGTCCTCAACTGTTTTACCGGCCGGGCGGCGGTTCCGGCGTTGACGAAGCCCTGTATGCAGATCATGGGCGGCGCGCTGCTGGGGCATCGGATCGGCCGCGGGGATCTGCAGAAAATGCGGAGTATCGTGAAAGCGGCGCTTGTGCTGATTCTTGGGATGCTTCTGTTGAACGTGACTACGGGACTGAGTGTGCTGCGGCTGACGGAGCTGAATCCGGCGACGGCCTTTCTGGCCACAGCGCCGGGCGGCGTGTCCGACATGGCGCTGATTGCGGAGGATCTGGGAGCCGATATGCAGGTGGTATCGATTCTGCAGCTCTTTCGGATGTTCGGTATCTATCTGATTTTCCCGCCGATTCTGCGGCTGGTGCAAAAGAGGCAGAAGGCCGTGAAGGCTCCTGTTCCGGAGGAACGGGACAGCGGCGGCGCGGCGGAGGGCAAAAGGGGAGCTTCCTGTCTGATTACGCTTCTGGCGGCGTTCGGCGGCGGGTATCTGATGAATCTGGCAGGGATGCCTGCCGGGTTTATGGTGGGAAGCGTGGCGGCCTGCGCGGCGCTTAATATCCGAAAGGGATGCGGGTATATTCCGGAAAAGTGGCGCTTTTATATCCAATCCGTCACGGGGGCGGTGATCGGGTGCCAGATGACCAGGGAAGGTCTTTTCCTGTTAAAACGGCTGGCGCTGCCGGTGGTTTGTATGATATGCGGCATGCTGTTGTTTACCTTTTTGTTCGGGTGGATCATGTCGAAGGTATCCGCGCTGGATTTTCAGACCAGTCTGCTCTGTCTGACGCCCGGCGGAATCCAGGAGACATCCCTGCTGGCCTCAGATATGGGGTGTGACGTTTCCTCGGTTGTGGTGCTGCACACGGTCCGGCTTGTGGTGGTAATATGCTTTTTCCCTATGCTGCTGACGGTGGCGGCGGGGAGTTGGGAGGCGTGATGAATATTCTGATATCGGGAGCCGACAGAGGGCTGGGGTTCGGTATGACAAAGCTGCTGCTTGAGCGGGGACATACCGTGTTCGCAGGGCGTTATCTGAAGGATTGGAAAGAATTGGAGGGGCTGAAGGCCCAATATGGGGACCGGCTGCAGATCATCGAACTGGACGTGTCAAGCGACGACAGCGTCAGGAAAGCGTGGGAGTCCGTCCGGGAACGGACGGACTGTCTGGATATGCTGATCAGCAACGCCGGGATTAACGGGAAACTTGACGGAGAGGTCGTCATGGAGTCGGATTACGGTTATATGATGCGCACATATAATGTTAATTCGCTGGGCGCCGTCCGTTTGGTTGAGATATTTTATCAAATGATGAGGGGGAGTGATATCAGGAGAATGTGCTTTGTCTCCTCGGAGGCGGGGAGCATCGCGCAGGCGCAGAGAACGGATAATTTCAGCTATTGCATGTCAAAGGCGGCTTTGAACATGTATGTGAAACTGATCGGCAACCGTCTGAAGCCGGAGGGCTACAGCTTCCGTCTGTATCATCCGGGCTGGATCCGCTCTTATATGGGAGGAAGGCTCTCGGAAAAGGGAAATCTTTCCATAGAGGAAGCGGCGGAATATGCAGTAAACTACTTTCTGGACGAGTCTGTGGATGAGACGGAGCTGGCAATGTACGGATATGACGGTGAAAAATTTAAATTTTGACCGCGCCGCCCTGAAAGCGCAAAGGCGTGAACGGGACGGGCGCAGAAAGGTACGGTATTGAAAATGAAGAGAAGGTTTTGGAAGAAAGTAACCGCGGCGGCGTTGTGTGCGGGATTGGCGGCCGGGATGACGGCCTGCGGAGACGGCGCGCAGCAGGATCAGCAGTCTCAGCAGTCCCAGCAAGGGCAGCAGTCTCAGGCGTCGGGGAGCGGGGAAACGCAGGGGGACGGCAGGATTTCCTTTTCCATCGCGATCATGAATGGCCCCAAGATGGAGGATACCTGGAGCGAGGCGAAGATCGAGGAGATCTTTAACTGTGATGTGGAGCTGATTTTCCTGCCCGGCTGGGAAGACCTGAATACGAAGGTAAATCTGCTGATGAACGACGACGACCAGCGGCCGGACGTAATCTGGTGGAGCGGCATGACGGACGAGTATCACGAGTGGGTGGAATCCGGTCTTTTGGTGGATCTGGTGCCGCTGCTCCAGAATATCGAAAACAGCAACATTCTCGACTATTACGACGAGTGGGCCATGTTCCCCACCTATACCCAGGGAAGCATCTACAGTATTCCCGGGGATGTGGCGGAGGTCAGCTGTATGGGAACCTTTGTCAGACAGGACTGGCTGGAAAAGCTGAACATGGATGTGCCGAAGACGATGGACGAGTATGTGGCTTATCTGCTGGCCTGCGTCAATGACGATCCGGACGGGAACGGAGTAGCGGATACCTACGGCTTTGGCGGGGACAGCGGGGACTGGAAGTACCTTGCGCCTTTCCTGTACGCTTATCAGGCGGATGTGAACCATTTTGTAAAGGGAGAGGACGGAACCGTGGTACACGGTTCTACCCAGCCTCAGGTGAAGGAGGCGCTGGCGCTTATGGCGGATCTGTATCAAAAGGGCGTGTTTGAGCCGTCGATCTTCTCCGCCTCGGAGGGAGAGAGACTGTTCGCGGAGGGCAAGGTAGGATCCTTCTACCGGTATTTAAGCTCCTTAAATCCCTCCCAGCAGTATCTGCAGAGCTTTTACCAGAACAACCCGGGCGGACAGTACAAGGTGATCGAGCCCATCCAGGGGCCTTCCGGCTTTTCCTCCGACGAGCGGGAAAACGGTACGGGATGGTGCAGCTACGCCATCACGAAAAACTGTGCGAATCCCCAGAGGGTGATGGAGATCATGGACGAGATCGCGTCCGGCGAGATGTTTATTTTGGATAAGTGGGGCGTGGAGGGCGAGACCTATGAGCTGACGGAGGACGGCGCGGTGAGCTTTATCGTGGACGAGACGAAGCGCAACGAGATGGGGCTGAGCACCTTCACCGGCTTTGTAAACCGCAAGGATACCTATAACATCCAGAACAGCAAGGAAGTAAACGAGCTGTTTGCGCGGGCGGAGGAGACCTCCCTGCCGCTGTTTGACTACCGTGTCGTGCTGGGGAACACGGGCGAAAGCTGGAAGGAGTACGGAGCGGAGCTGGATAAGCTGAGGGACGAATATTTCTACGGCATTATCATGGGAGACCGCCCGGTGGACGATTTCGACAAATATGTGGAGCTGTTCTACGCGCACGGCGGCAAAGAGGTGGAAGAAGAGGCAAACCGGATGTACGCGGAGCAGGATGAAAGCTATCAGGAATTTGTAAAGAAATATCAGGAGTGGTTCCGGTAAGGACGAAGGAACCCTGAGAGATTTGCGGCGGAGGATGTCGGATGCCGGCGTCTTCCGCCGCTAAACTTAAGGAAGCTTGCGGCTGCGGCAGCCTGCGGCGGAAGGTGCTTTTTGCCGTGAGGAGGCCGCAGGCCGCGGAAAGGTATGGTTATTATGGGGAATCGTGGGAAAGGGACGCTTACGGGGAAGGCGGCCGCTTGGACGGCAGTGCAGCCCGCACGCCGTAAAGGATGGGCGGCGACGCTTTGGAAATACCGCTACCTGTATCTGCTGGCTGCTCCGGGTATGCTGTATTTTATCATCTTCCGCTATGTGCCGATGTACGGAGTATTGATCGCGTTTCAGGACTTCAGTATCAACAAAGGGATCTGGGGGAGCAAGTGGGTAGGGCTGGATCAGTTTGTCAGGCTCTTTCGGGGCCTGTCCTTCCCCGGCGTGTTTAAAAATACGGTGATTATTTCCCTGTATAAGCTGGTGCTCGGATTCCCGGCGCCGATTATTCTGGCGCTGTTGCTGAACGAGGTGAAGAACCGGCATTTTAAGAAGGTGACGCAGACGATCGTGTACCTTCCCCATTTTATCTCATGGGTAATCCTGGCGGGATTGATCGCAATGTTCCTGCATCCGGACAGCGGTATTATCAATGAGGTGGTAAAGCTTTTTAACGACGGGAGAGGAATTGACTTTTTGGTCAGCAAGAAGTATTTTAGAAGTATACTGGTTATCACCGATATCTACAAGGGGATCGGATGGGGAAGCATCGTATACATCGCGGCGATATCCGCCATCGACGCCACGGTGTACGAGGCCGCGATGGTGGACGGGGCGAACCGGCTGAAACAGATGTGGTATATCACGCTGCCGGAGTTAAAGTCCACGATTGTCGTCATGTTCATCCTGAATATGGGCGGCATTCTGAACGCGGGGTTCGAGCAGATCCTGCTTTTGTATAACGCAAGAGTGTACGAGGTGGCGGATATCATCGATACCTATGTATATCGGAACGGAATTATGAGCAGCAATTACTCCCTGTCAACGGCCGCCGGTCTGTTCAAATCAGTAATCTCCATGGGGCTGATCATCATCACCAACAAGATTGCCCACATGCTGGAGGAGGACGGGCTCTGGTAAATCTGTAACGGTTGTCTGCGCCGACATGGCTGAAAGCGTGAGAATAAAAGGGAAAATAAACATGAGAAAAAAATATAACGTGTTCGATTATATCATTTTATTGGTTTTGCTGCTGCTGTCGCTGATCATGCTGTACCCCTTCTGGCATGAGCTGATGTATTCCTTCTCCGATCCGGTGGAGGCCGCCACGGGCGGTATGTTCCTGTGGCCCAGGGGCTTTAACCTGAAATCCTATTGGTCGGTGCTGCGGAACAAATCCGTGTGGACAGGATTTAAGGTTTCGATCATTGTGACGCTCACGGGAACCGCGGCGGGGCTGTTTCTGTCGGCAATGCTGGCTTACGCGCTGAGCAAGAAACAGATGCCGGGGCGGAATATTATGATCAGCATGATCTTTTTCACCATGCTTTTCGGAGGCGGGATGATTCCCAACTATCTGCTGATCAAGGAGCTGAGGCTGATCGACAGCTACGGCGCGCTGATCCTGCCGGGGCTTTTGTCCGCCTGGAATATCTTTATCCTGAAGAACTCCTTTTCCGGCATCCCGGCGAGCCTGGAGGAATCCGCAAGGATCGACGGGGCCAACGATCTGACGGTCTTTTTCCGGATCGTGCTGCCGCTGTCGAAAGCGGTTCTGGCGACCATTGCCCTCTTCAGTGCGGTTGGCTATTGGAATGATTATTTCTCCACGATCCTTTATATCGTTTCCAAGGATCACTGGTCGCTGCAGGCGGTGCTGCGGGAGATTCTGTCGAACGCCCAGTCCGCCATGTCGTCCAGCGGGATTTCCGTGAGGGCGGAGGAGGCGATCTCCAGCGAGACGGTGAAGGCGGCGACGGTTATGGTGGCCACAGTGCCTATTTTAATGGTTTATCCGTTTGTGCAGAAATATTTTATCAAAGGCGTTATGATCGGGTCTGTCAAGGGCTGATCGGAAAGGATTGCTATGAATCGGTTGAAGGTGCATGAAAACTGGAGGATGCGGGCGGCGGGCGAAGGAGATTGGATCCCGGCGCGCGTCCCCGGAAGCGTCTATCATGATCTGCTGTGTAACGGCAGGATGGAGGATCCCTACTACAGGGACAACGAGCTGAAGGCGCTGGCCCTGCTGGAAAAGGATTACGAGTATGTCACGGAGTTTGACGTGCCTGCGGGGGTGCTTGCCGAGGAGCGGATCCTGCTGATTTTCCACGGCATCGACACGGCAGCCGATATTACGCTGAACGGGGAGCATCTGGGATATGTGGAAAACATGCACAGAACCTGGGTTTATGACGTGAAAGACCGGCTGAAAGGGGAAGGAAACCGGCTGGAGCTTCTGCTGCATTCGCCTACGCGCTTTATCCGGGAGGCTTACGGGAAGATGCCGGTACACGGAAGTGACGACGCGATGAAGGGCTTCCCCATGCTGCGGAAGGCTCACTGTATGTTCGGCTGGGACTGGGGTCCCAGGCTCCCGGACGCAGGGATCTGGAGGGACGTGGAGCTGCTCGGCTATTCCACGGCAAGGCTTGAGAGCGTATACATCACTCAGGAGCACGAAGGAGGCAAGGTGCGTCTGAAGCTGCAGGCGGAGGTGGAGCAGAGCGGCAAAGAAGCCGCGCCCGGGTACTGTAAAGTGACGGTTACGGATCCGGCGGGAAGAAGCCAGGAGTACGGCCCGGAGGCGTTTGAAACAGGGATTACCGTGGAGGATCCGCAGCTTTGGTGGCCCAACGGCTACGGAGAGCAGCCCCTGTATCTGGTGGAGGTCAGGCTTTACTGCGGCGAAAGGCTGCTGGATAGCTGGAAGCGGCGGATCGGTCTGCGGACTCTGACGGTACATATCGAAAAAGACGCCTACGGGGAGCAGTTCTGCCATGAAGTCAACGGGGTAAGGATTTTCGCCATGGGCGGGGACTACATCCCGGAGGACAATATCCTTTCGCGGGTGACGCCGGAGCGGACCAGAACGTTGCTGCAGCACGCGCGGGACGCGCATTTCAACTGTATCCGCGTGTGGGGCGGGGGAAATTATCCCTATGACGCGTTCTTTGATATCTGTGACGAGCTCGGACTGATCGTCTGGCAGGACTTCATGTTTGCCTGCGCGGTTTACGATCTGTCGGAGGAATTTGAGGAGAACATCACGGCGGAGGCCATCGACAATGTGAAGCGTATCCGTCACCACGCCTGTCTGGGGCTCTGGTGCGGCAATAACGAGATGGAGATGTTCATAAAAAGTATGCGCTGGAATCAGCAGCCGAAGCACACCAGCGATTATGTGAAGATGTATGAATATATCCTGCCGAAGATCGTGAAGCAGTACGACCCCAATACCTTTTACTGGCCCGCAAGTCCCTCCTCCGGCGGGGCTTTTGATGCGCCCAATGACGAAAACAGGGGAGATGTCCATTATTGGGACGTCTGGCACGGGGATAAGCCGATCACGGAGTATCGGAAATTTTTCTTCCGCTATGTGTCGGAATTTGGCTTCCAGTCCTTCCCGTCGCTTAAGACCTGCGAGACCTTTACCCTGCCGGAGGATCGGAATATTTTCTCTTATGTGATGGAGAAGCATCAGCGGAACAGATCGGCCAACGGCAAGATTATGAATTATATGGAGCAGACGTTCCTGTATCCGGGGGACTTTGATACGGTGCTGTACGCCTCCCAGCTGTTACAGGCGGAGGCGATCCGATACGGCGTGGAGCATTTCAGACGGCACAGGGGACGCTGCATGGGCGCTATCATCTGGCAGCTGAACGACTGCTGGCCGGTGGCAAGCTGGTCTTCCATCGACTATTGCGGGAGATGGAAAGCGCTGCACTATTACGCAAAACGCTTTTTCGCGCCCCTGATGCTCTCCTGCGAGGAGGAGGGAATCCTGACGCAGAACACGAACCCCAACGCGGAGCCTTACCCGGTGAAAAAATCGATCCGCCTGAATGTGGCTAACGAATTTAGAGAGGACAGAAGAGTCCGGGTGGAGTGGAGCCTTCGGAACAGCCGTGGAGAGATTCTGCGGGGCGGAGAAGAGACGGTGACCGTTCCCGCGCTTTCCTCCGTCTGGCTGGAGAAGGAGGACTGCGGGGACGCAAGGCTGTATGAGGACTATGTAAGCTTTGCCTGCCGGGACGGCGGAGAGAGCACGGAACCTCTGTCCTGCGGGACGGTATTGTTCTGCCCGCCGAAGCACTTTCGGTTTGAGGATCCGCAGCTGACCGTCACGGCGGAGGGAGACGAGCTGCTTGTCACGGCAAAAGCCTACGCGAAATCCGTGGAGATCATCAACGAAGCGGACGATCTGCTTCTGGAGGACAACTATTTTGATATGAACGCCGGGACAAGGCGGATCCGCATCCTGAAGGGAAAGGCGGAGGGGCTGAAAATCCGGAGCGTTTATGATATTCGCTGAAAAGCAAAATGGGGGTATGGCTATGAAAAGGATTCTTGTTTTGGGAGACAGCACGCAGCCGCTGTGGCATCCGCTCTCCAATCTGGAGCCTCTGACGGAGGAGCTGCGTTCCGGGTACGAGGTGGTGGAGACGGAAGACTACCCCGATCTGGAGAGAAAGTATCTGGAGACCTTCGACGTCTGTATCAATTATATGGATAACTGGGAAAACAGGGGAACGAGGAAGGCGCAGGAGGCGCTCTGCGGATATGTGGAGGACGGCGGGCGGATGCTGACGCTGCACACGGGAATCATCACAAAGAAGTCCCGGCCGCTGCTTGTTCTAAACGGCGGAGCCTTTACGGGACATGCGGAGGCAGGGATTCTGACCTACAGATACTGCGGCACGGATCCGACGCTGGGAGAAGGCGCGGAGGACTTTGAACTTTTTGAGGAGCCTTATCGGTACGAGCTTCTCCGTCCGCAGGAGATGACACTTTTCCTGGAATACCGGCACGGCGGCGAATGGTACCCGGCGGGATGGCATCTGCCCTGCGGGCGCGGGAAGGTAGTTTATCTTGCGCCGGGACATGACAGGGAAGCTTTCCGAAATCCCTCATATCTGCGCCAGATTCGAAATGCCCTGAAATTTTTGGGAGTCTGAGGGCGGACGGCAGAAGTCCGTCTGTTTTGCATACTCCAATGATGTATCCTCTTCCCTTGCTTTTGTCCTTATGGGCAGCTGCAAGGGAAATTTTTCAGATTTCTTCATAAATTCTTAAGCGCCTTTTTCAGAAACAGGGTGTACGATTTTTACAGTTGTACAACGGAAAAATGCAAAGGAACGATTTGTAAAAGAAAGGCGTGTAAAGAAATGGTTACGAAAATGGACACATTTTATAAAAAGGCGTTAAAAAAGGTGTTGCTCACGGTATTGTTCTGCGGAATGGCGCTGGCGGTCTCCGCCTGCGGCGGGGAGGTTCGGGACGCGGGCGAGTCGGGAAATGTACAGGCTTCGGCTGGGCAGGAGCAGGAGGCTCAGTTGGGAAACGGGCAGGCGGTCGGACAGATGCAGGGGGACGAGTCGGGGAACGGGCAGGCTTCGGTCAGACAGATGCAGGAGGCTCAGTCGGGAGACGGGCAAGATCAGGAAGACGGGTCAGGAGATGCACAGGCACAAGGGAATAAGACAGAAAACAGGCAGGCTTCAAACGGCAAGGCACAGGGAGACGAGCCCGAAAATACGGCAGGCGCCACCGACATTTCCTATGATGCCTTGCCAATCCTATATTCCCTGGATAATGCTTCCAGAGCGCCGGAGTCCAAATCAGGCACCTTTACGGGCGACTGGGACGGGGACGGCGCGGAGGATACGCTCACAGTTAAAACCGGGGAACGGGAGGGCTCCGAGATCATTCAAAAGCTAAAGCTTACGCTTTCGGGATGTCCTGTCGATTATATTATTGAGGATGCGGACTGTGACTTTATAGACATTCTGGCGGGGGATTTTGACGGAGATGAGGAGGCGGAAATTCTCCTGCTGTTCGATATGAGGTATGCGGGGGCAAACGGATGCTGCGGCCTGCAGCTTTTGGATAAAGCCGGAACGGAATATGCAAATATAGCGGAAGGCTTTTTCACCGGTTTCGATTACACGATGGAGGCACAGACGGGGGAAAACAGCGGTTACCGCATTGTAAACGGTAAAAGCGGAGAGGAATTTTTCCTGAAGGAAGAGAATGTCTATGAATCCGCCATCGCGACGGTGACAGGCTGGTATTATCTGGAGATCCTGGAGGGGACAGGGCAGGACTATATACGGCTGAGACAGTACGCTGCCGGAGATGACATGACGGATCATGTGGGCGATATGATAACGGTTCTTTCGGCGGGGGACGGCGGGTTACGCTTGCTGGATGAGAGGGTAGACTGACAGCGGGAGTCGTCCGCGGAGTCCTATTATAGAATTTGGATGATAGTTGCTCTTATTTTGCCAAAAGCTATAATAGTAATGAAAATCAGACATTAATTCCGTTGAAGAGAAAACGGCAGCAGGCAGCATTGCCACCCTGCCATAGGCGGTCAGAGGATGAGGTATCGTATGGAGAAGGGAACGGTTTTAATCATTGAGGACAATCGGGATATCAGGGAGGGAATCCGTATCCTGCTGCAGAGCGAGGGCTACGGCGTGGAGGAGGCGGCGGACGGTGCTGCGGGCCTGCGCCTGTTGGACGGGCGTATCGCCCTTGTCATACTGGATATTATGATGCCCGGTCTCTCCGGCATAGAGACCTGTAAACTGATTCGGGAAAAATCAACCGTTCCCATCCTCTTTTTGACCGCCAAATCATCGGAAATGGATAAACTGCAGGGTTTTGGGGCGGGCGGAGACGATTATCTGGTCAAGCCCTTTTCCTATATTGAGTTAAAGGCAAGAGTGGGCGCGCTCATCAGGAGAAGCAGGGTTTATGACAGTCAGCTGCCGAAAGGGGACACGACGGTCTCTTACAGAAATCTCCGGATGAACGCGGAAGACAGACTGGTGTGGAAGGACGGTATCCCCATCGAGCTGACGGAAAAGGAGCACTTGATTTTAAAACTGCTGATGGATTATCAGGGCAAGATTTTCTCCACAGAAAACATCTACACCAGCGTATGGCAGGAGCCCTTTTTGTACACATCGGCAAACACCGTGATGGTTCATATCAAGCATATCCGCGCCAAGGTCGAGGAAAATCCGCAGCAGCCGGAGATCATTAAAACCGTGTGGGGGAAGGGGTACAAGATTGGGTAAAATAAGGGAAAGCCTGACAAGGAAAATGATAGCGCTTGTCATCTGCGGTTTTGTGATAGCGGTTGTTGTTTTTCTGGCCGTTTACTATGTCAGCAGCGAATATGCGGATTATTATTTTAAAACGTCTGCTTTCATACACAATGCGGAGGAAAAGGAAATTGGCAGGCTGCAGGAATTTATTTTTGCAAACGATATCCGCGCCGATGATCAGGAACGCATTATGGATTGGGTTGAGTCGCAAAATATCGGCTATATTACAATATCAAGGGAAAACCAGCCCATTGTGGGGATTTCCAATACAGGGAGCTTTACGTTATTGGGAAATGTGCAGAGGGATTTGAATATCACATGGATGTATTTTTATCAGGTGGAATTTGCGGACGGTCCGGCGGATGTATTTATCTATAACGGATATGCCGAAAAGTATTATGTCCTGGTCGATATCATAGCCATGTTTGCGGCAGTGCTTTCTTATATCCTTTTTGTTTTCTGGGGAATCAGGAAGGAAGTCAGATATATTGTCCTGATCCGGGGAGAAATTTCCGGAATGCAGGAGAGCGATTACGCTTCCGGCATCACCGTCAAGGGGAGGGACGAGGTCAGCGCACTGGCGGAGCAGTTGAACAGGATGCGGGCGGCTATTCTGGCAGCCCGGGAAAAGGAGCAGGCGCTGAAGGCATCTCAGGAAAGCCTGCTCCTTGGCATGGCCCATGATTTGCGGACGCCCTTGACAAGCCAGACCGCTTATTTGGAGATCCTGCGAAACAGCGATCGGATTGTGGGGGAGGAGAGGACGTATGCGGAGAAGGCCCTCGCGAAGGCCGTGGAGATCAAAGAACTTTCCGAGCAGCTCTTTGAATATTTCCTTACCAGCACGACGGAAGAGGTCAGGCTGGAAGAGCCCTGTGAGGCGGGATACGCCGTCGGGGAATACCTCTCGGAGCTGGTTTATCTTTTGGAAAACGCCGGTTTTAAGGTCGATACCGGAATCTTGCGCTGGGAGCCGGTTAAAGTGTCCCTGTATTCGGAATATATTGGCCGGATCAACAATAATCTTTATTCGAACATTGTAAAGTACGCGGATCCGCAGACGGCTGTAAAGATATGGATTGAGTACCGGGACAGGGAAATTTCCCTGCATCTTTCAAATGCCGTAAACCCGGATCCTGCCGTCACCTCCAAGACGGGGATCGGACTGAAGAATGTGACGGAGATGATGAAGCGGATGGGAGGCAGGACGGAGGTTGAAAGCGATGCGGAATGGTATGACATTGCGCTGATTTTTCCGGTGGTTTCTGCGGGAGGAGACTGACGGGGAATTGTCTGTCTTTCAATCTTTTGTAAAAATTTTCATCGTTGTTGAGAGTTTTGATTTGCGTTTTTCCACAACCGACGGCCCGTTTTCCCGGCAGGGCAGTCGCTGATCTTTGCAACTGCTCTGCCGCTCCGGTGCGGTTCGGGAAATTTCCGGTCACAATCCAATGTGGTGGAATTAGAGAGCATACGGTTATGGATATCAATCTACGCCCTTCTCTACCTTATAGACAAAAAGAGTGGTTCCATTTCCAAGTGTTCCCTGATACTTCAGCGTACAAGATTCATGTTTGGCCTCATAATACTTCACGGTATAGTCGCTTAGTTCGCTTGTCCAAAAGATCCAAACATCCTTATCGCCGATATCAACATCAAAATTTTCATTTGGCACACTTTTTATTGCCGTTTTCGGATAATAATAGGATAAAATTGTCCATGCATGATGACTGCTGTTCGTTAAAATATAGTCGGATGCATCTAACATTACATTTTTTTGAAATTCCGTTGTGGCTTTGTTTAGTGAAGAGCCGTATTCATATACTTTGCGATAATATGGCGCGGCACAAAACAGAAACGCGCCCATTATAATAACACACCATATATTCCTTAATTTTAGTTTTGATATTATTTGGCCAAGTACCAAATACATAACCGGCGCAACAGGCCACAAATACCTGCACATAAAGAAACTCCCTTTTCGGAATTGTGTACCCACTAAATCCGAACCTATAAATATACATTTCCAATGAATAAATATTCACTTCACCAAAAATCCTATTCAGCAGATTTCAAATTGCAAGATTATTTTGAGAGCCTATCAATTTCGTGTTGGTAGGCTTCTTTTTATAGCTGAACAATCAGTAAATTTAGTCAATACCAAAAATCAGGCACTTCCGTAACCCCTGAATAAAAAGATTTTATTTGAAAGAGGTATCATTATGGCTTTGTCAGATGAAACATTAGAACAGATAGTCTCCAACCTAACACCCGAAGAAAGAGAACAACTATTCTCCCAATTAGGCAAACAGATAGAACAGGATAAGCAGAACCCATCAAACAGAAACGACCCACCAAACAAGCCTACACCCAAAATCAAAAAGGCTGGCGATAAAGTTTATAGCTGTGTCTATTGTGGTAGCACACACCTAAAAGCCCATGGTATCACATCAGCCGGAAACCAAAGATACATCTGTAAGAGTTGCAACAGAACATTCACCGAAAACCACGGTTCAGCTATGAGATATTCCCACATTGACAAAGATACATGGCTTGATATTTTAAGAGGCATCATACATAACCACAGTACAACAATTATAGCCGATGACACTGGCTTATCTACAAGCACAGTCTGGTTATGCAAACAAAAAGTTTGTAACGCAATCAAAGAAATGTATGGATACACTGACCTCTTTAACGGAGTAGGTGAAGCAGATGAATACTATTGTCGTGCAG
>JAMPFT010000006.1 GCA_023664305.1 bacterium | reverse complement strand
GATTAAGTCCCAACTGGCTGTTGGGTACTGAAACCCTACACTTATATATTAGGAGAGAGGTGTCCCTATGAACACAGAGCAATTTTCCGCCGCTATGAGTGAGCTCGACAGTAAGTATGTCGAGGAGGCATTGAATTACGGGCAAAAGAGGGAAGCCAAAAATAAGGGCCGGATTTTGTGGGGCGTTCTGGCGGCCTGTCTTGCGGGACTTATTTTCGGCTGCGGCGTCATTTTTTCTCACAGAGGAACGGCGGTAAGGGTTTATGCTCGCGGGACGGATGAAGAAATTACGGAGGCAGGGGCTGTGCTCTGCACGGGGACAATCAGCGACACGGGAGAGATGAAAGGGCATCCGTTGATGTTCTATCTTTCCGGCAGGGGGATTGAGACAGTCCGCTTCTCCTGCAAAAACCAACAGATCAGTTTTACGGACTGGACCGGGAAGCGGGACGAGTACGGAAACGCTCAGAATTTTACGGTGCCTTACGGAGAGGATGAAAGCGAGTACTACTACCTGACGGTTGACTGGGTTCCAAACGGGACAATCCGGGAGCTGACGGATCATGCGGAAGCCACCGCCTCGGCGCTCCCGGCAGAGCTGCGGGAGGATCTGATCGTTATGGAAATTACGTTTGCAAACGGTAAAACCGCCGTAAAAGCGATTACGGTCTCCCTTTTGGAGGACGGAACCTTCTTCGCCAGCCTTGATTCCTATGAAATCAGCGAAAAAGACGACTTTTTAAAGCGTGCGGACAGCACCCCGATTCCGCGGGAGATTTTTTCTGTGCAGGGAGGCGGCCCTGACGGGAGCCAAGCTTCAGGCGAAGGAGAGTCGGTTTTCGGTAATGAAGACCCGGTTTCGGGCGATGAAACCCCGGTTCCGGACGGCGAAGACCCGGTTTCGGGCAACGGAGACCCGGTTCCGGGCGGCGCGGTAGACGATATGCCGCAGCCGGAGGGGAACCGTATTCCTGACGGGGCGGAGAGTTCGCGGCCTGCAGACCGTGCGGAGGAGAGAGACGAAGAGGGATCGGCAGAAGAGTCGGCCGAAGCGCTTTCGGCGGCGGAAAAGGCTGCCCGGGAATATTATGCGGCTACGGTCTTTGAGGTCGTTTCCGTGGAATTGGAAAGCCGGACGGAAAGCGAGATTGTGTTTTCGGTCTGCGTCAGCAAAGGCGGCGAAATACAGGAGCCCAACCGCACCGCCTTTTTACGGCTGGAGGACGGCGGCTGGAAGGTGATAAACGAGGGGTATTAAAATTTTGAATAGTAAGGGCGGCCGGGGATTCGGCTGCCTTTTTTTGAACCGGGAGTCTGTAAACAGGTTCCCGGTTTTTGGCCTGCGGGATGTTTTGACGGGCAGGGAAAAGGAAAAAATAAGAATGTGGAAAGAAAAATTACCCGTAAAACAAAAAAAGGGTGATAATCGAACACATTTTCTGTTATAATGTTTTCAGACGCAGCTTTTCAGTGTCAGGGACGCGTTTCAGCTTGCGGGAATTTTGCGGCGGATAGAAAGAATCGGGCGGCTAAGGCCGCGGCGGAAAGGGGACAGACTATGGGAGAACGGCAGCGTACCTATGTGGCAATCGATCTGAAATCTTTTTACGCATCGGTGGAGTGTGTGGAGCGGAAGCTGAATCCCCTGACGACCAATCTGGTGGTGGCGGACGCGGAGCGGACGGAGAAGACGATCTGCCTTGCGGTTTCTCCTTCGCTGAAGGCCTACGGGATCCCGGGTAGGGCAAGGCTGTTTGAGGTGAGCAGGAGGGTGAGGGAGGTCAATGCCGGGCGGCTTTTACATGCGCCGGGGCAGCGTTTTAGCGGCTCTTCTTTTCAGGCACCGGAGCTTAAGGAACATCCGGAGCTGGAGGCGGCCTATATCACGGCGACGCCCCGTATGGCTCTTTATGTGGAATACAGCACGGTGATCTATGACGTCTACCTGAAATATATCGCGCCGGAGGACATGCATGTCTATTCCATCGATGAGGTGTTTCTGGATGTGACCGACTATCTGGATACCTACAGGATGTCGGCAAAGGAGCTGGCGAGCAAGATGATCCGGGAGGTTTTCGAGGTCACGGGAATCACCGCCGCCGCGGGAATCGGCACAAATCTGTATCTTAGCAAGGCGGCCATGGATATTGTGGCAAAGCATGCCGCGCCGGATCAAAACGGCGTTCGGATCGGACAGCTAAACGAGATGAGTTATCGGCGGCTTTTATGGGATCACAGGCCGCTGACGGATTTCTGGAGAGTGGGGCATGGATATCAAAAGAAGCTGGAGGAGGCGGGGCTTTTTACCATGGGAGATATCGCCCGCTGTTCTCTGGGCGGGGACGGCGATTACTATAACGAGGAGCTTTTGTACAAAATGTTCGGGGTCAACGCGGAGCTTCTCATAGACCATGCCTGGGGCTGGGAGCCTGTGACCATGGATCTGATCAAGGCCTACAGGCCGGAGACGAGCAGCATCAGCTCCGGACAGGTGCTGCAGTGCCCTTATGACTTTGAAAAGGCGCGGGTGATTGTGCGGGAGATGGCGGATTTATTGGTCCTGGACCTGGTGGAGAAGCGGGTGGTGACGGATCAGATGGTGCTCACCGTGGGGTATGACGTCGATAATCTGACCGATGCGCGGATCCGGGACAGCTATCGGGGAGAGGTTACGGTAGACCGCTACGGAAGAAAGGTGCCGAAGCATGCCCACGGAACCGTAAACCTGAAATCGCCTACCTCCTCCACCCGGGTGATTCTGGACGCCGTCATGGAGCTGTACGACCGGATTGTGGATCCGGGACTTTTGGTGCGGCGGATAACGGTGGCGGCAAACCGGCTGACGGATGAGAGCGCGGCCCGGAAGGAGGAAAGCTTCGAGCAGCTGGATTTGTTTACGGATTACGACGCTTTGGAGAAGGAGAAAAAGGCGGAAGAGGAAAAGCTTGCCAGGGAGAGGAAGCTTCAGGAGGCTATGCTGTCCGTCAAGAAAAAGTACGGCAAAAATGCCATCCTGAAAGGGACGGATCTGCAGGAGGGAGCCACAACCATGGAACGCAACCGCCAGATCGGAGGACATAAAGCATAGGAGGTTTATGAATGGATAACGGAAGCCATAAATATGACGATATCATAAATCTGCCGCGGCATGTCTCGAAAAATCACCCGCAGATGCCGCTCGCGGACAGGGCCGCGCAGTTTTCGCCCTTTGCGGCGCTCACGGGGCATGAGGCGGCGATCCGGGAGACGGAGCGGCGGACGGAGGCGTTTGCAGAGCTGGACGAGGACAGGAAGGAATGGCTGGACCGGAGGCTTTCCTTTCTGGGCAGGCGGCTGGAGGACGGAGAGCAGGAGATAACGGTTACTTACTTTGAGGCGGACGAGAGGAAAAGCGGCGGCGCCTATCGGACAAAACAGGGAAAGGCAAAGCGGATTGAAGGATATCGGCGCGAGCTTTTGTTTGCGGACGGGACGGTTCTGCCCATAGAACATATCTTTTCCCTGGAGGGGGACCTGTTCGGGGAGACGGACATTTTATAAAATCTTAAAGTTTATTTAGAGATTTTGCGGGACATTGCGGACAAGGCGTGTTATCATAAATATAATCTGTCAGTCTGCCCGGATGCCGGGAGGCGGCAGACCGTGTCAAATGAATTTGCGGAAAGGAAAAGAGGGCTATGCGGAGAAAAATTACGGCCGGACTGCTCCTGTTGTTTTGCGTGGCTTTACTGTGGACGGGAGGCGCGGCGCGGGCTGCCGCCGCGGACGAAGGCATGGTAGACACGCTTTTTGGAAGCGTCGGGCTGCTCAAGCAGGAAAACGGCAATTATGTCATGCAGGTGACGGTACAGAACGACGGAGAAGATTTTACGGGCACGGTGCAGGTGATCTTTGCCAGCAACGGGTTTCAAAACTGTGCCTACAATACGGATATTACGCTGCCGTCCCGGGGGAAGAAGCAGTTTACGATAACCGTGACGGAGCAGGCCGCAGAGACGGTCCGGGGACTCTGCGCGCTGAATTTTCTGGATCAGAAGGGGCGGCTTTTGCAGTCGCTTCAGTTAAAAAACGTGTTCGGCAGCACGGCGAACGGTATTTCCGTCGGTATTCTGTCCGACAATTACGCCGACCTTACCTGGCTGGACGCGGGCGGGGAGAATTTTTCCATCAGGGGCGCGGTCAATATGCCTTTAAGCCTCGTCGAGTTAAACGGCGACAACCTGAAGCAGCAGCTGGACGGCCTGTATTTTCTGGTGATCGATCAGTTTAACGTGGCGTCTTTGGACGGGGAGAGCATTCAGGCGATCCAGAAGTGGGTGGAGAACGGCGGCTGGCTTCTGATCGGCACAGGAGCCTATGCGGAACAGACGCTCTCCGGATTCTCGGAGGATTTCCTGGCGCTGAACATTCTGGAGATCAGCCAGCCCGGGGAAGAAAATCTTGTCTCCGCGGAAATGGAGAATTACGGATTCTATTATTATTATCAGGACTGGGAAGTGGATTTTACGCAGATGGCTATCGCCTCGCTGGAGTATACCAGCCAGCGCGTCTATCGGGAAAGCAGCGATAACCCGGTCCTGCTCGGGGATGTCGGAGACGGCGCGGTGGGAGTCTTTCTTTTTTCCTTTGGCGAGAAGGAGCTTCAAAAGATGGACGGGTACGCCGTGCAGAATATGTTTTCGGATGTCATGTATACCTCAGACAGCTACAGAACCTACAGTACCTACTATGACAGTCTGCAGTATACGGGACAGAGGGCCCTTGCCTTTCTGGATAACAGACAGACAGATCTGGATTTCACCTGGCTGGAGGTGCTGATCGGAGTATACGTCGTTTTGGTGGGACCGATTCTGTATCTGATCCTGCGCAAATGTAAGAAAAGCGAGTGGTACTGGGCGGGGGTCCCGGTTATGGGGCTTGTGTTTATCCTGGGGGTCTACTTCTTCGGCAGGGACGTCCGGGTGAGAGAGCCAAAGGTGTATTCCGTTGCGGTCCAGCAGACGGACAGCACCTGGAGGGATACTTATTTTCTGGCCTATCAGGCGGGAGTGAAATCCTGGGAGCTTTTGCTGGACGACAGCTACAGTGTGGCGGGACCCGGGCTGACCGGATACGGCTATTGGAGTAATTCGACGAACGTGAGCGACTACCTCTATACCGTGCGGGAGGCCGCGGAAGGTGTTTTCATGGGAATCAAGCCTCAGGAAAACTTTGAAAACGCTTATCTCTACGCCGGCGGAAGGACACAGGGCAGAGGGAATCTGCAGGGAGTCGGACTGTCGCATTTCGGACAGAATCTGACGGGAACGGTTCGGAATGAGACGGGTCTTGATCTGGATTATATGGCAGTCTGGTATAATTCCGGAATTGCGGTTTTTTCGGATGTCAAAGCGGGAGAAGAGCTGGACTTGTCGCAGGCCGTCGCAGACGGCAGACGCGTCTATCAGGATACGGCGAACGGATCCTTTGACTACGACTACAGCAACCTGCTGAGCAGTATGGTATTCAATTACTGGACGCAGACGGAAAGCTATGACCGCAGCTGCATGGCGGCTCTGTTCATCGGGCTTGGAAGCGCCGTCGAAAAGAATCCGTCTCAGTCACAGGCGGTGATTGTGGGCGTCGCGGCGGATTATGAAAAGGCTGTGGCGGGAAAGTGCAGCGAGGTGTCTTACGGCTGTTTCTATTCCTATGCGAATATGGATTAGGACGGGAGAAGGGAGGAGCGGAATGCTTCAAATCGATCATTTATATAAAAGCTACGGTAAGTTTCAGGCTGTCAGCGATCTGACGCTTCACATTCCCAAGGGCGATCTGTTCGGCTTCGTGGGGCCAAACGGCGCGGGCAAGACGACGACCATCCGCATGGTGTGCGGACTGATGCTTCCAAACGCCGGGAGTATCCGGATCAACGGCGTGGACGCGCTCAGGCACCAGAGGCAGCTGCGCAGACAGATCGGCTATGTGCCGGACTTTTTCGGGGTCTATGACAATCTGAAGGTTAAGGAGTACATGGATTTTTACGGCTCCATGTACCGTATGAATTCGAGGGAGATCGGGAAAATAGCAGACGATCTTCTGGAGCTGGTGAATCTGTCCGACAAAAAGGAGGTTTTTGTGGATACCCTGTCGAGAGGGATGAAGCAGCGTCTCTGCGTGGCGAGGGCGCTGATCCACAATCCTGTCCTGTTGGTGCTGGACGAGCCCAATTCCGGGCTGGACCCCAGGGCGAGAGTGGAGATGAAGGAGCTGCTTTTGAATCTGAAGAGCATGGGAAAGACCATTGTGATCAGCTCCCACATTCTCTCGGAGCTGTCGGAGATGTGCAACAGCATCGGTATCATGGATCACGGAAACCTTGTGGCGGCGGGTAAAATCGAGGATGTGATGGAAGGGGTGTTCGGCAGCAACCGCCTGATCGTCACCCTGGAGGAAGGCCGGGACACGGCGGTGCGGATCGCCAACGAGCACGCGAAGGTAAAGATAGAATCCGTGGGCGAGAATGAGATCCGGCTGTCCCACACCATGACGAAGCAGGAAATCGCGAAGATGATCGGCACAATGATCGCCAACGACGTGGTGGTGACGGGCTTCCACAAGCAGGAGGGCAATCTGGAGACGCTGTTCATGCGCGTCACGGAGGATGACAAAGAGCAGAAGGGAGAGAAGGAAAATGCAGCTGAATCCCATCGTTAAAAAGGATGTGCGGGTACAGGCCCGCAGCATAAAAATGTGTCTGGGCGTGTTCTTTTACGAACTGATTCTGGCGCTGATCTTTTTCTTTGCCATGTTCATCATCGGACAGGAGAGAAGGTATTCCACCGAAAACATTTACAGCTATATGGTGTGGCTGTACCCCATCCTGGCCGTGTCCCAGCTGGTAATCTTAGGCGTGGTGGTGCCGGTGCGGACGGCCTCCTCCATCTCGGGAGAGAAGGAGCGCCAGACCTTTGATATCATGATGACGACCTCTATGACGCCCTTTGCGGTGGTGCTGGGCAAGGTGATGACGGCCATCGTCCAGAGTATGTTTTTTGTGGTGGCGAGTATGCCGATCATGGCGCTGTGCTTCATCATCGGGGGCATGTCCTGGAGCTATCTGTTCCTGTTTCTGGGCGTGGCGCTTCTGGTGTCGCTCTTTGCGGCCAGCATCGGAATTTTGTGCTCCTCCCTCTGTAAAAAGACGATCAGCGCGGTGATTTTGTCCTACGGCTTTTATCTGGTGTTCTTTGTGGTCACCTTTCTGCCTTACCTGATCTATAATCTGACGGAGAATATGCGCTATTATACCTATAACGGCGTGACGCAGACGACCCTGAACAGCTACGGGGAAAACTGGGCTCTGTTTCTTTTGCTGAATCCCGCGGTGTACCTGACGGAATTTTTCGGGCAGATCATGACGGGACAGTCGGTGGTAGACGCTATCGCCAGCGGCACAAGCTACCGCCGGATCAGCGGGCCGATCCGCTATATCGCGACAGGCAACCGGTGGCTCATCTTTTCCACAATCCTGTTTGTGGCGGTGTCACTTCTGTTTTTGGCCCTGGCTGCAAGGCGGATTAATCCCATCCGTGGCAGAAAGCAGAAAAAACCTAAGAGGTAAGGCGTATGGACAGCAGGAGATACCTGACGGAGCAGATTCGAAAATGCAGACGGAAGCTGAATATTGCAAAGATTTTAGACAGTGGGATCCTGTTTGCGGCGGCAGGCGGGATCTTCGGGATCTTTTGTGAGGTCTGGTCCCTGATCCGGCCCTTTTATCATGCGCATCTGGCGGCGGGGATTTGCTTTGCGGCAGGTTTTGCGGCCGGAATCGGCTGCGCTGTGTACCGGCGGGCGGATATGAGGCGGGCTGCGGGAAAGCTGGATTCCTTCGGGCTGAAGGAGCGGATGATTACCGCCTGGGAACAGATTGACAGCGAGAAGGAATTTGCCGTTTTGCAGCGGGAAGACGCGGTCCGTCATTATGACAGAATCCGGGAACAGATTAAAATCCCGCTTCTTCCGGACAAAAGGCATCTTTGTGCGTTTCTTCTTGCGGCTGCCGTGACAGGGGCGCTTTGCCTGGTTCCCTCCCCCGTGCGGGAGCAGGCAGAGCTCCTGCATGAGGTGCGGGAGCAGGCGGAGGAAGAGAAGGAGAAGCTGGAGGAGCTTTTGGAGGCCATGGAAAAAATCGACATGGAAAGCCTGACGGAGGAGGAACGGGCGCAGCTTCAGGAGCTTTTAGAGGCCATGAAGCTTTCCGGGGAGGAGCTGGAAAGGGCCGATTCCTGGGAAAGCCTGGATACGGCGCTGGAGAAGCTGGACTATAAATACGGCCAGACGGCGCAGTCGCTGGCGTCCCTTGCCTCGCAGACGGAAAATCAGGAGAACGCGGGCCTTGCCGCGGCGCAGGCGTTTGCCAAAGCTGCCGCAAACAAAAGAGGACAGCAGACGGCCTCCTCTGGGACGGCGGGAAGCGGTGACGGCGGTGAAAAGCAGGAAGGCAGCGGAGAAGACGGCGAAGGAGACGGAGACGGTTCCGGCGAGGGAAGCGGTCAGGGCTCGGGGCAGGGTCAGGGAAGCGGAAGCGGCGGCGAGGGCCAGGGCCAGGGAAGCGGAAACGGCGACGGCCAGGGTGACGGAAGCGGCGGCGAGGGAAGCGGTCAGGGCTTCGGACAGGGTCAGGGTAACGGAAACGCCCCCGGGCGGGGCACCGGGAGCAGCAACGCGGAGCGCGATTACGTCAGCGTGCCGAACGGGGTGGGAAACGACGCTTCCCTGACAGGCGACAAAAGCGGCGATCAGGATTCCGAGTATTACCGCAGACAGAACGGTCTGGCCTGGGAAGGGGAGCATGTGGATTATGACACCGTGATCGGGGAATATACGGACAACGCCTACGAGGGCATTGCCACAGGCAAGTACCCGAACGGAATGGAATCCGTCATCCGGGATTACTTTGAGAGTCTGAACAAGCCGGGAAGCCAATGACAGGTTTGTGCTTCGCAGAGATTTCGGTTGTCGTGAAAAAGGAATAAGCGAGGAGAACGCAATGTCAGAATATGAAATTTATCAGCAAAAGGTAATGGAATGCGAGCGGGAGATCGGGAAAGGGATCATCGGACAGAGAGATATTATCCGGCAGGTCATGCTGGCGCTTCTGTCGGGAGGAAACGTGCTTCTGGAGGGGATGCCGGGGCTCGGCAAGACCATGCTGGTGCGCACGGTCGGCCAGGTGTTTCTGCTTTCCTTCAAGCGGATTCAGTTTACGCCTGATCTGATGCCCAGCGATGTGACGGGGACGAACATCCTGGTGAAGGAGGATGGCGCGGGAAGCTTTCGCTTTCAAAAGGGGCCTGTCTTTGCAAATCTTGTGCTGGCGGACGAGATCAACCGCGCGACGCCAAAAACCCAGTCGGCGCTTCTGGAGGCCATGCAGGAGCACACCGTGACCGTTGGCAGCGAGAGCTATTCCCTGGAGGAGCCTTTTTTAGTCCTGGCGACGCAGAACCCCATAGAGCAGGAGGGAACCTATCCTCTGCCGGAGGCGCAGCTGGACCGTTTTATGCTGAAGGTGCTGGTAAAGTTTCCGGGGAAAGAGGAGCTGCGCGGCATCGTTGGGCTGACCGAGGGAGAACAGCCGCCGCAGATCAGGAGTCTGATGAACGGCGGGGAGCTTTTAAAGGCGAGGGCTCTCGTATCCGGGATTCCCATTGCGGATGCGGTCATGGATTACATTCTGGAGCTTGTGATGGCCACTCACGGGGAAAATCCCTATATCAGGGAGGGTGCGAGTCCCCGTGCGGCGCAGTCGCTGATCCGCACCGCCAGGGCGAGAGCCTTTATGGAGGGCAGGCTGAACGTGTCCTTTGAGGACGTAAAGAGCGTGGCTTATCCCGTACTGCGCCACAGGCTGATTTTAAGCTTTGACGCGATATCGGAGGGCGTGACCCAGGACGACGTAATCCGTCGGATCATCGAGGCAAAGGAAAAGAATCTCTATGCTTGACGCAAAATTTTACGATACCTTATCCAGGCTCAAGCTTCATATGTCTCATAAGAGCAGTCTGAACCTTACCGGAAACCGCAAGTCGGTGCAAAAGGGAAGCTCCGCGGAGTTTTCCGACTTCCGTGAGTACAGGCCGGGGGACGATCTGCGCCGGATGGACTGGAACGCCTACGCGAGACTGGATAAGCTTTATATCCGGCAGTATATGGAGGAGAAGGAGGCCGTCGTCTCCGTGCTGGTGGATACCAGCGCATCCATGGACTACGGCGAAAAGAGCAAGGCGGAGCTGGCGAGGGATCTGGCGGCCGCGGTAAGCTTTCTGGCGCTGAACAATATGGACCGGCTCTATTTATATGACATGAAGGACCCAAACAGATGCCTTTCGGCAGGCGGCGGCAAAAATGCCTTTCCGAGAGTACTCCGCTGGCTGGAGGGGCTGGAATTTTCCGGGGAGACGGATATGCTGTCGGCGGCCCGGCAGATGCAGGGACACGGCCCCGGGGTGACGGTAATTGTCAGCGATTTTCTTCACCCGGATATGCTTCCGGAGGAGGAGCCGGGGGCGGCAGGGAAAACGAACCGGGACGGCAGGGCGCGGACGGCGCAGGAAAAGGCGGAAGGGAAGGGGCCTTCGAGCTATGAAAAGCTGTTACGGTATCTGATTTACTGCAGACAGCGCCCCGTGATCCTGCATACGCTGGCGGCGGAGGAGCTTCGGGTCACGCTGGCGGGGGCCTATAACCTGATCGACGCGGAGAACGGCTCAAGGCTTCGGCTGACGGTGGACGCAAAGACCGTAGACAGCTACGAGCGGCAGCTGAGACAGCTTGTGGAACGTATGAAAAAGGGCTGTGCGGCCTGCGGCGGAGCCTATGTGCTCTGCGACGCGGGAAAGGACAGAGGAGAGCTTATTTTTCAGGATTTAAGGGAGATCTATGATATTTGAGAGCTTATGGCCGCTGGCCCTGCTTGCGACGGTGCCGGTGGTAATCATTTTATATTTGTTAAAACCGCGGGGGAAGGACTATCGGATTTCTTCCAATCTGCTTTGGAACCAGCTGTTTCGAAATCTGCAGTCGAAAACGTTTCTGGAGAAATTTATCCACAACATCCTGATGTATCTGCAGATCTTTATTCTGCTGCTTCTCGTGCTCTCGCTGATGTCCCCGTATTTTCACGGACAGGGCAGGAACCGGGGAAATGTGATCCTAATACTGGATACCAGCGGCAGTATGCAGCATGATACGGGTAACGGCAGGAGCCGTCTGGAGGAGGCGCTGGATCAGGCCAGGGAAATCGTGTCTTCCTCGGAGGAGACCGCCTTTTCCGTCCTCACAAACGACTGTATGGGAACCAATCTGCTGGCGGTTGGGGTAAAGGATAAAAACAGCCTTCTGGCAGTTTTGAACCGGATTGAATGCAGCGACGGGCCCGGCAGCTTACAGGATGCCGAGAGCGTGGTGGAGACACTGCGGGGCGCGGCCGGGGAGACGGCGGAAAACGCCTCGAAGACAGAGGTGATCCTGTTTACGGACGCAGACGGGGCGGAGGATGCCGGGAGCTTCTCCCGTTATTTTGACGCGCAGATCTGCGTGATTGGGGAAGCGGTAAGCAATGTTTCGAATAATTTTCTCTCCTATGTGGACGTGACGGAAGAAGACGCTGTCGGGGAGGACGGAGCGGAAAGCCCGGACGGGGATTTGAGCGGACAGGAGTCTGGCAGAAGGATTGTCTGCGCCTCCAGCCTGACTAATTACAGTAATTCGGACGCTTCCATGGAAATCAGCCTCTACGAGGGCAGGCGGCTTCTGGAGATCAGGCGGCTGACCCTGGGGGCGGGGGAGACAACCCTTTGCTTTTTTGAGGAAATCCGCTGGATGGGAGAGCCGCTTCGAAGCGAGGTATCCTCCGTCCGGTTTGAGGGAGAAGAGAGCGGGGACTCTCTTGCCCAGGACAACGCAGCGTACGCCATCCCTGACACGGCGGCGCAGATTCGGGCCGTGCTGGTAGGAGACGGCAATACTTATATCGAGAAGGCTTATCAGGCGGCGACGGGGATGAGCCTCACGAAGGTCAGGCCGGAGGACGCGGAGGAAGACTCTCAGACGGTCCGCATCTACGACGCGGGAGGAGAGGCGGAGGAGGGCGGACTGATCTTCGGCGGCGGAGCCGGGGTGTCCGGCTCCGCGGAGCGTGTGCTGCTCACCGTGACGGGGTGTGATCTGACGTCGGGACTGTCCTCCTTCTCCATAGGCGTCAACGAGACGAAAACCTATGAGGTTCCGGACTGGGGGATCGGTTTTCTCTGGGCGGGAGAGGAGTGCGCCGCTTATTACGGGGAGCACGACGGCATTAAGACCGTGGCGGTGGGCTTTGACATCCGGGAGTCCGACTTCCCGTTAAAGGCGGAATTTCCGATTTTCATGGCGAACGTCATTCGTTTTTTGGGGGACACCTCCCTTTTGGCGGGGAATATCTATCAGGCGGGGGATACGGTGCTGTTTCATCCCCAGGCGGATTTCGATGTGAACGGGCTGACCGCCCGGACCGATAAGGCGGGGCTGTACGAGGTGAACGCCAACGGGATCACGGAGCAGTATGTGGTGCGTTTTGCCGCCCAAAGCGAGTCGGACGGCCGTTTGGTGGCGGAGAGCACCGCCACCGCCGCGACGGAGAATACGGGGCTGGTGAAGAAGCAGCTGCGCAGTCTTCTGCTTGTTCTCATCCTGCTCCTGCTTGTGCTGGAATGGGTTCTTTATGTGCGCCAGAGCGGGAGCCGCAGCAAATTTTATTTCGGCGTGCGGATCGGCGTGACGGCGCTTGTCTGTCTTGCCCTGGCGGGATTTTCCGTCAGCAGGCGGGACAACGTAAACACTACGGTTTTTCTGGTGGATATCTCCAACAGCAACGAGCAGAATCTGGAGCAGATCGAAGCATACCTTGACAAGGCGATCGGCCGGATGCCGGCAGACAACCGATACGGGATTGTCACCTTTGGAAAAAACTCTCTGGTGGAGCAGTTTCTGACCGGAGAAAACAGTTTTTCGAGGATTTTGTCGCTGCCGGATAAGTCCGCCACTAATTTTGAGGAGGCGGTATCCAGAGCTTTGGCCATGATTCCCGGGGACGGCGCGGGGCGCATTGTCATTCTGACCGACGGGAAGGAGACCAAAGGGAACCTGGCGAATACGGCCTCCGCGCTGGTGTCGAGACAGATCGAGGTGCTCGCCTCGGTCTATGAAGTGTACCAGGGACAGGACGCTTATGTGGAAAATGTGGAGCTGCCGGGCTATCTGTACCAAAACGACGCTTATTCCATGACGGTGACGGTGGAGAGCAATTACGATACCGACGCCCAGATTCAAATCTGGATGGGCTCCACACAGACGGAAAGCTATGACGTACACTTAAACCGCGGCACAAACCGGTTCCGTTTCCGCCAGGAGGTCAGGGGAGAGAATATCGAGAGCTTTGAGGTCAGGGTCGTGGCGGCGGGAGATACCTGTGAGGAAAACAACGGCTACCATGCGTATTCCGTGGTGGACGCCCTGCCCAAGACTCTTCTGATCTCCGGAAAGGGAGAAGACACCGCACCGTTTGAAACCGTTCTGCGCGCCGCGGGCTGCAATTACAGTAAGGTCTCCGCGGCCAACGCGCCGGAATCGCTGGACGGACTGCTGGAATTTAAGAGTATTATTCTGGAAAATGTTTTCCTCTCCGATTTGCCGGATGGATTCCTGAAAAACATAGAGACCTATGTAAAGGATTACGGATGCGGACTGATCTGCTGCGGCGGACGCAGCAGCTACGCCCTGGGCGGCTACCGGGAGAGCGTGTTGGAGACGGTGCTGCCCGTGGATATGGAGTTAAGGGGCGTGGACGAGGTCCCCAAGACGGCCATGATTATGGTGATCGACCATTCCGGCAGCATGGGCGTCAATACCGGAGGGGACGCCACCAGTCTGGATCTGGCCGTAACGGCCGCCAAGACGGCGGTAGATCAGATGCGGAGCGAGGATTATGTAGGGGTCCTGACCTTTGACGATAAATATTCCTGGGCGGTGGAGCCTACGACCGTGGAGGACAGGGAGCAGATCAAGGATCTGATTGACAGCATCCCTTCCGGCGGCGGAACCACGATCCAGCCCGCCCTGTGGGAGGCGCTTGCAAAGGTGAAGGACTGCGACGTGAGTATCCGGCATGTGGTCCTTTTGACGGACGGCCAGGGAGAGAGCAGGAACTATAACGATGTAATCGCCGCCTATCAGGACGCTTCCGTGACGCTTTCCGCGGTGGCCGTGGGCGAGGGCGCAGAGGCCGGACTCTTAAAGAGGGTTGCGGAGAATTGCGGCGGACGGTATTATTACACAGACATAGCGTCGGAGATTCCGAGGATATTTGCCCAGGAGGTATTTTTAAGCGGCGATACCTATCTGCAGAACGGCGAGTTTGGGCTGGCGGTAAACGGCGGCAGCGAGATCACCGGGGGACTGTTTGAGGGGGGCTGGCCCATCCTGTACGGCTATGTCAGCGCAACGCCGAAGAATGCTTCCAGCGTGCTGATCGCCTCCGAAAAGGACGATCCCGTTCTCACGGTGATGCAGTACGGCCTGGGACACACGGTGGCCTGGAATACGGACGTGACGAATCAGTGGACGGCGGGCTTTGCGGGGCTGGAGGACTATGTGCAGCTCTGGAAACGCCTGATTGATTACAGCGCGGGCAATACCTCCATCGGCGAGGACTCCGTGGACGTCGCGACGGCGGGAGGATACACGGATCTTGTCTACCATGCCGTGGACTACGGGGAGCAGACCCGGGTCGAGGCGGTTTACACCGATCCGGAAGGAAACACAAATACCGTTTCCCTTCAGCCGTCGGCGCCGGGACGGTTCGAGGCGAAGCTAAATACGGATCTCACCGGCTTTTACAACCTCAGCGTGCGGCGGCTGGACGGGGAAAACGTGACGAACGCGGTGACTACCGCCGCCGTAGTGCAGTATTCCGACGAGTATAAGTTCGGCGTGGGAACCGCCGGGTTCGTAAGCTTTGTGGAGCGCTACGGAAGACTGCTGGAGGAAGACGAAAATTTCTGGAGACAGCGAAGGAGCGGGACAAGGGAACGGTACGAGCTGACGAAATGGCTGATTCTGGCCGCCATCATCCTTTTCGTTCTGGATATCGCCTTCAGAAGGTTCCATTTCCTGCCTCAGGACACGAGACTCTACCGCAGACTCCGTGAGTTCTGGCGGGAGAGAAGAAACGCTAAAGGAGCAGGCGCAGGGGGAAGCGCGGCGGCATCGGGAAGCGCCAGGGCAGACACATCTGCCGATCCGGATTCCCAAAGGGCCGGATCGGCGGGAAAAGCAGCGGAAAACGGCGGGAATACACAGGGAACGGATGCGGAACCGTCCGCAGGAGGAAAGGCAAAAAAGAGGAACCGCAAAGAGAAGGCCGGGAAAAAGGAGAATCAGGGTCTGGATACCTCGGCGCTTTTAAAGAAGAAGGACCAGAGAAACGGGTAGGCACAGAATGAAATAATACGGTTGCATTTGCCGGTCCCTTATGATAAAATCAGCTTAAAGTTCGTGAATTTTATGACGGAGGAGAGAAAAATGGACGGACAGAACAATCAACAGAATAACTATCAGGACTACACTTCCAATGCTTCGTATCAGCCGCCGGTGAACAATGCCCCTTCCGGCGCGAACGGCTGTCAGGTGGCCGGGCTTGTATTGGGAATCATCGGTATCCCCGCGTGCTGCTGTTACGGTCTTGGGCTTATTTTAGGAGTGATCGGTTTGATTCTGGCCCTTGTCGGCAACAGGAAGAACAGGGGCTCCGGGATCGGTATCGCAGGCCTTATCTGTTCGATTATCGCGACGGTCTTCGGCGTGATCATGGCGATCTATTTCGGCTATGTGTTTGTGGGAGTGTATCAGGGACTTTACGAGGGAACGGGACCTTTCGTGGATCTTCTTGATCAGATGGGCTATGATATCTATTACTTTATTCAGATGCATGTGTTGAGATGAGAAAAGTAAAAACGCTGGAAGACGAGCTTTTCCTGATAGGGCTGGCGGCTGTTCCTGTTGCCGCAGCCGTCTTCCTGCCGTGTGTCTGGCTGGCGGGGAAGTTCCTTCCGGCAGGATTTTGCGTTTTCTCAACCGTATTCGGCATGTACTGCCCGGGCTGCGGCGGTACGAGGGCGCTGGCGGCCCTGCTGCACGGACGGATTCTTTTGGCGGTCTGGTATCATCCCCTCGTGCCCTACGCGGCAGTGATGTATCTCGGGTTCATGGTCTCCCAAGGGCTTTGCCGGTTAAGCCGCGGGAAAATCAGGGGATGGAAATTTCATAACTGGTATCTTTGGGTGGGAGTCATACTGATTTGTGTGAATTTTATATTCAAGAACATTCTGAGGCTCGGCTTTGGGATATTGATGTAAGGGGCGGCGAGTGCCGTCCTTTTTACATAAGGACATTTTCCGAAGCGTGCTGTCCTTATGTTTCGATTCGCGGTGAGAACAGGAATACACAAAATTCCATTTTTAAAAGGACCGCCCCGCGGGTCAGTCCTCTTCCATGGTTAAATCTACATCCTCCGGAGTGGTTCCGTGCAGGAAGGAGATAATGATCTGAACTCTCTTATAGGCTCTGTTGTAATTTCCCTGGGCATATTCCGCCGTGTATTCGTTATAGGAATCATTACTGTAGGCCTCGTGAAATTTTTCCACGGCGGTCGTCATGTATTCGCTGGCCTCTTTGGCGGTGTCCTCCAGATAATCAAATTCTTCCGGAAAATCCAGCTTCCCGAAATTCTGAAAAACAAGATCCAAATCGTCCAGACAGCTTAAAAGCTCGGACACGGCGTCATCGGAAGCAGGATCGATGCTGTTGATAGAATTGTCGATTTCGGAAATCCGGGTACAGAAGTCGTCGATACTTTTATGGAACTGTGTCAGCTCCGGGTCCTCGCCGCAGGCGGATAAAAGGAACGCGGCCAGCATGGCGGACAGGAGCGCCTGTATTCTTCTTTTCACTGTTTGATCCTCCGATCATAAAACTTTCAGGAAACTGCCTGATAAGATAAAAAAAGACATCGTATTCATTAAATTTATCACATTTTGTACTATAAGGCAATAGAAAATGGTTAAATCCTTCCCTTTACGGCGAAATCAGGTCTGTGGTATCATAGGAAAATAAGTTTTGAAAAGGGGATTTTATGACACGCGATGAATTTCAGAGGATATCTCAAACCTATCTGTATCTGGACGGCGCAACGGGCTCGAACCTGGTAAAAGCAGGCATGCCCTCCGGCGTATGCCCGGAAAAATGGATTCTGGAGCACCGGGAGGTTATGCTAAAGCTTCAGAAGCGTTATGTGGAGGCGGGAACGGATATCCTTTATGCGCCCACGTTTACGGCCAACCGGATCAAGCTGGCGGAATACGGACTGCAGGATGAGCTTACGGACATGACGCGCAGGCTTGTGGCGATTTCCAGGGAGGCGGCTTCTTCGGCAAAGCGGCCTGTGTATGTGGCGGGAGATATCACCATGACGGGCGAACAGCTGCAGCCTGTCGGTTCTCTGGAGCTGGAAGAGTTGATTGAAATATACCTGGAGCAGATCAGGGCGCTTTGCGAGGCGGGGGCGGATCTGCTGGTAATTGAAACCATGATGAGCCTGGGGGAGGCCAGGGCGGCGTTGATCGCCGCCAGGGAAGTATGCGATCTCCCGGTGATGGTGACGCTGACCTTCGAGGCGGACGGCAGAACGCTCTACGGCACGGATGCGGAGACGGCGGCTGTGGTGTTGGAAAGTCTGGGAGCCTGCGCCATCGGCGTGAACTGCTCCACAGGCCCCGCGGGGATGCGGGACGTTGTGGCGGCCATGGCCGGGGCGACCGGGTCTGTCCCGATCATCGCAAAGCCAAACGCCGGACTCCCTTTTCTGGACGAGCAGGGAAAAACCTGTTACAGTATGAATGCGGCCGATTTTACGGAGGAGATGAAGCTGCTGACAGAGGCGGGAGCCACCGTCCTGGGCGGATGCTGCGGCACCGATCCGGAATTTATTCGAAGTCTTTGCGAAAGCTTTGGCAGAGATATCCTATGCCGTCCAAAAAGACTGGAGCCTGGCATTCGCTGCCTGACTTCGGAGCGTAAGACCCTGCGCTTTGGACTGAACGGAAAGTTTATTCTTGTGGGGGAGAGGATCAACCCCACGGGGAAAAAGCTGTTACAGGCCGAACTGCGGGAAGGGTGTATGGATCAGGTTCTGGAAATGGCGGAGGAGCAGGAGAGAGACGGGGCGGAGGTGCTGGATATCAATATGGGTATGAGCGGCATCGACGAAAAGCAGATGATGCTGCGGGCCGTGGAGGAAGTATGCGGCGTCACAAACCTTCCCCTTTCCCTCGATTCCAGCCATGTGGACGTTCTGGAGGCGGCCTTGCGGCATTACCCGGGGCGGGCGTTGGTCAATTCCGTTTCCATGGAAAAGGAAAAGCTGGATAAGCTGCTTCCCCTCGTAAAGAAATACGGAGCCATGTTCATTCTTCTGCCGCTTTCGGACAAGGGGCTGCCGCAGAATCTGGAAGAGAAGATCGGGATGATCGAGGGGATTCTGGAGAGAGCATACAGCCTGGGGCTGAAGAAGGAGGATGTGATTGTAGACGGTCTTGTAACCACCGTCGGTGCCAACGGCAGGGCGGCGCTGGAGACGCTGGAGACTGTCAGGTACTGCCGGGAAAAGGGTCTTGCGACGATCTGCGGACTGTCTAATATTTCCTTCGGTATGCCGGAGAGAAGCTATGTAAATACTACCTTTTTAACCCTTGCAATCCGGGAAGGGCTGACGATGGCAATCTCCAATCCCTCTCAGGAGCTTCTCGTCAGCTGTGCGCTGGCGGCGGATCTGCTGCTGGCAAGGGACGGGGCGGACATCCGATATATTGAGTATGCCGGTCAGGCGGAGGAGAGAAGAGAGCGGAAAGCCGCCAGACAGCAGCGCAGGGAGAGTATTCAGAAGCCGGACAGGGATTACGGTGTCGAAAAGGAAAAGAAATCGGAACAGGGACAGGCGGCCAGTAAGGCGGACGGCCAGGGACCGAATCCGGGTAACGCGTCCTCCGCGGGACGCAATCTCTATAACGCCGTTCTGAAGGGAAACCGCAAGGGAATCGAAGCGCTTACGAGAGAAGCTCTTGAGCAGGGGGAGGAGCCGGAGGCGGTTTTAAACGATGTGCTGCTCCCCGCCATCAATGAAGTGGGAGAGCTCTTTGACCGGGGAAAATACTTTCTGCCGCAGCTGATCGCCGGCGCGGAGGCCATGAAAAACGCCATCGGGGTGTTGGAGCCGCTGTTACAAAAGGAAAACGACGCGTCCGAAATGCCGACCGTCGTGATTGCCACGGTGGAAGGCGATATTCATGATATCGGGAAGAATCTGGTGGCGCTGATGTTAAAGAATTACGGCTTCCGGGTGATCGATCTGGGCAAGGATGTGCCGGAGGAGGAGATCCTTCGGGCGGCAAGGGAAAACAATGCGCAGATCATTGCCCTGTCGGCCCTGATGACGACTACGATGCAGAGGATGAAGGAGATCGTTGCGTCCGCCAGAGAGCAGAAGCTTTCGGCAAAAATCATGATCGGCGGCGCAGTCATCACGCAGGAATACGCGGATGAAATCGGCGCGGACGGATATTCCCGGGACGCCGCCGAGGCGGTAAAGCTTGCCCGGAGGCTGACGGACAGTTAAATCGGATGCTGCCGGACTGTTGAATCCGGGGAGACCGGCTTTGTCTTGAAAACGCGGGAAGCAGGACTGACAGGGCTTTGGCGGTTATGCCGCGCGGCCCGCGCAAACGGAAAGGAGAAAACGAGAAATGATAGGAGCAGACGCCATCGTCAAATGTCTTGAGGAGGAGGGGGTCGAAACGGTGTTCGGCTACCCCGGGGTTGCCATCTGTCCCTTTTATAACAGTATATTGGAATCAGAGATCCGCACTGTGCTGATCCGCACGGAGCAGAACGCGGCCCATGCGGCCAGCGGTGTGGCCAGAATCACGGGAAGGCCGGGGGTATGCGCGGTAACCAGCGGTCCCGGCGCGACGAACGTGATCACCGGAATCGCCACCGCCTTTGCGGACAGCATCCCGCTGATCTGTATCACGGGCCAGGTCAACAGCGAGCTTTTGGGCAGCGATGTGTTTCAGGAGGCAGATATCACCGGGGCGGTGGAGTCTTTTGTAAAATACAGCTATCTGATCAAAAACGTAAACGATATACCCCGCGTCTTTAAGGAGGCGTTTCACATTGCAAATACCGGGAGAAAAGGCCCCGTGCTCATCGACGTCCCGATCGATATCCAGAACGCTCCGATAAGCAAGTTCAAATATCCGGAGGAGGTGTCTCTGCGGACCTACAAGCCTACGGTAAAGGGGCACGCGGTGCAGATCAAGAAGGTGATACGGGAGCTGGAGAAGGCAAAGCGCCCCATCCTCTGCGTCGGCGGCGGCGTCCTTTTGAGCGACGCCCAGGAAGAAATCAGAACCTTTGCGGAAAAGAACCGGATCCCGGTGGTCTCCACTATGATGGGAATCGGCGTCATGCCCACCGCCCATCCTCTGTATTTCGGCATGGTGGGGAATAACGGAAAGCCGTGCGCCAACCGGGCTATGAACGAATCTGACCTTTTGATCATGGTAGGGGCGCGGGTGGCGGACCGCGCCGTCAGCCAGCCCGATCTGATTACCAGAAACAAGGTGCTGGTACACATCGACGTGGATCCCGCGGAGATCGGCAAAAACGCCGGTCCCACCATTCCTCTGGTGGGCGACGCCAGACATATTTTTCGGGATTTTGCAAAGGAAGAGATCGAATGCAGCTGTGAGGACTGGCTGGAAACCCTAAAGGATTACCGGAACACGATGACGCCGAAAAGAAATCCGTCCCCCGATTTTGTGGACCCGGCGGCCTTTATCACAAGGCTTTCCCGGGCTATGGAGGAGGACGCCGTCTATGTGGCGGATGTGGGACAGAATCAGATCTGGTCCTGCGGCTACGCGGAGGTAAAAAAAGGGAAATTTTTCACCTCCGGCGGCATGGGAACCATGGGCTATTCCATCCCTGCGGCCATGGGGGCAAAGACGGCGGCTCCGGACAGGCAGGTAGTGGCGGTCTGCGGGGACGGCTCCTTCCAGATGTCCATGATGGAGCTTGCCACCATGCGTCAGCATAAGATTCCGGTCAAAATCGTTGTCCTGAAAAATAATTATCTGGGCATGGTGAGAGAATACCAGCACTACACCTATAAGGACCGGTATTCCGTGGTGGAGCTGTCCGGCAGTCCCGACCTGGAAAAGCTGTCCGCCGCTTACGGGATTCCCTTCCTGCGGCTGGAGAACATGGAACGCTGCGACGAAGCGATCCGGGAATTTTTGAGGGAGGATCGGTCCGTGCTGTTGGAATGCGTCATCGATCCCATGGATACGGTGAAGTAAAGAGAGAGGCCGTTTAGGCTCTCAAAGGTCTGAGCGGGTTGAAGATTTCCGGAGAGTGAGAAGAGCGGAGAGGATAGCAGAATGAAGATGAAAAAGAGGATTTATTCCGTGCTGGTGGAGAACCGTTCCGGCGTGCTCTGTAAGGTGGCGGGACTTTTCTCCAGAAGGTGCTTTAATATTGACAGCCTTGCCGTAGGCGAGACGGACGATCCGACGGTGTCCTGTATGACTATCGTCAGCAGCGGTGACGAGCGGACCATCGAGCAGATCGAAAAGCAGTTGAACAAAAAGCTGGATGTGATCAAGGTCAAAACCTTCGCGGAGCAGCAGTGCATTACTCGGGAGCTGATGCTGATCAAGATCAAATACAATAAAAACAATCGCCGGGAGATCATGGAGCTCTGCGAGATTATGAGGGTGGAGATCGTGGATATGTCAAAGCATTTTCTCATGCTTCAGATCTGCGATACCCCGGAGCGGGTAGAGCTTCTGATCAATATGCTGCAGACCATCAGCATCGTGGAGGTGGCGCGGACGGGGACGCTGGCTCTTGCGAAGTGCATCGAGAACGACGAGAGCCGGTGACGCGGGACAGAAAAAAGTCAGTCCGTATTTCCGGCAGGAAAAGGCCGGATGGCCATAAATGCCATGAGCGTCCTGTGCTCACGGTAAACCCTGCGGGCGTTGACAGCGGCAGATTTATCGGCGGTTGCAGCAATTTAAAGTTTTAACGGACTAAATTGTCCGGTTGACATTCGGACGGGAAATTGCTATATTAGTGTTCAGGGAAAAAAGGAGAAATTTCATGCAGAAAAAAGTGTTTCAGTTACTGGCGGACAATACGTCCGGCGTGCTCAGCCGTATCTCCGGCCTGTTTTCCAGACGGGGATACAATATCGAGAGTATCACCGCGGGCGGAACGACCATTCCGGGACTCAGCCGACTGACCATCGTGGCCTCCGGGGACGACGAGATTCTGGAGCAGATCGAGAAGCAGGTGGCCAAGCTGGTGGATGTTCGCTATATTCAGGAATTAAAGCCTCAGGAGAGCGTCTATCGCGAGCTGATGCTGATCAAGGTTCGCGTGACGGCGCCGCAGCGCCAGGGGATTATCGCCGTGGTGGAAAGCTTTCGGGCGAATATCATTGACTTTGCTCCGGAGAGCCTGACGATCGAGCTTACGGGAGACCAGAAGAAGCTGGAGGCGTTTATCATCCTGATGCAGGAATACGGTATTCTGGAGCTGGCCAGAACCGGGATCGCGGGCCTGGGAAGAGGCACGGAGCATATCGCCTACGAGGAGTCGGGCCGTGACGGCCTTGTCTGAAGCCTGGCAGAAAGGGCGTTTTACAGGCGTGTCGAAAAGAAAACAGCGGAATCATATCGTTAGCTCCAGGGTTATCCTGTCAGTTAAAATATAGTCATAGCGACGAGTGGAGGAGAAGAAAATGGCAAAAATTTTTTATCAGGAGGACTGTAATCTTTCCCTGCTGGAAGGAAAGACCATCGCGATTATCGGCTACGGCAGCCAGGGACATGCGCACGCGCTGAACCTGAAGGATTCCGGATGCCACGTTATCATCGGCCTTTACGAGGGTTCCAGATCCTGGGACAAGGCGGTAAAGCAGGGCTTTGAGGTGTTTACCGCGGCAGAGGCGGCAAAGAAGGCTGATATTATCATGATTCTGATCAACGACGAGAAGCAGGCCGAACTCTACAAAAAGGACATCGAGCCCAACCTTGAGGCAGGCAATATGCTGATGTTTGCTCACGGCTTCAATATTCATTTCGGCTGTATCGTACCGCCCGCAGACGTGGACGTGACGATGATCGCGCCCAAGGGCCCCGGCCATACCGTGAGAAGCGAGTATCAGGAGGGCAAGGGCGTTCCCTGTCTGATCGCGGTGGAGCAGGACGCAACCGGGAAGGCTCAGGATCTGGCGCTTGCCTATGCGCTGGGAATCGGCGGAGCAAGGGCGGGCGTTCTGGAGACCACCTTCCGCACCGAGACCGAGACGGATCTGTTCGGCGAGCAGGCTGTGCTCTGCGGCGGCGTCTGTGCCCTGATGCAGGCAGGCTTTGAGACGCTGGTGGAAGCGGGATACGACGAGAGAAACGCGTACTTCGAATGTATCCATGAGATGAAGCTGATCGTCGATCTGATCTATCAGAGCGGCTTTGCGGGTATGCGGTATTCCATCTCCAACACGGCGGAGTACGGAGATTATATCACCGGCCCCAAGCTGATCACCGAGGAGACGAAGAAGACCATGAAGAAGATCTTAAGCGACATTCAGGATGGAAGCTTCGCGAAGGAGTTCCTGCTGGATATGTCTCCCGCCGGAAAACAGGTTCACTTTAAGGCCATGAGAAAGCTGGCCTCCGAGCATCCCGCGGAGAAGGTTGGCGCGGAGATTCGGAAGCTCTACAGCTGGAACAATGAAGAGGATAAGCTGATCAACAACTAAAAGCTCTGAAACAGTTGGAATATGCCAAAAAAGAATTGCAAACAGACAGAGAAGAAGCGTACTCAGACCGGAAATCGGTCGGGTGCGCTTCTTTTTTTAATATCTCTTTAGAAAATCTTTGCTTTTCTCTGGCGCATGTATTTAGGTTTCCCGTTTATAGTATGAGAAAAGGAAGGAGTGAGTATCACGATGGATTTGTCAACGGTCACTTATTATTTTACCAGATACGGCGCGATTGCCATTTTTGTTATTGTCTTTCTGGAATACCTGAATCTGCCGGGCTTTCCCGCGGGGATTATCATGCCGTTGTCGGGTATCATGGCGGCGAAGGGAAACATTCACTTTTTCTGGGTCATGGTGATCACCGTCGCGGCAGGACTGTTGGGCAGCCTGATGCTGTACGCCTTGGGGCGGAAGGGCGGAGAGGTATTTCTGAACGCTTATACAAGACGCTTTCCGAAGCAGAAGGAGACGCTGGAGAAGAATCTGGAGTGGATCCGGCGTAAGGGCTGCATGGGAGTGTTTTTGGGAAAGCTTGTGCCCATGATCCGGACGCTGGTGTCGATCCCCGCGGGCGTGGTGAAGATGAATCTGGGGAAATATGTGATCAGCTCCACCTGTGGGATTTTTCTTTGGAATTTTGTGTTTGTGGGCGCGGGATATGTGATGGGGGATCAGGTATTCCGGTTGTTCGGAGCAGTGTGAACGGAATGAAGATTTCTTAAGTCAGCCAAATACGCTGACAAAGAAAATCTTCATTCCGGGAAGAGCGCAACAGACAGCATGTCAGAAAACGCAGAAGAATCGGCGGAGAAGCTAAATTTTCAAATTTTGATTGGTGCGCAAAGAGGGGTGTTTGCACACCCTCCTATGGAGCGCGCAAAGGGGTGTAATTATGAGGATAGCCTTGATGACAAATAACTACAAGCCTGTGACGGGCGGCGTTCCCATCTCGATCGAGAGGCTGGCTGGCGGCCTGCGGGCGCAGGGGCATGAGGTGACGGTTTTCGCGCCTACCTATCGGGAGCAGGAGGAAGAGGAAAATGTCTTCCGGTACGGTACGCTGCTGCACCGTTTTATCGGCGGGATTGTAATCCCGAATCCCTTTGATCTGCGGATCGAGAGAGAGTTCAGTAAGCAGCGCTTTGACGTGATCCATGTACATCATCCCATGCTTGTGGGGAGAACGGCCGCTTATCTCTCCCGAAAATACAGGATTCCCCTTGTCTTTACTTACCATACCAGATATGAAAAATATGTGGAATGTTACACAAAGGGACTGTTAAAGGCCGACAGACTGATGCCTCTTTATCTGAAACCGTTTTTGAAGCGCTGCAGCTACATTTTTGCGCCTACGGAAGGGATCCGCGGCTATCTGACGGATATCTGCGGGATCGGGGAGGAGAGAACCGGCGTTCTGCCCACCGGGATCGAGGAGCATAATTTTGAAATTACCGATTCCGAAAAACTAAAAATCCGCAGAAGGTACGGGGCGGAGGATGTACCGTTTTTCCTCACGGTATCCAGGATGGGGCCGGAAAAAAACGTGGATTTTCTGATCGAAAGTCTCGCCGGTTTCAAGGCCGGGTATCGGAAGCCGTTTCGGATGCTGATGGTAGGGGACGGCTCCCACAGGGCAGAGTATGAGCGGATGTGCCGCAGGCTGGGGTTACAGGACGAGGTAATCTTTACGGGAACGGTTTCCAACCGGGATACGGCAGCCTATTTCGCGGCGGCGGACGCCTTTCTCTTTGCCTCTAAAACCGAAACGCAGGGGATTGTGGTGCTGGAGGCCTTTGCGGGAGGCACGCCGGTGCTGGCGATAAGGGCGTCGGGAGTGGAGGATTTGGTGACCGATGGAGTCAACGGCATGTTGACCGGAGAGGACAACGAAAAATATGCGGATATGATACTGCATTTTCTGGACCCTGCGTTTGACCGGGCGGCCATGGCCGAAAATGCGCTTCACACGGGATTGAGCTATCGGGAAGATGCAGTTGCGCGTCGGGCGCTTGAAGTTTATAATGAGGTAGTGGTTCGGTCGCGCGCTTTGTCTCTGACGGCGGATGCGGCGGTGTGAGCTCGCCTGCGGGCAGATGAAAGGACGGAAGGCTGCGGACGGCGGCATGATGTAACCGTATCTGCGGGCGGCTGAAAGGACTGAGGGGCTGCGGACGGCGGCATGGTGTAGCCGTATCTGCAGCGGCTGAAAAATAAGATCCGGGGGGATAAAACGATGATTTCAAAGTACAGGATTTTGGTGGTGGAGGACGACAAGGAGATCCGGGAGGGTGTGGAGATTTATCTGCGCAATCAGGGCTATGAGGTGTTTCAGGCCGCCAACGGGGCGGAGGGGCTTAAAGTTGTGGAGCAGGAGGAGCTGCACCTTGCCATCATTGATATTATGATGCCGGTGATGGACGGCGTTACCATGCTGATGAAGCTGCGGGCCATGGAATGTGAGTTCCCGGTGATCATGCTCTCCGCGAAGTCGGAAGAAGTTGATAAGATCATGGGACTGAACATGGGTGCGGACGATTATGTGACAAAGCCCTTTACGCCGCTGGAGCTTTTGGCCAGGGTAAATTCCCATCTGCGGCGGTATGCCAAGTATCTGGCGGCCTTAGAGGACGAGGGCGGCAGAGAACATATTTACACCATCGGCGGTCTGGAGCTGAACGAGGACACTGTGGAGGTATCGGTGGACGGCGAGCCGGTCAAGCTCACTCCCATGGAATTTAAAATTGTACAGCTTTTGATCAAAAGTCCCGGAAGAGTATTTTCCGCGGACGAGATCTACGAGCGTGTCTGGAACGAAAAGGCGGTCAATACCGATACCATCATGGTACATGTGAGGAATATACGCGAAAAAATTGAGATCGATCCCAAAAATCCAAAGTATCTGAAGGTAGTCTGGGGCGTGGGTTATAAGATCGACAAGCAGTAGAGGGAGAATGGCGGAGCGTTTAGGATTGATAAGCAGCAGCAGGAGAATGGCGGAGCGTTTAGGATCGATAAGCAGCAGCGGGAGAATGGCGGAGCGACTGCCGGCCGCATGAGGCAGACCGTTGGAAAGCAGACGGGAAAGAGGGCGAAACGGGACATAGACTGACGCTTTGCGGTAATTCGGGAAATGGCGCGGTAAGAGGGTCCGGCAACAGGATATCCAGGCGGTGGCTTTGGGACGGAGGAGATTGGGAATGGAATGGCGGAAGAGGCAGGAGAAGGCATCTGCGGAGATTAATGCAGCTGCCGGGGAAAATTCGGATTCGAAGGAAAATTCAGACGCGAAGAAAAGGACAGATACAGGGGAAAGAAAGGATACAAGGGAGAAGCCGAATCCGAAGGAAAATTCAGACGTGAAGGAAGGGACAGATACAGGGGAAAGAAAGGATACAAGGGAGAAGTCGGATCCGAAGGAAAATTCAGACGCGAAGAAAAGGACAGCTGCAGGGGAAAGAAAGGATACAAGGGAGAAGCCGGATTCGAAGGAGAAATCAGATCGAAAGAAAAAAGCTGCTTCCGGGGAAAAGAGAAAAATTCCCCGCTGGGCAGGCTGGGGAATTGCAGTCTGTCTGACCGGAGCGGTTATTTTTACCTGTTTTTACGGCATCCTCGACGAGAGCGCCAGAAGATGGCAGGGGAATCTGCTGGAAAGCGAGGATATGGTTTCCCTGCTTTATCAGAACACCTATCTTCTGTACAAGGATCTCTATAACGCCCAGAACAGCACGCAGTTGGACTACAGCCGGCTTTATTTAAATCCCGAGGCGGGGTATGAATGGCTTTTGGACGAGAAGGAGCTGGAGCGCAGAAGCGAAAGCGTTTACTACGGGGACGAGGGGGAAGGTGAAGAGACGCCGGAGATGTGGGACGAAGCGGTAGCCATGCAGCAGGAGGCGTACGAAATTTTGCAGGAAACCCAGAATCTGAAAGGCTATTTTAACAGCCTGGAGGGCGATTTCAGAACCCTGAACAGTATCTTTGACTATATTGTAACGGACAATGTCACCGGAAATTATGTGACGAATATGGCGGCGGAGGACGCGGAATATGTGATAAACAACCTTGCCGGATATCGGCGTTATTTTCTCCTGACTTTTCGTTTTGACGGCGTCGGAAATATTTCCGTCGGGGAGGTGCGCGGCGAAAATGCAGACGGTTTGCGCAAGCTGGCAAATGAGATTGTCAGAGAAAATACGCTGTCTTCCCTGATCAGGACACAGATGAGCCTGTTCAGACAGTACGGAAACGTGGAGGGGCCGAAGGACTGTACCGTGATTTATGCCGCCTCCGCGGACTTTATGTCAGGCTTTGACGGGGAGATCATTCTTTCTTCTGACCGTTATTTTTCCGGCAATGGGGAATTTCATCTGTATTACAGCAAAAACTATTTTTTGGGAGACGGCGTCGTGTCCCTGGATGCGTACGATTCGGTGGGACTGTTTGGAATCCTGTTTTGTCTGTCCGTGCTTTTTGTTCTTCTCGGTCTGCTGCTTCCTGTTCTGAAGGATACAAGGCCCTGGGAGGACAGCGCCGTCTGCTCCCTGCCCCTTGAAATCTTGCTTGGTCTTGGGCTGTTTTTCTTTGTCTGTCTGTCCCTGCTGGAGCAGCATGTTGCCTTTTTGGCCAGCGGTCTGGCGGAAAGCCGCCTGTCGGAGAGCATCGGGGACGGGGATTTTGCGGCTTTTCTTGCGCAGGCCTATAATCTTTTGGTGCTTGGCCTTTTCTTCTTTGCTTTTTGGTATCTGGGAATCTGCGCGAGAGCGGTGTCTCGGATGGGGATCAGGGAGTATATCAGGAAGCGAAGCCTGATCTACCGCTTCTTCCCTTTCCTTAAGGAGAAAATCCTTGGCGTTTACGACGCGGTGCAGCATCTGGACCTGACGCAGGACGCGCACAGGACGATACTGAAGCTCCTTCTGATCAACGCGGTGATCCTGTTCGTCATCAGCAGTCTCTGGTTCGGCGGCTTTTTTGTGACGATCATCTATTCCGGCCTCATGTACCTGATCCTGCGAAAATATGTCAGCGATCTGCAGAAGAAGTACCGGATTCTGCTGCGGGCTGCCAATGAGATGGCGGAGGGTCGGCTGAACGTTACGATCGAGGAGGATCTGGGGGTATTCGAGCCCTTTAAGCCCCATTTCATCCGGATTCAGGATGGCTTCAGACGGGCGGTGGACGAGGAGGTAAAGAGCCAGCGGATGAAGGCGGAGCTGATCACCAACGTCTCCCACGACCTGAAGACGCCCCTGACCGCGATTATCACCTATGTGAACCTGCTGCAGGAGGATGGCATCACCGAGCAGCAGAGAAAGGAATATCTGAAGATTCTGGAGTCGAAATCCCTGCGGTTGAAATGTCTGATAGAGGATTTGTTCGAGGTCAGCAAGGCAAACTCCCAGAATATCACGCTGAACCTGACGGAGGTGGATATCATGAGCCTATTGAAGCAGGTGGTCTTTGAGATGGGCGACAAGCTGCAGGAGGCGGGGCTTGACGTAAGAATGAACCTGACGGAGGAGAAGGTGCTGTTATCCCTCGACAGCCAGAAGACCTATCGGATTTATGAGAATCTCTTCGGAAACATCGCCAAGTACGCCATGCGGGGAACCAGGGTTTATGTGAACGGGTTCCGGATCGACGATACCGTGGTGATCACCCTGAAAAACATTTCCGCCCAGGAGATCACGGTGGATTCCGCGGAGCTTACGGAGCGCTTTGTCCGGGGAGACGCTTCCCGGAATACGGAGGGCTCCGGGCTGGGTCTTGCCATCGCCAAAAGCTTCACACAGCTGCAGGGCGGGGAGCTTACCCTGGAGGTGGACGGGGATCTGTTTAAGGCGACGACCGTCTGGAAGCTGAAGACAGGAGAAAGCGGGCAGGCATAAAAAAGTGCCGCAAGCGAAGCTTTTGGTAAGATAAAAAAAATCAAGAAGTAATGTTTGAACAATGGGACGGATTGTGTTATCATGTCAATTGTACAGACATTTTGGGGATTACCGGCCACAAGGTGGTCGGTAATTCTACATGGCGGAAGGTATGGTGACGAATATGGGAATGACAATGACGCAGAAGATTCTCGCCGCGGCGGCGGGCCTGGAGCATGTGGAGGCCGGACAGCTGATCGAGGCGGAGCTTGATCTGGTGCTGGGCAACGATATCACCAGCCCCGTAGCCATTAAGGAGATGGAAAAGTTTACGGTAAAGGGCGTGTTCGACAAGGATAAAATCGCTCTGGTGCCGGATCACTTTGTGCCGAACAAGGATATCAAGTCCGCGGAGCATTGTAAGTGCGTGCGGGAGTTTGCCCGGAAAAATGAGATCACAAATTACTTTGAGGTAGGCGAGATGGGGATCGAGCACGCCCTCCTGCCGGAAAAGGGACTGACTGTGGCGGGGGACGTCATCATCGGCGCGGATTCCCACACCTGTACCTATGGCGCGCTGGGCGCTTTTTCCACCGGCGTCGGCAGCACGGACATGGCCGCCGGGATGGCTACGGGCAAGGCCTGGTTCAAGGTGCCCTCCGCGATCCGTTTCAACCTTACCGGGAAGCCGGCGAAATATGTCAGCGGCAAGGACGTCATCCTTCACATTATCGGCATGATCGGGGTGGACGGCGCGCTGTATAAATCCATGGAATTTACGGGGGACGGAATCGCAAATCTGACCATGGACGATCGGTTTACCATCGCGAACATGGCCATCGAGGCGGGCGGAAAGAACGGGATTTTCCCGGTGGACGCGCTGGCGGAGCAATACATAAAGGAACATTCCGAAAGATCTTATAAAGTTTACGAGGCGGACGAGGACGCGGTTTATGACGCGGAGTATACCGTCGATCTGGGAGCCCTGCGCCCTACGGTGGCGTTTCCCCATCTGCCGGAGAACACGCACACCATCGACGAGATAAAGGCCATGGATGAGATTCGGATCGATCAGGTAGTTATCGGCTCCTGCACTAACGGCAGACTGGACGATCTGCGGACGGCGGCGGAGATCTTAAAGGGTCGGCATGTGGCGGAGGGGATGCGGTGTATTATTATTCCCGCCACTCAGGCGATCTATCTGCAGGCCATGGAGGAGGGGCTTCTGAAAACCTTTATTCAGGCGGGCGCGATTGTCAGCACCCCGACTTGCGGTCCCTGTCTGGGAGGCTATATGGGGATTCTGGCGGAGGGCGAGAGGTGCGTTTCCACCACGAACCGCAATTTTGTAGGCCGGATGGGACACGTTACCTCTGAGATTTATCTGGCAAGTCCCGCCGTAGCGGCGGCCAGCGCCATCGCGGGCGTGATTGCCGCGCCGGAGGAGTAGTAAAAGGAGGAGCCGACATCCGTTCAGGAAAAAGAGCCTGCGATCGCCGAACCGGGGCACAGACAGCATTTTATTGTTGGGCGGAGATTGGCGTAACACGCCGGAATGCCGGTTAAAACGAAGGGAACCCGCCAGGGTGGGTATAATCATCGAAGCGGCAAACTGCCGAAGCGCGCAAGGAGGTATAATCATGAAAAACGCAAGGGGAACGGTTTTTAAATACGGTGACAACGTGGATACAGACGTCATCATTCCCGCCAGATATCTTAACTCATCCGATCCTGCGGAGCTCGCCTCCCATTGCATGGAGGATATTGACCGGGAATTTATCGGGAAAGTCAAAAAGGGAGACATTATCGTGGCGGAGAAGAATTTCGGCTGCGGCTCCTCCCGGGAGCACGCGCCCATCGCCATCAAGGCGGCGGGGGTCAGCTGTGTTATCGCGGAGACCTTTGCCCGGATCTTTTACCGGAACGCCATCAATATCGGCCTTCCCATCATCGAGTGTCCCGAGGCCAGCAAGGGGATCGAGGCCGGCGACGAGGTGGAGGTCAACTTTGACACGGGGATGATTACTAATGTGACGAGGGGAACTACCTTCAAGGGGCAGGCGTTCCCAGAGTTTATGCAGAAGATTATCGCATCCGAGGGTTTGATCAACTATATTAACAGTAAATAAGACAAGCGTGATAAGCGTTACGGGGTCTGCGGGAAGCCGCAGACCCTGTTTGCGGACGCAGCCCGCCTCTTTGAGAGGCGATTCTTCCGGAATCAACAGATTCCGTGGGATCAACAGATTCTGTGGAACCGAATGGTTCCGTGTGGGAACGATAGATTCCCCGAGGGAGTGTACTCGCAGGCGGGTATGGAGGGATCCTATGAGCACTCAAAGGAAAACCGGAAAGTATGAGATCGATATGTGCAACGGGCCGCTTTTGGGAAAGATTCTGATTTTTTATTTTCCCCTGATGCTTTCCGGGATTTTACAGCTTTTGTTTAACGCGGCGGATATTGTGGTGGTGGGGAGATTTGCGGGAAACGAGGCCCTTGCGGCGGTGGGCTCCACCGGCTCCCTGACCAATCTTTTGGTCAATTTGTTTATCGGACTGTCCGTGGGCGCCAATGTGCTGGTGTCGAGATTTTACGGGGCGGGACAGGAGAAGGAGCTGCGGGAGACGGTGCAGACGGCGGTGGCCACTTCGGTGATCGGCGGAGTCCTGCTGATCTTTGTGGGGCTTTTTGCTTCCCGCCCGGCGCTTGCCCTGATGGGGACGCCGGAGGATGTCATCGGTCAGTCTGTCCTCTACATGCGGATTTATTTTGCCGGAATGCCCTTTATGATGGCCTATAACTTTGGAGCGGCGGTTTTGCGGGCGGTGGGAGACACCAGACGTCCTCTGTATTATCTGCTGGCGGCAGGCGTGGTGAACGTCGCGTTGAATCTGCTTTTTGTGATTGCCTTTTCCATGGGCGTGGCCGGGGTGGCCGTGGCTACGGTGGTTTCCCAGGCGATCTCCGCCGTGCTGGTTCTTCGCTGCCTGATAAAAACGGACGGCGTATACCGTCTGGAGCTGAACGGACTCCGGCTCCGGAAGGACAAGCTGCTTAAAATGATTCAGATCGGTATTCCCGCGGGGCTTCAGGGCTCCCTGTTTTCGATCTCCAACGTGTTGATCCAGTCCTCCGTCAACAGCTTCGGCTCCGTCGCTATGGCGGGAAATACGGCGGGCAGCAATATCGAGGGCTTTGTCTATACGGCCATGAATTCCTTTTATCAGGCGGCCATCAGCTTCTGCGGGCAGAATTACGGAGCCCTGAAATACCGCCGGGTAGGCCGGGTCATGCTGATCTGCGAGGGACTTGTCATCGCGGTGGGGTTGTTGATGGGGAACGGAGCCTATTTCTTCGCGGGGACGCTTTTAAAGCTTTATACGCCGGACGCGGAGGTTATCCGCTACGGCATCCGGCGTATGACCTATGTCTGCGCGCCTTACTTCCTCTGCGGTATGATGGACGTCATGGTGGGAGTGCTGCGCGGCATCGGCTATTCGATCATGCCCATGCTGGTATCCCTGACGGGAGCCTGCCTGTTCCGGGTGGTTTGGATTTATACGGTCTTTCAACGCCAGCGAACGCTGGAATGCCTTTATATTTCCTATCCCATCAGCTGGGCGCTGACCTTTGCGGTACATATGGTCTGTTTCCTGATTGTGTATCGGAAGCTGCTGAGGACGGAGATAAAAGGCGGATGAGTTCGGCCCGGAAAGCCATGGGTATGACGGTTTGAAAGGATTTTTGTTGTAAGAAAAGGCTTTTGGCGATATAATAAAAAAAGCTGGCGGAACAGATGTCCCAAAGCGAAGGAGAGAAACAATATGATAGCGTTTGTAAAGGGGATCGTGGAGGATATCGCAGAGGATAACGTGGTAGTCGATGTAAACGGGATGGGGATAAACGTGAAAATATCCGCGGATACGGCGTCCCGGCTTCCACGGGGCGGAGAGCCGGTAAAGCTTTATACCTATACCTGTGTCCGGGAGGACGCTTTCTGGCTGTACGGTTTTCTGACCCGCAGCGATCTGGAAATCTTTAAGAAGCTGATCACGGTGAACGGGATCGGCCCTAAGGGCGGCCTTGCGATCCTGTCTGTCATGGACGCGGATTCCCTCCGATACGCGATTATGTCAGGGGACGCGAAGGCGCTGGCGAAAGCGCCGGGGATCGGCGCGAAGACGGCGCAGCGGGTGATTCTCGATCTGAAGGACAAGATCACGATCGACGACGTCCTGATCGGCCGGGAGATCGCCGCCACGGCGGCGGGCGGCGCAGGGGCGGATACGCCCCAGAAGAAGGAAGCGGTAGAGGCGCTGGTAGCGCTGGGCTACGGACAGGCGGAGAGCATGAAGGCCGTCAATTCGATCGAGGGAATCGAAGAGATGGATTCCGGCGCGGTCTTAAAGGCGGCATTGAAGAAAATTTTCTGAGAGCTGTTTGTGAGCCGGAAAATGGAAGCGCTTCGGGGAAGGCTTAAAAGAAATTCAAAGAATAATACCATATTGCGGATTGACGAATGCGATCGAGGATGAGATATATCGAGGATAAAATATGCCGACGAAGAGAATGATCGAGACAAACATAACGGAAGAGGATATCAGGATCGAGGGGACGCTGCGTCCTCAGACTCTGAATGACTATATCGGTCAATCAAAGATCAAGGAAAACCTGAAGGTCTACATCGAGGCGGCAAAGCAGCGGGGAGACGCTCTGGATCATGTGCTCTTTTACGGGCCTCCGGGGTTGGGCAAGACGACTCTGGCGGGCATCATCGCCAACGAGATGGGGGTACACCTGAGGGTGACCAGCGGACCGGCTATCGAAAAACCGGGGGAGATGGCGGCGATTTTAAACGGGCTGGAGGAAGGAGATCTTTTGTTTGTGGACGAGATCCACCGCCTGAACCGTCAGGTGGAGGAGGTACTTTATCCGGCCATGGAGGATTACTGCATCGATATCATGATCGGGAAAGGCTCCACTGCCCGTTCCGTGCGGTTAGAGCTGCCGAAGTTTACCCTGGTGGGGGCGACGACGCGGGCCGGGCTTCTGACCGCGCCCCTGCGGGATCGGTTTGGCATGATTCAGCGGCTGGAATTTTATACGGTGGAGGAGCTGCAGATTATTATCATGCGTTCCGCCGGTGTGCTGAACGTGGAGATCGAGCCGGGCGGCGCGCTGGAGATGGCGAGAAGAAGCCGGGGTACGCCCAGGCTTGCCAACCGGATTTTAAAGCGCGTGAGGGACTTTGCCCAGGTAAAATACGAGGGCGTGATTACGGAGGAGGTCGCCCGTACCGCCCTGGATCTGATGGACGTCGATAAGCTGGGGCTGGATCATATCGACCGCAATATGCTTCTCACCATGATCCGTAAGTTTAACGGCGGGCCGGTGGGGCTGGATACCCTTGCGGCGGCCATCGGCGAGGACGCGGGAACCATCGAAGACGTGTATGAGCCGTATCTTTTGAAGAACGGCCTGATCAACCGTACTCCCCGGGGGCGGATCGCCACGGAGCTGGCCTACAGCCATTTGGGGCTGGAGAATTTATGGGAAAATTGAGGATTGGAAGAAATCAGCGATAAATTGCCGGGATATACTGCTCCAAAGTATTGACTAAAAGTATAATATTTTGCTTGCCTGTGAGAAGATAATGCGCTATAATGAATCAAATAGGCGGGTCTTTTTTACAAAAGGAGTGCGTGTATGTCTTCGAAAACAGATACGGAAGTGATCATAGGCGGTAAGGTTTTTACCCTGAGCGGCTATGAGAGCGAGGATTACCTGCAGAGGGTGGCCTCTTATATCAACAACAAGATCAACGAATACAATAAGGTTGACAGCTTCCGCAGACAGCCGATGGATACGCAGGGCGTACTCCTTCAACTGAATATTGCCGACGATTATTTTAAGGCAAAGAAGCAGATTTCCATACTGGAGGAGGAGCTTCAGGCGAAGGAAAAGGAACTGTACGATTTGAAGCATGAGTTGATTTCCGCACAGATCAAGCTGGAGAGCTCCCAGGAGCAGGTAAAGACGCTGCAGCAGGATTTAAATGAAAACGCGAAAAATATCGTCAGGCTGGAGACGGAATTAAAGAAAAAATAAAGTCGGCTGTCCGAAAGGGCAGCTTTTCTTTTTAACATAAAACAGAGAGCCTGCGTTTTTGTTATCAGAAAATATGCAGGCTGCGGAAGGGCACGGTCATTAAAATGGGGAAAGACAGAGTTCCGGAGCTGCTGGCTCCGGCGGGAAATCCGGAAGCGTTTTACGCGGCGGTGAACGCGGGGGCGGACGCGGTATATTTAGGGGCAACACGGTTCGGAGCCAGAGCCTACGCGGAAAATTTTACGGCGGAAGAGATTTTGCGGTGCATCCGTTACGGCCATCTTTTCGGGAAAAAAATTTATCTTACGGTAAATACCTTGATGAGAGAGCCGGAGCTTACGGAACTGTACGACTGTTTATATCCTGCTTATGAGGCCGGACTGGATGCCGTGATCGTGCAGGATTTCGGCGCGCTGCGAAGAATCCGGGAATGGTTTCCGGATTTGAGGATACATGCCAGCACCCAGATGACTTTGTGCAGCAGCTTCGGCGCGGAAATGCTTCGCGGGATGGGTGCAAGCCGGATCGTACCCGCCCGGGAGCTTTCGCTGGAGGAATTGAGGGTAATCCGTTCGCAGACAGATATCGAGCTGGAGACCTTTGTTCACGGAGCCATGTGTTACTGCTATTCGGGGCAATGTCTTTTCAGCAGCATCCTGGGCGGCCGCAGCGGCAACAGAGGCCGATGCGCCCAGCCCTGCAGACTTCCCTACCGCGTGCGGACAAAGGATGGCACGGGGCGGGAGGGGTATTACTTAAGTCTGAAGGACCTGTGTACCGTGGAACATCTGCCTGAGCTGATAGAGGCCGGGATAGACTCTTTTAAGATCGAGGGACGGATGAAGCGTCCGGAATATACCGCGGGGGTTACCGCTATCTACCGCAGCTACATGGACCGCTATCTGCAGCTTTCGGAAAAATTCGGAAAAGCGGAAGCGGCGGAGCGTTTTTCGGTGGAGCGGGAGGACGTAAGAAAGCTGAACACCCTTTATATCCGCAGCGAGGTTCAGGACGGCTATTATTTCAGGCGAAACGGCCCGGAGATGATAACGCTGAAGGATCCGTCCTACAAAAAGTGTGATGAAGAGCTGCTCTGTGCGATTCACGACCGGTATCTCACAGAGCAAAAAAAGCTTCCCGTTTTCATGGAGGCCTGTTTTCGGACGGGAGAACCGGCAAGCCTCACCCTGCAGTGTAAAGATATCAATGTGACGGTTTCGGGCGGAGCGGTGGAAGCGGCCAGGAAGCAGCCGGTGACAGAGGAAAACATCCGCAGACAGCTGGGAAAGCTGGGCGACAGTGTCTTTGCTCTTCAAAAACTGGAGCTGACCGCGGACGGGGACGCTTTTTATCCGTTGAAGCAGATAAACGAACTGAGGCGCGAAGGAATCCGGAGGCTGGAGGAGGAAATCCTTCGAAGCAGAGGATACGGAACGTTTTCCGCCGTGACAGAAAAAGCACCGGAATCTGCAGACTGCGAGTCGGACGCCACAGCGGAAAGCGCGCCGGACGGGGAGTGGCGCTTCCGCGATACCGCGGCGGAAGGCGCAGACTGCGGCAGAAACATTGGGGTAAAAGGGAATCCGCAAAGCGCAGGAGCCGCGGAAGCATTCGACGGGAACCGCAGTACGTCGAAAGGATACAGCATTCTGCTGGAGACAGAAGAACAGCTTTGCGCGGCGGCTGCCTGGCTGAAAAACCATCCGAATCGGAAGCTTTCCGGCATCTATGTATCGGGAGAGCTGGTCTTACAGGGCGGCGAGGAGATCCGGAATGCTGTCGGAGAGCTGGCGGGCTTTGGTCCTCTGCTTTTGGCGCTGCCGTATATTCTGCGCCGGAGGGATGAAAAACGTCTGACTCCCTTACTGTCTCTGGCGGGAGAGGGAAAGCCTTTTGCGGGTTATCTCGTCCGTTCCGCAGACGGTCTCGGTTTTCTGCGCGGCGCGGACAAAAGAGCTCTCCGACAGTTGGACGCCAACGTCTATACCTGGAACCGAGCGGCTGCGGTGCAGCTTGCTCAAGCGGGAGCCACGGGGTTTTGTCTTCCGCTTGAGCTGACGGCGGCACAGCAGCGCGCTTTGCTGAAGGGCGGCGTGACAGTTTCCGGGACCGAGGCGGATTTTGAGAAAATTGTCTACGGCAGGATTCCCATGATGATCACCGCAAACTGTCTGCTGCACACAACGGGAAAATGTCTGAAGGGGAAAGAAAGCCGGGCGGAGACCGTTTTGATCGACCGCTACCGAAAGGAATTTCCGGTGGCGGTAAACTGTAAAAGCTGCTTCAATGTCATCTATAACAGCGTGCCGCTTTCTCTGGCGTCAGAGTGCGCCGAATGGGAGAGCCGCGTCAGGCTGCGGATCAATTTTACGGTGGAGAGCGGGGAAGAGTCAGTGCAGATTCTGGACGCTTTCCTGGCCGACGGCAGACAAAAACTTCCGGCCCATACCACCGGCCACGAAAGACGCGGCGTGGAATAAATTAGGCGCGAAAAGAAAAACTTTCGGGTAAAAATCAGTTGCGCTTCCCGAATGATTGGACTATACTGATTTTAGTCAGATACAGAGACACACCAGTCAGGAGGAATTGCAATGATAGAAGCAACAAGCTGCGGCGGTGTGGTAATATTTCGTGGAAAAATCCTTCTTTTGTATAAGAATTACAAAAATAAATATGAGGGATGGGTTTTGCCGAAAGGCACGGTCGAGCAGGGAGAGGAATTTAAGGATACCGCGCTGCGCGAGGTGTTGGAGGAATCGGGAGCGAAAGCTACCATCATGAAATACATCGGAAAGAGCGAGTATTCTTTTAACGTTCCGGAAGATACCGTGGAGAAAGAGGTCCACTGGTATTTAATGATGGCGGACAGTTATTACAGCAAGCCGCAAAGGGAAGAGTTCTTTTTAGACTCCGGGTTTTACAAATACCATGAAGCGTATCATCTTTTGCGATTTGCAAACGAGAAACAAATTCTGGAAAGAGCATATAACGAATATCTGGAATTGAAGAAAAACAATTTATGGGGCAGCCGGAAATACTTTTAGCGTATTCCTGGCTGTGTTTGTACCCAAAAGAAAAACAGGCGGCTGCGCGGGCCGGAAGGGATCTGAGGCATGGCGGTAAACCTTATGTATCATCCGGGTTTATATCTGGGGGAAAGCATTCCCGTAAAAAAACTGGATAAAATAAAGAGAAAGCTGGAAAACAGGCCTCTGTTTGCCGGTGTCTTTCTGATCGCGCTTTCCAGGAATCCGAGAGATCAGCTTGAAATTTACGAGGCCGGACAGCTGGCGCAAAGGTATTATATGAACAATCCGCCGTATATAGTGGGGATCGCCGGAGATTATAACGAGGCGGTGGGACTGGTAGAACGGCTGGTGCAGGAATGCCTGCGGGAGAGAGGCGACTGTGCCCTGAAGGAGTATCTGTTATGTGGGACATGACTTTACGAATTTTGACGATAATCGGAATCCTTCTGCTCGTCCTTCTCGGTCTGGTCCTTCTGGCGGTTCTTGTTTTTCTGTTCTGCCCTGTAGTTTACCGCGTGCGGGGAAGCAGGACGCCGGAGGAGACGAAGCTTTCCGCGAAAGCCGACTGGCTTTTCGGCGTGCTGCGGGTGCGTTACGCTTATCCGGAGCCGGGAAAGCTTACCGTCAAAATTCTGTGGAAAACCGTCTTTGACTCTTCCGTGAAAAAGCAGAGCTCCAAAGAAACCGCAGACGCGGAAAAGAAAACGCCGCAAGCCGAAAAAGAAGCTGCTCCGAGCGGAAAAGCGGCAGGAGAAGAAAAGAGTAAAGAAACAGAAAACAAAGAAGCGGAAAGCAAAAAAGCAGAAAACGAAGAAGCAAAGAGCAAAACAGCGGAAAACAAAGAAGCGAAAGACAAAGAAGCGCGAAAGGCAGCTGAGCCGAAAACCGCCGAAAAACAGCGGGAATATGCCGGGAATCCGGCAGCCAAAGAGGCAAAGAGCAAAGAAACGGAAGAAAAGTCCGCTGCCGAAAAGCTCCCCGATCAGGAAAAAGATTCTGCAAAAGATATCCAAGACGGGGCCGGGGAGGAGCAAAAATCCAATATTTGGGGAAAATTCCTCAAGTTAAAGTACACAATTCGGAAGTTATGTGATAAAATAAAGGAAATTTGGGAAAACATATCCTATTACGCTCAGCTTCTGCAGGAAGACAATACGGTAAAGCTGTGGGGACATGTAAGATTAAGGCTGTCAAAGATTTTTAAGAATATCCGTCCGAGGCATATCAGGGCCAAAATTCTTTTTGGCGCGGCGTCTCCGGATACCACCGGATATCTGTACGGCGCTTTTTGGATGTTTTCGCCGCTTTTGGGCGCTGATGTCAGCGTGACGCCTGATTTCACGCAGGCGGTTCTGCAGGGCGAGGCGGATATTTCAGGACATATCACCGGAGTTGTCCTGATGTGGAACGGGTTAAGGCTGCTTTTGGACAGGAAGCTGCATAAATTTATAAAAATGATGAAAGCCGGGAGGAAACAAGATGGCAGATAAAGAGAACATTCAGGGTGTCGTAGAATCGCTGCTGAAGGGCATGGACACCGTATTATCCACAAAAACCGTCGTAGGGGAGGCCACGCAGGTGGGAGATACCATCATTCTGCCTTTGGTTGACGTATCCTTTGGCGTCGGCGCGGGAGCGGGCAGCAACGGCCAGAAAAATTCCGCGACCGGAGGGGGCGGGCTGGGAGGCAAGATGACGCCGAGCGCCGTTCTTGTGATCCGGGACGGTTATACAAAGCTTGTGAACGTGAGAAATCAGGATGTGGTCACAAAGCTTCTCGATATGGTTCCCGATCTTGTGGATAAATTTACAAAGCCCAAAGAGAAAGATGAGATGTCCGACGAAGAGGTAAAGGACATTGCTTTCCCCGAAAAAGAAAAGAATCCGGAGAAATGATTCCGCATATAATGGAGCGAGGAACAGATGGCGTCAGACAGCCTGATGCCGGGGAACGCCATGAAAAAGCTGATAGGTCTTGCCGCTTTTTTGATTGCAATCGGTATGCTGATCATGCTGGTCACCCACAACCGTCTGATCGGTTTGGTTATAATCGCTCTTTTATTGTTTTTGGGCTATAATTGCTTCTGCGGTGATTGAGAGGACATTCAAATGATTGATTGGGAAGAGATAGCCGGGACGGAAAACGAGGACGAACTCAAGGCTGTGAAGCTATGGCTTTTTCAGGAAAATATGCGTCTGGAAAACGAGAAAAAGGAACTTGCCGCTTCCCAGGAAAAATTTTTAAACGAAAGGCTGCGGCTCAGACGGGAGCTGGAGGAGCTGAACCGCCGCACGGTACAGGAGAGGAAACGGCTCAGAGAAGAAAATCTTTTTTTTGAAAAAAAGATGGCGATTCTGCAGGACGGATTCCGGCAGCTGGATTTGGACAGGCAGGAACTGGAGAAACAGAAAGAATCCCTGAACAAAGCAAAAAGGACCCCGTCGCTGCAGGATGGCGGAGACTTTTCGGAAAACACGGTTCACAGGCTCTTTGCGGGGATCAATAATTCCCTTGCACTGCGTAAGCGGTATCGTGATCTGATCAAAATTTTTCACCCGGACAACCTGTTCGGGGACGAAGAGCTGGTACAGATGATTAACCGGGAATATGTCAGAAGGAAAGAAGAGCTCTAAAAGCCGGCAATTTAACACAAAAAAACAGAGCTGTACGCCAATTACCCTGTGCGACAGCCCTTTTTTTCGTTACGCTCTTTCCACTTTACCTGACTTCAGACAGCTGGTGCAGACATGCATTCTCTTAGCACAGCCGTTTACCTTGCATTTAACTCTTTTTACGTTAGAGCTCCATATTGCATTGCTTCTTCTATGAGAATGGCTTACGTTGTTACCGAAATGAACGCCTTTTCCACAAATATCACACTTCGCCATACCGACACCTCCTCGCCGTTAAGTAAGATCACAACATTGATATCTTACCAGAAATGCGATGGAAAAGCAAGCAAAAAAAATACTTTTTTATTTTTTGTTTTTAATATTTCCTTTTTCAGGGAAAGCTGTTACAATAAAACATATATGTCTGTCTTGAAACACTGAGTCGGACAATTTTTTCGGAAAGGAAAGGTTATAGAATATGAAGGGTTCCTCTATGAATACCCATATGGGAAATATTGTCATCGACAGGGAAGTGATCGCCCAGTATGCCGGCAGCGTTGCGGTGGAATGCTTTGGAATCGTGGGCATGGCCGGCGTCAGCATGAAAGACGGTTTTGTGAAGCTGTTGAAGAAGGAAAGCCTGACGAGGGGTATCAACGTGACGTTCAGCAATCATAAGCTGATTCTTGACTTTCATGTGATTGTGTCGTACGGCGTCAGTATTCTTGCAGTTGCCGATAACCTGATTGACAGTGTCAAATACAAGGTGGAGGAATTCACCGGCCTTGAAATTGAAAAGATCAACATCTATGTTGACGGTGTCAGAGTGATTGATTAAGGAGGACGATATCGTGAGCGTACAGCAAATCGACGCTAAGATGCTTTCCAGGATGTTCTTAGCCGGTGCGAAGAATTTAGAGAACAAAAAAGAGTGGATTAACGAACTGAACGTATTTCCCGTTCCGGACGGGGATACCGGGACGAATATGACCATGACGATCATGTCTGCGGCAAAGGAGGTTTTGGCGCTGGGAGAGAACGCGGATATGGGCGCTCTCTGCAAGGCAGTCTCCAGCGGTTCCCTGCGCGGCGCACGGGGAAATTCCGGGGTGATTCTTTCTCAGCTGTTCAGAGGCTTTACAAAGCGGATCAAGGAGGAAGAGTACCTGACGGTTCCCGTTCTCGCGGAATCCCTGGAGAAAGCGGTAGAGACGGCTTATAAGGCGGTCATGAAGCCGAAGGAGGGGACGATTCTCACGGTGGCCCGGGGAGCGGCCGAAAAGGCGCGCGAGCTGGCGGACGGCGGAGAGCAGGACATGGAGCTTTTCCTTTCTTCCGTGCTTGAGCAGGCGAAAGAGGTGTTGAGCAAAACCCCGGAGCTGCTCCCGGTGTTAAAGCAGGCGGGCGTTGTGGACTCCGGCGGACAGGGGCTGGTAGAGGTTCTTTCCGGCGCGTTCGACGCCTATCTCGGCAAGGAAATCGACTTAAAGCTTACAGCGCAGCCCGCTGCAGGCGCGGAAAACGGCCGCGCAGCGTCCAGGGAGGCGCAGGCGGAGGCAGAGATCAAATTCGGCTATTGTACCGAGTTTATCATTATGCTGAACAAAACCTTTAATATTAAATCGGAGATGGATTTCAAGGCTTATCTGGAGTCTATCGGCGATTCCATTGTATGTGTGGCGGACGACGATGTGGTGAAGGTACATGTACATACCAATGACCCGGGACTTGCAATCCAGAAGGCATTGAAGTATGGTGCGTTATCCAATCTGAAGATTGACAACATGCGTCTGGAACATCAGGAAAAGCTGTTTAAGGCGGCGGAGAAGGAAAAGACAAAGGAAGAGGCCGCCGGCGCAAAGACGCAGGAACCGCCCAGGGATTTCGGATTTATTGCCGTTTCCGTGGGGGACGGCGTCAATGAGATCTTCAAAAGTCTCGGAGTGGATTACATTATCGAGGGCGGTCAGACCATGAATCCCAGCACGGCGGATATTCTGGACGCGGTGGAGCGGGTAAACGCGAAGACGGTCTTTATCCTCCCGAACAACAAAAATATCATTCTTGCCGCAAACCAGGCCGCGGAGCTGACTACGGACAAGGATCTGTTCGTGATTCCCACGAAAACGATTCCGCAGGGCATCACGGCGGTGATCAATTTTGTGCCGGAGCTTTCGGCGGATGAAAACGAAGAAAACATGATCCGTGAGATTGCCAATGTGCAGACCGGACAGGTGACTTACGCCGTCCGGGATACCGTGATCGACGATAAGGAGATCAAAAAAGGAGATTATATGGGGATCGGCGACAAGGGTATCCTTGCCGTCGGCGGTTCCGTAAACGAGGTCGCCACATCTACCGTCGCCCAGATGGTTACGGAGGATTCCGAGCTGATCAGCATCTATTACGGCAGCGATGTGACGGAGGAGGAAGCGGAGGCCTTCCGCGGAGAAGTCGCGCGTATGCATTCTTCCTGCGATGTGGAGCTGCAGTACGGCGGACAGCCTATTTACTATTATGTGATGTCGGTCGAATAATGTGGTCAGGAAAAGGAGACGGAGGATTTCCGTCTCCTTTTTTGGAAGGAAACGTCTGCCATGAGCGGACGGATGGGAGCAGCATGGAGAAGAATACACCGATCATCGAGTTAAAGGGTGTGGGAGAAAAAACACAAAAGCTTTTCGGGCGGCTGGAAATCAGGACGGTAGGAGAGCTTCTCGGGGCATATCCCAGGGATTATGAAATATACAGGGACCCGGTTAAGGTGAGTCAGCTGACCCCGGGGGAGGTCTGCGCCGTCTATGGGGCGGTGACAGTGATTCCGGGCGAAAAAAAGGTGCGCAAATTGAGCATTCTGAACGTCAATGTGTCGGACGGAACCGGGGTGCTGCAGCTGACCTTTTTTAATATGCCCTTCCTGAAAAAAACGCTGCGGCAGGGCGGTTATTATGTGTTCCGCGGGGCGGTACAGAGCCGGGGCGGCCATAAGCTCATGGAGCAGCCGAAAATCTTTTCCCTGGAGGATTACCTTGCCCAGACAAACTGTCTGATTCCGAAATACTCCCTGACGAAGGGACTTTCCAACCAGGCCTTCCGCAAGGCGGTACGGCAGGCGCTTACGCAATATGTTTTTGAAGAAGAATATTACCCGGAGGAGCTTGTCGAAGCATACCGTCTCATCGAAAGGAAGCAGGCGGTACAGGACATTCACTTCCCGCAGGATATGGAAACGCTTACCCGGGCGAGAAGACGGATGGTTTTTGACGAGTTTTTTTCCTTCCTGTTCCTTTTGAGACAGAACAAAAGCTTCAGCGAGGGATTGAAAAACGCTTATCCGATGTTTGAGACGGCGGACACGGTCCGGTTTCTGGAGCAGCTTCCCTTCCCGCTGACGGGAGCGCAGAAAAGGGTGTGGCAGGAAATCAGGGACGATCTGGGAAGCCCGTTTTGCATGAACCGTCTGATTCAGGGAGATGTGGGATCGGGGAAAACCGTCCTGGCGCTTCTTGCGCTGCTTATGACCGCGGCCAACGGCTTTCAGGGGGCGCTTATGGCTCCGACGGAGGTGCTCGCGGCACAGCATTACGAGACGGTCTGCGGCTATGTGGAGCAATACGGCACAGCCTTTCGCCCGGTGCTTTTAGTCGGCTCCATGACGGCGAAGGAGAAAAGGCAGGCCTGTGAAAAAATTGCTTCCGGGGAGGCCAATCTGATCATCGGCACCCACGCCCTGATTCAGGCAAAAGTGGTCTACCGCTCGCTTGCCCTGGTGGTGACGGACGAGCAGCACCGCTTCGGGGTGCGCCAGCGCGAGTCGCTGAGCGAAAAGGGCATAAGTCCGCATATCCTCGTCATGAGCGCAACCCCTATCCCCCGCACGCTGGCGATCATTCTGTACGGAGACCTCCGTATTTCCGTTGTGGACGAACTGCCCGCCAACAGACTCCCCATCAAAAACTGCGTGGTAAATACGGCATATCGGGCGAAGGCCTATCAGTTTATCGCACAGCAGGTAAAGGAGGGGCGTCAGGCCTATGTCATCTGTCCTCAGGTGGAAGAGGGGGAGATGGAGGGATTGGAAAACGTGACGGATTATGCGGAAAAGCTGCGCGGCGTTCTTCCGGCGGATATTCAGGTGGCTTCTCTCCACGGAAAAATGCGTCCCGCGGACAAGAATCGGATCATGGAAGAGTTTGCCGCCCGCTCCATCGACGTCCTAATTTCCACCACGGTGATCGAGGTGGGGATCAATGTGCCGAACGCCACGGTGATGATGGTGGAGAATGCGGAACGGTTCGGTCTGGCGCAGCTTCATCAGCTGAGGGGGCGCGTGGGACGGGGAGAGCATCAAAGCTACTGCATCTTTATCAATACTCAGGAGAAACCGGAGACCGTGGAACGGCTGCAGATCTTAAACCGTTCCAACGACGGATTTCTGATTGCCTCCGAGGATTTGAAGCTGCGCGGCCCCGGGGATATGTTCGGTATCCGCCAAAGCGGCGAGTTTTCCTTCCGCCTGGGGGATATCTATACGGATGCCGACGTCCTCCGCCAGGCGTCTGAGGCTGTAGACAGGCTTTTGCGCGGCGATCCCGGACTAAAGCGCCCGGAGCATGAAAAGCTGCGCCGGCATCTCACGGAGATTTCCGCGGACAATGTTGATTTCAGGACGATTTAGGGGGTTAGTGTTGACTTTACGGGTATTTACGGGTAGAATGATACCAGTGAAACAAAATGAAAAGGAGTTACGGTTATGTCAAAGATTGCAATTACCACGGACAGTAACAGCGGGATCACACAGCGTCAGGCGGGGGAGCTCGGAATCCGTGTCCTTCCCATGCCCTTTATGATCAACGGGCAGACGTTCTTCGAAGATATTGATTTGAGTCAGGAAGAATTTTACGAGAAGCTGGCCACGGGAGCCGATATCTCCACCAGTCAGCCGTCCCCGGAATCGGTTCTGAAGCTCTGGGGCGGATTGCTGCGGGATTATGACGAGATCGTCCACATTCCCATGAGCAGCGGACTGTCCGGTTCCTGTCAGGCGGCCATGATGCTGGCGGAGGATTTTGCGGGACGGGTACAGGTGGTGAACAATCAGAGAATCTCCGTGACCCAGCGTCAGTCCTGTCTGGATGCAAAGCTTCTGGCGGCAAAGGGAATGAACGCAAAGGAAATCAAGGATGCGCTGGAGGCGGATAAATTCAACAGCAGCATCTATATTATGCTGGATACCCTTTATTATCTGAAAAAGGGCGGCAGGATCACTCCGGCAGCCGCCGCGATCGGCACCGTACTCCGTTTAAAGCCCGTACTGCAGATCCAAGGGGAAAAGCTGGACGCCTTTGCCAAGGCAAGGACCACGGCCCAGGGCAAAAATATTATGATAAACGCTGTCCGAAGCGATATGGAGAACCGTTTCGGAGGCGCTCCGGATCCCGAAAAGCATTGGATCGCCATGGCTTATACCTGCGACAGAGAGGCGGGAGAGGCTTTCCGCGAGGAGGTGCGCGCGGCGTTCCCCGGCTTTGAGATTCCCATGGATCCCCTTTCCTTAAGCGTCGCCTGCCATATCGGCCCTGGCGCGCTGGCGGTTACCTGCTCCAAAAAGCTTGAGGCATGGAGCGCCTCCTGAAACAGAAGAGCAGCATGTTTTGTGAACTGCCCTTCTGTTAATAAGAGTTACAATTGACTTGTCAGGCAAATATCGGATTGGAACCGGAGACCGAAAACTTCGAACAAATTTTCGATCTCCGGCTGTTTTTTGCTGACAAATTCAAAAAAATATGGTATACTAACCGCAAAGGAAAAACAAGCGGCTGCGAAGCAGACATTTGTTTTTCTGCGGTTAGTAACGAGCAAACAGCCTGCGAAGCAGGCAATAAAGCGCTGAAAGCGCGGGTTTGCGAGTGTAACAATCAAAACAAATAAGGAGTATTTCCCAATGGCAAAAACAAGTAATTACGACGCGTCCAGCATCACGGTACTGGAGGGGCTGGAGGCGGTCAGAAAACGTCCGGGCATGTATATCGGAAGCGTTTCCACAAAGGGCCTGAACCACCTGATCTATGAGATCGTGGATAATGCGGTGGACGAGCATCTGGCGGGGTATTGCGATACGATCACGGTGACTCTGGAGGCGGACGGTTCCGCTACCGTCACGGACAACGGCAGAGGGATCCCGGTAGGAATGCATGAAAAGGGAATCAGCGCGGAACGTCTCGTGTTTACGACGCTCCATGCCGGCGGCAAATTTGATAATTCCGTTTATAAGACCAGCGGCGGCCTGCACGGCGTAGGCTCTTCCGTGGTAAACGCCCTCTCTACGAGATTGACCGTAACGGTCAAAACCGGCGGCTTTATTTATGAGGACCAATACGAGCGGGGCAACCCGGTTACCCCGCTGGAAAACGGCCTTTTGCCCGTCAAGGGTAAGACCCGGGAGACGGGAACCGAGATCAGCTTCCTTCCCGACGATACGATTTTTGACAAAACCCGGTTTAAGGAGGACGAGGTGAAAAGCCGACTTCACGAGACGGCTTACCTGAACCCGAATCTGACCATCGTTTTCCGGGATCTGCGCGGGGAAGCGCCGGAGACTGTCACCTATCATGAGCCGGAGGGAATCACGGGCTTTATCAAGGATATGAACAAGAATCAGGAGGCCGTTCACGAGGTAATCTATTTTTCCGGAGAGAGCGAGGGGATTTCCGTCGAGGTGGCCTTTCAGTACATCAATGAATTTCATGAAAATGTGCTGGGATTCTGCAACAATATCTACAATTCGGAGGGCGGCACGCATCTGACGGGCTTTAAGTCACAGTTTACAAACGTGATCAACAGCTATGCGAGGGAGTTGGGGATCCTGAAGGAAAAGGATGTGAATTTTACCGGCGCGGATGTGAGAAACGGCATGACGGCAGTCATCTCCATCAAGCACCCCGATCCGAGGTTCGAGGGGCAGACCAAGACGAAGCTGGATAATCAGGACGCCGCCAAGGTGGTCGGCAAGATTACGGGAGACGAAATCGTCCGCTTTTTTGACAGAAATCTGGATACCCTGAAAAATATTATTTCCTGTGCGGAAAAGGCGGCGAAGATCCGCAAGACCGAGGAGAGGGCCAAGACCAATCTGCTGACAAAGCAGAAATTCTCCTTTGATTCCAACGGGAAGCTGGCAAACTGCGAGTCGAAGGATCCGTCCAAGTGCGAGATCTTTATCGTGGAGGGAGATTCCGCGGGCGGCAGCGCAAAAACTGCCCGAAACAGAATGTATCAGGCGATTCTGCCCATCCGCGGCAAAATCCTGAACGTGGAGAAGGCAAGCATCGACAAGGTGCTTGCAAACGCCGAGATCAAGACCATGATCAACGCGTTCGGATGCGGCTTCTCCGAGGGCTACGGCAATGATTTCGATATTACAAAGCTGCGCTACGACAAAATTATTATTATGGCGGATGCGGATGTGGACGGCGCGCACATTTCAAACCTGCTGCTGACCCTGTTTTACCGGTTTATGCCGGAGCTGATTTTTGAAGGCCATGTCTATATCGCCATGCCGCCCCTGTACAAGGCCATGCCCTCCAAGGGGGAGGAGGAGTACCTCTACGACGACAAGGCGCTGGAAAAGTACCGGAAGCGCCACAAGGGACCCTTTACCCTGCAGCGGTATAAGGGTCTGGGCGAGATGGACGCACAGCAGCTCTGGGAGACGACCCTGAACCCCGAGACCCGCCGGATGAAGCTGGTGGAAATCGAGGACGCAAGGATGGCCTCGGACATGACGGAGCTTCTGATGGGGACGGAGGTGCCGCCCCGGAAAGCTTTCATTTACAAGTACGCAACGGAAGCGGAGCTGGATATCTGAGAGACGGGACGCGGGACGCTTGTGCGGCTGAATATCCGTTTGGCAGGAAATCGGGGAGGCGTAAGCTTATGCTGCAGGCGAGGCGGATGAAAACGCTTTTAATCAGATAAAAAGGAAGTTTAGAAGGAAACGAAAATGGAAGACAACAGCAGGATTATAAAAACGGAATATTCCGAGGTGATGCAGAAGTCCTTTATCGACTATGCCATGAGCGTCATTATCGCCAGGGCGCTGCCGGACGTGCGGGACGGCTTAAAGCCGGTGCAGCGGCGCACCCTTTACGATATGTACGAGCTGGGAATCCGTTACGACAGACCTTACCGGAAGAGCGCGCGTATCGTGGGCGATACCATGGGTAAATACCATCCCCACGGGGACAGCTCGATCTATGACGCACTGGTGGTGATGACGCAGGATTTTAAAAAGGGAATGCCGCTCGTGGACGGACACGGCAATTTCGGCAATATCGAGGGGGACGGCGAGGCCGCCATGCGATATACGGAGGCAAGGCTTCAAAAGGTCACGCAGGAGGCTTTCCTGGCAGATCTGGATAAGGACGTCGTGGACTTTGTGCCGAACTTTGACGAGACGGAGAAGGAGCCCTCCGTGCTGCCGGTCAGGATACCGAATTTTCTGGTAAACGGTTCCGAGGGAATCGCCGTCGGCATGACCACCAGCACGCCGCCCCATAATCTGGCTGAGGTCATCGACGCCATGAAGGCCTATATGCTGGATGAAAACATTACCACGGCGGAGCTGATGCGCTATGTCAAGGGGCCGGATTTCCCCACCGGCGGCATTGTCACCAACAAGGACGAGCTTTTACGAATCTATGAGACGGGGACGGGAAAAATCAAAATCCGTGGCAAGGTGGAGTATGAAAAGGTAAAGGGCGGAAGAACCAATGTCGTCATCACGGAAATTCCCTATCCCATGATCGGCATGAATATCGCCAAATTTTTACAGGATGTGGCAGCCCTCGCCGAATCGAAGAAGACGCAGGATATCGTGGATATTTCCAACCAGTCCTCCAAGGAGGGGATCCGCATCGTGATCGAGCTGCGAAGGGACGCGGATCCGGAAAATTTTGTAAACCTCCTGTATAAGAAGACCCGGCTGGAGGATACCTTCGGCGTCAATATGCTGGCCATTTATAACGGCAGGCCGGAAATCATGGGACTGCGCGACGTCTTGAAGGCATGTGTGGATTTTCAGTTCCAGGTGGTCACCAGAAAGTACACCAATCTGCTTGCCAGGGAGACGGAGAAGAGAGAGGTGCAGGAGGGCCTGATCAAGGCATGCAACGTCATCGACCTGATCATCGAGATTCTGCGGGGGTCCAAAGACCGCGCCATGGCAAAGGCCTGTCTGACGGAAGGAAAGATCGACGGGATCCGCTTTAAATCCAAGGAATCCAAAATTATGGCCACACAGCTTATGTTTACGGAGAGACAGGCCAACGCCATTCTGGATATGCGTCTGTATAAGCTGATCGGACTGGAGATCGAGGCTCTGATCAATGAGCATGAGGAGACCATGGCGAATATTTACCGCTATGAGGATATCTTAGAGCGCCGCGACTCCATGACGCAGGTCATTATCAATGAACTGGACGGTTTCAAGAAGGAGTACGGGAGAAAGAGGCGGACAGCCATCGAGAACGCCGAGGAGGCGGTCTACCGGGAAAAGGAGATCGAGGAGACGGAGGTCGTATTTCTCATGGATCGCTTCGGCTATGCCAAAACGGTGGATCCTGCGGCCTATGAGCGCAACAGGGAGGCGGCCGACGCCGAGAGCCGCTTTGCGTTTACCTGTAAGAACACGGGAAAAATCTGCCTTTTTACCGATACGGGGCTGCTTCATACGATCAAGGTGACCGATCTGCCCTTCGGAAAGTTCCGGGATAAGGGGATACCCATCGACAACATCAGCAACTTTAATTCCCAAAAGGAATCCATCGTCTACCTCACAAGCCAGACGGAGCTGAATTTGAGACAGGTGGTGTTTGTGACGGCCCAGTCCATGATGAAGCTGGTGGACGGAGGGGAATTTGACGTCTCCAAGCGGACGGTTGCCGCCACAAAGCTGGGAGAGGAAGACAGGGTCGTCAGCGTCATGTCCCTTCTGGAACAGCGGAATATCATCCTGCAGACCAGGGCAGGCTTTTTCCTGCGGTTTTCCGTGGAAGAAATCCCGGAGAAGAAGAAAGGGGCCGTAGGCGTCCGCGGGATGAAGCTCGGGGCAAAGGACGAGGTGGAAAGAGTGTATCTGACGCCAAACGGAGTCGAGACATCGATCGAATATAAGGGTAAAAATGTGATACTGAACAATCTGAAAGCCGCAAAGCGGGATACGAAGGGGACGAAGATCCGCGTGTAGGACAGACAAAGGCAGAAATCCTGCGGGACCGCCGCAGGCCAAAAGTGAAGCGGATTTGCGCGGGAAATGACAGGAGCAAGAAGATATGAGAGTAATCGCGGGAACGGCCCGGAGTCTTCCGCTGAAGACGCCCCGGGGAACGGATACGAGACCCACCACGGACAGGATTAAGGAGACGCTTTTTAATATGCTGCAGGCCGATATCCCGAATGCCGTATTTCTGGATCTGTTCAGCGGCAGCGGCGGAATCGGAATCGAGGCGTTGAGCAGGGGAGCCCAAAAAGCATACTTTGTTGACAGTTCCTCCGAGGCGGTCAACTGTATTCGGCAAAATCTTTCCTTTACGAAACTGCAGGACCGTGCTATAGTATTAAAACAGGATGTGTGCGGAGCCCTGCATTCTGTCCGTGAACCGGAAGCGGATGTCATCTTCCTGGACCCGCCCTATGATCTGGGATACGAAAAGGACGTGCTAAAGCTGCTTTCCGGGATGCCTTATGTCACCCGCGATACGCTGATTGTCACGGAGGCGTCCCTTGACACGGAGTTTTCTTATCTGGGCGCCATCGGTTTTCGGATCGTGAAGGATAAGCGGTACAAGACCAATAAGCATGTGTTTATCCGCAGAGAGGAGCCTTATGAAGAGAGCGGTTTATCCGGGAAGCTTTGACCCGGTGACTTACGGACATCTGGACGTGATCAGGCGCGCTTCCGAAGTGTTTGACGTTCTGATCGTCAGCGTTTTGAACAATAAAGAGAAGACCCCGTTGTTTTCTGTGGAGGAACGTGTTAAGATATTAGAGGAGGCGACAAAGGATCTGCCAAATGTAAAAGTAGACAGCTTCAGCGGTCTTCTGATCAATTATGCGGCGGAGCATAACCTTCATGTGGCAATCCGCGGTCTGCGCGCGATCACGGACTTTGAGTATGAGCTGCAGATCGCCCAGACGAATCGGAAGCTTTCCGAGGGGAAGCTGGATACCATGTTTTTGACCACCAGTCTGGAGTATGCTTACCTCAGCTCCTCCAGCGTAAAGGAAATTGCCAGCTTTGGCGGGGATATCAGCCAGTGCGTTCCCGATTTTGTGGCGGATCTGATTTATGAGAAGTATTGTATCAGGAAAAAAACACGGGGAGAGCTTTGACACGAAAGCTTTAAAACAGGATGCGGGAAACGCCGGATTATCAAAAAAGGAGTAGCAGCATGAGCAGCAGAATAGAGCAGATAATAGATGAGTTGGAAGAATATATCGAAAGCTGTAAGCCCAAGTTTATGTCCAACACGGAGATCATCGTGAACAAAGAGGACATCGACGAGCTGATCCGCGAGCTGCGCATGAAGACCCCCGACGAGATTAAGCGATATCAGAAAATCATCAGCAATAAAGAAGCGATCTTAAACGACGCCCGGGAAAAAGCGGAAAAGCTGATCAGCGACGCTACGATCCATACCAACGAACTGATCAGCGAGCATGAGATCATGCAGCAGGCCTATATGCAGGCAAACGAAGTGGTGACGATGGCTTCCCAGCAGGCGCAGGAAATTCTGGATAAGGCGACGATTGAGGCAAACGAGCTGCGGATGCAGGCGACGCAATATACGGAAGGACTTCTGGCCGAATTGGAGAATGTCGTCCTTTCCGCCGTACATGCCGCCTCGTCCAATTACGACAGTCTGCTGGGATCGCTGAACCAGTACAAGGATCTGATCCAGGCGAACCGGCGCGCCATGCAGCCGTCGGAGGAATTTGAGGATCTGTCTCTGGAGGACGGGACAGGGGACGGATTGAACGTGATTTAGAAATTAAAAAGCGGGAAAACAAAGAACCGGTTTTCGCAAGGGAGCCGGTTCTTTCAGTCCATATTGCAAGACAGAAAGGTTCCTGAATGAACAGAGCATTTCGAATAATCGTAACGAAATTATTTTTGGCGGCATGCCTGATCTCTCCGATCTTTTCAGCGCCTGTGCATGCGGCGGACAGACTGCAGGAGCTGCCGGAGCGTCCCGTGATTGTGATCGATCCCGGACACGGCGGCGATAACAGGGGGACAATAGAAGGCAACCAGGACGAAAAATATATGACAATGACCACCGCCCTGGCAATGTATCAGGAGCTCTGCCAATATGACGGCGTGGACGTATACCTGACCAGGACGGACGACGAGACGGTGCGGATAGAGGACCGCGCAATCTTTGCCGAGAGCGTGAACGCCGATTTCCTGTTCAGTATTCATTACAACGCATCGGAAAACCACGAGCTTTTCGGCTCGGAAATCTGGGTTTCCCATGAAGCGCCTTACAACAACTACGGCTATCAGTTCGGACAGGTGTTTCTGTCCGCCATGCGGGAGCAGGGACTGTTTTTGAGGGGCATCAAGACAAGGCTGAACGACAGGGGTACCGATTATTACGGGATTATCCGGGAATCCGTGGCGCGAGGCGTTCCCGCCGTGATTCTGGAGCACTGTCATGTGGATGAGGCCCGTGACGGCGGCTACTGCGACAGTGAGGAGGATTTGATTCGTTTTGGAAAGGAAGACGCCACGGCGGTCGCAAAATATTTCGGCTTAAAGAGCAGCTCGCTAAGAGTGGATTATTCGGATTATGCGCTTGCATGGGCCGACCGGGGCAGCGCCGTGGCCTCCACCCTCCGGGACGATACGCCGCCGGACGTATGTCTGCTGGAATTTGCGGGGGCGGACTACGAGGCAGGCATGCTGAATCTGACCGTTTCCGCGGCAGATTATGACACCCCGCTTTTGTATTACAGCTACAGCCTTGACGGCGGGATATCCTACAGCGAAAGGTTTGCCTGGCCGGGAAGCGACGCGCTGTCCGGCGGCTATGACGACACCTTTCTTTTAAGTCTGCCGATCCCGGACGGGACGACTCCTTTCGTGGTTCTGCGCGCCTATAATCTGTACGATCTGTATACGGAGAGCAATCCTTACGACAGTCCCCGGATGTTCCTCTATCCGAAGGAGGAAGCTTCGAATCCCCTGCCGGAGGAAGCGGCTTCGGGAAACGTCGATGTACCTTCCGAAGGGGAAGACATGCCGGAGGCATCGCTGCCCGCGCTGACGGACAGCGTGCAGGCGGAGCACCCTGTCAGCATACTTACCTTCCTGGAGATCTGTCTGGCGGTGATGATCATCCTGTTTGTCATTCTGCTGATCTCACAGGCCATCGCTTATCGAAACAGAAGACGGCGGAGACGTCAGCGGAGAAAGGATGCCGGGGAGAGAAGAAACCAGCAGAGGTAGTAGACGCCGCCAAGCAGGGTAAGGATTATTTTATGACATATGTAGTCTTCGACGGAAAGCCCCGTTTTCCTGATACAGCTGTAGGTCTGGGCAATGCAGGAAAGGCCGCCGAAGGACAGGAGAAGAAGGCTGTAGAGGGGGAGCTTCCCGCCCAGCATGGCAAGGCCGCCCGTGATCTCCAGAACCGGGGCGAGCAGGGACGGCTCCCTGCCCAGCAAAAGATGCGGCAGAAGATTCAACAGATTAAAGAGAACCATATATCCGCCCAGCGCCAGAATACTCGCAAGGGAAGATACAATCGATTCGTCCGCCGCCTCCAGCAGACGGCGGGCGGTTTCCCTGCCTTTTGCGGCGTCCGGCTTGCGGCAGTCTTTTTGTCCGCAGCATACAAGCTCTGCCCGGACGGGTTTTCGGAGGGATTCCCGTTCCGTGTACAGACTGTTCCGAAAACGGGTATAACGCAGGAAAAGACCGTAGAGCAGCGGGATCCCGTACATTCCGAAAAGATAAGGCAGGATCAGACGTCGGCCCAGCAGGGGCAGTACAAAGCTGCAGAAATAGACTGGTCCGATATTATTGCAGAAGGCTAACAGATATTCTCCTTCCTTTCGGGTCAGCATACCGCGCTCCAGCAGGTCGGCGGCGACCTTCGCGCCCATCGGGAATCCGCAGAGAAAGCCAAGCATCATACAGTAGACTACGTTTTTCCGCACGCGGTAAAGAGGTCCCAGAACGGGGAAAAGCGCCATGGACATTTTTTCCGTGAGCCCCATGCGGATCATAATGCCCGAAAGGATCATAAAGGGCAGAAGGGACGGAATCATTTTTTCAAACCAGAGCTCCAGCCCCAGCGACGCATAGGACAGACTTAAGGGGGAATGCGTCAGAATGCAGAAGGTAAGTGCGAGAAACAAAAGGGTAATCAATTTCATAGGCAGCCGCTTTACAGAGGGAATAAGCTTTTTACAAATATATGAAGGGGAATTTTTCGCATATGCGTCTTGACCGCTTTTTATGTGAAATGAATAAGGGAACACGCAGCCAGGTAAAGGAAATGATACGGCGCGGACAGGTCAGCGTAAACGGTGAAACGGCGCGGAAAGCGGACCAAAAGCTCCGGGAGGGAGCAGATCTTGTCTGCGTGCAGGGAGAAGAGGTATGCTATCGGAAATATGTCTATTATATGCTGAACAAGCCCGCAGGCGTAGTGTCGGCGGTCACGGACAATACCGCCGGGACGGTGGTGGAGCTGCTGCGGCAGGAGGACAGGCAGCGGGGACTGTTTCCGGTGGGAAGACTGGATAAGGACACGGAGGGGCTTTTGCTGTTGACCAACGACGGCGGACTCGCCCACAGACTGTTATCCCCCGGAAGGCATGTGGATAAAGCATACCTTGTCACCCCCGGCCATGAGCTTGGGGAACAGGATATCCTGCGGCTGGAGCAGGGGGTCGAGATAGGAGAGGACAGGCCGACGCTGCCGGGAAAGGTTACGCCTCTGGAAGACGGGAAAATACTGCTCACCATCCATGAGGGAAAATTCCATCAGGTAAAGAGGATGCTTCAGGCGGTAGATAACCGTGTGCTGGCTTTAAAAAGGACATCCTTTGGCGGGCTGAAGCTGGATGAGAGGCTTTCGCCCGGAGAATACAGGCCGCTGACAGAAAGGGAGGTGCAGATTCTTCATGAAACCGTCGGAATGTAGGGATTGCAAAAAGGATACCGGAAAAGCTGCCGACATGCTGCAGGATATCGACGCAGTGATCTTCGATCTGGACGGATCTTTGGTGGATTCCATGTGGCTCTGGCGGGCCATCGACATTGAATATCTCGGAAGATTCGGTGTTCCCCTTCCCGAGGATCTGCAGTCGAAAATCGAGGGGATGAGCTTCCACGAGACAGCCGTTTACTTTAAGGAGAAATTCGGGATACCCGATCCCTTAGAGCAGATCAAGCAGGACTGGAACCGAATGGCATGGGATAAATACGCGAACGAGGTTCCCTTAAAGCCCGGTGTTTTGGGCTTTCTAAAAGAATGTCGAAAGCGGGGAATCCGTCTTGGCATCGCCACCAGTAATTCCAGGGAGCTGGCGGAGAACGTGATCGGAGTCCACGGGCTGAAGGGTTATTTTTCCTGTATCATGACGGGCAGTGACGTGGAACGCGGCAAGCCTGCGCCGGATATTTATCTGGCGGCGGCAAAGGAGCTGAAAACGGATCCCGACAGATGCCTCGTCTTCGAAGATATTGTTCCCGGCATCCGGGCGGGGAAAAATGCCGGGATGAAGGTCTGCGCGGTGGAAGACGAATATTCCGGGTATGACAGAGAGCGCAAGATTGCCTGTGCGGACTATTATATTGAAGATTACGCGGAACTGTTTAAACCTGTTAATTTGCGTCTGCGGTTTCAACCGGCGGACGGCGGAAAGGACGGTCTGACATGAATGTGATTTTGATTACCGGGGCTTCCTCCGGCATCGGCAGAGAATTTGCTCTGCAGCTTGACCCTTATTTTACGAATATCGACGAGTTTTGGCTGATCGCCAGAAATGAGGAGCGCCTGAAGGAAACGGCGGGTTGTCTGCGCCACCGGACAAAAGTGATCCCGATGGATATCACCGACTCCGGAAAGCTGGATATGCTGGAGGATATGCTGATCGAGCAAAACGCGGTCGTCAGAATGTTAATCAACTGCGCGGGCTTCGGACTTATGGGCAGCTTCAGCGAGCTGCCCTCGGAAGGCGCACTTTCCATGATCCGCTTAAACTGTGAGGCGCTGACCGAGATGACGCACCGCATGATCCCGTATATGAGAAGGAGGAGCAGGATTCTCCAGATGGCCTCAAGCGCCGCATTTTTACCGCAGCCCGATTTTGCCGTCTACGCGGCTACAAAGGCTTATGTGCTGAGCTTTTCCAGAGCCCTGAACGAGGAACTGCGTCCGCTGGATATCACGGTGACAAGCGTGTGTCCCGGCCCTGTGGATACCCCGTTCTTTGAGATTGCCGAACAGACAGGGACCACTCTCGCCCTGAAAAAGTATGTGATGGCGGATCCGGCGCGGGTGGCGGCACAGGCGCTTAGGGATTCCTACCGCAGACGGGCGGTGTCTGTCTACGGTCTTCCCATCAGGGGATTTCACCTGTTGTCTAAGGCGCTGCCGCATGATCTGATCCTGCAGGCAACGTCTTTCCTGAAAAAGAAAGGACTGTAGAAAAATGCAGCTGAAACGACTGTTTTCCACCGCGGACGTCAAGGGGACGCAAAATTATCTGGCTACGCAGAAAAAATATGAAATTCTTCGGACGGTTCTCTATTTTGGCGTCTCCGCCGCATTGTTTCTTGCGGGGTTGATTCAGACGAAGAGCCGTCTCAATCTGCTGACGGTGGTTGCGGTGCTCGGCTGTCTTCCCGCCTCTAAGAGCGCCGTGAGCGCCGTCATGTTTCTGCGCTATCACAGCTGCCTGCCGGAGAACGCCGCCGAAATCAAAAGACATGACGACGGTCTTGACACGCTCTTTGACTGTATTTTTACTTCCTACAGCAAGAATTATATAGTAAATCATCTGGCGGTCAGAGGCGGCGCCGTCTGTGGCTTCACGGAGGACGCTTCCTTTGACGAAAGCGCGTTTTATAAGCATATTTCGGATATCCTGAAATTGGACGGCCACAAGGATATCACCGTCAAGGTTTTCCGCTCGCTTCCCAGATATACGGAGCGGCTGGAGCAGATGAAGCTGCTGCAGGACGATCCGGCGCGCACCCGCGCGGTGACGGAAACCCTGAAAAGCGTTATTTTGTGAAAAGGAGACAGGCTTGGGATGCAATCGGTAACGGTCGGGAATAACCAGGCGGGACAGCGTCTGGATAAATTCCTGCGGAAATACATGCCTGCTGCAGGGAGCGGATTTCTCTATAAAATGCTGCGGCGGAAAAATATTACCCTGAACGGCAGGAAAGCGGAAGGCTCCGAAATCCTGAAAGCCGGGGACAGCATCGTTTTCTTTTTCTCGGAGGAAACCTTTCTTAAGTTTACGGGGAGAGCGCCTGCGGATGCAGAAGACGGCAGTGAAAGAGACTGCGGCGGGAAAAGGCCGTCCGACTCCCTAAAGGAATACGAACAGGCTTACAGGAGGTTACAGGGAATCGGCGTCGTCTGTGAGACCGCCGATATTCTGGTTCTTTCCAAACCGGCGGGGATCCTGTCTCAGAAGGCTCACCCTTCTGACCTTAGCCTGAACGAATGGCTGATCGGTTATCTTTTAGCCAGGGATCCCGCGTTGAAGAAAGATCTGGATACCTTTCACCCTTCCGTCTGCAACCGGTTGGACCGGAATACCAGCGGACTGGTGCTTTGCGGCAGGTCCCTGGCGGGAACCCAATACTTAAGCAAGTGCATCAGAGAGCGGAGTATCCGGAAATTTTACCGAACGGTCTGTGTGGGAAGACTAAAAGAGGAAGCGGTAATAAACGGTTATCTGGAAAAGGATAAGGCCAAAAACAAAGTGACGGTCCGTCCGCAGCGGGACGGAGACGGCCGGGGGGAAGAAATCCGTACCGCGTACCGTCCGCTGCGGTATTTGGGAGAATACACGCTGCTGGAGGTGGAGCTGATTACGGGAAAACCCCATCAGATCCGCGCGCATCTGGCTAGCCTGGGGCATCCCCTGATCGGCGACGCAAAGTACGGCAGAGAAGACGTCAACCGGATCATGAAGGAGCAGTTCGGCTTACGGTATCAGCTGCTTCACGCCTGCAGAGTCATCTTTCCCCCCTGCGGGGAGGGCGTCGGAGCGGCGTTCAGTCAAAGGGCGGTGGAAACGCCGTACACGGCAGAATTTGAAAGGATCCTTGCCGGTCTCGGCGGGCGGGTCTGAAACCGGGAGATATCACAGACGGGAGGCAGAAAATGGCCACATGGAATTCCAGGGGACTGAGAGGCTCCACCTTGGAGGATATGATCAACAGAACAAACGAAAAGTACGCTGAAGCGGGCCTGGCCCTGATCCAAAAGGTTCCCACCCCCATCACGCCCATCCGGATGGATAAGGAGCACCGTCAGATCACGCTGGCCTACTTTGAACAGAAGAGCACCGTGGATTACATCGGCGCGGTACAGGGGCTTCCGGTCTGTTTTGACGCGAAAGAGTGCGCGGTCGATACCTTTTCGCTCCAGAACATTCATCCGCATCAGGTGGAATTTATGAAAAAGTTCGAAAAGCAGGGGGGCATCTCTTTTTTTCTCATCTATTACACCCACAAGGATGTGCTGTACTATCTGCCGTTGGAGATGCTTCTTTTTTTCTGGGAAAGAGCCCAAAACGGCGGCCGTAAAAGCTTTCGCTACGAGGAGCTGAATCCGGCCTACATCCTGCCGCAGCGTCACGGAATCCTTGTCCCCTATCTCGACGTTTTACAGAAGGATCTGGAGGACAGGGAAGAATCATCTTGACAGAAGGGAATCCATTCGGTATACTACGGATAGTTTGTTACAGCGCTGCGTCAGCAAATCAGCGTATTAAAGCAATCGTAAGATAAAAAAGCGAGCTTTGCTCGCTTAGAAGAATGCTTTGCATTCTTCCCTTGCTGCGACGAAGTTTCCTATAAGGTAAAAAAGCGAGCTTTGCTCGCTTAGAAGAATGCTTCGCATTCTTCCCTTGTTACATCGAAGTTTCTATAAGGTAAAAGAGGATGAACAGACAGTTACTGCATACTCCCGAGGGAGTCAGAGATATTTACGGGAAAGAATATTATCGCAAACAGGAGGTGGAGCGCAGGCTTCACGAGAGCATCCGTCTGTTTGGGTATGAGGATATACAGACGCCCGTTTTTGAGTTCTTTGACGTCTTTTCCAGAGAAATCGGAACGACGCCCAGCAGGGAGCTGTATAAGTTTTTTGACAGGGAAGGCAATACGCTGGTACTGCGGCCGGATTTCACACCGTCAGTCGCCAGGTGCGCCGCCAAATATTTTTGCGACAGCCGCCTCCCGCTGCGGTTTTGTTATTGCGGAAGTACCTTTACCAATACCTCCGCGCTTCAGGGAAAGCTGAGCGAGGCCACGCAGATGGGCGCCGAGTTGATCGGGGATTCCTCCGTGGAGGCGGACGCGGAGATCATAAGCCTGGTCATCCGGTCTCTTTTATGCGCAGGGGTAGAACGTTTTCAGGTGACGGTCGGCGAGGTGGAATATTTCAAGGGACTCTGCGAGGAGGCCGGTCTGGACGAAGAGACGGAGATGGATTTAAGATCCTGTATTTCCGGGAAAAATTTCTTTGCCGCCCAGGAGCTGCTGCAGGAGAGAGGCGTAGCGGAGCCTTATCGCTCCCGCCTTTTAAAGGTTGCGGATCTGTTCGGCGATATGTGCTCCTTATCCCAGGCCGCCGATATGGTAAGCAATCTGCGTTCTCTGGCGGCGATCGAGAGACTGAAAAGGCTGAAGGAGGTTTTGCGGGAATACGGCGCGGAGGAATTTCTGTCCTTTGACCTGGGGCTTCTGAGCAAATATAAATATTACACAGGCGTCGTATTTAAGGTTTACACTTATGGCGTAGGTGACGCGATTGTCAAGGGCGGCAGATACGATCATCTGCTGCGTCAGTTTGGGAAAGAGGCGCCTGCCGTCGGTTTTTGTATGGTGATCGACAATATTCTGGAAGCGCTTTTTAGACAAAAAGCTCAAATACCGCCGCCGGCGCCGATCCGTACCGTCAGCTACGGCAGGGATGATTTTGCGGAAAAGCTTGCGGAGGCGGAAAAACTGCGCGCCATGGGACATGCCGTCGTGCTGACCCCGGAGGAAGAGACGCGCGGGGACTGAGTTGGAAACGGAAAGACAGGCGTTTTTTCGGAGTCGCCAGCTTCCGGAAAATCCGTTTGTGACGCCACAGGTAGGAGTTTTACATCATGAATGAGGAAAGATATCTGACGTTTGCCCTGGGGAAGGGACGTCTGGCGTCGGAAACCCTGGCGCTTTTTGAACAGATCGGCATTACCTGCGAGGAACTGAAGGATAAAAATTCCAGAAAACTGATTTTTGTCAACGACGACTTAAGGCTCCGCTTTTTTCTGGCAAAAGGACCGGACGTACCGACCTTTGTGGAGTACGGCGCCGCCGATATCGGAGTGGTTGGGAGAGACACGGTTCTGGAGGAAAACCGGAATGTGTACGAGGTTCTGGATCTCGGGTTCGGGAGGTGCAGAATGTGTGTCTGCGGCCCGGCTTCGGCCAAAGAGCTTCTGCTTCACCATGAGAGAATCCGGGTGGCCAGCAAATATCCGGGCATCGCCAAAGATTATTTTTACAACACAAAACGCCAGACGGTTGACATTATCAAGCTCAACGGATCCGTAGAGCTCGGCCCGCTGGTGGAGCTGTCGGACGTAATCGTCGATATCGTGGAAACCGGTTCGACTCTGCGTCAAAACGGGCTGGAGGTGCTGGAGGAGATCTGTCCCCTCTCGGCCAGAATGATCGTCAATCCGGTCAGTATGCAGATGGAATCGGAGCGGATCAAGGAGCTGGTAATGCGTATTCGAAGACAGCTAAAAGAAAGACAGGCGTAAAACAACCCAGAAATGAGGATTGCCATGAAAATAAGAGAACTCACAGCGGAAACAAAACAGAATATCCTGGATGACCTTCTGAAGAGGAGCCCGAATCACTATGTGCAGTACGAGTCAGCGGTGCGGGAGATTGTCGAACGCGTCAGAGAGCAGAGAGACAGCGCCCTTTTTGAATATACCTGGAAATATGACGGATATCATCTGACGGCGGAAAACATAAAAGTAACGCGGCAGGAGATAGAAGAGGCGTATTTGGCGCTGGACAAAAATCTGGTGGAAATCATCCGCCGGTCCGCGGAAAACATCCGCGCCTTTCACAGGAAGCAGCTGCGGAACAGCTGGTTTGACGCGAAGGAGGACGGCACGATCCTTGGAATGAAATTCACTGCCATCGCCAGGGCCGGGGTATATGTGCCAGGAGGGAAAGCGGCCTATCCGTCCAGCGTGCTGATGAATGTAATACCGGCCAGGGTGGCGGGAGTGCCTGAGATCATCATGACGACGCCGCCCGGCCCGGACGGAAAGGTTAATCCCGGGACATTGGTGGCGGCGGATATCGCCGGGGTAGACGCCGTTTATCGGGCTGGAGGCGCGCAGGCGATCGCCGCAATGGCCTTTGGCACTCAGTCCGTCCCGAAAGCAGATAAGATCACCGGCCCCGGGAATATTTATGTGGCGCTGGCAAAAAAGGCGGTGTACGGCTATGTGGGCATCGATTCCGTTGCGGGTCCGAGCGAGATCCTTGTTCTGGCGGATGAAACCGCCAATCCGGACTATGTCGCCGCCGACCTTCTCTCTCAGGCGGAGCACGACGAATTAGCCAGCGCAATTCTGATCACGACCTCGGAGGAACTGGCTAAAAAAGTATCCGGCCGGATCGACGCGTTTACGGAAACGCTTTCCCGAAAGGAGATCATCCGGAAATCCCTGGATAACTACGGCTGTATTCTGATCGCTCCGAATATGGCTGAGGCGATAGACGCGGTAAACGAGATCGCATCGGAGCACCTGGAGATCCTGACGGCGGATCCCTTCCAAATCATGACTAAAATTCGAAACGCCGGGGCAATCTTTCTCGGTGAATATTCCTCCGAGCCGCTGGGAGACTACTTTGCGGGGCCGAATCATATCCTGCCAACCAACGGCACCGCCAAATTCTTCTCGCCTGTAAGCGTAGACGACTTTGTCAAAAAGACGAGTATCATATCCTACTCCAGGGAGGCGTTGGAAAAGGTACATACGGATATCGAGGCCTTTGCCGAAAGCGAAGGACTGACGGCTCATGCAAACAGCATTAAAGTAAGGTTTGAGGATTGCGGAAAGGCACGGTGATTGCGATATGGACAGGACAGCCAATATAAACCGAAAGACAAACGAAACGGACATCACGGTGTATCTGAATCTCGACGGGAAAGGGGAGGCGGACATTTCCACGGGAATCGGATTTCTGGATCACATGCTAAAAAGCTTTTCCAGACACGGCTTTTTTGATCTGAACTGCCATGTCAGGGGCGATCTGCAGGTGGACGGGCATCACACCGTGGAGGACACCGGCATCGTGCTGGGACAGGCAGTTGCCACGGCGGTCGGGGATAAAAAGGGGATCTGTCGTTACGGCTCGTTTCTCCTTCCCATGGACGACGCCCTGGCGCTTTGCGCGGTGGATCTCTGCGGCAGACCTTATCTGAATTTTGACTGCTCCTTTCCGGTGGAGAGAGTGGGGGAGCTTGAGACAGAGCTTGTCCGGGAATTTTTTTACGCGGTGTCTTACAGCGCGGGCATGAATCTGCATCTGAAGCTGCTGGACGGCGTCAACGCGCACCATATGATTGAGGCTCTGTTCAAGGCCTTTGCAAAGGCCCTGGACGCCGCCACAGGCATAGACGCAAGAATAAAGGATGTATTAAGCACGAAGGGAAGCCTGTAAGGTCCGCAGCCCGCGGGATTCGGAAATTACAGGACGGAAGAGAGGCTATATGATTGTCAAAAAATTTGTACCATGCATTTATTTATATCACGGCCATGCGGTGAAAAGTCTTACGGACTTTTCCGTTGTGGAGACGGATCCCTTACGTCTGGTGAGACTTTATAATGAACACAACGCGGATGAACTGATTGTTTTTGATCTGTCTTCGGACGACGCAGAGCACGAACAGGCATTGGAGCTGCTGCGGGAAATCTGTGCGCTGGCCGAGACGGACGTCATCGGCGCAGGAAACGTAAAGCGCATGGAGGATATCAAAAAGCTTCTCTATGCGGGCTGCAGACGGGCGGTTCTGGACTATGAGAAGGAAGAAAATATCGCCATCACGGAGGAGGTATCCCAAAAATTCGGCAGAGAAAAGATTCTGATCTCCTATAACGATCCCCGGACGCTCGCAGCTCACAGAGAGCTGATCGAGACCTATGTGTCCGCCATGATTCTGATGAATCCCCATCAGATCAGGGAGACGGCAGAATGTATAAAGCTTCCCTTTTATGTGCAGATCAATCAGATTGCCTTAAACAAGCTGATGGAAATATTTGCCTACGACCAGGTATGCGGCGTCACCGGAAATACGATTAACGACAATTACAGGGACATTTTAACCCTAAAGGGGCTGTGCAGGGAAAACGGAATATCGGTAGACTCTCTTGAGGCAGCTTATTTCTGGGAGGACTTTAAGAAAAACAGCGACGGTCTGGTTCCGGTGGTCGTACAGGACTACCGGACGCTGGAGGTACTGATGGTCGCCTATATGAATGAGGAGGCCTACGGTCAGACGATTGCGACAGGAAAAATGACTTATTTCAGCAGAAGCAGGAACAAACTGTGGCTGAAGGGAGAGACCAGCGGCCATTACCAGTATCTGAAGAGTCTGACCGCGGACTGCGATATGGATACCATCCTCGCGAAGGTTTCTCAGACGGGAGCCGCCTGCCATACGGGCGCAAGAAGCTGCTTCTTCAACGAGATCGCCAAAAAGGATTCTGCCGAGAAGACCAACCCGCTGCTGGTATTTCAGGACGTATTGGACGTCATTCAGGACAGAAAGGCGCACCCCAAAGAGGGTTCTTACACGAACTATCTGTTTGACAAGGGCATCGACAAGATTTTAAAAAAGCTGGGAGAGGAAGCGACGGAGATTGTAATCGCCGCAAAAAATCCCGGCGTAAGCCAGATAAAGTACGAGATCAGCGATTTTCTGTATCATATGATGGTGCTTATGGCGCAGACGGACGTCACATGGGAGGAAATCACGGCGGAGCTGGCGCAGAGGCACAGCTAAATGCGGCGGAAAAGGTGGCGAAAATCAGGAAAAGAACTTTGTCTCATGAGCAAATTTCCGTTTGCAATCATGCAGAAACGAATGGATTGAAAACATGTAATCATGCAGAAATAAGTGGATTGAAAACATGCAGGAGTAAACGATATCATGCAAAAAAGCTGTCGGTAAAACGACAGCTTTTTTCAGGCACGACTCTATATAACACTATAACACATATCGAAAAAAAAGTCTATTATTATTTCTGTTTTTCTGTATAATTCTGTTTATGGCTGTTTTGTTTATTCCGTTACCGATGACAGATTTAAGAAGGGCGCTGGCGGTTTTTTATTCTATAGGAAACTTCGTCGCAGCAAAAGCGTCCGGCCGCTTTTTTACAAAGCGCTTAGGCCGGGCGACGGTCCCTTTGCGGACCGTAAAGGTACATCGGCGCCTGGCGAGGTACTTTCGAGCTTAGCGTCCGCTATGTGCCTGCCCGAGTGCAAACGTGTCCGCAAAGGAACCGTCGCACGGCCGGAGCAGGATTGGCGTGTATGCAAAAACTGTGTACGGTAACACAATACGGGAGGTGTACATGAATCATACGGACAGAGAAGCGGAAGAGAAGTATCTGAAAGAGACCCTGCAGGCAGTCGAAAACAATCTGGTCAGTTACGGCAGCGAGGTCAGCCGCATGCAGGCGCAGATCGACGAAATGCTGGAGCACTATCACGACAACGATGTAGAGCTGTGGACGCTCTTAAACAACACCATCACCCTGAACGAGCATATGAAGCGTGCGCTGGCAAGAAACGAAAAAGCGCGCCTCAAGCCGTATTTCGGCAGAATCGTCTTTCGGGATGAGACATTGGGGAAAGAGGAATCTCTTTACATCGGCAAGGGCGGCATCAACAAAGACAATACCGACTGGCTGGTGGTTGACTGGCGCGCGCCAGTCGCGAACGCCTATTATGAAAACGGATTGGGCAGATGTTTTTATACTGCGCCGGGCGGCAGGGAAATTCCCATCGATCTGAAGCTGAAACGAACCTATGAAATACAGGACGGCCGCCTTTTGGAGTATTTTGATACGGAGGTTGTGGCAAACGACGATCTTCTGACAAAGTATCTCTCCAAAAACAAGGAGGCCGTGCTGGGAGAGATCGTGGCGACGATCCAGAAGGAGCAGAATGAAATCATCCGGAAATCTCCCTACCACAACGTTATTGTCCAGGGCGTCGCAGGCTCCGGGAAGACGACGGTGGCAATGCATCGGATTTCATTTATCCTGTACAATTATCAGGAACGTTTCCGCCCGGAGGACTTCTACATCGTAGGAAGCAACCGGATCCTGCTGAACTATATCACAGGCGTGCTGCCCGATCTCGACGTGTACGGCGTAAGACAGATGACGATGGAACAGCTGTTTATCCGTCTGCTCTATGAGGACTGGGATGAAAAGAAATATAGGGTACGCCCCGTGTCGGGAACACGGGATGCGGTGAAGGGTACAGAACGGTGGTTTCTGGACCTGGAGGCGTTTATTCGGAAGCTGGAACAGGCTTCAATCCGCCGCGACGACGTCTTTCTGTATCCCAGACAGTTTGTGGAGGGGCTGCAGGACGGAAAAAGCGGCATCTATGACAGACGGGAGGAAGACAAGGCCGCAGGCAGGCCCTTACTGTCGGTTCACCTCGTGGACAGGGGCGCGGTAGAGCGCTATATCGACGGTAACCCGTCCGTCTCGATTCAAAGCAAGATCAATATGCTAAACGACCGTCTGGCGGTAAAGATAAGGGAAGAGTTCCTCGGGAAGGGCGTAAAATACACGGAAGAAGAGAAAAAAGCTATTTTGCGGGCTTACCGGGGCTATTACGGGCCGACCCGTTGGAAGGGCTCCGTTTACGACTTATACCTGAAATTTCTGGCAAAGCAGAGAGAAAAGGGCCTGGATGTGGCCGTCCCGTCGGATTCCTTTGACGTCTACGACCTGGCGGCGCTGGCGCTGCTCTACAAATGGGTGAAGGAGACGGAGGTGATCAGCGAGGCCCATCACATTGTGGTGGACGAAGCCCAGGATTTCGGCATGATGGCGTACCGTGTCCTGCATGCCTGCATCAGGGACTGCACCTATACGGTCATGGGCGACGTTTCCCAGAATATACACTTTGGCTACGGTTTAGAGGACTGGGAGGTGCTGCGCAGGCTGCTCCTTCCGGATCCGGCGGACTCCTTCGGCATACTGCGGAAAAGCTACCGGAATACGGTGGAAATCTCCGAGTTTGCCACGAATATCCTGCGCCACGGCAGTTTTTCGGTCTATCCCGCAGAGCCGATTCTGCGCCACGGCAGGGCAGTCGCGGTGGAACGGCTTGGGGAAAACGAATGTCGGAAAGAGACGGATCGAACGGCAAAAGAGGAACGCGGAGAGAGTCAGAGGCCTGTCGGCGAGGCTAACGGTGCGGAAACGAAATCCGCGGAGAAGGGCGGGGAAGCGGCCCTGGCGAAACGGGCGGCGGAAATTTGCCGCGGCTGGCAGGAGCAGGGGTATAACACGATTGCCGTAGTCTGCCGGAATGTCAGCAGCGCGGCGGAGACCGCCGGACTTTTGGAAAAGCATATCGAAATCACGGAGAGCGACCTGGAAAAAATCAATTTCGGGAGCGGGATTATGGTGCTTCCCGTGGAGTATACCAAGGGTCTGGAGTTTGACGCAGTGCTGATCTGGGATCCCACAAGACAGGACTACCCGGCGGACGACGGACACGCGAAGCTTTTGTATGTGGCGGCCACCCGCGCCCTGCACGAGCTGCATGTGCTTTATCGGGGCGATCTGACAGGGCTGATCGCGGACCCTGTGCCGCAGGAGTGTCTGCAGACGCGTGAGACGACAGAGCTGGAAGCAGAACCGGAGACGCGTCTTTCGGCAGGGACGGAGACTTCCGGAAAACATCTCCAGACTTTAAGGACGGCAGGACAGGACATCTCCGGAACGCAGAAAGTGAAGGAGGCGAGTAAAACAGAAGAGCGCAGGGCAGCGGAAACGGTTCCGAACCTGCCGCGCAAAAAACCGGTGGCTGCAAAACCTTCCGCACATACGGTAATCCGGCAGGCAAAACAGCCTGCGACAGGCAGCCTGTCCGGTCTTTTTGCAAAACCGGAGAATGTGCAGATTAAACAGCCTGCGACAGTCAGTCCGTCCGGATTATCCGCAAACCCGAATAATCTGCAGCATAAACAGCTCGTGACAGGCAGCCCGTCCGGTCTTTTTGCAGGCCCGCAGAACCGGAACGCGGAACCTTCCCGGACGGAAGCATCCTTCCATGCCTTTGGCGATATGCCGGCCACGGAAAAGCTGCGTCCCGCGGGGCACGCGAGAATCAACCCGGGCGTCCGCTGGGCTTCCAGACAGGCGGACGGACTCTATCTGCAGAGCCAGTACGGTATACTGCGTGTCAGTCCCGTAAGCAGTTCTATTTTGCGGATTACCTTTGCGAAAGGGTCCGGGCTGACCGCGGGAAAACATCCCGGGATCACGGTAGACAAAGTGGAAAAGAACTGGAAGTACCGGGACAGCGGGAGAGTGCTGGAATTATCTGTGGGGGAAGTAATTCTGCGGATCGACAAGGCCTCCGGCGCAATGACCTATCTGGACGGCAGCGGAAAGATACTGCTTGCCGAAAGGAGGCAGGAGAGCCGCCAGCTGGACGGCGGAAAGCAATGGCTTTTCCTGGAGCTGCAAAAGTCAGAGCAGCTGTATGCCATTGCTCCCCGCAGGGATAAAGATGCGCTAAAGCTTCGAAACAGCGCCTTTTACATCTCGGACGGCCCGGACGTTCTGCCCTTTGTTCTGTCTGACAAAGGGTACGGGATTCTGCCGGTTTCCGTCGGGGAAACTGTTTTCTGCGATATACCCGCTTACGGTTCTTATCTGTGTACCGAAAACGGCGCGCAGCAGGATTACTATTTCCTGGCCGGAAAGCAGCAGAAAAATATTCTGAACGCTTACGCCTGGCTTTGCGATATTCTATGATATAATGTCCGTAAAGGGCAGAGTCAAGTGCCCGAAGAAACAGTTGCCGTGCTTGCACGGGCAGATGTTTCTTCGGGGATTTGACGAGCGAAGCGACCCCGGAAAACCGCAGGTTTTTCGGGGCTCTGCCCGGGACTTGCAGATTCATGATATAATTCCCGCGAGCAACAACCGGGCGGCCGCGAAGCGGATATTTGCGAATGCCGCGAGAGTCACATACCCCGCTGCTCTGCAGCGTTACAAGCTCGATGCTCTGTCGCATACAGCAGAGACGTTGCTTGGAGCCCGTCGCATACAGCGGGGATGTTGATTTTTCCCAAAGCCCCTCATTCCCCGGAACGGGAGAGCGTCTCCACCCACGCGTCGATTTTTTCTTCATAATCGACGGAAATCACCTCCATCACCTTTTCCGCCGTGATGCCGCCGATGGCGATTCCGTTTCTGTCCATGGCGATTAGTGCCGCAAACAGAAGCAGTGAAAGAATCAGCCGGAGGCGGAAGCCGGAGACATGCTGAGGATATTCCGGACCGTACGGATCGCTTTCCGGATCAGGACTTTCCGGGTCATAAGAGAGTCTGCGGTTTCCGGGCCAGGCACTTTTGCCGTACAGGATCTGCTCTCTGTTATACATGTCATATCTGTCCTCCCGATAGCGGGAACGAATCTGTTGTATCAGCCGCATCTTTTGTTCCGTGGTCGCATTGCTCATGTCTGTCGTTATCTCCCGGACGCTTATTATAGAATATGAAAAAAATGGAAAAGTATTCGTCGTGGCTTTCTCGCCGGGCACAGGCTTTCTGCGGACATGTTTGCACTCGGGTCGGCACATAGCGGACGCTAAGCTCGAAAGAACCTCGCCAAGCGCCGATGTGCCTTTATGGTCCGCAGAAAGCCTGCGCCCGCCTGCCCGATTAATTACGGGCTCCTGAGATTCCGGGGAAATAAATCGCATCATTCCGGCCGGAATTGACCGGAAATCCCGGGCTGTGGGTTTACAATGCAAAGTTTGGTGTGATAGAATAAAAAGAAAACAAGACAGGCGGTGGTTCGTTTATGGGCAACGGGAAAATGCTGTGGGAAAAAATATCGGCAAATGTGGGAAAGGTGATCGTCGGGAAAGAGGAAGTGATCCGCCTCCTTTTTACCGCGCTTTTGGCTGACGGGCATGTTTTGCTGGAGGACGTCCCGGGGACGGGAAAGACAAAGCTGGCGAAAACGCTGGCAAAAACCGTTGACGCGCAGTTTTCCAGAATACAGTTTACGCCGGATCTGCTTCCCAGCGACATCACAGGACTCAATATCTTTGACAGGCAAAAGAACGAATTTGTGCTCCGAAGGGGGCCGGTCTTCACCAATATCCTTCTGGCGGACGAAATCAACCGGGCCACCCCGAGAACCCAGGCCGGACTGCTGGAGTGCATGGAGGAGCGTCAGGTTACCATCGACGGGGAAGCTTACGTTCCGGGCAGTCCCTTCTTTGTGATCGCCACGCAGAATCCCGTGGAAACCGCCGGAACCTTCCCTCTGCCGGAGGCGCAACTGGATCGGTTTACCATGAAGCTTTCCATGGGTCTGCCGGGCAGAGAAGATGAAATCTCCATTCTGGAACAGTACAGGAGCCGGGATCCGCTGGACGGACTGTCGCCGGTTTTGACGTTAAAAGAGCTGGCGGAGGCTAAGGCGGAGGCGGATCAGGTATTCGTACACAGGTGTATTCTGGAATATGCGGTAGACCTTGTATCCGCCACAAGGACGGGAGACCAGGTGTTAAGCGGCGTTAGCCCCAGAGGTACGATTGCCTTGATGCGGAGCGCAAAGGCCTTTGCGTATTTGAACGGCAGAAGCTTTGTCACGCCGGACGATATAAAGACATTGGCGGTCCCTGTACTCGCCCACAGGATTGTGACGGGATACGGCGCGTCCCAGGCGCAGACAGCCCGCCTGACGGTGGAGAAAGCGCTGGAAATCACGGCGGCGCCTACAGAGGATTTCTCATCATGATAAAATTATTGGGAATCGGCCTTCTGTTTCTGTTCCTTTTCCTGATCCAGAAGGTTGTTTACGAAAAGCTCTGGCAGAAGAATCTGAGCGTTGACATCTGCTTTTCTCAGGATCATGTGTTCGAGGGCGAACAGGGAGAACTGAAGGAAACGATTGAAAACAGGAAGCGCCTTCCCCTTGCCATGCTGAAGGTAAAGTTTCGGACGGACAGACATCTGATATTTGAGGACACAAAGGGGTCGCGCACCACGGATCAGTTTTACCGGAACGATATCTTCCGGATCGGTGCCATGGAGCGGGTCACAAGAACCCTGAAGTTCACCGGCGGCAGACGGGGATATTACACGGTTGAGGACGCGGATCTGGTGGCGGCCGACCTGTTTATGATGAATCAGATGACGGGCTCACGCCGTTTCCGAACCTATATTTATGTATATCCGAAGCCGTGGCTGAGCGAAGAGATGAAACGTTCCCTGATCCGCTTAAACGGGGAAACGCTGGCAAAACGCCATCTTCTGGAGGATCCCTTTGAATACAGAGGGGTTCGGGAATACCAGCCTTACGACGATATGCGGAGCATCAACTGGAAGGCCACGGCCAAGACCGGAGATTTTAAGGTGAACCAGAAAAATTATACGTCCCTGCGAAACGTTCAGATTTGTTTTAATCTGCAGGATGACAATATTCTGAAAAAGGACGCCTGCGTGGAGATGACGATCCGCATTACCGCGGGACTGTGTACCTGGTTTCTCAGGCAGGGAATCCAGACCGCCTGCTTTGGCAACGGCGTCGATGTCCTGACCGGAAAGCACCTGGAAATTGCCGCCAGAGCGGGAGAGGGGCAGACAGACGCCATTTACCGAGCGCTTGCAAGGCTCGACACATCCGGGAATACGGTTTCCTTCTGCGATACCTTCGAGGAACGGCTTTTTTCCGGGGACAGCGGCTGCCTTACCTGTTTTGTGGCGCCCAATCAGTATGATGATTTTGTGGCCGTTCTGGAACGGTTCCGGGCCGCCGGAAGAGACTTTATCTGGTACTATCCTGTGGAGGGAAGCCGGGAGCAGGAGACGCCCGCTTCCCTGCAGGATCACATTCAGCTGATCCGGTTCTGACGAAAGCCGGGACCATACAACGGGCAGCACTCTTCGCGAACTGCCCTTATCCCGCGGCCGGGCGCGGAAAGCCAAGAGACAGGGAGCGTCTGTTTTATGAAGGAGCAGTATCTTAATTTTACAACCGAATTTCTGGTGGAACAGATGAACCACTGGATGCTTTTTCCAGCGGTAACGGCTGTTTCGTTTTTTGCGGGAGCCGACAGGCCGGATATCTTGCTGTGGGCTTTAACCGGCTTATTTCCTGTGCTTTTTTTCCTGATCCGCGGCAGGCTGCAGAAGCTGCGGTTCCTTCTCGCGGCGCATTTTGCGGCTGTGGCGCCTGCATTTTTCATCCCTGCGGATGTAGCCGGGCGTCTGCTGTGCGTGTTATGCGCCTTTGGCTATCTGATTTATTCCCTCTCCCTGCGGCTGAAAAGAAAAGAGCTTTATACGCTCCCCTGTCATCCCTTTCTGGCCGTTGCGGTGACGGCGGTTTCCTTCCTTCTGCACCGTTATCAGGGAAGGATTGACGGCTGGGAGCACTATTATATCATTGCGTTGATCGGTTTCTTTTTCCTGTACAGCATTGTGCAGTATCTGCAGCATTTCGCAGACTTTTTGACGCTGAACAGAAGTACCGCAGGGTATCTGCCTGCGGAGGACATGCTGCGTTCCGGCCTGGGGCTGGTGCTGGGTTATGCCTTTTTCGGGGTCCTTGTCATGGCCTTAAGTATCAATATCACCTGGCTTGACGGTCTGGTACAGGCGCTGAAGCAGGGTCTGCTTTCGCTCCTGAGGGCGTTCTTTACTTTCCTTGCCCAAAGCGGGGAGCCGGGAGAGTTTATCCCGGAGGGAACGTCTTCCGCGCAGGAACCGTTCCTTTTGCCGGAGGCGGAGGAAACCTTCTGGCTTTGGAGGGTGCTGGAGTTTCTGTTTACGGCGGCGCTGGTCTGCGTTTTCTTCTACCTTGTGATCAAAGCGCTGATTCGGTTTATACGTTTTCTGCGGCGGTTTTTCCTGGGCGGGCTCCTGCGGCGGGAGACGGAAGCAAATACGGAAGCGGCGACGGACGTTCGGGAAAAATGTACTCCCTCAAAACAGAAACGCCGCGCGGGCGGAGGGCTTTCCTTTTCTCTGCGTGATCCCGCTTTCCGGGTCAGAAGGCTTTACAAAAAAACCGTTCTTTCCGATGCGCTTCCCGGGGATAAAAGCGACAGCCGCCTGTTTTCCCGTCTCACGGCGAGAGAGTGGGAGGGAAGACTTCATCTGGACGGGATGGCGGAAATTTATGAAAAGGCCCGTTATTCCGGGAAAAAGACGACGGCGGAGGATGTCCGAAGGATGAAGGCCGTCTGCTCCGGGAAATCCTCTTACCATGCGCGGGAATAAACATTTTTTGTCCGGCATCTCCGGGTGACGGGAAATGACAGAAACGGAAAGGAACAGACCGTAAGATGAGTGAACAAAAAGAAAGGCTTGCCCTATCGGACGATATCCTGATGCAGGTGGAAAAGCCGGAACGCTATATCGGCTGCGAGGTAAACGCCGTAGTGAAAGAGAAATCCGAAGTCAAGGTCCGCTTTGCCATGTGCTTCCCGGACGTCTACGAGATCGGAATGTCCCATTTGGGGATTCAGATTCTGTACGCCATGTTTAATTCCTGGGAGGACGTCTGGTGCGAGCGGGTCTATTCTCCCTGGCTGGATCTGGACGCCATTATGCGCCGGGAGAGGATTCCGCTTTTTGCCCTGGAATCCCAGGATCCCGTAAAAGACTTTGACTTTCTGGGCATCACCCTGCAATATGAAATGTGCTATACCAATATTTTACAGGTGCTGGATCTGGCGCAGATTCCGCTGAATGCGAAGGACAGAGGAGAAGACTGCCCGATCGTCATCGGCGGCGGGCCCTGTGCCTATAATCCCGAGCCGATTGCAGACTTTTTTGATCTGTTTTATATCGGCGAGGGGGAGACGCAGTACCGGAAGCTGCTGGATCTTTATCTGGAATGTAAGGAGGAAAAAGCGGGCCGTGAGGCCTTCCTTCTGCGCGCCGCCGCTCTGCCGGGGATGTATGTGCCCCGGTTTTATGAGACCGAATATTATGAGGACGGCAGGATCCGAAGCTTTCATCCCGTCCGGGAAGGCGTTCCGTCGGTGATTACGAAGGAGATCGAGATGGATGTGACGGACACCTATTATCCCATGAAGCCGGTGGTTCCTTTTATCAAGGTCACCCAGGACCGGGTGGTGCTGGAGATTCAGCGGGGATGTATCAGGGGATGCCGTTTCTGTCAGGCGGGACAGCTTTACCGCCCCGTCCGGGAGCGCGACGTGGAAACCCTGAAAAAATGGGCCGTGGAAATGCTGAAAAACACCGGACACGAGGAGATTTCCCTAAGCTCCCTAAGCTCCAGCGATTACAGCCGTCTGCCGGAGCTGATCGACTTTCTGATCGAAGAATGCAGTAAAAAGCATATCAATATTTCCCTGCCGTCCCTGCGGATCGACGCCTTTTCGCTGGACATGATGAGCAAGGTGCAGGACGTCAGGAAATCCAGCCTGACCTTCGCGCCGGAGGCGGGCAGCCAGAGACTGCGCAACGTGATCAACAAAGGACTCACCGAGGAGGCAATTTTGAGCGGGGCGGCCCTTGCCTTTGCCGGCGGCTGGAACAGGGTCAAGCTTTATTTCATGCTGGGACTGCCAACGGAGACGGAGGAGGACATCCGCGGTATCGCGGAGCTTTCCAACAAGATTGCCGCTCTGTTTTTTGACACGGTTCCAAAGGAGAAGCGCGTCAACGGGAAGGTGCAGATCGTTGCCAGCACATCTTTTTTTGTGCCGAAGCCTTTTACCCCCTTCCAGTGGGCGGCACAGTGTACCAAGGATATGTTTATCGAAAAAGCTTACCAGACCAGAAAGGCCATCTCGGAGCAGCTTAACCAGAAGAGTATCAAATATAACTGGCACGAGGCGGACGCCAGCGTGATGGAGGGGGTTCTGGCGAGAGGCGACAGACGTCTTTGCGAGGTCATCCGCAGAGTTTATGAGAAGGGCAGCTTTTATGACGCCTGGAGCGAATACTACGACAATGAACGTTGGCTGGAGACCATTGAAGAATGCGGCCTTTCCGCAGACTTTTATGCCTGCAGGGAGCGGGAAACCGACGAGATTCTGCCCTGGGATTTCATCGACTGCGGGGTCACAAAGGCTTTCCTGAAACGGGAGTGGGAGAAGGCGAAACGGGGAGAAATCTCCGAAAACTGCCGTCAGAAATGTCAGGGCTGCGGCGCTGCCAGATTCGGCGGCGGGATTTGTTTTTCCCGACAGGCCTGACGGAAAGAGTGAAGGTATGCCGCCGACTTGTTTTGGCAGGCGGCTTGAAAGCGGCAGGTATTCCTTCCGGATATTGACTGATCTGCGCAAAGAGGGGTGTTTGCACACCCTCTTATGGGCGCGCAAGGGGTATAAAGATGAAACTGCGAATTAAATTTACAAAATCCGGGCCGGTGCGGTTCATCGGCCATCTTGACGTCATGCGTTTCTTCCAGAAAGCCATCCGGCGGGCGGGCATCGACGTGGCGTACACCGGAGGCTTCAGCCCACACCAGATCATGACCTTTGCCGCGCCTCTCGGCGTAGGTCTGGAGAGCGAAGGCGAATACATGGATATCGAGGTAAATTCCATCCGCTCCTGCGGCGATGTGAAGGACCGGCTGAATGAAGCCGGCGTTCCCGGCATCAGGGTGGTTTCCGTAAAAATTTTGCCCGAAAAGGCCGGAAACGCTATGGCCAGCGTGGCGGCGGCCTCCTATCTGGTGCGTTTCCGCCAGGGAAGAGAGCCTTCCGCCAACCCGGGTGAGCTTCTGCCGGATTTCCTTTCCAGGGAACACATTCCCTACAAAAAGGAGACCAAAAAGGGAACGCGGGAGCTGGATCTGCGGCCCGGAATCTATCGGCTTACATGGGACGGCGACGCTTTTTCCATGCTTCTGAATGCCTCCAGCGCCGGAAACATCAAGCCTGCACAGGTAATCGAGGCACTTTTTGCGCTGCGGGGCGAGAGCCTGCAGGAAAACGCCCTGCTGATTACCCGCAAAGAGCTTTACGCCGACACGGGAACCCCGGAGGAGATGCGCCTTGTCTCTTTGGATGAAATCGGACGGACACAAAAAAGCGTCCGATCGGACGCATAGAAGAATGCTTCGCATTCTTCCCTTGCTGCGACGAAGTTTCCTATAGAATAAAAAATCGGTCTGGCAGATGACCGGACAGGACAAAATGTTCTGACTTTGATACGGAGGATATTTTTATGAGTCGAGCGATAAAGCCGACACAGAAGCTGACCTTGTCCGAAGAGGAATACGCCATGCGGGACACGGAGGGCGGAAAGCTTTTGTTTACGACTTATGAGGGAAAAAAGGGCGCTTTTCTGATCCAAAACGATAAGCTGACGGCGGCTGCCTTTCCGGAAAAGAGTAAGATCGGTTCGATTTATACGGCAAAGGTAAAAGATGTGGTAAAGAATATAAATGCCTGCTTTGTGGAGATCGGCGAGGGGGAAATCTGTTTCCTTTCCTTTGGAGACGCGGAATATCCGCTGCTTTTAAACCGCGTTTTCGACGGGAGAATCCTGGAAGGAGACGAGCTTTTGGTACAGGTGGTCAGAGACGCCCAGAAGACAAAACAGCCTACGGTATCCGCCCACATTTCCCTGTCAAACGACTATTTTGCCCTTGTCTTCGGGCCGAGGCGGGTCGGTTTCTCCGCTAGGTTGTCCAAAGAGCAGAAGAAGCTTCTGACAGCTCTTCTGACAGACGGAAAAATCCTGTCGGAAGATACTTTCGCCCGGGACGACAGACTGATCAGCCTGACCGGGCCGGGAATCCCGGACACGGGCGTGATCGTCAGGACCAGAGCGGCGGAGCTGCTTGGTCAGCCGCAGGAGACGGCCTGCGAGCGCATGACACAAAGCATCCAAAGCCTGGCGGAGGAGTATGAACGGCTGCTCTGCAGCGCCCTTCACCGCACCTGCTTCAGCTGCCTGAAGGAGTCGGATAACCTGTTTGCAAACGTTTTGGATACCGTGACAGCCCCCTGCGAATACGGTGAAATTGTGACCGATGACGGGCAGATTTATGCCTGGCTGAAAGAATATACGGCGGAGCATATGCTCGAAAAAAAGGTACGTCTGTATCAGGATCCGCTGCTTTCCCTGGTCAGTCTTTATGGCCTGGAGCACCGGATGAATACCGCGCTGGGAGAGCGCGTATGGCTGAAATCGGGGGGATATCTTATCATTCAGCCCACGGAGGCGCTGACTGTGATCGACGTCAATTCCGGCAAATATGAGACAAAAGGCAAGAGAGGAGAGGAGGCCGTTTTTGGCGTCAACAAAGAGGCGGCGGAAGAGATTGCCCTGCAGCTGAGACTGCGCAACCTCTCCGGAATCATCATCGTGGATTTCATCAATATGGACTCGGAAGCCTGCAGACAAAAACTGCTGGATCACTTGAATTTTTTGGTAAAAAAAGATCGGATCAAGACGTCCGTCGTGGATATGACCGCTCTGGGACTTGTTGAGATTACACGGAAGAAGACGACGAAACCGCTGCGCGAGCAGCTATAAGTGTGCAAAGAATCAGGGGGAGAATGTGGCATGAAATTCCTTCGCTTTGAAAAAGTCAGGGACGGGAAATATCTGAAAAATTATGAAATCACATACCTGAACAAGACCGGGAAAGAGAAAAAATATGAGATTGTCAGCCTGCGGGAATTAGAGGGAATCGAGGATGTGGGCGGAAAGCCCAGCGGCGTTTCCATCATCGCCCTGTGCCGGGGGAAAATGCTTCTGCTCCATGAATTTCGCATGGGCGTCAACCGCACGGTCTATAATCTCTGCGCCGGCATGATAGAAGCGGGAGAGAGCATAGAAGACTGTATCCGGCGGGAATTATACGAGGAGACCGGATTGAGGGTCAGAGAAATCAAAAAGGTACTGCCGCCTTCCTTTGCCGCTTTGGCGATCTCCGACATTACGACGTATCTGGCCTTTGCGGAGATAGACGACACCCGGGAAGACCAGGAGGATCATTCCTCCGAAAACGAACAGATTGAGGCGGCCTTTTATTCCCGGGAAGAAGTCAAAAAGCTTTTGGAAACAGAACCATTCAGCTCCAGAGCACAGCTGGCCGCATACTTTTTTGCAGAATACGGATTTGGGGAAGAATCAATAATTTTGCCGCAAAGTAAAGTACATTGCCCGCGGGAATAAAGCCGTGTACAGGAGAACAGAAAAGAGAGGGAAGAGTTTTTATGGCATCCTGGGTAACTCATTTAATCATTGCAGATCAGGTGCTTCAGAAAATGCCCGGACTGTGCAGACATGAATTTTGCGTGGGCAATATTGCGCCGGACTGCAACGTCGAAAACGAAGACTGGACGCAGTTTACGCCGCCCCGGGAAGTGACGCACTGGATGGGAGCCGGAAGAAAAAAGGCCTCTGACTGCGAACGCTTTTACGGGGAATACATCGAAAAAAGGAAACAGGAAATTCATTCTGACTGGGAAAAAGCCTTCCTCTTAGGATATTATTCCCACCTGATCACAGACGCGGAATTTCAAAGATATATCCGCGATCCCAAACGGGTTGAAGCGGCCTGGAACCGCATCAGAAATCACGCAGAATTATGCGAAAGAGCGAAAGGAATGCCGGAAAACTGGGACTCTGTAAAGCTTCTGATCAAGGCGGAAGACAGGTCAAAGGATATCTATTCCATGGAAGCGGAATACCTCGAAGAACACCCCGACTCCGGTTATCTGACGGAAATTGTCGGGTTGCAAGCCTTTCCGGATTATATCGATTATCTGCCTGCAGGAGCCATTGTACGAAAGGTAAATGTCATGGGATATCTGCCGGGGAAGGAGCCGGGAAGCTATCCCTATATCGGCATGTCAAAGGAAGAATACCGTACATTTTTGAACCGGTCTGTTGAGTTGGTTTTGGAAGGGCTGTTGCGGGAAAGAGGTTGAAAGATATGATGAATCGTGAGGAAAGAGGTTGAGAGGGTATGGTCAATCATGAGAATGCAAATTGGGGGCAGAGCGTAACCGGCGTCGTCATTCAGGACGGCAAAGTACTGCTCGCAAGGCATACCTACGGAAGCGGAAAGGACATGCTTATTATACCTGGAGGTTACGTTAATATTGGCGAAACGCCACAAGAAGCGTTAAAACGTGAGTTTATGGAAGAAACTCACGTTGAAGTTGAGGCGACAGACATAATCGGTATTCGCTTTAATATGCATGATTGGTACATTGCATTTAGGGCAGAATATGTTTCAGGTGCGGCTGCAAGTGACAATAACGAAAACAGCGAGGTGGTATGGCTGGATATCGAGGAAGCTTTAGCAAGAGACGATGTTCCGGAACTCACCAAAAAATTAATTTCAAGCGCAATTTCCGGAAAGAACGGATTACAGTTTAAAGAGTACGAGGGGAATAGAAAGGATGCACCGTATTCTTTGTATTGTCTGTGAGCGAAAGCGATGCACAAAAGAGTTGCATTTTTACAGGGTTATAATATAATAAAAGTGTGACTATAAACACATAATAGTAAATAAAAATGTGATTATGTGTGATCTGCATACAAACTCACAGTATTGGATCTGTTTGCGAGGAAATAAAAGAGGTGGTTCTATGGAACGGTTCATTCTGTCAAAACTGCTGGATTGGAAAAAATCTCCCTATCGCAAGCCGCTCATTTTAAAAGGTGTGCGTCAGGTGGGTAAGACATGGGTTTTAAAAGAATTTGGAAAGCGCTGCTATGAAAACACAGCCTATTTTAACTTTGACGAAAATGAGGAATATCGGCAATTTTTTGAGACAACCAAAGATGTAAACCGTATCCTGCAAAATTTGATGCTTGCCAGCGGGCAGAAGATTCTACCGGAAAAGACTCTTATCATTTTTGACGAAATACAGGACTGTCCTAAGGTTATCAACTCCATGAAATATTTTTGTGAGAATGCTCCGCAGTATCACATTGCCTGTGCCGGTTCCCTGCTGGGAATTGCCTTGGCTAAGCCGTCCTCTTTTCCGGTTGGCAAAGTCAATTTTATGCAGATTAATCCGATGACCTTCACTGAATTTTTGCTTGCCAACGGCGACGGGAATCTTGCCGGATATCTGGAAAACGTAAACAGTCTGGAACAGATTCCCGCTGCGTTTTTTAATCCCCTTTGCGAAAAACTGAAAATGTATTATGTCACCGGAGGGATGCCGGAATCCGTTCTGATGTGGACGGAAGCAAGAGATGTTTCCGCCATGCAGGAGGTTCTCTTTGAAATTCTTGACGCCTACGAACGTGATTTTGCAAAACATCCCGCTTCCGGCGAATTTCCCAAAATCTCCATGATTTGGAAATCCGTTCCGTCCCAATTGGCAAGAGAAAACAAAAAGTTTATCTACAAGGCAGTCAAAGAGGGAGCGCGAGCGCGTGAATATGAAGATGCATTACATTGGCTGGTCAATGCCAGATTAGTGCATAAGATTTATCGAAGCTCCGCACCCGGTCTGCCGATAGCAGCTTACGACGACTTGTCGGCTTTCAAAATTTATCTGGTGGACGTTGGGCTGCTCCGTCGTCTGGCACAGCTGGCACCTACAGCTTTTGGAGAGGGCAACCGCCTGTTCACTGAATTTAAAGGCGCACTGACTGAGAATTTTATTCTTCAGTCTTTGATCACGCAGTTTGAAGTCGTTCCCAGATATTGGAGCCGGAGCAATCCTCCTTATGAGATAGATTTTCTGATCCAGCGGGAGAATGATATTTTTCCTGTGGAAGTCAAATCTGATGCAAACATTGCAGGCAAGAGCCTTAAAAAATTTAAAGAATTGTTTCCGGATCAGGTCAAACTCCGTGTTCGGTTTTCTCTGAACAATTTGAAGTTGGATGATGATGTGCTGAATATACCGTTGTTCATGGTTGATCATACAGACCGTTTGATCGGACTGGCATTGGAAAGAGTAAGTTCTTCTAAGTGATCTTTCTGCTTTCTGCGCGTGAAGCTTAAAGAAGCGGTTGGAGAGATAGAGTCAACTATGCGCAAAAGACAACTTTAACGAATAGTTGGCTTTTCCCCACACATTACTAATACATCCAACAGCTATATTTCTCGACACTTTGTGTCAAGTACTCGTTGGCACTTTTCCTGTTTTTCTTTATGAATCCTGTTTCTTGCCAAAATGGATGTGGCCTGCTTTCTATACGGCCGGGTAATGTTGATTTCAATCCACGCCCCCGTACAGGGGGCGACCTTTCCTCTCTTTCCTTTTTTGTTGGGGGGGCTTATTTCAATCCACGCCCCCGTACAGGGGGCGACGAATATGGCTCGACGGTTACAGCTTCCGGTACGGCATTTCAAGCCACGCCCCCGTACAGGGGGCGACCTATGCTCATGCGTATTTGGCATAGTGCATAAGCCATTTCAATCCACGCCCCCGTACAGGGGGCGACCAGATCGAGGTAATCAGGAAGTAGGTGACCTCATATTTCAATCCACGCCCCCGTACAGGGGGCGACAACTCTCCGTCAAACTTATCGGCGTTTAACTCGCATTTCAATCCACGCCCCCGTACAGGGGGCGACCTTGCCGGAAGTAAAGTGCTTCTATGACTTGATCATTTCAATCCACGCCCCCGTACAGGGGGCGACTTCGAATCATCAAGTTTTGAAGAAATTTCAGGAATTTCAATCCACGCCCCCGTACAGGGGGCGACAAAAATACCATGAAAATGATAAGCGCCATCTTTGTATTTCAATCCACGCCCCCGTACAGGGGGCGACCAAGTCAAAGGACAAAATTTGAGACGGCAAGGCAAATTTCAATCCACGCCCCCGTACAGGGGGCGACAACCTCCTACTGCCCTATACCGCCACGCCTAAGAAATTTCAATCCACGCCCCCGTACAGGGGGCGACGAATATCGCCGCCATAATCTGACCGATTTTATCCAATTTCAATCCACGCCCCCGTACAGGGGGCGACGTGACAGCAATCGTCAAAGAGGGCAGTATCGAAGAATTTCAATCCACGCCCCCGTACAGGGGGCGACTATTGCCGGAATGATAGACGCACTTATTAAACAAATTTCAATCCACGCCCCCGTACAGGGGGCGACGCATATCCGGCGCAGATGATGTGTTCGCAAGCATGATTTCAATCCACGCCCCCGTACAGGGGGCGACCCGGCAAGCGTGGCAACTGCCTTAATGTCAATGGTATTTCAATCCACGCCCCCGTACAGGGGGCGACAGTTATCCGGCGTTGGATTTTCGGCAACAAAGAGATTTCAATCCACGCCCCCGTACAGGGGGCGACAATTAAAGGGCATTGCTCGCTTGATACGCTGATTATTTCAATCCACGCCCCCGTACAGGGGGCGACTCTTTTTCCTCTCTTTCCTTTTTGTTGGGGGCTTATTTCAATCCACGCCCCCGTACAGGGGGCGACCGCTGACTGCCTCGCATGCGTCTATCTCACTCAAATTTCAATCCACGCCCCCGTACAGGGGGCGACGAGATAAAACTATGTGCATAGTGCATTAGCTTTTATTTCAATCCACGCCCCCGTACAGGGGGCGACCGTAATGATATTATCTCACATTCTTGACATAATGTATTTCAATCCACGCCCCCGTACAGGGGGCGACGAAGAGTACAGAGACATTTTTACAACATTTTGCAAATTTCAATCCACGCCCCCGTACAGGGGGCGACGCCGCGGCTATACCTACCACAATAAAAAGTTTAAAATTTCAATCCACGCCCCCGTACAGGGGGCGACTGTCCGTATCTCGACGACGGCCGCGCAACAATCGAGATTTCAATCCACGCCCCCGTACAGGGGGCGACGGACGGATATCTTAATCGGCCGTAAAGAGGTTTTGCATTTCAATCCACGCCCCCGTACAGGGGGCGACGAGGAAAAAGAGATGGAAAAAGCATTGAGAACAAATTTCAATCCCACATTTAACTCACATTTCAATCCACGCCCCCGTACAGGGGGCGACGAAATTATCTCGGTAAATGTAATATAAAATAGAAAATTTCAATCCACGCCCCCGTACAGGGGGCGACGGATAACGGGTATCGCGGTATTATCCTGTTTTTGGACATTTCAATCCACGCCCCCGTACAGGGGGCGACCAGTTGATAAGATCGCCTATGATATTGAATTTGAATTTCAATCCACGCCCCCGTACAGGGGGCGACGTTTAGTTGGCTTAACCTGCCGGACATGCCTTCGATTTCAATCCACGCCCCCGTACAGGGGGCGACGATTTTTAATTCCTGGCCTACTTCTTTTTGTGTATTTCAATCCACGCCCCCGTACAGGGGGCGACTGGATCCCCTGCACTTTGACAACTGAATATAGCAAATTTCAATCCACGCCCCCGTACAGGGGGCGACAGCGCGGTAACGTGATTTATAATTTTGAAAACTGATTTCAATCCACGCCCCCGTACAGGGGGCGACGATGGTCAGGAAGTGCTTTTAAGTTCTTAAAACAATTTCAATCCACGCCCCCGTACAGGGGGCGACTGTTGTTCCATGGGGGCCTTTTTCTTTTGATCGATTTCAATCCACGCCCCCGTACAGGGGGCGACTCAATACTTATAAACTGGTCATGGTATTTGGCAAATTTCAATCCACGCCCCCGTACAGGGGGCGACTGTTGTTCCATGGGGGCCTTTTTCTTTTGATCGATTTCAATCCACGCCCCCGTACAGGGGGCGACTGTGGTATCATAACCGTGTTTGACCTCCATAGGAATTTCAATCCACGCCCCCGTACAGGGGGCGACGGAGAAATGACCGCCACCGCCGACCGCCTTATCTGATTTCAATCCACGCCCCCGTACAGGGGGCGACTGTTCAGCTTGTCCCTTATACCTACAACAAAAGAATTTCAATCCACGCCCCCGTACAGGGGGCGACAGTGGTTGCAAAGGCGCAAGATAGTAGTGGATATATTTCAATCCACGCCCCCGTACAGGGGGCGACGGTGCGGAGGGAATCGGGCAGGAGTGCAGCATAGGCATTTCAATCCACGCCCCCGTACAGGGGGCGACTTTCCTGCTCCTGATATATCTACCGAGAATGGAGATTTCAATCCACGCCCCCGTACAGGGGGCGACGTGGCGCCCCAGTGGATAGGGATATTCCAGTCACAATTTCAATCCACGCCCCCGTACAGGGGGCGACGGCAAAAGCCGTATCCGCCGAAGCCAAAACCGAATTTCAATCCACGCCCCCGTACAGGGGGCGACCAATATAACATAAAAACTAAAAACGTACAAGGAGATTTCAATCCACGCCCCCGTACAGGGGGCGACACGATAGACCGCTTAATGCGACGCACGACAGAAAGATTTCAATCCACGCCCCCGTACAGGGGGCGACTCCTATTACTTTTTCTTCTAATGCTTCTAATATTATTTCAATCCACGCCCCCGTACAGGGGGCGACTTTGTTCCTGAGCCTCATTCCGTCGTTTTAATTGATATTTCAATCCACGCCCCCGTACAGGGGGCGACGCCGGAAAAGTTGTTTTTTTCTGATTCTGTTATTATTTCAATCCACGCCCCCGTACAGGGGGCGACGAAGATATACGGAGGCAGGAATGAAATATAGTGATTTCAATCCACGCCCCCGTACAGGGGGCGACGCGGAAAAATCAATGAGCTTGCTATGTCTTTTGAATTTCAATCCACGCCCCCGTACAGGGGGCGACGTTACAAGCGGTTACAAACTGTTACACAGAGATAGAATTTCAATCCACGCCCCCGTACAGGGGGCGACAACGATTCGAGGCTTGCTATAATTAGTATATGGATATTTCAATCCACGCCCCCGTACAGGGGGCGACTTCCAATGCCGGATAAAAGTGTCCGACCCGAAACATTTCAATCCACGCCCCCGTACAGGGGGCGACGATATTTTTTTGGACTAAATGTTCAACATACAAAACATTTCAATCCACGCCCCCGTACAGGGGGCGACGGATTCGCACGCCGCCCTGAGAGCCGCTTGATTATTTCAATCCACGCCCCCGTACAGGGGGCGACAGTCGCGACAGGATTTTTTTTGCAAATAATAGTATTTCAATCCACGCCCCCGTACAGGGGGCGACTCCGTGTCCGCCTAAAAGAGGGGCGGCCGTCGTAATTTCAATCCACGCCCCCGTACAGGGGGCGACGAATCGTTTTTGAAACACATGAAAAAATCGGGGATTTCAATCCACGCCCCCGTACAGGGGGCGACTGAGGATAAATACAAAGAGCGCCCCGGTAAAAAATTTCAATCCACGCCCCCGTACAGGGGGCGACAAAAAGCGTCCCTGCGTGACGCTTAGTTCCTACAATTTCAATCCACGCCCCCGTACAGGGGGCGACCTTCAGCGGACAGGGAAAAGCTCTGGTTAAGACGATTTCAATCCACGCCCCCGTACAGGGGGCGACGCGGAAATCGTCGCGACGGACGCCAGCGAATACCATTTCAATCCACGCCCCCGTACAGGGGGCGACGTTCAGTGACTGAACCGAATGGCGACAACTTGACAATTTCAATCCACGCCCCCGTACAGGGGGCGACAGGATTTGGCGACCAAGAGAGCTAAAACCCTCCAATTTCAATCCACGCCCCCGTACAGGGGGCGACAGCAAAAATGCACAATATATCTTTACATTTTGCCTAAAACACTTAAAAGTTCACCATAAATTTGCATATTAAAGTACTCCGTCAAAATATCTCATATTTAATTTCCTCCACATTCGGGCTTTTTATTGCGCGAACATCACCGGGAATTTCTGGGCGCTTCGGTTTCGCATATATATCTGTTGATATGTTGTCTAACAGATAAGCAATCCTGACACGTCGGTTCCTCTTTCCACACCTATGTGCTCCACTCTTTTTTTATATTGCTCCCCCAGGATATAATATCTGATGCTATCTTTTTCGCAATCAATAATATCCTCCAGTTGCTTCTTAATCATGGCGAACTGTGTGTTATCCACAACACATTCAAAGACAGAATTTTGCACACGCTGTCCGTAATTGGTGCATACTTTGGCAACCTTCGTCAGACGCCTGACCCCCTGCGCATTTTTTGTGTCTACATCGTATGTAATCAGTACAAGCATATTTTACCTCTTAAAATAAGGCGGATAGGCATCCAGGTCGCCGCGCAGATATCTCGCCAACAGCATGGCCTGTGCATAAGGAATCAGTCCCGTCGGAACCTTCTCTTGCAGAAACGGATGTAATATCATATCCTGCTTCGCTTCCTGCCACTTTTGGATAACCTTTTTTCTGGCGGCATCATTCATAATCACCGCATGGCTCTCTGTTATTCGAAAGTCCTCCGGCGAAACCTCATGTCTGTTGATCAGATTCAATACAAATCTATCTGCCACAGGACAGCGCAATTCTTCCATGAGATCCAATGCCAGAGACTCCCTTCCCGGTCTGTCCCGATGTAAAAAGCCGACATACGGATCCAGTCCCACAGAGTAAGCGGCGCCCGCACACTCATTCGCTAAAAGGGAATACACAAAGGACAGCAATGCATTTACGCGATCCAGTGGCGGCCGCTTATTTCTTCCGTTAAACTGAAACTTCTCTTTTTCATGCAGTATCAGTTCGTCAAAGACCCGGAAATAAACTGCCGCTGCTTCGCCCTCAAATCCTCTCAAGCTCTCCAGATCCTGTGCCTCCTTGATACATCCCAGCGCTTTTTTCAGCAATGACGATGCATTTTCCAATTTGGGTACATCTACCTGCAACGCATGATCGCGTACTGCCCTGTCTATCACATATTTCGCATTATGAACCTTACCCATGATCATGTTCCGCGCGATTTTCAGACTTTCATCATTACTGTCTGAATAGCGATACTGCGTTTTCCGAAGGATTACATTGCCGTTTTCCCGTCCCACATATCTTCCGCAAAAACGATCTCCCTGAAACAAACTGACTGTGATCTGCATTTCCGCGCATTTACGAATCAACGCCGGACTGGCTCCCGTATAGTTAAACGTCACAATCGCTTCCAAATTGTGCAGCGGAAGGCGCATCAGCATATCTGAGTCCTTTTTTATTACAATGTTCTCACCATCCAGTCCCAAATAGACGTCGGGAGTTGTCACATACAAAGTGTTCAGCAGCTTTTTCATGACATATCCTCCCTCAACATCTTATCTATGTATTTCTGAACAGTCTGGATCTCTCCCAGCTCCGGCATACAGATGTTTTGCAGCGAGCATTGTTTACAGGCTGGACCGGGCTTTACCCGTGGAGTATATCTCCTCTGATAATAGCCATGCATTTCTTCAAAATAGCGTCGAACCTTATCCCGTATTTCAGCCGAAAAACATACTTCTTTCCTGCGTCTGGTTTCCCCATAATACAAATATCCGCGCTCTACTTCCGTCTGCAGCATCTCCTCAAGACACATTGCCTGAGCAGTCAACTGAAGTTCGTCCGCATCGTGACTCTTAGGCGCCCCACGTTTATACTCCACCGGCACTGCACGATACCTTCCCTCATACCCCTGAAGACATATTCCCTGCGGAGCGCTGTGAAACTCCACCACATCACATTCTCCGCTGACGCCCATCCCTGCGGAAAAAATTTTCATAGCGCGGACGGTGATCACATCTCCTCTCTTTTCTTTCAAGAAAGGATCATGGGCGTTCTCATGCATGACCTTGCCTTCAAAAGTTCTGACATTCTCTGCCCACTGTTGCTCGATGTGGATCAACGCCCACTGACGTCTGCAAAACGCAAAGTGTTGGATTCCCGATAGCAGCAAAAAATCCTCTTCCCGATACTCCATAGGATTTACTCTTTACAAATACAGGTGACGCCCTCAGGCAAATCATCTGCAATATTGACTTCATAATCCGTATAGTTTCTTGGAATCTCCACATTCTCCTTACGCCGTACACAAACCCCGTCAAAAAGCTTATGAGCCGGCGCACACCCGAGTTCCTTCTCATGCCTGAAAATAATCAGTTTCCTTACCGCCATTTTCCCTCTGGCTGCGGAGCGGTCATTTTCAAACATATTCATAATCGCCTCCCACAAAAGCTCCAGATCGGCTTCGGAAAATCCTGTGACTTTTCGGGCAAGATTTGCGGAAATATACCCTTCTGCACGGTAAAGCGCATAGGGAACCACATATTTTCTTCCCATTTCTGTGCCCTTTCTCTCCGCATCCGCCTCTGTTGTAATGGCAACTCTGGTAATTGTGATTTCCTGCGGCAGAATCGGGTCTATACTTCTGGCAAAGCTCAACTGTACCGGCCCGCGCACCTGACCGCAGTTCAGATTGTCCTTTACAAACGTAGTCATGACTGCTCCAAAAGTACGGATATCGTAGAAATTATTGCACATGAAATCACGCACTTTCCGATCCAGTTCGGGATCGTTTTTCTTCATCGCCTTCACCTTATCCGGTTCAACCCCGCAGAAATCATAAGCTTCCCTGTCGCTTCGGTTCAGCGGCGCATTATCCTTGATATAAATGCGGTATCCAGCCTCATCCTCCTTCACCGTTTCCACATAATTGCGTATCTTTCTTTTCAGGCATACATCCGTCACAATACCGTATCCGCTTTCCGGATCTACTCTGGGCATATTTCCCGCGTCGGGATCCCCGTTTGGATTACCGTTCTCCACATCAAACAAAATCACAAACTCATACCTGTTCTTAATAGCCTCGCCCATTTTACTTTTCCTCCTTTTTCTGATAACGTTTCTGTGTCTGATGATAATATCCCAGATAAAATGCTCCCTGCTGCGGCAGTGTCATCCGGTTCGGGAACGACTCTCCCAGCATTTCCATAAGCCCGCCCAATTGTCTGTTAAAAGATATTCTGCCGCCCTCATTCAATTTTCGCAGATGCTTCTGCGCCAGATTGAGCAGCAGCGGAAAGATCTGTGCCGGGGTTGATGCCGCCGAATTGAAATACTTATCCTTAATCGTCGCGTTAATCCCCGGATTTGCCTCCTGTTGGATATTTTCCAACACGGCAAACAGCCTCCCCAATACATAGGGTACATTTTTACTTTCCTCATTTAGTTCCACTTGTAACACCTCCTCTGAACACAATGGATTTAAATTTCTCAGGTAATAAGCTTTTATGATGGCCGCTCTGCCGCTCGTCACCCGCTTTTCCGCGCGGATGCGAAGCATAACTCCGTTGAGCAGGGATACCGGATAAGTTCCCCCTGTCAGAATCGCCCTTAAAGTGTCTGCCGCCATCTGGGGGGACGGTGATTTATCCCTTGCGTTCTTGTTTACCGTCTCATACAGCATTCTCCATACCGACAAAAGTTCCTGCCTTTCGTATGTCGGTTTCACAATCTTCAGCCTGTCATAGTGTGCGGCAATATTTTTTAAGATATTGCCGAAAGAATCCTGTCTGAAAAAGCGCACCGACAGTCTCGCTGCATTCGGCGCTACTCCCAGTACATAATAATGTCTGTCCGTATCAAGCGCCTTCCCGTCAAAATCAATGGGATCTCCTCTGGAAATCTTTTCCAGAATCTCCCGCAGTTCTCCGTCCGTGACCACTCCGTCCTCTTCTTCCCCAAACATAGCTGCCACTCCCACATCCTGATAGACAGTGTCTCCGCCCTCTGCCCAGCAGACCACCGTCGTATCTCCCACAGACCGAACATGCTCCCTGTCGCTGAGCAGACGGTTCAAAGCCGTTCCGTAGGCAAAAGCGGCATATTCCCCCACAGAGGCGTTACTGCCCTGTTCCTTTCCATAGGAACAGAATGCTGCCACATTGTAAGACACAAGGGGCGTTCCCATGGTCTGGGCTCCATACACTCCTTTGATGGTTGGATGTACCCTCGCAATCTTATCCTGTCTGCCGGTAACCATACAGATCCCGCACTGCTCATCTCCCGCACTCCCATAATGTCGTTGCCAGCAATTTTTGACCGCGGCATCCTCTGTCGCCGCCTTGCCTTCATAATAGAAAAGGATATTTGCTCCCGCCATCAGTTCCTTCCAGTAGTCGGAAATCTGTTCCTGTTCCAGGGCTTCCTCCGGCCGCCACTTATCCAGAAATTTCAGAATCGCTTCAGCCGCTTCGGATTTCACTTCATGTAGAAGCGTCTCATGCAGATCGCAAAACGCCTGAAAACACTGCTTTGTCCGTTCCGGATCTCCTTTCTCATCCACTCCCAGCACATAGCTTGCATTATCGCAAAGGAAATTGGCCTTCACTCCTATCCCCGAACGCTGTACCGGCTGCGGCACTTCCATGCTGCGGGCAACAGGCTTCCCTTTCTTATCTGGGACTTTCAATGAAAGCAGAGCAATAATATTCCCCTCTCTATCCAGATTCAGCCCAAAAGAAACCCTTGTATTTCCCCAGCCCGGCCTGGAAATCTCCCCCTTTTCCAGCAAATCCTCATAATGATTTACCAAGGCCTGTAATATCACATAACCACCTCACAATCCTTTAAGTCCAGAACACCGTCCCGAAGCTGCGCCCTGAAAAACATAGGCCGAATATCATCAGGATCACTATAATCCATTCCGTAGAGCATATATCCCAGATCCTTCGTCAGATGGCTGGTCTCGATTTCTCCACCCTCCCATTCCCTGAAATGAGCCGGAAATTCCCGGCAGCCAAAGCATGGTTGGTGATAACACTGCCCCTTTTTAAGTCTTCTCTTCATAATGTCCTGAAACTTTCCCGGATTATCTCCGTCTGCCGCTTTGTCTGTCATGACAAAATGAGCTTCTATCACATAATGAACATCCTGCAGGATCAGCGACGATCTCTGATTTCTGTCCGCCGATGTGTTCAGATACAGTTCTCCCTTACCTGTAGTCATTACCGTCTTCACACCGGATGCCGTAATTTTTGATTTTACCTCATTTCTTTTAATACTGGTCATTCTGACCTCCGCCGCTTCTTTCCCGCTGTCTCCGGCCGTCTTGGTCAAATAAACCGGAGCCATTACATAAATTTTATCAACAATCCACCTTAACCCCGGATGCCAGTATATCGCCTCCAACAGCCCTACCGCCGCCGAAGGCGTGATCATGTCGTATGACACGCGCTCCGTTTTTAGCTCCGGTCGGGAAAAACAGGCATAATCCCCCCAAACTTCCACTTTAACAGCCATCACACACCTCCTCCTTTTATATAAAGATACCAAATCCGGTTTCCACATCCATCTGCAGACCCGTGTCTCCCCGATATTGACTTTTGTCACGCAATACAAAGACTCTGTCTCCCACCGTCTCCAGACACCCGGAATCCCATAACGCTCGAAAATGTTCAGGATAAACATTCACTCCATACCGTCCCAGTTTTCTGTATGTATTTTTATCCGCCGTACCTTCCTCTATCTTCTCTAAAAGTTCCTCTGCCCCTTCTGCGGGGATAAAAACCTGCTTCGTATCGTTTTCAATTAATCGAAACATATCAGCTACGGAAGAAAACGGATAGGCGCTCCCTCTCAGTCCCTGCTCCCACGCCCTTAAAATTCCTTTCTGATCCAGATTTTCTCCGCCTGTAAGTTCCCTGTAAAACTGAAAATAAAAGGAAATTGCCGCAGGCTCATTAATCCGCTCATACCTTCTCCAGGTTTCCCTCATGGCGGCAATGCCTTGCGCCGCAAACGGAGAGCTCTCATTTTCTAACCGAAAAGAATATACATAACTGTTCTCTCGGCTCCGTTTTCCCTCTCTGTTACATCTTCCCGCCGACTGTATCAGAGAATCCAACCCCGCCTCCTGTCGAAATACCAACGGAAAATCCAGGTCTACCCCGGCCTCAATCAGGGACGTTGCAATTACTCTGCAGGGACTACCCTGCTTCAGTCGGTCTCTGATCTCCTCAAATTTTCTCAGTCTGTCCGCCGGATACAACAGCGTAGTCAAACAATAGGTTCCTTCTTCCGCGACAGACCGGTACAATTCCTGCGCCGTCTTCCTCTTATTGACGATGCAAAGCACCTGACTTTGTCCTTTCAACTCTTCCGCAAGCTGCTCTACCGTCTGACATCCGACATCCCGAATCGTGGTTCTTTCGAATATCCGGAATAATTCTTCCGTTTTACTACAAAGTTCCAAAAACCGTAAATCCGGAATATATTTTTGAAAATGCTTTTCCAACGCCGGCTGTGTTGCGGTGCAAAGGACAGCTGTCGCACGATAATTTTTCACCAGCTGCGCAATTGCCGCAATACAAGGTTCCAGATAAAGCAGAGGCAGCGTCTGCGCCTCATCAAAAATAATAACGCTGTTAGCAATATTGTGAAGTTTACGGCACTTTGAACTCTTATTTGCAAATAACGATTCAAAAAATTGTACCGCCGTGGTCACGATAACCGGCGCGTCCCAGTTCTCAACTGCCAATGCTTTTTTATACGCCAAATCGCCGCACTCATCTTCCTCCAATTCGTAAGTAATTCCTCCGTGATGTTCTATCACATTTTCTTCACCCAGTATCTTTTCAAACACCGCCGCATTTTGATCGATTACAGAGGTATACGGTATCACATAAATCACACGCTCCATTCCATGAGCTAATACATGCTCCAACGCAAATCCCATAGACGCTGTTGTTTTCCCTCCTCCTGTGGGAACAGTAAGCGTATATATCCCCTGTGGCAGCACCTTCCCCTGACACATACATTCCTGTAGGATCCGGGTGCGAACCCCGCAGATGCGTTCCTGCCCACCCGTTTCTTCCAGCCAAGGCGATACATATTCCCGGAACCGTCCCAACAACGCCCCTATCGATTCATAGCCGCCCCTCTTCCAGCTCCCCCGATTCATAAATTCTTCTGTATCCAGATAATCAGCATCCACAAGACAGGAATAAATCATCCGAATAAAAAAAGCCATGGAAAACCTGCTTTCCTGGCAAAATGCAGGAAAACAGGAATTTCCATCGGCTTCCAACCCCCTGAAGAAATCGTATAAATCCTGATTTTTTTCCCAGCTGTCATAACCGGGAATTTTCGACTTTAATCTGCCGTAAAAGCTTCCGTCTCCTGCCGCAGATATACGCCGATTTCCACTGTCCGGCAAGCCGGAATGATGCCCTGCAATCGCCATAGCAACAGGTGTATATGCTGCAGAGCATTCTAAAAGCTTCTTTGCGCCAGCCGTAGAATGGTCAACCCTGGCAGAGTGCTGCGGATTCCGAATCCTATTTTGAAATTCTTCAGAATATTTCCCGAGATCGTGAAACGCACCGCAGAGATAACCGGCTTTTCCACACCCGAATTTTTCTGCATATTCCGCCGCTTTCTCCGCCGTTCCTCTCAGATGCTCAGACACACTCTGTCTATCACCGAAGAGATTCGTGTGAGCAATCCACTCATCATTCGAATACATTGAATCATACCCCGATTCTTTTGTTTTGAAAAATTATTATAGTGATCTCCTTCAGTTATGCAATGGTATTTCCCTGATTTTTGATAAGATTATACATTGTCATGTAATCAATGTCAAGTATTTTCGACAAAATTCCCCTGATAGTTACCTGTTTGATTGTTGAATGTGTACATTCAAAAAACATAAGAACTGCCAATATATGCTTAATAAATTCCTATTATTTGATTCTTTTTTCCCGAGCCATCGAATATGCAACCATAAATTGGCTTTATTTCAATTTTGCTTTACATCTTGAAATAAATAAGCTATAATAATTCATATATTTTAATTTCCCGAGAGGAGCCATCAAAGATATGAACAACCGAGCAGGATATTATAAATCAAATTTGTCTGGTGAATTGGCATATAAATCATTTCTTCCCAGTCCGTTACCGCCGGTTCCTCCCGTTGAACTGACGGAAGATATTGTCGGCTTACTGATAAAAGCCAATTCCCGTCTCGCAGTTTTGGAAAGTATAGCAACCCGCATTCCCAATGTCGGGTTATTTATATCTATGTATGTGCGCAAGGAAGCTTTGATGTCTTCACAGATCGAGGGCACACAGGCAACCCTGGAGGATATTTTTGATCCCTTGTTGGATGTAAATGCAAATCGAAATGTTGGAGATGTTGTAAATTATATCAAAGCGACCGAATTTGCAATCAGGCGTTTACAGACTCTGCCTTTGTGCAACCGTTTAATCAAAGAAACTCATGCTGTTTTGATGGAAGGAGTTCGAGGACAGGAAAAAAATCCCGGCGAGTTCAGACACTCGCAAAATTGGATCGGGGGACAGGGAAGCACTCTGAAAAATGCCCGCTATATTCCCCCGTCCCCGGATGATATGCTTGACGCGATGTTCGATCTTGAAAAATACATTCATGCTGAGGATGACCTTGACTCTTTGATTCGCGCAGCATTGATCCACTATCAATTCGAGACGATTCATCCCTTCCTTGACGGTAACGGACGCATTGGCCGTCTGTTAATTACATTGTTTTTAATGGAGAGAAAAATTCTCACGACTCCTGCGCTGTACATTTCCTATTCTCTTAAGAAAAATCGTGTTGAATACTATGATCGTATGACCGAAGTCAGAACAAAAGGAAATTATGAGCAATGGGTAAAGTTTTTCTTACAGGCTCTCCTGGAATCAGTCGAAGATGCTGTTGCGGCCATCGATAAATTAATTGCTCTTCATGACACAAATGAAGCTGTGATCTCTAAGCTGGGCCGCGCAGCAAAAAATACAGGGGTTGTTTTTCATTATCTGGAGGCTAATCCGATTATTGAAATTCAAAAAACGGCTAAGGCCCTGAATATTACCTTTAACACTGCTTCCAGCGCAGTCAATCGTTTAGTGGATACCGGTATTCTTGTGAAGACATCCCCCGCCAGCAGAAACCGCACCTTTGCTTATAGAGCGTATTTGGATATCCTGCGGCAGGGGACATGATTTCATGCGGAAAACTTATGATTTGTATTCAAAACATAATTCGTTCCCTGCAGCGTTTTTCATTTCCTATCTATCCCCTATGTGGTTTCTTTATGAGAATAACCCATAACTCTTTAAGAGCCTGATCGTTTTATGCAACTGATATTATCTACCGTGATATGTAATAACAATTGGCACATCTGCCATATAAACCTTTCCGCCGGATACCACCTTTTCGCCATTGACCGTAATTGACTCTACCATTCCGGGCTTCTGTAGCAAACCCAATGTTACGTCGTGCATGCTGATGCATGTAATATTGCTAAAACCTGCACTTAAAAGTTTTTGTTGTATGACAGCATAATTTTGTTCTGATAAATCCCCTAAATTTTTTGGAAATCTGATACCTCCGTTTTGAACTACCTCCTTTTCATACTCTTTTTCAGGAATCACCTTAAAAATCAAATAAGCCCCGCCTCCAACCACAGGGCCGCCGACATAAAACAGACAATTAAACGCATATAAACCACCGGCATCACCGCCTGTTGCCCAAACAAATAAACACAACAAAGCAACCGCAAAAATGGAACCAATCCAAACGTATGTCAGAACTTTCCTAAGATGATTTTTCTGGTTCATTTGTGTCTCTTTAATCATTAATTCCCTTAGCCGAATTTCACGTTCAACCTCTGCCTGCTTTATTTTAGCCTCGTCAACCACTCTGTGCGTACTGCGATAATCATCAAGCATAATTTTTTCACCGCAATATTGACAAAAAGCAAAATCTCTGTTTTCGTCATCAATTGTAAGTTTAGCATTACAATTAGGGCAGTTACACGTTCTCATAGGCTCTCCTTCCAACAACGTAAAAAAGATTAGAACTGAGTACCTACCTGTAATCAATTACCTGTAATCAATTCTAATCTTTTTGTTTTTTCCTTATTCCGTTTCCCGCATCTCATCAATCACCCATCCGCTGCCCTCTCTCACCAAAGTTATTTCATAAAGCGTAAGAGGATCGACGGCGTCTTCTGAGGCAGCCTTTATTTTGATCTTAGCTTCTTCAAAATTCTCAACAGACACAATCTCATCTGCGAGAAATTCCCCGACAGCATCCATCTCGGCAACACATAAGCGGCCGTCAATTTCCCTGTAAAGCGGATAATCACCTTCCAACACCCAGGACAGATTTGACTCTATGTATGCGGCACTGAAAGCGGATTGCAATACCTTTCGGACGCTCTCCAGATTCTGATAGGACGACTCTTCCACTGTAAAATAGTTCTGTCCTTTTTCATCCGTGACTTCCTCTCCCGTTTCAATCAAAGCGCCATAAATCAGCTGTTTTGCCTCCTGGTAATGCTCATATACAGTCTTGTAGATTTCTTCCGCTTCTCTCCGGCTGTCCTTTTTTCCGCATCCCGCTGTCAATATGCATACGGAGAGGACGATCAGTATAATAATTCTCTTTCTGCCGTCTGTCATATTCGGTTCCTCCATTTTTCGGTATGTTTACGCCTTCCCCGGGAGATATTCCTAAGAATTGATTTTTTCTCAATCTTTCCCAATCAGCGTCTTACACGGGTGGCTTATGTAAAAAATTATACCCCCCCCTGACCTGAAAGTCAATAAATATCTGCGTTTCTCATCCACTCTATCTCATTGTTGATGATATTAATTCCCTGCTGTTTCCGCTCCTCCACATCTTCCGTCCAGTTTTCCTCTACATATTCGCCAAACGGTATTAATTCCTCGACGCCGTCCATAACGTACGGATAGTAAAGGCTCCAACAGTCTGTGTCGTCCAGTCGGATTACAATTCGGGTATCCAGTCTCTCCTCCTCCGGCCAGGAGTCCATTTCGACGATCCAGCCCTCGATGATTTCTTCTGCGTGTCGAATTTCAGCTTCCTCCGTAAGCGCTTCTACAGCCTGGTACATTCCCAGAATAAACGGATCCTCCTCAGACGTCCGGACGGATTTCCAGTCGGCGCGAAAAACACAGTCTGCCTGATCGTTTTCTACTTTGGCAACCTCCAACTCAAAATTTCCCAGGACATAGCGATCGCTTTCCGCCGCCTGAATGATCCGTGCAATGTCGTCAATAATCTCCTGCTTGTTTTTTATAATTACGCTGGAGACATTTTTTTCTGTCTCATATTTGTCGAAGTCTGCCGTTTCGCCGGAAGCGTCCCCGGTTATGGCTTCTTCCCCTTTAGGCGTGTCTTCCTCATAAAACAGATTATAAGTCTCGGAAATGACAACATTGTCGCCGCAATCCAGTCCGAAAAAGATATGGCCCTGCGAAATATTTTTTAACGGTTCCGCACTCAGCAGCAGGAAATTTTCGTCGTGAAGCATCACCTGGGTCGAAAGAAGCTCTGTCTCTTCCAAAAGCTCTGAGCCGCCCGGAGTGGAAAAAATCTTAACGGTATCCGGCGTATCGCCGTCCCACTGTACATAGATGCAGGTTATTTGAGCCGCGTTGTACCAAAGGGCTTCCGCCTCGACCTCCTGCATATTGCTGTCATAAAATCGGATACATTGAAATTCGGGGGAGCTTTTTTCGAAGCGCAGCACATACAATAACACGACGATAACGGCCAGCGCAGCCAGCGCCATACCTGCAATCAGAATATGATTCAGAACGGAAAAATTTTTCCGCCGCCGTCCGCCGTCATTGTTCTGATCAGTGTCCTGCTCCTGATTAATGTCCTGCATAAGCTTAAGCCCGAGAATCTGCATCAGCAATTCCCGGTTTACTCCCTGGGGAACGGAATTGTCAGTCTCCCACTTTGAGACAGCCTGACGGGTGACGCCCAGTCGGTCTGCCAATTCCTCCTGGGAAAGATTCATTTCTTCTCTTGCCTGTCTGATTTGTTCTCCTAAAGTCATAACCTTGAACCTCCGTGAAAATTTTTTAACCGGTTATGAGTTTATGATACCCGCAACCGCGGTTGCGGTCTACCAATTTGTCGCAACCGGGCGGTTGCAGAGAAGAAAAAGCACCCGCCGTCTGTAGCGGCATTATCCTACGGCGCTGCAGACGGCGAGTATTCATGAATCCTATTTGCTTTACGGCGTCAAATCCTGCGCTCTAAACCTCTACGCACTCATTTTGCTCCGTCCGTATTCTTCCCTTCTGCAGGCTTTTGGCCTATATTGGCCGCCTTACCGGCAAGGAAACCGGACAAAACCGCCTGAAGATCCACGCCGGTGGATTCCTTTAAGCCGTCGGTTACCTGGACGACAGTGCCCATAATGTCTTTCATCAGTTTAGAGGAATTGCCGTCGCCGTACATCGTGATGCGATCGACGCCGGTGAGAGGCTCCGCGGCGTTTTTGACCACCTCGGGCAGTGCCTTGAAGTACATCTCCAGTACCGCGGCTTCTCCCATCTTTGCCATGGCTTCCGCCTTTTTCTCGATACCTTCCGCTTCCGCCACCGCCCTGGCGCGTATCGCCTCCGCCTCCGCAAGGCCCTTGGTGCGGATACCCTCCGCCTCCTGCTCCATGGTGAATTTTCTGGCCTCCGCCTGAGCCTTCATGGCCTGGGCTTCCTTTTCCGTCTCAAACTGTCTTGCCTCCGCTTCCCGCTGACGTTCGTACAGCTGCGCGTCCGCCTGTTGCTGCTTTGCAAATTTGTCCGCCTCAGCCTTTTTCTTAATCTGGGCGTCCAGAGACTGTTCCATGACCTCGGCTTCCCGCTGTTTTAACAGGATCTCCTTCTCCTGCTTTGCAATATTTGCGTTAGCGGTGGTGATCTCTACGGTCTTACGCTGCTCTTCCTCCTGAATCTTATATGCCGCGTCAGCCTCCGCCTGCTTGATGTCTGCCGCCCTCTTCAGCTCCGCCTTCTGGATATCCAGCTCATTCTTTTTCTTGGCAATCTCGGATTCGGCGTTGACCTCCGCCTCGTTTGCCTCTCGCTTTGCGTTGGCCTGTGCCTTGGCGATTTCCTTTTCGCTCTCCGCCCTGGAAATCGCGGCGTTTTTCTGGATCTTTACAATGTTGTCTACGCCGAGGTTTTCGATTACGCCGTTCCCGTCCACGAAATTCTGCACGTTAAAGCTGATGATATCGAGACCCATGGCGGCAAGATCCGGCTCTGCGTTCTCCTTGACGAGGAGCGCAAATTTCTGCCGGTCCGAAACCATCTCCTCCAACGCCATCTTGCCGACGATTTCCCTGACGTTGCCCTCCAGCACTTCCCTCGCGACGCGTCCGATGTATTCCGCGTTTTTATTCAGGAAGTTCTGGGCCGCAAGCTTTAACCGTTCTTCATTGTCGCTGATTTTGACGTTGACCGTGGCGTCCACGTTGATGTTTATGTAATCGGCGGTGGGAACCGCGTTTGAAGTCTTTACATCGATGGGAATCAGCTGAAGGTTCAGTTCATCCTTTCTCTCAAGGAAAGGAATTTTGATTCCGGCCTTTCCGATCAGCACCTTCGGATTCTTTCTCAGACCCGAGATGATGATTGCCGTATCCGGCGACGCTTTTACATATCCCGCCACAAAAATCAGAACCAGTAAAAAAACGATTATGCCGACTACACTTGTGATAATCTGTCCCATAAGCTAACCCTCCTATTCTTAATGTATGGCTTTGTCTGTGATCCCTCGCGGAGTATCCTCCGCCCTGTAACATAAGCATAACACAGACGTCCGTTTTTGAAAACTGCCGTTTCACCTCATTGAGCAGACGTAATATGGCAAAAAGCGCACGAAATCACCGGCATATTTCCGCGGAATCCAGCATCACCGTAAACGGGCCGCTGTTTTCCAGGGAAACCTTCATGGAAGCCCCGAAGCTCCCCTCTTCCACCACCGCGATCTCCTGCCTGCACCTCCCGATAATGTACCGGTAAAGCTCCCTTGCCCGGTCGGGCGCGCCCGCCTGCGTAAAGGAGGGTCTGTTTCCCTTGCGGCAGTCCGCATAAAGCGTAAACTGGGAAATCAAGAGCAGTTGTCCGTCCACGGATTTCAGATCAAGATTTGTTTTTCCGTTTTCGTCCTCAAAAATACGAAGGCCGATCAGCTTCCGGACCATTTTGTCCGCACAGCTTTCATCGTCTGAGTGGGTAATTCCGATAAACACTAACAGACCCCTGCCGATTTTTCCGACGGTGACGCCGTCCGCTTCCACGTCGGCTCTGTCAACTCTCTGTATCAGAAATTTCATCGGTGTTTTCTTCCTCCCGGTCTTTCTTTTGTCCGTCGGACGCCTGCGCCGCAGTTTCGGCGGCCGCATCGGTTTCCTTTTCCTTCTGATGTCTGCTTAACACGTTTTTCCCGGATTTTTTTGCGGATTTTCCCCCTTTTTTCGTAGGAACCGTCTCATGAAAGCAGCCGCTCTCATCCACATAATCCACGCGTTCATACTGCTTTGTATCCGTAGGCATTTGTTTTTTTTGCAGGAGGATGTTCACGCCGGAGCGGATCGCCGCATAGATCACCGCGAAAATCGGTACGCCGATAATCATGCCGATCACGCCCATCAGGCCGCCGAACAGGGTGATGGAGAAAATGACCCAGAATCCGGTCAGTCCCGTGGAGCTGCCCAGAATCTTCGGCCCCAGTATATTGCCGTCAAACTGCTGCAGCGCCAGAATAAAGATTACAAAATAAATGCAGTTCAACGGATGCAGAGGATCCACCACAAACACAAGAACCGCGCAGGGCACGCCGCCCAGGAAGGGTCCGAAAAACGGTATGATGTTGGTGAAGCCGATAATGACGCTTACCAGAGCCGCATAAGGCGTGTGCATGACGCTGGTGCCGACAAAGCATAAAATACCGATGATGATGGAATCGACGATCTTTCCGCCCAGAAAACCGATAAAAGTCTGATGGGTGAAGCGGAAATTCCGAATCACGGTGTTTGCGGTATCCTGTTCCAGAAGAGCGTAGGATATTTTCTTTGCCTGTCCGGCAAAGCGTTCCTTGCTGGCCAGCACATAGATGGAGATGATAAACCCGATGACAAAATCCCAGAGGAACTGAAACACACCGATCACGCTCAACGAAACGGTCTTGATTAAGTCCAATGTATTCGGCAGGATGCCCGTAATCCATTTTTCCATTTCATCGGAATACTTGTCTACCGTTTTTACCAGTGTGGACCGCAAATCCGGATTGTCCTCCAGCGTGCGGTTCAGCCATACGGTGAAGTTTTTGGTATAAGTGTCAAAGTTGGAAATAAGGCTCTGCACGCTGGGAACGATCTGTGAAATCAGCATGGAAAAAACCATATAGATCAACGCCACAAACAAAAAAACAGTGATGAGGACACCGACGCCCCTGACAAAAGCCTTCGTCCGGGCGGACTCTTTGATCCGGCATTTTTTGCAGAGAGGAAGCAAGAGCTTCCTCTCGATAAAATTCAGCACAGGAGTCAGCAGATAGGCGATGGCCATTCCGACCACCACAGGCATCAGAATGTTGACAATCACATCGATGCCCGAGCGGATATTGGAGCTGTGGAACATAAAATAATAAAAGATGATTCCTGCCGCAACGACAAGAAATGCCGTCAGCCCCCAGCGAAAATATTTGTTGTTGATTTTAAACTTCATTTGACATTCACCTCTTTGGTAGTATTTTATTTCTATCATACTCTTAAATATTCAGGATAACAAGTAGGTGAACCCTTAAAATTTCCAAAGAGCCGGCAAATATTTCTGCAGATTTTCTAAATAAAGGGAATCAGACTGAAGCGGATGAAATATCCCCGGTCATGCAGACAGACCGGACAGACCGCCGGAGCCTGTGTGCCCTTGTAGACAAAACCGCAGTTTAGACACATCCACTCCTCTTCCACATCCGACAGAAACAGCTTCCCTTCCCTCAAAAGATCCGCAAATCTGCCGAACCGGTCTCCGTGTATTTTTTCGACCTCCGCAATCCGGGAAAAGGAATAGGCAACTCTGTCGAAGCCTTCCCGGCTTGCCGTCTCCGCAAAGCGGCGGTAGACGTCGTCATGCTCCTCGTACTCATTATGCTGCGCCATGGCGAGAAGCTCTGCGATATCCTCCGTAATGTTCACGGGATACGCGCCGTCTACGGAAATGTTTTCTCCCGCCATCTCTTTGAGGTGGTTATAAAAGATTTCCGCGTGCTCCTTCTCCTGCGAAGCGGTAAACGCAAAGACGCCGTGAATCACATACAGATTGTTCTTTTTTGCCTGCGACGCGGCAAAGGTATAACGGTTCCTCGCCTGGCTTTCTCCCGCAAACGCACGCATCAGATTATCCTTTGTCACACTGTTTTTAAAATCGACTGCCATAACTCATTCATCCTTTCTTTTACTGTAAAATCAGTATATCCGGGATTTCCCAAAATATAATTCCCTATTGTCATCGGTATCCAAAAAGGCTAAAATAGAGGTGGGATTTCACAAAAGGAGAAAGATGCTCATGAAGCTGCAACAGGTATTGAGTTATGTGCGCAGGGCCGTAGACGATTATTCCATGATCGAGGCGGGAGACAAAATTGCGGTGGGGATTTCCGGCGGGAAGGACAGCCTGACGCTGCTTTACGCCTTAAACGGCCTGAAACGCTTTTATCCGAAGCCCTTTGAGCTTCATGCCGTCACGGTGGATTTAGGGTTTGGCAATCTGAATCTGAACGAAATTTCGGCTCTCTGCCGGTCTCTGGAAATTCCTTATACAATCCTTCAGACCGATATCGCAAAGATTGTTTTTGAAGAGAGAAAAGAGGAAAATCCGTGTTCCCTCTGCGCAAAGATGCGGAAAGGGGCCTTAAATCAGGCGATGAAGGACACCGGCTGCAATAAGATTGCCTATGCCCATCACAAGGACGACGTAGTGGAGACCATGCTGATGTCCCTGATTTTTGAAGGACGTTTTCACACCTTCTCCCCTGTCACCTATCTGGACCGGACCGATCTGACGGTCATCCGTCCGCTGATTTACATGAACGAGGCCGACGTCATCGGTTTTGTGAAGAAATACCGTGTGCCGGTGGTAAAAAGTCCGTGTCCCGCGGACGGCCACACGAAACGGGAATATGTCAAGGAGCTGCTTTGCAGCTTAAACCGGGAAAATCCGGGCGTAAAAGAAAGAATGTTTACCGCCATAGTAAACAGCAGTATGAAAGGTTGGGATCAGAAAAATGGCCGTCGTAAACCGCAATAATTACCATGATGAACAAAACAGACAGAATATCCTGAAAATGCGGGCCGTTCTGGAGACGCTTCCGCTCTTCTGCAAGACTTATTTCAGAGGCATAGAGGATTATACTTCCAGCCGTACCCGTCTGGCCTACGCCTACGATCTCCGTCTGTTTTTCGAGTATCTGCACGAACAGAATCCCATCTGTGCCAAAACAGAGATCCGGGATTTTGAGCTGGAGATACTGGACCAGCTGACGCGTATCGATATCGAGGAATATCTGGAATACATGTCCTACTACGAAAAAGACGGCAGGGAAATAACCAACGACGAGAGGGGAAAAGAACGCAAGCTGGCGGCTCTGCGCAGTATGTACAACTATTTTTATCAGGGCGAGCTGATTAAGAATAATCCTGCTTCTCTGGTGCCGATGCCGAAAAAGCACGAAAAAGAGATCATCCGACTGGAGCCCAATGAAGTCGCCGTTCTGCTGGATCAGGTGGAGGACGGCACAAAGCTGACCAAAAAGGAACTGGAGTATCATAAAAAGACAAAGCTGCGGGACGTCGCTCTCCTGACGCTTCTTCTGGGAACCGGAATCCGTGTGTCAGAATGCGTCGGGCTGGATATTCAGGACGTGAACTTCGACGAGGGCGGAATTAAAATCCGCAGGAAGGGGGGCTATGAGGCGGTCGTCTATTTCGGGGAGGAAGTCGAGACCGCTCTTTTGGATTATCTGGAGGAGCGGGAACACATCATTCCCGCCGAGGGGCACGAAAACGCTCTGTTTCTCTCGCTGCAGAACCGGCGGATTGCCGTGAGAAGCGTGGAAAATCTGGTCAAAAAGTATGCTTCCCGGGTAACTACCCTGAAAAAAATCACGCCTCATAAGCTCAGAAGCACTTACGGCACTTCCCTGTACCGGGAGACAAACGATATTTACCTTGTGGCGGACGTGCTGGGACATAAGGACGTGAATACTACCAGAAAGCATTATGCCGCACAGGCGGACGAACGGCGCAGAAGCGCGGCAAATAAGGTCCGCCTGCGGGAAGAATAAAAAATGAAAGAAATAAAAACGAAAAAAGCAAAAGGCTGCCTCAATAAATATATTCCTGCAGATAATAGGGGACGATCAGCGTCTGCCCTGCGATAATCGGCTCGTCTTCGTCAAGATGATTGATGCTGCGGACCTCCGCGATATAGCTGTCCCTGTTCCGGTAGGCGTTTTCATCCATATAATCGTCCGCGATATCCCAGAGCGTATCGCCTGCGGCCACGGTGATCCGGGTATAATACTTAAAGCCGCTTCCCGCTTTTGAGGAAATCGCATTGTGGGAAACCGCAAAAATAACGATAAAGCACAGAGTCGCAAATGTAATCAAGGATACCGCGGCTATTTTGCGCCTGCGCTGCCTGCGGGCTTTCAGCGCGCGCTTGTAGCTGCGAAGCTCCCTGTCGTTCATTTCATACAATCTTTTCTGCTCTCTCACTTTCAGCATCCTCTCTCTATTTTTTTGATCATTTGTTCGGAACGTTTGTTCTGTTTTCTTCATTATATCGCCTGAACAAATGTTTGTCAACAAAAATCGAACATATTTTTGGAATATATGTTTGCTTTTTTGTCCGAAGTATGCTACACTGGATTTACAATAAAGGAGGTAGCCTATGGCATACGGAAAGATCACCCAGAAACAACAGGAAATTCTTGATTATATTAAAGATGAAATATTGAAAAAAGGATATCCGCCCACCGTCCGCGAGATCTGCGAGACCGTTCATTTAAAGTCCACTTCCTCCGTACATTCCCACCTGGAAACGCTGGAAAAGAACGGTTATATCCGCCGCGACCCCACGAAGCCCAGAGCAATCGAAATCTGCGACGACAGCTTCCAGATGGTCCGCACGGAGATGGTGAGTATTCCCGTAATCGGCAATGTGGCGGCGGGACAGCCTATTTTGGCGGAAGAAAATATTCAGGAATACTTTCCCGTTCCCGCCGATGTGGTGCCTAAGGGCGAGTCCTTTATTTTGAACGTGCGGGGAGAATCCATGGTCAACGCCGGTATTTATAACGGCGACCGCCTGTTCGTCAATTCCTGCAGTACCGCGAACAACGGCGAGATCGTTGTGGCGCTGATTGACGATTCCGCCACGGTAAAAACGTTTTATAAGGAGGACGGACATATCCGCCTGCAGCCGGAAAACGATACGATGGATCCGATTATCGTGGAAGACTGTCAGATCCTTGGCCGGGTATACGGCGTAATGCGCTTTTTTCACTGACGGAATCTTCTTTCAATAAATTGTGAATAAATTTCAGGAATCTGCAGATATTAATACAGCCGGTTCCATAAAACCGCGCAGAATGTGAGGTAGCTATGGGAAATAAGTATTTGGACGGCGCCGCTCTCACAGTTGTGATCGTCGGCGCGATTAACTGGCTGCTGATCGGTATATTCCGTTTTGACCTGGTGGCTTTTGTCTTTGGCAATATGTCCTGGTTTTCCAGAATCGTTTATGCCATCGTAGGTATCTGTGGAGTTTATCTTATCAGCTTCTATATGCACTTAAGCAGCCGGAGTGAAAACTCGTAAAATGAAAAGCCTCAACGACCGTTGTTGGGGCTTTCCTCATGTATTTTATCTTTTGGTAATTTCGCCGCAGCAAAGGGAAGAATGCGAAGCATAGGAAACTTCGCCGCAACAAGGGAAGAATGCGAAGCATTCTTCTAAGCGTCACGAAGGGACGCTTTTTTACTGGCTTTGTGTCACGAAGGGACGCTTTTTACCTTATAGGTAATTTCGCCGCAAGCGGCACTTTTTTACAGGCTCTTCGGATCCACCTGCTTCCCGTCTCTCCAGATACGCTCCAGATCATAGAGCAGCCGGTTTTCCCGGTCAAAGATGTGTACGATCACATCCCCGAAATCCATCAGGATCCAGTTTGCCGTGTCATACCCTTCGATCTGTCTTACCGGCGTACCGGCCTTTCCCAGCTTTTCCTCCACATTGTCGCATAACGCCTGAATCTGACTGCGGTTGTTTCCGCCGGCAATGATGAAGTAATCGGCGATCACAGACACCTCGCTGATATCGATGACTCTGATATCCTCCGCCTTTTTGTCCTCAAGCGCTTCGATCGCCTTTTTTGCCGCTTCAAGAGCATTCATTTTATCCATTCTGTCCTCCGTCCTGTGAGATGTTTTCTTTTTTGTTCTTTTTCCGGGCCTGCTTTTTGCTTTCTTTTGCCTGGTTTCTGTAATAGTGCCAGGTGGTTTCCGTCGCCGGATCGATCTCCCCGTTTCCCTTTTGCAGATAATGCAGTGTGCCGTCCAATATCTGCAAAAGCGCCGCATCCAGATCCCGGAAGGCAAGCTCCCGCAGCGTTTGCAGCTGCGCCACCGGAAGCTGCTTCCTGCCCGGCTCGATATAATCCGCCACAAATACAATCTTTTCCAAAAGACTCATATTTTCCCTGCCCGTGGTATGGTAGCGGATGGCGTTTAAGATATCCTCGTTTTCCACCCCGTATTTGGCTTTTGCAAGCCAGGCGCCCACCTTGGAATGCAGGAGGAAAGGATTCCTCTTTTCCACCTCGGACACGGAAAGCCCGTGTTTTTTGCAAAGGGTCAGCTTCTTTTCGTCGGACATGCATTTTGCGCAGTCATGGAGGAGCCCCGCAAGCTGAGCGTCCGCAACGGGGGCGCCGTGACACATGGCAAGGGCCGCCGCCGTATATTCCACGCCCAGCGTATGTTCGAATCTTTTACCGTCCTGCACCTTTTCGATTTTCTTTCTCAGCTTCCTCAGATTTTTAGATTGATTCACGGTAAAATCCCCTTTCCGTGAGATAGGCCTCTACCTTTTCCGGCACCATATAGCGAATGCTTTTTCCGGTCCTGACACGCTCCCTGATCTCCGAGGAGGACAGGGACATGTTTACAAAAGGAATCAGCAGGATTTCGCCGCCGAATTTCTGCAAAAGCTCTTCTCTTTTCTTCCGCATCGCTTCCTCCGGCATACCGTCCCTGACAGCTGCCGCCAAAGTGCAGCCTTGCAGGATTCTGTCCGGACTCTTCCAGTTTTCCAGCGTAAACAGACAATCCGCTCCCAGCACAAAATAAAATTTTGTCCCGGGAAAGGTTCTGTTCAATTCCTCCACGGTCTCGCAGGTATAACTGCGGCCTTCCCGCCTGACCTCAAGGTCGAGGCAGCGCAGTCTGGGATTTCCCTGTACGGCAAGCTCTGTCATATGCAGCCGCTCCCGGCCGGGAAGGATATTGCTGCCGTCTGGTTTTCCGTTCGGGATTCCCGCCGGAAGAATCCAAACCTCCTCTAAACCCAGGGCATCCGCGGCCCATTCCGCCAGCATGAGATGCCCTATGTGGATCGGATTAAAGGTTCCGCCTACAATACCGACCTTTTTCATCGCCTTAAAACTCCTCTCCCGCCGTCTTACCGCGGCAGTTCAATCTTCGGCTTGTCCTTATCCGGCTTATAAAGCACGATTTTCTTCCCGATCACCTGTACTACCTGGGAATGGGTCCTCTCCGCCACAGTCTCCGCGATCTCCCGGGGATCGTCCGTGCAGTTTTTGAGAACCGCCACCTTGATCAGTTCATTGTTGTGAAAGGCCTCGCCGATGGCGTTTGTCACTTCCGGAGACAGACTCGCCTTTCCCACCTGAAAAATCGGATCCAGCCCGCTTGCCAGGCTCTTCAAATATGCTCTCTGTTTACTGGTCATTTTATTTCCCAACCTCTCTGCGTCACGATTTATAATAGTCAAAGGACAGGCCGTACATCCGGACCGTATCGCCGTCCTGTATGCCGAGCTCCTCAAGCTCCCGGAGGATACCGGTATCCTTCAGGAAATTCTGGAAAAAGGTAAAACCCTTCTCGCTCTCTAAGTTGGTATAGCCCAGCATCTTCTCGATTCTGGGTCCTTCCACCACATATTCGTCCGCCTCTTTGTCATAGTCCACTGTGTACGGTTCATCTGCCCCCCTGAGGGCGGACAACTCGGGAAAAAATTCCTGCTCAAACACTACCGGCTCCCGGCTGACGCCTGCCAGCATTTTGCTGACATGATAGAGAAGCTCCCGCACGCCCTGTCCGGTGACCGCCGATATGGGATATACCGAAATTCCTTTCGGCTCAAATTCCTTTCGGACCGTCTCTACCGGATCATGCTCCGTATCTGTGATCACATCCGTCTTGTTGGCGGCGATCACCTGGGGTCTTTTTGCAATCTCCGGATTATAGGCCTCCAGCTCTTTGTTGATGGCATAAATGTCCGCAACGGGGTCCCTGCCCTCCGTGCCTGCCACATCCACAATGTGAATGATGACCTTCGTCCTCTCGATGTGACGGAGAAACTCATGGCCCAGCCCCACGCCCTGGGAGGCTCCCTCGATGAGCCCCGGAATATCCGCAATGACAAAGCCGTCGGCCCCGTCGAGATCCACCACGCCCAAATTCGGATTCAGGGTTGTAAAATGATAATTTGCAATCTTCGGCCTCGCGTTGGTGACCCGGGCCAAAAAGGTCGATTTTCCCACGTTCGGAAAGCCCACCAGCCCGACGTCGGCGATTACCTTCAGCTCCAGCAGAAGCTCCAGCTCTTTTGCAGGCTGGCCAGGCTGCGCATACTTGGGGGCCTGCATGCTGCTCGTGGCATAATGCTGATTCCCGTTGCCGCCCTTACCGCCCTGTAAAAAGACGATCCTTTGATTGCTGCCGGACATGTCCGTAATAACCTTCCCGCTCTGGGCCTCCTTAATCACGGTCCCGGGGGGAACCTTGATGACGATATCCTTTCCGTCCTTTCCCCTGCAGTTTTTCTTCCCGCCGGGTTCGCCGTCCTCCGCCTGATATCTGCGGGTAATTCGGAAATCCCCCAGGGTATTCGACCCTTCGTCGATCTCAAAAATGACGTCTCCGCCGCGTCCGCCGTCCCCGCCGTCCGGGCCGCCCGCAGGCACATATTTTTCGCGCCGGAAAGAGACATGACCGTCCCCGCCCTTGCCGCTTCTGACAAAGATTCTGGCTCTGTCTGCAAACATCTTGCCACCTCTCTCACAATAGAAAGGACTTCAAACCCACAGGTCTGAAGCCCTCTGACTCGGATTACTTTTCTACAGGATAAACAGAAGCCTGCTTCTTGTCTCTGCCCTTTCTCTCAAAGCGAAGGACGCCGTCAACCAGCGCAAACAGGGTATCGTCTCCGCCCCTTCCTACGTTTACGCCGGGATGAATCCTGGTTCCACGCTGTCTGTAAAGAATGTTTCCTGCCTTTACGAACTGTCCGTCAGCTCTCTTCGCGCCTAATCTCTTGGACTCGGAATCTCTGCCGTTCTTGGTGGATCCGACTCCCTTCTTATGAGCGAAAAATTGAAGGTTCATATTCAACATGGGTTACACCTCCTCGTATTTTACTTGTAAATATTTTTCTCCGTATTCCCTGCTGATGTTTTCCAGGGAAAACACCATGGAATCCATGAGAAAGCTTGACCTCTCCTGCAGCCGGCTCTCAAAATCGCACCTTAAAAAGCCTGTCTCTTCATTTTGGGAAATCTTCAGCTTTTCTCCCGCCAGCTCCTCTAAGGAATTGACGGTTCCGATCGTCAGGGCGGATACCGCCGCACAGAGAACATCCGGATTACCGCGTTTTGCATATCCCGCATGTCCCATGCAGTAGAAGCCCCTGTAAGCCCCTGCCCGGTCTTTACAGATTACCACCGTTGTCATTACGCGTTGATCTTGTCGATCTTAACCTGCGTGTATGCCTGTCTGTGACCGTTCTTTTTATGGTATCCGGTTTTTCTCTTGTACTTATATACAATAACCTTCTTACCTCTTCCCTGCGCCATAACGGTAGCCGCTACGGAAGCGTTTTCCACATCCGCGCCAACCTTCAGGGTTCCGTCACTTACTGCGATCACACGGTCAAAAGTAACAGCAGCGCCGGTCTCCGCATCCAGTTTTTCCACCTTGATGACATCGCCCTCAGAAACCTTGTACTGTTTTCCGCCTGTTGCAATAATTGCGTACATAAATAAGGCACCTCCTATTCATGAGTCCCCGGCCGATCAGAAAATCTCTCCCGCACAGGCCGCTTTCCCATATTACTCGCTGACTTTGGTGGCATCCGAAAGCTGCCCCGGACACACTTTTACCGAGCCATGCGGCATACTATAATATAATAGCATGAGGTGCCTTATCTGTCAAGCTTTTTCGCTGTTTTTCTTCTCAAAATCTTCAATATACTGGACGATCAGCCTCACCGTTCCCTCCAGCCCCAGGACGCTGCTGTTGATGCAGAGATCATAGCTGTCCGCCCGGCCCCACTTCTTGGAGGAGTAATAATTGTAGTAGCTCTGGCGCTGTTTGTCCTTTTTGATAATCATGTCCCTGGCCTTGGATTCGCTGAGATTGTATCTCTGCATAATCCGCTCTGTTTTCGTCTTGTCGTCGCCGTAGATAAAGAGATTTACCACATTGTCGTAATCCGCCAGGGCATAGTCCGCGCAGCGTCCTACAATGACGCAGGGGCCTTCCTCCGCAATCTTCTTGATCGTATCGAACTGCGCCAGAAACACCTTGTGGCTGATGGGCATATCCACAAAGGAGGAGGCGTTGTAGCCGAAGGAATAGGTATCCATGACCAGATTGTACAGGAAGGAATTGGTGGGACGCTCGTCATGATTCTGGATCATCTCCTCGCAAAATCCGCTTTCCTTCGCCGCCCTGCTCAAAAGCTCCTTGTCGTAACATTTGATTCCGAAATAATCCGCAACCATTTCGCCAATTTCACGGCCCGCAGAACCGAACTGTCTTCCGATGGTAATCACTGTATTCATACTGTCTGCCCTCTCTTTCGGCTAAAGTATAAAAGCAATTCGCGAAAATATCTGCTTTTATCTGATTACATTATACACCACCTTCAAGATTTAGACAACAACAGAATTTGCATAAAACCTTATGATATTTCCAAAAATTGCCTCATTCCCGTTGAAGTCATGGAAAAGCCCGATTTTCATAAAAGGTTCATTCGTATCAGTTCCCTTCGTCCAGATAATTCTGAATGCGGCTGTTGATGATATCCGCCGTAATCCCAGCGGATTTCTTCTCCGCGTACATGGCGCTCAGCTCCTCCTGGATGATCTGATTGAGTTTGGTATAGTTTAGCGGAGGCGCCACACAGCTTTCCAGAAAATCCTTTGCGCGATGCAGGGCGGTGGAGCCGTCCTCAAATACCGGTATCTCCAGCCTCGAATTTCCCAGAAACAGAAGTCTTCCGGATTCGTCCTCCGTAATATAGTCCACCGGGGACAGCTTCCGGACGCTCAGATACCAGGGATTGCTTTTGAGCCTGTCCTGAATTTCTTTCCCCAGCAGAACCTCCAGAAAGCAGGCGGCGGCCTCTTTGTCCTCAATATTGGCGTTTACCGCGAGCAGACCGCCGTCCGCCACCAGATAGCTTCCGCAGCTGCCCTCCGTGGGGTAGCCTATGATCCGGCCCTCTTCCTTTTCCAGATGTTCAAAAAAATCAAGGAAATCCGTTTCGTTCCTGAAATATCCCCAGAGGATGCTTTCCCCGCCGTCCAGCCAGTCTCCCGTTTCGTCAGAGACGGCGCTTCGGTCCTTCTCGGTATATTCCAGCAGGCGGATGAACCGCTCGTCGTCAAAATGACTCTTCCGGTTTTCCCAGTCGATCAGGAAGGAATCCGCCAGACAGTTTGCCGTGAACGTAGTCACAGCGACGGACGGCCCCAGGTAATCGCCCATGAGATAGGGAGAACGGATCGCCCCGTTAAGCTTTCCCTCCCCGATCAGGCCGATCAGCTCCTCCAGCTTCCATGTATCCTTCGCCCAGACGCTTTCCGCAGCCGCCAGGGTTTCCGCCCGGACTGCGGCAGGCACGCCGTAAAGCGTTCCGTCAACGGTTCCGTTTTCCAGAGCGCCCGGCAGAAGCCCGTCCAGAAGCTTCGGGGAAATCAAGTCCCCGATCTCCAGCAAAAGCCCTCTCTCCTGCAAAAGATAGAGATCCTCCCGATCCAGAAACAACAGATCCGGCCCCTTTCCCTGGGAAAGCTCGGCAAAAATCCGATCCCGGGCCTCCTTTTCGGACGCGTTTTCATATTCGTAGGAAAAGCTCGGAGTCTCCAAGGACGCAGACTGGGTGCAGGACTCCAAGATTTCGCTGTTGAAGCGGAAAGCGGTCAGATCGGCCACCCGAACCGTCCCTTCCTCCGCAGGCTTCTGATCCGTCAGCGCCGCAATCCATTCCCTTCGCTCTCCATCCTTTACTTTTGACAGATAAAGCATAGGCGTCTGACCCTCCCGAAGCGCCAGCCAAACCTCATACCCCGTCTCGATTCCGGCGGTCCGCAGGGAAAACAGCTGCGTCCGCCTGCCGTCTCTGATATTCCAGCGGACGATCGCTTCCTCCGTCCCCTCGGTTGAGCGGTAATAGATATCGTCTCCCAGCATACCGTACATCCCGCTGATAAAAGGGGCCGCCGCCTCTGTCACAGCAAGAGAACGCAGCCTGCCCTCCGACAGATCCGCCCAGAGGAAGTCGTAATTGTTTCCCCGATTGTCATAGACGGGAAAAATCAGTTCCCCGTCCGCAGTGCGCAGGGGTTCCATGAGCTGTCTGCCGTCGGGAGCCTCATATTCCAGCAGAATATTCCCCGAGCCGTCGAGCAAATAGAATCCGGACAGATCCGGATGCATCACATAAATACCGTCCTCCCCGCTTAAACCCCAGGAGACGGACTGCAGGATCGGAACGCTTAAGAACTCTTCCGTTAGGTTCTCAAGGCTTTCCTGTTCGATTCTCTTTTCCAGATAAAACGGCCAAAGCTCCACAGACCGGACGTCGCCCGCAAGATCCGTGAAGATCATTTTGTCCTGCGTCTGACGGCATACGCCCTCTTCGTCCCACTCATAATCCACAAAACGGAACACATAATGCCCGCCATCGTACAGATCCATGTCGCAAAGATACCCCAGCTCGCTCTCCAGACCCAGACTTTTCAGCGAAAATCGTTCTGTCTCGGACTCCCCGCTTCCTGTATCATAAATTTCCAGATAATAGTTCCCTTCGGAACCCCGGACAAATTCGCCGTCTGCATCCTGCTCCTGGCCGAAGTACCAGATCAGCCCGCCGCATGAGCCTGAAGCCCAGCGCCCCACGCCGCCTGTTTCCTCCCCTGAGACAATCTCATGCTCCCAGGGCTGATACCGCTCCGCCCAGAGAGGATCTTCCTCCAACGTCCCCGGCAGGGCAAAGCCTTCCGTCCTCCAGGGTACGGCCTTCTGACTCGTTTCCGGCGCGGACGGCGCGTCGGAGTCTTTTCCGCAGCCGGAGAAAAGCAGGCTGACCAGAACCGTCAGAAATATAACAATCTGCCTTCTCATCGTTGATTCCTCCTGTTAACTCTTTTCCATCCTTTATTCTGAAACAAAGTTCTTTCACCTGAAGTTCATTCCCGGCGAACTACGCCATTTTTGAAATGAAAGCTCTATTTTACACCATAATTTACCGATTCAGGAAAACAATTTACATTAGTTCTTTCCCACAGCCTTCGATTTGTAAACAGGAAATCATTTACTTCAGTATCTTCAGCAAATGCTCGAAATACTCCGGCAGCGGCGCGTCCGTCTCGATATACTCCCCTGTGGAAGGATGGCAAAAGCCCAGAATTTTAGCGTGCAGAGTCTGCCCCTGGAGCTTGAAAGGACTTTTCAAGCTGCAATAGACTTCGTCCCCCAGCAGCGGGTGGCCGATACTGGCCATATGCACCCGGATCTGGTGGGTCCGGCCCGTCTCCAGGACGCACTCGATATAGGTATAGTCCCGAAAACGCTTCAAAACCCGATAATGGGTGACCGCAGGCTTCCCGTTTTTCTCGTTCACCGCCATCCTCCGGCGTTCCGTCGGATGCCTTCCGACGGGTCTGTCAACGGTTCCCTCCTCCTGCGCCAGAACGCCGTGGCAGATCGCGTGATAGCGTCTTACCACGGAATGGTCCTTTAGCTGGGCGGCAATACTGTTGTGTGCCCGGTCGTTCTTGCAGGCAATGACGGAGCCTGTGGTATCCTTGTCGATGCGGTGGACGATTCCGGGCCGCATCACGCCGTTGATGCCGGACAGACCGCTTCCGCAGCGGTACATCAGCGCGTTTACCAGCGTGCCGCTGTAATGCCCTGCGGCCGGGTGAACCACCATGCCCTTCGGCTTGTTGACCACGATGACGTCTCCGTCCTCATAAAGGATATCCAGAGGGATGTCCTCCGGCTCGATGGCGGGGCGGATCGGATCCGGAAGCTCAAATTCCACAAGATCCTCCGCTTTGACGCGGTAGCTGCTTTTTACCGGTTCCCCGTTTACCGTCACGCCTTTTTCCTGAATCATTTTCTGAATAAAAGAGCGCGACAAAGAATCGACAAGCATTGTCAAACACTTATCGATTCTCTCCTCTTCCATCTCTTCCGTTATCTCAAACCGAAAATTATCCATACAAAAGCCTATTTCATCTCACGGAATTTCTTCTGTTTAAAGCTTAAAAACTCCAGATCCTTTTCCTTGAAGACAAACAGGAAAAGAATAAACAGACCGATGACCGCGACAACAATACAGCAATCCGCAAAATTAAAAACCGGGAAATGGATCAGCACAAAGGAAATGAAATCCACCACATAGTCAAGGCGGAAACGGTCTATCATGTTGCCGATTCCTCCGGCGATCACAGCCGCCAGACAGATATGCACCGTTATGAATTTTTTCTCCGCAGGCAGCTTGAAAAGGAAAAACAGAATCAGTATCAGAAAAACAAAGCCTACAAACAGGATAAAAAATTTCTGATTCTGTAACATCCCGAAAGCAGACCCTCTGTTTTCCAGATAACTCAGCTCCAACACATCCCGGATCAGGATAATGGCCGGCGCGTCCTTGAGATACACGACGGCCAGATATTTGGTAAACTGATCCACCGCGAGCAAAAGCGCGGCGATCAGCGCATCCGCCAATAATAACAAAACCTTCTTACGCATGGGCATCCTCTTCGCTGAAATAAATTTCACGGACAGCCGCCAGAATCTCTTCGTCCGTCACGGTGCTGTCAATGACTGCTTTTCCGATCTTTTTCAGCAGGATAAATCTGATCTTTCCGGACTCCATCTTTTTATCCGACTTGGTCAGCCGCAGGATTTCCTCCGGATCGATATCCTCCACGGAGATCGGCAGGTAAAAGGGAACAAACATGTCCCGGATCTCGTAATACTCCTCCATGGAGAGAAGCTCCCGCTTCCAGGAGATGTAAGCCGCCGCCACAGCCCCCAGCGCCACGCATTCGCCATGACAGAGGGTAAAGCTTTTGGCCTTTTCGATGGCGTGGCCTACGGTGTGGCCGAAATTCAAAAGCGCCCGCTCGCCCTGCTCCGTGGGATCCTTTTCCACGATCAGCTTTTTCACGGTACAGCTTTTGATCAGCATCTCCTGCAACACTTTTGGATCCCGCTCGCAGATCTCGTACATATTTTCAATCAGCCACTCGTAAAAGGCGGCGTCGCGGATCAGTCCGTGTTTCATGACCTCGCCGAAGCCGGAAAAAAACTGCCTGTCCTCCAGCGTCGCCAGCACGCTTACGTTCATATAAACCAGGCGGGGCATCTTAAACGCTCCCACCATGTTTTTATAGCCGTCAAAATCCACTCCCGTCTTCCCGCCGATGCTGCTGTCCGCCTGGGCCAAAAGACTGGTGGGGACCTGTACGAAATCGATTCCCCGAAGGTAGGTGGCCGCGGCATACCCCGTCACATCACCTGTGACGCCTCCGCCCAGCGCCAGAAGGAAATCCTTCCTGTCAAAGCCCTCCTCGATCAGGAAACGGTAGATATCGCGCACCGTGTCAAGATTTTTGCTCTCCTCGCCCGCCGGGAACACATACTTTACCGCCTTGCGGCATTTCCCCGCCAAAAGCTCCAAAACCTCGTTCCCGTAGTACCCGTCCACTTTGGAATCCGTGACCACACAGAGCTTTTTGGTTTCGCAGCCCAGATTGGAAAGCTCCTCCCAAAGACCGTCAAACGACCGGTCAAACACGATGTCATAGCAGGGCTTTTTATTGTATAAAATCGATAATCTTTCCGCCATCTCTTTCTCCCTGACAGTATCTTCCCCGCCTTCAATTATTTAACGGCATATCGAAGGAACCGCCGAAAATATCCTGAAAGTCCCCTGAAATATCCACGCTGGCAGGCGTAATAATAAAAATATAGTGAGAAATTTTCTGTAAATTACCGGAAACCGCAAAACAGGAGCCGCTGGTAAAATCAATGATTCTCTGGGCGATATCCACATCCAGTCCCTCCAGATTCAAAACCACCGTGCGGTTTGCAAGCAGCGTTTCCGTAATCTCTCTGGCATCCTCCACCGTCGTCGGCTTAATGACACAGACCTCCATCCCTGTTCCGGTGGGGATCCTCCGCGACGCAGGCTGCTTGATCGGCGTGATCTTGCCTCCGCCGATCGGCGTCCTTTTTGCGCTCCTTTCCTCGGGCTCCTCTTCCTCGCGGGCCTTCTGCGGCGGAGACTTTCTGACGGGGGCGGATTCTATCTCCTCGTCGTCGTCCAGATAGTCGTCGTCAAAATACTCGTCTTCCTCCGGGTCAATCTTCATCGCTTTAATAAACTTATCCATCACTCCCATATTATAACCATACCTTTCCGCCGCCCTTTTCCTTAAGGCTGACGATTCGTGTAATCCCGCTGGCCGAATATCCCGGTTCCAACTCTCACGCAGACCGCGCCCTCCTCGACAGCGACGCCGTAGTCGCCTGTCATCCCCATGGAAAGAACACTCATACTAACATTATCAATGTTTTTGTCGGCTATGTCAACAGACAATTGTTTCAATTTTCTAAAAATAACACGGTTGTCCTCCTGATTTTCCACAAAAGGCGCCACCGTCATCAGTCCTTCGACACGGATTCCCTCTAACGCCGCGGCGGCCCGGACCAGCGCAGGCGCTTCCTCTGCGGAAACTCCGAACTTTCCTTCCTCTTCAGCCACGTTGACCTCTATCAGGATTTTGACCGTAATATGCTGCTTTACGGCCTCTCTGCTGATTTCTTCGGCAAGCCTCAGCGAATCCACGCTGTGAATCAAAAACACCTTGCCCACAATGTATTTTACCTTGTTGCGCTGGAGATGGCCGATCATATGCCACCGGATATCCCCCGGCAGTTGCGGTATCTTATCCAGAAGCTCCTGTACCTTGTTTTCTCCGAAGTCCCTTACGCCCGCGTCATACGCCTCCCGCAGCAGCTCCACGGGCTTCGTTTTGCTCACCGCAATCAGCCTCACCCCGTCGGCGCTTCTTCCTGCCCTCCCGCAGGCCTGCAGGATCTCTGCCTTTACGCTTTCCAGATTTTCACGAATCACTTCCGATTCCTCCCTTGTCCGTCTTGCCGCCTATTGATTGATAAACTGGTCGTCTATGACCGCTTCCGCGTTCAGCACGATGTAGTCATAAACGCTCAAACCGTATTTTGTATTCGATTTGACAATTGCATACTCGTCGTTCTGATAGAGAATGCTGATCTGCGTGAAATCCGCGTAACCCTTGTTCATGTTATAGACGCCGATGAGCGTTGCCCGCCTGCTCACGGTATAGGTTTCCTGGCTGTCGAGCTTATACAGCACCGTTCCCGCGTTCAGAAGAGAGCTGTCTAAATAATACTCCTTACTTTCGCTGTCGAAATAATACACCTCCACATCCAGCTGTTCGCTGGAAATGGTTCCGTCCTCCAGGAATCGCTGCCGTATGATACTGTCTCCGCCGTTGTTTCCTCCGGGGATGATAAAGTCCTCGGGAATCAGGAAAAATTCCTTCTGCACAATGGAGGAAACGGGGATTTTCAGTCCCGTCTCATCTTCCACGATCAGCTCCACATCCAGGAAACGGTCGCTCACAAAGGTAATCATGGAATTGTTGAAATCAAGCTGCAGATAGGTGTTTCCGTCGGCATTTGCCAGCAGATGGACCTCGGCCCAGGATTCGTACTGATTCTTTAGAAAGCGGACCTTTACAAATTCCTCCTGTTCGAGCTGCGCGCCCCTTGCCGCTTCGATCGGGATGACCAAAGACCAGCTCTCGCTGGTGGAAAGCTTATAGACCGCGTCGTTCGCCGCCATCAGGGAATTTGTCAGCATCAGCTTTTTTTCGTAGCCGTTTTTGGTGTCAAAGGTGGATTCGGTTACGCTTTGGGGCTTTAAATTTTCGTACCCGTCAATCCAGTAGGACACGATCCCCGTCACGGGCGCGTAATAATAATTGATTCTGTTTCCTCCCGCGTTCAGGCCGCCGATGCTTTCCAGCATATTGAAATTGGCAATCTTTAATACCGTATTCTTCAGGGAATGCTTCACGTCGTAGGTAGTATCGTAATGTGTGCTGTCAAAGCTGTGGATGAAATTGACAATCTCGCTCTTAAACTCAGAGAGTTCCTTTTCACTGAGACTGTTCTCCCCCTGAGAAGCCGAGTCAAGCTCCTGGCTGAGACGTCCGGTTTCGTCTACGATAAACACAAGAGCGTTTTTTGCCACCCGCTCTCCTTCGCTGGCGTAATAATTGACATACCCTGCCGTCGGACTGTAGACCACCGTCTCGTCCCGGATAATCACTCCCTTATAGATATTATTCGTAGCCAGGGAACCCTCTATCACCTCATAACGGACAATATGGGTCGTCTGAAAATACAGGATGACGCAGACAGTGACATAGATGAAGATCACGCCGAAAACAATCATGCCGATATTCAGATTTAAGGGTTTTCTGTATTTTTTTATTTTGCTCTTTTTTGCCAATTTCCCGCCTCTGTACAAAAGCCCCGGATCGACCGAGGCTTTTGTTACTTTCCTTCTTGATAGGATCTATTTGAATTACTATTTACAGGGAAACGATCACCTTGTCCCGCAGGGTCTCCGGAAGCTCGGACTCGTCCAAAGAAACGCTCAAAATAAAGGTTGCGTCAAATTTTCCGCTGAGTTTTTCCAATTTGTCAATGGTCGCAGTGATATCCTGATTTTCCAGACAGGCAATCTTCAAAAAGCTGTCGAAATACATCTGCTGTACATCGTGATCCTGAGAGAGAACGCCCGCCACAAATCCGATAAACTGATCGCTGTTTTCAACCGAAAACTGAGATACGTCGATCAGGCGGACTCTGTTGTTCAGCTCATACATATGCTTCGTGCTCTTGTCAAGATAAACAATATTGCCAGAAATTTCCCTGATCTCGCTGTTGACCTTATCCAATAACTGCTTCGTCTTACCCTTACCCTTATTGCCTACAATCAATTGAACCATTGGAATGCCCTCCTATAGTAATATTATTTGTATTACCCGTTACCACAATTATAAGGGATACAGCCTCAAAAAACAACCTCTATTTGTTAATCTCGTCAAGCAAATCGATCATTGCCTCATACAATTCCTGCGTGGATGGCTCTCCCATCACAATCGAGATGTAGGGAGCGCCGTTTACGTCCCTGACCCGAAGCATCAGACAGTGTCCCGCGGCACTTGTAGTGCCGGTCTTTCCGCCGATCACGGTCACATTTGCCGGGGCACTGTACTCGCCCCTTAAGAACTGGTTCGTGGTGCTCCTGTCAAAGCTCTTTTCCTTTCCGTTCTTATCGTAGTAGACGGTCTGGTACGCGGTCATCTGGATAATCTCACTGAAGGTCTCGTATTTCAGGGCCTCGTTGAAAATCAGATAAAGATCGTAGGCCGTCGTATAATGGTTCGCGTTCGTAAGGCCGTGAGGATTTGCAAAGTTCGTGTTGGTTGCGCCAAGCCGCTTCGCTTCCTCGTTCATCATCTCCACAAAGCGGTCTACGGAACCCCCGACACCCTCCGCAATCAGCATGGCCACATCGTTTGCGGAATAGACAAGCAGGATACGCAGCGCCTGGTCCAGCGTCATGGTGTCCCCCGACTTAAGGCCGCAGAGCACCGCGCCGGTCTCCGTGATATTCACCGCGTTTGACGCCTTCAGCTGCTGATTCAGGCTGCCGTACTTTATAGCCACCAGCGCCGTCATAACCTTCGTCAGACTGGCCGGATGCAGTACCTCATGGACGTTTTTTGCATAAAGTACCTCATTGTCATCCAGCGAAAACAACGCGGCCGCCAGAGCGCCTCCTAAGTCCGCGCTGACGCCGTCCGTTTGGTCTTTCGTGACGACGCAGAGATTCGACGCAAAGGGAGCGCTTCTCCCGGCATCCTGTCCGGACACAACATTGAAGCTGCTGACAGGCGAATCCGCACTGTACGCCAGATCGTAAGCCAGATTGCCGCAGCCGGTCAGGGACCAGATCATAACTGCAAGCAGACAGACGCACGCCGTCCGCCGTTTTCTATTTGTACATTTCACGCCACTCTAAATCTCCTCTGTCAAGGGACTTGATCAACAGTTCCGCGCTGGCAAGATTTGTAGCCAGCGGAATATTATGCATATCGCAGAGTCTCACCACGTTGTTTACGTCCGGCTCATGCTGTTTCGGGCTGAAAGGATCCCGCAGAAAGATGACCAGATCCATCTGATTGTGCTCGATCTGGGCGCCGATCTGCTGTTCCCCGCCCAGGTGGCCTGCAAGGAACTTGTGAATATCCAGATTGGTAACTTCTTCTATCAGACGCCCTGTAGTACCTGTGGCAAACAATTCGTTTTTGCTTAAAATCCCCCTGTAGGCAATGCAGAAATTCTGCATCAGCTTCTTTTTTGAATCATGCGCAATTAATGCAATATTCATTTTAACCAACCCCTTCTCTGTTTTGCTTTTTTGCCTGTAATCTTACGTTCAACACAAACCCCATTCCCATAAAAAGACTCATCAGCGAAGTAAGCCCATAGCTGACAAAAGGAAGCGGAAGACCCGTATTCGGCAGAATAAACGTCGCCACGCCGATATTGAAGAACCCCTGAAAAGCAATCAGTCCTCCCATACCGGCCGCGATGACCGTGCCTGCAAGATCCTTCGCCTTTCTCGCCACCGCAATACATTCCAGCGATATTCCGAACAATAAAAGGATCACCGCCAGACTTCCCTTAAATCCAAACTCCTCTCCCAGAACCGCAAAGATAAAATCCGTCTGCGCTTCGGAGATAAAGTTGCCGTTTTTTACGGAAGTGATCTCATTGTTCCTGTAGCCCTTGCCGTCCAGCTGTCCGGAAGCGATGGCCGTCACGGAATTAAGCTGCTGGTAGGCCGTTGTCGTCGCAAACTCCTCCGGATTGATGTAGGCCAGAATGCGCTCTACCTGAAACCCCTCAAAAATCTGCAGATCCACGTCGGGATCCAGCGCCAGCGACACGATAAGCGCCACAGCCGGGATCGCCACCGCCATGGCCCCGATTACGATCTTCCAGCTGATCCCCCCGGCAAACATGATCACACAGAACAGGACGACCACGACGATGCTGGTGGAAAGGTCCGGCTGTTTGTAGATCAGATAAAACGGCACCGCCGCGAGAATAATGCTGATTCCGATAATACGAACCGTGTTTAATTTGGTTCTATATTTCATAATAAACTGTGCAAAGAATAAAATCAACAATATTTTCGCAGTTTCTGACGGTTGAAAACGAAGTCCCCCCAATTCCAGCCAACGCTGGGCGCCGCCCCCATCGTCGCCCAAATATTTCACTGCCAGAAGCAGCGCAATATTCACAAGGTACATAAGCCAGTACATCTTAAGCACCCAGGAATAGTTAAAGAAAGAAAGAATAATCATCAGGGCCGCGCCGGCCACCGCTCCTCCCAGCTGCCTGGCCTGAAGCGACGGCTCCGCGCTGCCGATGGCCATGACGCCGATGGCGGAGAGCGCCAGCGTCATGAAAACAAGTTTGAAATCATAATCTCGTATCCTGAATCTCGTAAACATTTTAAGCCTCCGCGCTGCGGCCTTTTGAACCGCAAAGGACGGGCATTCTTACCGCTGTATTTTCTGTGCTTCCTGTCCCGCAGGTTCCGGCACGGATACATCCACAATGGGAATGCAGGCGCAGAGACTGGGCTTAACGGTCCGGCCGGTCTTGCCTGCCTTCGTATTGATCTGGATCTCCATATTTTCGGAATCTATCTTCATGTACTTGGATATCACCTTTGCAATATCCGTCTTAATCAGCTCCATCATTTCCGGCGAACAGTTTATTCTGTCGGAGATCAGCAGAATTTTCAGCCTGTCCCTGGCAATCTGGCAGGAGCTCTTTCTTCGAAAAAAACGTCTCATTTTGCTCCTCCCTAAATTTTATGGAAAATGCCCGTGACTCTTGTCCAGAAGGAAATCCCCTTTTCAAAGTTCAGGAAAGGAATTTCCCTCCCTTCGACGCGCTGCACCACGTTCGCGTAGGCCTGTCCCGCGGGACTGTCGCCGCCGACAAGGGGTTCTCCCTGATTGGTGGCAATCACCACGTTTTCGTCATCCGGAATGATCCCGATCAAGGGTATGGCAAGAATATCCACCACATCCTGCGCGGACATCATATCGCCCCGCCGCACCATATCCATCCGCAGCCGGTTGATGATCAGATCCATCTTTTTAAACCCGTTGGCCTCCAAAAGGCCGATGATACGGTCCGCGTCCCGGATGGCGGAGACCTCCGGCGTCGTCACCACAAGCGCCCTGTCCGCCCCGGCTATGGCGTTTTGAAAGCCCTGCTCGATCCCCGCGGGACAGTCCAGAATAATGTAGTCAAACTGTTCCTTTAAATGCTCGATGACCTTTACCATCTGCCCCGGCGACACAGCGGTTTTGTCTCTGGTCTGGGCGGACGGCATCAGGTAGAGTCCCGGATGACGCTTGTCCCGGATCAGCGCCTGCTTGACCCGGCAGCTTCCCTCCACTACGTCCACAAGGTTGTAGACGATACGGTTTTCCAGCCCCATCACGACGTCGAGGTTCCTCAGCCCGATATCCGTGTCGATCAGACATACCTTTTTCCCGAGTTTTGCAAGACCGGTTCCTACGTTTGCGGATGTGGTGGTCTTGCCCACACCGCCTTTACCTGAAGTGACGACAATGACTTCGGAGCTCTTCTGCTCCTGGGAAAACTGATTTTCCATCTTCCTATCCTCCAGATTTTTTTGTCGTCCCGTCGGGCGTTTCCCAAAGTTCTCAGAATGTGCCCAGCAGCTCTTTGGTAAACAGTTCAAACGTTATCTTTCCGTCCTTTACGGTCGCTATTTTCGGCTGTACCTTTGGGCGGATGCCCCATTTCGACTGTTTTGCGGTTGATTTATATTTGAAATCGCCGATTTTGATTCTCTCCGGCTCCATTTCAAGCGCTGCAACAAATGCGTCCGGCTGTCCGCTTCCCCCGGCATAGGCCTCGCCGAACAGTCCGCCCAGGATGATGATGTTTCTGGCGCTGATCACCGCGCTGCCCGGGTAGACGTCCCCCAATATGATAATACTGTTATCGGTCTCCAATACCTCCTTGTTTTTCAGGCTTCCCTTGAAAAACTGTCCCTCGTCGCCGCCGGAAAGCTTTTTTTCCACATGCGTCAGGGCCTTGATAAAATTCTTGTTGGTGGCGTCGTCCTTTCCGACGATGCAGATAATATTCAGATCGCTGTTGTGTCTGACGGCGTCCAGAATCCGGATCTCTTCCGCCCCCGTGATCTGTCTGTCCTCGATGGAAAGCGCCATGGACGCCGCGCCGAAAAAACCTCTCGCCTCGGAAAATTTACAGGCGATCTCTTCCAAAAGCTGTTCAAAAGGAGCTTCCGCGTCCAAATGCAGTGCAATCCCGTTGGGAAAGCTCTTGATCAATACACAGTCCTTCATGCTTCTCCTTTCCCCCATTTTCAGTCATACCCGCCCGGCGTTTTCATCCGTCCGGCTACATTTCGTTGGAAATGCCGCCCTCCAGGTTGTCCGCCACGCCGGTGATCAGCTCGTCCTCCTCGGCAAGGCCGTAATAATATTCGATGATTTTTTTGGTGGCCTTTGCCGCATAATCGGAGGAATAGCCGAAGGGAATCCTTGTGGTAATCGAGATTTCCGGCGCTTCATAGGGCGCGTAGCAGACAAACAGCGCGTGGCTCGGCCGGGATGTGGTCTGCTCCGCCGTTCCCGTCTTTCCCGCGACGTTTACCGCAAGATCGTCAAAATAGACCTTGTTCTGGACCACCTGTCTCATACCGCGGTGTATGGCGTCCCAATATTCCTCCGGCAGTTCGATTACGTTTCGGATGTCCGGCTCGGTCTCCCGGATCACATTTCCCTCGGAATCCGTGACCTTGTCTATCAGCGTCAGGTCATAGCAGGTCCCGCTGTTTGCCACCGTGGTGACATATCTGGCCAGTCCCACCGCGGTAAAGCTGTGCGTATCCTGGCCGATCGCGGCACGCACCGGATCCTTGTCCGCTACATCGGGCGACGACTCCGAAATCTCCACGCCGGATTTTTCCGTCAGTCCGTACAGATCCGCATACTCATACAGCGTATTCAGGCCTGCCGTCCAGTTATAGGCGCCGTCTCTGGCGGAAAGCCGGTATCCCACGTTAAAGAAGAAATAATTGCAGGAATCGCGGATTGCCGTGACCACCGTCTCGTTTCCGTGGCCGCTTCTGCGCCAGCACCTGGGGGAAGGAGTGACCTCCGTAAAAGTACCCGTGCAGGTGACCCTGCTTTTCAGGGTGATGATCCCCTCCATCAGGCCGGCTGTGGCGGAAACCATCTTAAAGGTGGAGCCGGGAGCCGCCTTATACTGGGTGGCGTAATTGTACTGCGGGTTGGATTTATCGCTGTTTAACTTTGCGTAATACTCCGCGTCAATGGAATTTGCCATCTTGTTGTTGTCGTATCCCGGATAGGACACCAAGGCGATCACATCCCCCGTATTGACGTCCGTGATCACGCAGGACGCGTTGCAGGGATCCAAGGCCAGCTGCGCCGGGGTGATGTCAATATTTTCAATCCGGTTGAGCATAAACTGATAAGCCGACAGCTTGCCGTTGTACAGCGCCACCTCGTCCTCCAGGGAGACCTCCACCTGATTCTGTTCGCAGAGCACCATGCAGACCTGTCTGCCGCTTATGGTATCCGACAAAAGCATATACTTGTAAAAGCGCTTCTGAAATTCCGTGTTCTTGTCGATCATGGCGATAATATATTCCAGGATCTTCTGGTAGATTTCCTCGGAATCGGAATACTTTTCGTCCAGCTCCAGCCTGCTGACGTCGATCCAGTTTTTCGCGATACAGTATTTCAGATATTCGTTGAGGCTGATGACCTCCTGTGTGGCCCAGGCAATCTGGGTAGGATCGTCCGCGTCTACCGCCCCGGCCATGATGATGCCGTTTCGGTTCAACAGGCTTACGATATTGCTCTCGTAGACCTGATATTCCTTCGTCAGCTTATTGTACGGGGTTTTCCCCTCCGTCAGCTCATACGTCAGCTTTTCGTAGACCGCGTCTCTGTACGCAAGATACGCCTGATAAACCGCCTGCTCCGTCTCCTCCGCATTTTCGGACGCCAGATGCTTCAAATCGATGACAGAATTGTTAAACATGGTAAAATATACGTCATAGATCGGAATCATGATATCCGAGCTGCTGGCGTTTGCGGCCGCCTTGTATTCCTTTGCGTTGATAATCTTCTGGGAGACCAGCCCCGCCAGGGACTGCTCTAAAATGTTATAGACCGCCTTGGTGTACTCCATGTCGATCGTCAGATATACGTCCTGTCCTGCCTGGGCCTCCGCCCTTTCTATGATGGAGATCACCTTGCCGGTATTGTCAACCACTACCTTTTCATAGCCCTTTGTGCCCTGCAGAGTGGTTTCCATGTAGGACTCGATGCCGTTCTTTCCGACCACATCGCTGATATTATAGACCGCTTCCTTTCCCTGCTCCGTCAGTTCCCCGTTCAGCTCCGTCAGCTCCTCAGACGAAATCTTTCCGGTATAGCCCAGAATATGGGCAAAATACTTACTGTCTACATATTTGCGGACCGTGTCCTCCACGATCGTCACGCCGGGCAGATCCCGGGAATTTTCCATAATAACCGCCACCGTCCTGTCGCTGACGTCAGTGGCCACGGTCGTCCCGATATATTTGCGGAAGGACGTCAGGTTCATCGCATACCGCAGCGTCACAAGCTTCAGCCAGTCGTCCATGGAGTACCCCTTGCCGGGCACAAAGTCGCTCTTTTCATCCTCCGGGTCTTCCAACGCGCCGATGGCAAACGCAAGGGAGGAATTTCGGCTCAGATACTGCATGACGTCCAGGGCCGTGGCGTTGCGCTGCTTCTCCTCCAGCAGATCCACGGTTTTCTTCCCGTAGATATCCGCGAGAAAACGCAGTCTGGCGGTGCCGTCCACCGTATACTCAAATTCTCCGTCCTCGTTGATCACAATTTTGAAATCCGTGATCACATGATCCCCGTTGCGCTCGATCATGCGGATCAGGCGCATCAGCATTTCGTTCAGGTTTGCGTTCTTTTTTTTGCCGGACTCAAACACGTCCTCAATCTTGACGGAGTAAGCCAGCTCGTTATAGGCCAGGACGTTGCCGTTGCGGTCATAGATGTTTCCCCGGGTACTGTTGATATCGCGGGTCTTTTCGATCTGCAGGACAAAATCCTCCAGATACTCCTCCCCGTGGACAATCTGCAGATCAAAACAGCGGTAAATCAGAAGTCCGCCCAGTGCGAGAAAGACCAGGGTAAAAAGCGTCAGACGGCTGGTTATGAAACTGATCAGTTTATCTTTAAATTCGTCAAACAATTCGTTAAGCTCTCCTCTTTTCGTGATCCTCCAGTTTTCCGTTTACCTTCAGGATCACGGGATACAAAAACACGGTTACCACAGCGGTATACAGCGCCTCAGGCAGTATCACATGCGAAAAATAGTAGGAAAACTGCAATCTTCCCCGAAGCATAAACAACAGCACATAGCAGATGACGCCGTAGGACAGATCGCTGATGATGATAAGCGCCATGGGCAGCTTGATATCTTCAGGATAAAATATCCTGCTGAACTTTCCGTTCAGAAAACCTATGTACATCAGAACCAGGGCGTAAAACCCCAGAAAGCCTCCGAAAAACACGTCGCTTAACAGCCCGCAGAAGAACCCGATCACCAGACCGTCCTTTTCCCCTCTCATAAAACCGAAGGAGGACGTCAGGACAATCATCAGGTTGGGGATAATGTCCGCAAAGGCTATCTTCTCAAACACGCTGCACTGCAGGATAAAGCAGGCAATTACAAATACCGTCACAATAAATTTTCTGAGCATAAATCCTCCGGGTCAGTCCTCCTCCACAGACTGCTTCCTGTCCGTAATCACCAAAACCTCTCCCAGGTGCTCAAAATCCACCGCCGGAGTGATCAGTCCGGATTTCGTAAGGTTGTTCGCGTCCTTTTCAATTGAGCTGATATATCCGATCAGAATATTGGGAAGGAATTTATCGCTGATATTGGAGGTTACCACCTTGTCTCCCTCCGCCACAAGATCCCTGCTGTCGATCAGCTGGCTGAAGGTGATACAGTTTTCCGACATCATCCGCAGATCTCCGTGTACCATCAGATTATCCTCCGTAGACATCGTCATACCGCTGACATTGATATTGTCGGAGATGATGGCCGTGACTCTCGCCCAGTTCGGGCCGACGGAGGTGATCCGACCCACCAGCCCGCCCCCCGCGATGACGTTCATATCCACCGCAAACCCCGCGTCCTCTCCCTTGTCGATGATAAAGGAGGAATACCAGTTGCCGGTGTCCCTGCCGATAATACGGGCGGCCACCTTGTTATACTCGCCGTACTGCTCGCTCAGCTCCACGAGGGAGCGCAGACTGTTCAGCTCATATTTATCCTGCTGCAGCAGGGTGTTTTCCTCTGTGAGCCGGGCGATTTCCTCCTTCAGCCTCGCGTTTTCGTCTAACAGCGTCCTGATCTGAACCAGCTCCTCGGAACGGTTTGACAGCCATTCTCCAAGCTTTCCGATCCCCTGCTGGAAGGGAACAACCACATAACCCACCACGGAATTTAACGGTCTGTTGAACACATCCGTGCCAAATGTCACCAGCATCAGGACCGTGCAGAGGACTGTCAAAATTAAGAGGAGATATTTACTCGGCAGAGTAAACTTCTCCCCCTTTCTTTTTACTATCGGGCTCATCTACTCATCCCTTCAATCGCATAGGCTATGGATTTATAGTTATCGTCCTTGATGATTTTTGCCAGTCCCATGACCACGCTGGTGGAAGGATTCTCCGTCTGATTTACCCGCAGACCGGTTCCGGCCGCAAGCCTTTCCGCCAGGTGGCTCACCTGGGACGCTCCGCCGGTGAGATAGATGCCGTTGCGGTAGATGTCTGCCGCCAGCTCGGGAGGCGTTCTCTCCAAAATCACCTTTACATTGTCAATGATCGTGTTGAAGTGCTCTTCCAGGCAGTCGTCCAGAAGCTTTGTGGGGATTTCCCTCTCCACGGGAAGGCCGGTGACGATATCCCTGCCGTAGACGACGGCTCCCGTTCCGTCCTGCTCCAGATCGCTTAAAATAATCTTTACGTTCTCCGCGGTCTTTCCGCCGATGATCAGACTGAACTCCTTGCGCACGGCCGCGCGGATCGCCTCGTCGAACTTCAGCCCTCCTGTTTTGATCAGACGGCTTAAGACGATGCCGCCCAGGGACAGGATGGAAATTTCCGTGGTCTCATATCCGACGTTGACGACCAGAACGCCCTGGGAATTTTTGACGTCGATATCAAGTCCGAGGCCGTCCGCCACAGCCTTTTCCACCACCATGATTTTCTTCGCCTTTACCCCGGCGTCGCGGATCAGGTCATAAAAGGCTCTCTTCTCCACCTCCGTCACGTCGGTGGGCACGGCGATAAAGAAATCCGCAGGCTTGCCGTTGCCCTTCTGCATATCGTTGATAAAATAGCGGACCAGCGTCTCCATATTCTTGATATCCGCGATCACGCCGTTGGAAAGCGGATAGGAAATATGAATATTTCCGGGAGCCTTTTCATACATTTCAAATGCAGAGTCCCCGTAAGCGAACAGGGTGTTTTTGTTTTCGATGGCGATCATGTTTTTCTCCAGTAAAACAGTGTCGTCAGCCCTGCTGTAAATTTTAATGTTGTTTGTACCGAGGTCGATACCAAATGCGTTGTTTGCCAAAATGACAACCCCTTTCTGATCGTAATGATGGAGCCTGTTAATCTGTAAACCAGGAGAACTCCTTAAAGCTGATATATCTGTTGTCGCCTATCACGATGTGATCCAACAGCGGAATATCCATCTTCTTTCCCATCTCCCTGACGTTGGCGGTAAGCTCCCTGTCCGCGCTGCTGGGCGTGGGATCTCCGCTGGGATGATTGTGAATCAGCAGTATATTGACCGCCCTTGCGTCCAGCGCCTCCAGAAAAATCTCTCTGGGCGAAATCAGCGAGGTCCGCACGCTGCCCTCGGACAGCTTCTTTTCCCTGAGCAGCCTGCATTTTGCGTCAAGGCACAGCAGGAAGACACATTCCGTATCCCGGTGGCGCAGCCGCTCCATAAAGAGAGACGCTACCTGTCCGGAGCTTTTCAGCTGGACTCCCTCCTTTGCGGACGCCGTGCTCATTCTCATGGAAAGCTCCGCAAGACATTTCAGTTTTACCGCCTTGACCTCTCCGATCCCCTTGATCTTCTCCAGTTCCTCCAGCTTCACCTCGTAAAGCCCCAAAAGCCCCTCCCGGGGATACCTTGCCAGCTGAAGCACCTGCTCCGCCAGCTGAAGCGCGCTGTTTTCCTTTGTCCCGGTCCGGATGATGATCGCCAGAAGCTCCGCTTCCGTCAGGCTTTCCGGCCCGAAGCGCAGAAACCTCTCGTAAGGCAGTTCCTGCTGATTTTTCTTTTTGTTCTGCATCGTGTGTCTCCTTCTACCTTCTCCGACACACAAATACGGTTTTAACGGATGAAACGGTATACTATTAGAGAGATGATAACGCCGATGACGCTGGCAATGGTAATGTTGATCGTCAGACCGAAGGTCAGGACGAAAAAGCCCATATCCAGAATAATCGGGGAACTCAATCCGAAAGCTCTCCCGTAATTCAAAAAGCTTCCCTCAAAATAAGAACCGATAAACCCGCCGATGACAAAGCCCACCAAAACCAGGAGCACCGGCAGCCAATTTCCCTTTTTCAAAACGATTCCTCTTCTTTCTTTCGTATTGCAGGATATTTTGCCGCCCACGCAAAATACGTTCCATACGCCTTTATATAGTACCACAAAAAGGAACGGCTGTACACAAAAATCAAAGATTTAATTTTTATCTTTTTCGACGCAATGCGCCTGCCGGAGCCTCTCTCTTTCCACAAGGCCGCCGTTTACAAGGGACTGCAGCGATTTCAGGATGCCGAATCTGGCGTGCGGCCAGGTAAGCCCGCCCTGAAAGTAAACCGCATAGGGCGGCTTGATGGGGCCGTCCGCGGAAAGCTCGATGGAGGAGCCCGACACAAAAGCGCCCGCCGCCATGATGACCTTTGCATCATACCCCGGCATATCCCAGGGCTCCGGCGTCACATGACTGTCTACCGGAGCCGCGGACTGGATCCCCTGACAGAAGGCGATCACGCCCTCGGGGCTTCCAAAGGTGACGGCCTGGATGATATCGTGACGGCTCTCCCGGCCGTCCGGCACCACGGGATACCCCAGCGGCGCGTAAAGATTTGCCGCAAAGACGGCGCCTTTCAGGGCGGCGGCCGTGACCGTCGGCGCGAGAAACAGTCCCTGATAAAAATCCTTTAACACGCCCAGAGAGGCTCCCACCTCCCTGCCCAGTCCCGGCGAGGTCAGCCTGCAGGCCGCGTTTTCCACGCACTCCTTACGCCCGGCAATATAGCCGCCGATGGGCGCAAGCCCGCCGCCGGGATTCTTGATGAGGGAGCCCACCGTCAGATCGGCTCCCACGTTCCCCGGCTCCCTCGTCTCCACGAACTCTCCGTAACAGTTATCCACCATGCAGATCACATCCGGTTTGATCTCTTTGACAAATGAGATCAGCTCCCCGATGCGCTCCACGGACAGGGTCGGCCTTGTCTGATATCCCTTGGAGCGCTGTATGGACACCAGCCTGGTCCGCTCGTTCAGGACGTTTCGGATCCCCTCATAGTCAAAGCTTCCGTCCGCCAGCAGCTCTACCTGTCGGTAGGTGACGCCGTATTCCGCAAGCGATCCCTTAGAGGGCCGGATCCCGATGACCTCCTCTAAGGTGTCATAAGGCTTTCCCACCGGGGAAAGGAGCTCGTCACCGGGCCGCAGATTGCTCATCAGCGCCAGAGCCAGAGCATGGGTTCCGCAGGTGATCTGGGGCCTCACCAGCGCGTCCTCGGCGCCAAATACCTTTGCGTAAACCTGTTCCAGAGTATCCCGGCCCAGGTCGTTGTAGCCGTAGCCCGTAGTGCCCGACAGACAGGCTTCGCTGACCCGGCTGTCCTGCATGGCCTTCACCACCTTCAGCTGATTATACTCCGCCACGGCGTCGATTTCCCCAAAACGCGTATCCAGTTTTTCCAGAATCTTCTCCCCGTATTCATAAACGGCCTCTTCCACCCCCATCCGGGCGTACATTTCTTTCCGATCTTTCTCCAGCATAGTATAGATCCCCTTCTTCCTGAAATCTGTTTTGTCCTGCCGCCTGTTTGCGTCCTGATCTGTCTGTGTCCCGCGCATCGCCCTTTTGCAGGGGCTTCGTTCCGTGCGCCTTACCGACAGAAGAAACACTCCATTTTCAGCTCTTCCAGCTCCTGCTCCACCGTTTTTCCCGTATTGTCGAAAAGATGTCCCTGATTCTCCGGCATATGATCCAGCTTATTCTTCAAAAACAGGGCGCGCTCCGTCATCTCCGTATCTCCCCTGTCCGCGATCCGCTGTCGGATAGTCTCCTCGGAAGCGGTCAGCACAACATAATACAGCCCGGCGCCGTACCGCTCCGCCAGGTCTTTCATCAGCGGCAGCTCCTCTTCCACGACATAGTCCACCGCCACGTCGATTCCCCTCGCAAGCGCTCTTGCGGCGGTATCCAGAATACATTCCCAGTTAAATTTCAAAATTTCCAGCCAGGCGAGCATGTCCGTCGCCTGTCCGTCCTCAAAAAAGGCTCCCTTATCGTCCGTCTCCACAAATCCCGCGTGAAAATCATCGCCGTGAATCACATAGATCTGCTTTCTTTTTCCTGTATTCACGATTCTTTTTGCATAAGCGTTTGTCAGACTTGTCTTCCCGCAGCCGCAGGGCCCGGAAAACAGATAAATAGACGGTGCCATATTAAAATCCTCCTGTTCTGACCGCCTGATCCGACAATCAGACAGTCCTGTCAGAGCGGTTCTCTCAAAGGTTTCTCTCCGCAGGCATCCGACTCTCCCGCGCAAAAAATGACGATCCCCCGCTCCCGCAGCCGGTCAAGCATGAAATCCAGCATTTTCCCCTCGTCATAGTCAAACTCGCTCTTGTTGATCCAGATCACATCCTTTTCCCGCCGAAACCAGGTCAGCTGGCGCTTGGCAAAATGTCTGGTGTTTCGCTTCAGATTTTCCACCGCCTGTTCATAAGTGCATTCCCCTTCAAGCCAGGCAAGAATCTCCTTATAGCCCAGCCCCTGCATGGAAACCATACTTCTGTCGCAGCCCATCCCGCGAAGAGCCCTTACCTCATCCGCCAGCCCAGCCGCCAGCATCTCGTCCACCCGCTGTTCGATGCGGGCGTACAGCCTGTCCCGCTCATCGTTCAACACGAAATAACAGGAGCGGTAAACGCTTTCCTTTTGTCTTTCCCGCCTGTTATGCTCCGAAATCCGCCGTCCCGTCTGATGATAAAACTCCAGCGCGCGGACGGTACGCTTGATATTGTTTGCGTGAATGATCTCTGCCGAGGCCGGATCCGCCTGCCGCAGCATTTCGTGAAGATACAGAGGGCCTTTTTCCCGGGCCAGTTTCTCCAGTTCCTCCCGATATCCGGCTCCGCCGTTCTGTCTGCTTTCCGGGGATTTCCCTTCCCCTGTCTTCCATTCCGGTCCGTTTTCCTGCTCTTTCCCTGTTTCCTGCTTTGATCCGCTTTTCTGTTCCTTTCCTGCCTCTTGCTTTGATCCGTTTTCCTGCTCTTTTTCCGGCTTTGGTCCGGCCTCCCCCTCCTCTCCCGGCGATTCCTGCCCGCCGGAAAAGTCAACGTCTTTCAGGACTGCCTGAATATAAAAGCCCGTGCCGCCGACGATAATCGGGATATGCCCTCTGCCGCAGATTTCCCCGACGGTTCTCTTGCAGCGCTCCTGAAAGAGCGCCGCGCTGAAGGGCTCCCGGGGATCCAGAATATCGATCATATGATGCCGCACGCCCTGCATCTGCGCCGGCGTAATCTTTGCCGAGCCGATATCCATATGGCGGTAAACCTGCATGGAATCCGCGGAAATGATCTCCCCGTCCACCGCCTTTGCCAGTGCGACGGACAGCTTTGTCTTCCCCACGGCCGTCGGACCCGTGAGTACAATCAGGGGAGGCCGTCCCGCTGTTTTTTTTCCCTCCAATTCAAGCCCCTCCCTTTAATTTAAAATTCTCTTGAATTTCCGATCCATCTCGGATTTGGTCATGATAATGACCGTGGGTCTGCCGTGAGGACAGTTGTAGGGATTCTCCAGCGTAAGCAGCTCATCGATCAAAGCCTCCGCCTCCGCCGGATGCAGCAGGCTGTTCCCCTTCACCGCCGCTTTGCAGGACATAGACGCAATCTTTTCCTCTATCACGCGGATGCTGCCGAAGTTTCCTCCCTCCGCCAGCTGATCCAGCACCTCCAGAAACATTCCCCTCTCGCCGCAGCCGTACAGATCCGTCGGCACGCTCCGCAGAGCATACTCGCTGCCTCCGAAAGCCTCCACCTCAAATCCAAGACTTTCGAACACTTCCCTGTTTTCCAGGAACGCCGCCTCTTCCTGTCCGGAAAGGCTCACAATGACAGGCGGCATCAGAGACTGTGAAGCGACGTTTTTCTCTCGGAACTGCTTCATCAGCCGTTCATAATTTACCTTTTCATGCGCCGCGTGCTGGTCGATCATCATCAGCTTATCCTCATATTCGATCAGCCAGTAGGTCTCAAACACCTGTCCGATGATACGGTATTTTGCCCGGTTTTGTGCGGAAAGAAGCTTTTCCTCAAAAAGCTCCAGCTGAACCGCCGCTTTTTCCTTTTCCGTCGGAGCGGCTTCCGGAATAACTGACGGCTTTTCCGTCACTTTTTCGCGGTTTTCCGCCTGCTCCTCCCTCTTCCAGGCGGGATTCTGAATAAATTCCTTCATTTCGGGATGCTCCGCCCTGTATTTTGCTTCCTCCATCACCTGATAAGCGACGCTCCGTTTTTGCTCGAAGGGTTCCGGCGCTTTCTCGCTCTCCCTCTGCTTTTTTTCCTCGCGCTGCTCCGCCGCCAGCTCCCGCTTTGTGAAAAGAACCGCCTCCGGTATCATCTCATGATGCATCAGAGTATACTTCACCGCGCCGCACAAAAAGGCGCTGAAGCCCATGGCGTTGGTAAAGCGCACGTCCATCTTGGTCGGATGTACATTCACGTCAACCCGGGCGCTGTTCATCGTGATATGCAGCACGCAAAACGGGAATTTATGCTGCATGAGGTACTCCTTATAGCCCTCTTCAACGGCTCTTGAGATGACATTGCTGCGGATATATCTGCCGTTGATAAAATAGATCTCGTGATTGCGGTTGGAACGCACCTGGACAGGCGTCCCCAGATATCCCTCAATCTTTATGCCGTCCTGCTCCGTCTGAACAGGCACCAGCGCCCCGGCGGCGCTTCTTCCGTAGATACGGTAGATAACTTCCCTGAGATCGCCGTTCCCCGAGGTGTGAAACCTCATCTGGCTTCCCATGACCAGCTTGAAGGAAATGTCCGGCCGGGACAGGGCGAGCCGCTCCATCAGGTCTGCGATATACCCTCCCTCCGTGACCGGCTGCCGTAAGAATTTGCGTCTCGCCGGAGTGTTGAAAAACAGATTGCGCATGATAAACGTGGTCCCTTCCGGCGCTCCGACTTCATCAAAGCTTATCTCGCGTCCGCCCTCCAAAAGGACCCGGCTCCCCGAGATGCTGTCCGCCGTCTTTGTGATGACCTCCACCTTTGCCACCGCCGCAATGCTCGACAGCGCCTCGCCCCGAAACCCCAAGCTGGAGATCTGCGCCAGATCATCCGCATTCTCGATCTTACTGGTGGCATGACGCAGGAAAGCGGTTCTCAGCTGTTCGCCGGCCATGCCGCAGCCGTTGTCGGTGACCCTTATAAACTCGATACCGCCGTCCTTTATCTCCACGGTGACAGCCGTCGCGCCCGCGTCTATGGCGTTTTCCACCAGCTCCTTCACCACGCTGGAGGGCCGCTCCACCACTTCGCCCGCGGCGATCTTATCAATTGTCTCAGAATCCAGGATATGTATCTGTGCCATTTTTTCCCCCTCTTCTCACACTTGCCACCGGTTTTTCAGCTTATTCTGCAGCCGGTACAGCGTGTTCAGCGCGTCCAGAGGCGACATGGTGTTGACCTCCGCCTCCATCAGCTCCTTCAGCACATCCTCGTCCGTCACCGTGTCAAAGAGAGAAATCTGCGCCAAATCCACTTCATCGAGATGAGGCACCTTTTTGGCCTTTCCCTCGCCCTTTACATCGACCGTGATGCTCTGGATTTTTTCCGTGATATCATTGTCCGTCAGCTGCTCTACGATTTCCTTCGCCCTGTCAATCACCATATCCGGCACCCCTGCCAGCTTTGCCACCTGGATACCGTAGCTTTTGTCCGCCCCGCCCTTAATGATTTTCCGCAGAAAGACAATGTCGTCCCCGCACTCCTTTACGGCAATGCAGTAATTGTTGACGTTATTCATCTTTCCCTCCAGCTCCGTGAGCTCGTGATAATGCGTCGCGAACAGGGTTTTCGCCCCCAGAAGCTTGCGGTTGCTGATATGCTCTATGACCGCCCAGGCGATGCTTAAGCCGTCAAAGGTAGAGGTGCCGCGGCCGATCTCATCCAGGATCAACAGACTTTGGGAAGTGGCGTTGCGCAGAATATTTGCCACCTCGTTCATCTCCACCATAAAGGTGGACTGTCCGCTTGCCAGATCGTCGGAGGCTCCGACCCGGGTGAATATTCTGTCCACAATCCCGATATCCGCGCTGCCCGCGGGGACAAAGCTGCCCACCTGCGCCATCAGGACAATCAGCGCCGTCTGACGCATATAAGTGGATTTCCCCGCCATATTGGGGCCGGTGATCACGCTGATACAGTGTTTCCCGTTGTCGAGATAAGTATCGTTTGAGATGAACAGATCGTTGGTAATCATCTGTTCCACCACGGGATGCCTGCCGTCCTTTATATTGATGACGCCCTTTTCGTTCAGCTTCGGGCGTACATAGCGGTTCCGCTCCGCCACAAGGGACAAAGACGCATAGACGTCCAGCCTCGCTACAGCCTTAGCCGTCCTCTGGATCCTCTCCAGCTCCAGGGCAATCGCATCCCTGACCTTGCAGAAAATCTCATATTCCAGTGTGGTAAGCTTGTCCTCCGCGTTCAGGATCATGTCCTCCAGCTCCTTTAAGCGGGGCGTGGTATACCGCTCCGCGTTGGCCAAAGTCTGCTTGCGGACATAATCCTCCGGCACCATATTCCGATAGGAATTTGTCACCTCAAAATAATAGCCGAAGACCTTATTGTACTTGATGCGCAGATTTTTGATCCCGGTTCTCTCCCGGTCCTGCTCCTCCAACTGCGCAAGCCACTGCTTGCCGTCCCGCTTTGCGCTCCGCAGCATGTCTATCGTCTCGTCAAAGCCGTCCCGGATCATGCCGCCCTCCCGGACCGTGACGGGCGGCTCCTCCTCAATGGAAGCTTCAATCAGCCGATAAATATCCTCAAGGGCATCGATATCCTCTTCGATGGCGCAAATCTCCTCCTTCTCAAACCCTTTCAGAACCTTCTTCACCGCGGGCAGCATCTGAAGGGAATTTCGAAAAGCGATGAAATCCCTGGGGTTTGCCGTCTTATAGGTCACCTTGCTCAAAAGTCTCTCCAGATCGTAAACCGGATTCAGATATTCCCGGAGCTCATCCCTGGATACACTGTCCTTACACAGCTCCTCCACCGCGTCCAGACGGCGCTCCATCTCGCCTCTGTCGATCAGCGGCTGCTCCAGCATACTGCGCAGCAGCCTCCCTCCCATAGCCGTTTTGGTCTTATCCAGCACCCAGAGAAGAGAACCTCTTTTCTGTTTTTCCCGCAGCGTTTCCGTCAGCTCCAGATTACGCCTCGTGGCACTGTCTAACAGCATGTACTTGTTGGTCAGATAGGGGTACAGATGCGTGAAATGCGCCAGCTCCGTCTTCTGCGTCTCATACAGATACTGCAGGAGCGCTCCGGCGGCAATCATGCCCATGGGGAACTCCTCGATTCCCAGCCCGATCAGTGTGTTCACCCTGAAATGACGCAGCAGAACGCGTCTGCAGCCGTCCTCGTCGAACAGATGCGTCTCCAGCGCATTGACGGGAACATGATACCTTCCTCTCAGCTCCTCCACTTCAAAACCGCTCATCAGGAAAGCTTCGTTGCAGATGATCTCGGAAGGCTCATACTTCATCAGCTCGTCGTTCAGTTTCTTTAAATCCTCTACCTCCGTCAGATAATAGTCGCCCGTCGTCACATCCGCCGCGGAGATTCCGATCTTTGTGGGGGTATAGGCGATACACATCAGGAAATTGTTTTTAGATTCCTCTAACGCCTGTACGTTCAAATTTGTGCCGGGTGTGACAATGCGGATCACATCGCGCTTTACCAGCCCCTTCGCCAGCTTGGGATCCTCCATCTGTTCACAGATTGCAACCTTATATCCTTTGTTGACCAATCTGGTCAAGTATCCCTCGACGGCATGATAAGGCACACCGCACATCGGCGCCCTTTCCTCCAGCCCGCAGGCCTTTCCGGTCAGGGTAAGCTCCAGTTCCCTTGACACCGTTTTGGCATCCTCAAAAAACATCTCATAAAAATCCCCCAGCCGATAAAAAAGGATACAGTCAGGATATTGCTTCTTTGTCTCCATATACTGCTGCATCATGGGGGTCAGATCTTCCACTGGAATCTGTTGTTCCGGCATCTTCGGTACTCTCCTGTTCTTCACATTCCTCTGTTCATCAAAAAGAGCAGACGCACAACGAATTGCGCATCTGCTCTGATTTTACCACAAAATATTGTATTTGTAAATCAACAGGAGGAAAGGTTTTCCGCAAAGTCGGCCCTTTTGATCGTATGTCGCATTAGCCTATACTGAATTTATTCGAGTACAGGCAAATAAGGCAAACGATGTTCATGACCTGCACGGGCTTTACGCCTCCTGCGCCGTCACCCACTCTACCGGTCCGTCGTAGTACCCGATACGTCCTTCCTTCTTCGCATAAAAGCTGCCATCCGCCTCAAAAATGACCGACAGCTCCTCTCCCGCGGCCACCGAAAGCTTCCCGTCGCACCAGTCGCTGCAGTGCAGATTGCCGTGGCCGCCGTGATAAGTCCAGCTTTTGGGAACGGTTAAAATTCCTCCGGAGGACAGATGCCTTACTCTCGCAAGCCCGTCCCTCTCCTCCAAAAGCTCGACCCTGCTGTCAAAATACTGAATATGGATGGCGGATGGCGTCGGCTCCTGGTTCTCCAGCGCCCTCGCCACCGGAAAGTCATCATAGGACGTCCAACGGACCCGGTCAAGCCCCGCCCTGCAGTCCGGCAGGATCAGCCCGTTGAGCTGTCCGGAAGACTTCAGCCCACAGCCGCCGTCGATGCAGACAATCCTCCTCTTTCGCTCAATCAGGGGGCTGACGTCCTCCTGATCCCGCCGGTAAAGGCAGGTCGGCCAATGCCCCGTCACCACCGTATACCGTTCAAAGCAAAAGCCCTTATTCAGGAAATCGTCGTTTTTCAAAAGAGAAAAAGGCTCCTCCTTTGCCAGAGCCTCCAAATCGTCTGTGGGAACTCCGCCATGCACAAAGAGATAATCTCCCGCCGTCAGGACGGTCGGACGGCTCCACAGAAAGTCCAGCTCCTCCCGAAACGCTTCCCGGAGCCGCTTTTTTATTTCTCCGGCGTTTCCGCCGTCCACCTGGCTGACGTCGATTCCCAGCTCCTTCAGCATCTCCAGGGCAAGACAACTCCCCCAGGCCTTTTGGGACCACCTCAAAAAACCCGCAAAGTCCCCGTCCGATTCCTGCGTGTCATCCCAGATCTGCCGCAGCCTTCCCAAATCCACGTTCCCCATAGACACATAGACCGGACGCTGCCTGCAAAGCTCCATCACATACCGCACCACCCGCAGACTCTCCGGCCCCTTATCGATCAGATCCCCCACGATGACCAGAATATCGCTTTCGCCGTACTCCAGCTTTTTTAACAGCTGTACCAGCCGGTTTACATGCCCGTGGATATCGCTGACCACAAGAATCCGCTGGCCCGGGGCCGCCGGAATCTTTTCTATGCTTGTCCTGAGATTTTTTCCCATGCTTTTTTGTCCTTTTCTCTCTCTTTGGGAAACGCTTCTATTGCCTTTTTCCTTTTCCCTGCAGAAGAATTACTTTTTTGGAAAAGTGTTCCCACCGTTATTTCCCAACATTTCCATGAAGCTTCATCCGTTTCCTGACTTTCTTTTCAACTCCGCAAACAGGAATAAGGGAAAAACCCGTAACAAAGTATAACACAATATAAATCAGGTGAAAAGAATTGAGTGAAATACTTTCAAAAAAATACGAATAATGTCAATATTTTGTAAAGCAATTGACGGAAAGTAGCTGATTTGATACAATAAAAAGTCCTTAACAAGGATGGGAAGCACTGCATAGCGGCAGGCGGTTGGCTGACATCCTCCGAAGGAGGTGAGGCTTATGCGGATTACACTACATATTGGTAGATTTACTGTTACAGTAATTGTAAAAAGCAACAACCGCCACTCGGCAAAGTGACGGCTGTTTAGATAAGTAAATTATTTAAACATTCTATACCGGAAGCCAACCGCTTGTCGCAGTGCTTTCCTTATGTTTATATTATAAGTATGCAACATAAAATTGTCAATTATATCTTTATACATTCATTTTACAGTGAGTCTTCCGCCACACGCCCTATATAGTAGAACCCGTGACATTCCTCCAGCGCCACCGGCACGATTTCCCCGATCAGCGAAGCGTCCCCCGGCAGATGTACCAGCATATTGTTGGAAAGACGCCCGGTAACCATGGACGGATCGCTCTCGTTTACCTCCTCGATCAAAGCCTCCATCACCTTCCCCTGATGTCCGGCAGCCTGCTCCCTGGCCGTCTCCTGTACCACTTTTAACAGCCGATCGAACCCTGCCTTTACCTGCCCCGGCGGAATCGGATCCTCCATGGCGGCGGCAGGCGTCCCGGTGCGCTTTGAATAAAGAAAGGTGAAGGCGTTCTCGAACCGCACCCTTCTCACCACGTCGATGGTCTCCTCTAAGTCCTCCGGCGTCTCTCCCGGGAAACCCACGATGATATCCGTGGTGATGGCGATATCCGGAATTTCCCGCCGAATCTTTAACGCCAGCTCCAGATACTGCTCCTTCGTATAACGGCGGTTCATCCGCTCCAAAATCCGGGTGGAGCCGGACTGCAGCGGCAGATGCAGATGACGGCAGACTTTACCGGACTCCTTCATGACCCGAATCAGCTCGTCGGACAAATCCTTCGGGTGTGAAGTCATGAAACGGATCCGTTTCAGCCCCTCGATTTTTTCTGCCTCCCGGAGAAGCTCCGCGAAGGTCACGGGTTCTCTCAGATTTTTGCCGTAGGAATTTACATTCTGCCCCAGCAGCATGACCTCAGACACGCCGTCCGCCACAAGGGCCCTGATCTCCTTCAGGATTTCCTCCGGCTCTCTGCTGCGCTCCCGTCCCCTGACATAAGGGACGATACAGTAGCTGCAGAAATTGTTGCAGCCATACATAATGTTGACACCGGATTTATAAGGATATTTTCTCTCCGAGGGCAGCTCCTCCACGATTCTGTCCGTATCCTCCCAGATATCGATCACCGTGCCGTCCGTCACGTTTGCGGTATACAAAAGCTCCGCAAATTTGAAAAGATTATGGGTGCCAAACAAAAGATTCACAAAACCGTAGCTCTTTTTGATCTTTTCAATGACGGCAGGCTCCTGCATCATACACCCGCAGAGAGCAACCTTCATCTTCGGGTTCCTCTTTTTGTACCCGTTCAGCTCCCCCAGCCTCCCGTAGACCCTCTGATTGGCATTATCCCGCACCGTACAGGTATTGAATGCCACAAAATCCGCCTTTTCGTTTTCCGCCGCCTCATACCCGGCCCCCTTCAGGATACCCGCCAGCTTCTCGGAATCCCTGGCGTTCATCTGACAGCCGAAGGTCTGGATGAAAAAGGTGGGCCTGCGCCCGTTCTCCCGCTCAAACTGTCGCACCCACTCCCGACATTTCGCCATAAAAAAATATTGACGGGCAGGCTCCTCTGCGGGCGGGCTTGTGGTTATATCTATCTTGTCTAAATCGATTTCGTTATACATTTTACCTGATTTTGGCGCATTCTTCGGTTTGGGCGAAACATTGTAAGGCGCAAGTCCACTGTCGTCAAGTTTAAATCCGCCATTTTTAGTTTTAGGCATATCTTATCTCCTTAGTTTTTAACATTCTCCCTTATCTGTCTTTCATAATTTTCAACAAGCCATTTTGCAACACCGTCCTCGTCGTTTGAAGAAATAACAGAGGTTGCAATCCTTTTTAAATCTTCCTGTGCATTTTGAACGGCATAACTCTCATCTGCCAGTTCAAACATGTCGATATCGTTCATTCCGTCGCCAAACACAACCAGCTTCTCACATTTCAAAAGTGACTGCAGCTGCTCTATGGCCTTTGCTTTCGAAGCATTCAAGGGCATCATCTCGAGCCACTGTTCTTTTGTATAAATATCCGTCTGATAAACGCAATGGCAGAAGTCCCTGTACTTTTCATATAGGGGTTTCAGCTTTTTCGGTTCATCTATGCATGTAATATAGAAAATGTTTCCCGCTTTCAAATCATTTACTGTACTCACCGCATTGGTACGAATATCCCCTTCCCTGCTGTCAAGAAATTTATTCATCCCATCTGAGCACAATCGAGAAATAAATGAAAATTTCTCTTTCCCGTCTATGTAGGAATAAACAATGGGATATACTTTATTTGCAGCCAAATCATCCAGCACAAAATTTACCGTGTCATCAAAATAATTCGCAATCAGAATCTCCTCCGTAAGATTATCTATGACGAAAGCGCCATTGTATACAATCAGGGGGATTTTAGCGCTTAGTCCGCTTGTCACTTTTTTAGCGGTGATCAGCGAACGCGCGGTAGCATAAGAAAAAATCATTCCCTTTTCTGTCAAACGGTTTATGACATCATTTGTATATTCAGATGTTTTTTCATTACTTCTCAATAGTGTTCCGTCTAAATCCGACACATAAAGTATACGCATGCTTTCTCCCGGTTAATCATACAGTTCCTTTCGCAGTTCCCCGCAAAGCTCCGCCATCTTACGCATCTCTTCCTCGGAACACATTTCGGATAAATCGTAAGCAAGCGGATCCGCTGTAAAATCCGTCAGAGCCGCGTTCATTTGCTTTTGTTCCTCTTCCGTCGCGATAATACAGACGCCCGAAACCTCACCTTTATAACTGCCCCCGCAAAACTCGCGCAGATTTACCTGGCCACAATGCTTACACTCAAGCATCAGTGCAGACAGGTCGGTAATCAGATCAATAGCGTAGTAAAACGGATATTCCCTGCCTCTCTCGTCTCTGTATTCCAGCACACAATCAGTCTTCCGGAATTTCCAGCACAGCTTATCCAGTCCTGTGTCGGAAAAAATTTCCGTTAAAGAGAGTTCTTCTTTCTGCTTGCAGACCAGATAGTCTAACAGGGTTAAGCTGTCGTCCGTGCCGCCAATATAGTTGTCCCAGTATTTTCCCATAATGTGCATTCCAATTCCTCCCCGCGAACATTGATCAGGCTATCCGCTATCCTTTATCCGCAATCGCCTTTATCACTCTGTTGATACAAACTTTGATACTTCTCCCTCTATACCTCCGCACTGCCAATCAATACTTCCTTCCCGCGAAACGCGAACCCATATTTCCTGATACGTTCTGCTGTGATTCCCTTTGCCGTCAGAGACGCCTGATAATCCTTCTCCTCAATTTGCCGCAAAGCCTCAGCCACCGTATCGGATAATTCCTTTTCCCTGCGGCTCTGCACTTTAAATTCCAGAATAATGGCATCATCCCGAGATGCGTCCCGGGGCTCCAGCATCACGTCATACCGTCCAAAACCGCTTTCCCGGTTGGATGTAACTGTATACCGTCCGGACAGTTCCACCATCAACCCCAACACAAAACCATGGTAGAAGCGTTCCGGATCACTCTCCGGGTTCCTGCCTGTGTCAAAATAACTGAACATCTCCCGTGTGATCCGGTTCATGTAGGTATTCATCGCCTCCACATCTCCCAGCAACAGTGCCTTAAGGAAGTCATTGTAATTGGAAGAGGGGCCGTCGAACCAGTCGCGAACCATATCCTCAAACATGATGCGAACTTCTTTATTGGTCAGCGCCAGCTTATAACAGGTGCGTCCCGTCCTCTCCACAAAAGTAGTGTCGAGCACCCGCAGATACCCGCTGGCCAGCAGCAGACTCCAGATCGCATTCTTTTTGGTCAAAAGCTGGTTGTAGACGATCTGCTCATCTATCTCCGTCTCAAGCACGCCGCCCTCCAACAGATCCTGAAAGGTGTTCTTCGTGTCTGCATCACTCTCCATAAGCAGTCCGCTCGCCAATCTGTTTGAACTGGTATTGACCCAATAGGCTCCCACTCTTTTCTTGTCCAGAAAATTAAGAATAGACCATGGATTATAGATTTCGCCCCTGTTGCCAAAAGTAAAACCGTCATACCAGTCCTTAACCCGTTCCTTCTGATCGGAAAGACCGTATTCCTCCAGTGCTTCGAATACTTCCTTCTCCGAAAAACCGAAACAGTCCGCATATTTCTCTGAGGTTGTCGTCACCACTTCCAGATTATTCAGATCCGAGAACATAGACTCTTTACTAACTCTGGTAATGCCGGTCATAAGCGCGCGCTCCATATAAGGGTTTGTCTTAAATGTCGCGCCAAATAAATTTCTGGTAAATGCCGCCAACTCGTCCCAATATCCCCCGACATAGGCCTCCTGCATGGGCGTGTCGTACTCATCCAGCAGGATAATCACTTTTTTCCCATAATACCGCATCAGATAGTCTGACAAAGCATTCAGAGAATCAGCGGCGATATAATCCTCCATATCAGCCGATATGCTGCGATATGCCTTTATTTCGTTGTCATTCAGTTTTCCGCTGTCGATCAGAAAATCAAACCGATTGTATAAATCCTGAATGATCCGGCACATCCTTTTTCGAACCCCCTGATAAGAGGTCTCTTTCACCTTGGCAAAGCTGAGCGCAATTACCGGGTACGTCCCCTGCAGCCGACGATATTTTTCCTCCTGCCAGATAGAGAGACCTTCAAACAATTCGCCGCGTCCGGCATAATGAACCGAAAAAAACTGCTCTACCATACTCATATTCAGCGTCTTTCCAAAACGCCGGGGACGTGTAATCAGCGTCACATCATCACTCGCCTCCCACCACTGCCTGATAAAATCTGATTTATCCACATAAAAATTGTCATTTACGCGGATTTTTTCAAAGTCCTGTCGTCCTATCGCTATCGCTCTTGACATAAACGGCTCTCCTTCTATCTTTGTCCTGCTTATTTTACGTTTGATTTTGCAATGTGCTCTCGAATTTCTTTTTCATGCTTTTGGAAATAAGAATAGCTGTTTCGCATAAAATTCTCAATGTCCTGGGTTCTATACATGGTATCCAGCGTATCCAAAATGAATTTTCCGTCCGCTTTCATATCAAAGAGATACGGATAAATACATCCCCCATTCTCCCTTGGAAAATAAGGATTTATAGAACTGAGCCGTTTATCTTTCATCACCGATTCGATAACCGCCTCGCTCAATATCCATTTCAGCGACGGACGCTCATACTCCTCATAACTGTCTCCAAACAACCGATTCCATACATAGAACCACACAAAATGTATTATTTCATGAATACTCTCTCCGATCGCTCCTCTTTCACTGTTCCAGTAGAAAATATCAAAGCTGTGTTCCTGAAGGAACCGCGGTTCGATCGGGTTCATACTGACGTTACAATATAAATCGTTGAACAACTCGGAACAATCAACGCCAAAGCTGTCCGACAGTGCCGCTGTAATCTGTACTTTACAGACATCCCAGTATTGTGAATACAAAACTACCTTCCTGTTGATTTCCTCCTTAAGCTCCGGATAAACACCCCGTAACGTATGTTCTATATATTTTCCCCGCTCCCGGAAAGGGCATGCTTCGGCATAGGCTTTATCCAACTGCGGATAAAAATGATATAAGGGTTCTGACCAAAAAGCAGATTCATTCTCGGTCTGAAACGCCATAATACTCTGAGCCATGTAATCCACCCCTGGGTTTACAAAGGTTATATGCAATTTCTTACCTCCACTCCATCTGCAGCTTTCTTTTGGATGCCACGCAATCAGACAAATATAAATTAATCAATGTCTGATAAGGTATTCCCAGACTTTCTGATGTTTTCCCTGACCACCGCCAAATGGAAAACTCCAAAAAACAGCGCGGCGGCAATCAACGCAAAATGCCGAAGTAAAATACCGTTCAGCAAAAACAAAAGAACCGGAACAGTCGCCAGTCCATAGAGAATACTGACGCCGCCGACGGACTTTTTTATTCTATTTGAAAACTTCACCGCAGCCTGGGAAGAATGCGAAGCATTTTTCGAAGCAAGCGAATCTTGCCTTTTTATCCACAAAAGCCCGTAAACAGCCAAAAGCAAAACAGAAGCACACACCCAAATCAGCATTTCCGCGACAGATCGGAAGCCAAATTCCCAGCCCTTCACAAAAACCGGGAAGATCATAAAAAACATACATCCGTATCTTCCAATCTGCTCAAAAAGGTTGATAACCGCATGTTTACTGCAAAAGTCTTCCGCTACTCCCTTTCCGGCGGCGATCAGATTGATTGCAATCAGGCACGCCACAGCCGCCGCGTTGCCCCCATTGATCCAGTTGAACTTCATAAATGCGCCTCTCCGTACCGCTCCGCCAGCTTCACCAGAAGCTCGGTCACTGTCTCCATGGACTGCACGCAGGCGTATTCGAAGCGGCTGTGATAGTTGGCCCCTCCGGTACACAGATTCGGGCAGGGCAGCCCCATGTAGGAGAGCCTTGCGCCGTCCGTTCCGCCCCGCACCGGCGTGATCACAGGCTCCACCCCCAGCTCGCGCAGCGCCTGACAGGCGTTCTCCATCAGGTGGGCGTGAGGCTTCAAAACCTCCTTCATGTTGTAATAGGAATCCCTGACCTGTGCCTCTACGGTTCCCTCCCCGTACTTTCGGTTCAGGAAATCCGCGCACTGCAGGAACATCTGCTTCTTCTGTTCGAACAGATTCTTATCATGATCCCGGATGATATAATCCGCCACAGTCTTTTCCACATTGCCGCTGATGCCGTCCAAGTGGAAAAAGCCTTCATACCCCTCCGTATACATGGGATTCTGGAACACGGGGAGCAGACTCTGAAATTCCTGGGCCACCAGAATGGAATTGATCATTTTCCCCTTCGCCCCGCCGGGATGAACGCTGCGTCCGTACACCGTCAGCCTGCCCGCCGCCGCGTTAAAGGTCTCGTCCTCCAGCCCGCCAAGCTCCCCGCCGTCCACGGTATAGGCAAAATCCGCGCCGAAAAGCGCTACGTCAAAGTGATCCGCTCCCTCGCCGATCTCCTCGTCCGGCGTGAATCCCACCCGGATTTTTCCGTGGCGGATTTCCGGATGCGTCAGCAGATGCTCCGCCATCGCCATGATCTCCGCGATTCCCGCTTTATCGTCGGCTCCCAGCAGGGTAGTGCCGTCCGTCACAATCAGATCCTTTCCCGCGAGCTTTTTGATCTCCGGGAAGTCCTCCGTCCTCAGGACAATATTCTCCTCCCGGTTCAGCACAATATCCTCTCCGTCGTACCGCTCCACGATACGGGGCTTCACATCCGTATCCGTCACCGCCGGGGAGGTATCCATATGAGCGATAAAGCCCAGCACGGGAGCCTCCTCACAGCTCTCCGAAGCAGGCACCGACGCATAGACATAGCAGTGCTCCCTGTCATAGGTGATCTCCTGCGCTCCCATCTGCTCCAGCTCCTCCACAAGAAGCCTCGCCAGCTCGTGCTGCTTCGCCGTGCTGGGCGTTGTCCCTGTCGTCTCGTCGGACTGCGTATCGATTTTCGCGTAACGTAAAAATTTCTCGATGGTCTTTGACATCTTTCTCCCTCATTTCTGCGCCTGCTTTTGCGCGCTTTTTCTTTTTTCAGGTCTATTTCCCGCCGCAAGCTAACTACTCCACAAACAGTGATTCGCCGTTATTTCTTTAAATTATTTTCTTTGTGAAAAAAGGCTTTCTCCAACATCGTATATTCTTCCGGCGAACATATTTCTTTACATTTTTTCTGATCTGCCCTGGAACGCTTTAGCATATCAGAAATTCTATCACAAGGAAACAAATGGCACTGATTACATTTTTCTACATTATGTGATTTTGTACATTCAACCAACTGATATGTACATTCTTTATGAGAAGAGCAGCCTGTACATTGAATTTCTTCATTCGTGAGAATGCTATCACGCCAACCAATCCGATACCATAATTTGGCCACAGCATTTAATTCCTGTTCACTGTGCGCGTTGTAACGGGGACATTCTATACAGTTATCCCCACATAAAGTGATTTTTTCTTCCATAATCTTCCTCTGGATGAATCAAAGAATATATTTTGTTGAGAAAATTTTTGCGCTTTCTGCCCCTGTTTCCGGCGTCTGTTCCCTCCGCCGTAAAACTGCTTTTACAATTTTTTCGTAAAACAGATAATCCGATTGACCTCCTCAAAAGCCACAGCCATATGGAATCTCCGGCTGTCCTCATTGGCGAGCTCACAGTCGCTGGCAAACTCCGTGCATCCCTTTTCCCTTGCCCAGTTTTCGCATGCCGCCAGCAGCTTCCGGGCGAAGCCTTTGCGCCGCGCCTCTTTTCGGACAAAAATCCCCTCCAGGTATCCCACGGGCGAGGAATCGGTTCCCTCCACATAGTCATGCCGCAGCTGGCACTGCGCAAATCCCACGGACTTGTCCTGCTCCTGCAAAAGGAAAATCGCGGCGTCCTCTTTTCCCAGCAGCTCCGTAAATTCATCCGCCAGCTCCTGTACGGAACACTCCTTCCACATCTGCACTGCCAGACTGGCAATTATTTCCGCGTCTTCCTTCCCGGCTGCTCTGATTGTCTCCATCCCGCTTCGCCTCCTGCATCCGTCCCGTCCGCCGCTTACGCTCCGGACACTGCTTCATCTCATAAACCATTTTTATAGTAACACATTTCTGCGCCCTGAAATCACGTTACTTTTCCGGAACCGACATGTCCCCGTCTTTTCCGCCCGATACCGAAAACACCTTTTTCTACGGCAGTTCCTCATAAGCGCCCGATACCGAAAAAAACTTTTCTGCGGCAGTTCCTCATAAGCGTCCGATACCGAAAACACTTTTTTCTGCAGCAGTTCCTCATAAGCGCCCGATACCAAAAACACCTTTTCTGCGGCAGTTCCTCATAAGCGTCCGATACCGAAAACGCCTTTTCTACGGCAGTTCCCCATAGGCATCGGATACCGGAAGCGCTTTTTTCTGCAGCAGCTCCCCATAGGTTCCGGATGCGGCAAGGCTTCCCCGGGATAAAACCAGAATTTCGTCATACTGCCGCAGGATCTCCGGATTCAGACGGTGGGTGACCGTTACCATCAGGCAGTTCTCGCGGGAAAGCAGCCGTTTTTCAATTTCCTCGGCTGTCTTTTCGTCCAGATTAGCCGTGAACTCGTCCAGAAAGAGAACCTTGCTTTTTCGCAGAATGACCCTCGCCAGGCTGATTCTCTGCTTCTCACCGCCGGAAAAGTTTTTACCGTTCTCCTCCACCGTTGTCAGAAGTCCGTCCGGAAGCGAATCTACAAATTCCTTCAGCCCTGCCTCCTCAACGGCCCGTTCCAGTTCCCGGCGCGGATATTCTCCAAAGAGAGTGATATTGTTCTGCAGGGTATCGTTGAACAGGAAGGTATCCTGAGACACAAGTCCCGTCAACGCGCATCTGCTCTCTTCAGTCAGCTTCGCAAGCTCCGTGCCGTCAAAAAGGATCTGTCCTTCATAGCCGGGATAATGTCCCGACATCAGGGACAACAGCGTGCTCTTGCCGCTGCCGCTGCTTCCCACGACGGCGTAATGCTTTCCGGCCTCAAACCGAAAGGACAGATCCCGCAGGGCCTCCCTGTCTTCCTGATAGCGGAAAGTGAGCTTTTCCAGCGTTATGGAATCTTCCAGCGCCGAAAGTTCCTCCCTGCCGTCTTCCCGCCTCCCGTCCATCAGCTTTTCCAGACGCACCCTCAAGGGCTTCGAAGCGCGGAAATTGGCGATAATGGATGGCACTGCCGTGACAGGGGATACAATCTGTCCGATCAGCTGCCCGAAAGCAATAACCATTCCCGCGGAAAACATCCCCCGCAGAGAACACCATGCCGCCACAGCCATAACCAAAACCGTGGAAAGCAGCCCTACAAACTGCCCCATGCAGGAACACAGAATACTGCGGTCCGTATTTGTCCGTTTTGCTTCCTCCATGGCACGGTTTTTCAGATTGTATTTGTTCAAAATAACGCTTGCCATGCCGAAAGACCTGATCAGACGAAAGCCTCCGAAATCATCCTGAATCTCCTGCATATATTCCTGGGAACGCTGCGCGAGGGTCTCCGTGCTTTTTCCCAGAGAGGAAGCCGTAAGCTTTGTTACCCCCAGCGTTACAAACGCCAGAAAGAGCATCAACACCAGCATCAGAGGCTGAACGCTTATACAGACGGCTGCGGCGGCCGCAAAAGCAACCAGACAGTCCAGCGAGTAGATAATATTGTTAAAATAAACATTTTCGAGCATGTTCAAATTGTTACTCAGTTCGTTCAGGTATTCCCCGCTGTTTCCCGCGTCGAACTCCGGGATGCTCTTCCTCAGGATGCCCGCGAACACATCCCTTTTCAGGCCGTATCTGGCGTCCGCGGTGACCGCCGCCTTCAGGCATCCGTAGACGGCCGCGAGCACAATGTAAAATACGACGTAGGCCACGCCGCCCGCCAATGCGGCAAACAACTCCTTCTCATCCCCGGCTGCACAGTCCACCAGCCTGCTCAGAACCAGTGAAAAAAGGACTCCTGTTATACCGTTCGCCGCTAAAAGAACAATAAGCAGGATAAATCTGGCCTTTTTCTTTGTCATGTAACGGTACATTTTCCCACCTCACATTCCTGTCACCCGGGAAACCGTTGTCGTGTACTCCTCCGCAAGCTGTTTCATATGCTCCACAATATTGGGATTCCAGTGTATGACGGAGGTCAGCCGCTCGCAGGGAAACTCGCCGCAAATACCGCAAAAGGCAGCGTCATGCCGCCTTGTACATTCGTGTATTTTACATCTGCCGGATTCCGCCCATTCCGGGACATAACCGTCCGCCTCCAGGCAGCCTTTGCAAATTCCCCTTTCTTTCTTCGGGCAGGCATCGCAGCATTCGCCGCAGGCAGTAATTCTCTTAAAGTTCATAGTCGATACAGGCTCTTTTCTCCCGCACCAAAAACACAAATTCTCCGAACTGCAAATGCTGCGGGGACTTTTGGTATTCCTCCAGCTCTTCTACCGTATCAAAATCAAAAATCAGGGCCACGTCGTAATTCGTATCCGGCGTTCCTTCCGCGTTTTCCACTACCTCAGAGGCCCGGATCATTTTTAGCTTCCGCAGCTCTTCCGCCCGTTTTTTAAACTCGGCAAGATTCGCCTCCCTGTTCTCTTCCTTTAAGGTAAACATGCAGATATGTCTGATCATAGCGCTTCTCCTTTCCTGAATCTTCACAAGCTTACCTTACCATGTATCGCCATAAAAGTCAACGAAGGCCTGCGGCTCAAAATGCGTCATACTCCCTGATTTCTTTACAGATCTGCCCCGACAGGGCCAGCACACAGATCAGGTTCGGCACCGCCATCAGACCGTTGCAGAGATCGGACAGATCCCAGACAATCTGCAGCGGACAGATACAGCCCGCGAAGGTCACAAAGCCATAGACAAAGCGGTACAAAAGGTTATATTTTACCTTGCCGCGCATCAGAAACTCAAAGGCTCTCTCCCCCTGATAAGCCCAGCCGATGATGGTCGCAAAGGCAAAGAGAACGATGCAGACGCCGATGAAGCGTTCGCCGAAGCTTCCCAGCGCGGCGCGGAAGGCTGCCAAGGCAAGGGCGGTTCCCGTCAAAGGGTTCCCCGCGCCGTCTACGGCTCCCAAGACGCCGGAGGACGCCAGCGCAAGTCCCGTAGCGGTGCAGATCACCGCCGTATCCAGAAACACTCCCGTCATGCTGATATAGCCCTGTTTTATGTAGTCCTCGGTATCCGCAGCCGCCGCGGAAATTCCCGCAGCCCCAAGCCCCGCCTCGTTGGAAAAAATCCCCCGGGAAACGCCCCAGCGCAGGGAGCCGAAGGCGGACGCCGTTACCTGTCCGAACAGACCGCCCGCCACGGCTTTTGGAGAAAAAGCCGCCGTCAGGATTCCACCCGCCGCCAGGGGAAGGTTTCTCCAGTTCAGGATAATCACGGCAAAGGTTCCCAGCAGATAGGCGATCCCCATGGCCGGCACCATGAACTGCGTCACCTTTCCGATGCTTTTGATCCCGCCCAATACCACCAGAATCGTCAGCACCGTAAAAATCAGACCGCTTTGGGCCTTCGGGACGCCGAAGGTCACCCGCAGGGCGCCCGCGATGGAATTTGCCTGCGTCATGTTTCCCATGCCAAAGGAGGCGCAGACCGCAAAAAAGGCAAAGCAGACCGCCAGGATATGGCCCGCCTTCCGATGAGGGAACGCCCTCTCCATGACATACATGGGACCTCCCGCCGCCTGCCCCTTTTCGTTTCTGCCCCGGTATTTTACCGACAGCGTGCTCTCCGCCAGCTTGGTCGCCATCCCCACAAAGCTGGTAACCACCATCCAGAACAGCGCGCCGGGCCCGCCCAACACCATGGCCGTAGACACTCCCACGATGTTTCCCGTGCCGATGGTCACGGCAAGCTCCGTCATCAGGGCGGAAAAAGAAGAAACCCTCCCCTTTTTCTCCCCGCCTTTTTCCTTCTTCCGATTCCGTTCCCCTCCGCCGAGCGCGAGCCCCAGAGCCGCTTTCAGCCGGCGCAGGGGAAGAAATCCCAGCCTCAGATTCAGATAGAGCCCCGTCCCCAGCAAAAGAACCAGAAGCCACGGCCCCCAGATCAGATTATCCGCTTTCCGGATCCACTCTCCCACAGTCGCAAATCCTCCCGGACTGCTTTGTACAATATATCGATCCGGGTGGAAAACTATTCCAAAATTCGCAGGCAGGGAATCTTTGCCTTTTCATACTTTCCAATCATGCTACCAGAGGCGGCACAAACCAATCCCACGGAACCATTCGGTTCCACGGAATCTGTTGATTCCGGGAAGAATGCCCGCACAAAGAGGTGGGCTGCGCCCCCTCTTGGCGTTCTTCAAGTTGCTTTAGCAACTTGTGCAACTTAGATTTTCTTAGTCCGTGTACTAAAGAGGTGTGCTACGCACCCTCTTACGGGCTTAGAAAATCTAAATTGCACACTTTCCTGCCTATCCTTCCGGCAGATACACAGAGTCCGCAAATTCCGGGATCAGTCCGTAAATCTCGGGAAAGCCCAGGACAAACTCCACCGGGCGTTCGCCGGAACCCCGTTTGCTTACGATATGCATGATCTGACTCATCCGCCAGCAGAAGACCAACTCATACCGCCCGTCCTCCCCTTCCTTCCCGTAAGGGAAAGAAAAATACGCCGTCGTTTCGTCCTCGCTGCACTCCCACTTGATATCGTTCAGAAGACGCAGCGCCTCCTCATCGTTCCACAAATTGCTTTCCGCCTCTCCATCGACAGACACGTTCCATCCCGACTCGATTTGTTCCTGTACCAATATTTCAAGCTCCACGCGGAGGATATCCAGATCCATGTCCTCGAAAAAGAAACCGTACCCTTCCATTATTTTAAAAAGAGCTTCGTCGATCACCCCGCCATACTCGTAGGCCATCATATACCACAGGTACTCCATGGAGTTTCTCCCCTGCATTTTAGCGAGTTCAATCCAGGGTGTGGCGTAGAATCTGCTGACATACTCGTCCTCCCCTAAGGTCTCCTCCGTCTGCACGATGCTGAGCCCGTAGATTTCCCCCGTCTCGCCGTCCAGCAGGAGCTTCAGCGTCGGCGTGCCCGGATTGGCCAGCTCGACATACCACAGGATAAAGTTGACCCCCACGGAAAAATCGTCGCCGTAGATCACATACTGCTTCCACTTTTGCAGATCGTACTCCGTTACCTCGAAAGGAATGGTTCCTTCCTCAAACCACATCAGCATCTGCTCCTGGTACGCTCCCTGTTCGGAGATCCAAAAGTTCACGAAATCCGCGTCCGGCCTCATTTCCTGATCCGCCACATAATACTGCCGTCCCCTGCTCAAGCCCTCCGCAAACCGTTCGAGACGCCTGTACAGGTCGGTCTCATACCCGGTGTTGAAAGAAGCGATATCCATGCTCTCCAGCTCTCCCAGCTCCACCTTCCCGCAGCGGATATTGTCCTGCGCGCCGAAAACCGCCTGCGGAGCCAGGAAGGCGCTTCCGATCAACAAAACCGACGCGAGAAATCCCAGGGCATAAACCGGCAGTATTTTAGGCTTATCGGGCTTCCTTCTTTTTTCTCCTTGCTTCATCCCGCCTTTTTCCCCTTGCTTCATCCTGCCTCTTTCCGACCTTTCCCCCTTGCTCCATCCCGTCTCTTCCCGCCTTTTTCCCCTTGCCTCATCCCGTCTCTTCCCGCCCTTTTCCCCGTGCTTCATTCTGGCTCTTCCCGCCTTTTTTCCTTGCTTCATTCTGGCTCTTCCCGCCCTTTTTCCTTCTCCCGGATTCCGTCGCCCCTTGCTTTATCACCGCCGGGAAAATCACCTTCATCACGGTTCCCTCCCCCAGCCTGCTGTCGATCATCAGGCTGCCGCCGTGAAGCTTGATGATCTTATGGCACAAAGCCATGCCGATCCCCGCGCCCCCTTCCCTGCGGGAACGGGATTTATCCACCATATAGAAAGCTTCCGTGATCCGGCTGATCTCCTCCTTCGGGATCCCCCTGCCGTTATCCACCACCTTGACCTCGTAATTTCCGTCCGGGCGGACAGAGCCCTTCAGGAAGACAAAGCTCTCCTCCCCCTTGTCCGTAGCTTTTACCGCATTATCCAGCAGATTGTAAAACAGAGAGAGCAAAAGCTCCTCGTCGCCGCAGATGATACCTTTATCCATCTCCACCTTGCCCCGGATTTCCCTGATCTCCCAGATCGGGCGCATGGTATTGCGCAGATTCTCCTCCAATTTTTTCGCCGGGACGGGTCTGACTGTCAGCGGGCTCTTTTCCATACTCACCAGCTCCAAAAGCTTGTGGGAAAGACTTTCCAGACGCTTCCCCTGACTGTAGATATAATAAATGGCCTCCGACCTTTCCGCCTCGCTCATCTTCACGGTGTTCATCATGTCGGCATAGCCGATGATAGAGGTCAGGGGCGTCTTCAACTCGTGAGCGAAGGCGGCGGTAAAGTCTTCCTTCTGCTTTGCTTCCAGAGCCTTCGCCTCCATCTGCTCCACAAGCCTGTCCGCCATCCGGTCAAAGTCTCTTGCCAGATGTCCGATCTCGTCCGGGCTGCGGTTGCGGCTGCGCAGTTCAAAGTCGCCGTCCGCAATCCTCTTTGCGGTGCGTCCCAGACGAACGATCGGCCTCGTGATATACCTGGAAAGCAGATAAATACCCGCGCCCCCCAAAAGCAGCAAAAAACACAGCGCGATACGGTACTGTGCCAGCAGATCCTGCCTGATCCCGTAAATGTCCGTCAGCTCCCTGCACAGGCCCAGATAATTGTCGGAGCCCTCGGCCCGCGAGACCGTCAGCAGGAAAAAACCTTCGGCGGTCTTCTGAATCACATATCCGTAAGAGTTCTGCCCTCCCACCGTCTGCGTCAAACCGTCCGCCGCCTCTAAAAGGCCTCTCCCCTCCATATACTCCATACCGTACATCCAGACATTTTTATACAGCACAAAGCAATGGCTGCCGTCCCGCTCCACACTGTCCGCAATACTATCCATGGTTCTTCTGACCGCATAGTCCGCCCCGTACTCCTCCATGGAGCGATACCCCGTCTCAAACAGAAACCGAAACAGTCTGCTCTCGCTGTTTCCCCTCTCGATCTCACGCCCGAGAAGACTGGAAAAATTAGAGGAAAGCATCCATACGCCAAAAGCCGTAAAAATCACCGTCAAAAGCGCCGTGGTCGCCAGAAAAAGCTTATCCGCGAATTTCATTCCGTCCTTCTTTTCACCCCTGCATCAACTTTGCACATTTCCGAACCTGCAGCCCAAAACGCATCGGTACTGTTTCCAACAGCACAGACTCTTCAACCGTCTTCCAAACGATATCCCACCTTATAAACCGCCGATATCTCCCGATCCCAGCCCAGCTTTTTCTTCAATCTCTGGATGTGCAGATCCACCGTTCTGCTCTGCCCCATGTATTCTCCGCCCCAGACCGTCTCGTAGATGGTCTCCCGGTACAGGGCGATATTCCGGTTGCGCGCCAGCAAAAGAAGAAGATCGAACTCCTTCATGGTAAGGGCAATTTCCTCTCCGTTCCTGCAGACGGTTCTCGACGCCGTATCGATCACCACGTCGAACACCTCCAGCACCGTCTCCGCCTTATGATACCTCCGCAGGACAGCCTCCACCCGGGCCAAAAGCTCCACAATTTCAAAGGGCTTCGTCAGGTAGTCGTCCGCTCCCATCTTTAAGCCCTTTACCTTATTCTCCGTGCTGCCCAGAGCAGTCAGGAAAATCACCGGGATCTCCAGACTTTTGGCGTATTCCATGAGCTCATAGCCGTCGATTCCCGGAAGCATGATATCCAACAGGATCAGATCAAGACGCTCCTGATCCATCAGATCCGCCGCCTTCTCCCCGTCTCCTGCCCACAGGCATTCATAACCCGCCCTGCGCAGATTCATTTTTATCAGGTTGGCGATAGGCTCCTCGTCCTCCGCGATCAAAATTTTCAGCATAGTATCTCTCTCCGATCCGTTTTGTCCAAGACTCTTATTACACTATGCCTCTCTGTTGTATCAAACTTGTATCATACGCTTCCTTCTCTGCTTTCACATTGTAGCTCGCGTGGTTATAAGGGCTCCGCGCAACGCATTGTTCGACGAATACAGCTATGAACGCAAAGCGGCCGCCAATACCAGCATCACTGACTGGTATAACACCAGATTAAAACCCATTTTAGGTGAAGGCTGTGACGCTGACGTGATCGACATGTTTTACACAAACTGCGAATTGTACAGTGTGCTGTAAAATCCGCCCTGCTGCAGCAGCTCCTGGTGCGTCCCCTGCTCGGTAATCTCCCCGCCCCGGACGACCAGAATCGTATCCGCGTTTTGGATGGTGGACAGCCGGTGGGCGATCACAAAGCTGGTGCGGCCCTTCATCAGTCCGTTCATAGCCTCCTGAATCTGGATCTCCGTCCGAGAATCCACGTTGGAGGTGGCCTCGTCCAGAATCAACATCGGCGCGTCCGCCAGAAACGCCCGGGCGATGGTAATCAGCTGCCGCTGCCCTTTGGAGATGTTCACGCCGTCGTCGGAAAGCACGGTATCGTACCCGTCGGGAAGACTTTCAATATAGCCGTCGATCTTTGCGGATTTCGCCGCAGCCCGGACTTCCTTTAGGCTGGCGTTCTCCCTGCCGTAGACGATATTTTCAAAGATGGTGCCGTGGAAGAGCCAGGTATCCTGAAGCACCATGGTATAGGCAAGCCGCAGATCCTCCCGCGTAACCTTTAAGGCCGGTACGCCGTCCACGCGGATCTCGCCGCTCACGGGATTGTAAAACCGCATCAGCAGATTGATGATGGTGGTCTTTCCCGCGCCGGTGGGGCCTACGATGGCGATCATCTGCCCCGGCTTTGCCGCCAGAGATACCTTGTGCAAAATCACCGTGTCCTTTTTATAGCCGAAGGTGACGTCGTCCAGCTCGACCTGCCCTTCCACCTGCTTCATCCCCATGGCGTCTTCCGCGTCCGCCGGCTCCGGATTCTCATCCAGCACCCGGAACACCCGCTCCGCGGCCGAGAAGGCGGACTGGAACTCGTGGAGGATATTGGAAAACTCATTGATAGGCCCGGCAAATTTCCGGGAATACTGGACAAACTGCGCCACTCCGCCCAGCGTGATAAACAGGGCGGAGCCCGCCCGGATCAGGCCGCTCTGGGAGTACATATACAGGATCCCGCCGAAAATCGCCACCATGGAAAGGGACACATTATTGATCAGGTTGATCGTGGGAAACAGCAGGGACGCATTGTATTCCGCCTTGTAATAAGCGTCCATCGCCTCGTCGTTGTGGATATTGAAGCGGCCCGAGATCACGTCCTGCCGCCCGTAGGCCCTGATACTGGCGGAGCCGGAAAGCATCTCCTCAGCGTACCCGTTCAACTCCCCGTACTTGCGGGAGCGCGCGCTGAACAGAGGCCGCACCTTTTTGGAGCGATACCGAGTAAACAGGACGGAAACCGGCACGGTGAGGACGAAGATCAGAATCATGGGCCGGGAAATCTTCCACATGAACACCAGCGATCCCACAACGGTATAGATGCTTGTCATAACCTGCACCAGATCGTTGGACAGGGAGGTGTTCACGGTATCCACGTCATAGGAGATCCGGCTGATGATGTCGCCTGTGGCATTGGTGTCAAAATAATTTACCGGCAGCGTGTTCAGCTTCTCAAAAATCTGTTTCCGCATGGTATATACGATCCGCTGGCTGAGGTTCACCATGATCACCGACAGGAAATAGGCGATGAGGGCGGAACCCGCGTAACAGACGATCATCCTGATCACGCTGTCCCAGACCGCATCAAAATCCACTCCTGAGGACAGACCGATGGCGTCGATGGCCGCGCCGGAATACCGCGGTCCCAAAAGGGACATCTGATTGGAGACCAGCGTCAGCGCCACGGTCAGCAGAAACAGCGGCCACTGCTTCAGGATATAACCGCCGAGTCGGATCATGATTCCGCGATTGTCGCGTTTCTTCACAGAATTTTTTTCAGTCAAGGAAAGCACCTCCCATCTGAGAATCGCTGATCTGGCGGTATTCCGCACAGTTTTCCATCAGCTCCTCGTGTCTGCCGCGTCCGATGATCCTGCCCTGATCGAGCACGATAATCTGATCGCAGTTTTTCACGGAGCTGACCCGCTGTGCCACGGTGATGACCGTGGAATCGGACATGGATTCCTTCAGCGCCTGACGTAAGCTCGCGTCGGTCTTATAATCCAGCGCCGAGGAGGAATCGTCCAGAATCAGGATTTCGGGGCGCGCCGCGATCGCCCGGGCGATCAGGATCCGCTGTTTCTGGCCGCCTGAGAGGTTTGTCCCCTTGGAGGAAATCTTATGGCGATACCCCTCCGGCATGGCGGAGATGAAATCGTGCGCCTGGGCGATTTGGGCCGCCCGGCGTATCTCCTCGTCCGGGATATCCCGGCCGAAGCGTATGTTTTCCTCCACGGTATCCGCGTAAAGGAAATCGTTCTGCAGCGCAACGCCGAACAGGGAAGTAAGCTCTTCCCGGGAATAGGAGGAGATCTTTTTCCCGTCGATGCGGATCACGCCGGAATCCGGGTCATAAAACCGAAGCAGCAGCTTGACAAAGGTGGATTTCCCGCTTCCGGTAGCGCCGATGATACCCAGCGTCCCGCCCTTTGGGACGCTTAAGGTGATATCCTCCAGATTGGGCTTTTTCCCCAGATAGGAAAAGGTCACATGCTCCAGGGAAATCTTCGCGCCCGTATCTCCCCTTCCGTCATCCGACTCCTGCGGGAAGGCGTCCGGCGTATCCAGAACCGCGCTGATCCTGCGGGCCGAGGCGGCGCATTTCGTATACATGATAAACATGCGGGAAAGAGACATCAGCGCCATGGAAATCAGGGTAAAGTACTGCATAAAGGCGATCACCGTCGCGGCGGAGGAGGTGCCGTTTGTCACACGGTAAGCCGCCACAGCGATGACTCCCGCGATCCCCAGATTCATCAGCAGGGTCATGATGGGGTTTACCGCGTTCATGATAACGCCCGCATGACACTCCTGCCTGGTCAGCGCACGGTTGTAGGTGTCATAGCGGCGGTTTTCATACTCGTTTTTCGAGAGTGCCTTGATGACGCGCACGCCCAGCACATCCTCCCGCACCACGCGGATCATATCGTCGGTGGATTTCTGTACTTTGGTGTATAAGGGGACGCCCCGGCGGGCCACACTGTAGACGGTAATAAAGATGATCGGCATGGTGGCGATCATCACCAGCGCCAGCGCGCCGTCCATGAACAGTGTGATCGTCACGCCTCCCAGCAGCAGAATCGGCGCACGGATCCCCATGCGCTGCATCATTCCGATAAAATTCTGTACGTTATAGGTGTCCGACGTAATACGGGATTCCAGGGAGGGAACCGTAAAGTTGTCCGTGTCCCGGGCGGAAAGATACAACGTCCTTGCGAACAGCTCCCGGCGCATGACGACGGAAAAATCGGCGGTGACCTTCGCCGCCATCCGGTTTGCGGTCACATTCCCCACGCAGGCCCCCACCGAGCAGACCACCATCACCCCGCCGTACAGTAGGATTCGGGGGATCTCCAAAGTAACAATGACGTTTTCCAGAATATAGGTCAGGAGAAAAGGGATCATAAGCTCGGAAACCGTGCCCAGAATTTTAATCGAGACCCCCAACGCCATTCTCCTTTTATAGGGTGATAGATAAGATAAGATTCGCTTCAACTTGCCGTTACCTCCAACTCTTCCGTAATTCTTTTCGCGTTCTGTTCCATGGCGGACAGCACCTTGTGGAACACCTCCAGCTCCTCCTCCGGGATACTCTCCGTCAGACGCGCGTTCCACTCCCGGTTCGCCTGCAGCACCTTAGGAAGAATGTCCTGCATCTTTTCCGTGGGATAGACCAGATACTGCCTCCGATCCTTCTCGTTGGGGACGCGGGTAATATAGCCGCACTTTTCCAGATGGGCCAGCGTCCGGGCCACGGTGCTCTTGTCGAGGCAGATGGAAGCGGCCAGCTCGTCCTGGGATCTCCCTGGCTCATGGCAGATCGCCAGCACGAATACATAATGATTGGGACACAGATCCTCCGCCGCTATGGTCTTCTTTCGATACATGGCCTGACAGCGGCTGATGTTGTTTAATGTTTTCATCGTCTTTGGCATAGAAGGCTCCTTTTGTTGTTTCTGCAACAGTTGACAACGCAACAATTCTACTACAGAATCGCTGCGTTGTCAATCAGGCTGTCTAAGACTCACTCATACTTTCTGCGATTTTGTCACCCTTACCGCCATATATTCTCTGGCAGGAAGAAGTATTTTAAACCTTCCCTTAAATTCTCCTCTGTTTTCTACCGTCATATTCCAGGTGTCGATAACGTCAACACGGTATGTGTATTCATCGTCAAAATGGAAAGTATGAAACGACGGACGCATGATGCCAAAATAAAAAAGATGATAACCTGTTTCTTCCGCCCTGACTTCCTCTTCGGGAACCGCGCACGTTTCATCCCACGACATCGGCTTATAGCGAAGTCCTCCCGACGGAGCTTCTTCTATTATTTTTTTCAAAAATGCTATCCTCGATGGACTTTCTCCCTTGAGTACGCCGCCATGAGACCACCATATGGCGTCCCGATCAAGATAAGTTTCGCCGTGACCTCCGTACCCGCCCCGACACGCCGCCTCCCAGAAACGTCGTACTATCTCCTGTGCCGAGAAATTTCCCCAACCGTACTGGAGATTGCCTTCGTATGCCATTTCGTCAATAACAACAGGCTTCCCGTACTGTTTTCTCCATTCATCGGCTCCCTCGGGAGAGCGCTGAATGCTGCAGTGCGTTATCCAGGGCCTTGAATGGTCGTAAAATTCCGCGCAGTTATGTATAGATCGCAAATGATTATACGGATCGTTTTCCGTTACTGTCTTTGCATATTGTTCCCAGTCCTCAACCGTTTTACTTTTTATCAGGTCATATTCGTTGGCAAAAGACCACCATACGTTTCTGTATGCGGATAATCTTGCCATGGTATACCTTAAGTACAAATCGTTTTGCCCGGGAGTCATTGCCGAGAATCCCCAGCGATCATAAGGATGAAACAATATGATGTCGGCTTCAATGCCCAGCTTTTGCAGCTCCAAAATACAATATTCAATATGCCGGAAATGTTCGGGGCAAAAACGTTCAAAATCCCAATTATTCCCCTTCGAATCAGCTCCAAAGCTCCAGAAATTGTCTTCCGTAATTGCGCCGCTGTCCATCGGAGTACCTTCATACGGATAAGAACGGGGTTCGCCGTAATTATAATCATAATGCTTTGGAAAGATACAAAACCGTATTTTATTGAACGGAGACCGTTTCAGGCTTTCAAGCGTTTTTTCGATAAGCTCATCCCGCTGGAGATTCCAGACATAGCATGTCGTGCCGATCGGATAATAAGGAATACCGTCTGCATATTCAAAGTGAAATTTACCGCTTACCCTTACGGGACCGTGGTTATTTTCGGCGGGCGGCAGAACGGTAAATTCTCCGCTGATCTCGTCATCGAAAAAACTTCCGTGAACGGTGAAACGATATGTTTCTTCAAAAGAAGGCATAAATCTTATCTTGTATATTCCACCGCCATCATAAAAACCGCTAACGGTCTTGTCTTCCGACAGACTTTCAAAATGTGCGACGACAGAATCGTCAACAAATGGATTTCCTCCTGTTTTTCCGGCGACCGAAAGTTCAAAAAGTCCCCACCTTTCGACCTGCGTTGTGTAATTTTTGATCATTTTTCCCTCCTTGAGAATTTGGTAAGCAGACAAAATTATTTCCTTTATCTGTCATCAGCATTTTATCCTGTTTCTCGTGTATCGTCTACTATAAATGTGCCGGGAAGCCTGATCTTATTGCAAAACTGGCAAAAAAAGACTTAAAGATGAAGCCGATTCCTAAAATTCACTTAATCCGAATTTCCGGTACTCTGAAGGTGTTACCCCAATCCTTTTCTTAAATACTTTTGTAAAAAAACTGCTGTTGTTGAACCCGCAGTTCATAGCAATTTGCGCTACAGACTGATTTGTCTGCAACAAAAGCACAGAGGCATGTTTTATCCTTATATCCTGCAGATATTTTGTCGGCGATACCTTATAACACTCTGTGAAAAGCCGTATAAAATGCCTGCGTGAATAATGTGAAATGTCAAGCAGTTTTTCCCCTGTAATGTTTTCGCTGAAATTTCTTTCCATATAAGCGGCAGCTGCAGCAATACCCGCTTTTTCCTTTTTCCTTCTTTCTTCTTCGTAAAAACGAGACAGTTTCACGGCAATCTCCGTAAAATACGCAAAAATCATTGCATTTTTTGCCGAATTATTGCCTTCATATTCCTTTAAGGCATCAGTAATAATCTTTTTAATATCGTTGTATTTGCTTGCCGTAAGCCTGAAATGACTTTTAAACCCTTTTTCATTCATTGGCTCAACCAAAAAGAGTGCATGAAATCCTTCACATTCTTTTATATCTCCCCCTGTTTCAAAAAGCGCTTCACAGTCAAACATTATATTGCAGATTTTAAAATCTTCCGTTTCAAGATAGGCATGTGCCGACTGTTTTTTCATTACAAACACGTCTCCCTTTTCAATTGGAAAGCTTTCATTTCCAACCTGATGTATTGCTTTTCCCTCCAAAACGATAACCAACTCTGTAAAGTCAATGTGGGAGTGCATGCCGACATCTCCGATATGTTTTTTGAACTGAATAAAGAAAGGGAAGCGGTTTCTTTTTGTGAATAAATCAAGCTTCATTTCAATCATGGCAATCCCCTTATTATTTGCTTTTATACGATATCCGGAACGGCCTTTTAAAGTCATCCCACCGTAGCAAAAGTGCGCACCCTTTCCCGTCAGGAGCCGCTGGACTTATATTTCCTCACGCCGAAATGCCACAGGCAGAAGGCGGGAACCAAAAACAACATCGCCGCAAGCGGCAGAAATATAAGAACCGGATTGTCCTCCCGATCCAGCAGATACTGCAAGGGATAATGCTGTACCAGCGCATAAGGGATCACAAAGGTAGTGATCCACAGCATTTTCCTTCCGTAGACGCCAAAAGGATACTTTCCGTATTCCATCGCGCCGTTCGTAAAGACGTTCATAAACTCCAACCCCTCCAGGGTAAAAAAGCTTAAGGCCGCGTAAATCAGAAAAAGCGCGCTGAAAAGCGCCACGCCGCCTGCCAGCATAAAAATCAGGGCGAACACCTTCCCCGCCGTCCAGCGAAGTCCAGCCTGAAACACTCCGTACCCGAATACGGCAGCCGCCGTAAGCACCCTGCCGATTCTCACCAGCTCAAACTTGCTCCCCAGCACCTGTAAAATCTCGTTTCTGGGACGCAGCAGAACCCTGTCGAAGGTTCCCTGCCGGATCATGGAGGGAAAGGTGTCAAAGCCTCTGGCCCAGATCTCGGCAATCGAAAACTCCATCAACGTAACGGCAAAGCACAAAAGCACCTCGCTGTAGACATAACCTCCCACATTGGAAAACCGCTGAAACAGAAAGTACACCGCCGCCAGCACATTAAAGGACACGAAAAAGTGCCCCACCGCCATCATCCAAAAGGAAGCCTTGTACTGCATGGCGCTCTTTGCGATAACCGACAGATAATGCAGATAAAGCCGGAATCCGCCTACCCTTTTTTCTTTCATACTTATCAACCCCATGTCCAAATGTTCAGAAGAACGCCTTCACAAAGAGGTGGGCTGCGCCCCCTCTTGGCGTTCTTCAGTGTGAGACTTAGAATTTCTTAGGCGGCGTCCCAAAGAGGTGTGCTACGCACCCTCTTGACGCCTTAGAAATTCTTCTCACACTATCCTCCCTGTACCACCGCTTTTTTCTCGCCCAACGCACAGAGCAGCCTTCCCGCCGCCGTAAGCGCCGCAAGCCAGAAAAGCTGCAGTAAAATCGCGGTTCTCATCTCCCGCCCTGCCAGATCGCCGCTGTAAATCCGAAACGCCACATTCCCCATAGCCGCAAAGGGATTCCGCTCCAGGATCCGCCGTACCCTGTCCGGGAAAAAGGGAAGGGGAATCACCTGTCCCGCCAGAATTTCCGCCACGGAGGCAAACAACACCCTGAGCCCGTCCGCGGAAAGCGTAAAGAGCGCCGTCCCGTAGACCAGCATATTTAGCGCCACCATCACCAGAAGCCCCAGCGCCAGACTGCACAGAAACAGCAGGAACGCGGACGCGGAGGCAGGGCCGCTTAAGCCATACCCCTTCGGCAGAAAAGATGCCGCCAAAAGAATCGGCGTACACCGAAGCGCCGCCATAGACAGCCGCCTTGCCAGCCCTCTGGCAAACCACATGTCATAGACATGAATCGGCCTGCACAGCTCATAGGCAAGATTCCCGCTGTTTATCACCTCAAAGATTTCCCCGTCAAACAGCCATGCCTGAAAAAACGCCAGAAGACCCTGCTGCAGCCAGATATAGGACGCCGTGGCCTCCAACGTCATGGGATAGGCTGACGGGTCCGCCCGATAAAAGGCGTGAAGCACTGAAAGACTCATCAATCCACAGAAAAACTGTGTGACCATCCCCGCCAGGGCCGCCGACCGATACTGCAGTCCGGTCATCAGACGCAGCCGGAAAAAAGAATAATATTTTCTCATGCGCCCTCCTGAATCTCGTAGGTTCGGTACAACTCCGCCAGCGTCTCGTCCATGCTCTCGCCGCCCCGCCTGATATCGTCCAGACCGCCGTCCATGAGGATCCGGCCCTTCCCGATCAGAAGGATCCGACTGGCTATGGCCTCGATATCCTGCATATCGTGGGTGGTCAGGATTACCGTAGTGCCGCGGCTCTGATTCCGCTGCTTTACAAAGTCCCGGACCGCCAGCTTCGACACGGCGTCCAGTCCGATGGTAGGCTCGTCCAGAAACAAAATATCCGGATCGTGCAGCAGGGAAGCCGCAATCTCGCAGCGCATCCGCTGTCCCAGAGAAAGCTGTCTGGCAGGCGTCTTCAGCAGTTCGCCCAGACTTAAGGCTTCCGTTAATTCCTGAAGATTGTTTTGGTAAACGCTGTCCCGAATGGAGTAGATATCCTTCAGAAGCTCAAAAGAATCGATCACCGGAACATCCCACCAAAGCTGAGAACGCTGGCCGAAGACCACTCCGATCCTGCGCACATGCTCGATCCGGCTGTAACGCTCCTTCCTGGTTAAGGGAGCTCCCTTTCCCGCGTTCCATAAGGGCTTCCCGTCCACCGCCACATATCCGCTGTCCGGCGTCAATATTCCGCTTAAGATTTTGATCGTGGAGCTTTTCCCCGCTCCGTTGGGGCCAATGTAGCCGACCATCTCGCCGTCGCCGATGGTAAAGGTAACGTCCTCCAAGGCGTGTATCACCTCATATTCCCTGCGAAAGAACGCCCTGCAGGCCTCGGCCAGGCCTGCGTTTCTTTTTGCAATCCGATACGTCTTGCATACGTTTTCCATTGTGATCACAGTGTTGTCCTCCTGGTAGTTTAGATATTACGATCTACTTTCCAGGTAGGCGGCGCCGCCGCGCCCGTCCGTCGGATTTTGCCGACAGATACCTGCCTGTTTTCTAATTTTGCTTTTCCACCCTTTCTATCACACAGCTATGCGGCTTGTTGACGTTGTCCTTGTCGTAATTGATTCCCACAAGCAGCACCTCGCCCCCGTACCCCTCCAGCGCCTGTGTGTAACGCCTGTCCTTGATCTGCTGTATGGCCGCGTCCGCCGTTTTGTCATATTTTAGCTCTACTACAAGCGCCGGTTTCTTGACGGAGGGCAGGGGCAGGAACACAATATCGGCAAACCCACGGCCTGTCGGCAGCTCCCGGATAAGCTTGTAATCCTTTCTGGCGCTGTAAAAGCTAAGCCCGATCGCGCAGGCAAGCGAATTTTCGTCGTTGTAGGTCAATATGGAAGCGGCTTCCGTATGCGCACGGTCAAGGGCCTCGGCAACGCTCTCCGCGTCGCCCCTTAAGGTATCCTCCAGAAGCTTTTCCGATGCCTTTAAGATCCGCATGACCTCCGGCCATCCGCCGACGCTCATGGCGTTCTCAAACTCTCCGATGATCTCCTTATTGGGAATAAACGTCTCTTCCTTCACCGCGTCATAGGCAAGATACCCCAGGTGAATCAACAGGGTAAGGATATCGTCCTTTGTCCGAAAGTTCTTCATATCGTTCCGAAAGCTCCTCGTATTGACCCTGACGCGTCCTCCGCCGAGCATCTGCACAATATCCGCCCGAAGCCCGTCGAAATCCATGTCGATGTAGATTTTCAGGGCGTCATAGGTTTCCGTAGAAGTCCAATAATTCGAATAAACCCGGCAGCTCATCGCATCCACCACAGACCTCGGATTATAAATATGCCTGAACCT
>JAMPFT010000005.1 GCA_023664305.1 bacterium | reverse complement strand
TGGTAAGGCTCCGGTCCGTGGGGCTGTACTCCTGGATCAGGTTGCCGTCTTCGTCATAGGTGTAGCAGACCTTCTTCGTGGTCTTTCCGTCGCAGATGGTCGCCTCGGACAGCTGGTTGTTCTCATTATAAGCATACTTTTCACTAAAAACGGCGTCCATTTTGGAAACAATATCCAAAATATTTTGGGCGTCCTCCAGCAACGTCCTTGCCGCCTGATACTCTGTCTTCTCCGTCAGGTTCCCCATCAGGTCATAGGAATAGATCCAAACCGTCGCGGTGCTGCAGCCTTCTTCCGCCTCGGTGGCGGTCAGGAGCTTCCCGGCATCGTCGTAGGTAAAGGTATTGTCCGTGACGAGCCGGCGGTAAGACAGGCTCCGGTTCCTCCCGTGGTCGCAGTTTTCCCCCTGTTTTTCCGGAGCATAGGACGGGTAGGGTTCCCTGCCGTAGGGATCCTTCTCCCGGGCTTCTTCGGCGTGTTCCGCCACGATGTAACCCCGGTTGTCATAGGTGTAGACATAGTGTCCCAGCACCCAGCCGCAGTCGTCGCACCGGTTGGTCAGCTCTACGATCCGGTCCCCGGCATCGTAGGTCTTATAAGTGCTGATGCCGTTGGGACGGTGCTCCGCCACAGGGCGGTTTAAAGCATCGTATTCGTAGGTTGTCACTTCCCCGCGGCGGCCCGTGACCTTCGTCAGGTTGCCGTTTAAGTCGTACTCGTAGGAGACTTCCGTGCCGTCAGGGTAGGTGATGGCCGCCAGGTCATTTGCTTCGTTGTAGGTGTAGCTTACGGTGTCACCGCTGTCTTCTGCATGGGAGAACGCGGATGCGCCGTTTTCCTCCGCTTCACTGCCGCTGTTTCCCGCATTTCCGGTGCCGTTATTCCATGTGTTTCCTGCGCTGTTCCACGCATTTCCCGCGCTGTTCCCACTGTTCCACGCATTTCCCGTGCCGTTGCTCCCGGCCGCCGGTTTCCGATAGGTCGTCACCTCCGTCAGCCGTCCCAGCGCGTCATAAACATACTCCGTCTCCCCGGTGCTGTCGGTCATGGTCAGCCGCCGCCCCAGAACGTCGTAAGTGTATTCTACGGGAACCTCGCTTTCTTTCCCCGTGGCGTCGGTATAGGCCTTCTCCACCAGGTCGTCCAGCTTGTCATAGTCGTAGCGGATCTGCTTCCCGCTGGCCGCCAGGTAGGAAACCGGCCGGGAAGCCTGGTCGTAGGCCATGCTCTCCTGCCGCCCGGTGGGGCCGGTGATGGAGATCAGGTTGTTCTCCAGGTCGTAAGTATATCCCGTCCCACGCCCCAGATAATCTGTCACCGCCGTCAGGTTCCCCATGGAATCCCAGCTGTAATAAGCCGTACTGCCCATCGGGTCGGTGACGGAGGTCAGCCGGTTCAACAGGTCGTAGGTATAGGTTGTCGTCAGGTTTCCGGTATCCTTCCGGGAGAGCAGATTCCCGTGGGCGTCGTAGGCATACTCCTCCCGCAGTCCCAGCTTGTCGGTGTAGGACACGGTACGTCCGGCCCGGTCATAAAGGTAGGCGGAGGTCTGGCCCAGAGGGTCTGTCGTACCGATAAGACGGTCATCCCCATCGTAAAGGTAGCCGTAAACATAGCCTTTGGGATCCGTCAGGGATACCGTATTGTAATTCTTATCGTAACCGTACTGCACCTTACGTCCGCCGGGAGAGGTGATGGATTCGATATTGCCCACCGGGTCGTAAACGACTGCCGTGGCTTTCTCCTCCGGGTCGGTAACCGTGATCATCCGATCCAGCAGGTCGTACCCGTAGGACCAGGTATTTCCCAGCGCGTCGGTGACGGAGGCCTGATTATTCCGGACGTCGTACTCATAAACCGTAACGCCGCCCGCCGGATCTGTCACCGCCGTCAGGTTGTGGAGAATGTCGTACTCGTAAAGGGTTACCCGGCCCAGGCTGTCCTCCTGCTTCAGGACGTCGTCCCCGTCGCTGTAGGTAAAGACAGTTTCGTAGCCTAAGGGCGTAGTCACCTTCTCCAGCCGCTGCACGGCGTCGTAGGCATAGCGGTAGCGTCCCCCGTTGGGCAGAATTTTTTCTTCCACCTGTCCGTTGGCGTTTACCGTATAAAGCGTTACGCTGCCCAAAGCGTCTGTAACGCTGGTCACCACATCGTGCTTGTCGTAGGTATAGGTTTCCTCCGCTCCCAGGGGCGAGGTACTGCGCACCAGACGGTAAAGGCGGTCGTAGGTATAGCGCCAGGTCGCCCCTTCTCCGTCGGTCACGGCGGTCAGGTTTCCCACTGCGTCGTAGCCGTAGCTTTCCGTCAGTCCCTCCGGCGTTGTGATCTCCAACAGGCGGCCCAGTGCGTCGTAGGTATAGTCCGTGACGCCTCCGTTGCCGTCGGTGTAGGCGGCGAGACGGTTCAGGGCGTCATATGCGTAAGCGGTGGTCACCCCGTTGCCGTCGGTTACCTCCGTCAGGTTCCCGTTTTTGTCGTAGACAAATTCGGTAGCCGCGCCCTCGGGATCTACCTTCTTCGTCAGGCGGCTTAAGGCGTCGTAAGTATAGGCATATGCCGCTTCTCCGGGCTTTGTCAGGCCCGTCAGATTTCCGGCGGCGTCGTACCGGTAGACCGTCTCCCTTCCCGCCGGATCCGTGACGCGGACCAGCCGGTCCAGCTCGTCGTAGGCATATTGCGTCTGTGCCCCGTCCACATCCGTAACAGACACAGGGCGTCCAAACCTGTCGTAGGCATAAAGCGCGCTTCTGCCCGATACGTCCGTCTGCTTCACCAGATTCCCGGCAGCATCGTACTCATAGGTCATGCGGTTCCCCGCCGTATCTGCGGCTTCCGTCAGGCGGTTCATCGCGTCATAAACATAAGAAACCGTCACACCGTAGCGATCCAGGTACGTCAGAACATTACCGTTTTCATCATAGGTATAGCTTTCCGTCTCGTCCCCCGGATAGATTATCTCCAGGAGCCGTCCCTCCGGATCCGCTTTATAGCGCAGCACGCGGCCCAGAGCATCCTGATAGCTGTCGGGATTGCCGTTCCTGTCGTAGGTATAAAGCACCGTTCCGCCTAAGGCATCCCGCACCGCCGTCAGCCGGCTGATTCCGTCGTAAGTGTAGACAGTCCTGTTGCCCAGAGGATCCGCCGTCTCCGTCAGCTGACCGATGGCGTCATAGGTATACGTCACCCTGCCTCCCATGGGGTCAGTCTCGGAAAGCAGATGTCCTTCCGCATCATAGGTATAAACCGTCTTCCCGCCCAAGGCGTCCGTCACCGCCGTCAGGCGGCTCAGAGCATCATAGGCGTAGTCGGTACTGCTGCCCAGTTCGTTGACTGCCTGTATCAGTCTGCCCGCTCCGTCGTAGAGATAGCGGCAGACTCCGCCCAGAGGATCCACTGTTCTGACCAAAAGCTTCCGGGCGTCATATTCGTAAGTGTAAGTCCTCCCTCCGTCGTCCTTCAGGGAAACCGGATTGCCGTTTCCGTCGTAGGAAAGCGTTATCACTGCGCCCAGCCGATCCTTGATCTGCACGGTTCTGCCCAGCCGGTCGTAGGTGTATTCCTCCCCGGAGCCGTCCGGATAGGTAATCTTTACCGCCCGTCCGCAGAGATCGTTTTCGTAAACGGTCACGTTCCCCCGGGCATCCGTCACCGTTTCAAGCGCCCCGGTAACAGGATCGTAGGTATAGGAGGTCGTCGCCCCGGTCCGGTCCGTTGCCGTCAGAATCCGGTCCGCCCCGTCAAAGGTGTAGCGGGTGGCAGGGGCATCGGACTCCGCCTCGGATTCCCCTTCTGTTTCCCCGGAATAAGCGCTCTGTACCGGCCCCGTCACGGCGACTGTCCGTCCCATGGCATCATAGGTGTAGGAGGTCACGTTTCCTTCCTCGTCCGTCTCCGTGAGCCGATTGCCGTTTTTGTCATAAGTGTAGGCCAGCGTGTTTCCCAGGGGATCCTGCCCCCACACCATGCGGTTCATCCTATCGTAGGAAAAAACGGTCTCCTCCCCGTTTTTGTCCGTGATGGCGGTTACCGCTCCCGCCCGGTCAAAGGTATATAGGGTCACTCCGCCCAGGGCATCGATCTCCCGGACGCACCGGCCTTTTGCGTCGTACTCCCAGGCCGACCTGTTCCCCATGGGATCCGTTTCGGTCAACTGCCGGTTCATCGCGTCATAGGTATAACGCCACACCTGACCCGCCCCGTCGGTTACGACTGCAGGAACCGCTTCGGTTCCCTCATAGGTATAAGCCGTCACATTCCCCACAGGATCCGTCACTGCCGTCATCCGGTTGTATTCGTCATAGGCGTAAGCTGTCACGCCGCCCTCCGGATCCGTTATCTTTATCAGGCGGCTGTGTCCGTCGTAATCATAGGCGGTTTCGGCCCCGTCGTAGTCTGTCGCCAAAATCAGCCGGGAGTCGCTGTCCCAGACATAGCTTTTCCTGCTTCCGTCCTCCCGCTCCTCGGTCAGCACGTTGCCCCGCTCATCATAGGTATAGCGGGTTCTTACTCCCGTCCGGTCCTTCTCCTCACAAAGGCGTCCCGCCCCGTCATAGGTACAGGTTTTTTCCGTTCCGTCCGGATACTCCACTTTGACTGTGCGGTACAGAGCGTCATAGTGATACAGTGTCACATTTCCCTCTGCGTCCACAGCCCGGGTACATCCGCCCGAACTTTCCTCCTCATAGGAAAGGGTAACCGTTGCACCCTCCGCGTCCTCCTGCCGGATCACCCGCCCCAGGGCGTCGTAAGTGTTTTTTACCACCCGGTTTCCATTTTCGTCGTACCAGGCCGTCATGCGGTGGGCCTCATCATACTCGAAAACGATCTCGTAGCCCTCCGGGTCTGTCACCTTCGCCAGATTTCCCGCGCCGTCATAGGAATAAACCACGCGGTTTCCGTCCGGCAGCGTGACGGCACAAACGCGATCCTTATCATCCGTTTCCACGCCAAAGGTTTTTCCGGAGGGCGTCACCACTGCCCTGAGCCGCAGATCTGTGTCATAGATAAATGCCGTACGGTTCCCCTGCCGGTCTTCCAGCGCCGTCAACATGCCGTAGCCGTTAAAAATGTGCTTTTCTCCGGAGGACGCCGCCGTCACCGCGTAGCCCTCCTGCGTCTCCTCCAGTCTGTCGTCCACTCCTGCGGGTGCCCGGAAGCCGTCCGCCGCCGGACTGAAGGTCAGAATACTCCCGTCCGCTTTCTTCCAGAGAATGCTGCCGTCCGCAAGCTCTCCCAGACGCTCGTCCGGCAGAAAGCTCCAGCCGTAGCCCAGGCTTCCCGGACAGTCCGCGCCCCTGGAATTATAGGAACGGCTTAAGGCAAAGACGCCTCCCAGATCCGTAACCGACGCATCCGTCTGCTCCATGTAAAAGTTTCCGGTGTTTAAATTCACCGGCTCGTAGCCAAATTCACAGTTCTGGGCTCTGCCCAGCAAAAGTCCGTCCACCGCTGCCCGGTAAAACTCCGGCAGTTCCCCGCCTTCATAAGCCGCAGTGCTCTGCGGATTCCGGATAAAGATCAGATTGCCTTCCTTCGTCAGACAATCCTGCATCCGCATGTCCGCCATGACGGTATCCAGCGGCACCCCGTAATGATTGGCAATCCGGGGAATCAGGTCAAAAGCGCTCTCCCGGTAAATCAGGAAGCTGTCGCTGCGAACCGTGGCTCCCCGGACGATCGTTCCGGGCGCTCCCGTCCCGCCGCCGGAACCCGTGTCTGCCGTATCTCCGTCTGCGGTTCCCGGCGTCCCCTCCGCGTAAGCCTCGATATAGTACACCTGTCCCGGCACAAGGTTCCGAAACACCTCGCTCTGCCAGTTGGAAAGCCTTCTCTTGTATTCCAGCGCAGAGGGCAGCTGTCCCTGATACAGATCGGAATCCGGATATATCAGCGTAGTCTCCGCCTCCGTCTGCCCCGTAGCCCCGTTCACCAGCCGGTAATGCACCGTGCTGTCGGCTTTTGCCAGACCGTGCCCCACAACTCCAAGAGTACTGGTGGACTTATCCCCTTTCCGCTCCACAACAGGATAGATCTCCACAGTGGTGTCATCCAGAGACAGGGCATCCAAATCCGTCGCTTCTCCCGTCCAGGACAGCACCAGCTTCGGCGCGTAACGGGCGGAGGCATTATTGTAAAACACCTCGCACTGCATCTTTACCCCTGCAGCTGCCGTCTCCTCGTTGGGCGCTTCAATCTGCGCCTTCATCACAAACCCGTGGTTTTCCGCCGTTCCGTTGATCCAGGCGCTGACCTCCTCGGTCACATCAAAAGACAAAGCTTCCCCGCGGACTGTGGATGCAGTCTGAGAATCCAAAAAATAATGATTATAATTTAGCTGATTATTCCAGTTCAGCCGATTTACCTTCCACTCTTCTTCTACGCCGTAAAGACCAAATTCCGAAGCTCCTTTGCTCCACCTGGTTTTCTGCGTCACCTGAAACGCAGCGCTTACGATCTCCGCCTCTTTTGCAAGCGCTGTGAAATCATAATCGACGGAAAAATAAGTCCGGCAATTTAAATGCTTGCTGCCAAATCCCGCCAGATTCCCCGAAGTAATCCCGTCGTCATAGCCCACATAAGGATAAGCGTTGTCCCCGATCACCGTTCTGGGACTTCCCTCCTCTGCGCAGGCCGCATGAATGGCGCTTCCTCCCACCTGCACCGCCGTGGGATCGATGCGCACCGGATAAACCCGCTCCGGCGCCGACAGCCATTCCCTGTCCGCATACACCGTCACAAGATACCCCTCCGGCGTCTCCGAGACCTCTAACCGCACCCCAAAGCTGATTTCCCCTGCGCCGTCCTCCATCTCCGGAGCCTCCAGCACAAAGGACGCCTCATTCTGCGGGTCATGCCCCGCCTCGTACAGGTAAAGAACATTGTCCGAAAGCGCCGCCTCCAGACCGTCCGTACATAGCAAATAAGAAAAACTGTCCTTTTCTCCGGGCTCCAGCAGGATAATATCCTCCTTGACGCTGTTACCCAGCACCGTGTACTGATAATCGATTCCGGGGAATACATCGCTATAACGGATTGCATTGTCCAGAACCGCTCCGTCCCGGAAAACGCCCTCCGTGGGAATCACCCACAGGGCATGTTCTCCGTCCGTCACGCTAAACAGCGCCTCGCCGTCCGCCACAGTGTCACTCAGAGCCGCCACATAATCGTTGGCCCCGTTCACATAGCGCTTTCCTGCTCCCAAAGAGGAGAAGGACGAAGCCGGATCCTCCACCAGGCGGTTGTCCGTCTGCCGCAGCTGTCCCTGTGCATCAATATAAGTGCTGCCGTCGCTGCCGATCACCGTCACATATCGGTTACCCTCCACATGGTAGGTGCGGCTGTAATCGTCATAAGACACCAAAGTACCGTAATGCTCCGGTTCCGCCTCCTCATAAAAGCGCTCCGGCAGCCGTACAGCCTTTCCCTCTTCCGCAGCATTTCCGGATACTGTCTCTGCGGCGTCACCGCCGGAAACCGTTCCGCCGTTCTCGTTGCCGGAAACTGCCCCGTCGCCTGTGCCGTCCGAGACTGTTCCTTCCGGGTCGCTGTCGGAAGCTGCTCCGTTGTTTTCGCTGCCGGAGGTCGTCCCTTCCGGATCGCCGCCCGAATTTGCTCCGTTGTTTTCGCTGCCAGAGGTCGTTCCTTCCAGTTCGCTTCCCGAAGCTGTTCCGTTATTCTCGCTGCCCGAGGTCGTTCCGCTTTCCGAAGATGTCCCTTGCAGACCGCTTCCCGAAGCTGTCCCGTTGTTCTCGCTGCCCGAGGTCGTTCCTTCCGGATCGCCGCCCAAAGCTGCTCCGTTATTCTCGCTGCCCGAGGTCGTTCCTTCCAGATTGTCGCCTGAATTTGCTCCGTTGTTTTCGCTGCCCGAAGCCGCTCCACTTTCCGAAGGCGTCCCGCTCATGTCACTTCCCGAAGCTGTCCCGTCACTTCCGCCGCCGGAAACTTCTCCGCTTTCCGAGGATGTTCCTTGCAGACCGCTTCCCGAAGCTGTCCCGTCACTTCCGCCGCCCGAAACTTCTCCGCTTTCCGAGGATGTTCCACTCGGACCACTTTCCGAAGCCGCCTCGCCGTTCTCGCTGCCGGAAACCGTCCCTTCCAAGTCGCCGTCCACAACCGCTTCCCCGCCGGACATTTCTCCGCTGAACTCCTGCGGCCTGCCCGTCTGTCCGCTGCCGACTTCGGACACTGCATAAGTCTCCTGCGCAGCCGCCTGAAGCGTTCCGCTGTCCGCCAGCACAAGAACAGCTGCCAGCAGGAAGCTCAAAATCCGATTCATGCATCTCTTTGTCTTCATTACCATCCGTTCCTTCCTGATTAAGTCTTTTTATATTATGGTGATATTTTACTATTTTATTATTCTACACCGACATCCGCAGATAGTCAACGGAAAAAATGAAGACTCCCGGACAAAAGTAACCGCCCTGTCACAACGTGACAGGACGGTTACTCTTCCTCCAGCATACTTTCCAGATATCCTCTATCCCACAATAAAATTTTCAGCTTCTTAGCGGCTTCTACCGCGGGCTGGGTAAAATATTGGTTCGTCAGCACCGCTCCCACCATCCGATCGTAGTAATCCCGCCCCGCGTAGGCTTCCTGCACGGCCTTTACGCCCACCGGCGACGCATAGCACTTACACTGAACAGCATAAGTAACCCCGTCCTTCTCCGCCAGAATATCGATACCGTAGTCGCCGCTGCCCCGGGTGACCTCCACCTCCTGAAAGCCGTGCCGCCGCAGAAGCTCCGCGCAGTAGTATTCAAAATCATGTCCCTCCATCAAGTCGATATCCGAGGGAATCCGTCTGCGTCTGCGCCGCTTAAGCAGGATCACCCCGAGCACAAGACACAGCGCAAACACCGCTGAAAGGAGAATCCAAAATCCCTCCTTCCCGCTTAAAATGTCAGCTACTCTCATTTTTTCTCCCGTACTTTTCTGCCTTTCCCGCTCTCTCCTGCTCTTCCCGCACTTTCTTTCCGGTCTTTCCCGCGCTTCCCGTCATGCCGGCGCACCCGGATCAGAATGCTCTTCCCGCCCTGCGCCATGTTCTCAGTTTATCCGTTTTCCCCCGCAAAGTCAACAGGTGACCGCTTTCACCCCTTCTTCCTCACTTCTACAGGAAAGATTCTGCTGTCCGCCGAATAAATATAGAACAACGAATAACACGCGGACTGCCGCCGGAAAACGGCAGGACTGCCCGCGGCGAAAATATGGCGGTGCGATTATGTTGAATGCAATCTGGGCCTTTATGATATTGCTGGCAGTGTTTTATGCCGCATGTACGGGACATATGAACGATGTGACAGACGCGGCTCTCGACAGCGCCGGGGAAGCAATCTCCCTGTGCCTGACCATGGCAGGAGTGGTAGCCCTCTGGATGGGACTGATGGAAATTGCAAAAAAAGCGGGACTCATCGAAAAGCTGACAAGAACAATTTCTCCCTTTCTCACCTTTCTTTTTCCCGACATTCCCCGCAATCACCCCGCACGGGAATACATAGCCGCCAATATCATCGCCAATGTACTGGGGCTGGGCTGGGCCTGTACCCCCGCGGGCCTGAAGGCCATGGAGGAATTGGCAAAGCTTGAAAAGGAGCGCGGAAACCCGGAGTACCTAAAGGGCGACGGGCCGCGGAGGACTGCGTCTCAAAGTCCGGATCCCTGCAGACAGACAAAAAAAGGGCAGATTCCTTCCTCACACAGCTCATCCGGAACAAAGCGCCCTGTCGGGCGCTTAGAAGAATGCTTCGCATTCTTCCCTCGCCGTGACGAAGTTTCCTATAGAGGAACAAAGCGCCCTGTCGGACGCTTTTGCTGTGACGAAGTTTCCTATAGACGGACAAAGGGCGCACGCAGCCGCTCTCACAAAAGGCTGCGCGGAACACAGGCCACAGGATATTCCGGGGGAAACAGACATGCCAGCAACGAAATGTGTAATTTCCTGATTCTCAACATCTCCTCCCTGCAGCTGATCCCGGTGAACATGATCGCTTATCGGGCGCAGTACGGCAGCGCCAATCCCACGGCTATCATCGCGCCGGCTATCATCGCCACGCTGATCAGCTCTGTGACGGCAGTGCTGTATTGTAAAATGAAGGATCGGACCGGAAAAAAGGAGGTATAGACTTGAACGCATTGGCACATCTTTCGGATATCATTATCCCGCTCCTGATCTTTTTTATCGTAGGCTACGGCCATGTGTCACGGATTAAAGTATATGAGAGCTTTTTAGACGGGGCCAAAGAAGGCCTGAAAATTGTAATAGATATCGTTCCCACACTGATCGGTCTGCTGGTCGCAGTGGGAATGCTCCGCGCTTCCGGTTTCTTTGATCTGTTTGGCCGGCTTTTAGGACCCCTGACAGAAAAGATCGGACTGCCCGCCCAAATCATGCCTCTTTTAGTCGTAAAAATGTTTTCCTCCTCCGCGGCAACCGGGCTCGTTCTGGATATCTTTAAGAACGCAGGGCCGGATTCTTACGCAGGAATCCTGACCTCTATTGTCATGAGCTGTACGGAAACCGTCTTTTACACCATGAGCGTTTATTTCCTGGCGGCGAAGGTGACAAAGACCAGATACACCTTGGCAGGGGCGCTGCTGGCGACGCTGGCGGGGACAGCGGCGAGTGTGGTGCTGGCGGGGAAGATGGGGTGAAATAGTGGCTGATGTTAAAAGGTTGCATCCCTTGTAAATAAACAGATAAGCAAGCAAAACCAAAAGATTATTAAACTCAACCGATTGACATAATACATGAAAAGTGATATATTTATCACACATTAACTGACTGAATAATTTTATTACACTTTGTACAGGAGAAGGAAGTATGAGTGGCGATGTGGAAGATATATTATTTTATCAAATTTCAAACAATTTACCGATAGGATAAAGATGCACAGTGAAGGGAACGGATTGTAATGGGAACATTCGCGAATCTGTACCAGGAAAAAGAGGCAAGTATCCCAAAAGAGAAGCTGAATGAATTTAAAAAGAGACTTGAAATACTGTATCAGGCAGGCGGCATGATGGAAGTAGATAGCGTATCTTTGTTTGGAAAAACAGTAGATACCATACGGAAAACCACAATGCATGAATACGGTATGGATTTTTGCTATAATTACTTTGAAGATTCTTTTTGGGAAAACGCAGGATTCAGTATAAACAGCAACCATGTCTGGAGCGAGAAAATTGGTGGTGATGCTTTTATAAGGTTGTTGTGGCTGCCTATACATTGGAAGAACTGTATACAGAAGGGACGGCAATTGCAATGGTAAATGACGACCCGGTAACCTCCCGGGTGTATACTGGCTGGATTAATTATCTGTTTCAGAAATGGTAAAGATAAAACGGATTTAAGAAAGTGTTGAAAAAATATGTCAAAAATGATTACAAGGATAAAGGCATACCGCGAAAAGTTGTCCATGAGTCAAAAACAGTTAGCAGAACAAGTAGGGGTGCGGCGAGAGACTATTGTGAGGCTGGAGAACGGACAGTACAATCCTTCTCTGAAATTGGCGCTGGATATTTCAAAAGAATTTGGGGCAACGGTTGAGGATGTGTTTATTTTTATTGATGATGAGCCGGTTTTGGCAGAGGGAATAAAAGAGTAAAGGCGGAGAAGTAATTTGCAGAATTTGTCGCTTTTAAATGACACAACATCTATTTTGTGTTAAAATACAAGGAGAAGAAAGAGATGGAAGGAATTGTTTACCAAAACAAAGATATTTTATTTAAGATTTTGGGCCAGACTTATAAAGAGAAAAGCTTTGCGGCCTATGGAATTGATCTTCCGCGCATTCGTGAGCTATTGCCGACAGATCTTCCCAAAATATCGGCAAACGAAAAGAGCATTGACAATCTGTTTCTTTTAGAGGATGGAACCTATGCGATTGTGGATTATGAGTCGGTCTATAAAAGGATAAGTAAAATCAAATACTTGAATTACATAGCGCGGGTAATGGAAAAATATTATAGGGAAGATGAGCATTTCAATCTGCGGTTAATCGTGATTTATACCGGTGATGTGAATTATGCGGAACCGGATCTGGAAACAGCCTGTTTTACCCTGCATACCGAGCAGGCGTTTCTGGTGCATATAGACGGTGAGACCGCTCTGCGTGGGATTCAGGAGAAACTGCAATCGGGTATATCCCTTGACAACGATGATCTGATGAAGCTGGTAATCCTACCCTTGACAGTTCCGGGATCTGAGGGAAAGCAGAAAATGCTGGAGACGGTGGTGGAACTGGCGGAACTACTGCAGGACGAAGAACAACGGATATTTATTCTCTCCGGCGTTATTGTGGCAAGCGACAAGTTTATTGAGAGGGAATACATGGAGCAAGTAAGGAGGAAAATCAACATGACACAGATCGGTCAGATGTATGAGAAGGAAAAGATTGAATATGGGAATCAAAGGGCATTAAAGGAAAAAACAGAGATTGCCAAAATTTTATTACAAGAAGGTGCGGATACAATAATGATTATGAAAGCTACGGGTTTTACCGAGGAGGAACTGTTACGCCTTCAAAATGCAAATGCGGCAGTATAATTGATTTCATGCAGAGGGACTAAGGGGCATACAATTCAGAAACAGTACTATAAAGCACAAAAGGGCGGGGAGGATGGGGTAGGGAACAAGTTGTCCTTATCCCACCGCAACGGCAACATTTTTGCCGCTGAAAGCAACACCATATTTAATGATGTTGTTAATCCCTGCCGATTTCAGCTCGGTATCGTATTTCTTTTCTTCAATCTGGTTCAAAGCTGTTTTCGCCAATTCTTTCAGCCTTTCTTCGGAACAGCTTTTCTCCGTCTTTAGCTCGATAATAATGCCGGGAAGTTTCTTTGCTGTCGGGCTCAATTGGATATCATAACGCCCGTTCCCGGATTCTTTATTGGATGTACTTTTATACGGTTCCAAAGCGGCGCAGAGTCCAAGTAAAAAACCGTGATAGAAGCTTTCGCCTACAGTGTCAAAACAACTTGCCGACTGCAAAAGCAATGTTTCAAGGCGTTTTTTCAGCATATCGGAGTCCGCAGAGTAGAGGGCTTCCTGGACGGAAATAACCGACGACTGCGGGATAATATAGTCCAATTTCTGAAGCACTTCTTTACGATATACATAAGATATTTCCTTGTTTGGCAGCGCTATTTCGCACATAAAATCGCCGCCTACTGCCATACTGCTTTTCACCGCTTTTAAATATCCGGCAACAAGCAGAAAACTGAAAACGGAAGACGGATTAGTTTTGACCTGCGGATAAATAACCCCGGTATCAATAGCGGAAACAACCGTTTTCCCCTGTATCAATCTGTTTAATTTATCGGTAATGTCTTCATCAATTTCCGAGAGCACTTCACCGATAATTTCATTACTGCCGGTTGCCTGCCAATAGGCTCTCGGCTGGCAATCATTTCTGTAATAGTTGATAACAGACCACGGATTAAATATTTCCGAATTACCGAAGCGGTATCCGTCATACCACTCGCAAAGCTCGTCATATTTATCTTCCGCCGAATAGTATTTCGCCATTTCTTTTACTTCGTCGGGAGTAAAGCCAAAATATTCGCTGTACTTGTTGTCGAGAATAGAGTTGATTGTCAGGTTGTTCAAGCCGCTAAAGATGCTTTCCTTTGCAACACGAAGAATGCCTGTAAGGAAACCGTAAGATAAATGCTTATTATCTTTGAAGACGCCTGAAAACAAATTCCGCATAAACAGGATAACTTCATCGTAAAAACCCAGTGTATGTCCCTGTTGAATAGGCGTATCGTATTCGTCGATGATGACCACAGGCGCAATACCGTAATGTTCGTGCAGCATTTTTGACAGCATATACAGCGAAGAATCAAATAAATTCCTGTCCGTTGTTCCGGCAATGACTTTTTCGTAATAATCTTTATCCTGAATTATTTCGCTGCCTGCAAGCTCTGCGTGACGCTTGTATTCTCCGGTAATAATCTGAATAATATGGTCTAAGGTTTTATCCCAGGTATCCTTTTTCACATCTTTAAATGTGATGAAAATGACCGGATATTTACCCTGATACTTCCGATATTTTTCTCCCTGATTCCAAATCAGTTTATCCCTGAAATAGACAGAGGTATCCTCATCCGTTTTTTCAAAAAAAGTACGCAACATATCCATATTAAGCGTTTTACCAAAACGGCGGGGACGGGTAAACAACGATACCATCGGTCTTTCATCCAGAAAATCCTTGATAAGCATGGTCTTATCTACATAATAGTATTCTTTAGACGCAATACGGTAATCGGATACGCCAACCGGCAACGGAAGGTCTGATTGTATTTTCTTTTTCTGATATACCCCGCTTTTTATACGATTATCGGCAGGTTTTTCTGCATCGGCAGGAATAGTCCAGCTACGTCCTGCTTTTTTAGCTCCGGCAATTCTTCCCTGATTACAAAGGCATGAAATGCGGCGTTCACTTATATTCCAGCGCAGTGCTGCTTCTTTTACGGACATCGTATCAGTCATAATTGGCACCTCCCGACAATTTTACAAGTATATTATGCCGGTTTTCAAGAACAAAGTCAATATTATTCGGAATAATATCAAAATCGCCTTTTAGCAACTATAGCCAATTTCCTGTTTATCGCTGCCCACACCCTAAAAACAGCTCTATCCTTCAAGCCGGTATTCCGCAAGCAGTTTCTGCCACGACATGACGTCCGTCGCCGCCTGCGCCAGTTCCTCCTGCCTTCCGTCCGCAAGCAGACGCCGAATCAGTTCGCTCATCTGCTGTATCCCTTCCTGCATTCCCTGACGTAGCCCTTCCTGCTTTCCCTGACGAATCCCTTCCTGCTTTCCCCGGCGTAGTCCTTCCTGCCTGCCTTCCTTTTGCCCCTGCTTTCTTCCCTTTTTCTCCGCATTCCTCTGTATCTGATCCAGCGCGTAACACATATCCGCTTCCTCCTCTTCCTTTCCCTCCGCCAGCACAAACCGCAGATGCTTCCGGATATCCTTTATATTCGTACATACGTCGATCACATCCAGCGCACTCCTCGGGATCCTCTCAAAAAACTCCCTGTTCTCACGGATATACGACTCATATTTCCTGGACGACCTCGTGTACTTCATGATCCCAAGCACATATTTCAGGTCGGAATCCATCTCCTGAAGCGCCTCCTCCGGAATCTGCCGCATGTGGATCATCGATACCCGATAGTCCCCCGCCAGCTGCTGCAGCTTCGGCGGAAGGGCGGAAATATCCTCCGTCATCTCACGGAGCGACAGGGGACGCTTCCAATTCTTTTTCCCCCAGTACAGCATCAGGCTCAGGACCGGCTTCACCCGGACTTCTTTCCCGTAGCGGTACAGAAAATCGTCCTCTTCCCCGTACCGCTTCCCGGTATCCCGGTTCTTCTCACAGGCCTTTTCGATCTCATGCCGGTAGGCCAGACAGTCCAGTTTCATCAGCCGCCAGGGAAAGATCAGGTTAATCTTCTCCTGATTCTCCAGACCCAGCAGGAAGCCTGTCCCCCAGGCATACGCATTCCCGATCAGATCCCGCTGCCTGTGAGTCAGCTTCCCCTTGGAATTTCTCACCGGGTACAGCCCTTTCAATTCCTGATACTCCCAGTCTCCCGGCAGTTTCTCCCCCAGATAGTACTCCAAAACGGAACGGATCCTGTCCGGATCGTTCATATAGACGCCAAGCGCAACGTCGGGTGCTCCCATATTCCGATACTCTCCCTGCTTTTTTACGGTATGATCTCAAGCAGGGATCGACTATTACGAGAACGTCAGATGTCAGATGTCAGATGATACCGGCGCAGCCGCCGAAAACAGAATGTCCTGCCTGATGAAGATGTGATTTTCTTTAAATGAATTGTATCATATTTTGCCCGCTATTGCAAGAACAAATTTTGCTGTCACAGGAAAATTTGCCACAGAAAAGTTTGCCACAGAAAAGTTTGCCACAGAAAAGTTTGCCACAGAAAAACGCCCCGGCCTTAAAAGGCCGGAGCGTCAGTTCTTACATTACATCGTTCAATTAACAGCTACTTGGCTTAGCCCAACAGGGACAGAACGCCCTGGTTGCTCTGGTTTGCCTGAGCCAGCATTGCCTGACCAGCCTGAGCCAGGATGTTGTTGTTGGAGTACTTCACCATCTCAGTAGCCATATCCGTATCACGAATCTGAGCTTCCGCGGATGTCGTATTCTCTACAACGTTATCCAGGTTGTTGATCGTGTGCTCCAGACGGTTCTGGATTGCACCGAGAGCGGAACGCTGTGTGGAAACTCTCTGGATGGCAGCCTTAACGGTCTCAATCGCATTCAGCGCATTCTCATCGGTCTTGCCGTCAACCTTCAGTCCGTCTACGCCCAGTCCGCTTGCGCTCATCGACTCGATCTTCATGGAAATCTGGTTGTTTTCCGTCGCATCAGCGCCTACATGGAGGTCAAGATCCAGAGCTGCAACCTTTTCAGCCTTTACTTCGATATAGGTTGCCAGATCTGCGTCTTCTACCTTATTCTGACCCTTGTTGTCGGCGAACAGCTCCTTGGTCTCCTTGATGGTTGCAGTGCCGTCTTCAGCGATGTCAAGATAGCTGTCAAGTCCGTTCTCGGAAATCTTATTGCCGTTTACGTCATACAGAGCAATCTCGCCGCCGGGAGTATAGGTATAGTCAGCATCAGTTGCTTCCACTGCGGGGGTTTTAGTAGGTGCAGTGCTATAAACTTTCTTGCCAGCTTCAAGTGCCGCTATAATACCCGCCGCATCCAACGTCTTCCCATCCTCATCAACAACCGTCTTTCCAGTATTTACTGCTGCAGTTGCTGCGGTATATGTTACCTTAGCTGTACCTGTCTGTCCGCCGCCAGTCGCAGCCGCAGTATACAATTCTGTACCCGCTTTCCCAGCAGCGAGAAGGGCATCACCCGTCAGGGGATCGTCTGAATCCTTTGCGTATGCGGTGGTAACGGCCCCGTTAGCAAGATCCTTAAAAGCTGCCGCAGTATATTCATAATCGCCAGTTGTTGCATTATTACTAGCTTCCGTTCCTCCCGTGACAGTAGCCGGAGTCTTAACCACCTTTGCGTCAGGATCGGCGTCCAAATAAGCCTTTAACTCATCTACAGTGGTAATCTCCGTGGTGCCATCTGCCTCATACAGCTTAGCCGCCGTAAGAGTTGCGGACGAAGGTGCATCTCCTGCCTTATAGGTCGCCGTATTCACCTTGTCAATCTGGTTATTTCCCTTCAGCAGATAGGTCTCGTTGAACTTCGTGGTTTCAGCAACACGGTCGATCTCGGTTACCAGCTGGTCGATCTCGTTCTGGATGTACTCTCTGTCGTCAACGGAGTTGGTGCCGTTTGCCGCCTTAACTGCCAGCTCGTTCATTCTCTGGAGCATATCCTGCACTTCGTTCAGAGCGCCTTCAGCGGTCTGTACTGCGGAGATACCGTCCTGAGCGTTTGCGGAAGCCTGGGTCAGTCCACGAATCTGCTTACGCATCTTCTCACTGATGGAAAGGCCTGCTGCATCGTCTGCTGCTCTGTTAATCTTGTAACCGGATGAAAGTTTCTCAGTTGACTTAGCCTGAGTTTTTGTGGTGAGACCCAACATTCTGTTGGAGTTCATAGCTGTCAAATTGTGTTGTACTACCATAGTAATTTCCTCCTTGAAATTTTTGCCGCTTCCTTGCGGTCAATGTTTTTGTTACCGTTCCCCCGACTCGCACCTGCCGGTTTCCCGATAAATGGTGTAACGATATTCCTCGGACAACTGTGCGTATTGCCTTCGGTCTATCAGAAAGCCTGAACTTCAAATCTGTTTGAATGAATGTTCATTTGCTTTACTTGATAAGTATATCGGAGTAATTCCGAATAAGTTTAGAGGTAAATTTGATTTTTTTGAGATTTTCTCATTTGTCTCATTTGCCAAACTAAATTCTACCTCCACTTATTTCAAAGCAGAATTTACTTCGGCAAAAATCCCTCTGGCGTTAATTAAGTCCCTTCCTGATTTTCTCGAACTCCTCAACACTCCCCGCTTTCGCCGCGAGCTTAAGGTATTTCTTCAATAATTCGATATCCTGCGTCTGCTCCAGTTCCTGCCGTAACGATTCGGGAATTTCGCCATACTCTTCAAGGAGTTCCAAGATATTGACAACAGTATTTTCTCTCTCAATTCTCTCTGCTGTTTCCTTCCGAACCTCTTCTGCCAACTCTTTTCGGATATCTTCTGCCAGATCTTTCTTTAAATACCAGATATATTCTTCAAAATCCATAAACCTATCCCTCACCTCCGGCTTTGCCTTCACCCGGCTTACATAACCGTGAAGCTCCCGCGTGACGTCGTCTACCGCATTCTCCTCCGTGCTCTGCCGGAAGTAACGTAACAGCGTCGCAAGCTCCTCTCCGCCGACCTTTCAATTTTTCGATGTGAAAATGTCGGCGGAACGCCATAGACGATCTGTTGAAACAGTCGGTTAGATTTTCACATATGCTCTTTGAATAAGCTTATTTTGATTATAGCAAATATTTTGTATCTGTCAACTCAATTCAGTCATTTCTGGTGCAATTTCTGATACGGTAATTTCCGATACAGCGGTTCCCGTTTCCGGAATCTCGGGCAGACCGAACGGGGCTTCCGCGTTGTCCGCCTTTCCTTTCGGGTCGTACTGCTCTTCCGTTTCTTCCTCATCCTTCCAGAGGGAGTCGTGTTTCTTCCGTTTTTCGTCCAGCTGGTGCATCATCTGGGCGCTCTTGGCCGCCTGATACAGATCGGGGCTGGCCTCTAAAAGCTTTTTTTCGTCGGTATAGGGGACGATATCGCCCCGGGAAATCCGCATGGCTACGGTCATGATTTTTGCGTACTCTGCAGCGGCGTCTTCCGTCGCATCCGCCTGTTGTTTTGCCACCTCCGCGTTCCAGACGGCGGCATAGCGCTCTATAAGCGCGTCCAGCACCTTCTGGTTTGCATCGAATTTCTCCTGCGTCGCCTCAAGGGAAAGCTGGAGTGTGGCGGCCTGCTCCGAAAATTCGGACGCGCCCGTCGTCTCATATTTATGCTGCGCTTCGTCGCGCTGTCTGATCAGGCTCTTCCTCTGCTCGATCAGATCCTGTCTGTAGGCCCGGTACATCGACTGTGCTTCCGGTATTTTCATAAAATCTGTCCTCCTGCTCTTCTTTCCAAATATTCCGTACGAAATTATTTACCGTGCAAATCGCTTAGAGGAATGTTCCGCATTCTTCCCAAGCCGCGGCAAAGTTTCTATAAAACAATAGAATTCACGCTTCGCGAAAATTCTATTGTCATGAATTAAAAAAGAAGCCTGCGCCGTGAACGCACAAGCTTCTTTCGCAAAGTCAATCGGATTGTATTCACGGACCCTGTCGCATTCCCCTTTTTACTGCTTGTTGTCCATGAACTGAGCCTGTACCATATTGGCCTGACTCATATTCCTGTAGTAGTCGAATGCCGCCTTTGAGTTTTTACGGCTCTGACCGATGTTGAGCTTCTGTTTGCGGAAATAATCCTCCACCAGCTTTTTGTTGCGGGCTTCCTGAGCCTGGATACTGACGCTCTCCTCCGTCACCCGGCTCACAAGCCCCTGCAGTCTCCGGATCTGTTCCGCATACTTCTCCCGATTGTCCTTCAGTTCCTCCGCCACTTTTCCGTACAGTGTTTCAAAGCCGTTGTCAAGAGCCGCAATCTCGTCGATCAGCGCGCCCTTTTCTTCGACGTATCCGTCGAACTGCTCCATCTCCACGTTATCCGAGCAAAACAGCTCCTCCTGGCGCTGATTGTATTCGCGTATCTTCGCCAGAACCTGTAATTTCTTCTGCAGGCTGTCCTCCAGGACATTCAGATAATTCTCGGTCATTTTGCCTCTCATTCTTCCGCACAGGCGGTAGTCTCACGCTTTGTTCTTCTGCATCACCTCACGCCATGTATCCCTCATGGCGTGAAGATGCTGATTCACTTCCTCCAGGATTTCCTTATCCTTCTTGACGTTTGCTTCTACAAGTCTGCGGCTCAGGTAGGAATACACTCTGTCAAAATCCTCCGCAACCGGATATTTCATATCCAGCGTCTGGCGGAAATAGTCCACAATCCGTTGTGTCTTGCTGATATTGTTGTGCGCTTTCTCCACATCCTTCTGCTCTATCGCCAGAATCGCGACGTTGCAGAATTTGATCGCTCCGTCATAGAGCATCAACGTCAGTTCCGCCGGAGAAGCGGTCAATATCTTGCTGTTGTTGTACTGTGTATATGCGCCGGGTAACGCCATCGCTGCATCCTGCCTTTCCCAAGGAATAAGTCCCTTATTCCTGGAATAAGTCCCTTATTCCTGAATAAGTCCTTTATTCCTGAATAAATCCGTTTATTGTGAACCGCCCAACAAGCTTGTCACCGCGCTGGCATTGCTCTGCATCTTTGCCATAGCCGTTTCCATCGCGGCAAACTTCGCATACCACTTATCCTCATAATCGGCCAGCTTCGCCTCCAGATCCTTGATCTTGGTCTTGTAGTCGTCGTAATCGCTCTTCATCTTCTTGTCGTCGTAGAAGCTGCCGAAGCTCCGGTAGCCCTCGATGGACTTGGACGCCTCGCTCATATCGTCGTACATATTTTTGGCAAGCTGCGTGAAGAAGGATACCACGGTGTCCGGATCCGAAGCGATCATGCTCTTGAGCTTATCCGCGTCGCCGGAGGTATTTTCATCGTCGGGATCCCCGGCGATATGGTAAGCGTTTTTCTCGTTGTCCTCCGCCAGGAAGTAGTTCAGGGTCTCGATGCCGAAATTGGAAAGATACATGGTCTTTCCGTTCACCTCGATACCCGACATCATATCCTTTTTCAGGGTGCTGCTGAGGCTGCTGATGGTGCTGTCTCTGCGAAGCAGGGAGTCCTTGATCTTCTGCTCGTACTTCTCGATCTCGGTCTCGGACATAGCATCCTTCTCCTCGTCCGTCAGAGGCTCGTATCCCTTTGCGGAGTCGGCGTTGTACAGCTTATCCATCTCGTTGATGATCTCATTGTACTCCTTTAAGAAGTTTTTGATCATGTCGTAGATGCCGTCAGTATCCTGCTGCGTCGTAACGGTGACGTTCTCCGCCTCTTTCTGCGCCGTAAAGGTCAGGCCGTTGATCTCGAATACGTTGTCGCTGCTCTCATACAAAGCGCCGTTCAGCAAGATCTGCGCATTCTGGCCGTTTACATAGGTCGCGTACTTCTGCGCATCTTCCTCGGAAGCATCCGCCGGAGGCTCTGCAAATCCCAGGGCCTTCATCGCATCCGCGTCTCCGGTGAGCGTAAAGTTGCCGTCCGCTCCCGACTCCTTTGCGCTGATATAAAATCTCTGCTGCTTTGCGTCGAAGCTGGCGTTCAGCCCCTGCTCCTTCAGCTGGGTCAGCACGTCGGAAATCGTCGTGTCGGCGGTCAGCTCGATGTTGGTCTCCTTGCCGCCCTGGGTCAGGGTAATCGTTTTGGAGACAGCGTTGCCGTCCTCATCGGTATCAAAATCCATGAGGTCGCTCATCTTGGTCAGCGCGCTCAGTTCTTCCTCGCTGGCGCCTTCCTTCTTGGAAATCTTTCCGCCGGTAAAGTAAGCCGTCTTTGCAAGCTTGCGGATCGTCAGATCCTGCACGCCGTTCACCGCGCCTTCTCCGGTAATCACGCTGACGGCGCTGCTGTCGGAAACCTTTGTGACCTTTTGGGTATAAGCGCTGGTAAAACGCATATTGCCCAGGAATTTGCTCTGCAGGCTCTTCAGCTTTTTATTCAGATCCTTCCAGATCTCCTGCTTCCACTCCAGTTTGGTCTGGTCCTTCTTCGCGGTGTCAACCTTTGTCTGCTTTGCCTGTACGAGCTGCTGTACGATACTTTCCGTATCCATTCCGGACATCAGTCCGCTCAGTCTCATTGCCATTTCAATACCCTCCTATCGCTTCTCGTCTATCAGGATGCCCGCCATATCCCAGACTCTGGCGATCATATCCAGCGTCTTCTCGGGCGGAAGCTCCTTGAGAACCTCCTTTGTGCTCTTGTCTACGATCTTAATCGTTACGCGGTTTGTCTCCTCGTGGATACCGAACACAGCCTCGGAATTTGCCATGCTCTTGTTCAGCTGCTCCACCGCCTTGCGGATCTGCTCGTTGGTAGCCTGCTGCTCTTTACCCTGCTGTTCCCCGTTGTCGGAACGGCCCTTTTCCTGAGCGTTCTCTACTACGTTCGTAGTGAGATCCACTTTCTCCGCCGCCTGCACGGTACTATCCGTGCTGCTCTCAGGCTTCTCCGCCTGTACCTGCGGCTGGGGTTTCTGTACTGCACTTCCCTGTGCCTGTACTGTCATCATGCTTGAAATCGGTTCGATTGTCATTCTTCCCACCTCCGTGTGAAATCTGTTTTTTATGTTCCTCTTTTCCCTTTCGGGTATGCCGCGCACGGCATAAACAATCATATCTTGCTTTTAGGGCTTACGATATGTATCTAACACATTTATCGGAAAAAGTACGGGAAAAATTAATAGGGAAGCACAAAATTTTATGCTTCCCTGCCTGTTTCTCTCCGTTTGCCCCGAGCGCCGAAACTCTTTCACGGCTCATGTCCCGCAAACGGCTTAAATCCTTTCGCTTTTTCTGCGTCGCGCGGCTTACTTTTTTTCCTGCTTCAGCAGACTGCCGAGCGCCTCCATGCCCTCCATGCTGACAGCTTCCTTGTTGGCGTTCTGGATCTGCTCATATACCTCCTTGCGGTAGATGGGTACCTCCTTCGGCGCGGTGATGCCGACCTTTACCTGGTCGCCCTTTACCTCAAGGATCGTGATCTCCACGTTATTGTTGACGACGATAGCCTCGTTCTTTTTTCTCGACAGCGCCAGCATCTCACTCACCCGCCTTTCTGCTCTGCAGGATTTCGTAGATGGGGAACTTTACGGGATAATTGCCGTTTTCCACGATCACCTGGCAGGCCTTGTGCTCCTCCACGTTGATGATAAAGGGGCCCTGCAGATTGACGCTCATCTTTGTCAGATCGCCGGGGATCGTAGCCGTCACGAGCACGAGGATGTTATCCGCCGTCACGTTGCCCGCCGACAGAAGCAGCTCGTCGTTTACCTCCGGATCGTAATCCGGCTTGACGAGCAGCGGGTCCATCACCGGCATGGCAAAGCCCGGCTCATCCAGAGACTGGAGGAAACGGATCCCTACGTTGGTTCCCTTCTCCTCGTCGTGGAGCAGCGCGAAACGCTTCAGCTCCGGGAAACCGATGATCCCGTTTTCAAAGGTAATCACCTTCTCGTCCGCAATTTCGATCTCCCCGAAAAAATTTGTATTAACCTTCATTTCAACCCCCATTTCCGCGCTTCTCCGGCGCATCAGCAGTTCCGTTTTATCAGATATAGTTTAAAAGCGTCGTCTGGCTCACTTTTCCCGTAGCCATCAGCGCCGCCTGATAGGTCAGATCCGCGCTGGTCAGGTATATCATCACTTCCGTGATATCCACATCTTCATTCTGGCTCTTTAACGTTTCGAAGGTAGTCTTCTGATTCTGCATTCTGTTCTCGATCAGGGAAAGCTTGCTGCTTCTGGTGCCGCACTCCGTGATGCAGAGGCTTGCTTCGTCCAGATATCCCTGGAAGGAAGAGATGCCCTGGGAGAAGAGCTTCGTCTCCTTGTCCTTCGCGTAGGTGAGAGCCTTGTTCACCGCGGCCAGCTGTTTCTTCAGCGTCGCTTCATTCTCGCTGCCCTCTTCCGCGCTTGCCAGCATCTTTTCCACATTGGCCTTGACGCCCTCCAGATCCAGCACATCCTGAATCGCACTGGTCAGATCGTCCACATCCCTGCCGATCCCGTGCCGGAAACACTGATCCGCCGTAGAGTTTACGCGGATGGTCTGATTAAAGCCCACATCATACTCGATATCCTGGCGCTCGGCGTTGCCCGTGAGATAGGTTTTATTGTAAAGAAGCGCCTCGTCCGTCCTGGGCTGCTCCTCGCAGTAGAAGTAGTGCTCGGGTCTCAGATCCCCCTTCTGCCAGCTGTTCTTTTCGTAGGTAACGCGGATCTCCGCCTCGTTTTTTACGGTGGTCTCGTCGTCCCTGGTCGCCATCAGCGCCTTGTACCGGTTTTCTCCCAGCAAAAGCTCTCCCGTCTCGGGAACATAAATGATGGCGTCCGCGTTATCCTCTCCCGCTGCGGCCGAGTAGGGATCTTCGTAGGAATGGATCAGGCGGATGTCGCCGCCCGCCGCAGGATCCGCTTCGTCGATAAAGCCGCTCCAGGTCTGGGGCTGTCCGTTTTCGTCGGTAAAACTGATCACGGGGCTGACGCCGTCCGCTTCCGAATAGTCGGAACAGCTCCCGTAGGCAAGACGGATCCTGTGTACCTCCACAGCGGTAACCGTTTCCTCGTTCAGGTCCTTCATGCCGGCATTGGAGAAGTTGGTGGAGTTCAAATCAAGCAGATTGTTGCCATCCGCATCCTTCATGTTCACTTTGGTCACGGTATCGATGACCCCGCTGTCCAGCTGCTCCGTGATACTGTAGTTTTTCGTATCCTCCTTGTCAAAGCTCAGCGAGGTATCCGTGCGGTATCCGGTAAACACATAACGCCCCGCATAGTCGGCGTCCCCGGTGCTGTAGACTTCGTCTCCCAAAGCCTTCATCTGCTCTAAGAGGATCTGCCTTTCTTCGGTCTTCAGATAGGTGTTCACGCCTTTTTGACACTGTTTGATCATGTTGGTAAGGACATCGCTCAAGTTGAGCAGCGCATCCTCCGTCACATTGATCCAGCTCTCCGCATCGGGAATATTCTTGCTGTAGTACTGGGTCACCTCCGTGACGCTGCTGCGCAGGCGCAGGGCCCTGATTGCCACCACCGGATCGTCCGAGGGTCTGTTGATTTTTTTCTGCGTAGACATCTGCGTGCTCAGCTTATCCTGATAGATCTTGTTTGTATTGATGTTAGATAAGTTGTTTTGCTGCATGATCTTGTTTGTAATTCTCATTATTATACCCCTTTGCGCACATACCAATCAATACATGAAAATTTATTTACTGTAAGTCCGGAAAAATCCGTGAGAAGAATGCCCGCATTTTGGGCATTCTTCCGTGTGAGATTTAGAATTTCTCCGCGAAACAGCCTATGCTGTGAGCGGTTAGAAATTCTTCTCACACTTATACCCCCGTCTCCAGAATCAGTCTGTCATAAATTTCCGTCAGCGTCTGGATCATCTTGGAAGCAAGATTATAAGCATTCTGGAATTTTACAAGGTTGATGGCCTCTTCGTCCTCGTCCACGCCGGAGATCGACATTCTCTGCATGTCGATGGTTCCGGAAATATCCTTGAAGCTCTGGTAAAAGGTTTCCGCCCGCTGGGTATTCAGCGCCACATCCGACAGGATACACTGTAAAAACTCGGAAGCGGAAGAGCCCCGGAAGCTCATCTTCGTCTTGTCGGTGGCAAGATCCCGGATATCCTCCAAAAGATCGTTCTGCTCCACGCCGTCTCCACGGTCGTAGCGGTTGGCCAGCCGGGAAGGATCCAGCTTCATGGCGTTCAAAATGCCGAAATTCATGGCCGTCAGGCGGTAATAGCTGTCGTCGCCCGCCTCCACCGTAAACGTTACCGTCCGGAAAGCCTCCTGTAAAGTATCCTCCGCGCTTGCGGCCGGATTCAGTGTCTTGATCTCGTCTCTTTTTGCCTGCACCAGCCGGTCCGCCATGTTCAGCGCCTCTACGGATACGCCGTTCTTTTCGGCAACCTCGGCCTTTGCTTGCTCCAGAGCGGCCTTCCCCGCGTCGGTTCCGTTCAGGATTTCCTGCGCCGCATCCGCTATCGCCGCGTCCCACGCGCCCTGATCCCTGATCTCCTTTTCCGCCTGTGCTAGGGCTTCATTCTTATATCGGCTCTCTACCGAGGCCGTCGCTTCCTTCTGCGCTTCCTCCCCGATAGCCGTTTCCTCGTCCGCTGTCAGGGATACCGTGGGTCTGTATTTGTCCGCGATTTCTTCCCTTGCCCGCTTTTCCGCGTCCGCCTGGCTCAAGTCGGGATTATTCTTCCGGAGGTTTTCCGCGGTAGTTGTGATCTCCGCCGCCACAGCCGGAGTCGCCAGCCTTACCTCCAGCTTCTCCTCGAGCTTTGCTTCCTTCTTCGCCGCGGCCTTCGTATCGGCAAGAGTCTTGACATCGTTGTCAAAAGTAGCCGTGTCGGCTAATTTTGCTTCATAAATCGACTTTGCCGCCGTCTCCAGCACCATGGTCTGCGGCGCCAGCTGATAGGCTTCCTGCAGAAGCTCCAGTCCCTGCAGGAACAGATCGTATCTGGCTTCCGCCGGGAACTCAAACTGCTCGTCGTTTGTGGCATGATCTCCGCTGAACATCTTAATTCCCTGCTCGTTGTCGGAGGCGATGCCGGAGGTCAGGATATCGTTGAACTTCTGGGAAAAGGTTCTGACCCACTCGTTCATCTGCTTCATGTAATAGGGAATACCCTGATAGGAGACGCCCGCCCCGACGGAGGCCGCCTTGCCCACCCTGTCGTTGGTGATCCGCTTGGGATTCTTTTCCCTGTCCGCAAGGGTAAAGGTGTAGGAGTATACCTTATTGCCGTCAGCGTCGCGGCTGATGCTGTAGCTCCAGGAATCGTAATAAAATTCCTGATTGCCCAGATTAATGATACCTCCCGTGTCGGAAAGATTTCCCTTGTTCAGATCCTGCAGATAATCCTGCCCCACCTCTATTGTCACGGTATCGTGGCTTCCGTCCGCAGTAGTGCCTATCCCGGTAATCAGGCCGTTGAAGTACTCGCCGTTATTACCGTCCCGCATCTCCACAAGCCCCTTCAGGGCTCCGCCCATGGCCGCGTTGTAGAGACCGAATTTCTGGCCGTCCTCCCAGTAAACGTCGTACAGGCCCTGGATATCGGTCTGATTTACTTTCTCGTAGGTTTCCCTCGCCACGCACTCCAGCCTGTTATACTCGCTGTCGTCCACCAACAGCTGGCCGCCCGCAATTTTAACGACAAAGCGGTTCGCGCCTGTCTCCCTCTCGGGGTTGTTGACATCGACGATCGGCGTCTCCGTAATATCCACATCCACGATTTCGGACAGCTGGTCGATCAGGAGCGCCCTTCTGTCCCGAAGCTCGTTGGCGTTTGTGCCGCCCAGCTCGATGGTATTGATCTGCTTGTTCAGGGTGGCGATCTCTCCCGCCAGGGAATTGATTTCGTCCACCTTCAGCTTAATCTCCTGGTTGACGTCCTTCTGGAGCTTCTCCAGATTGCCCGCCAGACCGTTAAAATATTCCGTCAGCGCTTCCGCGTAGCCCACAAACTGCGTTTTTGCCGTGGCGCTGTCAGGATCCTTCAAAAGCTCCTGCATTCCGGTCACCATCAGCTGGTCGAAAACCGTCTTAAACCCGGCGTTCTTTCCGTTGTCGTCAAAATAAGCCTCGATCTGGGTCATATAATACTGCTTCTGGTCGTACTCGCCTACCTTCGCATTGTTGTCCCAGTATCTGCCGTCGTAAAACTCGTCCCGGATACGCTCGATGGCTAAGGTTTCCACGCCCGCGCCGGCACAGCCGTAGGTCTGAAAGGTTCTCAGCGCATTGGCCGCCTGCTGCGTTACCCTTTGCCTGCTGTAGCCGTCCGTCTGCACGTTGGCGATATTGTTCGCCGTGGTGTTCATGGCCGCATTGCTGGCCAGCAGACCCGTATATGCAATATTCAATCCGAAAAATTGTGAAGGCATCCGAATCTCCTCCTGTTATTTCTGCCGTCTCCGGGCTTCTTTAGCGTCCCAGCGTATTGATAATGTGCTCCAGCATCTCGCTGATCACGTTGATATAACGGCTGGACGCATTGTAGGCGTTCTGGAACTTAATCATATTGGAAAGCTCCTCATCCGAAGACACGCCGATCACCTGTTCTCTTGCACACTGCGCCGACTCCACGGTGCTCTCCTGGTTCAGGTAAATGCTGCGGTATACGGAACCGGAATTTGCCACCTGTGAAACCAGGTCGGTGTAATAATCCACAAAAGTGGTCTTCTTTTTCACGTTGGGATTCAGCGTATAGGATTCCTCCGTAAAGGCCGCCTTCAACGCTTCCGCCGTGGTGATATCCTCCGAGCCGTCGGGGAGCCGGAAGCCCAGGATCGCCGGTCTCTGCATCAGATCCTGATTGATCTGCAGATTCTTCACCGAATACAGGGAAGCCACCTCCTCCGGGTCTTCCTCATTGTAGACCCAAAACTCGCCTGTGGCCGTCTGTACGTTCCCGTCAGCGTCGGTATAGGTCACCGTGCCGGACACCTTGCGGTAGCCGTCCGTGGCAATCTTGCTGAAAAGCTGCAGCGGGCTGCCGTCGTCCGCGCGCATATAATCGCCTGTATTTTTCCCCGCGAACCTGACGCCCTCCAAAACGGTTCCGTCGTCGAGGGTGATATCTCCCTTCTGCACTCCTGCCGCATCCGCCAGAATCTCGTTTACCCTTGTCGCAACACTGTGGATCAGCTGGTCAAACTCGGCCTGCACGTTCATGACGACAGACTGGGAAATACTGTCGTAATCCTTATCAATGTCCGTATAATCCGCTCTGTGGTCGCCCCTCGCCAAAAGCATGGCCTTCAGACCGCCGATATCCGTATTGAGGTCCGTGGAAATCTCCCTGTTCAGGTTAAAGACCTCCGCGCCGTCGATATCATACTCCCTCTTGCCGTCGTCCATCACGCGGTAATTCGCATTCTGCGGCCAGAAAGGCGTATAAAAGCCCGTATTGGGGTCTATGTTGACGGCGATCTCGTAACACAAATCTCCTTTTACGAAATCCACGCCCTCTATCTGAACGGACACGCTGCCGAAAATATCCTCCGAATAGTTGATGCTGGTCAGCTCCGCCAGCTCATCCAGGATCTGGTTTCTCGCGTCCCGCAGATCGTTGGCATGCTCGATGCCGCCTGCCTCTATGGCGCGGATTCTGTCGTTCAGGGTGAGAATCTGATTTCCGTAATCATTGATCTTCTCGACCTGCTTCCTGATCTGTATGTTCAAATTGTCCTGATAAGAGGAAAGTCCCTCGTAAACCGCGTTGGCACGCTCCACAAACTCAGACGCTCTCTGCACCAAAAGCCCCTGGGTCACGGAGCTGGCCGGATCCTTCGCGAGCTCCTGGATCGCCGTCCAAAAGTCGGTGATCGTCGTCTGGAAGGCTTCGCCGTTCATCTCGCCCAGCTGGCTTTCCACCTCCTCCATAACCTCGGTGGATACCTCGTAAAACATACTGCGCCCGGATTCCTTGCGGTATGTCTTATCCAGAAAATAATCTCTGATTTGTTTTACTCGGGAATATGTGACTCCCAGACCTGTCTGCTTGTTGTTCACAGCGTCCGGGTTCACAGAAAGCGTTACATAACGCTTATCAGATAACTGCACCTGCTGCCTTGTATAACCGACAGTATCGATATTAGAAAGATTATGCGCTGTGGTGTTCAGCGCATTTTGACTGGTCTGTAATCCGGATGCCCCTATATATAAGCTACCCATTAATGGCATAATATCACCTCTGTCACTGTTTGGCGTCAAATCCTCTGCTGGAAACACCCATGGTCTCGCCGGTGTTGTACGCTCCCCGTGTATAATTCGCTGTCTCCGGCGCCGCCTTGGATGCCTGGAGAAGATTCATCTCAAACTCCACCATCTCCAGCGCATTTGTCAGCAATTCTCTGTTCTGTTCATTGGTGCGCTGCAGTTCCCGCACCCCCCGCTGCAATCTGTCGTGGACTGCCGCCAGCTTTTGCTGCTCCGCCGGCCTTGCAGCCATCATCTCGATCAGATTGGTAAGCTTTAAGTTTTTGACGTCCCTGTTCAATACATTGGCGATATCCGCAGTAGTCTCCGCACGCTTTTTTTCCAGGCGGGAAATCCTGCTTACCAGCTCCTGTTCATCATCCGTGATTTTTTGTAATTCCTGCAGATCACCGCTTACGATGATCGGCGTCTTTTTCTGAGACAGGCTCAGAAGTCCCTCATATTCCTTGCTTTCCTGTTCAAGCACCTCTATCAGGCATTCCATCAGACTTGCCACGGGACTTCCTACCTCATTTCCTCATATTTCTGCAAAAGCTTTTCTGCAAAGGCCGAATGATCCACATGATATGTGCCGTTCTTCACCTGTGCCTTGAGCTTTGCTGTCAGTTCCTCCCTGACATCAGGGCTTGCGGCAACCGCCGTCTTCGCCGTCTGAAAATCCTTTCCCAGACTGCTGATCTGCACCTGATCCGCATGGGACACGCTTTCCGTCTTCTGCGTCTGCTTGATCTTTTTTGTCTGATACAGTTGCTGTACCTGAGTATATGCCTCAATACGCATCAAGGATCCCTCCTTCCCTCACTCCGGTTGTTCTTACATTGATTTCTATAATGTTTATCGGCAGCGGCAGAAAATACTTTAGACTTCCCGCAGATTATTTTCTCCTCCTTTCTCCTCCGGACAATGCGGATTCGATTTTTCGAAACACCTCACGCCGCCAGTGTTCCCCGGAAGTGTCAATTTCTCAAAAAGCCCGCCCGCAAACAGTGTCAACTCCCGCAATACAGCAAAGCAGGCAGCGAAGTCACCTTCGCTGCCTGCCGTTTTTTTGCAATATTATTCTGCGGGCTGTTCCTCTTCCTCCGGATTCAGGAAGTCTTCCATCTGCTGCTGCATATCCGCGCCGTAATCGTGGGTCTTGATGTCCTCGATCGCCGCTTCCAGGGCCGCACGGTTCGCCTCCAAGGCAGTGTCCGGGGTCGTCTCGCCGTTGCCCAGACTATCCATCATGCTGTTGAGCATATTATTCAGATTCGTAAAGCCCATCAGAGGAGAAATCTTATTCTTCGTACTCAGGCCAAGACAGATCTCCACCGCGGTAGAGTCCTCCGCGTTCTTCTCGAACTGAGCCATAATCGCCTCATCCCAGTCTTCCTCGGTCTCCTCATACTGGAAGATCAGGTCGATCACCTGCGCAACCTCTTCCGGCTTTTCGACGCCGTTCAGGATAAACCAGGGATCCGACTCTTTTCCGTAAGAAACATACTCGGTTCCGCTGGGTCCCATCGGGAAAGGAACAAAGCCCCAATCATCCTGCATACCCTCCCGGTCGTTCGCCGGATCCGCGTTCAGGTAGCTGTTTGCAATCCACCACGCCTCGTAGCACATGCAGGAGGTTCCGTCCCGGAAGCTCCAGATCTGGCTCTGCCAGTCGCCCTGCCAGCCCTTCATATGAGGCACGTTCTGCATAAAGTCCGCATAAAACTCCAGCGCTTCCTTTGCTTCCGGAGTATCCAGCGCCAGCTCCACGCCGTCGGCCGTCTTCTTTACCGCGTCCGCTCCGTTGGAAGACATAAAGCTCCAGATCAGATTTTCTCTCTGGTTAAAGCCCCAGATATCGTACTCTCCGTCGCCGTCCGTGTCCTGATTTCCCGCAAGCGCAATCTCCCTGAACTTGTCCCAGGTCCACTCGCCTTTCTCGTACAGCTCATACAGATCAGGCAGGTTATAACGGTCAAACAGTGTCTTGTTCCAGAAAATGCCGTATTGTACGCCTGCGCCTCTCTTTGCCAGGCCGTACTGTTTTCCCTTGTAGGTTGCCGCCTCGATGCCTGCGGGATCGTACCAGGGCGCCGAGAAATCCACCACGCCCAGGTCACTGATGGGCTGAGCAATACCGCCCTCGATCAGAGCCGGCAGCAAACGGTAGCTGAGGATATATCCGGCGTCGCAGCAGGGATCGCCGGAAAGCACGGAGGTCACATAATTATTGATGATCTCGTCGTTTCCTCCTCCCACAACCACAAACTCAATGTTGCAGTTATAATTCTGCTCCACATACTCAATGCGCTCCGCATAAGCCTGATCCAGATCACTGCCCTCCGGATCCGGGCTCATATCATGATAAGATCCGATCCGGAACGTTCTGCCTCCGAAATCATACTCCGGCTCCGCGGGCGTTTCCGGGGAAGACGCCTCCGGGCTTTCCTCCGTCGGCGCGGAGGAATCGCCGCTCTCCTGAGATTCCGGCGTGGAACCCGGTTCCGGCGAATCGCCGCATCCTGTCGCTGCCAGCGTCATTGCCGTCGCCAGCAGAAGTGCCAATACCTTCTTTTTCATAAATTCTCCTTCCTTTCCTGAAAGTGTTAATGTATATGATAAAGCCGAAACAGGCCCTACCACCGTGATAAAGCTACCGTTTACCCTACGATACCGGAACGCTCGATTCCCTCCACAAAATACTTCTGGCAGACCAGATAGAGCAAAATCAGAGGCAGGATGACCAGCAGACTTCCGGTATTGTTCATCTGGGACGCAAACGCGGGACTGACAAAATTCATGCTTCCGCCCATATCCGAATACTGCTTGTTCAGCACCGCCGCCAGAGAATTAAGGTTGTTGGCAAAAAGTGCCGCCTTGGGCAGATACATATTCGTGTAGAAGGAATCCGTCCACTGCCATACGAAGCCGAAGAGAAATACCGTTACCATCATGGGAACCGCGCTGGGCACCATAATCTGAACAAAGGTGCGGAGCTTCCCGCAGCCGTCCACAAACGCCGCCTCCTCCAGCTCCTTGGGCATTCCCTTAAAGAACTGCCTCAGCATATAAATATATAATCCGTTCTTGAACCCGGTACAGGTAACCGCCTGGATCAGCATAGGCCAGGGCGTATCGATCAGGTTCAGCGAGCTGCCCGTGACCGCCTCGAAAATATGAAAGATATCAAAAAACCGAAACTTCATAAACATGGGCAGCATCACGATCTGAGGCGGCACGATCAGAGAAAGGATCACGCACCCGAACAACAGCTTTTTCCCCGGGAAACGGAATCTGGCAAAGCTGTACGCCGTCAGCATACAGGCAATCATCTGAAGCAGGGAAACCCCCGCCGACAGAATCGTCGTGTTCAGGAAGCTCTTCCAGTAATCCAGGCCTTCCAGAACTTTTTTATAATTATCCAGCGTAAAATTCCGGGGAATGTATTTCACCGTGGCGTCATACAGATCCTTTTCGGCCATCAGGGAAACGCTCAGCTTTAAATAAATCGGATACAAAATAACAAAGCAGATACCGAATATGATGACGCCCCGGACGATTGCCACGGCGAGCCGTCCCAGCCGGGCCGTCGTCATTTTTCTGCGATTCCTTTTTATTCCGTGTTTTTCCATGAAGTTCCCTCTTCCTACGGGATTCCTCTTTCCCATGGGATTTTCCTTCCCTGCGGAACCCCCTCTTCCTACAGAAAGCGCTTTCATCTGCATTTTAGCCCCCCTAATCCATATAAAATACCCGTTTACCGATAATGCCGCCCACAATACAGATAATCACTCCGATGACCAGGAAGTAGATCCAGGACATAGCGGAACCGTAGCCGTATTTTACTTCACTGAATATGGTCTTCTTGATGACCTCCATCAGCTCATTGTTGGCGCTGGTAAAGGAGTCGATGATGGTATAAATCGAATTTACCAGAATCAGCGGACTGATCATGGGAAAAGTAATTTTCCAGAAATTTTCCCAGGCCGTAGCGCCTTCCATATTGGAAGCTTCATACAGGCTGGGCGAGATTCCCTGCAGCCCCGCCAGAAAGATCAATATCTGGACGCCTGAGGAAATCACAATGTCATAAATCCCCAGCACGGCCTGCGACAGATACATAACGATCCCGGAAGGGAGATTCGTATAATTCAGCAGGAACCCCGCAACATTGAACACGGTATTCGCGTCGTCCGCCGAGAGCATCCCCTCAGGCCCCAGAGTCGTCTGCAGCAGATCCGAGGACTCGATTCCCAGCACGATTCCGGAGGTCAGAATCACCGGAAGGAAAAAGACGCTTCGGGCAATTCCCCTTCCCCGGAACTTCTGATTCAGCAGGTTGGCCGCGAAAAAGCTGAAGATGATAATCAGCGGGACATTTACCGCCATATCCTTTACCGCTTCCAGAAGCTTCCGGTTAAAGTCCGGATCTATAGTGAGAGCCCTGATATAGTGCTCCAGTCCGTTATTCGCCGCCCTTGACAGCACATAACCGCTCGTCCCCACCGTCATATTGCTGAAGCTGAACTGCACTGATTTCAGTACCATGGGAAGAAACAGCCCAAAAAAACCGATCAGAAAAGGGATTGCGAACAGATATCCCGCCACAGCCTCTTTTCCCTGAAGCGTCAGCCTCCTCTTCCCGTTCACCTTATGAAACAGTCCCATATCACCCCTCCTTTACCACCAGAAAATCCTGCGCCTTCACGGTATTCCCCTGATACGTCACCTCATACTTGTTGTAATTCACGATTACTCGGGTGCCGTCCTCGTACACCGTGCAGGTAACGCCGGTCTGAGGTCTTTCATGCCCGATAATCCGCAGGCTTCTCAGGTCTCCCATCGCTTCATTCACCCTGCTCCAGGAAAGAACCGCCGTATCCTTCCAATCCTGAAAGCCGACGGAATACAAGCCGTCAAATTCCGTGTTTTTCAGCAGAGAATTGTCCCCGCAGATCCATTCAAAGGAAAGACCCGCCCCGGCTTCTACGCTTTTCAGAAGCATCGTATTGACGTCGCCGGAAAGATTTACCGGTTCCCCGGTATAGTCCCGGTAACCGTGCAGCACCATTTCGTAAAACGGAACCGCGTCGTCGATCAGCTGGGTACGGTTGCTGTCGAGCGGCACATTCTTGATATCCGACAAATACTTCCAGGCATATACATTGGCATTGCTCCCAAGCAGATTTCCGCCGCAGCCTGCCGCAAGCTTCTCCATGGCGGCGCCGTTATACTCCGCCGCCTCCTGCCGGTTCACATAATGCCTGTTGTTAAAATCACTGAACAGGTTGCTGGCCAGATCCTCTACCGAAATACCCGTAAGCCCGTATTTCTTCGTTTTCTTCAGGAAGCTGTCCACCATATCCCCTACATAATAGGGACTGATCATCTCGATCCTGTCCTGATTCGTTTTCATGCCGTTCGGAATCAGGTATGAGTTCGCCCGCGCCACGGTATTGTCATAATACCTGGGAGCATAGCTCTCCGGGCGGTATCCGTCGAAGGCTCCGTCGCTGTATACATACTGGAGCTGCGCCGTATGGAAGACCGGAATCCCCGCGCTCTCCATCTCCCGGAGGAAATCCTCCAGATCCGTCCCGCCGCCGTTCAGACAGCTTAAGGACTTCGTTCCGCCGGGCGCTTTTCCGTGCAGCCCGCCGCTGCTCCAGCCGCTGTATTCCACCTTAATATTTTCCACGCCTTCGGCGGCAAGCTCCCTTACCGCTTCTGCCGCCTGTTCATAAGTGGTCAGCTCCTGGGTTACCTTGCATTTGATTCCCAAGACGGATTCCGATTTACGGATGGCTCCGATAAAATTCAGGTAGAGCGGCGTCCCGCTGCCTTCCGTCCGCTCGCCCAGGACTCCCTGTTCCTGCAGGTATCCCTGATAATAAGACGCCATCCCCGCGTAATTTGCCTCTTCCCCGCTCAAGAAGCTGTAGCGCACCTTGAAGCTCTCCTGAAACACCGGCTGGGAATACATCTGGAAGCTGTTGGAGCCTACCATATCCCCCAGGGAGATCGCGCCGTAGGTCAGATAGCTGAATCCCGCATACACCTGATTATAGCTGTCCGTTTTGCCGGAGGACGCCGCATTGATATCCGCACCTGCCGCGCCGCCCTCCACAATCGCGAAGAAGGCACTGTCCCCCTTTTTCAGTCCGAATACCGGCATACGCACCGTCACGCTCTGGTCAATTTCAGGCTTCTTTGTCAGGTTAACCTGGCTCGTCTTGTCCTCGCCGTAGACATAACCAATATAAGCAGGGGCACTGAGCTTACCGTTGTCAAAATAAATCAGCGCCCCGCTGCCGTCCGGGACGAAGAGATAACCCTCTTCCTCCGCGGAGCCCGCTCCGAAATACTCCAGCAGATCAATATCCACAAGATAATATTTCTCCGTATCGTATTCCACGGTCTCCGGATCGATCTCCGCCACAAAGGCGTCCCCTTCCAGATAATAGGAAACCGCTATATTGAACCAGGGCTTCCGGCTGGTCGATTCATAGCCGTTTGCCAGATTATCCTGCTCCATTTCCTGAACCGTGTAGCCCGCCCCCTGAAAGTACTCCGTCAACTCCTCTTTCTTATAGTCCTTTACGCTTTCCTTCAGGACGTAAATCGGATATTCTTCCAAAACCGGGTATCTCTCCAGATAATCCTTACGCTTATCCTCCGTCAGCTCCTCCCGGTTCAGATACAGATAGTTTCTCCCTACGTTTTTGGCGTCCTTCTCGTCCATCAGCCCTGTGTAATACGCGTAACGCTCCTCGCTGATAATCTGGGGAAGGACAAATTTATCCGCCACGTCTCCCATTTGGTAACTGATTTTGACGCCATCCCGGATTTCTTCCACGTCAAACTGTCCTTCCGCTACCGCGTCGGTATAGCTGTCCATTTCAGAGGCTTGGACATTCGCGTTAAAATACCGTATCGAGAACTGGGATTTCATTAAGTTCTTATAATAATTACTGGCCAGGGGATCCTCATCGGCTTCCTGAGGATTGGTAAACCATACGTCCCCGGTCGCCTTTACCCTTACCGCCAGATCCGCCAGCTCCCGATCCAGATAAAGCTCCAGGCTGTCGTTGGACGCGACCAGCTCCATGCGATCCGGTATTTCCCGTTCTGCCGCCCGGACAGACGGAGCAGGCGCCAGCGTACAAAGCAAAGCGATTCCCGTCAGAATGCCCGCCGCTCTTTTGAAAAGCTTATTCCTCATATCCTCTTCTTCCCCCTTCCGTCACCGGTATCTGATTTCCTTATAAGCCGTCACGATAAAGGTCAGGAACTGCTGTATCACACTGAAGAACAGCAACGCGATAAACAGAATGATCGCCATCCCCACCAGCGTGAGCACTGTGGTCAGCAAGGTCTTTTTCATGCTGTACTGATGGGTGATCATCATGCCGAGCAGCAGCAGGGCCGCCGTCCAGACGTAGCTGATGACCGTAAACACATAGTAAAAGGTTCCTTCCTCCGCCGTAATCACATGGCTCACCAGAACCAGCGGAAACTGGATCAGCAGCATGGGAAGCAGGGAATAGCCGGTAAAAATCGCAATATCCCGCATCTTTCCCTCGCCGTCCATCAGCGAGGTCAGGCACCAGTTTGCCACACACCAAAGGACAAAAAGCAGCGCCACTGTGACAATATCCACCATCATATCCACATCTTCCAGCCGATTCGTGTTAAACAGGAAGGCTGTCCCCTGTTTCCGGACTACCAGCAAGAGCACCGTCAGCGCGGCAAAGGTCACTGCCGCCGCAAGAGTACCCCTATGCTCCCGCTTTAAATCCCAAAATCCGTCGAAGGGATGTGTGATCACATGGAAACCGTAAGCCATGGACTTCAGATATTTCTGCACTTTACCTCACCTACCCATCTTTTTATTTTTCCGCCGACTACCGCCAGCAGACCGATTACAATCAGGACAATCGCGACTCCCATATACCTGGCAAAGCTCGTCTGCATTAATTCCTTCCGGTAAAATTCGAACGCCCGGGTATAATATTTCCTGCTGTTGCCCAGCTTGAAATAATCCATCGCCTGTTTATAGTCGCCTTCCCGCATGGCAATCTTCCCCATACCGATATAAGCGACCTCGCTGTTGGCGTTCTCCCGCAGCACCTCTTTCCAGAGCCGGTCGGACTCCTCCGTATTCCCCGTATAATGGGCTTTCATGGCCCCCAGCAGGCTCGTGCCGTACTCCGTGATATCGAAGCGAAGAATACTTCCCAACTGCGCGTCCAGAATATAAATCCGGGACTGATCGTCGTTCAGCGCCAGCGAAGTGGGATTGCGCAGCATTCCGCTCCTGCTCCCGGTTCCTCCGAAGATAAACAGGGAGTTCCCGTCATAGTCGTAACAGAATACCTTGCCTCCCGCATTGTCTAAAACAAAATAGCAGCCGTAATCCGTGGCGGCAATATCCGTAAAGGAAGACCAGGACGCCTCGTCGGAGGCGGAATACAGGTCGCCGATGATATCATAATTTCCCAGACGCCGGAGCACATCCGTACCGGTGGGATTCAGACGTCTTACCGCATCCGCTCCGTTCAGATGGTCTTCCTCCGACAGATTGCTGATCGTGGCGTAAACAAAGCTTGTTTTATCCACATAGATATTGCTGTATTCCGTGGGAATAATCGTTTCCATCCTCTGCTTCTGGGCGTCCGTGGAAAAATAAGTCTTCCACATATACTCAAAAGGAGATACCGTTACCGGAGTGGCTCCCATGAAACCCTGAAATTCCCCGAATTCGTTGAACTCCACCAGCCCCATGTTGATACCGTAGGCAATTACATACATCCTTCCCGCCTGATCCACCACAACCCTGGTAGGCACATAGTTCTGGGAAGCGTCGATCAGCTCCGTCTGCGGTCTCCCGATCTCTCTGACGACGGCTTTCCTTTCATCATACTCAACGATTCTTCCGTTTCCCGAATCCGCCACATAGACATGGCCTTCCTCTGTGACGAATACGCCCTGGGGACCTGACAGGCCTCCAGCGATCTCGTCTGCATATTCGCCCTGCTCCGTCAGAATCAATATCCGGTTGTTCCCTGTGTCCGCTATGTACAGAAGGCCGTCCCGGAAAAACAGATCCTGAGGCGTCTTCAATTCCGTCCCGAACCGGTTCCCGGCGTAGGATTCCTGATACAGGTATGCATGGGGCTGAAGCACATCCTCCCCCCACCAGTCATAGCTGTAAGTGTCATAGGGCATGACCGAGGCCTGAGCCTCCCGCCCGGAAAAGAGCAGCATTCCGACCGCTGCCGCCAGCCCCAGGGCAGTTTTGGCCGCCTTGACCCTGCGTCCGCCCTTCCACGACCGGCTTTTGGGGAGCGCTGTCTTCTTTGTCAACCGTTTCTCTCTCATCCTCATCCCCCCGCTTATTCCTTGATACCAGAGGACGCCATCGTCTCGACAATGCTGCTCTGGCTGATAACAAAAATAGCAATTGGCACCGCCATCATGATAACCGTTACCGCAGCCGTAGCGCCCGCTCTGGAGATGCCGCCCGCCGCAATCTGAGACAACGCGTAGGGCAGCGTTTTCAGGTTCTCGCTGTAGATAAAATTACCGCCCTGCAGGTTCCACAGATCCTGGAAAGAAAAGATAATCAGGGTCAGCCAGGCAGGCTTTACCTGCGGCATCGCGATCCGGAGAAAGGTATTGAATTCGCCGGAGCCGTCGATTCTGGCCGCCTCCAGCAGGCTGTCCGGAAGCTGCTCCATAAACTGCTTCATTAAAAACAGTCCCATGGGCTTCGCAATCGCCGGAACAATCAGCGCCAGATAAGTGTCCAGCCATCCGATTTTACTCATAATCAGATAGTTGGGAATCGCCGTCACCTGACCGGAAAACATCAGCGCCGTCACCACTGTTCCGAAGATCAGGTTTCTTCCGGGAAACTTGCGCTTTGCCAGAGCATAAGCACAGAGGCTGGCAATGATCAGATGCCCCACCGTACCCAAAAGGGTAATCAACACCGTGTTAAATATGTATCTGGAAAAAGGCACCCAGGACTCCGACATCATCACAAACACATCGTGGAAGTTTTTTCCGGTGGGATTTCTCACAAGCAGTCTGGGCGGAAACACAAACAGCTCTTCCAGGGGCTTTAAGGAGTTGCTGATGGAAAGCACCAGAGGCACCACCATAAACAGTCCCATGACGATAAGCAAAAACATATTGAAAAAATTACCCGCTCTGGAATGGCTGGGCTTAACGCCTTTTACTTTCTTTTTTGCCATGTCAGTTCCCTACCTTTCTGAGAAGACGCTGAACCAGCTTATTACACAGGATCATCACCAAAAACAGCAGCGTGGCGATAGCGGAAGCGTATCCCATTTCAAACCGGATTGTGCCGTAATCTACCAGATGGGATACCACCGTATGCGCCGCGTAATCCACGCTGGGGAAACCCGCCAGCGCCGCCAGCTGGTCATGGATGGCAAAGGAATTGGTGATCGTCATGACCGCGCCGAACATCAGCTGCGGCTTCATGGACGGCAGCGTAATATACCAAAGCTCCTGAAACCGGTTTTTGATCCCGTCCATATAACCTGCTTCATACAAGCTTCTGTCTACGTTCTGCAAGCCTGCGATAAAGGACAGGAAACCCGTTCCCATGCTCATCCACAAGACCACTATGATCAGGATGGGCTGTATGTACTTGGCGTCCTCAAACCAGAGGATCGGGCTGTAAGTAATTCCCAGCTTCATCAGCCAGCCGTTCGCCATGCCGTAGCTGTCGCTGGAAAAAATATATTTCCAGATAAAGTAAGCCTGACCGGAAATCGTAGGCGCATAGAATACCAGCGTCATAAAGGCTCTCAGAAAACGGTTCTTGATCTCGTTGATCATCCAGGCGATGAGAAGCGCCGCGAAATACCCGATGGGGCCCGTGACCACCGCAAAGAGAAACGTATTCTTCACCGCCGTGGGAAACACATCGTCCGCAAAAAACAGATTGATATAATTCTGCCAGCCCACAAACCGGGGCGTTTCCAAAACGTTATAATAGGTAAAGCTTAAGCCGATCGATGTAGCCACCGGCACCAGGTAAAACAGAATAAAAAGGATACAGAAGGGAGCCACGAACAGGTAGGAAATCTTCTCCCGTTTCATCTGCTTTCCTGTCAATATAAGGCGACGCTTTATGTCAGCCATAAGCATACCCGGTAATTTCTGTTTCATGTCCCAGCCCCCTCTACTCATCCAGACCAAATTCGATCCGTTTGTTGGTTATCTCGTTGTTGATGGTCTTAACGTAATCCTCCAGCGTCTCCCTGGGGTCTTCCTTATTGTTGTACACGGCGTAAAAAGCGTTCTTTACATGACGCTCCGTGAAATACCCGCCGGGAATCTCCGGCACTACCCGCACCCAATCCAGCTGGGCCTGAAGCTGCCGCATATCCTTATTCGACCAGGGCAGGTTCTCCAGCGCGTCCATGTTGGCGGTAGCCACACGGCCCGCCACGCCCAGAATGTTCTCCACCTCAATACAGTAATTGGTCTGAATTTCTTCGCTGGTCCACCATTTCAGGAACTCCCATGCCTCTTCCTTATGCTGCGAGGTATCCAGGATAATGGAGGCCGTCTGCCCCGCTATGACGGAATGATTTACTTCGCCGTTTTCATCCGCGTGACCCGGCACCAGGGTAAAACCCCAAAGTCCCTTGATCTCCGGCGCAAAGATGGAAAGATAACTGTAGGACGTATAGTCCGCGATAGCCAGAGGCATCTCCCCGGTACGGAAACGGTTTGCAAAGTCATAGGTTACAGGCATCTTATAATCGGCATAATTGCCGGACCACTGGGCAAAGGCCTGTACCGCCGGCTCCGAATCCAGCCCGCTCGCCGTGCCGTCTTCCCGGTAATAGGCCCCTCCGTACTGGTAAAGGAACATACCGTAGGATGTATAATCCGGCACAGTGCCCACATTCATATTGTTTTTCTGGATCACCGCCAGACACTCGTAAAAGTCATCCCAGGTAGTGGGAATCTCCAGACCCAGCTCCTGTAAAATGTCCGCCCGGTAAAACAGCATCTGGAAGGTAGTCGTCTGGGGCAGGGCATATACGCCTCCGTCGTATCGGAACATATCCAGCGCGCCGTCCATGAACCGTCCCGTCACCCGGTCAAAATCCTCAAACTGCGTCAGATCGGCCGCCGCATTCCGCAGCGCGTAATTCACAGGCTCTTTGCTGGCAACCCCCAGCGCCACATCCGGCCCTTCCCCTGCCAGGGTAGCGGACAGCAGATTGTCTCTGTTTACCAGCTTGACATTGGCGGAAATCCCGGTTTCCTGCACAAAATAGTTATCGATCAGATTCTTCAGCACCGTCGCCTGATCCCTGCCGCTTCCGGAGGCGCTGGACACGGTAGCCGCGTCCGCCAGCAGCCAGATCGTCAGGCTGTCTCCCTCGTATACGTCTCCGATACTCTCGTAGTCTTCCGTAAAGCTGGCAAAAAAGGCTTTCAGCTCATGCGCCGCTTTTTCAAAGAAATTCGCTTTTGCCACCGGCAGACTGCTGCCCGGCTGCTGAACCAACAGATAGTCGATCTGCAGGGGCTGCTCCTTCATACCCAGCGCCCAGGAACCCAGGGAAATAATATTGTCCTTAAAGGAAGACCAGTATTTTGCCACAGTCTCCGGCTTTTTGCTCATGGTCTCCAGCTGCACGATCAGATTGTCGAGGGATGCGGACTGGCTTCCCTTGGAACCGTTGGCATATCTTTCCACCCGCTCCGCCAGGTCGGACACGGCTTCGTACTGCTGCGCCAGAATCTGCAACGCCTCCGGCGTTTTCTTTTCCAGCTGATAATCCCGCAGCATATCCGGCGAAGAACCGATCACCATCAGCAGCTGCCTGTATGCCTTGTTCAGCTCAAAGATACAATCGTCCGCATCATTCAGAATATCCGACAGCTCGCTGCCCAACGCGGCCTCCATGGTGAGAGTGTGGGTTCCTGCCTTCAGATAGAACAGATAAGGCGCATCCTCCGACCCCAGCCTCGCGATCTGCCAGTCGTTTTCGTAGAAGAAACGCAGCTCCCGGGCTTCCCGGAAAGGGACCTCCCCGTCGATCTCCAGGGATCTCACAACCGTCACGCCCTGCTTGATGCTCTGCTTATATTTCACGGCGATCTCATAAAGCCCATCCGCCGGAACCTCGATCTCCCAGGTAATCCACTGGCCGATCTGATTCCAGTTATTGCCGCCGATGGAATTCATCCGGATTTTCGCCGCGTCATAAGGCTCGTTTTTGGGAGAAGTCCTGTCGTTTACCGGATACAGAGTGGAGTCCGATTTCCAGGAGGCATCCTCCCCCTGTATCTTAACGGCCTCCCCCAGTACCGCTTCCGATGCGCCCGCCGACCTCGCCTGCTCCAGGTATTCGGCATAAGAGGGAACCGCCGCCTGCTGTTTCAGCGTCAGGGACGCAATGGCCATCGGCTCCTTCACAGATTCCAGCGTGACGGTATTTGTTCCCTTTTCCAGATAAAAACGGTATGCTTCCGCCTCATATCCGCTGCTGTCCTTCCACCATCCGCCCATCCAGCGGGGGACTTCCACCTGCATGGGACGGATATCGTTGCCTCTGGCGTCCCGGGTAATCTCCGCCCCATCCGCCCAGTTTCTGGAAAATTCCAGATACAGCGCCCCGTCAAAGGGAATTTCCCCATTGATGCGGACTTCTCTCTCGATGGTATTGTTCTTGCCCTCCATGGGAAAATATTCCATCCAGACCTGATAAAAGCCGGCCTCCGGCGCCTCCACCTCCCAGGTAATACTGCCCTCGGCGGGGGTCAGCGCCACATTGCTCTTTCCTTCGTAGGACGCAGCCTTTTTTACATCTCCCGACGCCGCCGCATAGTCTCCGCCGGCCACCGCGATCTCCACATCGGGACAGACCACTTCTCCATGCTCCGCCAGATAATCCTCGTACTTGACCGTGTCATATACTTCCACATAATATTGGCTCAGATCCTCTTCCCCGGCATTTACAGATATTCCGCAGACCGACGCGCTTCCCAGCGCCAGCACCGCCGCGAATGCCGGGAGAACCAACCCGATTCTTTTCTTCCTCATACCCGCTTCCCTCTCCTCTCAGAATGAAATTATGAGTTTTTTCTCTGCCTTTTCAAAGGCGAATCGACCTGTCAAAAACGATTTCTATCTCCACTCATCCTGCCAGCGCAGCTCCATACTTCCGTCCTCAGAAAATTCCACCGGCAGCCAGACATAACGGGAATCCGACAGTTTTTCGCTGTTCCACCGGTCTCCCATGTAAATCAGTTCTCCCGAAGGCCCTTCAAACACACAGGTACTCTGGCTTTGAAAAGTAGTCCGTTCCGTATCTCCGATACAGGGGTCGCCCATGTTCTCCCATTCTCCCAGTATAGAATCGCTCACATAATACCTTGCCTGATTCGGCGCCCAACCGGTACAGCCGGAGGACAGAAGATAATATTTCCCATCCCGCCTGAATACCGCCGGGGCCTCCCGCTGCGCTCCCGGATACAGCCGGATAAAATCTTTCCCGTACACGGCTTCCTCCGGCGGCACGGCCAGGTAAGTGTATTCCTCGTTCAGCTTTGAAATATAGAGCGTCAGATTCTCCTCGCTGGAGTAAATAATATACGCCGTCTTATCCTCGTCCACAAAAAGGTTCATATCTCTGGCCATACCCTTGCTGGAGGGATACATATCCTCCTGGTCTTCAGGACAGACATTCAGCCGATACCGATCGATAAAACGGTAGGGGCCGAAGGGGGAATCGCTGACGGCAACCCCGGCGCAGGCCGCCGCATAGCTGCTGTCGCTGGTTTCCGTAGGCCCGTCCGCGTGAAACCAAAGCACATACGTTTCCGTTTTCTCGTTATAAATCAGCTTGGGGCGCTCGATAATAGCGCTGTTCGCATCCAGGCTGCGGAATACGTTATCCAACTGTTCCGCCGTGTAATCCCCGTATACCTCTTTAAAATATTCCTCCGTCTCCAGCGCTTCCCGGGACGGGACATTGCGAAGGATAATGCCTTCGAACTGCCAGTTATACAGATCCTCCGAGCTGTAAGCCCGGATGCCGCCCTTATTGCCCGCGGTCTTGTCTTCCCCTACCCAGACCCATTTCGTAACCGGCTCTCCTGTGTCTTCCTCACGGTAGGTCAACCGCTGTACCTGCCCGCCGTGAGCCTGGATCAGATTGTTTTCCGTATCCCTCCACTGCTCTCCCGGCCGGAAGGAGTCATACCTGTATTTCTCCGCCAGCATTTCGCTGCCCTCCTTTAATTGCCGAAATATCCTTTCGCAGTCTTCCTTCTCCGGATTCTCCTCTCCCAACAGCTCTTCCGCCTCCGCCACAGCCCGGCTGTACCTTTCATAGGAATCCGCCGTATAGACATCCTCTCCTCCCTCCGCCGCATACTTCTGTAATGCCAGCGCAAGAAGCTCCCTGTCATATCGGGGGACAGCCGCGATCCGGATATAACTCAGGATCGGGATATCCATAGCTCTTTTCCCCTCCGCATTAAATACCTTCAGGTTCAGTTCCCCGTCCTCTACCGTGATATCAAACTGCTTTTCCGTAAGCCGGAAACGGAGAATCTTTTCCGCTTCCACCATCCGCTCTCCCTCGCAGTCCACATCGATCTTTCGGGGGCCGAAGGGGTCGTAAAAGCCTACCGTCACCCGGTAGTCTCCTTTGGGAAGCTGAAAGTCATAACAGAATGCGCCTTCTTCTCCTCCCGGGTAAAGCTCTTCCGAAATATTCCACTTGTTGGCTGTGATACCCTCGCCCAGAGTGTCCCGCTCCCCTATCATGTAATCCGCCTGCCGATATCCCCAGTTTTTTCCGGTTCCCGGATCCGTCCCGCCGGGCTGGTCGCTGACCGACTGGTACAGACCGCATATCTGCCCCTCCGCAAAGACGGCGGGTTCTTCCGAGGCACAGTCCACGTTGTAAAGGATGAAATCCGCTTCCAGCAGCTGCTCCGTCGTCCAGTCTGCGGCTGCCTCCGCATTGTTCTGTCCGCCGAAAGCATCCGGCCGGCTTTCCTGTCCTCTCTCCTCAGACAGCTCTTCTCCGCTGCCGCAGGCGGCTGCGAAAACAAGTAAGCTTCCTGTCAAAAATAATGTAAACATCCTGCGGAATGTTCCGATTTTCATCTCTTCCCCCACTCGCCTGCCATCTCCCGCTTTACGACTTTCACAAAGCGTCTCCGGCAAAATACCGTTTCCCTTGTACAGTCTGCCCAATTCCTTTTGTCTTTTATTATAAAGAAAAGCTTTCACAAAGCCTATGAAGCAAATCTTTCTGTTTTTTGTCAAAATTACATATGCCCCGCCCTCGCCCTTGTCTTTTTTTCAGGTACATCAAAAAAGGGCAATCCGCCGCGGATTGCCCTTTGTACAAAATACATCTCTGCAAAATACCCTATAGCCTGCTGTTCACGGTATCGATCATCTCCTGCAGGCCCTTCTCTTCATATCCTCTTTTAATTTCCTCCCACATCTCTTCTACCGGCCTCGTTCCCGTCATAATACTCAGAAAATCATTATTCAGATCAAGCGAGAACTCAATCTGCTCCTCCCTCATAATGCGCCTGCACTCCGGCTCATATTCCGGAATCGGCGCTTCCCTCGCCTCCTGAAACAGCTCATAATTTACCTGAACACAGTCTTCCGGAATCGTAGAAGGAAATCTGTCGTCATAAAGGCTGATATCCCAGCGAACCAGCGTGGAAAGCATGGCGCAGGAGGGATACCGCGCCGTCACATCCGCTTCCGAATCGCACAGCCGCGCCCTGCCGTCCTCGATCTCATAAAACTCTCCCTCCGGACCGTAGGCTGCGAAAAAAGCCCCTTCCTCGCTTAACAGATAATCGTAAATCTGCAGTATTTTATCCAGCTTATCCTCCTCCACCTTAGAGCTGATGTAGGACTCGCTCCACGCGTATCCCCAGATCGGATAAGCCTTGTTGCCGTTCACATCCGGCATCAGCCCCAGAGCCCTCACATCCTCCGTGAACCCTCTGCCATGAACCTCCTCCCAATATTTCCCTACATTGTTGTATACAGTGCCAAAGCCTCCTGAGTAAAGGATTGCCGCATATTCCCCCTGCAGAAATTTCTCTCTTGCGCCGTTTTCCGTCTCCTGAATGATATCTCTCTCGATCACTCCCGCCTCATACATATCCCTCGCCAGTTGAAAAGCGGCGGTCATATCATCCACAAAGTAGGCGGGCTTACAGATACCGTCCTCGTCCTTTTTCCAGTAAAAGCCGCTGTCGTTGCTGGCTGCAATGGAAGACGCGTAAGGAAGGAGCCACCCGGTAAGCATCCCCGCGCTTCCCGCCGTCATCCCCTGAATCCCTTTCCCCTCCGGATCCGTCTCCACGATCGCCAGTATCATCTTCTGAAATTCTTCCCAGTTCTCCGGCTCTTTCCGGATTCCCGCCCTCTGCGCCAGATCCCAGCGGTAAACCAACACCCGGTCAATGCTCGTCCATTCCTGCGCAGGATAAGTCTGCCTCGGGATGCAGTACAGCATTCCGTCCACAAGCAGGCTCTGTGTCTCCTCCATACCGTCAAGATAGCTTTCCAGGTTCGGATAATCCGACAAATCCTTCGGGACAGCGCATAACAGCCCCTGCTGGATCCATTGGTAGTACGCCTTGGAATTTCTGAAATCCCCGACAAACAAGTCCGGTAAGCTGTCGGTTGACGCCCAGCGATCCACCTTCTGATAATAATCGTTCCAGGTCATATTGAAGGGCTCCAGTTCTACCTGAAATTTTTCCTCAATGGCATCCAGCACCCCGTCTCCCGCCAACGCCTCCTCCGCGTTCCAAAAAGCGACGGAGATTTTCATCCTCTCGCCCGACCCGTCTTCCTGAACGCGGTCTGTATCCGTATACTGCGCGCATCCCGTAAGTCCCAGTGTAAGCGCCGCCACAACTGCCATCTGCTTTTTCATTTGCTTTCATCCTCACTGACTCGTCCGGTACTGTCCGGGCGTCATCCCCGTAAACTTCTTAAAGGTTTTGATAAAATAAAAAATATCGTTGAAACCAACCTCCAGCGCGATATCCGTCAACGGCTTCTTCGTTGTCTCCAGAAGCTCCTTCGCATCGTCAAGCCTCTTCTGCGTAATATAACGCACAAAAGTAATTCCCGTTTCTTTTTTGAAAAGCTGGCTGATATAGTTGGAATTCATATTCATCGCCTGCGCCGCTCCCGTCAGGGATATCTCACCTTTATAGTTTTCATTAATGTACTTCATCAGCTTCATAAAAGTCGCATTGGTAAAATCCTGTCCGCTCTCTTCGCCCCCGATATTTTCGTCCAGAAAGGACTGCAGCTTCGTCAGCATTTCCGGGAAATCCTCATAGGTATCCGCAAGCTGTTCAATGCTGTAAATATAATAGTCGTTCTCCTCGTCCCGAAAAAGGGAGTGAGAAAAGATCAGGTTGCACAGCTTCAGGGCGCTGCGAATCGTAAAATCTTCCGTACCCTTCTCCCTGATTTCCGCCAGGGCTTTCTTTACCTTTTCCCACTGCTCCGCCTGTACCTTCGCCTGAATGCCGTCCAGCCAGCGGTTCGCCTTCCATTCCTCCAGCTGTGAACAGAGCCTGCTTTCCCGATCCACAAAATACTGAAACGCCCTCGTCGTGCATTCCTCAAAGGCCCCGTAAATCATTCCTCCGGACACAGCCTGCGCAATATATCCAAGTCCCTGCCAGCCCTCTATCCCGAAGATGTCGTCGCCGAGCTGCCGAACCCGGTTTGTTTTCATGATATAGCCCCATTCTCTCCGTCCCAGCCGCAGGGATATCCCCCCTGCCTCCAGAGGCTCCAGCTTCCGCTCCCCGCTGGATACCGCTACATAAAACCGCTCCTGACAGAAACCGAAATGCGACATATATTCCCGAATCTCGTCTTCCTCCTGCCTCTCCAGAATCTCCATCAGATCCTCTCTGCCGGGAAGCGGCCTGACCCTTGCCAGATTTTGCACTGCCCTGCGCAGGAAGCGGGTCAGCTGATTATAATCCAACGGCTTCAGGCAATACCCGATCACCCCGTACTGAATTGCCTTTTCCGCATAGGCGAACTCCGCGTAGCCGCTGGCTATGATCAGCTGTATCCTCTCATTTCTCCTCCTGAGCTGATTGCAGAGCTCCAACCCGTTTATTCCCGGCATACGGATATCCAGAATGGCAACATCAATTTCTTCCTTTTCCGCAAGCGCAAGCGCCGCGCTGCCGTCCGAAACGGTTCCCGCCACCTCCAGGTTCATCTCCTCCCACGGAATAGAACAAAGCAGCGACTGTACGACGGAATCCTCGTCATCCGCAATCAATACACGAAACATAATATTCCCCTTTCTTAATCGCCATTCGAACCCACCTTTTCATGCTTCTTTGCACACTTTCGCCGGAAGTCTCAAAATGACCGTCGTCCCATCCTCCGGACAACTCTCTATGGAAAGCCCGTACTCTTCTCCGTAATAAAGCCGGATTCTGGCATTCGTATTCCGTATTCCCACATGTCCTCTGGTATCTGCGCTTTCCGCTTCCAGGTCTCTTCGGAGCCGCTCCAGTTCTTCTTTCCCGATACCGACGCCGTCGTCCTTCACCGATATCACAAGATTCTCCTTCTCCAGCCTTGCCCCAAGATACAGGCTGCCTTTCTGCTTCTTTGGCTCCAGCCCGTGGAAAACGGAATTTTCTACAATGGGCTGCAGCAGCATTTTCATCACGCGCAGCTGCTGTACCTCCTCAGGCACAAAGTAGAACACCTCAATCTTTCCGGCAAATCTCATCTGCTGGAGCCGGATATAGGATTTGACGATCGCAATCTCCTCGCCCAGAGTAACTTCATCCTCACCCTTCGCGCTGTACCGGAATATATTGCCCATATCTACCGCCATCTGAGCAATTTCCGGCGACTGCTTCTCCAGCGCCATCTTTCGGATTACTTCCAACGTATTGTACAGGAAATGCGGATCCACCTGGCTGCGCATATAAGCCAGCTCCGCCTCCTGTTTCTGTACCTTCACCTCATAGAGATCCATCGCCGACTGAAAAATTTTCCGGTTCAGCTTCTCGATATCATTCAGCATTCCGGTAAATTCGTCTCCTAATTCCACGATTTCGGCGCATCCTTCCAGATGCAAATCCGATTCCAGACTCCTCTGGTTCGACTGCCTGATCTGCAGGATCGTCTCATGGAACTGACGAAGCGGGCGGACAATCCCCCTGGTCAGCATGACAAGGAACAGGGCGCAGAACACCGCCGACTGCAGGACGCATCCCCATATCAAAAGCCGGATCTGTTCCGTCCCTTCCCCCGTGCTTCGAATATCCAACACACTGATCAGATAACAGTCCATATTTCGGAGATAATAGCTTCGTATACCGTAATCCCCTGTCCGGAGAGACTCCCTTTCTCCGGCCTCAAGCCAAAGGCGGTACGCCTCCTCCGCCTGTTCCTCCTGATCCGGGACAAACAGGATCTTATCCTCCGACGCAAGAAAATACATCTGGTTTGTCTCTTCATCGCTTTCCGGGAAAAAATCCGTCGGATCTACCGAAAGGACAATCGTTCCCAGGTTCTCCGTGCCGACGATGATATCCCCCGCATACACCATCATGTCCGCTTTCCCGGATTCCGCCACAAAGCTGCGGCTGCGGAATCCCAGCCATGCGAAGGGAACCCCTTTCACCTTTAACCGGATTTCATCCAGCTCGCTCCCGCTATAAACGTTGGAGTAGTGGATTTTATCATTCACCAGCGCGATATCCTTGATCATGGGTTCCAGAATCATGTGCCTGGTCAGGCATTTCGTCGCGCCGTCAATCGTACCCGCCATCTGCGGATAATCGCTTGACATGAACGCGCGGACTTCTTCATTCTCGCTGATATTAATACAGAAATTCTCTATCTTGTCACGATTCAGACTGATCTGGTTATACAGACGCAGGGCAGTAACCTGCATATGCTCATCCTCGTTTTGATATACCAGTTGTTGGATCCGCCTGCTGATCAGCCCGCATAACAACACAAATAACGCGAGGACAGCAATAAAAATCAGTTTCATCTGCCTGCGGATGCTCATTTTAAAAAACGATTTTGTATTCTTCATAAATTCGTATCCGTCCACACCGAAAAACAACAAAACGCCTGTTTATGCCTACTCTTAGTATAGCACACTGTTACCTTTCCAAAAATGGAGATTTTGCATAAGTTGATTGCGGTATTTTTATATTTCAAAAGGGAGCCTGCCGTTTCCTTTGGCCGCTCCCTTTCCCGGTTTCCCTCCTGTTTCTTTCCTACGGACATCCTTTTCGAAATTATTTACTCTGTGCAAAACTCAGCCGCCAATCCGAAAATCAACTACACCCCAATCAGCGCATCAAACGTCCCCACCATGTTCAGCCGCCCGTAGCCCCACTCCCTGTTGGGATACGTCATGTCGAAGCTTCTGGATGCGCCTCGGATAAAATAGTTTTTGATCTCCCGGCTCTCCACCACAGCATTGTTGCGCTCCACCACCGCCCACTGCATGAACTGGGCAACAGCCCCCGCCGTGATCGCCGCCGCCAGGGAGCTCTCGGATTCCCTGCCGTTTATGGTGGATACGTTGACGCCGGGAGCCGCAAAGTCCGGGCGGACGGTTCCGCACCTGGAATATCCTCTCCCGGAGGTGGTGTAAAAGCTGTTGTTCGCCGCATCGTAAGTCGAGACGCCGATCACGCTGGAAGCCATGGCCGGCTCCGTCAGGGTAATATAGGGGGAGGATTCCAGAAAATACACCGGCGCCGATAAAAACTGGCTGATGGGAAGCCAGATGTTAAACTCGCCGTTGTGAATCTCCCCGGCGGCCTCCACCCGGAAGGTCCAGATTCCCGGCGTGGGATCCTGTACCCGCAGTACGATCAGTTCCTCCCCGGAGGCCGGCTCCACGATGAAGCCCGCTAAAGACACCCGGGTCCTTTCATAGATAAAGCTGTAGGTGATGGCGTCTTCCAGCCCGAGTCTCACCGTGGGGATGGTTTCTCCTCCCGGCGTTCGGACAGACACCGTAAAGACATCCGGCAGACTGCCCCAAAGCTCCAGAAAGAAGCCCTCCGCCCCTCTCTCTACCCGAACCTCTACCGCGTCTATGTTTTCGCCGCTCCCGCCCAGATTGTTCAGGTGGCCGTAGTAATGATGAGCCGCATTTCCTTCGTTTCCTCCCGCCACCACCACGGCTCTGCTGCGTTTCACCGCAATGGCGTTTAAATATCTTCCCAACGGCGCGCTTCCGGTGTGATCGCCGTAATTGGTGCCCATCCCCAGGCAGATTACTACCGGTCTGCTCAAAGGCTCCGCGAAGGTATCCGCGTACTGCACCGCCATCATGATATCGTTTTCCTGATAAGCGGGGACTTCCCGGGGCACCATGAAAAACTGTCTGAGATATTCCTTGCACTCTTTCAGCTTTACCACCACGATTTCCGCATCGGGAGCCGCGCCCTGAAAGCCGTAGCCGCCGCCGAGCCTGCTACCCGCCGCCGCGGACGCCAGAGAACTGCCGTGCCCGATTTCATCCCTGCTGGGCACAACGGAATAAGGATCCTCCGACCGCAGAGCCTCGTTGATCTGCGCCCCGGTATATTCCGTCCCGTATAAAAAGCCCTCCGGCGGATTACCCGTCTGGTCGGTCTGATCCCAGATGGCCAGAATGCGGCTGGTTCCGTCCGGGTTTTGGAAGACAGGGCTGGTGTAATCGATGCCCGTATCGATAAAGCAGATTACCACTCCCTTTCCGGTAAGGCTTAAGGGTTCCCGCTGCACCTGGGTGATTCCGCTGGCAATCAGACTGTTGGGATCAAACCCCCCGATCCCGCCGCCCTCCTGCATCAGCCCGAAAAGCTTCGGCACGCTCCTGTAGGAAAAAAAGTAATCCTGATCGTCCTTCAGCATTCTGCGGTTAAAATAAATTACATTGTACAGGCCGTCGATACTGACCGTACACATATCCTCTCTCATCCCCCACATTGTCTCCACCGGAAAATCCGTAATCGCATCGTAATAATCTTCGGAAAGAATCCTTTCCTTGCAGCTTACAGGCATAAAAAGCCCCTCCTTCCGCTTTCTTTATCCTACGCGGAAGGAGGGTGTTCTGTTCCTGTTTTTTCGGATTACAGCAAAGACCGGCCCTTTTGTGTCTCAGCCGTGCAGTCCCCGCGCCTGCCTGTCCATGTCTTCCACCACGATATCATAGATTTCGCCCAGGGTCGCGCAGTACTCCAGCACCTTCCAGGGTTCGTTGGTGTGAAAATGAATCTTAATCAGCTCGTCGTCGCCCACCGCCAAAAGGCAGTCGCCCTGAAAATGCTCCGTAAAATAGTCGCTGATCTCGTCCTCGTCCAGATCCTGCCCTTCGATCAAAAGCTGTGTGTCATACTTAAATTCCAACATATTCCTTCTCCCTTCCATGCACTGTTTCTGCCGCGCCGCCAGGCGGCGGACTCCCGGCATCAAATCTCCTGTCATAAAACATTCTATAACAAAAGGGAAGATATTTCCAGCATAACCTTATTCGCTCTTCTTCAAATCCTTCAGGGCCGCAGTCAGCTTGATGGGATTCCCATAGCGCAGGGTGCCCATCCGGTAAATTTTCGCCCCCAGCATACCGGCTCCGACGATGGAGGCCGCCAGAATCAGGAAGGACACCACCGGCTCCCAGGGCGCCACCGTCCCCATGGCGATTCGGGCAAACATGGTGCTGTAGGAGCTGACAGGCAGGAAGGACAATACCTTGATAATCGGGCCGTCCACATTGGTCAGCTGTAACAGGGAGAAGAAATACACAATCATGATGATGACCATCAGGCCGCTGACCGTCTTACTGATATCCTCGGTCTTGCTGACCAGCGCTCCCAATGCGCCGTAGAGAAAGGCGTAAAACAAATAGCCGCCCAATCCGAAAAAGGCGAACGCCACAAGCACCTCTGCCGGGATATGAAGGAACATATCCAGCATACCGCCCCACTGCTGCCTGTTCACCTGATAGGAGATCAGGACAGCCCCCAGGATCAGCCCTACCTGCGCCAGACTGCTGACGGCTCCCGCGAGCACCTTGCCGAACAGCAGGCTGTTAGGAGTAGTGCTGGTAACCAGAACCTCAATGGCGCGGTTGCTTTTTTCGTTGGTGACGGCAACGGCGATCATCTGACCGTAAAGCGTAATCAGCATGAATACCGCGATTACCAGCACATAGCAATACCAGTAGTTGCTTCCCGTGTCCTTATTCAAAATCCGCTCGTTCACCGTGATCGGCACATTGTACATCTGTGTAATTTCATCCAGGGCAAGTCCGTTTTCCGCGCAATAATCGATGCGGTACAGCTGCCGCAGGACCTCGTCAAACAACACCGTGCTATGATCCGTCATGGATTTGTTAAACACAATGTATTCGTATTCCGTGGGGCCCGTTATCACAAAGCCGCCGTCATAGCCCGCCCTGACTGCCTTTTCCAGCTGTTCCCGGTCATCCGTTTTCAACCATTTTGCGCCGGGAATCCGCTGCAAAAGCTCCTCCAGCATGGCGGACTCCGTCAGGTCAAGATAAGCGAAGCTTTGCAGCTCCTCTTCCTCCCCGTCTTCCTCCGAAGCCTGATTCCCCACGATCTTCACCCCGGTAAAGCCCGACAGATCCACGAACCGCGGCAGAAAAAGCAGCACGGCTCCCAAAACCGCGAGCGCCAGCGTGACCGCCACAAACCCCTTGCTCTTCAGATATTCCTTTAACTCATACTTCAATACAATCCCGAATTTACGCATTCCGTTACCTCCAGCCCCGTTCTGCGGGCAAAATTCTTTCATTCCCATATCCCTTTGCGCGCTCCGCGCGCATACCAATCAAATTTTCACTCTTCGCCGACTCTCGCCACAAAGATATCGTTCAGGGAAGGCTCATAGCTGCCGAACCTCTCTACGTCCAGATTCGAGTCTGCCAGATATTCCAGCAGTTCCTTTTTGTCATGGCCTTCCGCCAGCTCCAGGATCAGAAACTCCTTCTTTCTGCCGCTGACCGCGGCGATACCGGCCAACTCCTGCGCCATCTTTTGTTCCAGCGCTTCCTGACCGATATCAGCCGCCGACAGCACCAGCCTGTTGCGGCCGTATTCCTTTTTGATCTCCTTCAGCCTTCCGTCCAGCACCACCTCGCCCCGGTCGATGATGGCAATGTTATCGCAGAACTCCTCCACATAGCTCATCTGATGGCTGGAAAAGATTACGATCCTGCCCTCCGCGATCAGTTCTCCCACCACGTCCTTTAAGATCTGTGAGTTTACCGGATCCAGACCGCTGAACGGCTCATCCAGGATCACAATATCCGGGTTGGCCACCAACGTCGCCGCCAGCTGCACCTTCTGCTGATTTCCCTTGGAAAGAGTCTCCAGCTTTTTATCCCTGTACTCCGCCACCTCCAGCCGCTTCAGCCATCTCTCGGCGCTCTCCCGGGCTTCCTTTCCCCGCATCCCCCGCAGGCTGCCCAGATAAACCATCTGATCCAGCACCGTCCGCTTAGGATACAGCCCTCTCTCCTCCGGCAGATAGCCGATCTGAAACCTGGCGGGAACAAATTTTTTCCCGTCCATGAGGATTTCGCCGCTGTTTGCATGGAACACGTCCATCAGGATGCGGATCGTCGTCGTCTTGCCCGCGCCGTTTCGTCCCAAAAGTCCCAGCGCTTTTCCGCTTTCCACGGAAAAACTGACTCCGTGGAGCACCTCCTTTTCTCCAAAGCTCTTCCGAATATTTTTCACTTCCAGTTTCATGGCGTTTGTTTCCTTTCTTTTTCTGCCGCCCGCAGATTTTTCGCTGATTTCTCTTCTTTCCACTGTCTGCAGGTTTCTTGCCGATTTCTCTTCTTTCCGCTGTCCGCAGATTTCTCGCCGACCGCTTTCCTTCCCGTCATTCTCTGCCTTTCATTCCCTAAAATTTGTATAGGCCGGCGATAAATCCGATCACGGCTCCCAAAGCGCCGCAGCAGAGCATATAAAATCCGTACTCCCCGATCAGGGATATCCATCTGAGACTGTTGTCATATTTGGCGTCATTCAAGGGCTGTACCTTGTCCGGTTCCCCGCGGTAGATCACCGCCCGGTTCTCCAACGCGCAGACAAAGGACCATCCTTTCGCCTCGGCGTCCCGAACGCTTTGTATCTCCCAATCGTTGTTGATACCGATCCAGTCCTTACCGTCCCCGAATTTCTCCTGTTTCTCCGCTTTCCTGCGCCGGTTGGTCAGTCTTTTACAGTCCATGGTATAAATCTGGCTTGCGCCCTGACTCTTTTCAAAAAAGTATTTTGTGGGTGTCACGGATGTCAAAAGCCATCCCTGCCTCTCCTGCTCCCGAAGAAATCTGTTTAGTCCCTTGTTGGTCAAAATCAGCTTCCGGACTGTCTTCCGGGAGGCGGGATCCGTCGCCTCCTCCCATTCCTGCCTGCTCAAAGACAGCTCCTTCTCCGCGCGGACGCCATGCCGCCAAAGATACAGCGCCTCGGAATTTGTGAGGAGAACATAGATCAGCGCAAACCACTGGAACCATTTCAGCTGCAGATCTATCCCTTTTATCAGCCCCATCGCTTCGACCGCAAGGGTCGTTCCCGCAACCACCGCAGACCAGAACACCATCTGTCTGGCCTTGCCCAGCGAGAAGTCGCGGAATTTTGACGCCCGAACCCTCCTGGACTCCGGATCGTTATGCAGCTCGTTAATCCCGCCCTCCTCATACTTTTTGGCAAAATAATAAGTCATGTCCTCCGAATGCGTTACCTCCTGCCAGCCCAGCTCCTGCGCCATTTCCAGAAACATTTCCTTATGCCTGATTTCCTCCAGCGTCGGCTTTTTCGAGGGGACAAACATGTCAATGTCATACAGTATTCTTTTCGGTTCCCCCTTCGTAAAGGTATAGATTATTCCAAGGGATATATTTTCCAGAAACCATCCCTGAAGCGCCATCTCCTCCAGCCATGCCTTCTCCCGCTGAAAACCGAAAATCAGTCTGCATTTTCTGATTTTTTCCTTACTCATTCTCTCTGCCCCCCCCACGGCTTAAAACATATTCTCCGTCCGCCAGCTGCTTATTCAGCCTGACCGTCTCCGTTTTCAAAAGCTCCATCCCCGCCTCCGTGATAAGGTAGGCTTTCTTTTCTCCGCCCGGAACCGTGGCGATAATCCCATCCGCCGCAAGCCTGCCCACCATAGTGTATAACGTACCCGTCCCCAGAACGATCCGCCCCTTTGTCAGTTCGCTGACATACTGCATAATCGCATAGCCGTGACGCGGAACGGTCACCGCCAGGAGCGTATAATAGGTCGTCTCCGTCATGGGGATATACTTTTTCAGCAAGCCTTCCTCCATGCATTTCCCTCCTGTTTTCTGTGCTGCGCCCTGTTCGGACGGCGCCTCTCATTTTCTGCACTGTGTCTCTTTTTCCGTTCTTCCGCTCATTTTTGCGCTTTTTCCTGTCTTCCCTTTTGTGTTTCGGCTCGACATGTCGAGACTCGACATGTCGTCCGTAAACATAGATTAGCATATTGTCTGCTGCCTGTCAATCGATTTCCTGCAAATTTATCACTTTATCGGATTTGCTCATATTCCTTTTGGACGCAAAAAAGGCGCATGGTTTACATTTACTGTTCCATGCGTCTTTACCAATGCGTCTTACAGACGCAATGTTATTGTGATATTGATTTTTTTCCCAATCAGTCAATTATACTAACTGCATAACTTTAGATTCAAGTTTTTTTAATTCATCTAATGATAGAATCGGGATACAATCCGCAATATCTTCAAGTGACATTTTACCTTTCTTAATCAATCTTTCTGCGGTTTCTCTCGCATTCTTCAATTCCGCCTCATTCCTCATATCCTCCAGCATTTTGCACATGGCTTTTACTCCTTTCTCGTCCTGCTTGAAGTACCTCGCTTTTTTAGCAAGAGCCTCATAATTCATATCATCGGGATCGGTGCATGAAAAATCGTGCATTAACTTACCAATTTCGTCATCGCCCCTATATTTACCATTGACATATATTATATGTGATCCGTCACCAAACAATACTTTCTTTTCCCCGATGGTAACATATCTCTCTACCGGATAAATTGGCTGGTTCCCTTTCATTACATCGTTTTCGGTTATAAAAATAACGTAGCTGTCGGGAATATCATCCGTTTCTTCTCCGGGCTTTAATATATGTGCGTCCAATAAGCTGCTGTTATGCCTTGCCCTTTTTGCGCCTGCCCCTGAGTCTTTCCTCTGAATTTCAACGTCAAACTCTTTTTTGTCACTGTCCACCGCATGGACATCTAACGTAGCGGAACGCCCCTGTAAGTTCTTCAACACCTCCTGCGTCCGAACCGATTTAATCTTTATGCCCTTTTTCCTTAAGACAATCCGCAGTATCAGTTCAATACCCTCAAAATTATCCGCAAGGCAGGCGGTCATAAAATCGTCATCCATATAGCGGAACGATCTCAGACGCTCTAAATCCTGTTGGTGTGTCTGCTCTGTCGTATTCAAAAACATCACCCTCTCTCATCACTACAATAGAATCGAAAAAACGATTCTATTGTCTAAATTCTATAACAGGAACCGCTTCGCGAACCCTGTTATCTAAGTACTATTATACATCGGACAATGGCTTTTGAAAACTGGATTTTTCGTGAAATTTTCTTAGTCAATGTCTATGACTACATCCCCTCACTAAGATAAAGCTGCACCCTGTTCTGGATCAGCTTAGCCGCATCTTCCGCCGTTTTTTGCCCCTGAAAAAAACTTTCAGCCTCTTCACAAATAATGCTCCTGATTACTTCATCCTCGAATGCCGCATTACGCAGCCCCCCGATAAAGTCAGTTGCCTGGTCAATTTGTGTCTGCGTCATAGGCGGCAGCGGGACGTACTCATCATTTATAAAACAATAACTTTTCTGTGCAGACGCCGTCTGCGCTTTCTCATAAAAAATATCCCGTCGGCTGGGCATTCCGTTCCCCTCTGTCTCATACAGTCTGTCCCTCTGGAAATCTGCTGTGAGAAAATATCTTACAAACTCCCAAGCTCCTTGCAGGGAGCTTTCTCCTGCCAAGGAGCTTGCTCCTTCCAGATTGCTGCTTTTGGCGGACAGGACAAAACACATATCGCCCATACGGATGCAGGAACCTTGTCTTATCTCAGAAGGATACCCAACATAGGCAATATCTTCCCCTATGCATCCATAGATCTGCTGAGCCAGCTGTGGGATATAGCGGATTGTCACCGGCTGGAGCAGCGCCCTGTCCTCAAGATACTGTGAGCCATACGAATTTTCTTCATAACCAGAATTATTTTTATAGCCGGGACTTTCCGCATACTCCGGCAGCGTTGCCGCAAACTTAAGCGCTGCCACAAAATCCTCTGACTGGAAATTGCATTCCCCCTGGTCTGTGTCCACATATTCCCTGCCACATACCCTCATATATTCATTCAAATAATCATATCGGGAAATTTCAGATACAGCTTGCGTTTCTTCGGGGAGCCTTGTCATCACCGCAGAAAATTCCTCCTGGTTCCAGCCGGTCAGTTCCCCCACCTTGGACTGCTTTGCCACAAGAGTATCCACGAAAAAAGAAGGGATCACATAATACAGCTTTCCGTCCACACGGAACGCATCCAGAACATTCTCCATAAACTGCCCGCTGCCAAGTTCCCCGTCCTCCTCCAAAAGTTTCCCGACATCCGCCAGCAGCCCTTTTGAAATGTAACTTTGCAGGGGAATCTTACTATCAATTAACAGGATATCCGGCATTTTCCCTGACAGGATATCCGTATTCAGCTGCGTGAGGGCATCCAGTTCCTCGTCGTAGGTGGCATACTGTTTTACGGTGATCCTGTACCTGCTGCTCTCCTGGTTAAATTCTATGATGCGGCTCCTTAAGATTGCATTCAGTTCACCCATGGTTCCCAGCACCACAGTCTCTTTTTGTAACCCTGCAGGAACCCTGGTCCGTTCAAATATGCCCAGCTTTGTTATCCCGCCATCACTGAATATCCCTGCCAGCCGCGTTTCATCTATCTGCCATGCCAGTTGAAAGCCGCTAACATCCAGACCAGCATCCACATAAGACAACAACTCCACGGGAGCAGTTTTGCTGACATCTAATCCAAGGATCCCCATATGGTCACATAGCAGAATATCATCTACCGTTCCCTGGAAGACCCGATATTGCAATAAATTCTCCGGCAGCTTGCTCCGCTCTCCCTTGCCGGCTTTCAGGTCATAAAACTCACCATAGGGGGTTCCCCCGCTGTCTGTTTTCACCAGAAAGAAACCCTTATCCGATGCGTAAAAACAGTTTTCAAAACTGCTGAAAATATCCTCATCCAGTTTCACACTGCCTGTAGGTTCTCCTTGGAGATCATAAGTATCTGCCACTCGCCCGTCCCCGCTCTTTACAAGGATTACAAAGCCATCTTCTCCCCAAAACAGATATCCTCCCGCCGCTATTTTTTTCTCCCAATGGTTATTCCGGAATCCGTCCCAAAATATAAGATCCACAAAGTCCCCTGTGTCGGAGTAAAATAGAGCTGCCACACTGCCATCGTCAGATAACTGTACCGAATTCACATATCCACTGTCCCCTGACAGGTCTATTTTGCCGGACACTTCTTTCCCACTCCCGTCAGCCAGACAATGAAATACCTGGTAATAGCTTGTATACTCCTGCTTTTGAATGGGATCCTCCGGTTCAGGCCCCCACTCCCGTACTTCCAACAGGACGTAGATCTGTTCCCCCTGGCCTGCAATATCATGGACTACAACATCACTGCCATATTCCGTAAAATCCATGATGGTGCTGGAATACGCATATTGCGCTGCCGTTTCCTTATCCGCACCGGCCTGGGGCTGCATACTGGTTCCGGCATCCTGTGTTTCTTCTTTGCTGGCAGAATCCCCATTTTTTTCCTGTTCGTAAGAACAGTGTTCATTGGAATAGTGTGCGGCCGAACAGGATGCCATACCCAGGACAAGAATAAACCCATATATAAATAATATAGCTTTCTTTACCATTTTGTCTCACCTATCCCTGCAAGCAGCAGCATCCTTACTTGTACATCTCAGATTCGGCTACAACTTTTACTGCCGTGCCCGGATGTTCCTTGTTGCCCTGCATACCCTGATATGTGATCTCTACTATATCACCGGCGGCAATAGGGGAATCTCCCTCTATCAACTCGGCATCCTGCGTGGAAAAATAATAAATAATATCCTCATCATCCAAGTCCCTAAGCACGATGATATTATCCTCATAACTGTCAACAAGCGCCACAATGGGATCACCCTGCGGGACCTCTGTTATATTTGGATCCTCTTTTTCGTTACTTTCAGCAACTTTTGTTCCAGAGGGTTCCGTACTTGTGGGGGTTGCATTTGTTGGGTCCGCATTTGTAACTTCTGTACTTACAGGCTCAGTATCTGATGGTGTTGTTCCCCGTTCTTTCGTCTGGGTCGTTCCTGATCCGAAAGCCTCACCTGCCTCCCCTGTTCCCTCATCCGTCCCGAAAGAACAGGCGCACATCCCCATTACCATAACCATTATTATGGCCAATACACATTTTTTTCTCATAATAGTTTCTCCTTTTCATCACCTTTTATCGGCACATTTTGATGTGCCAAAATTATCTGTACCATGGTATGCAGACATTGTACCAACAATTTTACGTCCAAAACCAAAAGGAACGTCAATAGTACATTTTCGGACGTAAAAAAGTGCCGCAAGCGACACAAAGCGTCTCTTCGTAACGCTTCGAAGAATGCTCCGCATTCTTCCCCAACCACGGCAGAATTTCTTATATAAGCAAAAAGCATCCCGCCAGGATGCTTTCGTCCGCAATGCTATTCTCTTTTTATGTCAAATAATATTCCATATAACAATGGTTCAGGGCATCCCACCGGGATTTACTTATGGGCAGCGTCCCATTACCGTCAATCTCCACGCCCTCCCGTGAAATTTTACCCGTGTATTTCAAGTTTACAATGTAAGAGCGGTGGCATTTACAAAACTGTGGCTCCTTAAACTGCATCTCGAATTCTTTCAGCTTTGCCTTAAACCGGATGGCTTCTTCCCTTAAATGCAGGATGATATGATGGTTGTCTACCTCGATATAATAAATATCATCCTTAAAGATCCGGCGGGACTCGTCACCCCTGGTCACGATGACTGTCTCCCTTTTCCGTTCCCTGATCATCCGGCCCGCCTCGGTCAGCGCCTGGAAAACTTCTTTCTCCTGCAAAGGCTTGACCAAATACCGGAAAGCGGATACTTCATATCCTTTGGGTGCATATTTTTTCAAAGCTGTCGTAAACACGATAAAAATCAGCTTATCTTCTTCCCTGATCTTCCTTGCCAACTGCAAACCGTCTGTTTCCGACATCTGGATATCCAGAAAGGCAAGGTCATACGGCGGTTCATCTTTCATACAGAAAAGGAACTGCTCCGCAGACTGATAACACCTGACCACTATCTGTTCCCCCGCTTCCCCTGCCCAGCGTTTTGCCATATTTTCCAGGATCTCCGTATGTTCCCTGTTGTCCTCACAAATGGCTATCCTCATACTCTGACAACACTCCTTTTCATATACAATTGCTGCAAATCTGGAAGAATCCGCCCTGCGGATTCTTCCGTGTGCATAGATTCCGCAAAGCGGAATCGTAGATTTTCTTAGCCAGTGTACTTTACTGGCTTAGAAAATCTTTGCACACTTTTCAGTATACTGCAATATCCAGCAAAAACACATCTTAAACGTGAATTTCCACATTTCAGACGTGAAATGCCGGGTCTGGTATCCTTATCCTGCAGCGGAAAACGTGATCCTTTATCTCTCTTTCGCAATATCCCCCATATGCCTGCAAAATCCTGTCAATATTTTTTATCCCGAATCCATGCAGGGAATTATCCTCTTTTGTTGTGGCCCATTTGTCAGATCCCCCTGTCCTGCTGTCCTCCGGTGTGGCATTTTCAAACAACAGCAACAGGTTCCCTGTATCAAATAGGATCTTTATGTGGATAAAACGGCTGTCCGTATCCGCGATTTTCAGATTTGCGTCAATGGCATTGTCGTACAGATTGCCGATCAACACGGTCAGGTCCCTGTCTGCTATCTTCAGTTCAGGCGGCACCTGGCATTCCGCCTCCACTACAATGCCGCTCATCCGGGCCAGCGCCGTCTTGCTCCCGATCAGTACGTCAACCGTAGGATTCCCTGAGTGGAACGACTCCACACGGCTTATTTCCCCCGCTATCCTTTCCACATATTCCTGGGCTTTTCCATATTCCCCGATCTGTATGTAACCTGATATCGTATGCAGATGGTTGTTCATATCATGCTTTAAGGACTGTATGCCCTGGTACATATGGTTTACTTCTGTCTGGCTGCGTATCTGCAGAGCCGCCATCTGGTTCTGCGCCCTTAGTTCTTCCTCCACATATTTCTCTTTCGCAAGGATCTCATCAAAAATAAGGAATGCCAGATTGACCGCCAATACCAGCAGGCAGACCAGGCTGTTGGAATACAGGACTTCCTCATTCCTATCAGAACCCTTTCCCAAAAGAATCCAGAGTAAAATAATACTGGCGGAAGAAACGATCATAATTTTCCGGCTTCCACGGTGAACCATTGCAGATTCCGGGAACCGTTTCCAGATACGCAAAATAATGACTGACAAAAGGAATTGCCCCATCCGTGTAAGGATGCGGGCAGCCAGCCACAGGTATACCTCCCGTTCATCCGCCCCTGCAGCCTGCCCCGGACGCATTCCCAGGATATAGCCGGTGCCTATCGTCACAATGCCTATGAACAGGTAATTTACCAAGGCCCAGGATACCGCTGCCCACCATTTCGCCCTGCAGACAGCAATGGCGTATACTGTAAAAATAAGCACTGCCGGGAAAAAATCGGGAATCCACAGGAATACATATTCCCGGAGCGTTAAAAGAGCCGCCCCGAAAACAGCGAACAAAAGATAACAGGCAATCCCCGTTTCCCCCCGAATCTTTTTTCGGAAAATACCAGCGGCAAAAAATAATGATATCAACATTTCAAAAAAGCTAAAGACGCTTTCAATTATTACCCGTTCCATATATTATCCCTCATATATAGCACCAATCAGGTACAATTTTGACATAAACAGCAATTTGCATAACTCGGCTGCTCTTGCTGAGACTATTTTACCACATCTTCCTGTATAACTCTATCAGATTTCTTTTGCCGTTTCGATACCCTTTCTTTGCCATTACAAGATTTACTATCTGCCGCTTCACTCTCCGTCTATAATTTGACATATAAAAAAGCTATCACAGTTTCCCTCTTGGGTAATCTGTGATAGCTTTTCATTAGCCATGCCGCTCTGCGGTTATAATGCTCCCTGTTTTGCTGCCCTTGGTATCTGCACCGCTTTATCCCCAGCCAGATGGTATATGCCTTTCTCCCTGTCCTCGGCTCTTGTCTGCTTATATTGATTAAGAAGTCTTTTACAGTTTATAACGCCGGCCGCGGACAGGCACATAATTACCGCAGAGTATTCCTATGCTGAACGCCCAGATCTCCGGCTCTTTCTCTTTCTGCCCCGCAGCAGATCCGCATACCAGAATACGATCTCCGCGATACGGTGCAGCTCCCCTTCCTTACAGTCTTCCCGCCATAATTCTTTGTAGACCATAAACCAGTTTTCCAGCCGTTCCGCCAAGGCAAAAGCATCGGCGCTTTCCGCCGCCCCTTCCGAAAGCAGCAAGCCCGTCTGATTCCAGATATCGATGCCCTCCGCCGTCACGTCCAGATCATGCGTCAGTCCTCTTTTCGCGCTGTCAATCCCCGCCACCGTCTTTTTTAGTTCCCGGCGCAGATTTTTCAGCGTTTCCGATGCCTCCCGCATCTCTTCCCGTCCGATCCCGCGTTTCTTGGCCAGCCTGCTCAGATCAGGCGGCTCCGTCCCCGGCTCTCCCAATTCCGTCAGCTCATAGAACATCACCGCATCGTACCAGCCGAAACCGATACAGGCCGCGAGCCCTTCCAGCAGCGACACCAGCCGTCCGCTGCCGTCCCTGTATTCCAGCACAGAGATCCGACGGTTCATCTCTTCTCTGGGGATCGCCGTCTCATTCCAGGAAAACGCCGCTCCGTAAATCAGGCCGGGAACAGAGTGCTCCGTCCGGTTGATGTGGCCGAAATCGCCCCAGTCCGTATTCAGAACGCCCTCCGCCCGGTACTTTACCGCGTAGGAACACATCCTTGTAATGTTTTCGTAGCTGTCGGCAATCTGATTCATCCATTGATTCCAGCCGCTGACCCCGGGACAGAGGTACTGTTTGATCCCGGCAGCCGCCATTTTCCGGCTCTCGTCCTCCCGCTGGTCGGGCGCGTATCCCCAGGTAAGACAGACCGTTCCCTCCGGAAGCTCCTTTGCCAGCTCCGGTTCCTCGCAGATAATGTCTCCCCAGAACATAGGCGTCTTGCCATGCTCCTTTAAGAATACGCAAAGCTCCTTCAGATAATCCGTATAGATCCTGTGAACGCCCTTCTGCTCCGCAAGCCGTTTCGATCTTCCCTTTCCCAGGTCAAAGGTTTCGTCCGCGCAAATATTAAACCGTTCGGACCTGAAAAGCGCCATATACTCCTCCAGCATCCCCTTGATCAGCGGCAGCACTCTGTCGTCGGACACATTGACGGTGTGATGGCGCATCCGATCCCAGAAGGAAAAAGGCTGAGAAGAAGAATCCGGAAGCTCGCACAGTTCTTCATGGCTTTTGGTGCCGAGAAGGGTATAAAGATGTCCGAAGCTTGCAAGGGAAGGCACAAGGTCGATATGCCGCTGCGCGCAGTATTCGTCCAGCTCCATGATCTCCTGCGCCGTAAGCGGCGTGGTATCCCGCCACATCTCGGACAGTCCCCGAAACAGGTAGGTATGCTCCACATAAAGCTGAAATTCATTGATTTTGTATCTGCAGAGTCTGTCCGCCACCCGCTTCAGCCCGTCAAGCTTCAGGACGCAACCTCTGGTCTGATCCAGATAATACCCTCTTCTTTCAATCGCCGGGAAATCCTTTACCGTCACCGCCGGCACAAGCGCGCCGCATTGCTCCACTATCTGACAAAGGGTCTGCGCGCCGTACAAAAGCCCGGCCCCGTCTCCGCCGAGAATCCGGATGCCGTCCTCCTGCACCGCCAGCGTATATTCCTGCGCCCCCTGCTTCGAATCCGGGGCGAGGGCAATATCTCCCCGCCCCGCCTTTCCTCTGATCACGGGCAGCTTCAGTCCCGTCCATTGCATTATACAGTCCTGCAGCAGCCTTGCGGCCACAGACTCCGCGCCCGCCTCACAGACGATATTTGTCCGGAAGCAGCACTCAAAGCAGCCTTCTCCGTACATAAGCTCCTGCGGTTTTGGAAGAATGATCATTTTAATAACCGCACCTTTCCGCAGCCTGCAATTTTAGCTTCTCATCAGTCCGTCCACGCTCAGCACTACGCCGCTGATATAGGACGCCTTGTCGGAAGCCAAAAATACAAAGGCATTGGCGATATCCTCCGGCAGTCCCAGACGGCGCAGCGGAATCCGCGCGATCATCGGCTCGATGACCTCCCTGGGGACGGCCTTCATCATATCGGTCTCCGTAATCCCGGGAGCCACCGCGTTTACACGGATTCCCTTCGGTCCCAGTTCTCTCGCCAGGGAAAGCGTAAATCCGTTTACCGCAAATTTGGAGGTGGGATAAGCCACGCCGCTGGGCTGTCCGGAAATGCTGACCATGGAAGAGGTATTTAAGATCACGCCTCCGCCCTGCTTTTCCATCGCCGTGGCTGCCGCTTTGGAACAGTTAAACATTCCCTTCACATTCAAATCCATCACCTTTTCAAAGGTCGCCTCCGTATAGTTCGAAAAAGGCGTATTTTCCGAAATTCCCGCGTTGTTCACGAGAATATCTATTCTGCCGTACTTTTCCGTCACTTCGTCAAATGCCGCCTGTACGGCCTCAAAACTGCTCAAGTCGGGCCAGATCCCTTCCACCTTCGCCTCGGGATACTTTTCCTTCAGCTGCGCAACGGCCTTGTCCGCCGTTTCCTGACGGCTTGCGCACAGCACCACTGCCGCGCCCTCCTTCACAAAAGCCTCCACAGTGGCAAACCCGATTCCGCGGCTTCCGCCGGTTACGATCGCAACCCTGTCCTTTAATTCCATGTTCTCCTCCATCTTCCGCAGCGCTCCCGCTGCTCTGCAACGCCGCCTGACGGCGGACACTTTTTTCCTACCTCTCCATTATAAGAGAATCTTCCGGACAAGTCAATTTATGACAGGGATTATTTTCCCGCTTTATGGCGGACGCTTCTTTTCGGAATATTTTACGGGAAATTTTTCGGAAAAAATATTTGAAAAAAAAATTTTGATGTGATAAATTATCAAAGGAAATTGAATAGGCTGCAGAAACGACACAAGTAGCGCTCCGCGCGTAAATCTGATTACGGAACCCATGTCAGAAATTTACGCCCGACGGCGCGGGCCTGTGTTTTTTTGCGCTCATTTTCCGGGAAACCTCCAACTTAAGAGTCTCCCGGAGTATCTGTGGAAAAGGAGAAATAATATGCCGAAAAATCAGTTTCAGAGGATGGTTTTCGCCTTCCTCACCGTTCTTGTCACCGTTCATGCCTACGTTTTCTACAGTCTTTATGTAGTCAACGGAAGCGCCTTTCTGGCGCTTACAGGCGAAGCAAGCGTCCTGGCGGCCATCAACGCGCAGGGCGGCGTTATGATGTTCGGACACATGCTGCCCGTTTGGACTATCGTGCTGATCGAGTTTGCATGCGCCTACTGTCTGGAAATTATCCTGGGACAGCCCGCCTCTTTCCGGCTTGCCCTCGCAAACTTCAAGCCGGACGAGGTTCACCCGGTGTTTTTTGAAACTGCCGTAATCTGTGCCACCGTAGGTATCATGTGTCCCGCCATGAGTTTTCTGGCCGCCTGGATGTACTATCCTTACTACGCGGGCTTTCACATCCTGACGCTTCTTGCCAACTGGGTGAAGCTGGTATGCCTGAATCTGCCCTTCGCGTTCTTCAGCCAGCTGTTTTTCATCCAGCCTCTCATCCGGACAGTTTTCACACTTCTGCTCCGAAAAAGCGCCGCGTCGGATTAATGTCTCTCGTCTCCGTCAAAGGTTTCGCAGAACCGGGCCGCAAAGGCCGGTTCTTCCCCTGCGACGTACAGATGGGAGAGATCTCCGAAGCTGTTCACCCGAAAGGAAGCCTTGCCCTTTCTGCGCTCCTCGGTATAAACGACAGTCACCGCCGTGGGCGCCGCGCAGGTGCCGTGCCAGAGCGTCATCGGGGAGACATTCATCAAATGTGCCAGCAGCACGCATTCCACCCCGAAGTGACAGAAAAACACCAACGTGTCACGGTTGGCCTTCTCGGCGCGATAAAGTTCGCCCTCGCGGACATAACCGTGCTCTGCCAAAAGAGCGTCAAAGCTCTCCGTCACATAGCGGTACATCCGGTCCGCGCCGCCCTCTTTCATAATCGGAGTCTCGCACCATTCTTTTCGGTCAAAATATCTTGCGTCCGCAGTCCAGTCCTCCGGCAGCCAGTCCCAGGCGATACTTTTGCGGTCGGGAGCATCCGGCCGGTTGATCTGGGAGGGAAATTCCCGCAGCCAGTCGCATTCCACCGCGCTGCGTCCGACTTTTTTTAACGTCAAAGACGCTGTATCCCTGGCGCGGCCCAGCGGAGATACATAAAACTCCTTCACTTCCAGCCCGGCAAGCCGCTCCGCCAAAAGTCCGGCCTCCCGCCAGCCCTTTTCTGTCAGGGAATCCACAGCGTAATCCGGATCCCCGTGCCGTACAATAATCAATCTCATGCAGTTACCTCCCCTTCGTACTTTACCGTTTCACGGTATTTCATCCTGCAGCGGAATGTCTTTCAAATCTCTTCCCGCATTATTATCCCAACGCCACATCCAGAATCATCATCAGCACAAAGCCCGCCGCCACTCCGACGGTGCCGATATTGGTATGCTCCCCCGACTGTGATTCGGGAATCAGCTCCTCCACCACCACATAGATCATGGCGCCCGCGGCGAAAGCCAGCAGATAGGGCAGCACAGGTACTACCCGGGACGCCAACAGGATCGTAAGAATCGACCCGACCGGCTCGACCGCTCCCGAGAGCAGGCCGTAAAGAAACGCCTTGCGCTTCGTTGCCCCCGCGCCGCACAGGGGCATGGAAATAATCGCTCCCTCCGGGAAATTCTGGATGGCGATACCCACGGAAAGCGTCAATGCTCCCGCCACGGTAATCCCCGTATTCCCCAGCATGGCTCCCGCAAAGGTCACGCCTACCGCCATTCCCTCCGGCAGATTATGCAGCGTCACCGCCAGCACAAGCATGGAAGTCTTTTTCAGGCCGCTCTTTACGCCCTCCGGCTTTTCGCTGTCTATATGAATATGCGGCACAAAACTGTCGAGCAGAAGAAGAAACCCCATGCCCAGCAGAAATCCAGCTGAGGCAGGGAGCCAGGCGGCTTTCCCCTGTTCTTCCGAAAGCTCGATGGCCGGTATTAAAAGCGACCATATTGACGCCGCGATCATAACGCCGGAGGCAAATCCCAAAAGCAGCTTCTCCAATCCGGGCCGCATTTTCCTGCGCATGAAGAAGACCATGGCGGAGCCCAGCGCCGTCCCCAAAAAGGGAATGCCTATTATCGCAATTTCTTTCATGCAGTCTACACCTCTTACACTATCATATTCACTTTTGCGTCGGCTGTGACACTAAATTTTTGCCTTCCGAACATGCTTCGCCGCCGGCGCAAAGACTTAGACGGCTCAATACAGGGGCTGTCCTGTAAGGGTCAACATATTGCACTGATAAATACAAATCCCTACACAAGCCAGAATCACCGCTGCCGGCAAAAACTGCGCCGCCCTTTCTTCCCGTCCGGCCAGACGCTGTACACATGATGCCGCCGGGACGCTGAAAGCGGCAAAGCTCATGCCAAAAAACACCTCGGGAGTATTGATCAGATGCGCCAGACCGATTGCCCATACGCCCAAACGGTTTAACAGATCCCAAGGGAACCAGGCATGAGACAAAAGAACCAAAAACGCTGCAAACGCCGCAAAACCTCCTGACGGTTTTTGAAACGCCTTTTCCCTCTGTACAATTCCAAGCCAGCAAACAGCCATAAGACAGATCAGCATCCCCAGACCCAGACCCGGCTTTTGACCTCGAAACGCAAAACAGCTAAAATACTGCCCCAGACGGTAACCCTTTTGCATGAGGGGCTGCGCCGTCACGCCAAGGAAGTATACTTCTCCTTCAAAAAGGAATTGCGTCAGCCGACAGAAACCGGGTAAAAAGATTACACTTCCCGCAGCGACCCCGGCCCAGAGAAGCATTTTCCTTCGAAAGGCTCCTGCCGCCAGAGTACATCCCGCCAAAATCAGGAAGAAAACCGTGTCAGCGTAGCCGATTCCGGCCAAAGCCAGAGCAGCAACAGTCAAATCCCGAAATCGTTTCTTCTCCGAAGTCAAAAGTCCAAAAACCGCCCAAACATACAGGGGAAGAAGCATCCAGGCTGCCGCCTGGGAAAGATCCGCACGATCGTAGCAGATATATATTCTGTAGGGGTTTGTCAGATACAGTACAACGCCGACACAGATTCCTGCGGGTGCCTCCTGCGCAAATATCCTGCGAAAGCACAAAACTGCGGACATCAGGGTCGCCGCCTGCAGAAGCAGCATAAAAATCCTATAGGAAAGCAGCATATTATCCGTAACCGCATACAAGATCCCCGGCAGAAGAAACCATAGGTTAGAGTCTGCCGCATTTTCAGTGATTCCCACAGCCAACAGAGGCTCCGCTCCGGGGAAAAAGCAGAGACTGCCGTTTTGCATCCCCTGCGCCAGCTCCTGTATCCTGGCAACCCACTCCGCCGCAATACCGCCGCTCATAATATAACCGCAGCTTACGGGGAACAACGTCACAGCCGCGGTCAGCACACAAATAATGCGGCCCGAATCCATCTTATTCCTCTTCACCCGTTCTCTCATCCCGCACTCTCTTTCTATTCAAATACCATCCTCTGCACGCGATCACCGCCACACTGACGGCAGAAATTGCGCTGCCTGCGGCGGCGCTGCTCCCAAGGCCGGAAACAGTCCTGCCGGGCAGCAGGGCTTCTGTGCTTAACTCCCCTGCAATTCCCAGATTTTCTACATTATACAGGTAACAGGGAGCCAGTTCAAAGGCATAATCATCGACCAGATATATCGCCGCAAACACGGCGGTCAGCGCCGTGACACCTGCAAAAAATTTCAACCGCATACTTCCGCTCCGCAAAACCTCCCGGAAAAAGAATGCGCCGAACATGGCTCCGAGCACGGCGGCGGGCGCCAGAAAACGGGCAGAAAACAGAAGCAGCCCTACAGCCTGTCCCAAAACGGGAATACCCGTTATTCTGTCCGATGCCGCAAATTCCATGGCAAGAACGACGGCCAGCCAGGTATACGCCGCCAAAATCCCGCAGGCACTTTCCGTTCTATGACCTTTGTATCTCCACAGAAGGTACAAAAGCAGTAAAAGCAGTATTCCCACGCCCGGCTGAACAGGCTCGCCGCTCCACATGTCCGCCTGCGCTCCGCCCCAATGGGGCAACAGCTGAAAAAGTGACCCAAAGTCAATTCCCGCCCGTGGATCTCCTCCCACGGTCAGATACGCCGAATCGAAAATGCCTGCGGCGGCCAGCCTGAGACGCGGCAATAAAAAGCCCGCATTGACCGCCAGCGTGATCCCCAATGCTTCCGCCAGCTGCTGGGCGGCGCCTTTCCGAAACGTCTTTCTCCAAAACACTGCACACGTCAGAGCCACGAATACTGCTGCCATTCCCGCCGCGATCAGGTGGCTCTGCAGGATACCGGACATCCCCAAAATCAAATACCACTTAGCCCTTTTATACCCGTCGGAAGAAACCTCCCCGGTATACAGCAGATATACACCGTAACACAAAAGAGGCAGAAAAGCCATGGCAAGATACTCTCCCACCGCCGCCCGGCTGTAGATCAGATAGAGATAGTACGGATTCCACAGATACAGCAGACTGCCGCACAGTGCAGCATACTCCTCTTTCACACAGCCGTAAAAGCAATGCCAGGCTATCCCCGCAGACAAGATCAACATTACAAACAAAAACAGCTTATAGGCCGTCATAACCGAAAACCCCAAAAGCATCAACGCCGCAGGCAGATACAGAAAAAGATCCCCGTAAAACAGTGTAGCAGTATAGCCCTCTCCCCGAAGCCAGTTCCCCAGCTGCCAGGCTTCGGAAAGTCCTCCCTGAGAAAGAGCCTGCCGCAAGTAGTCAATACGCCTTAAATGGAAAATACTTTCCTCCCCCAGATTGAAATGATCCGTCAGATAGGGAAAATACGCCGTCAGCACACCGGCAGTCAATCCCCAAAACGCAATCTGCCGCTTCCCCGTGATCTTTCCCGTCAGAATCCTCCTGCGGAACAGCACCAGAAAATCCAAAACTGTAAAGAAAACCGTCGCGGTAAAAAGTGCTATCCGACTTCCCATTGCCGTGCGGACAACCTCCAGCCGGAGCAGATTTTCCTCGTCTGCGCCAGAAAACAGACCGTATACATAGGCGTCAGATATCCTGTCCGTCACATAGACCTGTAAGGAAAGCGACTCTCTCCCCGACCGGACATAGGCCCCGTTATTCCGCAAAGCTTTAAAATACGCATTTTCGCACTTAATCTGAGCAAAGATGCTCTGACCTTCCTGCAGAGCGGCGTCCAACCGGATCTGATACACACCCGGCTTCAACTCCATCGGACTGCCCGTAAGCTCCAGACCGCCCTCCGTCTCCCGGACCGTTCCCGCCGTCCCGCCGTCAAAACGGTACACAGTCTCTTCTTTCCGAAAACATCCCATCAAGAGCACGGCAAGCATCAAAAACTCCAGCAACACCACAATTCGTCCGCGTTTAGTCCCGAACATGTTCCGCCCTCCGATCTCTCCTCCAACGCACCGCCAAAAACAAAAGCGTAAACACGCTGATCCACTCGCCAATCCGCCAATAGAAAGGGGACACAAAGCGGATATCCGCCTCTCCCGCATAGCCCGGGGGAAGCAGGACTCTGACCACATTGTTGTTCCCTGCCGTCACCTTCAGTTTCTCCCCCGTGTCCGTATCCAAGGCGCGGTACCCCTTATACAGCAGCAACGGAACCTCCACAAAGCTCTCACCGTCTCCCTGATTGCGGCATCTCACCCGAGCCCGGAGCGCGCCCTTTTCATACGACAGAATCTCCACATCCTCCCCCGCTTTCGGCCCTGTGTAGGTGATGCTCTCACTGTCCGTTCCCTCGATCAGATACTCCGCCCCGGAAATGTAGCCTACCCCCATAGCTTCTTCATTATATAGCCAAAAGCGATCCTGCTCCTCGTTGATATCATCGAGAAGATATATGCCGGATGTTGCCACACCCACTATCGCCACCAGAACAGCTCCCTGATACAGAATTTCGCGGCGTTCCCTGAAATACCGGAGACAATAACCAAATACCAGAACCAGACATACGGTTGCCCAGCCCAATAAGCGATTTGTAAACTGCAGGCTGCTCACAAGGGCTGCCGTGACAGCGTTCAGGCTCTGAATACGGTCCCAGGGAAACATGTTCAGACTCATGAATAACAGAATACTCCCGATCACCGCCGTCTTTTTAATAAAAGGAAGATGCTTATCCCCTTCACCGTGAAATTTCCCGGAAAACCACAGAATCAGAAAAATCCCCAAACCCACAGCCAACGCCACTCCCACTCCCATCGGATGAGAGTGCTGCATACCGTTGTTTCCCTGAGGAACAGAACTTCCGTCCCTCCAGAATTGGAACGCCAGCTGTGCCGGGTAGAGCCCCCTGTCCTGAATGGTTCTCGCCGATGCATGTTTGATTCTGACGTTCTGTGTCAGATAATAGTCCGCGAAAGGAACCAAAAACCACAGACTGGCCCCAACCGCCGCAGCCGCGGCCTTGACTAACTCCAACATCGTTCTCTTCCGAAACAGCCGCCGCAGATTGGCCGCACAAAACAAGAGAATCACCAGCACCGTCACCTCACAGGTAAGCACATGTGTCTGCGCGAGACCGGCAACCCCTGCAGCCAGCGGCAGCCAGGCTGTCCTGTACTCCCTGCTGTCCGCATCCTCCGTAAACACTCTGTATAATCCGTAAAGCACCAGGGGCAGAAAGGTCATCGCGCTTCCCTCCCCCGTGGCGCCGATTATCACCAGTTTGTAAATCCGCTGGACAGACAGCACATAAAGACCGCTGCAAAGGATTCCCGTCGTCCGGCTGCGAAGTATTTTATAAAAGCAATGGTACGCGATCCAGGCGGCCGCAAGATTTAAAGCCACACAGTAAAAATTATAGCTTGCCGTCACCGTGAATCCCAACAGCCGCAGCACCGCAGGAAAGTACAAAAGAGCGTTGCAGTAAAAAATCCCGTTGGCATACCCGTGCCCGTACAGCCACTCCGGCTCCAGTCTTACCGGAAAATAACCGTTCAAAAGCCCGTCCTTCACGCCCTCAATTCGCAGCAGGTGATAAGTCAAATCCGCCCCGGCCAGGCTGTACCCGCACAGATAGGGCGTCGAGGCAGCCAAGCCGATTGCCGTCACAAACAAAAAGGCCAGCTTTTTCCCGCGATCCACCGAAAACATCCTGTCATAATCATAAAAGGCCAAGGCTGCCGCCAGCACTATCCCCGACATAAGCAGAACCGTCAAAAGCATCGTCCACAGACCGTTTGTCTCATAAACCGTCAGATTTCCCGTCGTCAGACTTTCCTGCCCGCCGTAGGCGATCTGTACTCTGAGACTGTCCGTTCCCTCAAAAAGCCACATATCAAAGCTTGTGGCAGCAAGACCGCTGTACAGCGGTTCCCCGTTAGACAGCAGCGCCCCTGAAAGCACCGTGTCATCCGCCACACTGCATACACTCTGCAGATTGCTGTCCGTGGAATACGAAAGCTCAACCCGATAGACGCCCGGCGGAAGCTGAATGCCCGTATAAAGATCCGACTGTCCCGCGGCCGTCCCGGCAAAGCTTCTTTCACCGCTATATTGATATACCTTACAGGGAATGGCAATCCTTATAATGCAGAACAAAATGAGCCCAACATAAAGTAAGCCCAGTATCTGAACCGGTCTCCTTTTCCACAGCTTCAATTCCCGCAAATTCCGCATCAACATAATCGCTTCCCTCTGTCCGCCCGCAAATCTCATACGCCTGGGCGGCATGACCCTGCTTGTATCTTATCCTACTTTTAAAATCGTGTCAACACGGATGCTGGAGTCTGCCCGCAAAGTATGTCTGTCACTCCCAAAGCGAACTGCATTCGCTTCGAAGAATATTTCGCGGTTCGCGGGCGTTCAGAGCCAAATAATGCGAAAGAGAGAGGCCGCACGCCTCTCCCTTTCCCTCTCACTTCCCGTCATGCCGCCTCCGGCGGCACAAACAATCGCTGTAAATCTAGAAGAATGCCCGCATTTTGGGCATTCTTCAGTGTGTAACTTAGAAATTTTTCTCACGCACCCTCAGGCACCGGATCGCGTTCAGCACCGCCAGCACCATGACTCCCACGTCCGCGAAAATCGCCAGCCACATTCCGGCCTTACCGACGGCTCCCAGGATCAGGCAGACCGCCTTTATCGCAAGCGCAAACACAATATTTTCGTAGACAATGCGCATACATTTCCGGGATATCCGCATGGCAAGCGCCAGCTTCATCGGATCGTCGTCCATCAAGACAATGTCCGCGGCCTCGATCGCCGCATCCGACCCAAGGGCTCCCATCGCCACGCCGATGTCCGCTCTGGAGAGCACCGGCGCATCGTTTACGCCGTCTCCCACAAAGGCAAGCATTTCCTTTGAATCCTTTTCCCGAAGCAATGCCTCCACCGCATCCACCTTATCCCCGGGAAGCAGCTCGCTTTTTACCTCGTCCAGCCCCAGCTGCGCGGCAACATGCTCCGCCACCGCTCTGCTGTCTCCAGTGAGCATCACCGTCTTTTTCACCCTCGCAGCCTTCAGCTCCGCTATGGCTTTCGCCGCGTTGTCCTTCACCACATCGGATATCAGGATATAGCCCGCATATCTGCCGTCCACCGCAAGGTGTACCACCGTACCGACGCCCGTATTTTCTTCACAGCTTAGTCCCAGCTTTTTCATCAGCCTGTCGTTGCCCGCCGCTACCGAAACGCCGTCCACCGCGGCCGTCACGCCATGGCCGCCGATCTCTTCCACACCGGTCACCTTTGTCTGATCGATCTGTGCTCCGTAGGCTTCCCGCAGGCTTCCGGAAATCGGATGTCCGGAATAGCTCTCCGCGTAGGCCGCGTACTCCAAAAGCCGCCTCCTCGCCATCTCCTCCGCTCCCTCTCCGCTTCCCGCAAACTCCCGGGACGGACAGATCTGTGTGACCTTGAAAACTCCCTTCGTCAGGGTGCCTGTTTTGTCAAACACGACATATTTGGTCTGGGACAGCGCCTCCAGATAATTGGATCCTTTTACCAGAATACCGCAGGAGCTGGCTCCCCCGATTCCTCCGAAAAAGCTTAAGGGAATCGATATGACGAGCGCGCAGGGGCAGCTGATGACAAGGAATGTCAGGGCGCGGATCACCCAGGTACTCCACTGTACCGGATTACCCGTAATCCAGTTTACCGCGGAGGGGATTACCGCCAATGCCAGCGCGCTGTAGCAGACCGCCGGGGTATAATATCTGGCAAACTTGGTGATAAAGTTCTCCGATCTGGATTTTTTCATACTGGAGTTTTCCACCAGATCCAGAATCTTGGATACCGTAGACTCCCCGAACTCCTTTGTGGTTCTGATTTTCAGCAGGCCGTTAAGATTCACGCATCCGCTGATCACCTGATCGCCTGTCTCCACCTCTCTCGGAGCGCTCTCGCCGGTCAGCGCCGCGGTATTGAGGGTAGAGCTTCCCTCCAGCACCACGCCGTCGATGGGAATCTTCTCCCCGGGTCTTACCACAATAACAGTTCCCGTCTCCACATCGTCGGGATCCACCTGCTCCAGACTGCCGTCCGGCGACTCAAGATTGGCGTAATCCGGCCGGATATCCATCAGCGCCGTGATATTTTTGCGGCTCTTTCCCACTGCCACCGCCTGAAACAGCTCGCCGATCTGGTAAAACAGCATCACGGCCACGCCCTCGGCAAACTCTCCCTCCTGTCCTATGGCCTCGTTATAGACGCCCAGCAGCATAGCTCCTACCGTAGCCACCGCCATCAGGAAATTCTCGTCGAAAACCTCCCCGTGTACAATTCCCAGCGCGGCCTTGCGCAGGATATCGTAGCCGATGATTCCATAGGGAATCAGGTACAGAACAAATCTCAGATACCCCTCCACAGGCACAAAATAAAGAACCACCATCAACACCGCCGCCGCGATAATACGATATAAAACCTTTTTTTGTTTCTTTGTCAAACTGATCCCTCCCCTCGTACCGCTTGTATTTCATGCAGCCCGAGCCGGCGGCAGAAATCCGCCTTCCCGCAAAAGAACATTTCAGTCAAGAAAGATCTCGCAGTCATCCTCAACCTTTTTGCAGGCCTTTACAACCTCCTGCATCACACTTCCCTCATCCGCTCCTTCCGCAAATTCCACCTTCATCTTCTGCGTCATAAAGCTTACCGCGGCGTCCGCTACGCCCGCCACCTTCTTCGTCGCCTCTTCCATCTTCAGCGCGCAGTTTGCGCAGTCTACTTCAATTTTGTACGTCTTCTTCATATCTTGTCTCTCCTTTTAAACGTTTGTTTTGAACATTTGAATAACTGTTCATATGTTTATATTACCATATATTTTGCGATTGTCAAGACCTTTATGAATATTTTCTGCAGATTACAATCTGATTACAATCTGACGACTGCTTTACTTTTCTGTGGTGCTCACCGGTATTTATTCCCGCGAGCAATAAGGAAAACAGTCCTGCTTACATGGATATTTGACGAATGCCTCGCTGCTTACAGCAGGGTTATTGACTTCATGAGAACGGGAGCAGATTGCTCCGCTCCCGTTCTCATGCTCTCTATAACGTCCTATCCTCTCATTTTCCTGCGCCGCCCTTATCCTCCAGCAGCTGGCTTCCCCGGATATCGATCAGGGGGCCGCCCGTACCTTCAATATATTCTCTGGTGATGGTGACGCGCCCGATATTGTCATCCTTGGGAATCTCATACATGATATCCAGCATGAAGTCCTCGATGACAGAACGCAGGGCTCTCGCCCCGGTATCGCGCTTCATGGCCTTCTCCGCTATGGCCTTTAAGGCGTCGTCGGTAAATTCCAGCTTCACTTCATCCAACTCCAGCAGCTTCTGATACTGCTTGAGAATGGCGTTCTTCGGCTCCTTCAGGATTTTAACCATCATCTCCTCCGTGAGACCGTCCAGCGTATAAATGATGGGCAGACGCCCGATAAATTCAGGAATCATGCCGAATTTACGGATATCCTCCACCGTCACCTTTGACAGAATATTTTTATCCTTGTCGTACTTGTCCTTCAGCTCGGAGTTAAATCCGATCGACGCCGTCTTTGTCAGGCGCTCCTTGATAATATCCTCCAGATCGGGAAAAGCTCCGCCGCAGATAAACAGGATATTCCTGGTATTCACCGTCGTCAGGGGAACCATGGCGTTTTTGCTGTTCGCGCCTACCGGCACCTCCACCTCCGCGCCCTCCAAAAGCTTCAGCATTCCCTGCTGTACGCTCTCCCCGCTGACGTCTCTGGTGTTGGTATTCTTCTTCTTTGCAATCTTATCGATCTCGTCGATAAAGATGATCCCCCTCTCGGCCTTTTCCACATCGTTATCCGCTGCCGCCAGCAGCTTGGAGACCACGGACTCAATATCGTCGCCGATATACCCGGCCTCCGTCAGAGAGGTTGCGTCCGCAATGGCTAAGGGAACATCCAGCAGTCTCGCCAGAGTCTTGACAAGATATGTCTTTCCGCATCCCGTGGGGCCGATCATCAGCATATTGGACTTTTCGATCTCGATGTTATCCATGGTATCGGTGGCTACCCGCTTGTAATGGTTGTACACTGCCACGGAGATCACCTTCTTCGCATACTCCTGACCCACTACATATTCGTCCAGGCTGGCCTTGATCTTATGCGGCGCGGGGATATCCCGGATGTTTAAGACCGGGGCGGCGTTTTCCTTCCTGTTCTTTTTCTTCAGCTTCTGTTTGTTGGGGATCCCGCCGTCCCCCTGCAGATCCGCCAGGTTCACGAAACTGATATTGGGGAATCCGCCCTGACGGGAAAAATCGTCCATTTCCTTCTGAAAGCGCGGATTATTCAGCATTCCCTGATAATCAAACTGCCCCACCATATCCATGACTCTGTGCATACAGTCGTCGCAGACACAGATGTTATTGGGCAGCTTAAACATCTTGCCTGCCCGGCTCTCCGGCCTGCGGCACATAAAGCAGACATCCTCGTACTCGCTGTTGTCGCTCTTTCCGCTCTTTCCGCTTTTCCCGGTCCCGGAAGAACCGGTACGGTCTTTTCCCGAATCCTTTTCTCCGTCGGCGGAATCCTGCGCTCCCTGCCGGTCCCCGCCGTCAGACTCCGCTCCGTTTCCTTCCCCGTCAAAATGTCTTTGCGGCTCTTCTTTTTCCACGGCAACCTTGCGGTTTTCCGGCTCTTTTACCCCGTCCGGCCTTTCCTCTGTGTTTTCTTCCGTTTCCCTGTATAAATCAGACATTCTCTCCTCATTTCTGCAGACATCCCGGTGTCCCTTCCACAGGACTCTTCTTTGCCGAACCCGGCTCCGCCGTCTGCCTTCCGTCTCGTTTTCCTCAAGCTTTGCGTTTCCTGTATTCCCAATATGAGTATACTGGAAAAATCGTTTATAGACAAGTGAACTTTTTCTAAAACGCAAATCAGGGGGGGCGAGTGCCTAAGGGTGAGGCTCAGGCCAGGCCCAGATTCCTCTGCGGACACGTTTGCACTCGGGTCGGCACATAACGGACGCTAAGCTCGAAAGGACCTCGCCAAGCGCCGATGTGCCTTTACGGTCCGCAGAAGAACCTGGGCCTGGCCAAAGGCATGTTTACATTCGGGGCGGCACATAACGGACGCTAAGCTCGAAAGGACCTCGCCAAGCGCCGATGTGCCTTTACGGTCCGCAGAGGAATCTGGGCCTGGCCGAAGGCATGTTTGCATTCAGGGCGGCACACAGCGGACGCTAAGCTCGAAAAGACCTCGCCAAGCGCCGATGTGCCTTTACGGTCCGCAGAGGAATCTGGGCCTGGCCGAAGGCATGTTTGCATTCAGGGCGGCACGCAACAAATGCTAAGCTCAAAAAGTGCCCCGGAAAACCGAAGTTTGTCCGGGGCGCATATTATCTGCGGAATCATTCTGTAGGTTTCTTTCCTAACGTTATTTCCAGATTCAGGGTATCATATTCGCCGTTTACGGCGCGCTTCACCGTCACAACAGCCGTCTCGCCCGCTCTGAAATACTGCAGCGTTTCCTGGAGATCCGAGTTGCTGACGATCCTCTGTCCGTCAAACTTAACGATGATGTCCCCTTTCAGGATTCCCGCGGCTTCCGCGGCGCTTCCCTCCATGACCTCGCGCACAAAGACGCCCTTGGGAATATCATACAGGCTTGCAAGCTCATCCGTCACCGCCTGCATACTGATTCCCATATAACCGATCTCGCTTTCATCCACCTTATCCGTCCTTGTCCGGCGCTCCATCAGCTCGGCAATGATGGGACTTGCGGCGCTGATGGGGATGGCATAACCCATTCCTTCCACAGTGCTTCCGTCAATCCTCGCCGCGTTGATTCCGATCACCTCGCCGTTGATGTTCAACAGCGCTCCGCCGGAATTTCCGTGATTGATCGCCGCATTGGTCTGAATGTAAATACCGGTGGAGCCGTCCTCCGTCGTCATCTCACGGTTCAGGGCGCTTATAATCCCGTTCGTCACGGACTGTCCGTATCCCAGCGCATTGCCGATAGCCACCACCGGCTCGCCGAGCTTCAGATGATCGCTGTCGCCCAGCTGCGCCACGGTAATCGCGTTCCGGGTCTCCTCATCCAGTCCGGAAATCGATACCGCTATCACCGCCAGATCCATATCGGAATCCGCTCCCTTGACAACCGCCTCGGCCGTGCTTTCGTCGATAAAGGTCACTTCCAGCGAAGTATAGTCTTCCACCACATGATAGTTCGTGACGATCAGCAGTTCATCCTCCGTCTCGCCTACTATGATACCCGAGCCGCTTCCCGTGCCCGGCTGGCTGTACTTCTGTCCCCACCAGTCTCTGCCTGTCGTCACATAGTTGTTCACAATCGATACCATTGCAGGCATCACTTCTTCTACCATATCGGAAATATCGTCATGCACATAGGTGATGTATTTGGGCTCTGTCTCCAACGGCGCTTTCACCATGTCGGAGGGCAGCTCCGCGATCACACTGTCGCTGCCGTTCGTCTGATTCAGCTGCCCCGTACCGAGCTGTACCGCATAAAAACCCAGCCCGGCAAAAATACCGAAGCACAGCCCCAGCCCCATGCAGAGAACTACTTTTCGGAAGGTTCCCATCTTTGCTCCCGGCTGTTTCTGCCGCTTCTGCTTTTTCCTGTCTTCCTTCCCGTCTCCTGTCTGCGCCGCCCGCGCCAGATCCTCCTCGGAACAGGCCGTATAATCAAAATAGGGGCTCTTGTCATTCTTCCCGGTATGATCTTCAGAATAAATCTCATTTTCGTACATAACAGTTACCTCTCTTCCTGAAACTTATGCACTCAGTATATCCGGCAATTGTGAAGAAACTGTGTTTGTATTGTGAAAAGTGTGAGAATCTTATTCCACCGTGACGGATTTGGCCAGATTTCTGGGCTTATCCACGTCGCAGCCCCTTCCCACCGCAATGTAATAGGCGAACAGCTGCAGAGGAATGATCGCCAGAGAGTTCGCAAAATAAGGACTGCTCTCCGGGATATAGACCACATAATCCGACGCCTTTTCGATGGCCGTATTTCCTTCAATCGTCACCGCCATGACAAAGGCTCCCCTGGCCTTTACCTCCACCATGTTGCTGATTGTCTTCTGAAAGAGCGCAGGCTGGGTGGAAAGCGCCACTACCAGCGTCCCATCCTCAATCAGGGAGATGGTGCCGTGCTTGAGTTCTCCTGCAGCGTAAGCCTCGGAATGGATATACGATATCTCCTTCAGCTTCAGCGAACCCTCCAGCGAAATCGCATAGTCGATCCCTCTTCCGATAAAGAAAATGTCCCTTGCTCCCAGATAACGGCTGGCAAAATGCTGAATTTTCTGCTTCTGTCCCAAAAGAAGCTCAATCTGGTCGGGGAGACACCTCAGTTCGGCCAGCAGACGCCCAAACTGCTCTTCGTCAACCGTTCCCCTGACCTTCGCCATTTTCATGGCCAGTATGTAGAGAGCCGTCAGCTGGGCGCTGTAGGCTTTCGTGGTTGCCACGGCGATCTCCGGTCCCGCCCAGGTATACAGACAGGCGTCAGCCTCCCTTGCAATGGAGCTTCCGACGACATTGACGATTCCCAGCACTTTAAAGCCGCGGGCCCTGGATTCCCGCAATGCCGCAAGCGTATCCGCCGTCTCTCCCGACTGGCTGATGACGATTACCATACTGTTTTCTTCCAGAATAGGGTCGCGGTAACGGAACTCGCTGGCCACATCCACTTCCACGGGAACCCTCGCGAGCCCCTCCAGCACATATTTCCCGGTGACGCCGGTATGGTAGGCGGAGCCGCATCCCACAATATAGATTTTTCGCACGGCACGCAGTTCCTCATCCGTCATCTTCAGTTCTTCGATCACAATATCATTGTCCCGGATCCTGGGGGAAATAGTGTCCGCCACCGTCTTGGGCTGCTCATACATCTCCTTCAGCATAAAGTGCTCATAGCCCGCCTTTTCCGCGGCATCCGCATCCCAGTCTATGGTCACGGCCTTCTTTTCCACAGCCTCCTCGTCCACCGAGAAGAACTGCAGGCCGTCCGCCCGCAGCACGGCCACCTCCTGGTTCTCCATGTAATATACACTTCTGGTATATCGCAAGATTGCGGGAACATCGGATGCAATAAAGCATCCGTCCTTATTTTGCCCTACGATCAGAGGACAGTCTTTTCTGGCGGCGTAGAGCACATCCGGATGATCCGCAAACATAATTCCCAGCGCATAAGACCCCTCCACTCTGTGAAGCACTTTGGTGACGGCCTCCAGCGGATTACCTTTATAGTAATAATCCAGAAGATGCGCCAGTACCTCCGTATCCGTCTCAGATACAAAGGAATATCCTTTGTCCGCCATTTTTTTCTTCAGCGGAATATAATTTTCTATAATTCCGTTGTGTACCACCGCAATGGTGCCTTTCTCATTGGTATGCGGATGAGCATTTTTATCGCTGGGCGCGCCGTGGGTGGCCCATCTCGTATGGCCGATCCCGGCGTTTCCCGGAACGGTCTCCCCGCCTCTCGTCAGATTTTCCAGCACCTTCAGGCGGCCAATCGCCTTCTGCGTCACTATTTTTTCCCCGTCAAACACTGCCATACCCGCAGAATCATACCCTCTGTACTCCAGCTTCGAAAGCCCGTCCAGAACGATCGGAGCCGCCTGTTCTTTTCCGATATAGCCTACGATACCGCACATATTCTCCCTCATTTCCGCGCCGCTTTGCTATTGCCTCATGACGGGCAGCGCGCCGTCACGAACCGCTCTTCCAATAGTCTCTGTTATCCGTAAACCTCATAATCCACTTTTCCGGCAGTCTCTCATAGCTTTTTCCCAAAAGGTATCCGGCGTATTTAAATCCGCACTGCACACAGAAGCCGGGAAAAAGCCGCCGCTTTTTTTCCCGCCTCAGGTGATCCCACGCGGCTTTCACAAGCTTTTTTCCCTCCGCCTCGGAGGGCACATCCCGAAAGATCTCCGGGTGCGCGGCCTGAGAGACTCCGAGATCGAAGTTCCTCCGAAACTGCTGCAAATTCGTGTAGTTATGCGAATGGAACACCTTCGCCTCCGCCTCATAGATAATCTCATGGCCGGCTTTCAGCGCTTTGGCCGCATAGATCATGTCCTCATTAAATATAGTATGACGAAGGAATCCTCCCGATTCCTCATAGACGTCTCGTCTGTAGGCGGCGCAGACATTTGAACAGAAAAAGGCCTTGATCCCCATTTTCTCTATGTCCTCCCGCGTCTTGACGCAGGATTGCTCCGGATAGTTGAAATACCGGGATATCTTTTCCGTCTCTCTGCTGTCCGGCGCAGGCAGCTGCCTTCCGTACGCCACCGCCGCCTTTCCGGTAAGCCGGGCCGTCAGCTTCTCAATCAGAAATTCATCCGCAGGCATGGCGTCCTGTGTCATAAGTACAAACACGTCGCTCTCAGAATACCCTACGGCCTTATGTCTTGTCCCGCCGTGGTCAAATTCTGCCTTGGACAGATGATGCACTTCCACATCAGGATATTTCTCCTCAAATTCGCGTTCCCCGACAAGTTCCTCAAAAAACTTTTTTTCCGTATTCATGAGAATTATTTTCCCGACGGCCGCCGTCTGGTTTTTGAGAGCGTCCAACAGTTCGAACAGCTCTCTTCCCGGCTTGTAGGTGGGAATGATCACGTCCGTCTTCAATGTCTTTCATCCTTCCCTCGTATTCCGAATATATGATACCGAAATCCTCCCGTTTACAGGGAAAAGGGGAGCATTCAGCCCCCCTTCGGCGTTCCGTTTACTGTCTCCGTCAGTCCTTAATGTACGGTTCCGTATCAGACGCGATCTTGGCCCCGTACTCCCGCACGCTGTTTGTAACGGTGTAGTCTTCATCGTCAAACAAAAATTGATGCAGCCATATCACGTTTGACTCCAGATCCGTCGGTATGATACTGCTTCCCACGGCTCCGACGTTTGCGACGGTGCGCATGTCTTCATGGGGGAATCCTGCCTCCTCCACGATGCGGTACTCCGCAATATGGCCCAGTAATTCCAGAATCGTGTCCGTATCCAGACTGGTATAAATATCGTCGATTGCGCCGTTGAACGCGCTTTGCAGCGAAGCCAGATCCGCCTTCTTCGCCTGCTCCTCGATCGCCTTAATCACCTCGCGCTGTCTTGCGGTACGCTTGAAGTCATCGCCTTTGGTGTAACGGATTCTGCAGTATGCGGTTGCCTGTAAGCCGTTTAACAGCTGATAGCCTGTATCCTTCACCGGGATATAGTCGCAGCCCAGGACCTTTGCGACATCGATCTGGTAATTATTGATATGCTTTAACTCCGCTGAGTCCACATCGATGTACACGCCTCCGAGACCGTCGATCACCTCGCTCAGCCCCTTGTAGCCCACCGTCACGAAATTCTCGATATCCATATCCAGATTCATATTCAGCATCTTGATCGCCTGCTCCGCCCCGCCGTAAGAGTACGCGGCGTTACATTTCGTATATTTATTGCCGGTGTTAAGATAAGTATCGCGATAGATACTGACCAGCTTAATATCTCCGGTATCCAGATTGATGCTTGCAATCATTGTGCTGTCGCTGCGGCTCCCCTTCAGAAGCTGCTTATCGGTGCGGGCGTCCACGCCGAAAAGCGCAATGTTCACATAGCCCCGCATCTTGTTCTCGGGATCCTCCTCCTTCGCCTGCTGGATCTCCTCCGGAATCGCCAGATCTTCGGGATCCAGCACGGTAACCTTGGGACCCGCGGTGGATGTGTTCATAACCAGATACAGCACGCCCACCATGGCCAGAATTACCACCAGCTCTACCCCGAAGACAATCATTTTCCGTTTGCTGCTTTTGCGCTTCTGCGCCGTCTGGCCCTTCTTTCCGGAATTTCCCGATGCATTGGTACGTTTTTGATTTTCCGCCATAATACTTTCTCCTTATCAGTATGCATTTTTGTTGATAAAACCTGTAAAAAAGGTCATGATAATAATCCTGATGTCAAAGCTTAATGTCCAGTTTTCAATATAGTAAATATCGTATTCGATCCGTTTGCGGATGGAAGTATCTCCGCGCAGCCCGTTCACCTGCGCCCAGCCGGTCAGCCCGGGTCTTACCTGATGCTTTACCATATAACGCGGTATTTCCTCACGGAATTTTTCCACGAACAGCGGACGCTCCGGCCTCGGCCCCACCAAACTCATATCACCCCGCAGAATGTTAAACAGCTGAGGCAGTTCGTCCAGGCTTGTACGTCTTAACACTTTTCCCACAGCGGTGACTCTCGGGTCGTTGCGCACCGTCCACGCCTTTTTTTCGTCCGTGGGCTTTTGCTGTTCCATGCTCCGGAATTTATACATGTAAAAGGGCTTGTTATGCAGTCCTACGCGTTCCTGCTTGAAAATCACCGGTCCGGGGCTGGTCAGTTTTACCAGAACCGCCGCCAAAAGCATCACCGGCGAAGTGATTATAATGCCGAACAGAGATCCCGCGATATCCACCGCCCGCTTCATCATGATATTCCCCGTATTCGTCAGAGGAACGTAACGGATATTGATCACCGGGAGTCCCTGCAGATCCTCCGTATACGGTTTACTCGGTATCAGTCTGTTATAATCCGGAATAAATTTCGTATGCACGCCTGACTTTTCACAGATTCTTACGATATCCTCCAGATATTCGTAATCGTTCAGCGGCAGCGTAATCGCGATCTCGTCCAGCTTGTTCTCCGGCAGAATGACCTCGAGATTACCCAGACTTCCCAGCACCTTTACGCCCCGGTACAGCGTGCCCGCCGGTATATTATTGTCCAGGATGCCTACCGCCGCATACCCCCACTGAGGATTATCGTTCAGACGGTCGATATATTCCTCCGCCGCCCTGGAATAGCCCACCAGCAGAATATGCTTCAGGTTATATCCCTTGCTTCGGATGACCCTCAGTCCCTTTCTCAGACAGATGCGGAAGCCGGAGGTAATAAAAATATTAAAGAAATAAAAAAATCCTACCACGGACCGGGAGACATTAAATTCCCGGATAACCATGTACAAAAGAATGATCAGCGCAATGATCCCGATCGTGTTCGCCTTTACGATTCCAAAAATCTCAAAGCGGCGGCGCACCGTTCTCTTGGGAGCGTACACTCCGTTCACATAATAAACAAAAATATAGATGGGCACGATGAAAATCAGGAGTCCGAAATACGTCTCCGCCGGAAGAACGCCCGGGCCGGGTCCGTGATTCAGCACATAGAACTTAAAGAAATACGCCAACATGAAGGACACCACCATAATGGCAGCATCGATAATCACCATTAATCTGTTAAATATCTTCTGATTATCCCTTATCATAAATTGCTCCGCAATTCATGGCACCCAAGCATCATGCCAGCGACCGTCCCGCTCCGATTTTCATGCGGCAGCACAGTATCCCGTGCGTCTGACAGATTTTATTATACAGAGAACAACTTATGAAATTATGAAGCTAATTCTTAATATTTCTTAAGGAATCGAAAGAGGTTCAGGTAAAGCTGCCATTGTATGGCAAAACAGCTGCCCAAATGCTTAGGGCGAAAGTACACTTTATGCGCTTTCCCCGCCTCGGAAAACAGCTTTCGGAATCCGTCCTTCAAGCCCCTGAGGTAAATCTTCCCCATCCTTTTTCGGGTAAAAAACAGGAATTTCACCAAAAAACCGACGGCCAGGAACGGCAGATTCCAGAACCACTGCAGCAGAGGCATATTTTTCCCGATCACATAAACGCTGTTCGCCGCCGCGAGGGACGTTTTCCATTCATTGTACCTGGAGCCGCTGGACGCGCTGCCGTAATGAATTACCTCGGCGGCGGGTTCATAATAATTGTGATATCCGTAAATTTTCGCACGGTATCCGATATCCAGATCCTCCAGATAAGCAAAATGCTCCTCGTCAAAGCAGCCGATCTCTTCAAACACGGCTTTTCGGTAAATCGCCGCGCCCCCGCAGGCGGAAAAAATCTCGCAGGGCCGTGAATAAAGCCTGGCCTGCCGCCCCTTTCCCCTGGCAAAGGCCCAGCCGAGGACACAGTATCTGTCCCCCGCGTCGTCCAACAGTTCCGGGTTGTCCCACATCAGCATCGCAGCGCTGACGGAAAAAGCTTTTTCCCGCTCTTCTATGGCCCGAAAAAGATTTTTTACAAAACCGGCCCTGACCTTTGTGTCATTGTTGAGGAGTATGACATAAGGAGAATCCACCTGCCTGATCCCGATATTTACGGCATGGCAGAAGCCTGTGTTTTCCGGCAGCTCATGCAGCCGTATCTGCGGATAACGCTCTGTCACCAGCTCCCGGCTCCCGTCCTTCGAGCCGTTATCGACCACCAGCACATCATACTCCGGCGTCCCCGGCTCCTGCGCAAGGACAGAATTTAGGCAGTCTTCCAAAAACGCAATCCCGTTGTAGTTTGGTATAACAACTGTTATTTCTGGCATTTCCGCTCCTTTACTTTCCTGTGGCCGTATTTCGTGTAAGTTCCGGGATAAATAACAGCCGATACCCTTTCTGCCGCAGGGCGCTGCTGATCTTTCTGCTTTCTTCGATATAATCCGTCCCCTCCGGAAGGGAGGACGCGTCAAAAACCCCTGTTCCCGGAACCGTCACATAAGGCGCTCCCAGCGTTTCCTCAAACAGGCCGTACAATTCTTCTCTTACCTCCATATTGCGGATATCCAGCGCTTCTGCATCCTGCTGCAGCACGGCGCGGTGCATGTAGCCGCTAAAGGATACGGGCAGCCCCTTATCCGGCGCCTGTCCGTCCTTCGTCATCCTTCCGCCTGTGATTCTTCCTCCCGCGACCAGCCGTCCTCCCGCCGCTCCCAGGTCAGCCCGCATTTTCAGCGGGTTTTCGGCATATTCCAGCCGATAAAAACCAAGATGCTCCGTATCCGTCACCTTTGCCTTCCAGCCCCGCGCATCCGCGAAAGCCTGAACCGCCCGGCGTCCCGCGTCGTAGGCATACCTTTTGCTCTGCGGATTTTCGGCCGTGGAGAGGGAATGGCTTCTCCAATGATAGAGCACCAGCGGGATATGGGCGATCTCCTCTTCCCTTTCCATCAGCCTTCCCGCCGCGCGCAGCGCCAGATCATAGTCCTGCGCTCCGTCGTACTCCTGCCGGAGCCTCAGCTCCTGCATCAGTTCTCTCTTCATTGCCATAAAATGACAAATGTAATTGTTACTCAGCAACAAATCAAGGTTAAATTTCTCTTTTCTGTGGGGATCATAATAATTCTTTCCCCCGCCGTCGCACTTGTCTTCATCCGAATACATCAGCTGAAGCTCCGTCCCCTGCCCGCGCGCCTTTTCGACAGCCGAAGCCATTTCAAACAATGCATTCTCCGTCAACATGTCGTCATGGTCAAGCAGGGCGATATAGTCCCCCTCCGCCAGCTCGATTCCCGCGTTTGTATTTTCGGCGATTCCGTTGTTTTTCGGCAGACGGCAGTATCTGACGCGGCAATCGCCGAAGCTGTCAACCACCGTTTTTACGCTGTCATCCTCTGTCGCATCCGTCAACAACAGTTCCCAGTTCGGATAAGTCTGACTCAGAACGGACTCCAGCATCTTTGCAAGATATTCCGGCGGAGTGCGGTATGCCGGGACGACAATGCTGAAACGAACGCGCGAAAGCTCCGCCGCCTGTTCTCTCTGGCTCTCCAGAATTTCCTTCGGAACAGGTTCCCACCGATAATCCTTCTCTCCCGTCCCCCGCAGGCGCTCGCCAGCGGCGCACACCGTTTTTGTGAGCCCGTTGCGCCTCAGATAATATATCGTTTTTTTCAGATTGGCGATGCTAATTTTTCCCATCGACCCTCCCCTATCAACTCACGGCAGCGCCGCAATACGGCATAAGAGCGCAGAAGCCTTTCGATTCCATTCCTTCAAAACATCTGCTCCGAAACACAATACGCACAGATGCCGCGATACTCCCGCATTGTCCGCAAAAGCAAACAGCAGGATTCCCTGCCCGATCTGCATACAGCGGTGCAAAACATCCGTCCTGCAGATCAGGCAGGGAATCCGTATATCATCCTCTGTTTTCCGGTTACAGCTCCGCCTTCACATCCTCGGTCAGCTGCTCCAGCCGCGCTTTTGCGTCCTCGAGGCTGCTTCCCTTGACACCCATATAAAATTTGATCTTGGGCTCCGTGCCGGAGGGACGCGCACAGCACCACTCGTCATCCGGCAGCTCAAAGTAGAGCACGTTGGACTTCGGCAGACCGGTTCCGGACTCTTCTCCCGTTTCCATATCCACAATCTTGTCCGTCTGATAATCCCGGAACTTCAAAACCTTCCTTGCGCCGAAAGCCTTAGGCGGATTGCTGCGCAGCTTATCCATGATCTCCGCGATCTGTCTCGCCCCGTCGATTCCCTTCATGGTAATCGTATACTGCCCCTCTTTATAATAACCGTATTTTTCATAGGTATCCAACATCATGTCCCAAAGCGTCTTTCCGTGCTTCTTGCAGTAAGCCGCCACCTCGCAGAGGCACATTACCGCCACGATGGCGTCCTTATCCCTCGCGTGGGTTCCCGCCAGACAGCCGTAGCTCTCCTCCAGTCCGAACACATAATGATTGCTCCCGGTCTGCTCAAACAGCTTGATCTGCTCGCCGATGAACTTAAAGCCGGTCAAAACCTCGATCAGCTTTACGCCGTAAGCCGCCGTGATGGGTCTGGTCATATTGGTGGTCACGATCGTGGTCACCAGCGCCGGATCAGCAGGCATGGTTCCGGTAGCGGTTCTTTCCCGCAGGATGTACTCGGCAATCAGCATACCGGACATATTTCCCGTAAAGGAGACGTATTCGCCCGTCTTCGTATCCTTCGCATAGACGCCCAACCGATCCGCATCCGGATCCGTCGCCAAAACGATATCCGCGTCCTTCTCTTTCGCAAGACGCAGAGCATAGGTAAACGCCTTGGGATCCTCCGGGTTCGGATAGTCCAGGGTCGTGAAATCCGGATCCGGATTCTCCTGCTCGGGAACCACAAACACCTTCTTGAAGCCCAGCTCAGAAAGCACTCTTCTCACGGGAAGATTGCCGGTGCCGCACAGAGGCGTATAGACGACAGTGATATCCTCCGCCATCTCCTGAATGACGTCCGGATGGATGATCTGCTTCTTCAGCTCGACCATATACTGATCGTCGATCTCCTTGCCAATCACCTGATAGAGTCCTGCCTTGACGGCCTCTTCCTTATCCATGGTTTTGCAGTTATGGAAATCCGTGATAGCCTTAACTTCGTCGATAATCTGCTTATCCTTGGGGGCGGTCACCTGCGCGCCGTCCTCCCAGTATACCTTGTAGCCGTTATATTCCGGCGGGTTGTGGCTCGCCGTCACGACGATACCCGCGGTACAGCCCAAGGTGCGCAGCGCAAAGGATAATTCCGGGGTAGGTCTGAGGGATTCAAACACATAGGCCTTGATCCCGTTCGCCGCAAGACACAGACCCGCCACATCCGCAAACTCCGGGGACATTCTTCTGGAATCGTAGGCAATCGCCACACCCTTCGCCTGGGTTCCCTGCTTTAAGATAAAATTGGCAAGTCCCTGGGTCGCCTTACGGACGGTATAGATATTCATCCGATTCGTTCCTGCACCAATGACTCCTCTTAATCCGCCGGTGCCAAATTCCAGTTCCTTGTAGAACCTCTCCTCGATCTCCTTCTGATCGTTGCGGATCGCCAGCAGCTCGTCCTTTGTCGCCTGGTCAAAGTAATCGTCCTCCAACCAGAAATTAAATTCGTCCATAAAGCTCATTTTATTCTACCTCGTTTCTGCCCCGCAGGGCTTATTTCTGCTTCGCAGCCGCTTGTTTTTCTTTTGCGGTTATTATATCATGGTTTCTGCAAGTCCCGGGCAGAGCCGCGAAAAACCGTTGGTTTTCCGCGGTCGCTTCGCTCGTCAAATGCCCGAAGAAGCATCTGCTCGTGCGAGCACGGCAGATGCTTCTTCGATCATTTGACTCTGCCCTTTGCGGTTATTATATCACATTCTTCCTGAGTCCGCCACAGATTTATTGCGCAAGCTCCGCAAAATCGTAGTTCCGATAAAATTCCCCTATCTGCCGAAACCATTCGGAATAATTCTCTTCCGTCAGTTCTCCCTTTCCCTCCCGGATCCATTTCAAGATATCCGAGTTGACCCATTCTCCATAGTGCAGAGCATCCGAATAATTGTTGAGATCCGAAATAATATCAATCTGATCCGCAAAGGAAAATACATGTATGTTTTCCTCTTTCAGCAAAAGCTCTACCGCATATTTCTCCGCATCCAGCTGTGCCTCGAGCTGCTTTGTCCGCACCAGAGTATTCCAATGGCAGATACTATACGGCGGAAAAAAGAGATAAAAGGTCACGTCCCTGTTTTCCCGGGCTGTCTGCAGAACATTCCTCTGAATATTCTCCCGAATCCGGCTGTAGTCTTCCTCCTGCAAAGTATAAATCTCTTCCCGCTCCTCGAACATCTGCCAGGTTCGAAAAACCTCTTCTCTGCCGAACGTCCGGTATCTGCTCCAGCTTCCGTATTCGTCCCAATCCGGCGTCTTCTGCCCCGATCTGGTATAATTGATTACCGCTACCGTTTTCGGGATCACTTCTTTATTCAGCAGATAATTTACATCATTAAACGGATTCCTGTCGTACAAATAGGTCGGATATCCTTCGTATTCATTTTGGTCCGCCGGATAATTCAGCCGATTACTATCCAGGCTTCTCAACACATATTTCACATCATTCTGATATTCCAGCGCTCTTCTGACGCTTTCGTCTATCTCCTTATAGCTCCCTCCGGAATAACAAACCTTGATCGCCGTTGTCCCCCATAACTCGTCAAACTCCGAGACCAGAAAATTCTGACACATGCTTGTCCCCGTAATAATCGCATCATAAGAAAAATTTCTCATGATCCCGTCGTTCTGATACCGTTCGTCCTTCAACGGATATTGCAATCCCTCCAGCGGAGCATGATAATGAAGGAACGGATCGATCCATGCGGTGACTGCCGCCACCAAAGCCAGAATCCCTCCCGTTGCCCCAAACACTATTTTATTCCAGACACTTGCTTTCATAACACTCTATCACACCTTTTTTATTATCAGAAGTTAAAATAAAGAAAGCTGGACAAACCGGACAACGACAGTATCGACCATGTCAGCATTACAATACAGCCTATCGCTTTCGGCGCACTGGGAACAAATTTTTTCTCATAGCAGTTTTTTCCAAACAGTACAATTCCCAGAGAAACCGCAAGGAGAATGCACAGATGCAGCGAGGGCAACGCATCCGCTATTTTCCCCAAAAAACCTACATGTTCTTCCAGATAAGTAAATTCCAGCACGTCAAAGCATTGCAGCAATCCACCGCTGATTCCTCCCGGCCCGCCGGAAAAAATATTGCGGAACATCACCATCGCATCCGCAACGGAATCCGCCCGAAAAACAATCCAGCTCAGATTCAAAAAGAGAAAGGTAGCGGCCCAGGAGACGGCTTTGGGTAAGCGATCCCAGATCCCCGCAAATATCCTATACAAAATCTGCGCTATACCATGTAACACTCCCCATAGAAGAAACGTCCAGTTAGCGCCATGCCATAAACCGCTGAGCAAAAAGACAATAAAAATATTGCAAAATGTCCTTGCCTTTCCGCACCGGCTGCCTCCAAGGGGATAGTAAACATATCTTGTAAGAAACCGGGTCAGAGACATATGCCATCTCTTCCAAAAATCCGCTGCCGATACCGCTTTATAGGGAGAATTAAAATTGACGGGCAGATCCATATGAAACATTGCGGCTATTCCGCAGGCCATATCGCAATAGCCGCTGAAATCAAAATAGAGCTGAAGGGTATATAAAAGCGCGACAATCATCGTATCCAGACCGGACAGGCTCGCCGGCGCAGCAAATCCCCAATCGACGCCCGCTCCTAAGGTATCCGCCAAAATTACCTTTTTGAACAGGCCGATCGAAAACAGATATCCCCCCCAAGCCAATTTTTCCTGGCTGAATTGCTTCCTCGCCGGATCCGAAAACTGCGGCAGCATCTCCTGCGCGGTTACGATCGGCCCCGCCACAAGCTGCGGAAAGAAGGTCACAAAAAGAGCGTAATCCGTAAAAGAACGCCGCCCGATTTCTCCCCGCCAGGAATCTACCAGCCAGGAAATCTGCTGAAAAGTAAAAAAACTGATTCCCAACGGCATCAAAATATGAAGAAGCGGAATCTGCTTACCGAAAAGGCCGTTAATATTGCCGATCAGGAAATCCAGATACTTATAATATCCAATCACTCCCAGATTCAAAACAATACCGGTAATCAGCAGAAACCTGCGGAAACCGGGATTTCCCGTCTTTTTCTGCATCCATGCGGATATGCCGTAATTCAGCAGGATACTCGCCAGCAAAATAAAAACATAACTCCAATGAAAAAAAGCGTAAAACCATAAGGACATCAGGATCAGCACAGCCTTCGCCAGCTCAAAATGAGCATGACGGTTTAGTCCATAATACAGCAGGAGCGTCAGAGGCAGAAAAAATAAAATAAACACATAAGAATTAAAAAGCATGGCCCTCTCCTATTTCCGGTCAGTCACTTTCAGCGAAAAATCGCTTCTGTCAAGAGAAAAGTTGCGGTTATAGTACGGATCGCCCGCCTCCAGCTGATTCTTCCATTTCTCCCGGAATTTTTCGCTCTCCCGGTTATAGCGTTCCGCGTTTCCTCCCCCATTAATGTCCGAGCCTCTGGAGGCGGATTCGTAATGGTAAAGCTCCGCGAAGGGCGTAAAGATATTCAGAAGTCCTTTCTCCCGCAGCTTCAGGCAGAAATCCACGTCGTTCAGCGCGACGGCAAACTCCTCGTCCAGCCCTCCCACCGCCTCATACAGGCTCTTTTTCACCATCAGGCAGGCTCCCGTAACAGCCGTTACGTTTTGTGCGTAGCACAGTCGTCCCATATATCCCAGGTTCTGACGGTGCTGCCTGTAATGGGTGTGTCCCGCCGTTCTGTGGGCTCCCAGCCCGATCACCACGCCGGCGTGCTGGATTGTCCTGTCCTCATAGTACAGCTTGGCACCAACCGCCCCTACGTCTTCCCGCTGAGCATACATCAAAAGCTCTTCCATCCAGTTTACGGTAATGACTTCCGTGTCATTATTTAAAAGCAGGATGTACTCTCCTGTGGCATATCGCACTCCCAGATTGTTTACCGCCGAATAATTGAAATCCCCTTTATAAGTAACGATTGTTATTTTATTATCCGCGCTGTGCTGCGCGCCGCCGTCCGGCTTGTCGGTATCCTTTTCGGTATGATCGCTTTCGTCCCGGTTTGTTCTCTCCTCTTTCGGATTTTTCTCAGGCTCCCGCCCTTCTCTCTTCTCCTGAATACTCTCTTCCTGTATACCCTTCTCCCGTATACTCTCCCCCGCTCCCCGATACTCTTCTCCCAGCAGCTCGCCGTAATAGTCCCGGATTTCTTTCGTAGCGCTGTTATTTTCCACAATGACAATCTCGTAGTTGTCGTAGGTTGACTTTTCCAGAATCGAGGAGACGCAGCGGCGCAGATCCTCCGCATGGTCTTTATTTGCAATCACGATAGAAATTTTCGGCGTTCCGATCATCTGATAGCGAATCCGAAAGATCGTCTCAAAGGCCCGTGTGCTCTCGATCTTAAAATGCTCGAAGCCGTGCTTGCGAAGATGCTCCGCCACAGCCGATTTGGCCGCTTCAATGGCATAGGGCTTCGCCTCAATGCCTGCCGCCGTGCTGCCGGAATGACTCCTCCAATAGTACATCAGCCTGGGCACATGAACGATTTTTTCCGCATTGTCCGTAAGCCGCAGTATCATATCATGATCCTGACTGCCGTCATACTTTGTGCGAAACAGCTCGTTCCCCTCCAGCAATGTGCGTCGGAAAACGCTGAAATGACAGATGTAATTATTTGCCCGCAGATTGTCCGGCGCGTAATCCGGCTTAAAGTGCATGGTCAGCATACGGTTGATATCATTGCCCTTAAAGGTAGTCTCGTCACAATATAAATAATCCGCTCCCTGCTCGTTAATCGCCTTTACATACTCGTAGAGAACGCTGGGATGCAGGATATCGTCCTGATCCAGCAGACCGATATATTCCCCCGAGGCCATTGCAAGACATGCGTTGGTATTGCCGGAAATCCCTTCGTTTTTTTCCAAATGCCGATAGACGACACGACCGCCCGCCTTCTGCGCGTACTCCTGACAGATCTCGCCGATATAGGCGTGCTCTTCGTCCGAGCCGTCCGCCAGACAAAGCTCCCAGTTCTGATAGGTCTGATTCATCACGGAATCCAGCATCTCGATCTGAAACTGCCGCTGATTGTTCCAAAGGGGCACAAGGATACTGATCTTTACCATCCTCGGGAATACCGTCCCCCGCTCTTTGGCCGCCTGCGCCTCGTCGGGGAAGCTTTCCGTCCCGAATTGCTTCATGGCTTCCCTTTCCCGCTTTTTATAATCCAGCTTGCGCAACACACCCCTCGGGCCGCCGCAGTTTTTCAGCCTGTCCCGCTGCCGAATCATCCAGTGGATCACATTCCGCGCCGGTTTACTCGCTCTCCAGAGCGGATTCTTTTTGATACGGTTCAGCTTCCACTCCAGCTCCTCGTTTTTTGCCTCCAAATCGGCGATACGTCCCGCCAGCTCCGCACATTTCAGGTGTTCTCTCTCATATTCTTCCCTGTAATCTGTCTGCTCCATGTTCTCTCCTGTCTGATTCCCGACCCGGCGGATGCTTTCGCATCCGCCGGTTTCACTCCATGTCCGCCGACGAGCCGATTCCGGCCTGTATCCCCAGCGGCATCCCCCGGCTCACGGCGCTATATCTCTATCGTCCTGTTACTCCAGTTTACCAGCCTTAGTCCCGTCACCCGATTGCGGGCGCTTACCCCGATCCGATAGCTGCCGAACGGAAGGTCGTCCGCGGACAGCTTTAACCAAAACCCGCTCAGCGCCACATTTTTCTGATCCGGCATATTTTCCTCCAGATCCGGGCGAAGCTGCCCCTCCAGAGCAATTCCGTAGACAATGCCGTCGCTTTTCTCTTCGTCGCTTTTCTCTTCGCCGTTTTTCCCTGCGCGTTCCTGCCCTTTTCCCGATCTTTGTCCTTCCAATCCCTGGGCCTCCAGTTTCTGTCCTTCCGCTCTCCGCCCTTCCAGACGATATTCTTCCAATTTCTGTTCGTCCGGCCTTTGCTCTTCCAGCCTTTGCTCTTCCGTTCTTTGTTCTTCCGTTCTTTGCTCTTCCGTTCTTTGCTCTTCCGTTCTTTGCTCTTCCGTCTTTTCCCTTAATCGGCGCAGCAGAAAGCATTTTTCATAACATGCGTTATCATCTCCCAGTACAACACTCCATCCGACAATACTTTCCCCGCGGATATCCTCCACCCGCACAAGCAAGCACTCATCCTGTCTGCATTTTGACCATTCGGTTTCCGGCTTCAACAGTTTAACTTCCTGCGCTCTGTTCCCCGCCGTCCTGTAGAAAGGTTCAATCCTCACGTCCAGCCCCTCCCTGTTCAGGAAAACGGAATAATACGGATCCCTTCCCTCCAGCCCAGGATGACGTTCGTACAGCCTCCTTTTCTCTTCCAGCAGCCGTCTCAGCTTTTCGGGCGACTCGTCGTCCCCGCGGCTTGCAGACTCGCAATGATAAGCATGAATATTATTCAAACACACGTTATGATATCCCAATTCGTACAGATGAAAGCAAAGCTCCACATCGTTAAACGCCACCGGCAGTTCCTCGCAGAAGCCTCCCGCCTCCACAAATTTCCGTCTTTCCACCATCAGGCAGGCCGCCGTCACCGCCAGAAAATTCCGGCAGCTGTTATTTGCCTTCCCGTAATAATCTCTGTCGTCCCGCAGGGACTGTAGCTTGTGTACCGGCCCCATCGGAAGATTCGTAATTCCCGCATGTTGGATCCGCTCCGTCTCCGGATACAAAAGCTTTAAGCCCACCGCCCCCGTATAGTCTCTGGACGCCCGGGCCGCCATCTCCCGAATACAGGCATCCCTCAATATAACGTCATCATTTAAAAACAACAGGAGTTCTCCCCTTGCCCTTTCCGCGCCCAGATTGCACATTCGGGAAAAGTGAAAGGCCATAGGCTGATACATATACTGAATCGATAAGCTGTTTCCGCCCGTGCTGCTGCCTGCGCCGTCTCCAGCCTCTTCCCGCAGCATCTTTTCTATCATTTCCCTGTTGTCGGCTCCGCTCCCGTTATCTACGACAATGATCTCCAACGGAATACCCTCGCCGGATACCTTCACGCTTTCCACACACTGCCGTAGAAGATCCGGGTGGTCTTTCGAGGGAATCACCACCGACACCGCCGGTTCGCCCGCCTGCCAGCCGCCCGTCTGCGCTCCGTCTGCGCTCCGTCTGCCCTCCTGCGGTCTGTCTGCCTGCGAGCCGTTCGGCTGCTCTCCGTCCTCGCCACGGCTATCCGCCTGCGCTTCATCCGTCCGCGCTGCGCCCGTATAACGGCCGCAAAAATCCTCCAGAAGCCCCCGCCTCTTTCTCCTCAGATAGTCCGACTCCTCCAGAAAGCGCTCCTGCTCCTCCCGGCTTTCGGCGTGAAACAAAATCTGCGGAATATGTCCGATCGAAACGCTGCCCCTTTTATAACCGTCCTCGACGCAGAGATGCAGCCATTCCTCGTAAGCCTCCCTATTGATCACAAAATAACGTCCGTTTTCTTTTTTCTCAAAACACGTCTGCCGCTCCCCGGAACCGGCGCTCCCATAAAGGCTTTTCATCTCCTCCCACAGGCTTCGCCGCACCGCCGTAAGTCCTCCAAAATACAGGCAGCTGTCCAAAAAATCGGGAGACCAGTCCGGCTTAAACCACGGGAAACCGGGCTCGCCCTCCGCCGTCCTGACATCCTCGTCACAATAAACTACCAGGACTTCAGGATTTTCTTTAAAATAACGTTCGATATTTTTCGAGGCCCACGGAGCAACGGTCCCGTCGCAGGACTGGATCAACACAAACTCTTCCGAAACCCGACCCTGCCCCTGCCTGGCCACACTCCCTGCTTTGTCCGGTTCGCCCCGATCTTCCCCGTTCTCTTCCGCCCAAAGCTTTTCCTGCCCGGCAAGCCATGCCTCATAAGTCCTCTGCCTTTCCGCCAACAGCCGACCGTATCTCCTATCCTCTTTTTCCGTCAATACCTGTTTGATCCGTTCTTTTATTCCCACCGTTCGCTCCTGCTCAAATCAGCTTTTTTACCGCGTCGGCCATCTCCCGCGCCATGGCAGGGGCAAGCCGCACGATCTCCATACGCGCATAAAGCACATTTTCAGCCTGCCTGTTCAGCTCCCGCAGCGAAATACAGATATTCGGATCGACTGTCGGAAAAATCAGCGTCGCAGGCCGGGCGATTCTGCCGTTGACCTGCAATATCTTCTTTTTGTCGAAAGGCACTGCCTCTCCGTTAAAGGTCATCTCCTCGATTCTGACCGCACAGCTGTCAAAGGAGGGGTCAATCCGCAGCGTCTGAACCTCCCCGCTGACCGAAAGCTTCAGTTCTATCCGGTTTTCTCCCTGATAGGCCTCAGGGACAAAATAAGACGCTTCCTCCGAAAAACCGCTTCCCCTGTCCTCGTAAATCTGCACACGGTTCACATCCCCGGAATCCGCGTACTTCCCGATCCACTTTTGGGGAACCGTCATCCGATACCCCAACAGATCCCGCATTTTCGTCATGGGTACATGATTTCCCGTGACAAACTGCTGGAAATCCCGTTCCTGATTCCGATAATTCTCCGCGTCCTCCTCCGATAAATTCAGTTCTTTCAGGATCAGATCAAGATTTATCTTTTCTCTTGCGGGATTTTCCAAAAGGTAACAGTAAACCGCCCGAAATGCAAGCTCCTCCGTCTTGATAGGCTTGCCGAAGGTCCATTCGTAATCGATCAGCGTCCATTTATCTTTATTTACAAGAATATTCGAAAAAATCAGGTCAAAATCCGCCGCCGGATACTCGCTGTTATACCCGATGCGCTCCACATACTCCCGGAAATATCCGTAAAATCCCTCCAGATCGTCCTTCTCCAGACATTTATCCATCAACTCGGAAAGCGGTGTCCCGTACACATACGGGAACTGAGCAAAAACACTTTCCCCTTCCTCCGCCAGACTGCACTGATTAATTTCCAGTCTGCCTCCCGCGTATTTTTCCAAAAGTCTCTCATACGCCAGCGCCATCCCGCGCACATGTTCTCTGGCCGCCTCGCTCATCGGATATTTCCGAACCTGAATTTCCTTTTCCGCATTCCTGCAGATCTGCGTTTTTACGGAATACTCCGAGGCCCTGTCATTGGAATATTTCACATACTTGATTTCCGACGCGCCTCCGATCACCGCCAGAAAAGAATTGGAAAACACCGGAAACAGCTCGTCCTCCAGGATACCGTCAAAGGCGCTGCTCTCGTCGAACAAAAGCATTCTGTCCCTGTCAAAGTTGCGGAGATTATTTGTAAGCTCCCCCCTTCCGGGCAGATAGGCGTCGCTGTACAGCGATGTCATAAATTTATAGTCCGGATACGGATAATAAAAATGTGTTTCCTTTATCCCGCAGCTTTTGAATATCTTTTCCAGCCCCCTGCGGCTGAAGGTGCGAACGCCTCCGCCGCCCGCATAATTCTCGATGCCGGAAAACCACTCGCCGAGATGATCCTCCTTACAGCCCGCAAAATATTTCAGCCCGTACTTGTTTTCGATGGCAATGACGAGTCTGCCGCCCTCCGCCAGATGTGGAAGCAGGATCCTGATAAAATCATGAAACGGCGTCTCTCCGCCGATATAACTCTGCGCGTACTCAAATACCCCGATCAGACAAATATAATCATAGTCCTTCTCCAGATCCGGTTCAATGTCCCTGAAATTCCCGACATGAATCGTGACGTTATCGCAATCCCTGTGCCTGTGAGCGTTGATCAGACTTCTCTTCTCCGAAAGCTCCACACAGGTCACGCTTCCCGCTTTCCGCGCAAGCGCTCCCGTGATCGCGCCACAGCCGCTGCCAACCTCCAATACCCTGTCCGTTTTTTTCATGGGAAGCCAGTCCACAATATTCTCCCGAAGAGGCGACAGATGATAAAGCACCGGCCAGCTTTTCCGCTCCTCTATCACTGCGGCATACTCCGAGGGAGAATGCGTTTTTACGATCTCCAGAAGCTCATCCTCCACGCTTCCGTCGCTGTAAAAATCCTTCCCCGAATATCTGCTGTAATCCAGTTTTACCCTGCCAATCTCTTCCGCCATAAACTACCTCGCATCCGTGACCGTCACCACGGAATCCATATCGTAATATCCCACCGTGTTTTTATCCGAAACCACCGTGATATTCAGGACGTCATAAAGTCTGTGATATACCTCAAACGTGTCGCCGTTATAGCCGGTCACCCCCAGAGAAAGCAGATACTCGCCTCCCTGAAGACTCATCTTCTGCGTAAAGGTGATGTTCTTTTCCTGCCCGGCCTCCACGCTCTCCAGAAAAGCTTTCTCAATCATCGTATTTGTCCCCGTGATCTCCGTTCCGATTACGTTTTTCACGGAAAAGGCAAAAATCGGCGCCGGGATATGCTCCAGAAACTTCACCCGCATGTGCAGCGTAAACTCGCTTCCCTTGATCACTGCCGTCGTCCGCACCCCGCGGTCATCCGTCACATAATACTCCTCTATTCTCGCCTGACCCGTTCCGTATTCCAGCGCGTCCGGGTTTTTCCGCTCCGCGCCGCCTGCAGAGCTCCACACTTTCTGTCCTCTGCCGCTCGCAAAATCCGTACTCTTCCCCGCAGGACTTCCGGCTCTTTGCCCTCTGCCGCCCGCAGAATCCGCACTCTTCCCCACGGGGCTTCCGGCTCCTTGCCCTCTGCCTGTGCCGTCCGCAGGATTTCCGGCCTTCTGCACTCCGCCTCTGCCGCCCCCGGCTGCCTGCCGCAGCTGCGGATCCTCCAACAGACCGTCGCTCTCCTGCTCGTCCGGCGTCTCATACTGCCCTACCAGCACTCTTTTATAGGCGTCGATCATCTCCTTCGGCGATCCCTCGCCCAAAAGCGTCCCTTTGTTTAGCAGGAAAACCCTGTCGCAGTATTTGCTGATGCTGCTCAAGTCATGACTGACAAAGACAATCGTCTTTCCCAGCTTCTTAAACTCCTCAAATTTGTGATAGCATTTTGCCTGAAAAAAGACGTCCCCCACGGAAAGCGCCTCGTCCACGATCAGGATTTCCGGATCGATATTGATGGCTACCGCGAACGCAAGCCGCACAAACATGCCGCTGGAATAGGTTTTCACCGGCTGATAGACATAATCTCCGATATCGGCAAACTCCAGAATGTCTGGAAGTCTTTCGTCAATCTCCTTTTCGGAAAAGCCCATCATCGTGCCGTTCAGGTATATATTTTCAATCCCGTTATACTCCTGGTTAAAGCCTGCTCCCAGCTCCAGAAGCGCCGAGATCCGTCCGTCCACATTTACAGACCCCGAGGTCGGCGTCAGGACTCCTGTAATGATCTTCAGAATTGTGGATTTCCCCGAGCCGTTGGTTCCGATGATCCCTACCGTTTCCCCCCGAAAAATACACATACTGACGCCGTTTAAGGCATAATGCGGCTTATACATCTGCCTTTTCCCGAACCCGAAGGCTTCCTTTACCCTGTCCCGCGGCCTGTCATACAGCTTATAAATCTTTACTACGTCTAAAACCTCAATGGCAGGGACATCAATTTCCCGTACTTTCGCTCGAATCACACTAACCTCCAAACTTCAACTGTCCTACTCCGCATCCTCCGCCACACAGGTGATAGAATTTTTACCGTACCACTGCGCCATGGCCTGGTTTTTCTCGGCGTCAGGATTATCGCTCAGATCCTCTATGCAAAGGAACCAGGGTTTATAGTGGTAGGGCTCCACAACTACATCATCCCCGCCGTTTACAATCGTCTCTATTCTGTTTAAATACTCCTGATAGAAATTATACGCCTCTCCCGTATGCACAAAATAGTACGCGCCGTAAGAAGAATAACATCCCGCCTGACTGCGCGAAAAAAAGGCAAAGATAACCAGCATTCCCGCTCCGACCAGTCCGTAAAACCACCAGGGCGCGCCCACCCGGAAGTCTGTCTTCCCCCTCTTTGCAAGATAGCCCCTGAGCCACCCCAGACAATAGACTTCATTGATTATCAAAAGAATCTGGTAGGTGATTTTTACGCAGTTCAAAACTCTGCCGTATCCTCCGTGTCCCATGGCGTAAAGAGTCGGCGTAAAGCCCGTCGCGTACAGGCAGAAGGATCCGACAAGCACAAGCGCCGGAAAACGAAAAGTAATTTCCGTTTTCCCCAGCATATACCAGATAATCGGTGCAAAAAGCACCATCACTGCCACCGTGATCCATCCGGAAAATTCTCCCAGATGCCGAAACGCTTCCAGAAAAGAACGCAGGACAGCTTCCGCGGGCGGATAACCCCAGCCCACATAATGAGCCGCCCTGATCTGATTTCCGGGCGCGGATACGTTCATATAAAAACCGGCTCCGTAAACCAGGAGAGACGGAGCCAACAGCCAAGTACGCTTCCTGCCAAGAATTGCACCAAACACGACCATCCCCAGACAGATCAAAATCCCCTGCAGGCCTGTCACAAAATTAGCGCCTCCCGCCAGCAACGCCCCTAACAGTGTCCACAGAAACAATAGCACTGTTTTTACCTTACCTGCTCCCGTCAGCAATTTGATCCATGCGGCAGTCGTCAACATCAGGAAGGAGTGCATTCCCACATAACACATCCCTCCCACATACCAGTAAAAGCCCTGCTGCGGCGAATAAAGCAGCACCACAACCGTCGCCGCCGTAACAGCCTGCATGGCGACGCAGGATACCCGATCTGCCTTCAGTACGCTCCTGACCAGCACTCCCACCAGCACAAAAACAGACGCCGGAAGGAGCAAAATCAGAAAAACAGCACCCAGAAAATAATACTGTTCTCCCCATACAACGGGCACAAGAGAATTAAAGAAAGTCGCTGAATATGTCCCCTGCCACGCATACCAGGATGTCCGCACGTTATACACAGCTCCCCGCCAGACACTCCTCAGACTGTTTTCCTCTCTTAAAAAACCTTTTACAATTCTTCCCTGTATATAATCGTCATAATAGGGCGCCGTGTAAATTGATATCCGCAGCAGAGGAATCAGCAGCAACAGAAGCGCTGCCACCGCGAGCCCCGCCACCAGACGCATATCCGGCTTCCAATTTACCGCCTTTTTTATTTTTCCCATAATACCCTCCTGTTTACAGCACATCCGCAAAATGTACCTTCAGCCTCTTAAACACCGCCGCGCCCAGCCCGAACAGAACCACGGTGACGATCCAGAAATACATGGTGGAGAAAAAATCCTGGAAAAACCACTGCTTTTCGCAGATCGCGCTCCGGTATCCGTTCACGATATACACCAACGGGTTCAGCTTCAAAATCACGACCCATTTGGCGCTCAGATTATCTATGTTCCAAAGTATGGGGGTCGCCCACATCCCGATCTGCAGCGCAATGTTGATAATCTGGGATAAATCTCTGAAAAAAACCACAATAGAACAGGTTGTATAGCACAAAGCCAAAACAAAAACAAACAGACAGGCGCTGTAATAAAAGATCTGAAGCGTATAAACCGTGGGATAATAGCCGTAACACGCCGCAACGATCAGCATCACAAGCACAAAAAACACATGGATGAAGGTGGCGGCAATAATCTTGATAATCGGGAGAATGCTGATCTTAAATACCACCTTCTTGACCAGATAATGGTATTCCAGCATGGCGTTGGTTCCGTTATTCAGCGCCTCGCTGAAATAAAACCACGGCACAAGTCCCGCCGTCAGAAAAAGCACAAAGGGGATTTCTCCCGTCCCCCGGTTGATTCCGTTCCCCATGATCTTGTCAAAGACAATGTAATACATGGCAACCGTCACCACAGGCTGCACCATGGCCCACACCGCCCCCATATAGGAACCCGCGTACCGTTTCTTAAAATCGTTTTTTGCCAGCTTCCAGATCAAATGCCTGTTCTGGAACAGTTCCGCCGGAAGCGTCGTAAACTTTTCGTACCACTTCGCAAAGATGAGGCAGGCAGCCAGAATCGCCGCACAGGATATAATTTTCTTGATCAGCTCCAGCCGCGGATCCACATCCGGCGCCGTATTCTGATGTGCAATGATTATGACCGCCAGAGCCAGTCCCAAAAGGGAAAATATGGCGGTTCCGCTCTTCCTGCTTATCTTCATGCTACTCCCCGTTTCTTTTCACAGCCGTCCCGCATACCGCGGCGTTCCGTAAGAACCCATTCGGCAGATTCTTTTCCTCTGTCAGGAAGCTTTGCCCCGCAAGGGAAACTCGCTTTCTCACGTCAGGCTGTCGATTCCGCCCCACTTCGTGTCCCGCTCGGAAAAAATCAGTTCCATCCCCTCCGGAATCGGCCACTCCACGCCGATGGCCGGGTCATTGTAAATAATTCCCCCCTCGTCTCCGGGGTGATAAAACTCCGTACACTTATAACAAAATTCCGCGTAATCCGAAAGCACGAGAAATCCGTGGGCAAAATTTTTCGGCACATAAAACTGCTTCTTGTTCTCTTCCGAAAGAATTACTCCGTACCACTTCCCGTAAGTAGCGGAGCCCTTCCGCAGATCAACCGCCACATCGAACACTTCCCCTTTGATCACCCGTACCAGCTTCGCCTGAGGATGCTCGATCTGAAAATGAAGTCCTCTCAGCACTCCCCTTTTCGACGCGGACTGATTATCCTGCACAAAAATGTCCGAAATCCCCGCCTCCTTATAAGCCTCGTAGTGATAGGACTCGTAAAAGTACCCCCTGGCGTCTCCGTGAACCGCGGGCGTGATCACCTTCAGCCCCTCTATCTCACAGGTTTCTACCGTTATTTTCCCCATCTTCTCCCTCTCCTCTCTTCTGCCGCAATATTTTTTCCGCGCTTCGCAGCCGCTTGATTCTTTTCCTCCAAGCCGTAGCTCAAAAATCAAATGTCTGCTTCGCAGCCGCCTGATTTTTAGTAGTAGCTTATATTCATATCTACGTTTCCGGAGATGCCGTCCACCTTTCCCTTCGACGTATACTGCCACATTTGATAATATCCCTGATACAGCGGAATACTTCTGTACTCTGCAAGCCAGATATAGTAGTCGTTATCCAGCCGGTTCGTGTGCAGATTATTATTATACCAGTTCCGGCTGGCATACACTCCCGCTTCATAGCCCGCGTTCTCGACGGTTCTGCAAAACGCTTCGCAGACCAGGGTTCTGGTATCCGCATCCAGCCCGTCTGCGCGCCCGTTCCCGCCTGCTCCCTCCGTATCGATAAAGATCGGATAGTCCAGCTTGTACTCCTTCACCAGCTTTATGACTGCGGACGCCTCCTCCACGGCCTCCACCTCGTTTACCGCCTGGGTGAAAAAGTAGACTCCTACCGGCAGCCCGCTGGCCGCCGCCCCTTTCATGTTCGCCGCGAAATACGGATCCTCCACCAGGCTTCCCGTCACGGAGCCCCGGTATCCCGCACGGATAATCGCATACTCCACGCCGGCATTCCGCACCTTGTCCCAATCGATCTCGCCGTTCCATTTGGAAACGTCTATGCCGACTTTCGTGTTTCCCGTAGTATTCTGCAGCTTCTTGATTTCCGACTTGTCCGCGTCGGACAGCGCGTCCGCCACGGCGGTATCCTCCGCCTCCGCGTCGATGTCCGCCTCCGTTTTGATGAGCAGCGAGATATCGTCGATGGCAAGATACTCTACCTTATCCTTTACCTTCACCCGTGTCTCGTTGACCGGCACCCGATAGCCGGAAATCGGCAGCAGCTCCACATAATACTCGCCGGCCGCCAGATCTCCGATGTAGATGACGCCATCCTTATCCAGATCCTTATACTCCCCTTCGCCGTCCAGCCTGACAAAGAAGCTCTCTCCGGTCACCGGCTCCCCGTCTATGTTGACAATCTGGATACGAAGATCCTTCTCGACAGAGGTGACGATCAGGGACAGTCTTGACGACTCATCCCTGGCGGCCTCCAAGATCGGATTGATTTCCCGGTCAAAAAAAGTATTATCCTTTAAAAATGCGGAGAGATCATTACCGATCTGTCCGTTGTTTCCTTCCTCCGTCTCCTCCGGCGCCTGCTCCGAAGTCTCTGTCTCGGATTCCGCCGGCCTTCCGCCGTCCGTCCGATTGGTGAAAAGGACGAGAACGGCCACCAGAAGAATTACCGCCATGGAAGAAAGAATCGTTATCCAGCGCAGCTTAGAGTCCATTTGCTACCTCAACCAAATATTTTCCGTAATTTGTTTTCATCAGCGGCTCCGCCAGTCTGATCAGCTGTTCCTTGTCGATAAATCCCCTCTTATAGGCAATCTCCTCGATACAGGAGATATAAAGTCCCTGCCTCTTCTGGAAAGCCGCCACAAAATCCGAGGCATCCAATAACGCGTCATGGTTGCCCGTGTCAAGCCATGCAAAGCCTCTCCCCAGGGTTTCCACATAAAGATCCCCCCTGCGCAGATATTCGTTGTTTACCGCCGTGATCTCGATCTCGCCCCTGGCGGAGGGCTTCACGTTCCGGGCGATCTCCACCACGTCGTTATCGTAAAAATACAGGCCTGGCACCGCGTAGTTACTTTTGGGATTTTCCGGCTTCTCCTCGATGGAAACAGCCTTTCCGCTTTCGTCAAACTCTACAACGCCGTACTCTCTGGGATCCCGCACATAATAGCCGAAAATAGTCGCTCCCTTTTCCCGCAGCGCCACCTCTCTCAGCACCCTGGAAAAGCTCTGTCCGTAAAAAATATTGTCGCCCAACACCAGCGCCACTCTGTCGTCGCCGATAAAATCCGCCCCGATGATAAAAGCGTCCGCCAACCCTCTGGGGCTTTCCTGCACGGCGTAGGAAAACTGCATTCCCAGCTGATGACCGTCGCCCAAAAGCTCCTCAAATACCGGCAGATCTCTGGGTGTGGAAATAACCAGCACTTCCCGGATACCCGCCAGCATCAGGATGGAAAGCGGATAATAAATCATCGGCTTGTCATATACCGGCATAATCTGCTTGGAAATCGCTTTTGTCAACGGATACAGCCTTGTTCCCGAGCCCCCGGCCAGAATAATTCCCTTCATAACTCCTCCTTTTGGGGCCCTGAAAGACAGCCCTCTTTGCGCGCCGAATGGGAACGACGTCTATCGTTCCCATTTTACGGTTACTTTTTATTTTTCGTACATCTCACTGTAATATTTCTGGTAATCGCCGCTGGTCATATTTTTCATCCATTCCTCGTTCTCAAAATACCAACGGATTGTTTTGCGGATTCCCTCCCGGAACATCGTCTCCGGCTCCCATCCGATCTCCCTCCTGATCTTATCCGGCGCGATGGCGTATCTTCTGTCGTGTCCCTTGCGGTCCTCCACATAGGTGATCAGATCCCCGTTGACATAAGCCTTTCTGGGATCCCCCTCCGGCAGCATCTCCTGTAAAACCTCCAGAATCGTCTGAATGATCTCTATGTTCTGCTTCTCATTGTGCCCGCCGATATTGTAGGTTTCGAACAGCCGTCCCTGCTCCTGTACCATGTCGATTGCTTTTGCATGATCCTCCACAAAAAGCCAGTCCCGGACGTTCTTTCCGTCGCCGTAAACCGGAAGCTTTTTCCCCTGAAGCGCATTGTTGATAATCAGCGGAATCAGCTTCTCCGGGAACTGGTAAGGTCCGTAATTGTTGGAGCAGTTGGTGATATTCGCCGGGAAACGGTAAGTATCCATATATGCCTTCACCAGCATGTCCGATCCCGCCTTGCTGGCCGAATAAGGGCTGTGCGGCGCATAAGGCGTTGTCTCGTAAAAAAAGGCGCTGTCATCCTCAGGCAGGGACCCGTACACCTCGTCCGTGGAAACATGAAGAAATTTCTTGTCCGCCGGATATGTTCCGTCCGGCAGCTCCCACGCTTCCCTGGCACAGTTAAGCATAACCGCCGTCCCCAGCACATTGGTTCTGACAAAGACCTCCGGCTCACGGATACTCCGGTCCACATGGCTCTCCGCCGCAAAGTGAACTACCCTGTCGATATCGTTCCCTGCAAAGATCGCAGAAATCGCCGCCTTGTCGCAGACGTCCGCCCTGATAAAAGAATAATTCGGACGGTTTTCAATATCCTTCAGATTCTCCAGATTGCCCGCATAAGTCAGCGCATCCACGTTGATAATGCGGATATCGCCGCCGTATTTTCTGAACATGTAGTGAATGTAGTTGGAGCCGATAAACCCCGCTCCCCCTGTCACCAGATAAGTTCTCATAGAAAAATCCTCTCTTAAGCTGTATTTCCGTATTATCCGCCTTTTTCCCGCCGAAATTGCCTCCGCCGACGGGAGCCGGATGCGGTTGTTTCTATCATATCACACTTTCCACGCATTTCCAAACACTTTTATTCTTAAAAAAATTTGTATGCTTCTTAAGCAATCGCCCCCTCAAAACAGAAGAATGCCCTTTCTTCGGGCATCCTTCCAGGCGAGCTTTTCGCTTTGTGCAGCTTGGATTTTCTTAGGCTTTGTACTAAAGAGGTGTGTACACCCTCTTGCAGTCTCAGAAAATCTTTGCTCGCTAATATCCCATATAACTCAGGTTCAGATCCACGTTTCCGCTGATCCCCGTTACCTTACCGGTAGACCTGTACTGCCAGAGATCATATTTCCCTGTATAGGTGGGCGTCGAAGCATACTGTGCAAGCCATATTTTATAGGCGCTCAGCTCACTGGCGTTGATCTTGTTTTCAAACCAGTTCTTGTTGGCGTAGATGCCCGCGGTATAATTTGCATTCTGGATTGTCTGGCAGAATGCCTTGCAGACTGCCGTTCTGGTCTCCCTGCTGATTGCGTCCGCCCGGCCGCCGCTGGATTCCACGTCCAGGAATACCGGATAGGAAATCTTATAGTTCTTAATCTGCTCCAGCACCATGGACGCCTCTTCCACCGCTTCTCTCTCGTCCATCGCCTGTGTGAAGAAATAGACGCCTACCTTGAGCCCTGCTGCCGTTGCCCCCTTGATATTGGAGACAAACTTGGGATCCTCTACCAGTTTACCCTGAGAAGAGCCTCTGTATCCGCAGCGTATAATCACATAATTGACGCCGGAATTTTTTACCGCCGCCCAGTCTATCGTTCCGTTCCACTTGGAGACATCGATTCCCATCAGGCCGTTTCCGTTGATGCGCGCGCCGTCGCTTCCGAAATTATACTTTGCGCCCTGGATGACCTGCTCTCCCGTCACCTTGTTGCCATCCGCATTAAAGAAATAAACCTTACCGTCGATCGTCTGCCAGCCGGTATACTTTACCCCCGACTTTTTATAAAACTTGTCAAAGGTATAATAATCCGCGTGAACAGCCTTTCGGTACTGATTATTTTCAAAAACGTAAATCTGCTCTCCGTTCTGATCCTTAAGCTCCGTCGTTTTGTTTTCCTTGGGGTTCGGCTTAACCGTGATCACACACTCTGCCTGGACTTCCTCGCCGTTTTCCACACATTTCACTGTCAGTTTGGCGCTTCCTTCCTTCAGGCCCTCCAGAGTGACAGGCGCCGTGGTAACGCCGTTCTCCGTCTTCAGCGCCCCCAGCGTCACCTTCAACACGTTGGTATCCGAGGACACAGCCGTCACTGTGGGGGCGGACGTGTTGCTGATCTTTGCCGTCAACACGATCGGATTTGCCATATAAACCGTGCAGGTAGTCTTCTCCAGGGTAATCGCCTTGTTCGCTCCCACCATCACGGTAATCTCCGCCGTCGCTTCCGTCTCCGCCGTGCCGTCCTTATAATTCACCGTCACCCGGATCTTTGCCGTGCCGGCAGCCACGCCCGTTACCGTAATCTTACCCGCGGCGTCCGCCGTCACGGTGGCAACCGTCTCCTTGTCGGACTTTGCCGTATAAACCAGTTCCCGGCCCTCGGTAAAGCCTTCCGCCTTCGCCTGAACCACCGCCGTGCCTTTTATTACCGCCGTCACGTCCGATTTATCCACCGTCAGGGTTCCCCCGGCCACAGCTGCCTTCACCGTCACGGTACAGGTTCCGCTGATTGTCTCTTTCCTTTCCTCTTCACGCAAAGACATAGGCGCAGGCACTCCCGCAGCCGCGGATTCTGCCGCTTCGGAAGAGGGCATCTCGGAGGAAGGCTCCGGTGTGTTGGAAGGGTCGGGCTCTGTTGTCCCGCTCGGTTCCGTTGTCTCACTCGGCTCCGTGCTCGGGTCGGGGTCGGTGCTCGGATCGGGGTCGGTGCTCGGATCAGGATCGGTGCTCGGTTCCGTGGGATCAGCCTCATCCCACTGCACTTTATAAGTTACCGTTGCGGTATAGGTCACTGTCGCGGTTCCCGCCGCCACCGCGGTCACCGTTCCGTTCCCGTCAACCGTGGCAACGGCAGAGTCGCTTGATTCCCATTTAACATCCGTCCTGCTGACCTCTCCTCCGAAAGTTTCACCCTCATTCAACGCAGGAGTGAAGCTTCCCACCGTAAGACGGCCCATCTTTCCGATCTCCAGCTCCAGCGCCGCCGGGGAAATCGCTGCCGTCTCGTCTATCCGCAGAAAGCTCTTTGACACCGAAGCCAGCGTAAGCGGATTGGGGATGGTGTCCTTTTTCACCTCGCTGTAAATATTCTCGATCGCCTTACTCTCCACCCAGGCTACCGTATCCTGCAGCACGGACTCCACCGCAACCTCGTTTTTTGCGGTATCCTCCTTGCTTACGTCGATCTCATTCTCCGACTTCACTTCGTTGGCCACATCCACCTTCTGATAGGAAATATCCTTTTTGACGGCCACCGTCCTTTTTTCTGTGGAGATCAAATACTTATCGTATTTTTCGTCTGTCAAGTCTTCCATTGCCACTTCATAATTTCCGGGCGTAATGTCCTTCTTATAGATGATACCGTCCATATCGTCGTCCGACCAGATGCTTGTCTTACCGTCAGGATCCTTTATCGTCACGGCAAACGGGACATTTGCAATAAGCTTTCCCGTTTTCTGGTTGATAAATTTGATCTTCAGATCCTTCTGGATAGATGTCATATTCAGCGCCACCGTCACCTGACTGGAATAATCCTTCTCCTCATAATCCTCGTCCCATCTCCAGTCGTCGTTTCCGTCCGGTTCCTCCTCTACCATCACCGACGCGGAAATCTTTGCCATCTGCGCGTCGGCAACGGCAAGCAGCCCCACCTCGCCGATCACGGAGATATCTTCCAGCTGTGCTCCTACGCTGACGAAATCGGATACCTGGTTCTGTACGATTCTGGAGTTTATAAATATGCCGCCCGTAATCAGGATAAGAACCAGCACCGCCGCGCCGGTAACCGCAATCACCCGGTCCAAAACCGTCATGCCGCGAACCGCCGCCCAGAATCCTTTTCTCTCCGGTTCCTCCTCGTCGTCCTCTTCCTCCGCGTACTCTGCATCATAGAGGAAATCGTCCTCATAATATATTTCACCGTTGTCCGCAGCGTCTCCGGCGAAGGAAGCGCCTGCAGCATACCCTTCCACATCTTCATATGCGGCCACGCCCTCATATCCGTCCGCGTCCTCATACACGGTCTCGTCTCCGTACTCTTCCGCATCTTCGTATACGGCCGCGTCTCCGTACCCTTCTGCCCCTTCATATGCGGCCGCGTCTCCGTACCCTTCCACATCCTCATATACGGTCTCGTCTCCGTATCCTTCCGCGTCCTCATCCCCATACTCTTTCGCATATGCGGTTCCGTCCTCATACACGGTCTCGTCCCCATATCCCTCCGCGTCTTCATACGCGGTCTCATCTCCGTACCCTTCCTCATCCTCGTACGCGGTCTCGTCCCCGTATCCTTCCGCGTCCTCTTCTATCTCCGCCGAATAAGCATCCTCGCCGCTCTCCCGGTCATAATCATAATCTTCCTCTTCGTAACCTGCCCACTCATTCACAGGCCTCTTTGTATGATTAAAAAGCTTTTTCATCCCTGTAAACTCCTTCCGTCCGACTGTCAGCAGAATGACATAACATCCCCAATTTAACAATTCTGTAACATTATAGCATCGAGCCGAATCCGCTTCAAGCTTTTATGTCATTTCTTCATAATTTCTTAAATCTTTTTAATTCTGTTTAATAAAATGGACTTTCTCAATTTATAATAGTAAAATGGAACAAGAAAGAAAACTGCCGCGCGGCGGCATGGAGGTTGACATGGAAAATGATAAAATGACAGATCAGGAAAAACCGCAAAAAAAACGCTTTCGCATCAATCTTCACATGGTTCTGATCGCCAGCGTGCTCCTGGTATTATTCACAATCCTTTTCCGCTTCAGGAACTGGGGAGAATTTATCAGTCAGGATGATATACGCGACAACATAGAGGGAACCTACGAAGACAACCTGGATCTCATGGTTCCTCTCACAGACGAAGACGGTATGCCTATTCCTCTCAATACCGAGGACGGTCTTTCCATCGTATTTTTCGGAAATGCTCCCCTGGCCGACGACAGGGACTCACAAGACAACCTTGTCGCCATGATCGGCGAGATGACCGGCGCAACCGTATACAATTGCTCTATCGGAAAGAGCTATCTGGCAGCCGAGCGGAACCCCCTCATCTGGACTGAGCGGCCAATGGATGCCTATACATTTTACTGGTTAGCCGTTTACGCCGGCGGCGCCGGAAAAGCCATCACATTTGAGCGTGCGGCCGATGTGCTTGGAGAGAATATTCCGGAAGACGCACAGGAGGCCCTGGATACGCTTGCTTCTGTCGATTTCAGCACCGTGGATGTGATTGCCGTCATGTACGATGCCTACGATTATCTGATCGGGCACCCCATGTACAACGACGACGACTCCACTGACATTACCACCTTTACCGGTAATCTGGAAGCAGGCATCGAGTATCTGCAATCTGTTTACCCCCACATACGCATCATTGTCATGTCGCCCACTTACTCGTTTTCCAACGAAATCAGAGACGGCGAGTATGTCAGCAGCGATCAGGTTCGTTACGGCAGAGATGTGTTATCTACCTACTCTATTATGGAAGGCTCTTCCTGTTCCGCCAGACAGGTCTCCTTTATAGATAACCTGTACGGCACCGTCACGGAAGACAACGCAAAGGATTATCTGATCGATAACAGACACCTGAACGTGGAGGGGCGAAGGCTGGTGGCCGAACGCTTTGTGTACGCGCTGAACTACTACGAAGAGGACGACTGAAAAAGTACCGTTTGTCTATAAGGCAAACGGTACTTTTTGGTTTCGGTAAATGATATAGCCGTCCGTCTGTCCGAACAGCTCCCATCCGTAATCCTCCGGATCCTGCAAAATTTCCTGGGTTTCGCGCAAAATAACATAATGGCATCTCTTAGCATCGACATACGGCGCCAGCTCCTCCAAATCCACCGTATCGCGCTCCATGGCAAGCAGGAAATTGTTGAGCTCCTCGTCGAAAGTATTTCTGCCGTAGGGCATATAGACACGCGGCGCGTACTGTCTGACATAAAGCAGCATCTCCTGCGGGAAAACGGCCTTCACCTCTATCCCCGGCACCGTGATCGCGTCGCAGATCTGTACTACGCTCTCCGGCACATGATAGATATTTTCCGCTCTGCTGTATAAGCTATTCTCATACACCGGCTTCCCGGACAGAACGATGAGCACTGCCGCCGCTGCCGCAAAGAGCGCCTGTGCGGCCCCGCTAAGCTTCTCCCAGATCTTTACGGCAGCATAGGCAATCACCAAAATAACCGGCAGGATCCAGCAGATACGGAAATACACCTCTCCGCCAATGGTCACAAAAACCGCTCTCATAAACAGCGGATTGAAAAAAAACGCAAGAACAACAGTCGGAAAATATACGAAAAGAATCCTCCGATCCTTGCGCTTCTCACAGAGGAACAGATAGATCAGCGCCGCCAGAAACCATATCACGACCAGCCCCGTCCCCATATAATTTCGAAAAGTCCACACCACATCTTCCCACATACAACGCTTCCTCTCAGTTCACAAAAAAATAAAGGAACGCCAGGACAGTCGGCACGACACAGCAGGCCGCCGTCGGCAGCAGCACCTTCCATCTGTGATAGCAGAGCGCCGCGCACGCGGATACCCCTCCCAAAAGCATAACCGTCAACAATACCCCCTGCGTGCTGCACAGACTGCCTGACAGCGCAGTCAGACCCAACAGCAGCCAATATGCAGGCTTCACCCTGCCGCCCTGCTGCAGCTTCTCAAGAAGAACCGCCAGAAGAAGTATCAGAAAAGGAATCACAATCTGAGCCAGAACCGCCTTCCCCTGCGCCGTTCTCACCAGCAGAAAATTCTCCGCCGTGTAAAGGGACTGACCGCCGCACAATATCAAAAGCTCCAAAAAGAGCAGAAACAGGGGCAGCTTACGCCCACCCTCCCGAAATAAATGTTTTCCCAGCATATAGAAAACGGCATATGCCATCAAAATCAGCACCACCGGCAAAACAACGTGTGCCACCGCCGCCGGATGCATCCCGGAGAGCCAGCCCAGCATAGCTACCCAGATCGGAAAGGGCGCCAGCCCGTGCCGTGCGTCAAACCCGGTAGCTCCTCCGGTATAGGGCAGTATCTTATACATGGTTTCAGATTCCGCAGTGATAGAAGCTGTCGCCACATAAAAGGCGTCATCCCCCTCCTCATAGGCCAGCGTCACCGCCATGATCAGCTGCAAAATCAACAGCCCCAACACTAAGACCCAGAGCGCAGCCGCCGGAAGATCGACTCTGCGGCCGCTTCCCTCGACAGGGATCCTCCTCCCCGCGGTCACGCGCCTCTTAACCTCCACCCCTGCGGAAAACAGCAGCATAGCCGCCGCAAACACGGCGTTCATTTTTATCACATCGGTAAATCCGTCACCCTGCCGTATCAGAATCACAGGCACGCAGATCAGCAAAAATCCTGCCCAGAGACAAAACTGTCCGCTCACCCACCGGAACAAAAGCCTGTTTCCTCTCTCCGCCGCAGCGGCAAAAATGCCTCCCACAAGCGTCGGAAGAACAAACAGGATCATAAATAGGATTAAAATCTGCAATACCATAAAATCGTTCTCCTCCGGTTCTAATGCTCCACCTCATAAATATAAATAAGGTAATAGCTGCCCGCAGCCTCAATAGGCGTCTCATTCAGCAGTATCAGCCCCTGCTCTTTTGCATTGGCAATATAAACCGCCGAAAGAATATATCTTCCGCCCATTTCATACAGGGCTTCCTTGTCTATCTCATAATTTAAAAAGTAAGAAGTGTATTTCTCTATGGTAAAGTACCCCGGCACCTCGGAACTGAACAGATAACACCGATTCCCCCAGTCATCAAAATATTGTTTGAGATAATCGCTTTTATCCAACTCCGGGGCAATGATTCTCCGAAAGCTTTTCTTATATTCCAGGGAATAATTATTGGAATACCCGTCAAGGCAGTAAAAGCCGTGGTACAGCGCTGCCACCGGATCAATCCCAAGACTGACCACTCGGTATTCGCTCACATCCTGCCCGGTATACTGATCCAGATAATCCCGCACCTGTTCCATCACGCCAAGGGCATAATAATCCCGATAGCTCAACATCCCGTAATCAGGATTTCTCAGCTTCTGCAGATTCAGTTTAAAATCGCCGGCCCACAACATCCACAGCGCCGTGGTCATCCACAACGCCCAGGTAAAGAGCAGGATAATACAATACCGTTTTTTTACAAGGCACATTTCCCAAAATACAGCCATCCCGCACGCCGCCGCTACATACCACAGGCACGGCGCCAGCCACAACAGCCTGTTCAGCTGAAAAGTTCCCAAAAAAGACAGGCGGGACCGAAATTCTACTCCGATGGACGTTCTCCAGACAGCCGCCGTCGAAGCAAAAAACAAATTCCAGGCAAAACAACAGGCAATCACCCGCAGAAAGCACCGAATCTTCCTTTCAACCGGCCCGGATGCATCCTTTTTGCGTCCTTTCAGGAAAAAAACTCCTACAACAAACGCTGCCGCCGTAGACACCTGCAGCAACAGCTGATACCCTTGACTGTGTTGATCCCCTTTCAACAGATTTTCCAGAAATACATTCCAAAAGGGACCCGCGGATGAGTGTACATAAGCAGACTTATGCGTGACGCTGTCCGGATCCGATCCAAAGAGTTGGGCAAATAAACCGATATTCTCTACGATATAAAGGATGAGCATCAGTACCCACGCCATGCTCACTCTCCAAACACCGGCCCTGTCAGCCTTTTCTCTCCTTACACGAATCAACGCCCACAAAATCCACAGCAAACCGACTCCCAATACCGCGAATCCTACCAGCACCAGTGAAGAAGACAAAGCGTAAACTGCCGTGTAGCAATATACAAAAATCAAATGCCTTCCTTTCTTTAGCTGCCATGCGCTCCAAATCAAAAGAGGAAGTCCAAATTCCGCCAACCCGTACACAGGCAAAAAAGGAATACAGCTGTAAAGGAAGCCGGCGGCCGCCGCTATTTCCCTGCGTTCCGTAATTTCTCTCACCAGCAGATACATTCCCACAAACCCGCAAAGCTTCCCCGTGACAGCCATGGTAATCAAGGCGCCACAATAATGTCCTGACAAAAACAAAAGTACCGCAAACGGCGCCGGTACTGTCAGCGCCGTTTTAGACGCTCCGTTCATAAATTCCGCAAAACCGCCTTTCTGAAACAAATGTCTGGCCTGCAGAATATATGCGATCATCTCTCCGTCCAGCTGATCCGTCACGGCAAAAATACTGTCCTCTCCCAGTAAAAAATACGGCAGAACCGTACACAGAACCGCCAGGCTCCCGGCCAAAAACCAGAATTTACTTTTCCAAAACCTTAATCTTTTCTGTTTCTCCATCCGCCGTCCCCCTATCCTGAAGCACAAGCGCCGCCGCGAGCCATAAAAGATTTACCCCGACCGTGTACTTATAGTCCATGACTCCTGCTCCCCGCATGGTATACACTGCCGTTATTGCTCCCGCCCACAGAAGACAGTACAGCGGTCTCACAGGCTTCCGGCCTTTCAGCCGCTCAGGGTTTTGCAGCGTCATGGCTGCCCACAGAAGCGCTGCCGCAAAAAACATCATGGCAAACCATCTGCAGCCATAATCCATGTAATACTTCGTCAGCCGCGGCGTATGCATCAGCATCATCTCATAATTTCTTCCGGAATAGGACGCATACCCCACGCCCGACAGCTGCCACGGCAGAATCAGAAGCGTGACGCCGTATCCGAGGACATCCCACCCCACCTGTCGAACCGTCCAGAAACTATGCTTCTTCCAGGAAATCACCGCCATTTTCAGGTAATATCGGACTGCCTGTTCTTCGCCGAATTTTTCCAGCATCACCGGCCGGATATACTCTTCCGGATCGTTCGCATGGAACGACGCGGCCCAGACATATTCATCCGTCTCCTGCCTTACTTCCTCCGGCCAGCCCTCGTGATCCTGCCAAAGCGTCGGCCATGCTGCCCTGTGAAACAGCCCAAAAGCCGCCGACTCCCGATCCGGCAGATAATCCTGTCCCTCTGTCAGCGTGCAGATTCCCGTTATCATTCCTCCAAAAGCCAGAAAAAGCAGCAGGCACCCGCACAGGCTGCGAGGCTGCTTCCAAAGCCTCCTAAGACCGGCCAAAAGCGCCAAAACAAGCGGCACGGCCCCCAAAATCACATATTCCGACTCCAACAGAGCCAGGAAAAGCCAGTAAGCTCCTGCCTGCGCCAGACGCGCCGCAAGACCGTTTCCCATCTGCCGGACCGTCTTTTTCTTTTCATGGCTATAAAACTTTTTTCCTTCTTCTGACGCAGGCTCTTTTCCCGATCCTTCCAATGCCTCCCCGATTTCTCCTCCGGAATCTTCCCCGACCTCTCTCTCGGCTTTTCCGTCCGGCATCCTCCCTTCGGGGAGCACCGCCGCCAGCTCCAGCAAAAAAAGAGAACTGACAAAAGAATGCGGGGAAACCGCCAGATGGCACTGCATCGCCGTCGGGAACGTCAGAAACGCCAGACACCTCCAGACATCCCGGATTCCGCCCCGGCGGCAGAAACGCCCCAGAAACCGGTGCGCGGCATAATACGCCGCAGTTAGCTGCGCCGTATACAGAAGCCAGACCTGTTTTCCCGCCAGACCGCTTATTCCGCGGTAAAGGCTGCCCCAGTTCCCCGCAAATCTCTGTGGATGCGCCACATTGAGACACATCCATACAATGCCGAAAATAATCTGAAGGCTGAACCCTGTGAATAATATTCCCTTTAAAACCGATACTGCGGCTCCGGCCGCTTTTTTCATGGGCTCCACTCCTTAAAATCTCATGATCGTGTCACAGATATAGTCCACTTCCTCCGAAGTCAGCCCGTAATACATCGGCAGACGCATCAGCCTCTCGCTCTCCGCCGTAGTATATTTGTCCTCCCCGTGGAAGCGGCCGAATTTCAATCCTGCCGGCGCCGTATGCAGCGGTATATAATGGAAAACGGACAGTATACCGTTCTCCTTCAGCTGCGCGATCCGTGCCGTTCTCTCTTCGATATCCCCGGCCTTGATATAAAACATGTGCGCATTGTGCTCACAGCCCTCCGGCACGAAGGGCAGTTCGATCTTCCCCGCCTCTGCCAGCGGAAACAGTCTCTCATAATACCGGTTCCAGATCGAAAGCCTGGCCTCGTTGATTTCATCGGCGATCTCCAGCTGCGCGTAGAGGTAAGCCGCGTTCATATCGCTGGGCAGATAGGAAGAACCGTAATTCACCCAAGTATATTTATCGATCTGCCCCCTGTAAAACTTACTTCGGTTCGTCCCCTTTTCCCGGATGATCTCCGCGTTCTCCACATCCTTCTGATCGCGGATCAGCAATGCGCCGCCCTCTCCCATACTGTAATTCTTGGTCTCATGAAAGCTGTACGCGCCGAAATCGCCTATGGTTCCCAGCGCTCTCCCCTTATAGGAGGCCATAACGCCCTGAGCCGCGTCCTCGATGACCTTCAGGCCGTACCGCTTTGCGATATCCGTAATCACATCCATCTCGCAGGCTACGCCCGCATAATGGACGGGGACGATAGCCCGCGTTTTGTCCGTCACCGCATCCTCTATGAGCTTCTCGTCAATATTCATGGTATCCGGCCTGATATCCACAAATACGGGCACCGCCCCCCTCAGCACAAAGGCGTCCGCCGTAGAAACAAAGGTATAGGCCGGCATGATAACCTCGTCCCCGGGCTGAATATCACACAACAGCGCCGCCAGCTCCGTCGCATGGGTACAGGAGGTGGTCATCAGGCACTTTGCGGTGCCCGTCCTCTTTTCAAACCACTCGCTGCACTTTTTGGTATATGCGCCGTCTCCGCAGATCTTCTGGTTTTTTACGCATTCCCGGATATACTCCATCGCCTTTTCCCCGCAGGGCGGCACATTAAAGTTAATCATTTCCTACCTCCTTACCCGCTTTGGCGGATCTTCCTTCTTATCTTTTTTTCCAGCTTCCCAGAGCCTGTCCCTGTACGTTATCCGTGACCTTACTGATAATATACTTGGGCCTCCCCTTCACTTCCTCGTAAATTCTTGCAATATAATGTCCGATGATCCCCAGACTCAGCATCAGAAACCCTCCGATGATCAGAATCAGCAGGATCACCGTGGTAAATCCCTCCACCGAATTTCCCATAAGAAACCTCACAAGCGTCTGAACCGCCAGTATCAGGCTGAACAAAATGGAGATCAGTCCCATCACGGTAACCAGCTGCAGAGGCATGGTGCTGAAGGACGTTGCATTGGAAACCGCATACCGCATCAGGCTGCCAAAAGACCACTTACTCTCCCCGTATTTCCTCTCCTGTACCTCGTACTCCACCTTTTCCGTCCGAAATCCCGCCCAAAAGCTCAGCGCTCTGAAAAAAGTGTTCCGCTCCGGCAGGGACAAAAGCACATCCACTACCCTTCGATCCAACAGCTTAAAGTCCGAAGAGGCGCACATATCCATCCGGATCAGCCTGCTCATAATCCTGTAAAACAGACCCGCGGACAGCTTATATCCCAGGCTCTCCCTGCCGCGGCTGGATTTAATCCCTTCCACCACCTCGGCCCCTTCTTTCCAAAGCTTCCACATCTTTGGAATCACCTGCGGCGGGTGCTGCAGATCGCAGTCCATCACAATCACGGCATCTCCCGACGCCAGCTCCAGCCCGGCAAAAATTCCGGCTTCCTTCCCAAAGTTGCGGCTAAATTCCGCACCCTTGATCCTAAGATTTGCTTTGCTGGCCCGAAGGATCTCGCCGTAGGTGCCGTCCCGGGAGCCGTCGCTGATAAAAATCAGCTCATAATCAATCTCATTTTCCGAGAGCAGCCTCGAAAGCACATCCGCCGTATTCGCTATATTCTGTTCTTCGTTATAGGCCGGTAAAACAATTGACAATAGCGCCATACTGCTTCTTCCTTTCTCCCGCTAATCCGTCGTCTTATTTTCCGTCTTGATATACATAATCCCGTCGATAATCCGGATGGAATTTTCCCCCGGAAAGCTGTCCATGGCAATATATTCCCCGTCATAATACATCTCCCCCATGGCCTCCGGGGGCAGTATGTTCAGGGTTGCGCCCAGATAGCTTTGGATGAATTTTTTATAGTTCTCTCCTGTGTACAGCAGCACATCTCCGTTCAGGCCGATCATATTGGAGGTGACGGAGGCGGTGAGATCCGTGGGCGGAAATTCCACGTCCCCCACCACTCCGATCATGGCGATGGGAATGCCCTGATAATACCCGGGGGTCTGCTCGATGCGGTCAAGCAGACGCACACAGTAGGCATAAGTCTTTTCATAACGCTTCTGCAGATTGCTGTAGCCTATATTGTCCGTGACGCCATAGAAAAACACCAGCACAAAAGCGGCTGCCAAAGCCGCCCATTCCGCGACATACCCTTTTGACGGTCTCCCGTTGGGATCACTTTTTTCAGAGGCCTGTCCCAAACGGCCGCCTGCCAGCGCCACCGCCCCGATCGGATACAACACCCACTGATATCTCATCAGCAGATGATAGGTCACATTCGGAGAAACCAACAGAATAATATTGGTAGCCGGAGGGAGCAGGACGGCCGCCATCCCTATTATAACGAAAAAGCACGGATTCTTCCACCATTTTCTTTTTACAGCCAGCGCCGCCAACACCGAAAGCGCCGAAAGCGCCAGCACGATACAGGCCGCCAGGGAAATTCCGTTCTGAAAAAGTACATTCCCTTTCAGGCTGAAACCGGCAAAATCTCTGTACATCCGTCCTATGCTCCGAAATATTCCTCCCGACGCCGCGGTTCCCGCAGCCATCCCGTCTATCCCCTGATAGTCCGCCAGCTCTTTGCCCTGCAGCCGCAGCAGGATCTGAAGAATGCCGTAATAAAGCGCCACGCCCAGCGCCCCCATATAAAGATAGCGCAGTCCCTGCCGCACCTTTGCCTTCCGCTCTCCCTGCTCCGCCGCCAGTATCAAAATCGCAAAGACCGACAAAACCGTGGCAAAGGACAGATACCCCTGGTAAATTCCCAGACTGAATGCCAGGCAGACCGCCCCGGGAAGAAACCCGCGGCTTTTTTGTTTTGTAAAAAGCACCGCGAGCACCGCTAACAGCATGGCAAGCATATATCCGTCCAGAGTAAACACATAGGCAAAGGTAGACGCCAGCGCGGGAAACGCCGCCAACAGACCGCCGACCGCCGATGCCGCCCAAACCCTGTTTACCTCTAACAGCTCCGTCAGCGCCGCCGCCGTCAGTCCCAGGAAAAAAATCCCGATCAGCCCGATCAGCCACGGAACCGTATAAAAAGAAGAGAGGCTGCAGGCCGCCATCAAAAACCATCTGCCCGAGGTAATCATATTCTGATCAAAGTACAGACTGTCAAGGCCGTCATGATTGGGAATATCGGCAGTCATTACCGGCATATGTACCAGCAATCCGATGATAACCGCGGAAAAAAAAGCCGCCTTCCACTCCTTTTTTATTTTTTTCCTTATTTTTCGAAACAACTCTTCAGGAGACATCATTTTGCCTCTCCTCCCAGATATTCTGCTATTTTTTCCGCAATCCACGCTCTTCCTGCCTCGTTCGGGTGAAGACCGTCCATGGTGTAAAGCTCCCAGTCTTCCCATTTCTCATGGGGAAAAAAATCGTGATACAGATCGATCACCTCCACATCCAGTTCCTCGGCCACTTCCAGCTCCTTCAGCACATAATCCTCCAAAATGCCTTCCCCTGTGTCATATTCCTCGCAGGTCATATTGCGGCCCAGCAGCCAGCTGTAGGTAGGCGTCAACAGAACAATCCGCATCCCGGGATTCGCCTTTCTCAGCATCGTCACCGACTTTCGCAGCGCCCCCGCAAAGGTGTATTCGTCCATGGCGTCCCCCTTGTTCTCCAAAGGGATCCCCGTGGTATAATCGTTGCTGCCGTGGCCGATCAGCACCGCCTCCACCGCGGAAAAATCAATCGCCGTCAGCCCTTCAATCGTCTCCCCGAAATAGAACGTGATATCCGGAACCGGCTTGATCGTCTGCTGCACGCTGAAATCATCCGCGTAGACAGCTTTCGCCAGCGCCACCATGGAAAGAGAGCTTCCGGAAAAATCAAGACGCGTATCCCACGAAATCCGACCGACGCAGGTGCCGCCGAATCCGGCATTGTAAGCCGTCTTCCCCAAAAGTCTGCCCAGCTGTGCCGAAATTGCCGACTCATCCCGAACGTTTCCATAGGCGCTGTCCCCAAAGACAACGATCTGGACTGTGTGCTTTTCCTTAGCCGTTCCGTTACCGCCAAAAAGAAAAAGCAAAATGCAAAACAACAAAGCAGATATCAGCATTAATCCGATTTTCTCTCTCCGCTTCTTCTCCGTCATGCGTCCTCTCCGTCTTTCCGCTCGATGCCTCTTTTAAGCTCCCACAAAACCCTGGCAAGCCTTTCGGCCCCTCTGCCGTCGGCCAGCCGCCGCTCTGCCTCGTAAAAGCTCCGCCGCAGCTCATTGCTGCCGTTTAGCCCGTCAAACAACTCCTCCAGCCGGTTCAGAGTCTCCTCCGGCTCTCTGTGATAAGCTCCCGCATATCCCGCGACGCCCATTGTCCCGATATATTCCGTCAATACCTCCTGATTCTCCGCGTAAGAAAAGCAGATCAGGGGCACGCCCACCGCTGCAAGCTCATAAACGGTGGTCCCTCCCGCTGTGACAGCTACGTCGCATTTCTCCATCAACTCGCCCATTGCCGTAACATCATACAGGACATGCAGATTACGCCGCTCCCTCTCCAAGCCCTTCATTTCTGCAAGATGAGGACTGAATCTGCCGACAACCACATAGTATTCTCTGTCTTTCCGGTCAATCCGCTCAAAGATCCTGCGGGCGATATTGTCAATATCTCCGCCTCCGGTGGTGATCAACACATTTCTCACCTCCCGGCGGACCCTGTATTCCCGTCCCACGAACTGCGCCCGGACAGGAATATATTCACGGCCCACAGCCAGACGGGTACGGCAGCCCTTATAAAGATCCCTATAGACGGTTCTTTGAGCAGGTGCGTTATAGTTAATAATACAGTCTACCGGAAAACGATGTCTGCCGAAATCGTCCAAAAGCGCCACCGCGCCATATTTTTCAAGTTTCTCCAAATAAAGGTCCGTCACCAGATAGCTGTCCGCGAGAATCACATTTTTCTTCCCTGGGTATGCTGCATCGGATTCAAAACCGTTATCGCCAAAAGATCCTCGGAATCTCCATTGATCCCCTTCTTCCGATCTCAGGATACGCTCCCATTCCGTCAGCTCGGCTTCAGTCCACGGCTCCCGCGCTTCCAGCCGTTTGGCCCAAAAGCCTCCGGATGACGCCATTCGAACGGCCTGCTCTTCCCCGCAGAAAAAAACAATCTCCTCCTTGCCGCCTTCCAGCCGCGCCAGCGCGTCAGCTATCGTCATACAGCGCATGATATGCCCCGCTCCCGTTCTTGCGTTTCCGTCCGCCCGGAAAATATACATTCTTCCTTCCTCTTACTCTTCCCGTCCCGCTGCCGACAGCACAGATCATGCTTACAGTCTCAAAAGACTCCGCCTTGCGGATTCTTCCGGAAATGACGCGTGTTTTCTCAGGCAGCGCATTTACCGCTTTCGAAAGTCTTCAGTCCTTGCAGGACTGTACAAGATCCCAGCTCATGGGAGTCCCCTTCTTCGCGTCCCTGGCGATCCGTTTTCCCAGAATTTCCTCGTAATATTTCGTGTGCAGCCCATTGCCGGGACGCACGGAACGGAGATTTTCCGGCGTAAAAATTTCTCCCGCCTTCATATCCTCAGCCACGAATAATGACCGGGAATGCTCCCTCTCCCTTGCCGCTTTGGGAGACAGTTCATAGGTAACCCTTCCCAAGGCAAGCTCAATTTTTCGGATATTGTCCGCCATCTCCTTAAATTCCTCCGGCTCCATGGAAAACGCGGAATCCGCGCCGCCGTCGGCTCTCCGTAACGTCAGATGCTTTTCTACTATTTTGGCTCCCAGTGCCACCGCCGCCCCGGCAACGGCGCTTCCCATCGTATGGTCGGACAGACCGGCAATACAGTCAAAGGTTTCCGCCAGGGAAGGAATCGTCCTCAGGTTGACATCCTCATAGGGTGCCGGATACGCGGACGTGCATTTCAGGACCGCCACATCCTCATTACCCTCTTCCCTGCATGTCTGCAGCGCAAGCTCAATATCCGACAAGTGGGCGATACCGGTGGCAAAAATGATCGGTTTCCCCAACCGGGCAACCTTTCTGATCAACGGAATATCGTTGATCTCAAAAGAGGCGATCTTATACGCAGGCACGTTCATCTCCTCCAGAAAGTCCACCGCCGTCAAGTCAAAAGGAGAAGAGAAGAACTCCAATCCCAGCTCCTTTGCAATCTCCTGCAGCTTCGGCTGCCATTCCCATGGCGTATAAGCGGTTTCATACAGCCTGTGAAGGGTCATGCCGTCCCAAAGAGTCCCCTGAGTGATCTGAAAGCAGGGATCGTCACAGTCCAGGGTAATGGTATCCGCCGTATAGGTCTGGATCTTGACCGCATCCGCTCCCGCATCCTTCGCGGCTTTCATAATAGCCACAGCTCTGTCAAAATCCATGTTATGATTGGCCGACATCTCCGCCACAATAAATGTGGGCGAATCTTCTCCGATGAGATGATTTCCGATTTTAATCTGCTTGTTCATGCTCTTTCCTTTCCGGCTCCGGTTATTCTCCCGGGTTCAGACAAACTCTATTTTTTCGTAATTTTTTCCGGCACGGACACGCTGCCAAAGCCTGTCCGTCATCCGCAGAAAAGTCACATCGTAACTGACCCCGCCCTTGCTGACATGCCCTTTTTTCTCCTCCACGACCTCACAGCCGCAAAGCTTATGAAGCTGGATTACTCCCCGGTTCAGACTGAAAACATCCCCGTATACCGCCCGCTTTTTCAGCACGTCAAACACATAGTCGTACAGACTCATCTCCAGGGACAGCGCGGTCTTTATGCTGCGCAGGCGCTTTTCTCCCATATAATAGGCCCAGCCCAGGTCACCTTCAGGATTCTCAAGACCTGTCAGATTGATGACCCCCGCAGGCTCCCCCTCCACCAATATCATCCAGTAGCGGACATCCCTGTTTCCCTGTACTGCAGCAAACCATTTTTTCTGTCCCTCCAGGGTCAGTTTCGGATCCGTGTTCATATATCTTGTAATATCAGGATCCATGCGCCATCGCATGACCCTCTCCAGATCCTCTTCCCGAAGCTCTCTCAGCGTTACACTCATTCCTTTTCCCCATATCTCCTGCAGGCTTCCAACAAATCCTTCATCCCTGTCAATTCCACCGCTTCCTCCAACGGAATGGAAATCCCCAGCTTTTCCTCCAGTTCCCCGATGATCATCACATGGGCCAGGGAATCCCACTGCTCCACATCCGCCGCAGCGGTATCTTCTGTGACTGTTCCCGCAGGCACATTCAATGCCTCCTCAATCAGCGCGATTATTTTTTCCTCCATTCTCGCTCCTCTCCACCTTACACGGATCTCAAAATATGGTTCCGGCCGCTCTATGACGAAAACACACATGATATCTTCTTTCAGGCTTCTCTCCCGTCAAAAGCTCATAAACCGCCGCCTGTCCCGCGGACTGCACCGGGTTTTCCTGTTCTCTCCCGCTTTCCGTCCGCCTGTAACCCAACTGCCCGTACAGCTTTTCCACCGGCTTATTCTTTTCTGTGGGAATATAAATTCCCTGGATCCTTTTTACGCCTCTGTCTGTCAGATCCCTTTCCACATCGTCCAGAATCGCATATTCAATATTTTTCCCCATGACTCTGCAGCTCATCACAAATTCCTCCAACACCGCCGTATCGGCGTTAAGCTCCGCCACAACCGCCGCTACGATTCCGCTGTCGCCGAACCGATCCGTCACCGCGTACAGATAGACCTGCCTGCGGCTGTCCTGAAGCAGCATCTCGATCTGTCCCCGGGTATAACGTTTTGTGGTCAGATTAAACTGATTGGTCTTGTTCACAAGCTGCGTCAGCCGCTCCACATGTTCCCCGGGTTCCACCCGTGTCACAACGATCTGCAGGCTCTCCAGATATTCCTCAAAACTGCCGGCGCTTTGCTCCAGCTGTTTTCTGGCGGCGTTGGATACATACTGCGCCGTCTTTTCCCTGTCCTCCTCCGTCACCGTCGGTTTCTGAAAAAAAAGGCGGTACACCTCGGCCATGGCCGACGCAAGTTCCTCCGGATTCGCCGGAAAATCCGGAACCTCCACCTCCGGCAGCATCTCTCTGACAAGCTGCCTTTCGGAGGGACTATCGTCCCAAAACACAAAGGAATCCGTACCAAGGTTCAGCTCTTCGGCAATTTCCCGGATATTCTCATGTTTCGGCTTCCAATTAATCCGCATGGCGGCAAAATCCTGCGGCCTCAACACCATATGCGGATGCTTTTCCAGAATCTCCATGGCGTCTTGTTCATTGTTTTTCGAAACCACTGCCAGAAGAACACCCTGGTTCTCCATCCGAAACAGCACCCGCTGCAGATTCTTATAGGCAAGACCAGTGTGCTCCTCGGAAAGCTCCACAGGCGTCAAATCGTTTTCCCCCGCAAGCCCGCCCCACAGCGTGTTATCCAGATCCAACAGCAGTACCTTTTTCGGGATTCTTTCCTCGATCCTAAGCTGATCCAGGATCAATCCCGCCAGCCTCTTCTGCGCCTCATTGCTCAAAAGAATCTTCCCCAGATACCACATTTTAAGAGAAAAAGCATTTTCCTCACCCAGCCTCTCCGGGATCTGACGGTAAGGCAGGATCCGCACATTACCGCGAACCTTTCTCAGCCGGTCCAGCCGGCTCTGCCACAGTCCCTCCAAAAGACTCTTCCGTCCCGTGTCAGAGAAAACGGAAAGTTCCGTTCCCCAGAGCCAGACATCTGAGACATAATAAACGGTCTCCGGCTTCAACACACTTTCCAGGCTGTCAAACCACGCGTCTATCCTTTGTTTTGCAGTTTCCGGTTCCGGATCGTGTTCCAAAAACTCCATAAGATCTATAACCAGAAACGTATATTCCGGTTGAAACTCTGCATAGGAGGAGCCGGGGTTCATAAGAATACCCAACTCGTTTCCGTATCCTTCTGTCTGCCAGACTGTCACCTCCCGCTGTAGCAGACGGATCACCATATTCATATTGACGTTCGACAGAAGCGCAATCCTCGGCAAGTCCTTCACCTCTCATTTCCCGTTTCGGTATTCATCAGCCGGTATTTTATCTCCGCGATCTCCCAGTCCGTCAGGTTGTCGATATCCTGGACCTCCGTCTCCGGAATCACCATCGGCAGTATATTGCCCAGCATCAACTTCCGGTTAATCTTATAAGGCTCTACCCTGAAGCAGTAAAACTGTCCTGCGTCATGATAATGAGTCGTCAGGTCCTGGGATCTGGAATCCATATATTCCGGATACTCAAATACCAGCCTGCCCTCCCGGATCACCATGGCCCGCTGGGGCGGATAGGAAAAGGAAACTACCGGAATCAGCGTATCCGCATCCGAAGCAAGCAGCTGTTCCATCGCGTATCTTAATTTTTCCACCGTCACAAAGGGGGCCGTCGGATAAAGGCAGCATCCCACGTCAAAACAGATCCCCCGTTTTTCATACTCTTCCAGCACTTCTAAGAGGACGTCGTTCGTGGTCGCAAAATCATTGGCCGTCTGTTCGCTTCGGAAAAACGGCACCTTCGCGCCATACTGCTCCCCTATCTTTGCAATCCTCTCATCATCCGTGGAAACCATCACTTCGTCAAACAGCCCCGACTGCACTGCAGCTTCGACAGAATACGCCAGTATCGGCTTCCCGCAGAACTCGCGGATATTCTTTCGGGGAATCCGCTTGCTGCCTCCCCGTGCCGTAATAATCGCTATCCTTTTCATCCAATACCCTCCCGCTCTTTCTCCACTCTACACACTCTCTGCCATGCTGCACCCCGGAAGATTCGCCGTCCCTGCAATTCTTCCGAAAATGACTTCCATTTTCCTGACCGACGTGCGAAGCGGAAAACGGCGCCTTCTGACCGTCTTGAAAAATCTTCATTCCGTATACACTTTGCCGTCCTCCACACGGTACACAATATCGCACTGCTCAATGGTCTGCAGCCTGTGTGCAATGATAATCAGCGTCTTTCTGCCGTGCAGTCTGTTGATCGCTTCCATGATCGCCTTCTCCGTATCGTTATCCAACGCCGAGGTCGCCTCATCCAGCACCAGCACCTCCGGGTCATGATACAACGCCCTGGCGATACCGATCCGCTGCCGCTGACCGCCGGAGAGCCGGATTCCCCGCTCTCCGATGCCGGTATCCAGCCCCTCCGGAAGACCCTTTACAAATTCGTCCAGCTGAGCTTCCCGCAGCACCTCCCAGATCCGTTCCTCGTCGGCTCTATCCTCAGGCACGCCGAAAGCCACATTCCTACGGATCGTATCATCCAACATGAAAATCATCTGGGGAATATATCCGATATTCTTCAGCCATCTTCTGTAATTCTGCCGTACATCCACGCCGTCCGCATATACCGTTCCCTCTCTCACCTCCAACAGCCCCAGCAGAATATCCACCAGGGTACTCTTCCCGGCTCCCGAAGTTCCCACAATCCCCACAGACGCGCCGATCGGAATCGTCATATCGGCATGGTCAAAAATAAGCTTCTCCGTGTTGGGATACGCATATGTGATGTTTTTCAGTTCCACACACTTTGTCACCGGCAGCTTTTCCTCATCCTCGGACGCAAAAGACAGATCCACCTTTTCCCCCGTGATCTCGTCCTGAAGATTATCGCTGACTCCCATAAAAAACGGCTCGAAATATGCCATGGAATTGATCTGATTGTTGATTCGATTGACACAGGGAAGCAGCACAAAGGCCGCAGCCGCCAGAGTACTAAAAATCTCCAGCATATCCCCGGTGGATTTTCCCGCCGCCGTCAAAAAAATCATGTACCCCATCATGACGGCAACGCAGGCCGTTTCAATCAGCAGCTTGGGAATATTATTGTAAAGACTGTACCTTTGCACCGCGTCCACATAACCCTTCCCGCATTTTTGGTACTCGCTGACAAAATACTGCTCCTTGCAGGCTACCTTTACCTCCTTGATTCCCTGCACCGTCTGGGATATCCACTTAAAAAGTCTGCTGTAATAATCCTGATTATCCTTGCCCGCCCGATACATCACCGGCTTTAAGACCTTCTTGATCACATACATCAAAAGAAGCATCGCCACCGCCAGCAGAACCGTCATAACGCCGCTTTTCGAAAGACAGTAGCACACTACGAACAGCGATACCACACAGTCCGACATCAACTGTAGCAACGACAAAATCAGCGCGTACATATTGTTTACATCCGCCGTGATGCTCCTCTGCACCACCGCCGTATCCGCATTGAGGTAAAACTCATAGCTCCGGCGCAGATAATTGCGCATCATCCGCTCCGACGTACGGAACTGATTGGTATATACAAAGGCATAGGTCAGCTTCTGCTGCACAAAGAGAAAAATATTTTTCACCGCAAAGACCGCAATCAGCATCGCCATCACCAGGATGGAAAAGCTGCCGTAGTTCGTGAAGCCAAGCATCTCGTAAACGCTTTTGACGATCCCGCTCTTCTCCGCCGCCCCGGGATCAATGACCACCGTCACCACCTGCACCAACATTCCTACGCCGGCGGTCTGCAGCGCCGCGCCGATGACCATCAGCACTATCAGCCCGCCCATAGTTCTCTTCTGTTTTTTATCCAATAAAAGATTCAGCTTTTTTAATATCTTTCCCATTCCGTCCGTCCTTGTAACCGCTTATATCTGTTCGTTCTGCCGATGGATCAGCGGATCTTCGTAGGCATCCATAAAATCCTCGCCCAGCCTCACTACTTCATCCGCAAACCGTATTGCCTTAATCTCCGTCAACACAGCCACCGCCTTTTTAAAGCGCAGCCCCGGAAAAAAATTCAGCATCTCCATGGGAACCGTCGCATCAAACTGAGGATACTCCGAAAACAGCCTGCGATAATCCAGACTGTCTCTGGGATGCGGTTTCAAAAAGATCCTCCCCTCCTGCTCATACATTCTGATGATATCCCGAAAAATCTTCTCCCTTACCTCCAGCGTACACAACGGATCCGTAAGAATTAAAATCTTATCGCTCTCCCGGCCCATCTCTGCGATCTGCCGCTCCAGCCGCTCCTTGTCCCGGATAAATGCCCGTAGGATAATCTGCCTGTCTTCCTGCGTCAGCCTGTCCGCCAATTTCTGGCGGGGCTGCTCGATATACCGCGGACAGGGATAACGAATTGCTGAAATATCGTTGACTTCCATATCCAGACAGTATTTGCCGTATCCGTTCTGAACAAAGATAAGATTAAAATACATAGAAAGAATCTTTTTAAGTTGAAAATTTCCTCTGTTGTCATATCGGGCCGCGTCAAAATTTTTCAGGCAGTTCAGTCCGTCTTCCAGCGCGTGATAGCGGATTCTGTTCTGATTCAAATAATAACCGATGGGATCGGAGTCACAGTAAACATAGATATCCTCATATTCCCGGAAATCTACAGGCACATAAGGCGCCTCCAATTCGGCATATCTTCTGGTAAAACGGATACGGTTTCTCAGATTTCCCCAAAAGCTGCCCGTATCCTTTCGATACCGCGCAAGCTCCGGAAAAAACTCCTCCCGTTTTTCATCAAATTCAATTACCTCGCGAAACAGCCCCGTACTCTCCACCCGTTCCTTCAGATTCTCAAAATCGATGGAAAGAGACGAGAGCACCAACACTGCCTGTCCCTGCTGTTCTTTCGGAAGACTAAGCTCCTTTAAAAAAGTTACATACACATGATAATAGGTGTGGCACACATAAATCCTGGGCTTCTTTTTCCCCTGTCTGTTATTCATCCTGTCTCCCTGTGCGCGACAGTTCCTGAACTCATGTTCCCTTGCCCCAAACCGCCCGCGCCAAAAACATTCTACCACATTTTTCCGATTCCGTAAAATACAGCGCAAAGCTTTAAAGAAAATTTAAGGAAAACATCATAATTTCCACGATCGCCCCCGCCTTGGCAAACTTTCACCGACATGATATAATGTTATCCGAAAGCTTTTCACTATTTTACTTCTTCCCGCCACGGTTGTCACTCTGTTTTTTCCGTGTAGACTGCCGTTCCGAAATAATCAAAAAGGATGGAACCATCATGGCAAAGAAAAAAAGAACCGTTTTGATTGTTGTCTCCGCATGCTTTGCTCTTCTGACCGTCGCTGCATTTATGCTGATATTCCGCGGCAGCGCGCAGCAGCGCAGCGACTTTTGCCGCATCTCTTCGGAAGAATATGATACCGTATTTTTATCCATGTATCCCATTGACAATTATTCCGTATCTGATTTTTCGTATTACCGCGGCATGACCGCTCTGAAAGCAGATAATGTAATCACCGGTTTTTCTCAGCTGAAGAAATATCTGAATCGGATCGACGCTTCCGGGCAGACCGCCGCAAACGTCTATCTGGGAATCCGTCCTGACCGGATTTCCGCGGAACAGCTTACCTCCTTGCTGCAGCGTTACCCGTCCACGACCTTTGAATTGATTCTTTCCTATCCCTCCGCCGCTTATTGGCAGTCTCTCTCGGAATCCGAATACAGCCGCGTCCTGAAAAGCTATCAGCACTTTCTCGCAGAAGCCGCCGAAATATCCGGTGCAAGAACTTATTTTTATGCCGCCGAGAAATGGCTCGTTGCCAATCCCTTGCTTTATGATGATTTCTTTTCTGTCAACGCGGACACGGCAAGGGTTCTTTTCACGAACAGCGATTATGCGCATCCTTACATGGTAACCGCGGATAATGCCGCCGATCTGAGCCGTTCTCTGGATGAACTGACCGCATCCCTCCGCGACAACGCACCTGTCTACCCGAATCTCTCAGATTACGATCTGATATTTTTCGGAGACAGCGTTTTCGGCAATTACACAGACGATATGTCGATTCCGGGCGTGGTACACGCCCTGACCGGCGCTACGGTATATAACTGCGGCTACGGCGGCAACAGCGCCGCTATGGCGGAAGACATCCCCATCTCTCTTCCCGGCATCGCAAAAGCTTTTTTTGAAGAGGATCTTTCCCTGATTCCCACCGTGCAACAGACTTATCAGGGTTTTACGGACTATTTCAATGCCTCCCATTCCGGTCAGAAAACATGTTTCATCATCAACTACGGCCTGAACGACTACTTCAGGGAATTTGCGATTTCTTCCGCAGATCCGATGGATATCACCACCTATTCCGGAGCCATCCGCACCGCTGTTGCAGAAATAAGAAAAAGATCCGCCGATTCGCAGATCATTCTCTGTACCCCTTCTTATTCTGCCTATGTGCTGCGGGAATCCGACGATCCAAACGACACCCATTTACACGACTATGCGGACTGCGTTTTCGCGCTGGCTGAAGAATTGGATGTGGATGTATTGGACTTTTTCTATACGTTGGGCATCACCGGTGAAAACTATGAGAGTTACCTTGTCCCCGATCTGGTCCATCCAAACGCCAACGGACGTTTCCTGATCGCCCGGAAGATCATTACCATGATCCGGTAATTTCTTTCCTGCAGCATTGAATTTCGACCGTTCATAGCCTTCTCTTCTGTCGGATTCCGTATTACCGCAGCATTCCTCCCCGTCATTCCTCCGGCGGCCGCCCTTCTTTTTGCGCTTCGGTTTTTTCCCTTTGTTCCGCTCGCTCTTCATCCTTCTTTGAACCGATATTCATCGTCTCCCGGATCACATACTGGGGAGAATTATTCAGGCTGATGTAAATCCGTCCGATATACTCCCCGATCATTCCCAACAGCACCATGATCATTCCGCCAAAGAACACGATAGCCGCCATGGTAGAACTGAATCCCACCGGCACATCAGGGTTCAGAATCCGCTTGACAACCGTGTAGATACCGTACAGAAAGCCGACTAAAGCGCTGAATGCCCCCAGACCTGTGGCGATCCGAAGAGGCTTCACCGAGAATGCCGTAAATCCGTTAAACCACAGACCGAGCAGTTTTTTCAGCGTGTAACCGGACGTCCCTTCCTCTCGCTCCCTGTGATTAACCGTGACATTGGCGATGTTGCCGGTAGCGCGCAAAACAAGTCCGATCACATAAGGGTAAGAGTTTTCATATCGGATCATATCCTCCACCACAAAACGCTTTACCGCAAAATAGCTGGAAAGATAGAGAGCTGCCGGCTTCCCGAGCATAATTCTGGTCATGTATTCATTCACCTTGCTGCCCAGATTGCGGAAAAGAGAATGCTGTTTATGCTCATATTTCGCATAGACGGCGTCATATCCCTCCTCCAACTTTGCGATCAGCTTATCCGCCTCATCCGCGGGCGTCTGGCCGTCGTCGTCCAGACAGACCACATAATCCCCGTCCGAATGCCGAAGTCCAGCCATAAGAGCGGCGTGCTGCCCGAAATTCTTTGCAAAGCTGACACCTTTGACATTCTCATATCTGCCGCACAGATTTCGGATCGTTTCCGCCGTGCCGTCCGGAGAACAGTCGTTGACCAGGAGAATATTATAGTCATATCGCTCCATATCCTTCATCTTTTCCCGAATCTCTTCTACCACACGGGGCAGCGTATGCTCCGAACGGTAACAGGGAATCACAAACGTAATCTTTTTCATATCATTCTCCATTCCGCGCAGTCCGAAAACCGGAGCGCATATTTCCGTATCAGGCTCCGCTTCCATGTAGTCAAAACCCGACACAAATGTAAATTACGGGCGGGAAATCTCTTCTCCCGTGACACACATCGGCATCGCAGGCCCTCAGCAATTCTCCGGGTTGACCGCCGCCATCCATACAATATCATAATACCGTCCTTCTATACAGACATCGTCCCGAAGCAGCCCCTCCTTTTGAAAGCCCGCCTTTTCATAACTGCGGACGGCCTGCAGATTATCTGCGAAGACACGCAGGAATACCCTGTGCAGTTTTTCCTCTTCAAAACAGTATTTCAGCATAAGTCTGGCCGCCGCCGTGCCGATCCCCCAGCCTCTGGCCTGAGGCTCTCCGATAAAGATACCGTACTCCGCCTTGTTATGTTGTCTGTCGATATCCCTGATATATACAGTTCCCAGCGGCGCGTCCGATTCCAGGCTGCAGATCATCATCTGCACCACACGCCCCGTTTCCACCATGGTCCTGATCCAGTTCTCATGCCCTTCTCTGGTGAAAAGCTCCTGATAGATAAATCGCTTTCTCACAGCGTCGCTGTTCCGCCAGTCCACAATGGAATCCGTATCCTCATACGTCATGAGGCGCAGATAAATGCCGGTTTCCCGGTCCGTGTAATCCTTCATCGATGTATCCGTTCCTTTCATGAATTGTTTCTGTTTCCGAATGCAGCATGATAAGCATTCGAAGGATCAGGCTTCTTCTCTTTCCCGTTTTAACAGAAGTAAAGCCAAAAACGGGAATGCCGCCATGACAGGATAAATATATCTTAGCTGCACCGTCGGACCCAGAAACAATGTCACATAATATCCCGCCACAAGGGCCAAAGGCAGACATGCCGCAAACTCCCGCCGCAGCAGCAGAAAACCAAAAAGCAACAGATAAAGCCAAAGCCAGACTCCCGGTACAAACAAATATTTCAGAATTGGCAGCTTCAAATAAGCGTTTTCATCCGCCCATTTCTCCAGCCGCTCATGCAATCCGCTCCAAAGAGAGTCTTTGTATATTCCTCTTTCCTGCAGCGTCTGTTCATCCCATCTGGTTTGGACATATCCCTTGCCCTTTACGCCCTCTACCTCATTTACATGAGCGTGGCTTACATCCCACGGAGAAAGATAACCGGCGTTAAGCTCCAGTACTGCGTTCACAAAATCGCCGGGATACTTTTTGAGCAGCTGTAGGTAAACCCTCATAAAATCAACAGTTCGGTATCTCACTACATAGGTATTGGTATGACGTTTTACCGGATCCGAGATATGTGCGTCATATTCGCGGTACGCTTCATTCAGTATAAATTCGTTTATCAATGCCTTCTGCGCATCCTCAAGCGTGTTATCGTCCTCCGGCTGCACGCCGACGCCGCCATGATATATCATAACCCTCGCAAGCTGCTGGATCGGCATGCTGAGCATCTCTCTTTTATCGCCCTGCACCGCCTCTGTGGCCGCCGACAACAGCTTCAGCGCAAAAATGCCTGTCAGGAATGCACACATTCCAAGCACAAAAAGCTTTCCTGTCCTCCGTCTTCCCTTCCTGCAGAATATCACCGTCAAAAAAAATACAAACAGCAACGCCAGAAGAGCATACTTTCCGTTATTTCGAAACAATACCATTCCTACAGAGCTCAAAAAGAAAAGAATTGGTATTCCGCGCCCATTGTCCTCTCCTGCAGAAAGCTCTGCCAGACTCATCAGTTGTAGCATAAAGAATCCTGTAAATATCGTATCCTTTGTCAGACTGACCCCCATATAAAAGTGAAACGGATACAACATACAGTATATCTGAGCGACAACCATAAAGCCAATGCCGAGACCTCTTTTTTTCAGAAGCACGATTGCATACGCGAAAACAGCCGCCAAAAACAGCATTTGCAAAAAGGTCAAAAGCCCGATCCCCGTATTGACGCTTTGAAAAAGCCTGTCTCCCAGTTTCATGGCCAGTCCAATCAAGAGCGTATGCGCAATCGGATGGTGCTCATTGAACTCTGCAGTCAGGAGCTGTCCCGTCTGAACCGGCATATCATAGGCACAGATTCCCGGATAATAAGCCAGATAGCACGGTACCCATGCTGCAAGGATCAAAATAAGACTTACGGTATAAGCTTTACCCGGCGGTATGTCATGCCACTGCCTCGCGGCATCCGCCCAGCTTCTCTGTTCTTTTCTCTCTTCTTCCTGCCCGTCTTTTTTCGCCCTTTGAGTATCGGCAGCTTTTCCCGCCATTCGGTATAGTCCCCGGCAGACTGCCGCTCCCAGCAGCAATCCGGCGATGAGGCTGATTGCCAGAGTCCTTAGGGTATAAGAACTTGTCCAAACAATATTACCTTCCTCCGCCAGCTTTCGCTCTGTCAGGGAAAAGAACAAAAACAAAACACCTATGGCCGCAAACAACGGATATGCGATTTTTTTCGACAAAAGCCCTTCGCCCTTCATACTTTGTTCATTTCCTTCTTTTGCCGTTTTTGGGCGTTGATCCTTCCCAGCCTGTACTCAAAATCACGCCTGTCCTTCGCGTTTATAACCTGCAGGATCATCCCCGCAAAAAAGGACTGCAGCCCCGCCAGCGCCATAAACCCGCAGACAATCAGGGTCGGGAAACGCGGCACAAGCCCCGTGTCAAAATACACTTTCAAAATCGGCAGCATCATGAGAAACGCCGCCAGCATCAAAAAAAGGCACAGTCCGCCGAAAAACTGAAGCGGCCTGTAATTTTTATAAAGCTGCAGCATCTTATGAATTACCCGCATTCCATCCCGATAGGTGTTAAGCTTGGAAACGCTCCCCTCCGGTCTGTCTCTGTATTCTACCACTACATTTTCGACCTGCATATTGTAATTTACCGCATGAATCGTCATCTCCGTCTCAATCTCGAAGCCCGCGGAGAAAACGGGAAATGTTTTTACAAATTCATAACTGAACGCCCTGTAACCCGTCATGATATCCTTGATATCCGTGTAAAACAGTCTGTTGATGCCGGTTCGCATCAGGCTGTTCCCAAAATTATGAAAAGGCCGCTTATTCTCCGTAAAATATGTGGAGGAGAGCCTGTCTCCCACCACCATATCGGCGTTATGTTCAAGCACTCTGCCTACAAGCTCCGGGGCGCTCTCCAGCGGATATGTGTCGTCTCCATCGATCATAAGATAACACTCCGCGTCAATCTCACGGAACATCCTGCGGATCACATTTCCCTTGCCCCGCCTGTATTCCCGGCGCACAATAGCTCCCGCCCCGGATGCAAGTTCAGCCGTTCTGTCCGTGGAATTATTGTCATAGACATAAACTGACGCGTCCGGCAATGCTTTTTTTACATCGCCGACCACCTTTTCTATCGTCTGCTCTTCATTATAGCAGGGAATCAATACAGCTATTTTGTCCACTTCGGCACCACCTCCCGGTTCTCTCATCTGTGATTCGCGCTGATTCTCATCACTATTCGCTTCATTCACGCCAATTATAATTTATTTTACCACGAACGGTTCTCCTCAACCACTGTTTTTCTTAAAATATATATGTTATAATCTTATTAACTTCCCGTCTGTCCCAAATCGGCGGGAAACCACCGTCACAGGAGGACTTTTCATGCATTCTTTTTTCCGCCGCTTTTATATCTTTTGCCACTGCTGCGCCGCAGTGCTTTGCCTGGCTTTGTCCGCCTTCCTTTTTGCAGGCGGCTTCCTTACCACTGCATACAGCACCGATATGGCCTCCCAAACGGTTCTGTTTCGCTTGGATAATCCCCTTTGGAATCTGCTTGGACTGATTCTTCCGGGAATCCTGTTTCTTTGGATTTTTCACAGAAAAGAGCTACACCCCCGACGCCTCTTCATTATTGTAGCGCTTTGGTACGCTGCGGTCGGTTTCATACTGATTCTCTTTGGCAAAACAGTGCCCGCTGCCGATTCCATGTCCGTGTATCTAACTGCGGAAGAACTGGCTGGCGGAAACACCGCCGTCATTTCCCCGAACGCCTCCTATTTGTCCTATTACCCCCAGCAGGTGGGGCTGACCGCCTTTTACGAGCTTCTGGTCCGGCTCTGGAAAGTGCTTCCGACAGACTTTGTCGCCTTCCACTTTATTAAAATCGTCAATGTTCTTCTGTCCTGTTTCATTCTCTTCTTTCAGTTAAAGACTGTTAAACTGCTCTGGAAAGATGAACAGACAGATTGCTGCTATCTGGTTCTGGCCGCCATGCATCTTCCTTTTATAATGTACACCTCGTTTGTATATGGGGAAGTTCCCTCCTTTACCTGTATCAGTGCAGGGCTCTACTTCCTCTTTCGGTTTCTGCAGTCTCCGGGGTCGCGCCGGAACCTCCCATTCGGCCTGTGCAGTATTGCGGCGCTTTCTCTCGGCGTTGCCCTGCGTAAGAATAATCTGATCTTTGTCATCGCGGTTCTTATTGTAGTCTTTCTGCAGTATCTGCGGGATTTGAAACTTAGACTGTTGCTGTTCTGTCTGTTATGCGCCTTCTGCTCTTTTCTGATCCTTCCGGGTATTCAAAAGTATTATGAGCTGCGGGCTTGCAGCAAACTGGATCCCGGCGTTCCCGCAATTTCCTATCTTGCCATGGGAATGCAGGATGTACCCGGCACGCGCTGCGGCGGCTGGTACAACGGCTTTAATTTCAACACCTACGCCGAAACCGGTATGGATCAGGAAGCAACAGCTTTCGCCAGCCGTCAGGCTATTCGTGAACGCCTGGAAACTTTTCGGGAAAATCCCGGATATGCCGTCTCCTTTTACCTGAAAAAACATCTGTCCCAGTGGGCGGACGGCACCTACGCCTCCAGGCAGGCCACTCTTGCCACCTATGAGGGAGAAAAACCAAGAGCCCGTTTCTTCGTGGAACTGTACGAAGGAACCTACAGCCGCCCTTTTATTGAATACAGCAATCTCTATCAAAACATTCTTTATCTCGGATTCCTGTCCTTCTGCCTGTTTCAATACCGGCATTTTCGACGCGATGCGGGCGTCGCTGCAACACAGCCACAGGACCCGTTGTCAGATCTTCCGGTATGGACAGGTCTGATCGGCGTTCTGGGCGGTTTCCTTTTCCACACCTTCTGGGAAGCCAACTCCCGCTATATTCTTCTTTACGGCCTTATGATGCTTCCTTTTTCCGCCCGAGGCATCCGAGTTTTACTGCAATGGCTGGCGAAACGCTTTCCCGTAGCCAAAAAATAGCTCAACGCCAGTAGCTCTCATAATGGTACTCCAGCGCAAAATCATATATTGCAGATTACCTCTTTCAGAATGATTTCCAGCCTTTCCCGCAGAAAACCTTGACCTGCTGTAGAGCGAAAAACACCAAACTCTGCGTCCGGATTCCGCTTAATAAAAGGAATTACCTTCGATAATATTCCACAATTTTCCTTACCGCATGTATCACATCCTCCGCATCCGCATCTGTCAGCGCGTAATACAAAGGAATGCTCAACACCTCTTCATAATACCTTTCCGCCTGGGGGCAAAGCCCTTTTTCGTATCCCAGCTTTTCATAATAGGAATGCCAATACACCGGCAGATAATGAACCTGCGGACAGATTCCCTCCGCGCATAGTGCGTCGAAAAACTGCCTTCTGTCACAGGTCAGCTTCTCCAGTTTAATCCGCAGAATATACAGATGTCTCGTAGTATCGGATTCCGGAATCTCTTTCTGAACGAACAGCTCAGGTATTTCGGAAAAGACCTGATTATATTTTTCTACCAGTTCTTTTCTGCGAGCCGCAAACCGAGGCAGCTTATTCAGCTGACTTAACAGAAGCGCCGCCTGAAAATCTGTGATCCGATAATTATAGCCAAGCTCAACCTGCTCGTTATACCATCCCGCATCCGTGGGATGAACCATCTCCTCCCGGTCACGCGTGATTCCGTGGGTACGCAGGCGCAGCAGTCTGCGGTACATTTTTTCGTTATTTGTAGTGACTGCGCCTCCCTCGCCGCCTGTGACCGTCTTAACCGGGTGAAAGCTGAAACAGGTCATATCCGCGATACTGCCCACCGGCTGCCCCTCATACTTTGTACCGATGGCATGAGCGGCATCTTCGATCAGCACCAGATTATGCTCCCTGCAGATTGCCTCCAGCGCGTCGTGTTCCACCGCCTGTCCCGTAAAATCTACCGCGATAATTCCTTTGGTACGCGGTGTAATCAGCTTTCTGACAGAATCAGGATCGATATTATAAGTGTCTGGCCGGATATCCGCAAAAACCGGCTTTGCGCCGCAGTAAAGCACGCAGTTTGCGGAGGCCGCAAAGGTGATAGAGCTGACAATCACCTCATCCCCCTCCCCGAAACCGGCGGTAAGCGCCGCAAGGTGAAGCGCTGCCGTGCCGTTGGATACGGCAACCGCATATTTTGCTCCCGTCACCTCGCAGAGCCGCCGCTCCAGCTCCGCAATCTTTGGACCGCCGGTGAGATAATCCCCCCGCAGGGTTTCTGTTACCGCCCGGATATCCTCCTCGTCAATATATTGTCTGCCATAAGACAGCGGGTTCTCCCTGACCGGGATTCCGCCTGCAATTGCCGGTTTTTCCATAATCAAATCCGCCTTCCTGCTTCGGACACACCTGTACACAGGCTGTCTTTTTTCTCTAAATAACAGTTTAACAGGAAACCTTTTCCGATACAAGGGAAAATACTATTGACTTGTACGTTTATTCTGATATATAATTGCTTAATAAAGGAGGGGATACTCATGGCACAATTAAATCCGCGGGAGCTTGACGTTCTGAATATACTGTGGAAATCCGAAGAAGCTATGACTTCTACCGACATCGTAAACGAGATGAGAGGTTTGACTCAAAGCACTGTGATTGCCGTCTTAAGAAAGCTTTTAAAGGACGACCTTGTAGAGGTTTGCGGTGTGACACACAGCGGGAAGGTATTAAGCAGAACATACCGGCCCACCGAGGCATCCAGAGAAGTTATTCTGAATAACTTTGCTACCGACTATGCAAACTTCAGAAACGTCATTTCCAAATCCGATATCTGTGCTGCTATCCTTCATGTAGAACAGAAGCCGGATAAAATGAAAAAGGAGCTTACAAAGCTCAAGGACATTATTGCAGATTACGAAAGCTCATTATAAATTCATACAAAAAAGGTAATTATGATTAACTACTCGTTTTCTACCGTCCTGATGACTGTCTTAACGAGCACCGTATTAATCGGAATAATTGCCATATGCTTTCAATGCGATAAGATACTTATTTCAATCGGAGATAAATTGCTGGCGATTCTCATTCTGCTGTCTCTCCTGCGGTTTATCTTTCCGTTTGAGATACCGCTTGCAAGAACCGTTCTTCTGCCAAAATCGTTGTCAGTTATCATTACTGTCATTCGTCATACATTCTTCTCTGTCGGACCGATTGATTTTTCAATATGGTTCCTGCTGGGATTCATTTGGATTTGCGGAACGGTTTACAAATTGGTAACTATCGTGTTCTCGCATGTGACGTTTCGAAATTTTACAGACAGATACGGTATGGACGTTACAAATGATCCGTTTTATAGAGGTTTATTAAATGAGATATGCGACAGTCACAAAACGAATTTTCGCATCATCCGAGTACCCGGACTGGATACACCCCGTCAAAGCGGTGCTTTCCGTCCCCGCATCCTGCTTCCGGCAGGGCTGCAGATGACTGAGGAGGAAACTTATTTTACCTTATACCATGAAGCCATCCACTACTGGCACCACGATTTTCTGATCAAACAGGGCATGAATCTTCTTACCGCGATCTACTGGTGGAATCCTCTGTGCCACATTTTGAACCATCAGCTGGATGTTCTTCTGGAGGTAAAGGTTGATCACAAGGTGACTCATCAGGATCCGGATACAAAAGTCCATTATTATAACGCTCTGCTGCACATCGGCGACAAGATGTCTGCGGAGAATAAAGCTTCCGAGCCCAATCTGCCTTCCTACCTGGAAACCCCTCGGGCTGTGGGCAGCGCTGAAGACCTGACAAAACGTGCCACTCTGGTTCTTCACGCTGACGAGGCATCCAAGCCGTTATTCCTGGTGCTGTTAGCCTTTGTTGTTTCCTTGTTTGTCTGTTCCTACTGCTTTACGCTTGAGGCGCACTATTTGCCGGAAAGAGATTATTTGGAGACACCTGAAGCACAATCTACCGAAATATATGCGGTTCTGCTGGACGACGGAACTTATGATATTTACTGGAATGGTGCTTGGGTCGAGAACACTGATTCCATAGATTATTACATTAACATTCCTGTTATCAATTTGGAATAATACAATGTAATTAATCAAAAAATATACAAAGGAGAGATTATCATGATCAACAAAAAAAGAAATTCCCGGTTACTCTTTCTTCTGGGCGCCGCAGGATTTGCGCTTTCCGTATTTTTCTGCCCCGCCTCCAATCTGCCCGTCCAGGCGGCAACGTCTCCCGGCACTATTGCTCAGCCGCAAAAGGACGATATTCGCTGGCGTCTTACCATTATGGATAACAAATTCTATAAACGCCTTTACAATTACTCCACCTGTAACTGGATTGGAGATTGGATTTGTCTCGGCGATGTGCCCGAGGGCTTTGAACCCTAATTTCAGCGATAGAGCAGTTTATCGCCAGCGAAACTTCCAGCAGCAAGCTACAGGGTATCAGCTTGAGACTTACTTTGTTCGTCAATAGTTTGTTGCGCTACAAGCAGCGGAAAATTAAGCCTTATTTTAGATTAAAACCGCATCATAGGCCTGTTCTATCGGCCTGACTTATATTCGCTGTACTTATTTTTACAAAAGAGGAAAGAGGCTGTAGCTTTTGCTACAGCCTCTCGCCGTTATACGACTTTACACCTTTGTATGCGAGCCTTCTTCCGCTATCCTGTATAGCCTGCTGCAACCGTTATTACTTCTCCAACGCGACCGTTTCCAACAGCTCTCTGATCTCCTCTACGCTGAGCCATTCCGTATTATTACCGGAGCTGTAGGAAAATCCCGGCTCCACTTTCTTTCCGGTGGGAACCGCTCTTCTGCTTTCGCTCCACACCATCTGCGGATATACGATAAAATGTTTATCGTATTCGTAGGTATTCAAAGAATCCTCCACCGTTACCATAATCTCATGCAGCTTCTCTCCCTCGCGGATACCCACTTCCTTCGTGCTGCAGCCGGGGAGCATCGCCTCCGCCAAATCCGTAATTTTAAAAGACGGAATCTTAGAGATAAAGGTCTCGCCGCCTTTCGCCTCCTCCAGCGCTTTGATGACCAGCTCCACCCCTTGCTTCAGGCTGATCCAGAACCTCGTCATTCTGTAATCCGTAATCGGCAGCTCAGTCCCGCCATTTCGAATGATGCTGTTAAAAAACGGAATGACAGATCCGCGGCTGCCCGCAACGTTTCCGTACCTGACAATAGAAAAACAGATATCCTTGTTTCCGCCATAAGCGTTAGCCGCGATAAACAGCTTGTCCGATACAAGCTTTGTCCCGCCGTAAAGATTAACCGGGTTGACTGCCTTATCCGTAGATAACGCCACCACCTTCCGAACGCCTGTATCCAGTGCGGCGTCAATGACATTCTGTGCGCCGTTAATATTCGTCTTGATCGCTTCCGCAGGATTGTATTCACAAGCAGGCACCTGCTTCAGCGCCGCTGCGTGAATCACATAATCCACTCCCTCGAACGCCCTTTTCAAACGCTCTTTATCCCGAACATCCCCGATAAAAAACCGAAGCTTATCCTTGTACTCTTTAAATTCATTCTGCATGATAAACTGCTTAAATTCGTCACGCGAATAAATAATGATTTTTTTAGGATCATAATTCTCCAGCACATATCTGGTAAACGCTTTCCCAAAGCTTCCTGTCCCGCCTGTCACCAAAATTGCTTTGTGATTTAACATGAATCGCCCTCATTTCTCAAGAATAATTTTATTCCACTATGATTCCGCCCAAAATAACAGTGTCCTGACGTGAAATCAACTCCAGTTCGCGCGCAATCTCATCATACGTCGTTGACATTGCTTTTTCAGCAAGGACCACGCACTTAGCATCTCCAAATTCCTGCATCGCATCGGCATCATAAAGCACGTTGTCCAAAACCCTGACACGGATATTTTCCTTTGCTAATCGTTCCTTCAGTTCCCCGCATACTGCGCCCGCTCCGGCATTTAAATCACAGCCGATTAAGAATACTGTGTCCTGCTTATACTTTTTTGCGGAAATCCTGACTGCCGCAGCCGCAAGCTCCAGCGACTTCTGCCCGGTAAACCGACGTTTGTTTCGACTTCTCAGGGCCACTATCCATCTGTCCACAAAGAATTTCTTCTTTTCCTCTTCCTTTGCAATCAGCCCCAATTGCGGGATACGGTAAAGCCTCTGTAATTCGTCTGTGGCACGAATCCTGCCGTTTAAAAGGTAACGGACAAAAATCACACCCGCATAAACAACAGCAAATAAAAACGCCCCCAGTATTACATATTTCATACTGACAGAAGGTTCATCTGCCGTATCACTTTCCTGAACTGCGCTCTCCTGAATGGCGTCCTCTGCCTTCAGTAGATCGTAATAAGCGCCTTGATTCTCCGAAAAAACTCCCCGCGCTCTCGCACAGTCGAAAAGAAAGCTGACGGCTCTTTCGGCATAGGAAATCTGACTGTCCCACACTGCCATATCCGTCACCACTCCGGATGTCTCAGACAACAAGACGATTTCATGCTCTCCCAACTCCTGCGTCAGCTGCTTCTGCTGCTGACCGGCATATGTCTTCACACACTGAGCCAGCCGCTCACATTCCGCCGCATCAGAATGGATGATCTCCACCTTCAGAGTGCAGTTCCCTGTCTCCTGCGCTCCGTTTGACGCCGCCTCATTCGATCTTACCTGCGCAGATATTAACTCACTTGCTACAGCGGCAGAAATCCCTGTCTGCTCCTCCGCCCATTGAAATAATCCGACGCCCTCGAACAAATCCTTATAGACAAAGCCGAGTATATTTCCCTGCTCCGTGTCATCCGCCTGAATCTGAAAAATCAGTTCAAGCTTAGGGATGCTGTAAGGATCCATATGCATCAGCACTGACGTCTCGCCATACTGCCGGATCATAATGTTTTCCTTCTCATCGTCGATCAGTATTTTTACGGCGGCTTTTTCAGCTTCCGTCAACGACTTTTCCAACTCTGCAAGACGCTCTTCCTTTGACAAATCATCGATTCCCTGCACTCCGGAACTTTGAGTCCCTCCACCCTGCAGCGCAGCATTCTGATTCCCTTCGTTTCCCTTCTTCGCTTCAAAGCAGGCTTTCCCATAACTGAAAGCCCCCAGCAAGACCGCCCCGGCCAACGCGGATATCAGTATTCCACGCCAGTGAGACAAAATGTCCGCCAGCAAATCGACCAAATCAATTTCTCTTTCTTCCATAATCTTTCTGTCACTCCATAGCGCAATCTCGGTTCCGGCTGTGCTTCCTGTTTCCCGACCGCATTTCTCCACTTCGTATTTCCGGCCTCTCAACCGCAATTCTACCTCAGCCGCATCATTCCTTACCGGCATTATTTATCATTATACTGTATATCCACAGGACATTTCAACACTTTTTTGCTTCACCTATTCTTCTCCGTCTGACCAGGGAATAAATACTGTTTCTGTAAGGTTACCTTCCACGATTTCCGCATCGTCGAAATCCGTGTCCCCTTCAAAATCCATAAATAAATTGGCCGTTCGCGTGACAGCGACCTCTATCTCTCCGCTAAACTCATGATAAGAAGAAGGCGAAGCAATAACCTCCCTTGTATCATCATCTCTTCCCCAATATTCTGACGAATATCCGCTAAGCGTCACCTCATATTTCAGCACATAATATATCTTATCATTTTCCCTCGCTGTCTGCTCGCCGGAAATAAATCCGATCCCTTCTATATCCAGCACACCATCCATTCCCAGATCGCCCACATGAGAAGATTCCAAATCAATACAATCCGTGCCGCTATACGCCAGATCGTCTGCCACCCTTTCAAAGACCTCGTCGGCAATTGCCTCGCAAAAATCCCGATCCGTAAGCCTAAGCGCATATCCTACCGCATCAGACTGATGAATACCGAACTGATCGGATATCTCTCTAAAACACTCCTTAGAATCCAAAAATACAATCTGCTGCCCGGTCTTCTTTTGAAACTCACTAATCAACTCAGGCAGCAGCTGCTTTTTTCCTTCCACTACTTCGCACCAATCCGGCTTTACATCGTCCGAGACCCAGATGATATCCGTAGACGTTTTCTTCGCATACCGCATCATCTCCCACCAAAGCAAATAGTCTCCGTATTTCCGTAATCCGCTGCCTTTCTTATTTGCATCCCGATACCCCGGAGAAATTTTCTTCTCATAACGCTTTTCTGCTTCGTCACATTGACAATATAATTCTTCCTGCGTGATCGCCGGCATAATATTCCCCAATGCCTTAAGATCCTGAAACAGCCGCAATACACGGTCATCCGGCCCCCACGCTCCAGCCAATAATTCCAATGTACTCTTTCTGTCCGCAAAAAAGTCTTCAAATATCTTTTTGAGCTCCCCGCTCTTCAGCAGGGCGCCGGCTTTCAATTCGGCAACCTCGGAATATTGCAGTTTATCCAGTTCATCGCATACTGACATAATCGCGCTGTCAACATTCGTAATTTGTTTGCACAGCCTTTCCTCCACAGAAGAGATGCGGCTCCTCATCCTGGAAAATTCCCGATGCTGATGCCGCTTATATTCTACCGCCACCGTGGACGGCAGTACCAATCTGTCCTTCACCGCATTTAGGCACTCCACTGCAAACTCTGAGAACTCAGGCGAATAACCATATATGTGCAGCAGAACATTTGTATCCGTAACAATCTTATAATTGTCTGCTCTCAAATTCATCTTATGTCCCTTCATCCGCCATAGTTTTTTACTTCTTCTCAACCCTCTCTATCACACAGCTGTGGGGCTTATCCTTATTATCCCTGTCATAGTTGATCCCTACCAGCAGGATCTCCCCGGCGTACCTTTCCAACGCCTGTGTGTATCTCCGGTCCTTGATCTGCTGTATAGCAGTATCCGCCGTCTTATCGTATTTCAGCTCTACCACCAACGCAGGTTTCCCGCTGGCCGGCAGCGGCAGAAATACCACATCCGCAAAGCCTTTCCCGGACGGCAGCTCCCGAATGAGCCTATAATCCTTCCGGGCACTGTAGTACGCAAGGCCGATGGCGCACCCTAAACTGTTCTCATCATTATAGGTCAGTATGGACGCAGCTTCCGTATGGGCCTTATCCAGTCCCTCCGCCACCTTTTCCGCGTTGCAGGAGAGGGTATCTTCCAACAGTTCCTCTGACGCTTTCAGGATGCGCATGACCTCCGCCCAGCCACTGATACTCATGGCCGTCTCAAATTCCCCGATGATCTCCCTGTTGGGGATGAAAGCCTTCTTCTCTATGGGATCGTAAGCAAGATATCCCAGATGGATCAGCAGTGTCAGTATGTCATCCTTTGTATGAAAAGTACGCATATCATTCTGAAAGCTGCGGGTGTTTACTTTGACAGATCCTCCGCCCAGCATCTGCACGATATCTTTCCGTAATCCGTCAAAGTCCATATCCATGTAGACCTTTAGCGCTTCATAAGTCTCGGTGGATACCCAGTAGCCGGAGAAATCATGGGAGTATATCGCCTCCACTACAGAGCGGGGATTGTAGATATGCCGGAATTTCCTGAACCGGTATCCGTCATACCAGCTGCTGGTTTCCTGGAAATCCATATCAAACCGCTCACACAGTTCTTTCACCTCTTCCTCCGTGAATCCCGTGTATTCCTCCAGTTCCTTCTGATCCGTCATGGAATATTCATAGAACATGTTCAGGGCGGAATGGGTGCCGTACTTCTTCACAGGAAGAATCCCTGTCATATATGCCAGCGCCACATAGGGCTGATCCTTCAGGAGATTCCGCAGAAAATCCAGATAATGTCTCTGCAGCTCCTCCGCCTCCTGCCTTTCACGCATCACGCAATCCCATTCATCGATCAGGAAGATGAACTGCTTTTCTGTCCGGGCAAATATTTTTTCGAGGGCTTCCGCCAAAATCGTCGTTCCTTCTGAAAACAGCTCTCCATATACTTCCCGAAGCTCTCCCAGCACAGCCGACTCCAGATACTCAACCATCCCCAGTGTTCCTGCCCTGCTCAAAAACTGCTGCATATTCAGGAAAATCACATCGTACCGGTTCAGATGTTCCCGGAAAGTTTCCGTTTTTTCTATTTTCATCCCTTTAAACAGCTCCAGAGAGGAGCAGCCGCGGCTGTAGTAAGCCGCCAGCATTTCAAGAGCCATTGACTTCCCAAACCGTCTGGGTCTGCTGACACAAATGAATTTTTCTTTCGTGTTGATAAGCCTGTTGGTACAGGCGATCAGTCCCGTCTTGTCCACATATATCCTGGAACTGACAGATTCCTGAAAACCTTTATTGTTCGGATTCAGATAAAAACCCATGGGATACCTTCCTTTTGTTATCTGTTTGAACGGCATGCCTTTTTCTGATCAGAAATTACGATTTGTTTGACCAACTCCGATGCGATGAATGTGTCTGCCAGATCAAAGTTTGCCCTCTTCAATATCTTGCGCACCGCCTCTCTGCTGATATCCATCTCCAGTTCCCGGCTTGCTACTTTCGCGAGCAGTCTGATCGTCCATCTGCAATGTCCTTCCGGAAGAGGCCCTTTCGCCAGACGGACCACGGTCTCCTCCACATTTTTGTCTATTTTGCGGGCAGCTCTGACCGGATTGCCTTCTTCGTCTGTCCGAGTGACGGCATGAATCCCGTTTTCGTTGTAAAACCGGGCAAGGACCGAAACGGTCGCGGGAGAGACCGCGTATTTCTCGGCGATCTGGTTATGCGAAAAAGGTTCGCCATGGTTTTCGTCCAGGTCAAGTAAAATTCTGCACCTTTGCGTCACAACCTTCCGTGTGCTTTTATCGGCCGCCATTCTTTCCAGCATAGCGACTTCATCATCGCTCAATCTTACAATGTGTTTCTTCATTCCCGCCATAGTTTTTCCGCCGTTTCTCTTTCGTATATTTTTTGATGACATGTATATTATTGTAGATGAATATTGTCGGGCAATCAATAGGAAACGGTAAAAAATTGAAAAATCCTTAACTGAGTATATAGATCTCTTATTCTTCTATAAAGATCCAGTCGTCAGATTTATAGTAATCAACAGCTTCCACCCCGTTTGTTGCAACAATTTCCAAGTCAATATAGCCATCATCATTCAGCCAACGCCTGCCTGTAAATACTATATTGAATTACATTTTTCCGTTTTGCCCGTCTGCTTCTGCCTTTCCCAAGAGATACAGAAAAGCAATGGCGGGTATCCGTAAAATCGGGACTTTTGTTTCGTGCTTTGACAGTCCAAAGTCCTCTAATTGCTTCGTAACAAGAAATGCACTTGTCACTTTTGAGTTCCCGTCTTTACAAAGCTCCACGATGGCGTCCGAAGCGGGAATATGAGAGTTGCTGCGGTATTTGACCTCGCACAGGATTTTTTCACGGGGCAGCTCAATTACCACATCGACCTCTTTTTGATTGTCCTTAGCCTTTCTGAAATATCCGAGCTGTGCCGTACTGCCTTGACAGAACGACACGATATGCTTGTAAACAGTCGTTTCCGCCATTGCGCCGAGCTCTCTTTCGTCTGAAAGAACATCGTCAATCATCAGCACCGCATTACGGATAGCGGCGTCGGCAATAAATATTTTGGGCTTGCCTTTCAACGCTCCCTTGCTGCCGACATCCATCGGCTTTGCAAGATAAATCAGATTTGACATTTCCAGAGCTTCGATATAACTGTCAATCGTGCTGACAGAGGTATTTCCCAATTCCTTTGCCGCCGTGGTAACGCTGAAAATCTCTGTAGAGTTCATACAGAGATATAGGAACAGCTTTTCCATCAGAAGCGGACTGCGGATATTGAACAGGGTCAGCACATCTCGTTTGATAACCTTGTCAACCACATCTTCACGCAGCATTCTTTGGGCGTAAATATCGTCATCGGACAACACAAGCTCTGGAAAACCGCCAATCATAAGATAGCGGTTAAAATGCCCTTCAAGCGGTGCAAACTTATCCATTAAATCGCCAAGCTCCGCATTGTTAAACTTCACGAGCTTTGTCAGCTTTATATTATCTGGCAGCATCGGCTCGTCAAGCTCAAGCAGGCGGCAATACTCGTAAAAGGACATCGTGGGTATCTTTAAGACGCTCCATCTGCCCGTACCGCTGTCTGTCGCACCTTTTTCGAGTATCGGGCTTGCCGAGCCTGTGGCGGTCAACCGAATATCTTTTCTGCTGTCATAGATAACCTTCATCCATAGCTCCCAATTATCCGTATATTGGATTTCATCAAGGAAAATATAGCGTGTTCCCTCGATTGGATACAGCGACTCATAGATGGAAAGCACGCTCTCTACATTGACGAGCTTCACAATCGGGTTGTCAAAGGACACATACAGAATATTTTTCGGATTTATGCCCTCATCAATCAGATTGTCTATCATCTGATACATTATCGTTGTCTTGCCGACACGCCTTGCACCAGACAGCACCGCAAACCGTCTGAGCGTCTTATGCTTTATCATTTTGAGTGCTTCATAATAGGCAAGCCTTTTCTGCGGCTTGCTTTCTTCTTTGATTGCAGACGGATTACGCCACCACGGATTATACTGCCGTAAAACCTTAATGACCTGTTCATCGCTTACGATAGCCATAAAAGCACCTCCGTATTCTTTCTTCTCCTATAAGATTTCAAAGTTATGATTGCATATTTCCAAAGAAATTATGCAAGTATATTATAACAACAGTCAAGAGAAATTGCAAGAGCTACGCCGTAAATACAAAAAAGTTTACAAAGGTGCTTCTTCCGGCTGTCCTTTACACCTCTCCAAACTTTGTTGTCATCAGCTTATACAGCTCAGTGAGCAGCAAAATGCTTGCATTATAGCCATTATCTCATAAAGAAAAACGAATTGAAATCCACCCCTAAATTAAGCGCTTACAACAGACGGATCAAGAAATCAAAAAAGTAATTATAAAGAGGTATAATCTCACAGAAGATGAGGCGGAAGAATATATTTGTAGCGCGGTATAAAGCGTTAAAAGGCCTCCTATCTGTTTGAACGGCATGCCTTTTTCTGATCAGAAATTACGATTTGTTTGACCAACTCCGATGCGATGAATGTGTCTGCCAGATCAAAGTTTGCCCTCTTCAATATCTTGCGCACCGCCTCTCTGCTGATATCCATCTCCAGTTCCCGGCTTGCTACTTTCGCGAGCAGTCTGATCGTCCATCTGCAATGTCCTTCCGGAAGAGGCCCTTTCGCCAGACGGACCACGGTCTCCTCCACATTTTTGTCTATTTTGCGGGCAGCTCTGACCGGATTGCCTTCTTCGTCTGTCCGAGTGACGGCATGAATCCCATTTTCGTTGTAAAACCGGGCAAGGACCGAAACGGTTGCAGGAGAGACCGCGTGTTTCTCGGCGATCTGGTTATGCGAAAAAGGTTCACCATGGTTTTCGTCCAGGTCAAGTAAAATTCTGCATCTTTGCACCGCAAACTTCCGCGTGTTTTTATCGGCTGCTATTCTTTCCAGCATAGCGACTTCCTCATCGTTTAATCTTACAATGTGTTTCTTCATTCCCGCCATAGTTTTTCCGCCGTTTCACTTTCGTGTTTTTCTTTCCCACAACTATAATATATCCGTTTTTAGTAGCAAAAGCAATATAATTCTTTTTCGCATAAATAACAGCTAAATAACAGAACCCGACATGCGCGCATCGTTGAGAGGCGTGTCGGGTTCTATTATTTATGACAATAGAATTTTCGCAAAGTGTAAATTCTATTGTTGATATTACGCGGAATAGATCGTGTCACCATTAAGCCTGATATTAATCAGGAAATTGCTTTCTGCCTGCCACTCGGAATCAACCTGACTCCAATTTTCGACAAGATATTTTACCAGTTTATCGAAATCGTCTTTTCCCCGACTGTGGCTGATCAGGCTTTTTGCCGCTTCTACATTGTTATTGTCGGACAGCCCCTTGTAATAATATTCCACGGCCCTGTTGTTTTCCGCTGCATTTTTATAATGATTCAGCTTTGCGACCCGGCCTAACAGCATTGCAGTTTGGATAATCGCATTGCTCATAGTTCGATAATATTGTTTTTTTCCCTGCTGAGTCAGGATGGCAGAATCCTGCTCTGCCTTCAATGCCCAGTCTATCCCATCATATAAGATTTTGATATCCGTCTCCTTTCGGTAAGTAAAATAAATACTTTTAGCTCTCTGCAGCCAATAATTCGGGTCGGAGGCCTTTAGCTTTTTGATCTTCTCATCGCTGAATATCATCTGGATCAATCCTGCCGCTCCGCTTGCGTTTTTTCCGCGGCGTCCTTCGGATTCCACATATTCAATACTTTCCCACGAATATTTCCGGGAGAAAATATCATTCAGCGTATCGAACATCGTAAATTTCTTTACAATATCCTCGTCTATTCGGGAGAAGGAATAGATGATATGATAAATACTGTCGCAAATATCCTGATGCCGTTGCTGAATCAGCGCGTTCCCCATTCTGGTTCCCTGAGGATAGACAAAACTGTTCAGAATCTGCAGAAGTCCCAACTTGCCATTGCATACTATCTTCGTCGAAGAATGCTTCCGCCATTCTCCTTTTTTACATTTTTCCTCCTGCAAAAAAGGCATAAATTTTTCGACGATATCCCGATATTGGCGAGCCAGTCCCAGAGATACGATTTCTTCATAATACATCCTGTTCTGCACTAACATCCAAATAATTACCACAAGCTCGTTCTTATCGGCAATGGAGTAGCCGGATACGATATTCTCCCGGTAAACATTCGCAATCCTTAACGTATTATCCAGAAAATTGTTCTTTTCGTCAAACATGGATATCCCCATTTCATCCAGTTTTTCATTAATTTCAACGATATCCGTTGAGGATATCATCCCGTTCAGGGTATGGTCAAAAGGCTGACTGATCTCCCTCTCATGATAGCTCACCAGGTTAAATACGTCATCATAAGAATTAATAAGCACACACACAATATTTTTATGTTCAGCCTGAAAGGAATTCATAATATCCGTAAAACTCCAGTCTTCAAGAGAATCGCTGTCAAAGACGATCAGCGCATTTCTCAGCTCCATCAATTGACGAATCGTCTGTGTATCGATGCTGTTCTGACCGCCGACAAAATAGCGGCTGTAATTCTGATAATGATCCAGGATATTATAAGCCAACATCGTTTTCCCGGAAAAACGCCGTCCCGCAATTACATTGATCTTCTCTGCACTGAGTTTCAGGTCATCGAGGAGATCCCTCTCAATATAATAATACGGAAGCACCTTGTTGTCCTTCCAGATATCAGCCAAATATTTTATGTTTTCATTCTTATCGGGAGCCATAATTCCAAGGGGATGATATTCCAGGCTGCTGATTCCACTGGTCTTTTCCGCAAGACTTTCCTGATAGCACCGAATCAGAAACTCATAAAAAAGTTCATAATCGGAAAGAGACTGAAGCTGGATGTAATGCGAAATATTAAAGCCCTCCAGCTTTCTCTTTTTCAGCTCAGACAGGGACTCCGCGGTAACATAAATCCGATAAGTCTCCCTTTCGCTGAAATTCCTGTTTTTATCAGACAGCACTGAATATTTGATATCAATCTCATCGTCAAGACTGCAGCCGATATATAATATATTTTTGCTCTCGCAGTCAGAGGCCAGCATGTCATGGAATTTTTTATTCCGGTCAAGACTCCGTATATACTGGCTTTCTGTTAAAATCATCTCGTCGTAATCCAGCGTTTTAATAAACTGTCCCGCATCTCCGTGAATCTTGTAAAGCTTTTTCTTCCCCCCAAAATCAGCGCGCTCATCAAAATCCTTGTTTGGGTAAATCGCCTCCCATCTGTCACGGTTTGTGTTTTCGATTCCGTTATCGATATTCAAAGTATAAATGTAATCCCAATCAATACTATTCAGAAATCCCAGCTTAAATTCTCCCTTTATTTTTACTCCCATAAAGTGATCGTCAAAATAACGCGACACTCCTGTCGCCTTGACATCGCTGTACACATTTTCAAACAAATCAGCAACTGAGCTGAAAGTTTCTCCTGCAAGCTCCTCCTCGCTGATTTCCGGCTGAACCTTTACGATCCGCCCTATCATATATTTTTTCAAGGCTGACCCGCTGGGTACGGTATTAATACCCCTTGCTGGCATTCCTGCTGTAAAACCGGCACCCAATATAGGAACAATATTGCTGTCTTTAAAAGCAGTAACAAAAAATTTTTTTGTCATGATGTCATCGATTTTTAATTCATTCATGTGTGCTTCTCCTGATCTGCGTTATCTTTTTGTGGTTATTTATTGTTGCCTTTTATTATAAAGCAACTGTTGAAGCGTGTCAACAAAATCTAAACCATTGTCCTGTCAATCATTTCCAACCGGATACCTGAATCAATGAAATCACAAGTAGAGCATATTCCTATATTTTTTCTACCGCTCTGCATCTTCCTTCTGATCTCTTTCCATTCTTTGCAATGATATATATCCAAGATACTATCTTCCCAGACATTTCCAAAATTGACTGTTTCCAGAACATCGCTGCAGCATAATCCCACCTGTCCGGTTGGATAGATAGTCAGGTCTGTGTATGGGACAATGCAAGGAAGACTGATCCCTTTTATGGCCCGTTTCTTATTCGGGGCAGTTCCTGCGCGGTTCGTAAGATATTCGTTTGCATATCGCTTTTGAATAACAATCTTGATGTCTTTGAACCTTTGCGGGTATGCCCTTACATGGTCATATATCTTTTGTATAGGATCATTGAGCCGGTACTTCGCAGAATAATTATTTATTATCAGAAGGTCAACTGAATCCGCTATCGCCTCCAATTTCTCCGGTGTCAATAGAGACCCGTTAGTAAAAACCAACATCCGGGCATATGGCAGTCTGCGTCTTGCCTCCCGAAGCATATGAACCATTCTGCTATCTATAAAAGGTTCATTATTCACATACAAACTGAACACCCCATCCCACTTACCCCATCCGGCAATCTCATCCAATATTTTTTCAAACAGTTCATCCGCCATTTTCCGGTAGGGACGTGTTTCACTGTTAATATTGGCAGGGCAAAAAGGACACGTCCCGTTGCATCTGTTCACCGTTTCTACGGCAATATAAGTAGGATACAGCCTGTTTTCTTCCGATTCTTTCAGCGCCTTTTCGATAAAGCGTCTGCTGGTATCGCTGCGTTGCAGCGACTGTAGCCGAATATAAAGGCTGCTGCTTAGCCGCGGCAGATACTTTCTCAGATTAAACCCCAGCCTTCCCATAAATGACCTTATCTGTATCGACATCTTAGCGCTCCTTTCTGTCGTTCATCTGCAAAACACCTACAAAAAAACTCCCGAAAACCAACTGGAATCCCCAAATCACTAAAGTACCTGACAGCATTGCAATCTTATTCCAGGCTGCCAAAGCCCGCCTTCCCCCATAACAGCAATGTGACAAATACCCCCCCCATTCCAATCAACAGGCATGCTAACCCCAACGCAATCCCATAATCATAAGCTATCTTCTCAAAAAAGGTATTAATCTTTGAATTTTGCGGTATCTGTCCGATCTGTGCAGCATATATCTTAGTATACAGCGAGAACATCGCCGTTGACAGGCCGAGAATCGTCAACATGGCGCAGTAAAACATCGTAGTAATTTCAAAAGATACGCCGCCTATAGATATCGGGGCAAAAGACAGCCACGTCATGCATAGAGCTCCGATGATAAAGAAAAAAATCCCCGGGTACAGAAATAGCCAATTGGGGCTGTACAGCAAAAGGAACTTCAGGTGTCTCCATCCATCGCGAAAACTCCTCAGATGCGGCGCCCTATCCCGCCCGTCAGGAGACAAGGTAACCGGTACTTCCGCAATCTTAAGTCCGAACAGAACTGCTTTGACCACCATCTCGCTGGCAAACTCCATTCCTGTAGTACACAAATTCAGTTCCCGTATGCTGTCCCTCTTAAAGGCACGAAGTCCGCAGTGGAAATCTCCTACATTCGTTTTATAAAATATCCTGCCCAGACCGGAGAGTAATGGATTCCCTATGTATCTGTGTAAGAAAGGCATTGCCCCCGGCTTTATTCCTCCTTTGAAACGATTTCCCATCACAAGCTCATATCCTGCATCCAATTTTTCAATAAAAGGCTGCAGTGCTGAGAAGTCATAGCTTTCATCTGCATCACCCATGATGATATAGTCCCCTTCTGCCGCAAGGATCCCGCCCCACAACGCGCTTCCATAGCCCCTGGTCGGGACATGAATCACGCGGGCACCGGCTTCTTTCGCGATTTGAACTGAACGATCCGTGCTTCCATTGTCGCTGACCAAAACTTCACCATCATAATTGCTGTTTGTAAGAAAACTTTTTGCTTTCCGAATACAGCCCGGTAAGGTTTTTTCTTCATTTAGGCAAGGCATCAGTATGGTTATTTTCATTTGATAACATTACCCCTTTCTTCCTTCAATACCCGACAAATTCACCCCAGAATCCGTCTTTGTAATCTGTTCCCCTTGCATGTACACGTTCGCCGTATTGCTGATCCAAACAGCCCTCCTGATAAACCGCGGGAAACGGATCATAAAATACAAAATGGTATGATGTCGTTGTTGTCTGATAAAAAATTTTTAATCCGTCCACATCAGCCTCTGCGTAACCATCCTCTTTCAATACACATCCGTTCGACGGCATTCGTAAAGTATACTGAGAAGGGTTTGCATCTGTATATGCATAACCCGGATTTGCCAAAAACTGTTTATAATCATGCCACTGTATATAACAAAGATTTGATGCTACGGCACCCTTGCACAAATAACAGATAAACAGCAATCCTCCTGCAAAAACCGTGAGAACACATCTATATATCATAAAATTATTGTTTTTCAAACGAACAAACATATTCCTGTCTATATATTGGAGTATCATTACTGCAGGCAGCGTAAATACCGCATATGCAATAAATCTCGCATCCGGCCCTGCCAGCATGCAATATACAAAGCCTGTAATCAGACATAATTTCAGCGGAAACCACCGTCTGTCGGATCTATTTCCCCGCATTAGCAACACGATACGGACCAGGGCACTGACACCTAAAGTAAAAATTGTTATAATCAGCATAATGCCACATGATTTCTCATAGTCAAATGAATGAAATAAATAATGGAGCATCTTGGGAAACCACTGTAAAAAGCCGTAATTTACAGCCTCATCATAGGAAACACCCAAATACCAGATTGCTTTCGCAAACTGATATGTTATCAGCTCCAACCTTTCAACCGTTTCAACAGGCACCTTCCAGTCAAAAGAGAAAACATCCAACTTCGAAAACGGGTATAACAAATACCCTGTCAAAACCACATTTCTTATAATCCACGGTATGACAATAGCCAATCCGCAAATTATATATTTTAAGATATCTGAAGCTTTCTTTCTTCTTACGAGCCAAACAATCATCAAAACGATTGCAATTCCCAAAGGCGCAAGATTCAACTTGACTGTTGCCCCATATATGATAAAAAGACATATTAATCCATAATAAAACGGTTCCTCCTTCTCTCTTTCCTGGAGATCACAGTATGCCAATACCATTGCAAATACCAAAACAACAGCCAGACATTCCGTGGAATATCCGTCCATCCATATAGTTCTGTACAACGTATAAATTAGGAGAAGTATCCTCACACCATCTCCCACATAATACCGATGGCTGGCAATGTGCAGAAGATCATACAGTGCTTTGATCAACACAATACTAATAAAGAAAGTGACGGTTCCCCGTATGGAAACTCCTAAAAGGCCATACATGCTGAATAGCGCTGCCAGACAAAAATTGGCATTATTAAATCCAAATCTCAGGTTCAGGTTCGCCAGACCGGGAACGCACCCGTACTCCTCTATCCACCGAACCGCCTGAGAATGATAAAAACCTGTATCTCCACTGGCTAAAAGTAAAATAGGAGTCCCCGAAACCGATAGAAAAAAGCCAAATACTGCGACTGTAAGACCCACACCCAGCACAATGTCCCGCTTTCTTTGTCTCAAAAAGCAGGCGATCATGCGAGACAGCTCTTTTCTGCATAATATCCCGGTACAAACGGTTATTAAAATCAAAATCCCATTTGCGGCGGTACTTACCTTCATAAACAAACTAACCGTTTCCGCATAGACCGTACATACGACATATCCGCACATCAACGCGTAATACAGCGAAATATCCGTGTCCTTCTCCCCGAGGAACCACACCTGTAGTGCATGTAATACCGCTGTCCCCAGGACAGCCATAATAAGCGCCATGTATATCCAGTTCATTATTACATAAAGCATTGCATTTCCTCCCCGGTATACAACTGATATGTTTCGTCCACAAGCGTCCTCCATGGCTTTACAAAAGCGCTTTCCAGCACAGCACTTCTCAATTCGTTTTGCCGCTCCTTTGTAAGACTCAAAATTGCCTGTTTCAACTCTTCCCGGTTTCCGGCTTCAACCACAATTCCACCCTGTCCGATGATATCCTTTGCACCGACATGATTGCTTATTATAACCGGGACACCGCAGCTGACAGCCTCTAACACTGTAAAACCAAATGTTTCATACCATATGCTCGGAGCAATCAGCACATCCGTCTCCGCCATAATACTGCACAGCTGACCGTCCTGAAAGCCGTTCTCATAAATCCTCATATAAGGCGCTCGCTCATTTACCGTGCTGTACATTTTCAGCTCAAACTCGCGGTATCCTTCTCTCCAAAGCTCGTCCAATACATCCTTCAGCACGGTGAAACCCTTAAATGGCTTTGCAGGCGCCAGACAGGTTATTCTCAGCACTTTATTGTACTGCCACACATTATCTTTTCTGCGATCCTTTACATTTCGATGTGTGATCGTGACAACCCGGCTGAATTTAGGGGTAAAATACCTTTTGTAAACAAACTCGGCAACCGAGGAATTAAAATGAATTACATCCATCCTCTCCAGCATCCCGATATAATACGATCGCAATCTTAAATACTCGTCCGCATCACACATCAAAACATCTTCCGATGCCTGAGGCATAGTCTCTTCTGAAAAGAAACGAGAACGGTGTCTTTTTCGCAGCATTCTCATAAATACATTGTTTTTCACCTTACGGTATATGGACGACTGCATCACTGCAATCTTTTTCAGCGACAACGCTCTGCTGTTGCATCGAACACAATCCTTACAGTCATGATCGTCTTCGCAAACATGATCTCCTTGAAACAAGGTCACTCTGGGACAAATGCCAAAATAATCATGAGTGGTAAAAACAGTTCTGATTCCAAGCTTAACTGCCGCATCAATGAACTCGCGATGCACCCCCATTAATGTGTGAATGTGAATCACATCAGGCTTCTGTTTTGATAAAAAATCACCGTAAACCTGCATACAACACTTTTTCATGTACGCATCAACACACCGTATCCCTTCATCCAGCGAAACCGGAAGGGGATTTATCAATTCATAACTTGTTATTCCTTCAACTGTCATTTCCCGCCGGATTCTTACCCGTTTATCAACTATCCCTATCCGCCCCGGCCACAATGCCATTACATCATTCTTATCGCCAACCTGTTCTCTCATAAGATCCAATGCATATTTTGTCAAGCCGCCTGTCCTATATGGCGGAAACCCCAAAAAATAGTGAAGGATTCTCATTTCTATACTCCCTGTCTGCTTCACTTGGTGTCACTTTATTTCTCATCCTCCGATAGGCTGTTCAAAGCATCGATAATTGTATTTTTTATGTTGTCATATCTGTAAAAACATTCCCGTTCCGCTTTATATGTCTGACATATGGTACATACATCTACATCCTCCAGATTCAACGTCTCCAGCTCTTCAATTTCTTTATATCCGATTCCCTGAATATGCGAAAACTTCAGAATGCTTTCTTCTGACAAGGGAACCGTGTTTGTAAAAAGGCACTCCTGTATGACTCCTGATGTTCTGTTTTTATAAAATTCAGCATCATACGGTATCAGGCAATATTTGCTGGATGCCAAAAGCTGATAATATTCATCAGTGTCAATATATCTGTCTTCAATCGTTATATTTTTCCCCTTTATCCTGCATAACTGCTCATAGCTTTCCTTTGACGAAAATTGCCCTGCAATATAAAGCGGATATCCGTTTTTTGAAAAAGCTTTTACCGCATCAATCAACTGCTTTTTTTCATTCATCGTTCCAAGGCATACCGCCTGTTCCTTTTTTTCAGCAACGGCATACTTACCATACACCTCTTCTCTATATGCATAATCGGGAATCAAGACGCCTTTCGGAATCGTTGAAAGCAATACTCTATTCGTTACAAATATCTTATCTGCTTTTCTCAGCGCATACCTCAATATTCCGTTTTTTATTCTATGACCGGCATACTCTTCATAAATATTAACTGCAATGCGACGCTTTCCTTTTGTTGTCAACAGAATAAATAAAAAGAGATAAATATCCGGTACATAGAACCAGATAACCGAATCCTTTTCTTTACCGTAGACTTCCCTCAGACATCTGAAATTGGATATAATTCTTTTTACTTTCCCTACTCCATATTGCAGGGAATCTCTAAAGCCGATCTTTTGAGGATTATGTAAATATGGCAGCATGTCCCTATTCACATATTGCGTAACATCATAGCTGCTCTTAATATACTCATAGTATTCGTTTCCGACCTTTTCACCATGTCCGATCGGCTTCCCGTTTTCATCACATACGGACCAAAAATCCACCATTGCAATACGCTTTTTTCTCATATCATCACTTTCCTGTTTGTAACTTGACATTTGACAAGCCACTTATTCCTGACTATACATCCTGGCGTATCTCAACATGCTGTCGTCGAAATATGTTAAAAATCGCTCCGCTATTTGCATAACCACTATATCAGGGCTTTCCTCTACAATCAGATCCCTCTCCAATGACGTATAGTTATCGCGGTGTACAAACATTGCTTTTTTAAAATTCTTAGAAAGATACTGCTCCATTGAACCAAGGAAACTGTCGCCAATGCACAGAACTGTCACTTCATTTACCGCATCAGATTCGAATTTGGAGTAGCTTAAATTAGGTTGCGGAACTGACTCTGTATTTTCAACAGAAACCTGCGCATAATAACCGTCAATGACATATACGGTATCATCCGAATACCGTGCGGACATGCCAAGCATACCTGCCAGATCTCCCCCACATGTCCCGTCTTTCATAATCGCAACATCTGACAGCCAAACCGATTCCAGGCCCAATTCTTTTAACAGCTCCTGAGACGCTATGAAAGCGCCGACATTATTCCAGTGTGTGTCATACTTCCTCCACACCTGATAGTCGGAAGCTGCCGCCTGCAGAGATTGTTTCGGATAAATAATTGGCACATCCGTGTTTTCGCTCAAATATGACACAATTTGATCGGCACGGCTCTCCGTCGAATATCTCTTCACTCTGTCCGGTAAATAGTCATCTCCATAAATAGCTTCTTTATTAGGGGTGATCATAATATAAAAATCAATTCCGCGATCCTCAAGGGATTTCTTCAGCGAGTCCGCGGCCGCCGCATACGCCTGCAGTTCTCTATCTGATAATACATAGCCTCCCCTGTAGTCCTGAATGCAGTCATTTCCCTTGTAAAACAACCAGTTCTCTTTTCCAACCATAACACTTTGATTAAACAGATCATGAAAAATATATTCATCTACCCGATTTATCAAATTTATGCATTCATTCTTGTAAGGCATATTATCCTTTATTAACAACTCCAAATCCGGAAAGAAAGTCTTCCAGTCGGATTCCGATAACTCCTCAAATGACATTAATGCACGGTTTTCATAGTTGTTATGATCAAGGCGGTGTGCCACCAACGGGTAAAATACCAGCGGAAGCAAGAGAATAGCGACAAAGCATACAATATAAATTATATAGGCCCTTTTCATTTTATCTCCCTTTCAGCTGAACACATGACCTACTTATTCGGAAGCGCCAAAACCTCTACGTTTGAGATTTCCACGTCATCTGACACCAAAAACTGTATCCGGTCGATGTCAAATGCACTCCAAAAATAATCCTCGCTGATCCTGATCAGATTATCAGATACAAGCTCCTCCGGCGTTATAAAAAAGTTATATCGGAACAAAATATTTTCATGCGAGCTGTCTGACAACAAAACTGCAGAGTTACGGTTCGTATTCTCTGTCCTTGTTACTGTAAAATGCAAATAGTACCCTGTATCTTTGTCAAGCGCCTTATCTCTCTCAATCCGGTACACCCTGTCAGTTTCAGCCCTTACATAAATTCCGGAATCAATCAAATCGTATTCCCCATATCGTGCCGTAATGTACGGCAGCAAATTTATATCATAGTTATGATAGCCATATTCATTAACCTGAAAGCTCTTATTTCCCTCTTCATCTGCCACAATGCTTCCTGCATCATATCCGTAATCTATAAAGTCAAACCTCCCCTCTAATTCCGGATGCGTCAATAATTCATCCCTGAACTCATCCTGTCTGCCATTTTGACACCAGACTGCAAAATCCCCAATCTGGATCAACGGCCGATAATTTTCATAAATATATTCCGCGACCTTCCAATATCTGACATTCAGTGCAATATTATTCATGTTTTCCATATAGCCCGGCCCGTTTCCCAGTAACGCTAACGGGACATTATACCAGGAAAGCTCCTCCAGAAAACATTCCTGCGAAAACTCACCCGCCAATATGCTCGGAGACTGAGCTGCATAAAACGGTCTTTCCCGATTCAGATATGCATACAGTCCTGTCGCGTTCGCAAAATCACAAAATGTCTCATCCTCTTTTAGCAGCACATCGAATATTTCCCTGAGCGGATTAATTAAATCCTGTGTGGCCGTTGAATATATCACCCTTTCCGTTCCCCATATAGAACTCATATCACCGGATACCGTGACTTTTTCCGCCTTCGCATACGCGGCATTCAATAAAGAAGCCGACGCCTGCGGCGTCTCCTTTGTCACATTCGAGGTGTGATTGAAAAGAACCAACCCCAGTGCAGCAACCATAACCGCATACCTTACGGTTTGATCAACCTTCTTTTCCTTGCAAACAACAGAAACGGCACACATAACCATCCAGGGCACAAAATTTAAAATTACGCCCGTAACCCCGGAACCGTTATAAAGCGTGTGATAGGTCAGCTCCCTCGACATAAACAACAATACCGAAACAGAAAATGTAATTAATAAAGCAATATCTTGCAGCTTTGCACCCTGCATCCCCGCTTGCGTATTTTTTGCATAGCTGCGAAGCTTAATCACAGAATACAACACCAGCAGCACCGCCAAAGACGGTATCAGAAAATAAGTATACCAAAACGCAAACGTGGCCGAGCTGCCCAACATTCCCGTCTCAAGAGCCCATGTCGAAGTAGACTTCACGCTTAGAGCCAGCCATTCCCGGATTCGAAAAATCGGCGATATCCCTTCATGAAGCCACCATAAAGAACAAAAAATCAGTATGACAGACGCGACAGCCGCACCGGAAGCACAGAGCATCTTAAAGGATATCTTCGACTTTTTCACCAGCGACAGTAAAAATACAGCTGCTATACAGCCTATCCCCAAAGCCAGACCCCTGTCATACTGCATGGCGACTCCAGCCGCTAAGGCCGCCCACCAGATAAAATAGGACTTTTTTGTATGCCTTTCGATGAGATAAAGGGTAGCTATTACCGCTATCAACGAAAGGTGGCTCCATATAAATCCGCTTATGATTAACGGGTATGTAAAAAGCAAAATCAGTGCCGTGTCCTCATCAAACAGCTTTCGTGCAAGGAGATAGAAAAGGATACAAAAAGTAATATCTCCCAAAAAAATTATACTTGCAGTTGACGCCGCACTTTCTCCGTTTGCATACATGAAAGGGATTCGCGAAAACACATCCGATACGGCATGTCCCGAAAAATAATCCAATACAGGCAGTTTCCCTCTCAAAAACGTATCAATAGATGCCGAACCGTTGCCAATCTCAAATAGCGCAGAATAATTATCCCCATATGCGCTCATAACATAATAACCGCTGTAACCCAGAATTGCTCCCAGACTTAACAGGGAACCCCATTTTCTGTTAATGTCCCATAAATGAATGCCCCCCCCATTTCCTGCCTGCTGTTTCCTGTTGCTATAAACTATCCAAAGCATTTGCAGCAGAACGACAGCAAACATCGCCGCACATATGATTCTGCGATAATTTTTAAAATAGATACCTCGGGCATTCAAAACGTAAAGAAGTTCCAGAATACAGCAAACGCAGAACGGGAGCCATTGAAAGCACGAAAGAACAGCGTTCCAGAAACCGATCTGAATTTTTCCCTTTCTGTCAGCCAACAATCCTGTTACAAGAATCAAAAGCACCGTCACTGCCATGGCACCTGCAACCTTCCAGCTATTTCCTGCTTTATATAATAATCTGACTGACATGATCAAATTTAGGTAAAAAAGATAATAAAATGTATATTCCTGTTCTTCCAGACGCTTTTCTCGATCTAAAACAGTTATCCCCAACAGGATTACGCAGAAAAACAGCGTTGAAAGGATTAAAATATTATCCGCCACGATATCGGTCGATCCTCTATATCTGTTCACATATGCATTTGCCACCGGCGCAGCAAGAAGAATTGCATATTTCCCGGAAAAGGCCACCACAGCATCCTGCGCCTTCATTACCCATGAGCACAACAGCCAAATCAATAAAAAACAACACGGGATCAGTATAATCAGTATACTGAAATTTTTTATCCTATGCTGCACCGATATGCCCGAAATCAAAGCTCTTCCCACAACGCCGTCCCAGCTGTCAATACTTTGATCCGAAAACGGATTCAGGAAATAAAAAACTACGCTTAAAAAAAGCAATGAGATCGGCGCCAGCCTTTTATCAAATACTTTTTCTGTTCTTGTAAACACATCAACCAGCTTTTCCTTCACTCTATTCATCTTACGCCCTCCCCAATACTAAAACTTGAAATAAATAAACGGATTATACTGTCCACCAATCAGCAAAACGATACATAAGACAAGCAGTACAGCCTGTAGCAATGCCTCAGGGTAATATATGCGGGCGGTATCATACAGCATTGTCCTGAATCTTTTACACCGCTCCTGTAGAAACCCAATCAGCGCCACTGCAATGCCTACAACAAAAAGACTCCTGATGCTGAAAAAATCATACCATACATAAAAATTATGATTCTGCCACCTGAACATATAAAAGACAAGCTTCAACGCTTCCTTCAGAGAGCTGCACCTGAATATTGCCCAGCCAACCGTAACAGCGAAGAGCGTATATAAATGATTGAACAGCTTGAACCTACTGCTTTCCAGCTTTTTGCCTAAAAACGCTTTTTCCACAAGAATAAAAAAGCCATGAAAGCATCCCCATAAAAGAAAATTCAATGTGGCGCCATGCCACACTCCGGTAACTACAAATACAATCGCCAGATTAATATAGGTACGATACTTTCCCTTTCTGTTTCCCCCTAACGGGATATAAATATATTCTTTAAACCAGGAAGAAAGAGAAATATGCCATCTTCTCCAAAATTCCCGGATGGATGTCGATACATACGGATAATTGAAATTTTCAGGAAATTCAAACCCGAACATCCTTCCTAACCCAATCGCCATATCCGAATAGCCGGAAAAGTCGTAATATATCTGCAGTGTATACAGCAAAGCTCCCACCCATAGCCATTTCGTATCAATCACCTCGACAGATACCTCAAAAATAGAGTCTGCCACTTCTGCAATGGTGTTCGAAAGGATCACTTTTTTACTTAATCCGTAAATAAACCTTTTTATTCCTGCAAAAATCTGCCGACTGTCGATCTTTCTGTTTTCAATCTGCTCGGCAACATCTCTGTATTTGACAATGGGTCCTGCTATGAGCTGCGGGAAAAAGCTCACATATAACGCAAATTTCACTAAATTCTTCTGTATATCACATTTGTTCAGATATACATCGATTACATAAGACAGTATCTGGAATGTATAAAATGAAATACCAATTGGAAGCGCAATATCCTTTACTGTAAATACCGTTTTATGCAGTAATGAATTTGTAAGCGCCGCAAAGGAATCATAATATTTAAAGTACCAGAGAAGCCCGATATTGATAAAGATATCCAAAATAAATATCATTCTGCGTGCTGTCTTCTTTGTTTTCGTGCAATCTATTACAATAGCCGCCAGATAATTAATCGCAATAGAAGAAAGCATCAAAAGAATATAAACCGGTTCTCCCCAGGAATAAAAGAACAGACTGGCCGCCAGAAGGAAGAAATTTTTCGCTTTATCCGGCAACAATGTATGTATAATAAAGACAGTAGGCAAAAACAGCCATAAGAATGTCATTGAGCTAAACAACATGTTTCAAGCCCTCACCTTAGGAATAAAATATATTTAACCCTGGGGAAGCGTTTTAACATTCCCAAAATAAGACAGATAAAATACAACACTCCCCAACCTGCAATTACGGCAAAACAGGTATATATATACACATTCTCCGCCAACGGATTTCTATCCAACCTGTTTACTATCAGCTTATAAATAGTAGGCATAAATGATTCAACTATCAGACATTGAATAATATATATCTCCATTGTCAGCCGCCCTACTTTATCCAAACGCAGTTTTTCTCCGATCTTTTCTATCAGCGCGGGAAAAGCTTTGCTGATTAGCACCACTGTTAAAACACCAAAAACTCCTATTATTAGTTTATAGATGCTACTCGCCATTGCCTCCTTGCCATAAATCGCATAGGCACCGCTTCCAATCCCTCTGGCAATCCACCTCGCTTTATCCGAAATGCAAAACAAGCCAATCCAGGCAAGAAAGCTAAAACCCAATCCCAGATAAATCTTTTTCCTGTCATCGTCTTGTATTGCTATTTTCATTAATGTGTCCGGAAAATGCATCCCAAGCATAAAGAAAGGGAACATAAACGCTGTGGCATTCAAAACATCACACGCCAACATGCATCCCCAGGCAACCGCATATATTAATATCTTTATTAGTATCGCCCCCCCAAATCACTCAAAGCTTTATGAACTACAAGCACTATCAGAGAGCAAATAAACAGAGAGCTTAAAAACCACAGTCCTCTCATGCTATAAAGCCAGCCTCTTAAAACAGGACCCTCTTCTTTCCCCTGTAACATATGAATTGCATACCAAAAATAATAAAATATGGTGTTCCACACAAAGAGAGGTATTAACAGCCCTTTTGCCTGCCGTATAAGCAAGTTTTTAAAGGAATATTTTTGCATTGATTTTTTGAAAAAATATCCTGCCATAAACATAAACAAAGGCATATGAAAAGAATATATCAAAAGATAAAGTCGGTTCCGTGTATAATCCAGTTTTCCCAAAGACATATATTGAATAAGATGTCCAATTAATACACAACAAATCGTAAATCCTTTTAGAATGTCCCAAGCTTTTTCTCTATCATTTCCCATATGCCTTTATCCTCACTTCTATCTTTTATTGAAAACCCGATTAAGGGGTTTTTCAATAAACTGATACCCCAGACACCCTATTGCAATTAATATCACAGGGGTTACCGCCTTATACAGAATCCATAATTTCCCGGTGATCCCCCAGTCCATCATCAGAATCTGCAGTGCAATAAAATGTGTCAAAAAAATAGAATAAGACGCCTTACTCAAATAGCCTAAGCATCGCTCTACAATAAAAAATTTTTCGAAGAATACCTTTTTATTCTCTATAACAATTCCCCACAAAAGAATCAGTGCATATGGGATGATGTATCCAAATAACTGCATTGCTAAATTGTACCTTATCCAATCAATATACTTTCCTGTAACAATCCACGCCGCAAGCGCCATTACAATCCAGCCCCACATTAGGAACCTATTTCTATTAACACATGCCCTCACTTTAGTATTCCGCAAGAGATTTGCACACTCGCATCCAATTAATATAGCAAAGTGATTTATATTGAAAATATATTCTAATACTGTTCCTTTGATCTCGGAAATACCCCCCCAAATAAGTAAGCAATATCAAAACACCCCAGACTCGCCCGCTCCATTTAAAAACATTTAAACCCAATAAATAACGATAAAAAGCATATACCAGATAAAAAAGGACAACATATGATAGAAACCAAGCGGGAGGTATCAATGTGGACGGATAATCGGAAAAAATACCTGACGGAAAGCAAAATGCACTTTTCAAAATATCTCTCCAAGACTTTGTATGATATGTTAATATTTTCCCATCAAAGATATAATCCAGCAACAATGTAATAACAATATAAATCCAATACACTGGAAAAATTTTTAATATACGCTTTTTTAAAAACTCCACCATATTCCCCACTGTTTGATTATCATTCTGATGAAAGTATGTAATAGAAAAACCCGACAAAATAAAAAACATATAAATCGCCGATGTAAACGCTAAGCCCCAATGAAATATATTCGCACTGAAATACATAGAATAATGGCTCACTACAATTGCAACAGCGCATATTGCACGCAGATAATTTACCTTTTTGATTATGAAAATTATTGGTGAATTTAGATTATCTCTTTAGAAGTTCTTATATGTCGGTATAGCCCGTATTTTCGGGCTTTCCCGGCATTTTAGATATGGGGAGAAGTTCTCATATACTCTCAAAACCTCTTAGGTTTTCCCTCTCAAACGTAGTAAAAGAAGTAGTAAATCCGTCTGCGGCTATGCCGCGATCAGCCTTTCCATTTCAGCCCTTGCGGAAGCGAATGTCGCGTGTGCGTAATAGTTCAGCGTCATGGTGATGTTGGAATGTCCCATGATATACTGTAACGCTTTCGGGTTCATTCCGGCATTGGCTAAGTTGGTGCAGAACGTATGGCGTAAGGTGTGCGGTGTCATTACTTTGGGTAAGGCTTCCTCATGGCACTTGTTATACTTCTTTGCAAGCCCCCGGAACATACTATCATAGTTCGTCGCCGTTTTCGGCTTGCCGTCCCGGTTGAGGAAAAGGAAATTGCTGTAACCGTCAATAATGGTCGCTTTCGCTCTCTTGCGGTTCTCCAACACGCGCCCCAACGCTCCATACACTTTTTCGCTCATTGGTATCTGTCTGATGCCGCTCTGCGTTTTGGGCTT
>JAMPFT010000004.1 GCA_023664305.1 bacterium | reverse complement strand
TTCACCCGCCGTATGAAATCCTCGTACATGGTATGGCTGACTGCCGCAATCTCGCTGATTGTCTTACAATTATCCACCGCCTCCGTATAAGTGTCGCTTAACGTATAAGCACACTCTGAGGAAAGCCCTCCCTCCATGGCCGCGCGGGTGCAGAGCGTGATGAACGCTACCACCGAATATTTTGCCTGACGCACAGGACTGCTGCTCCGCGTGCGGATGCCGGGGCTTACGGCCCCCGCCTCCGCCAGCACTTCCCGGTAGTCCAGATTGCCTGTGCGCACCATGTCCAGCAATTTCTTCTCACTGAGAAAGGGAGCATGCCTCTCTTTTTTCTCACCTTCCGGCGGCTTAAGCTTCTCCGTCTGCCGGGAGGTATAATAGACAAAATCGCTGATTTTCACCCTTTTCCCGGTGGCATAATAGCAGAGCATGATGGTGTGGTGAAAAAAGGCGGTGGTAGCCACATAGGGAATCCGGTTCATGCAGTCAATCAGCGCCCACTTTTTATCCAGGGAAAGATTCAGATGCTCCACCGACTGCTCATAGGACTGCCGGGACATTTCTCCTGTAAAAATCGGCCCCAGCGCAAAATAGGTTTCCGGTTTGCCTCTCTCCCCTTTTTCAAACGCCACCGCCCACATGGTTCCGATGCTGTTGCTGATAATCAGCGGCGCATCCTGAGTACTGCCATGCTCCCGGATAATCTGCTCCCGATTCCTTCCCAACAGAAGCTTTCCATGAAAGTACTGTTCCTGACTGTTGGAATAGATCAGCTTCAAATCCTTATCATATTCCCAGCTCCAGATACCGTAGCATTCCAGCAGCATACGGTAAAAAATTTCTGTCCGCTCACTCACAGTCCCAATCTCCCCTTTCTGCAGAGAACGGATGGAAACCCATCTTCCAGAGAATGGAAGCCAGTTCCTGAGGCGGTTCCTGCATACCGGTTTCCAGCCAGTCGAGAATCGTTGTCAGCATCCCTGCCCGGTAAAAGCGGTAGTAGTACTGCATCCTCCTCTCTGACGTCACCCCCAGCGCATGAAACTGCGGTACAAAAAAGGCATCCCACAAATGCTGGAACCTTTCATCCAGGAAAGAATCCCGTCCCGTCTTAAGATATTCCCGGTAAAAGGCTGCGTGCTTTCCGATATAATCCAAGACACTGACTAATTCCTCCCTGCCGATCGGTTCCGTCAGCAGGCGGTCTCTCCCCGGGTCCAACAGCCGGATCAATCCGGCTTGAATCCCCTGCTCCGTTTTTTCCGCCAAGGCATAAACATCCTGATAATGTCGGTAGAAAGTAGCTTTATTGATCTGTGCCATTTCACAGAGTTCCCTTACCGTAATATTCTTCAGCCGTTTACGCTCCAAAAGCGTCATCAAGGCTCCCTGAAGCAGTTTTTCCGTCTCCTGATGTCTGCTGTTTCCCGCCTGATTCATACATACTCCTCTTTTTTCATTCCAGGCCTCTCCGTATGCTTCCCTGACTTTTCCGTTCTCCGCCCGGTTTACTGCTCTTTCTCTCCCGGGCTTACCTTTTGTTCTTTCTTCTGCCGACAGCTTTTCCGCCAGGCTTCTTTTCCAGCAACAGCACCGCCGCAATCAGAGGGAACAGCACTGTCTGCAGCCCCACCGCACAGAAAATGAAAAAGCCCTGCACCATTCCGTTCTGAACCGGAATACAGTCCGCCGACGGGGCCTGATATCCAAGCTGCGTCAGCCCCAGGTTCAGGATGCACATAGCCGTCCCGGTTGTGAGAGTATGCACGATATTAAACACGGATGAGGAAAAGCCGTCGCACCGCGCCCCTGTCTGTTCCTCCACATCGTCCAGAGCATCCCCCAGCATGGCGGAAACCATGAAGGTGGAAGGAATCAGGCCTATTGATTTGACTGTCTGACCGATCAGCACCGTGGAAAGGTTCCGCGGATTACAGAGGCAGACTGCCGTTCCCACCGCCGCCAAAAGAAATCCTCCTGCCATGGCGTTCCTGCGCCCCAGCTTCCGGCAGACGGGGCGGCACAGGAACAGTCCTATTCCCAGCGGCGCGTTGCCAATGGCGTAATAGAGCGCCTGCGTGCGTCCGTCGTTATAGCTCCCCAACACCCAGTTGCAATAATAAAAAGTGCTGAAGGACGCCAGGAGATTTGCCAACTGGTTCAGCACCAGATAGACCATCAGCACTACCCAGCTTTTGCTTTTCAGGCATAGCTTCAGCTGTTCTGAGACTGTCATTTCGGATGCTTTGTGCGCTACTTCCGTTGCCCGTCCGTCCCGCTTCTTCCCGCGGCTCTCCTCCGTAACCCGTTCCCGGGTATAATAATATTCCAGAAGGACACAGGGAAACATCACTGCCGCCAGAACCGACATCAGCCAAATCCAGGCATTCCTTTCAATGCCGATCGCCGGGATCACAAAGGTGGGGAACAGCACCGCCACCAGCATACCCGACATCATCCCCTGGGTATTGGTCAATACGGACAGTCTCCCTCTCTGCTCCTGGTTTCTGGTAGACAGGGGAACCATCAGCGTATGACAGGTATTGTAAGCGGTATAGGCCACCGAATAAAAGAGATTATAGCTGACAAAAATCCAAATCAGCATCAACGCCCTGTTTCCCGTGGGAAAGACGAACAACAGCGCAAAGCTGACCGCCAGAAGCGGCGCGGAGAAAAGAATCCACGGCCTTGCCACTCCCTGCCTGGAATAGAAGCGGTCCACGATCACCCCCATCAGCAAAAATGTCAGCGCGTCCAGAAGCTTTACCGCGATAGGGAAAAACGTGAGAAACCATCCTCCCCACACATCTCCCAGCTGCACCACGTCCGTGTAATAGACGTTCAGATAATTGTTCAGGACGCTGTTCAACAGGACAACGCTGACCGGCCCGAGAAAGTATCCGAGAAAGCGTTCCTTTCTCCCTACATTCTCCTGCCGTATCCTGGAGTCAAATATTCTGGCATCCAAAATATCCCGCTTCATGCCGCACCCCTTTTCAAATGTGTCGATAAGCTATTCTGTTTTCATTGTACTAAGTATTTTTTTCAGAAGCAAGCAACAATATTGCAATATGTGTCGCTTTAATGCTTCCTATAGAGCAATACCCGGCAGACGTTTACTCCCACACGAGCGAAAGATATCCGCCTTCCAGATATCCGTCTCCCCGGGATTTCCAAAAACGGATAAACGCCTCCCCTTCGGCGCAGAGCGAACGGGAAACCGCCTGCCCCGTCCCCTCTCTTTCCACGATCAGGTAGGCTGTCCCCTCAGGGATCCGCAGTTCTGTGTCCTCCTTTGCCAAAAACTGCTCTAACTGCTCCTGTTCTACCGTCCCCTGCACGCTGCCGTCCTCTCCCATGAGCAGGAGCCTTTGCGGCCTGTCTGTCCCGGAGCAGACGATCTCTATTGTAAACTCCACCCGTTCCCCCGACTCTTCCCCGTTTTCCCGCTTCGTCCTTTCCCAGGAAAGACCGGTGGACATGGATGCTCCCGCCGTCATCTCCGCGGACAGCCCCTGCCCTGCCTGCACATAAAATTGCCCCTGCGGCGTCTGATAGACCGGATTACAGTAAAGCGATCTTCTTCCTGCAGCCGGTTCCACAAGTACTGTGGTCTTTACGGAAACACCCTCATCGCTCTGTTTTATGTTCATTTCCCCAAAAATATCGTCGCACCAGTTATACCCTGTGTAGCTTTGATATTGCTCATTCCACAGGCTGACGTCGTAAATCCCGTAGCCCTCCGTACCCTCAAATATGATTCTGGGAGCCCTGTCGTACCGTCCTTTTTCTTCCTCCCATATCAGCTCGCCCCAAATCCTGCCGGCCTCCTCCGAAAGGCTCACCTCGCCCTTTCGGTTGACCGTCAGCTTTGGCTCGCCCGTATCCAGATATTCTTCGGTGATAAACACGCCAGCCAGCCGATCCTCCCCGCCGGTGGCAAGCTCCTCCCGCGCCAGACTGCAGCCGCCAAAAATTACCGTTCCGAAAAGACAGACCGCCAAAAAGACCGCATACTTTGCGCCTTCGCCCGGGGATTTCCCTGCAGCCGGTCCTCCGCTTTCGATCCACACGCTAACTCCGCTCTTTATCCTGCCGCTCCCGACCCGCACGCTGTCTCCTCTCTTCATCCTGCAGCCCCCGGCCCACGCGCTGTCTCTTCTCTTCATCCTGCAGCCCCCGGCCCGCACGCTATTTCTGCTCCTCATCCTACTCCTCCTCTTCCTCCGGCTTCCCGTCAAACTTCAAAATATCCCCCACGTCGCACTGCAGATAATAACAAATCTTATTGATCGTTCCGAACCGCACGCCTCTTGCCTTTCCGCTGCGCAGGATCGACAGGTTTGCCTCCGTGATCCCTACTAATCCGCACAGCTCCTTTGAGGTCATGTGACGTTGTCTCAAAATCTCATCCAGATAAACCCTGATCGCCATGACCCCTCCTATATAAACAAATCGTTATCTTCCTTCAGCCGCCTGCTTTCCAGATAAAAACGGGACAGCATCAGCATTCCCGACAGGATCACCGTCTCCCGCAGCGGGAACACCAGCGAATAGCGGCTGCTGTAGATATTTCTCCCCAAAAGCAGCTGCAGCAGATTGACGCCCAGATTGCCGAACAAAACCGCCGCCAGAAAACGGGCGCTCAGCTTCTTTAACAATTCTACCTTTTTCAGACTTTCCGCGCTGAAGCCGTCCTTTTCACAGCTGCGCAGAAACGTCAGGACAACGCCCCACAAAATCAGGTCCAACGCATCCGGCAGCAGCGAGCATGCCGTCTGTAAAAACAAAAACGCAAGGCTTAAGGCGAGTCTTCCCGGATCCGCCGGAGCATTCCCGGCCTTTATCGCCGCACAGTTTTCCGAGAAATCTCCAGCTCCCCCGATCAGCAGCGCCGCCCCGGATACAAAAAGATACGCCGAAAGCGCCGCCCGAAGCACCCGAAACAGCCTTGCACGCCCCCACGCCTCATATCCGGTTAAAAACCGCAGCAAAAGCCAGGCCAGCGCCGCGCTGTCTACGGTCAGCGCAAGGGACAGCTTACCCGCCTCTTTTAGCCCTGCCGGGAACAGGAAGCCCTCCAGATAAGAGGGATTGACAAAAAACCACAGCCCCGCCAACAGAAGGGCCGACAAAATAAGCAGCAGCCAATCTGCGGCCGCGTGCCTTTTTCGGAGAAGCAACGCCGCAAAGCCGGCCGCCGGGCAAAGCCCCAGAACCAGAAACAGGATCCACGCCGCCACGTTACCCGCCCCGCCGGACAAAGAAAGCCTTCGAAGCAGTCCGCCCAGCTCCTCCCAGGGAAAAGTCAGATACCTCATTCTTATACCTCCTTGCGCGCACCGTAAGAGGGTGTGTAAACACCCCTCTTTGGCATCAATTTCAAAATTATTGTTTTTCAATAATTCCTTCCTCAGAATACACCGAAAATTATTGTTTGTCAATAATTTTATGCAAAGAAAAAGACGGAGCAAAAATGCGATTGCTCCGCCTGCCAGCTGTGACAAAACAGTGGAATACTTCCTTACCAGATGCGGTATTTCCCGCTCAACGCCAGGAAAGCAAAAAAGTACAGGCAGTTGTCGTAATATCTTCTCACACCCTGTCTGAGCGGCTCCTGCCAAAGCCGTTCCACCCAGCTCCAGGCCATGCGTATGGTCTCCTCCCTGTCGCTTCTTCCCAGAACGGCAAGAGACCCCTGCGCCGTTGCCGCCAGCATTCCCACCGGATGGAGGGCATCCTGTTCCAGGCAGGCTCCGTTTATCTCATAGGTCTTCCAGGGATCCTCCCGGCGCACCTCGCCCAGAAAGCGCTGCAGCTTCTCAGGAGCCTGCGCCTGTCCCTCGTCCACACCGAACCACTCGTAATCCAGGCCGATATTCGCCGCCGTCCTGTAGGCGTCCGAATAGAACCAATCGTGCCGGTCATTGCCCCAGGGCAGTCTGCGCCTCATGGGAGAGCCGTCAAATTCCGCATATTCCGCGCTCATTCCCGTGTCCGGATGGCAGGCCGCCTTCAAATAATGCCTGCTGGCCGTAGCTGCCTCCTCCCAAAACGGTCTGTCCTCCTCATCCGCCCAAAGCGCAAAAAGCCGGTAAAAATGGGGCAGATGATAGGAGGGATCCGTAAAACTGCTTCCGGGCACAAAGAGGATCTGATGATTCTCCCGATTCCACATGGCATGGCCCGGTCTGCCGTTTTCCCCTTTGTGCAGGCAGGCCCGCAGAATTTTCCGGGCCTGCTCGGAATAACAGAAGATCCCCTCGCCGTCTCCCCACCTGTGGGAGGCGAAAAACAGCGCCATCGCAAAAAACTCCTCACCGTCCGGGGCAGGTCCCGTCGCGTTTTTCCTGCCGTCCAACCCGCAGGACCAGGCAAAATATCCCTCGTTCTCTCCCTCGGACATCCACATATAGGTGCAGGCCCATTTCCATATCCTGTCAAATTCTTCCTTTTTATCCATCTGGACGCAGATCATCATGCCGTAGGACATTCCTTCCGTCCTGACGTCAAGGTTCCCCGTGTCTACCAGATATCCCATATCTTCCCCGGCGGGATGATAAATCCGCTCCTCCTCGGAGCCGTAGAAAAAGGTCTGCCAGATTTTCTCCAGCCGTCCGTCGATCTCCTGCTGCGTTTTCCCGGACCGCAGAAAAAGATTCCTGTACTGTTTCGTCTCTGTCCCGTTCATCCTGATAACCATATCCTTCCTCAGCCTGCCGCCCGATTACGGCAAAATCCGCACGGACACGAACCTTTGTTCCATGTCCCGAATACGGTTATTATACATCTTAAAAACCGGAATGTCTTGCCCAAATCTGCTCTTTTTTTCTCACATTTTGCTTATGTGGCCGCTGCCGCGGCAGCATATCCGCAGAGGCAAAGAGACGCCTGTTCACCTCACTCTGCCGTCTCAAGCACAAGGGCATGGGCAATTCCCGGAACGCTCTTTCCCTCGTTGAAGCTTGTCTTGCTTAACAGCGCGCCGGTGGGCATGAACAATACCTTCTTCCAGTTCCTCTCCTCCAGCTGCTTCAGAATATAGGCCGACAGCGTGACTGCGCTGCAGCCGCAGCCGCTGCCTCCGGCATGGGTGTCCTGAGACTGCCCGTCATAGATCTCGATGCCGCAATCCATGTGCTGAAAGGAGATATCGTATCCCTTTTCCCGAAGCAGATCGATGAGAACCCTCTGACCCACCTTTCCCAGATCGCCGGTGATGATTTTGTCGTAATCCTCCGGCTGACTGCCAAAGTCAATAAAGTGCTGTTTTAGCGTGGACGCCGCGGCCGGAGCCATGCAGGCTCCCATATTCATAGAATCCTTCAGGCCGTAATCTACGATCTTTCCCACGGTCATGCCGGTAATTCCGGCCCGCGCGCGCCGGACGCCGGAAGTGACGCTTGCGTCGCTTCCCCGATAGCTTGCAAGGGCCGACTCGTTTCCCAACACAAAGGCGCCGCTTCCCGTCACCGTCCAGCTGGCCGACAGGGGCCGCTGGTTGCCGTACTCCAGCGGAAAACGAAACTCCTTTTCCGCGCTTGCAAAATGACTGGAGGTAACACAGACTACCCTGTCCGCAAAACCTCCGGCAATGCTCATGGCTCCCAGCGTCAGAGCTTCCCCACAGGTGGAACAGGCGCCGTACACCCCGAACAGCGGGATCTGATAGGCTGAGATGCCAAACGACGTCGCTATTGATTGACCGAGCAGGTCACCCGCGAAAAGAAAGGATATATCCTCCGGCTTCAAACCCGACTTGGTCAACGCCAGATAGACCGCGTCCTTCTGCAGGCTGCTCTCCGCCTCCTCCCAGGTCTCGCACCCAAACATATCGTCCTCTCCCACCGTATCAAACAAAAGCCCCAGGGGCCCCTGTCCCTCCTTAGTACCCACCGCGCTTGCGCTGTTTAAGATATAGACCGGCTGCTTCGGCCTTACGCTGGCTCTGCCCAGCATCTGATTTTCACTCATAAATAAATTCCTCCGGATTCCTGGATTTTTTCATCCAGTATTTCTCTCCGAAGGAATTTTTATTCATCCCGGCTTCCAAAAACTACTCCGCCGACTCTTCCACTACATACACATAGCTTGAAACCACATAAAGCACATTACCGTCATACTCGACTCTGGACCAGCCGGACTCCTCGCTGATACCCGTGCGGTGTACGACCTCGCCGTAGTCAAGAGTACAGTGTACCGTAGCGTTGCCCTCCGAGGTGCTGGGCTCCAGGCGCAGATTCACATGTATTTTAGGAGAAACCCTGTCGTCGCAGTCCGTAAAAACAATGGTCCTGCCGTCCTTTGTGCTGACTCTGTTGGCGTCCGGCGCGGAAACGGGCGGCTGGTAAGTCAGGTCCTCGGTCAGATATCTGCTGACCGCGTACAGCGTCTGGCCGTTGTATTCAAGCCTGGACCAGCCGGTATCGTCGTTGATTCCGGTTCTGGCCAAAATTTCCCCGTTCACCGCCTGAGTCACAATATTATCCGCCTGCGCCGTACTCGGGGCGGAGCGAAGATTAATCAACTCTTTGGGCGTCACCGTATCCTGACATTCCGCAAAGGACATGATACCGTTTTCCGACTTCTCTTCCTGCGTCGGCCCGGAAGCCTCACCCGGTTCCGTTCCGCCGTTTTCTTCGGATCCCGGTCCGTTACCCGGCTCCCCGCTTTCTCCGGAGCCTGTCCCGCTACCCGGCTCCCCGCTTTCTCCGGAGCCTGTCCCGCTACCCGGCTCCCCGCTTTCTCCGGAGCCTGTCCCGCTGCCCGATTCTCCGCTTTCTCCGGAGCCTGTCCCGCTGCCCGGTTCTCCGCTTTCTCCGGAGCCTGTCCCACTGCCCGGTTCCCCGGTCTCTCCGGAGCCTGTCCCGCTGCCCGGCTCCCCGCTTTCTCCGGAGCCTGTCCCGCTGCCCGGTTCCCCTGTCTCCCCGGAAAACGCCTCCAAATTTTCTCCCGCTTCCCCCGGCACAGCCTCCCCGGTCTGTTCCGCGGCAGAATTTTCCTCCCCCCGGTCACGGTGGGTCACACTCCACAAAATCACGGCAAGAATTACCGCGAGAGCCGTGATCCCCAGAAAGACAAGCACCCTTATCTGAGGCTTCACGGTCCCGCTTCCCTCTTTTTCTCTCTCTTCCTTTTCCTCTTCCGGGTCCCATTCCTCAAAATCTGTGTCAAGCTTCATCCTCATACCTCATATACATGCTTTCGGACGCTCAAAGATTTTCATACTTATTCAAAGGTTTTCAAACCTCTCCTTCTGCATACGGATCAGCTCCGCGTCCTCAAAATAATTAATCCGCATGGCGCTTTTCACCTCGGAGAGCGTCTGCGCCGCCGCCTCTCTCGCGGTCTCGCTGCCCGCCTTCAACACCTCGTACACCGCGGAAATATCCTTCTCCAGTTCCTTTCTGCGGACGCGCACCGGCTCAAGGGTCTCCTGCATGATATTGTTCAGGAACTTTTTCACCTTCACATCACCGAGACCGCCCCTCTGATAATGAGCCTTCAGTTCCTCCAGATTTGCGTAATCGGGCAGATAGCGCTCAAAATGCTCCTGCCTGCAGAAAGCATCCAGATAGGTAAATACCGTATTCCCTTCCAGATGGCCCGGATCGCTGATCTGCAGATGCAGCGGATCCGTGTACATGCTCATAATCTTCGTCCTGACCTCATCCGCCGTATCCGCCAGATAAATACAGTTGCCAAGGGACTTGCTCATCTTCGCCTTGCCGTCCGTGCCGGGCAGTCTCCTGCAGGCGTCGTTCTCCGGCAGAAGAGCCTCCGGCTCCACCAGAACCGGAGCATACACCGTGTTGAATTTATGCACGATCTCCCGCGTCTGCTCGATCATCGGCAGCTGGTCGTCTCCCACGGGAACCGTAGTCGCCTTAAAAGCGGTAATATCGGCCGCCTGACTGATCGGATAGGTGAAAAATCCCACCGGAATGCTGGCCTCGAAATTCCGCATCTGGATCTCGCTCTTTACCGTCGGATTGCGCTGCAGTCTGGATACCGTCACCAGATCCATGTAATAAAAGGTCAACTCACACAGCTCGGACACCTGAGACTGGATAAACAGGGTAGACTTTGCCGGATCCAGACCGCAGGACATATAATCCAGCGCCACCTCGATGATATTCTGACGCACCTTCTCCGGATTTTCAATGTTATCCGTCAGCGCCTGCGCGTCGGCAATCATGATATAGGTTTTCCGATACTCTCCCGAATTTTGCAGCTCCACACGTCTGCGCAGGGAACCCACATAATGTCCCACATGCAGCTTTCCCGTAGGACGGTCGCCCGTCAAGATAATCTTATCCACATTCTGCTTTTCCATACATCTATCCTCCCTGTGCCCAAATGCACCGCCAACCGAAAATTTCAAAACACATACCCAGTATAGCACAGAAACCCAATGAGGCAAACCTTTTTTTCCAAGGGCCAAACAGCCGGTTTCCGTTCACGGCTCTGAAAGCAGCGCGTCCTGCAGGCACGGGTTCTTTCGCGGACACGTTTGCACTCGGGTCGGCACATAGCGGACGCTAAGCTCGAAAGAACCCCGTTCGGCGCCGATGTGCCTTTGCGGTCCGCGAAAGAACCCGTGCCTGTCGGGCGCTGTTTTTGCACGGTGTGAACGGTACGAAAAACAAGTTCTTTCTCTCAGCGCCTGTCCCGGGAAAGGAAGGAGACGAGAACCATGATTTCATGAGCCGCGAGAGGCATGGCGGAGAGAATCCCCAGCCGCAGCCATTCCGCCCCGGAAAGAGGAGAGGTTCCGAATGCCCGAATCAAAAAGGGAACCTCCGTCACCGCAAACTGCAGCAGAAAGCCGATCACGCAGGCGGCGATCATCAGCGGATTTTCAAAAGGATTCATCCGAAACACGGAACGGTTCATGTCCCGCATTCCCACCGCGTGCCACAGCTGGCTCATTCCCAGCACCGTAAAGGCGTAGGTCTGCGCCTTGGACAAAAGCCACGGCTCTTCCAGAACGGCGGCAAGGGAAGCGATTCCGACGCTCTCTCCCCGAATCCGCAGGATGGCGCAGGGCAGCATGAGAAAAGCCGTCAGGCTCACCGCGGCGATCAGGGCCCCGAAAAAACAGGTGCAGGCCAGGCCGCCCCTGGCAAAAAGACTTTCCTTCGCCCGCCTGGGCGGCTGCCGCATCAGGCTGCGCCCGTCGTTTTGATCCACTCCCAGCGCCAGCGCCGGAAGCGAGTCCGTGATCAGGTTGATCCACAGAATAAAGCTTGACTTTAAAGGCGCCGCCAGTCCGCAGACCACCGCCAGAAACATGGTGATGATTTCCCCCAGATTGGAGGACAGCAGAAAGATCACGGATTTACGGATATTTTCATAAACCCCCCGGCCCTCCTCGATAGCCCGCCGGATGGTGGCAAAATTATCGTCCGTCAGAACCATGTCCGCCGCCTGTCTGGCCACATCCGTCCCCGTCTTTCCCATGGCGATCCCGATATCCGCCTTCTTGAGGGAGGGCGCGTCGTTGACTCCGTCCCCCGTCATGGCAACGATCTCGCCTCTGGCCCGAAAGCCGTCCACGATCCGCACCTTCTGGGCAGGGGATACCCGGGCGAAAACTCTAATATCCTCCAGCCTCTCCTTAAGCTCCTCCTCCGTCAGATGAGCCAGTGTCTCCCCCGTCATACACTGCCCGAAGCGCTCCACAATCCCAAGCTGCTTTCCGATAGCAAAGGCGGTATCCACATGATCCCCGGTGATCATCACCGTGGTCACGCCCGCCCCCTTAAAGTCCGCCACCGCACGGGCCGCCTCAGGCCTTGCGGGATCCCGCATACCCACAAGGCCCAAAAAGGTCATCTCTTCCTCCCGGGGCTTTCGAAGTCCCGTCCGCACGGCCAGGGCCAATGTCCGCAGCGCCTCTCCGGACATGGCTGTCACAGCGTCCCGCACCTGTCTGCGCGCTCCCTCCGACAGCCGTACCGCGCCGCTTCCCGTCAGGATGTGGGTACACCGCTTCAACACCTCGTCGGGCGCCCCTTTGGTATACGCCGCCGTCTGCCCCTCCGGCAGGGAAGGAAGCATGACGCTCGCCGCTCCGCCGGTTTTCCTGTGGAGGGTCGTCATCATTTTCCGATCCGAATCGAAGGGCAGTTCGCCGACTCTGGGCAAAAAAGTCTGTATCTCCTCCCTGCCCAGTCCCAGCCGTTCTCCCAGATCCAGCAGGGCAAGCTCCGTGGGATCTCCCGTCCTGCTGCCCTGTTCGATCCTTGCGTCGTTGCAGAGCACCATCCCGCAGAAAAAGTCAGGGCAGTCCGCCAGCCTTGCTTCCTCCGCAGATATCACCCTTCCCTTCAGAAAACACTTCTCCACCGTCATCTTATTTTGGGTCAGCGTGCCCGTCTTATCGGAGCAGACCACGCTCACCGCCCCCAGCGTCTCCACGGAGGGCAGTCTTCTCACGATAGTGTTTACCCTGACCATCCGGGTGACGCTTAAGGCGAGACAGATTGTCACCACCGCCGGAAGGCCCTCCGGCACCGCCGCCACTGCCAGCGAGATCGCCGTGATCAGCATCTCCGGAATGTCCCTGCGCTGAAAGACTGCGATGGCAAACAACGCCGCGCACAAAAGCAGCGACAGAAGGCTCAATACCTTCCCCAGCTCCCCCAGCCGCTTTTGCAGGGGCGTCAGCTCCTCTTTTCCCTCCGTGATCATGGAGGCGATTCTGCCAAGCTCCGTCTCCATCCCCGTGGCGGCGACGATTCCCTCCCCCCTGCCATAGGTGACGACGGTAGACATATAAGCCATATTGCGCCTGTCTCCCAGCGGAATCTGCCTGCCTCTGGGCGCCTGAAAGGCGCTGTCCTTCTCCATGGGGAGAGATTCCCCCGTCAGGGCGGATTCCTCGATCTTTAAATTTGCCGCGGATACCAGACGCATGTCCGCCGGAACCTGACAGCCCGCCTCCAGACAGACCAGATCTCCCTTCACCAGCTCGGAGGCCGCAATCTCCATGCGCCTTCCCTCCCGGATCACCATGGCCCTGGGGCTGGTCAGCTTCTTTAAGGATTCCAGTGCCCTGCGGGCTTTTCCCTCCTGCAGCACCCCCACCGCGGCGTTTAAGATCACCACAACCCCGATAATCGCCGCGTCGCTTATCTCTCCCAGAAAGACAGACACCGCCGCCGCTGCCAGCAGCACATAGATCAGCGGATCGTTGAGCTGTTCCAAAAAGGATTCCGCCGCCGTCTTTTTCCGGGCTTCCTTCATCTCGTTCTTCCCGTACAGGCCGAGCCTGCGGGAGGCCTCCGCCGCGGACAGGCCCGCTTTTTCATCCGTACTCAGTTCCGCCGCGGCCTCGGCCGCACTGTATTGTTCCAGCAAATGAAAACCCTCCCGAAGCATATTTTGTAGTGAAATATATGCTTTCGGGAGGGAAAGTATGTCCCAGAAACGGTGTGCCGCTCTTTCCGGCGGTCCGGCCGGACTGTGAAATTTTCTTTTGTCAGGAAGCTCCTAAAAGCTGCCGGGTATACTCTTGACCAGGATGGTCAAAAAGCGCTTCCGTCTCCCCGATCTCCAGGATCTTTCCTTCTTTCATCACCATGATCCTGTCACACATCTTGTAGACCACGTTGATATCGTGGGAGATAAACAAAAAGGAAAGCCGCATCTCCTGCTGCAGCCTCTGCATCAGGTCCATAATCTGGGCCTGAATCGTCACATCCAGGGCGGACACCGGCTCATCCGCCACGATCAGCCCCGGCCCCGCAATCAGCGCCTGGCCGATGCTCACCCGCTGTCTCTGACCGCCGGAAAGCTGCGAGGGCTTCCTGTGAAAATATTTGTCCTCCATGCCCACGCGGTGCAGCATATCATAAGCAGCGGCCTCCCTGTCCCCCTTCGTCATGGCAAGAGACGGATCCAGCGCGCCCGCCGCCCGCAAAGGCTCCTGCAAAAGCCAGCCCACGGTCTTCGTGGGATTTAAGCTGCTGTAGGGATCCTGGAAAATCATCTGGGGCCGGACGCTGTGATGAACCACGCTGCCCGTGATATCGTCATGCATCCCGAGAATCGCTTTTGACAGGGAAGTCTTTCCGCAGCCGCTCTCGCCTACCAGGCCCAGGCTCTCGCCCGGATAAAGGTCAAATTCCGCGCCCTCCACCGCACAGTACCGTTTCTTTGCCCCAAACAGACTGTTGCCGCCGTCCCGGTAAAACACGGACAGGTTCCGCACCTGCAGAATCGGGGATGCCTCCTTCGGATTCCGTTCCGCCCGGGAGGCCGCGCCGTCCGCCGGGAATCCTTCATCCGTTTTTCCCGCACCCGCAGAATCGCGCGCCGTCCTTCCCTCATCCGCCAAGGCTGCGGGAAATCCGCGGCTCATCACGGAAACCCTGCGCTTTAACCGGGAGGGTACGGCCTCGATCAGGTTTCTGGTATACTCCTGCACGGGATGACGGAAAATCTCCTCCGTGCTGCCAAGCTCCACCACGCGTCCGTCCTTCATGACGGCGATTCTGTGGCAAAGTCTTCTTGCCAGATTCAGGTCATGGGTGATAAACAGCATGGCGTTTTGCTCTCTTGTGTTGATCTGACGGAGAAGCTCTATGATCTGATTCTGAACGGTTACGTCCAACGCCGTCGTAGGCTCATCCGCCACCACCAGATCCGGATGCAGAATAATCGCCATGGCGATCATCACCCTCTGACGCATCCCGCCTGAAAGCTCGTGCGGATAACTGGCGTAGACCTTCTTAGTCTCCCGCAGTCCCACGGATTCAAAGGTTTCAAGCACCCTCTCCCGGATCTGTTCCTTTGTAAGACCCGTGTGAAGGCGCAGCATCTCCTCTACCTGCCTGCCCACCCGCTGCGTGGGGTTTAAGGAGGTCATGGGCTCCTGAAACACCATAGACATCTCGGCTCCCTGATACTTTCGGTACAGCGCCTTATCAAGCGCTTTCCCGGCCTCCCTGAGAACCACATTTTCAAACAGGATCCGGCCGGAGGTAATCTGCGCATCCTCCGACACAAGCCCCATAAGCGTCAGCGCCGTCACGCTCTTTCCGGATCCGGACTCGCCCACCACTCCCAGAATCTCCCCGTCGGCCAGCTCCAGATTTACATTTTTTACCACCTCTGTCCCGTCGAAAGCGACAGAAAGATTTTCAATCCTGATCAAACGGTATCCCTCTTTTCCTTATGCCGCCGCGCGGCCTGTCATCCGACCTCTCGTCCAACGTTCTTCTCCGTGTCCTCTCCTGACACCTTCTCCGCTTTTTCAGTCCCGCCGCACTCCCTCGCCAAACAGGGAAAAGCCGAGCACTACCCAGACAATGGTGAGCCCCGGGGCCAGCGCATACCAGGGCGCCGACTGCAGATACCCCTGGGCGTCCGACAGCATCTTTCCCAGACTGGCGTCCGGAGGCTGCACGCCGATTCCAAGGTAGCTCATCCCCGATTCCGCCAGAATGGCATTGTTGAATCCGATCATCACGGACACCCAGAATACGGAGAAAATATTGGGCAGAATATGCACAAACAGGATACGGGATTTTTTTACTCCCATCAGTCTGGCCCGCCTGATATAATCCGCGTCCCTGAGCCGGATAAATTCGCTGCGCACGATCCGGATATAACTGGGCACAAAGACGATCCCAAGAGCCAGGATCACATTCTGCCTGCCGTTGCCCAGAATACTGATCAGCACCAGCGCCAGCAGAATACTGGGAAATCCGTTGACCGCATCGGTAAACCGCATGACCGCCTCGTCCAGGATCCCGCCGAAGTACCCGGTGAGCGCCCCCAGCAAAATGCCTGCGGACGCGGAAATCAGCACCACCAGACTGCCGATGGCGATAGACGTCCCCAATCCCTTCATCACCCGGGAGAAAATATCCCTGCCGAAATTGTCCGTTCCAAAGAGATGGCGCAAAGACGGCGGATCAAATCTCTCCGCAGCGGACATGGCAGTAGTGCTGTAGGGCGTCCAGAAAAAACCCAGCACTCCTAAAAATACCGCGAGCCCCGTCATGATCAGGCCGGCAATCAGGTATTTATTCCATTTTCCTCCGTCAGGCTTCTTCATGCTTATACTCCCAGCTCTGTCTTATTTCCCGCTGATCCTGGGGTCGATGACCCGATACAGGATATCCACGAGAAAATATACAAAAATAACGACAAAGGTAATATACAAAATCAATATTTCCACCACCGGAAAATCCCGGGTATTGATGGAACTGATCAACAGTCTCCCGATGCCCGGCAGTCCGAATACCTGCTCGATGACAATGCTGCCCGCCACGATCTCCGCGATGATCATTCCCAAAAAAGTGACCACAGGCATCATGGCGTTGCGCAGCACATGACCGTACATCACGCGCTTTCTGGTACAGCCCTTGCTGTAAGCGGTGCGCACATAATCCGACTGCAGCTCCGTCAGCATGGAATTTCTCAGGAACCGGGCAGTCATCGCAATTTTAGGCAGCGCCACGGACAGCGCCGGAAAAATCAGATAGCCCAAAAAGCCGACGAAATTCTCCTGATAGCCGACATATCCGCCCGGCGAGAACAGCTTCAGCACAATGCCGAAAAGGTATGTCACCAAAATCCCCAGAAAAAAAGAGGGGACGGCCATAGTCGTCTGCGTCAGGACCCCCAGCGCCGCGTCCAGCAGGCGGTCTGCCGCGCCCGCCGCCCGGTTTGCGCTTCTCGCCCAAAAAACCCCCAGGGGAACGGATACCGCCACAATGATGACCAGAGAAAGCGCCGCCAGCCAGAGCGTCACCGGAAGCTTATCGCCGACCAGCTCCGCCACAGGCATCATTTCGTTCATATTTTTGGAATACCGATAGCTCCGTCCCAGGTCTCCCCGAAGCACCCCGCCGACCCATCTGAAGTACCGTGCCACGGGAGGGTCGTTGAGCCCCAGCTCCTCCCGAAGCTGCTCTTCCCTCTCCGGCGTGGCCTCCGTTCCCAGGATCGATGTGACCACATCTCCCGGGATGACCTGAAAAGCAAGGAAGGCAGCTACGGAAACAAGGAACAATGTCATAATGAGAGTAATCAGTTTTTTGATAAAATATTTCACGCCGCTGCCCTCCTTTCCGCTCTTTTATTTTACATAATACACCGTGCTCATATCCTGCACATACACGGGATAGAAGACGTAACCCGCAAGCTCCGGGTTCATTGCAATGTTGATGGGCGGCACCTGAATAAACGCGCTTCCCGCCTCATCGTTCAGTATCTGCTGCAGCTGCCTGTAATATCCCGCTTTTTCCTCCAGATCCATGGCTGCCGCCGCTTTCCGATAGACCTCGTCGTACTCCGCGCTGGCAAAATTAATAAAATTCTTGGCGGAATCCGTCTGGAACCGGTTCATCAGATACCCCGGCGTCATATCGCTGGTAACCGCGCAGATCGTAGACTGATATTCCCGGTTGGTATAGCAGTCCTCCAGCCAGGTATTCCATTCCACAGGGTTGATCACCGCATTGATCCCCGCAGCCTTCAGCTGCTCTACCACCACTTCGGCAGTCTGCACATGATACTCGTAATTAAAGGGAACCGTGATCTCCAGCTCAAAGCCGTCGGGATAACCCGCCTGCGCCATCAGCTCCTTTGCCTTGTCAATCTGTGCCCCTGTACCGTAGGAATCGTTCAGATCCACATAATAGGTCTGCAGGGTAGGCAGCATGGCCGAGCTGATTAACGACGCGCTCCCTCCCGCCACAAACTCGTTGATCATATCCCTGTCAAGAGCGTAACAGATCGCCTGCCTGATCCGCACATCGCTCAGCAGCGGATCCGCATTGTTTAAGTAAAGCGCCTGCACGTTGACAGACGGCGCGGACAAAATCTGAAAGCTGTCCCGCAGCTCGTTGACCTGACTGTCGGTGAGATAAGGGTAAATGTCGATGGATCCGCCCTGAAGCTCCAAAAGCGCCGTGTCCGGACTGTTCACAATCTTGAAATTCACCTCATCCAGATAAGGCAGCCCCTCCTGCCAGTAGTCCGCGTTTTTCTTTATCACAATGCCGACCTGGGGCGTATAGGAGACAAAAGAAAACGGCCCGGTGCCGATGGGCGTCCCTTCCGCATCCTCCCCGCTTCCCGCAGGAATGATTGCCGCCACAAAGCTGTAAATCAGCTCTGTATTGGCGCTGCCCACTGTGACCTGAACCGTCTTTTCGTCTATAATGTCTACACTTGTGAGAACCTTCAGCGAAGAGATCAGCGGAGTGCCGTCCAAAAGACCGGACGCCCTGTCCAGAGAATATTTTACATCCTCCGCGGTCACAACATTGCCGTTATGGAACTTCACGCCCTCCCTGAGCGTGAAGGTATAGACCAATCCATCCTCGGAAACGGTGTAATCGCTGGCGATCGCCTTCATCAGATCTCCATTTTTGTCGGACTTTACCAGCCCCTCAAAAATGTTAAACAATATTTCCTTAGTTCCTGCCGCAGTTGCTTTGTGTGGGTCAAGACTGTCAATATCCTGCTGTATTCCTACAACAACGGAGCCCCCGATCACGGGCTCCCCTGAGGAATTATCCCCCGAAGACTCTCCTGTGCCGTCCGGACCGCATCCGCCCAGTACAGCCATTGTCAGAAGCGCCGCCAATAGTAAACTGAAAAGCTTCCTTCTTTTCATTGTGCTCTTCTCCTCTTCGAAAAAATAAACCTCTCACTATTCGATTGTCAAAATTCATTTTACCATAGAACGGAGTAATTGCAAGCTTTTTTCGCAGAACGAAGCTTGCTTCGATTCGGTTTTTGGCAGGCACAGGGTTTCTGCGGACACGTTTGCACTCGGGTCGGCACATAGCGGACGCTAAGCTCGAAAGTACCTCGCTAAGCGCCGATGTGCCTTTACGGTCCGCAGAAACCCTGTGCCTGCCAGAAGCCGATATTCTGCGCGGTATACCAAACGGCCGGACAGATACCCGGGTGCCTCACAGCGGACGCTAAGCTCGAAAGTACCTCGCCAAGCGCCGATGTGCCTTTACGGTCCGTAGAAAGCTTAAGCCTGCCAGAAGCCGATATTCTGCGCGGTATACCAAACGGCCGGACAGATACCCGGGTGCCTCACAGCGGTCGCTAAGCTCGAAAGAACCTCGCTAAGCGCCGATGTGCCTTTACGGTCCGCAGAAAGCTTAAGCCTGCCAGAAGCTGATATTCTGCGCAATGTCAAACTGCCGGACAGATCGGTCGGTTCACACCCCGCTTTGCCCGTAGTTGGCAAGCACCCGCGCGGAAGGGTCGTCCACGTTGCAGCCCTCCCAGTCTTTATTGGGCATCCAGAAGTCCGCGATCATCTCTCCCTGTCCGGGGTAATGCTTCTCAAACAGCTCCCGATAGAGCAGCGATTCTTTGGTGAAGGGCCGGGCGTGAACATACTTCTGCCGCAGCCGTTCATATTCTTCATCCGTGTAGAAATTTCCGGCATATTCCTTCAGATAATCTACCATGGAGTGCCCCACCGCATCGGAAAAGGCAGCCTTTTCCCGCCACAGAATTTCATCCGGCAGCCAGTTCCCCTCAAAGGCTTTCCGCAAAAGGTATTTTCCCTTGCCGTAGCGGTTTAGCTTCAGTTCCGGATCCACGGACATGACGTACTCTACAAAGTCCAGATCCCCGAAGGGCACCCTCGCCTCCAGAGAGTTCACCGAGATACAGCGGTCCGCCCGCAGCACATCGTACATATGCAGCTCCCGCAGACGCTTTTGGGCCTCCTCCTGGAACGCCTGAGCGTCAGGGGCGTAATCGGTGTACTTATACCCGAACAGCTCGTCGGAGATCTCCCCGGTGAGCAGCACCCGTATATCCGTCTGTTCATGGATCGCCCGGCACAACAGATACATTCCCATGCTGGCCCGGACAGTGGTAATGTCAAAGGTAGCCAGCAGCTCCACCACCGTATCCAGCGCTCCCAGCACATCCTCCTTTGTGATGATGACCTCGGTGTGATCGCTGCCAATGTAGTCCGCCGCCTGTCTGGCGTATTTCAGATCGATGGCGTCAACATCCATGCCGATGGCAAAGGTGCGGATGGGAACATCGCTGTGTTTGGCGGCAATGGCGCACACCAGGGAGGAATCCAGACCGCCGGACAAAAGAAACCCCACTTTTGCGTCCGCCGCCAGCCGCTTTTCCACCCCTGCCGTCAGCTTATCCCGAATGTTTCGGCAAACCGTTTCCAGCCCGTCGCGGCATACCGCATCCACACGCGCCATGTCCCGGTAGCAGACAAATTTTCCGTCCTTCCAATAATGCCCGGGCGGAAAAGGATAAATTTTTGCCGTCAGTCCCATTAGGTTTTTCGGTTCGCTGGCAAACACCATCGTTCCGGCAGCGTCACGGCCGTAGTAGAGCGGACGGATGCCGATCGGGTCGCGGGCGGCAATAAACTCTCCGGTTTCGCCGTCGTAAATGACACAGGCGAACTCCGCATCCAACAAACGGAACAGGTCCACGCCATGCTCCCGGTACAAGGGGAGCAAAATCTCACAGTCCGAGTCGCTGGCAAAGGAGTAGCCCCTGTCCTCCAACTCGCTCCTCAGCTTCCGAAAACCGTACAACTCACCGTTGCAGACACACCGGCTCCCATCCAGTTCGAAAGGCTGCATCCCCTCCGGGGTCAGCCCCATAATAGACAGCCGGCGAAAGCCCAGCAGACCGGAACCCGCCTCAACAATACGGCAGTCATCCGGCCCGCGGCTTTGGGTGCGGGCAAAGCCTGCCTCAAACGCCTCCCTGTCGGCCACAGGGCCGCAATATCCGATAATCGAACACATATCCGTTCCTCCCTCCAAACAGCAGGCAGCACGCTCCGCTGACTGCCCTCATGATAAAAAAGTGCCCCTGCGTGGCACTTAGAAGAATGCTTCGCATTCTTCCCTTGCTGCGACGAAGTTTCCTATAGAATAAAAAAAAGACGCCCGTTGGGATATCCCAAAGACGCCTTTGCCTTGTATGCTGCATTATAGAGCCATTCCTGATATTCTGTCAAGTATCTTTTCCGGAAAAATAATACTCTAAATATTTTGTCATCTGTTTTCTGAATTTTCTGAAAATATCAATCAGTGTTGACATTCCGAAAAATCAGGACTATACTTCTTCCATCAGGCAAAAGCGCCGGGAAGCTTTTAGATTCCCAGTGTCTTTTTCATAAAACGCAATGGGGCGTATCCGCAAAGCTACGGGTGCGCCCCTTTTTAACTCTATAGGAAACTTCGTGACGCTTTTTATCCTAAATCTGTGGGGCAACATGCGCCTGCCTGGCCCATATGTGACAGATTCGCAGGCTGCGGAAAGGCACGGTTATTCATATGGCAATTCATGAGGAATGCGGCGTATTCGGCATTTGTGACCCGGCAGGGGACTGCGCCCGCACTACATATTACGGGCTGTACGCCCTCCAGCACCGGGGACAGGAGGCCTGCGGCATCGCGGCCATCAACGACCGGGAGCTGTCCTTCCACAAAGACGTCGGGCTGGTGGGGGAAGTGTTCGATCAACGCACTTTGGACGAACTAAACGGCACTATGGCGGTGGGCCATGTGCGCTACTCCACCGCGGGAGGCACCCGTCAGGAAAACGCGCAGCCCCTGACGTTAAAATATGTCAAGGGCACCCTGGCTCTGGCCCACAACGGCAATCTGCCCCACGCGGACATGCTGCGCACAAAATTCGAGTATCAGGGAGCCATCTTCCAGACCACCGGCGATTCGGAGCTGATTGCCTACGCCATCGCCCAAGCGAGGCTCCGGTGTCCCTCGGTAGAGGAGGCAGTGTGCCAGGCGCTGACCGGGCTGCGGGGAGCATGGTCGCTGATCGTCATGTCTCCCCGGAAGCTGATAGCGGCAAGGGATCCCTGGGGCTTCCGGCCCCTGTGCATGGGACGGCGGGGAGATGCAATCCTGTTCGCCTCCGAATCCTGCGCTCTGGACGCAGTAGGCGCAGAGTTTGAGCGTGATCTGGAACCGGGCGAGGTCGTGGTCGTGGAAGACGGCACGGCTCGCACCGTCCAGAAGTCTGCCGCTGCCGGAGGACATCTGTGTATTTTTGAGTACATCTACTTCGCCCGCCCGGACTCCGTGATCTGCGGCCAGTCCGTCCACGAAGCCCGCCGTCTGGCCGGACAATTCCTGGCGCAGGAGCATCCCGTAGAGGCGGATGTGGTCATCGGCGTGCCCGATTCCGGACTGGACGCCGCCATGGGGTATGCGGAGGCCTCCGGTATCCCTTACGGGGTCGGACTGGTAAAGAACCGCTACATCGGCCGCACCTTCATCACGCCGGATCAGGCTGACCGGGAACAGGCTGTCCGTATCAAGCTGAGTCCCCTGCGCAGCTGCGTGGAGGGGAAACGGGTAGTAATGATCGATGATTCCATCGTCCGCGGCACCACCTCCCGGCAGATCGTCACGCTTCTGCGCGAGGCGGGAGCCCGGGAGGTTCATCTCCGCTCCTCCGCGCCGCCCTTTGTCTCACCCTGCTATTTCGGGACGGATATCCCCAGCAGGGAGGAGCTCATTGCCTGCCGCTTAAGCATCGAAGAAATCCGCCGCCAGATCGGCGCGACCAGTCTGGGTTTTCTCAGCCTGGATGCGCTGCGCCGGATTGCGCCGGACGCCGTCTGCGGTTTTTGCAGCGGGTGCTTTACGGGAAAATACCCGATTCCCGTGACATAGGACGCTTCGCGCCTCCGGGAATTTCCCGCATGTCCCTGTCTTCACGCTTACAAAAAGCAGACCTTGCTGTCATCACGGCAAATCCGGGCAGAATTTCAGGACTTCCCTCTTTCCGTATTAAGATCAAGCGGCCCGTTTACGCAGTTATCCATCAGCATGGCGATCGTCATAGGCCCCACGCCTCCCGGAACCGGCGTGATCGCGCTGCAGTGAGGCGCAACGCTGTCAAAGTCCACATCCCCGCAAAGCTTATTGTTTTCATTTCTGTGGATCCCCACGTCGATGACGACGGCCCCCTCTTTTATATAGCTCTCATCAATAAATTTCGGCTTTCCGACAGCCGCCACAAGAATGTCCGCCCGCCGGGTAATCTCCTTCAGGTTTTTCGTTCTGGAATGGCAGACTGTAACCGTCCCGTTCTCCCGCAGCAGCAGCATGGCCATAGGCTTTCCCACAATATTGCTTCTGCCCAGCACCACGCATTCCTTTCCCTCTATCTCCACTCCGGACCGCTTTAACAGCCGGATCACGCCCGCCGGTGTACAGGATACATAGCCCGGCCTGCCAATGCTGAGGTTCCCCACATTTACCGGATGAAAGCCGTCCACATCCTTCCCCGGAGAAATGGCAAGCAGAATTTTCTCTTCGTCGATATGCTTCGGCAGAGGCAGCTGCACCAGAATCCCGTTTACGTCCTCTCTCCCGTTCAGCTCCCCGATCAGCTTCAAAAGCTCCTCCTGCGTCGTCTCCTCCGGCAGCTCATAGGCCAGCGAATCAATGCCCACATACTCGCAGGCTTTCTTTTTGTTGTTCACATAGACGGCAGAGGCGGGATCACACCCTACCTGAATCACGGCCAGACATCTGCTGCCGCCCGCCGCCCGGATCTGCGCCATCCTTTCCCGCAGTTCATCCCTGATTTCCTGAGATATTTTTTTCCCGTCAATAATATGAGTCATTTTTATACCTCCGTATATCGCAGGGTTTACCTGCGATACTGCACCAATGAAAAAGTTTTTACATACGTCGCTTTGGCATATCCCGGCGCTCTCACTCCCGCCCCGCTTCGCCGGCGGTACACAGATCCCGGACGACCTCGCCCGCAATGATCAGTCCGGCCGCCGCCGGGACGAAGGCCACGCTCCCCGGCGTCCTGCGCTTCCCGCCGTCCGTCGGGACGGTTCCCGCCGCATGCTGTCCGGCGTCCTCCGGCCCTGCTTTCCCCGCGCTGCCGGAAACGCTTTTTGCCGCACCGTCCTGCAGCTCCCAACCGCCGCAGGGGGCCTCCTCCGGCGTGATCGGCGGTTCCTCGGAATAAACAACCTTCAGCGCTTCGATTCCCCGCTTCCTCAACTCCCTGCGCATCACCTTCGCCAGAGGACATACCTTTGTCTCATAAATATCCGCCACCCGAAACGCGGCGGGATCCAGCTTGTTCCCGGCCCCCATGGAGCTTATGACGGGAACGCCCGCTTCCGCCGCCCGTTCCGCAAGCAAAAGCTTCCCCGTTACGGTGTCGATGGCGTCCACCACATAATCATACTCCGCAAAGTCAAATTCCGCCGCCGTCTCCGGAAGGAAAAAGACTCTGTGAACCCTGACCCTGCAGTCCGGATTGATCTCCAGGACTCTCTCCGCCGCCACCTCCGCCTTAGGTCTGCCAACCGTCTTTACCGTGGCGAGAATCTGACGGTTCCGGTTACTGGGCATGATCACATCGTGATCGACCAGATCCAGCGCCCCCACGCCGCTGCGCGCCAGCGCTTCCACAACGTAGCCTCCCACGCCGCCCAATCCAAACACGGCTACCCGCGCCTGCGCCAGCCGTTCCACATTCTCGCAGCCCAAAAGCAGCTTCGTCCTTCCAAGCCAATCCTCCATGTTCAACCGTCCTTTCCGGTTTCCTTTCACGCATCTCGCCGTGCATTTCATTCCAATCCGGTTTTTCTGCCCCGATTCGTTTTTTTACGTCCCTCTGCGTCAGGTGATAAATCTTTCCAGCTTCGTCCGAACCCAGGTAATCACAGGCCCCAGGAAAAACGCAACCGCTACCGTAACGATCCCCACATCGCCTCCCAAAAGAAACCCAGCCGCCATGAAACAGATATCCCAGATCATCCTCACGACCTTGAAGGACACCTTCTTCGTGCGGTTCGAGATAATAAAGGGAAGCCCGTCGTAAGGAGACGTCCCCAGCCCCGCCGTCATATAGGTGGACGCGCCCAGAATAAAGATAAGCAGGGTCGGGACCAGCAGACCCCACCGCACCGGAAGCCGCTCAAAGAATCCCTCGGGAGTCACCCTGACCCATACCCAGCGCCAGAAATCCGAAATGTATCCCAAAAACACCATATTTCCTACCGTGCCGAACCCGATCAGACTCAAGTCAAACCGTATCACAAACAGGAACGTCACCAACTGACACAACAGCTGGGCCGTTCCAAAGCTGATACTCACATGATTGATAATTCCCTGTGTCAGACAGGAACAGGGATCCGTCCCCAGATTGATATTGATGAGCAGAGACAGGGCAAAGCCCTGCAGCATCACTCCCAGAAACACCAGGAAAAGACGGTTCCAAAACTTCGGCGGCCTCGCAAAACACGCCGGCTTACGCTCTTCTTTCATGATCGCTTCTCTCTTTCCCTATTCCCGCGCGGCAGGCACAAACCCTGTCGGAAAACACTTCGCTCCGGGCAGGCGCTGGTCTTCTGCGGACCGTAAAGGCACGTCGGCGCTTAGCGAGGTCTTTTCGAGCTTAGCGTCCGCTACGCGCCGACCCGAGTGAAAACGTGTCCGCAGAAGACCAGCGCCTGCCTGAAGTCTCCTTTTCTGCGGACCGTCAAACCCTGTAATACCCCGCAAAGCAGGGCGGCACGGTAATTTTTTCCTGCCCGGCGCGGATTTGTCCGCCAAAGGAATACAGCTTCTCCTTCGGCAGGTACTCACATACAAAGGAAACCTCTCTCTCCGCAGGGTTCAGGATCACAAGAATTTTTTCCTCCCCCGTGCTTCTTAGATAGGCGAAAGGGTAGGCATCCTTCTCCGCGTACACGAACTCTATCTCTCCCAGGCTCTGTAAAGCGGCATGGGACTGCCTTATGGCAATCAGTCTTTTTATCTCGCTGCAAAGCGAATTTACATCCGCAAGCTGCGCCGCGGCCGTGGGACGGTCAGGGCTTTCATCCTGCCGGATATAGAGCATTTCCGCGGGAGCGGAGCTGAAGCCCGCGTTTGTGGTATCGTCCCACTGCATGGGGGAACGGGAGCCCGTTCTGCCGTAACCGCCCTCCACCGAGGTCAGTCCTTCGATATACCTCATACCGATCTCATCCCCGTAATAAATAAACGGCGCGCCGGGCATGGAAAGAAGAAACGCAAAAGCGATCTTCAGGTTATCCCCGTGAATGCTCCGGGCAAGTCTGTCCATATCGTGATTACCCGAAGGAATACAGATCAGTCCCTTTTTTTCGGATTTTTCGTAATTCTCCCGATATTTCTTTACAAATTCGGAAATATCGCCTCTGCCGCGGCTTGAAAAGTAGGGCTCCGCACAGCGGAACAGGTCGTTATAGTGCGACGGTCCGAAATGCAGCAGGAAATCCATGTGAAAGCCTCCCCGCAGGGATTTGTCCGGCTCGCCCCACTCGGAGACCATCGCCGCCTGCGGAAATTCCCGGTCAAGGAACGCGCGGACGTCCTGCCAGAGCCTTATCGTTCCCTTGCCGTCCTCGTCATGCTTTACCAGCGAGCCCGCCATATCCACGCGGAAGCCGTCGCAGCCCATCCCGAGCCAGAAGCGCATGATATTTTTCAGTTCCTCCAAGGTAGCCCTCGCATCGTCGCTGTCGGTGGATTGCTGCCACTTTTTATCGGGATCACATTTGTAAAAGCCGTAATTCAACGCAGGCTGGTGGGAGAAAAAGTTCACCGCACAAGAGCCGTCTCTGTCGGAAATCCCTCTTATACAGCCCATTCCCCGGGGTTCCTCCCAAATACTGTCCGTCCAGACGTAGCGGTTGGTATACTGATTTTTCTCCGCCTTCATGGACTCCTTGAACCATTTATGCTCCACGGAGGTATGTCCCGGGACGAGATCCAGCAGAATATGCATATCCCGCCTGTGGACCTCCTCAAAAAGCCGTTTCAAATCTTCATTTGTGCCATATCTGGGCGCGGCGCGGTAGTAGTCGGAGACGTCGTAGCCCGCGTCACCGAAGGGCGACTCAAAGCACGGATTCATCCATATGGCGTTGCAGCCCAAATCCCTTATGTAGTCAAGCTTGCCGACAATCCCGTTAAAATCCCCGATTCCGTCGCCGTTGCTGTCGCAGAAGGACTGCGGATAAATTTCGTAAAAAACTGCGTTGTCAAGCCAAGCCGGCTGGTTATTTCCGTTCATAATCCTGATCCTTTCATTCTATTTTGTTTGTAATCCCGTTCATTTCATTTCTGTTTTTCGTTTGCAATCCCGGTCCGTTCCGCTCCGTTTTCCGTTCGTGATCCCGATCCGTTCCATTCCGTTTTCCGTTCGCAATCCCGGTCCTTTCCGCTCCGTTTTCCGTTCGTAATCCCGGTCCTTTCCCTTCCGTTTTTATACCGCAGCCGCCGATCCCGGCAGTACCTTATGCTGCGTTCACAGCCTCCCGCAGCCGATACCGGCGCCCGCCTCCCGTCAATCTGCCATGATCTTGAAGACGACGGGGTTTTGACTCCTGAATCCGCTTTTAATATGCAGACCCGCTTCATCCCTGCTCCACTCCGGTTTTTCGCTGTCCCCAAGCACCTCGACGTCCCGGATGATGCCGTGGAAATTTGCCTGTCGGGAGGCGTCCTGTTCTCCCAGGGACGTGATGCAGTATTCCCCGCTGTCGCTGCATTTTAAGGCGGCTGCGTACAGATAGCCTCCTTTCGTCGTAAAGCGGAAATCGCGGGAGGTAAAATTCTTTTTGATGCCGTCCGAAAACTGTCCTTCCACAATCTGCGTGGGACCCTCGCCGTATTTTCTCCAGACCCGGGTTCCGTAAACCGCCTCTCCGTTTACCTTAAGCCACTCTCCTATCCCCAGCAGCACCGCCCTGTCCTCGTCGGAAATGCTTCCGTCCGCCTTCGGCCCCACGTTGAGCAGAAGACAGCCGTTCTTACTGACGATATCGACCAGATCGCAGATAATGTCTCCTGCGGGGCGGAATTGATTATTCTCCGTATAACACCAGGAGTTTAACGCAATGGCCATATCCGTCTGCCAGAAATAAGGCTTTACCTCCGCAAACTGTCCTCTCTCCACATCCGGCACCGCGGTCCCGAACTGGAAAGCGTCATGCTTGTAGTTGATCACTACCTCCGTTCCCCACTCCGCCGCTCTGTTGTAATAGTAGGCCGCCAGCTTTTTCAGCCAGGGCTTGCAGGCGCTGTGCTGAATCCACCAGTCAAAATAGAGGATGCGGGGGCGATAGCGGTCAATGATCTCGCAGGTGCGCGCCAGCCAGTCCTGCAGATATTCTTCCGTGGGTTCAGGCCTGCCGAAGAGATCCTGATGGTTCGGCTCCTGCATGGCGGGCCAGTAAAAATCTCCCCGCCGCATGGGCTCTCTGATGTCAGAGTCAAACTCCTTCCCATGCCCCATAAAGAACCAGTGCTCCATTCGATGGGTGGAAGCTCCTACCTGCATTCCCCTTTCCCGGCAGCTCTCCTTCAGCTCTCCCAGCACATCCCGCTTCGGTCCCATTTCATAAGCGTTCCAATGAGATATCTCACTCCGGTACATCTGAAAGCCGTCATGATGCTCCGCCACCGGCACGACATAATTCGCCCCGGCTCTCCGAAACAGATCCGCCCAGTCGTCCGCACGAAACTTCTCCGCCCGGAACATGGGGATAAAGTCCTTATAGCCGAAATCCTTCTGCCTGCCGTAGGTTTTGATATGATGCTCATATTCGGGAGACCCCTGTATGTACATATTCCGGGAATACCATTCATTCCCAAACGCGGGCACGCTGTATATCCCCCAGTGAATGAAAATTCCGAACTTGGCGTCCCGATACCATTTGGGAGTCTCGTAAGCCGACAGAGATTCCCATGTGGGCTGATAAGGTCCCTTTTCGATCACTTCTTCGATTGTCTTAAGATACTCTTCCGTCCGATCCATGTCTGTCCTCCGTTCTTCGATCCATCGGGATTTCACTCCCTTAATCTTCCGGAAAGCTGCCGTTATCCCTATCATAACCGCAATGCAGACAGAAATCTACTGTTTTTTTCGAAAAAAACAGTAGATTCCGCTCTTTCAGGCTTCAGCCGACCTTATAACCCTGCCCCCAGACCACCTGCAGATAGCGGGGCTCCTGGGGATTCTCCTCGATTTTTTCCCGGATATGGCGGATATGTACGGCCACCGTGTTATCCGCTCCGATGGGCGTCATCTTCCAAATGCTCTCATAAATCTGCCGGTTGGAGAGAACCTTTCCCGGCTTTTCCAGAAGAAGACGCAGGATTTTATATTCCGTGGGGGTCAGATCCACCCTTTTCCCCCGCACCGTCACAAGCTTTGCACCGTCGTCTACTTCCAGATCCGCCACCTTGAGCGGGCAGGGACGGCTGTCCTTTTCGGAGAGTCTGCGGAAGCACCTGATCTGGGCCTGAATGCGCGCCAGACTCTCCATGGCGGAGCATCCTTCGTCCAGCAGATCGTCCGCCCCCGCGTTTAACGCCAGAATCCGCAGCATTTCCCTGTCCCGGTCCACAATGGCAATGATCGGCTTCCCGGTGGTTTTCCGCAGCTGCGTCAGCAGGGTCAGCGCCGCCTTATCGTTCCCCGCCTCCGTCTGAAAATCAAACAAAAGCAGCAGCGCCTCTTCCTGTCCGAAGCGCTCCGTAAGCTCCTTCGCATCGTTTATCCTTTCCACGCCGTAGCCGTACCCCTTCAGCATGCATTCCAGCATCTCGGAAGCTCCCTCCGCTCCGTAAATCAATATTTTTTCTTTTCCATACTTTTCGTTCATCTTCTTTTCTACCTCCCAACTATCCCCTGCCCCAGAAGCTCTTCCGCGGCCTGCACAAATCTCTCGATATATTTCTCCGGCAGCGTGCCACCGGGAATGCAGACATCATACTCATTACCGTTCTCCTCCAGGATTCTGACCCGGCCGTAAAGCTGCTCCGGCCCGCCGAACAGGTAGCCGTTTCGGTTAGAGCCGTAGGAAAGCAGCTCCAGCAGCTCCGCAATCTCCCCGGGGTCTGTTATTTCCAGCTTCAGATTTCCGTCCATGACCGAGAGCGCGCTTACGGTCTGCGCGGACAGGTTCTGCTGATCCCAAGTCTCCGCCGCGGGAGCACCCTCTGCCTGTGCGGCCGAACTCTCCTGATTCCGGCCCTCCGCCGCAGGGGCATCCTCCGTCTGGCCGGCCGGATTCTCCGGATCCCAGGTCTCCGCCGCCTCGCCTTCTGCTGAAGCCTTCTCCCCGCTCAAGTCTTTCGGGAACTCCTCCGCAGAATACGTCTCTGCCTGATCGGTCGGATTTCCCTTTCCGCCGGACTCCTCCGCAGGATTCGCCACTCCGTAATATCCCCGGATATACCCTGACAGATCCTCTTCTTCCTCCAGTCTCCGGACCGAAAGATCCGTCGTCAAAACAATCGCACTGACCTCCTCCGCCGCTGCCGGATCCGCGTAATATCCGAGATTCGCCTGCCGCAGGGCTTCCCGGGTATGGCTCATTCCCTCGTAAACCGCAATCTGAAAATTCCCCTGCAAACCGCCCAGATAAATCCTTGCGAGCATCCTGCCCTCTCCCCGGACGACCGCCCCCGGATTTTCCTCCAGATCCCGGTTGTAGGCGTCGCAGATCAGCCGGATCCGCTGTTCGTCCTCCTTCGTCAGCCTGCCCGGCTCGTAGGCAATATTGCCCCGCCGCAGCGAAATTTCCGAAAAGGCGTCCCTGGCCCTGTCGCTGATCCGATAACGGCTCTCCAGATACTCCGGCTCCATGGCCAGCGCATAAAGCGGCTCGCTATCTCCCGCGTAAACCAGATAATTTCGGTAATAACTCCTGCCGCTTTCCAGCGTCACCTTTGTCTCAATATGCTCATAGCCGTTGTAAACAGAATATGCATAAGTGCCGTACAAAGCCTGTGTACTTCTCCTGTCTGCCTCTCTCTGAACGGCAACCGCATTCTCCAGAAAGGCATACGCCGCTTCCCGGTTCCGAATGTGAATCTCATCCAGTATCCCCGAGTCGCTGTAGATTAATCTGCTGCCGAGAAAGTCCGCATTAATAGCGATCTCCGCAATCTCTTCCTTCTCCGGCAGATATACGTCTATCCCCAGCCAGTCAAACGAAAAGCAAAGTCCCGCAAACAGCCCCGCCGTCAAGACCCCAGCCATCAATCCCTTATGGCTGAAAAATGCCTTGAAATCCATATTGAAAATAACGTCCAGTACCCCGAAGGCGACCCCGCCGACCAGAATCCCGCCAAAAATACTCCACATCAGCTGCGCGACGCCGCTGTAAGGAGCGACGTACCAGAACAGCAGCCACCCGCTGCAAAACGCCGTCAGGGAAACCGCCGCCTGCAGAATCAGCCGGAACACCCTTCCCGCCGTTCCCTGATCCGCCAGCTCAGATCGCCGCCGCAGATAGATGAAAAACGCCAAAAGCCCTAAGCCCGCCGCCGTCAGAAGACTGAACAAAATCCTCCCGAAGGAAAAATCGTCCCACACTGATAAAGGAGCCATCCGTGAAAAGAACTCGACCCTCTGATACAGTACGCAGACCGCGGAAATTAGCGGCGAGGTATAGGAAACCCACCGAAACTCTACGCCCCAGAGACCTGAAAACGCATCCAGATAAGTCTCCCTGAGCAGGGTGAAAATGACCCAGGCGATTATGGAACCCGCGCCGAGAATCCCCGTGACCGTCAGCGCATTCAGAATATTCCCGCAAAGCATCACTGCCAGCAGAACCAGATGATAGACCAGCAGGAAGGCTGTCACGATCGCCAGACTGGAAATCAGGGCGTTCAGCAGAAGCCCGCTCCCTGTCGGCCAGGTCTCCCGGGGCAGATTTCCGTACTGCTGCGCCTGATTTTTCAACGCTGCCAGCTTATATTCCCCTAAAAGCACCGTCACCGCCAGGTTGATCAGATACGGCACAAACCAGATCAGAAAACCGTTCAGCCACCCCGCCAGAAACATCGTCCTCCGGCTCACCGGCAGGCTGTGATAGAGATCCGTCATGTTCCGCTGAAAGACATACCGAAACCCGAATAATCCGACGATTAAAGCCCCCAGCACCGCCACCGCCCCGGCACCGAAACAGATGGTCGCCCCGTAAAAGGCCTCGATCCGAAGGGCGACATCCTGAATCGCCTGCGCCGCCGTTTGTCCCGGCGCATTCTGCAGATATTGACTGATAGTTTGGGTTCTCTCACCGCTGTATACCAGATAGCTCACGGGAAGCGCCAGCAGACTTCCCAGGACGGAAAGGGCCAGCATCCATATTTTATGCCGAAGATCCTCCTGCAATACCCTAAAGAAGCAGCGTCTTGATGTCATAGCCCTTCACCTCCGTTTCGCTGATAAAAATTTCCTCCAAAGACAGCGGCAGCAACTCGTAAAACACCGGGTTTAAGAGCTCCATAAACTCCTCCACCGCCTCCCGGCTGCCGCGCACCGTTATCGTATACAGGGACCCGCGGTTTTCACAGCTGACCACATTTAGCGTGTTTTTGATCTTCTGCAGCATCCCCTCGCTCCGGATGACGCACTGCAGCTTGTGGAGACTCATCTTCATGCTCTCCACATCCTTCTCCAACAGGATTCCGCCCTGATGCAGCAGCCCCACATACTCGCAGATATCCTCCAGCTCCCGCAGATTGTGGGAAGCGATAACCGGCGTCAGTCCCCTCTCGTCCATCTCCCTGACAAACAGCGCCTTGACCGCCTGCCGCATCACCGGATCCAGACCGTCGAAGGTCTCGTCGCAGAGCAGATACTTTGTGCCGGCGCAGATTCCGCAGATCACAGCCAGCTGCTTTTTCATCCCCTTGGAAAAAGTATTGATCTTCCGCTTCGGATCCAGTCCGACCTTTTCGATCAGCTCTCTCCACTTCTCCCCGTCAAAACCGGGATAAAAGGTCCGGTACAGCTTCAGCATATCCTGCGGCGTACCGCTCCTGAAAAAATACTGATCATCCGAAATGTAAAAAATCTTCTCCTTCGCCGACGGGTTGTCATAAACCGGCTCGCCGTCCACCAGGGCCGTCCCGGCGTCCGGCTTCAACACTCCCGCCATCATCCGGATCAGGGTGGATTTTCCCGAGCCGTTGGTTCCGATCAGACCGAACACATGCCCTTCCTCAATCCTGGCGCTGATGCCGTCCACCGCCTTTACCGCTCCAAATCCCTTCGAAAGATTCTTAATTTCAATCATGTTTCTGCCCCCCCCCAATCATTTTCCGGCTTAGGTTTACTCTCGCCGTCCCCATAGATTCGGAAAAGCTCCTCTTCCAGTTCCTCTCTGCTCAGTCCTGATTCTCTGGCTCTCTGTGTCACAAGATTCCACTCCGACAGCATTTTTTTCTTCTTGCCGTCCCGCCACTCGCTCTCCGGAGCCACAAAACTGCCCCGCCCCGACACAGTGTAGAGATATCCTTCCTGCTCCAGCTGATTGTAAGCGCGCTGCACCGTGTTCGGATTCACCGCCAGATCCACTCCCATACTTCTGACGCTGGGCATTTTGGAATCCGCTTCCAGCGCGCCGTTTACGATCAGCCGCTCCAGCTTCTCCACAACCTGCTCGTAGATCGGCCTCTTGTCTCTGTAATCCAACAGAATCATGGACTTCCTCCTTCATTCTATAGTCAATTTCGTGACATTCGCCAAACGCCCGTGCATGCATTCGTCCGGCTCATCGTCCGTGGGAATAAATCAGCGTGTATTACGACTCGCAAGTGTATTATGTCTCTTAATACACTTGCACTATAACACAGGCCACCCCTCCTTGTCAAGGACAATTTGGGACGGCCCGTTCGGTTGGCCTGCCGCTCTGTCATCCGCCATCTGTTCGTATACCACCGCTTCGTCTGCACGCACTGAAACGCTTCCCGGTATAACAAACCATAGCCGGACAAAGACAGGCTGATTTTCATGAAATCCTCTCAATGACGCAGCTGTGTTCCTTTGTCTTTGCATCATAATTGATCCCGGCCAGCACAACCTCGCCGCCATAATCCTTCCATACCGCAGGGTAATTCCTCTCTCTGATCTGCCGGATTGCCCCCTCCGCAGACTGATTCCACTTCAGCTCAACGACCAGTACCGGGAGCCTCGATTTCCGCTTCGGCAGATACACCACATCCGCAATCCCCTTCCCCGACGGGAGCTCCTCCACCTTCAAATATTGGTCTACCGCGGCGATATACGCAAACTTAATGACGTACCGCAGCGCCTGCTCGTCATTATAGTAAGCCGGAGCATACTGCGTATCGCGTATCTCTTCTATAGCCTTAGCCACTGCCTCCCCGTTTCCTGCAAGCGTATCCTCCAAAAGCTTCCGGGAACGGCTAATCAACTCCATCCACTTATGATTTACTCCCGTCCCCTCCAGAATTTTCTCAAACTCTGTCTTCACTTCTTCATTGGGAATATGCGCCGTCTCGTCCTCCTCATGCCAGGTGAGATATCCCAGATGGATCATCAGCGTCAACACATCGTCCCTGCTCTTAAATGTCACAAAATCGTTTTCAAACCTGTCTGTCCGAACTTCAACCTCTTCCCCGGCAATCAGCCGTGTAATGATTTCCTGCATCCCTTCAAAATCCATATTGATATACGCCATCAGCGATTCCGCAGCGGAGGTTTTCTGCCAGTAGGAACGGCACTTCTGATTCTGCATGGCGCACATCACGGAGTAAGGATTGTAGACCGCCCCATATCCCGGAAAATCGTATCCGTCGTACCACTTCCTGACCTCCTCGAAAGCCATCCCGTATTTCTCGCACAGCGAGCGAACTTCCCCTTCCGTAAAGCCCGTATACTCCACGAATCTACCGGGATCCAGGATGGTATATTCCCGGAAATCCGAAATAGCCGACTGGGAGCCGTCCTTCTTGATGGGCAGGATCCCCGTCATATAGGCCGCGGCCACTACCTTTGGAGTGAAGTTGCTGTTCTTAAACCACCCCCTGAGAAGACTCAGGTATTTCTTCTGCGCCGCCTCATCCTCCTTCGCCTCGCGGATCAGCGCATCCCATTCGTCAAGAATGAACACAAATTCTCTCCCCGTTTTTTCCACGCAGCCGACCATAGCGTCCGTAAGACTTTTCCCCGCCAACTCCGGATAACTTTCCGTCAACTCCCGATAGACCGCATCCCCAATCCTGTTCGGCACATCTGTAAGCGGTATATTCATCCCCGCCGCGTCCGACAGAAAGCCGGAGATATCAAGATTGATCACATGATACTGATTCAGATGCGTCAGATATCCTTCCGTCCCCGCAATTTTCCTGTCGTCAAAAAGTTTGCGGGAATCGCAGGAGCAGTCGTAATATGCGCACAGCATCTTTGCCGCATAGGATTTGCCAAAGCGCCTGGGTCTGCTGACGCAGGTCAGCATCCCCGCCGTTCCTATTGTCTTATTGATCAACGAGATCAGCCCCGTCTTGTCCACATATTCCGCCTGAAGAATTTTTTCATATCCTTTATTTCCCGGATTCAAATAAATTCCCATTGAAATCACCCCCTGTACAGCATATCATTTTGTATCGTATTTTACAATATTTATTGAAAACTTTTTGTTATTATTTGGGAAGCCGTCACTGCTGCCGGATGATCTCCTCAATGGACGCAAAGGGGACCTCTTCAAATAAAGCTTCCAATTCACTGTCGATTTCCAGCGCAACAGCCAGTTTGGTAAAGGACAGAAGCGATATTTCCCCTGTCTGTTCAAAGCGCTTGAGAGATCCGAGACTGACACCCGATTTTTCACTCAACATTCTTTGGGTTATCTTCCGCCGTTTACGGATGGCAGAAATTCTTTTCGCAAGAAGCCGGTTCAGTTCCAGCGGCGTTTTTGATAGTAACGTCAGATTATTCATAGCTCAAATATTATCCTTTTTCTTTCTTTTTAGCTAAAAAGATTTATATTTTAGCCCAAAGTCGTTTGAGGTTGTTTCTCACCGATTTCTGATAAATTCCGACAAACGATCTGCCACACATTCCTGTATCTGAGAGGCTATCTGCCTCGACCTTTTGGGGCCGATGCCAATCTCCTTTGCCACGGCAAGGATATCCGCCATACCCGGATTGACGCCATTGCCGTGGACAGTGGTGGCGTGTTCTCCTCCCAGAGAATTGCTGTACGTCAAATCATAAGCCGGAGACAAAATCCATCTGTTTTCCTTCTCCAGATAAAGGTATGAAAAATTTCTGGAATGGTCATCCCTGTTATGGGCAAAAACATTGAAGCACATGAGCCGGAAAAGCTTTTCACACTCCGCAATATCCCTCGTCAGTGCCAACGTCAGCCGCATCAGTATATCATAATCCAGATTCGGTATCCTGTGAGATGTTTCCAGTAATGCCGCCGCAGAAATCATATGAATTCGGTTCTCACCTGCTTCTTCCTGACTCCTGTCAAAACGCCTGGTTCCAAAATATCCCCCACACTTTTGAGAGGGAAAAAGCGCTGTGGGTTCCATAAGAATACCGCAATCTTTTGCACATTGAGAATACTCATATTCCTGTCTTCCGGCCTCATCCCCGTCATAAGCGGACGGAAATTTGATAATCCAATGTTCTCCGTTTATGAGAGTCAGAATTTTAGGGCAGGCTCCGCCGGAAGAACCTCCCAAAGCAAACAGATCGTCCAATTTTTCGGATTCTTTTGTTTCAAGAAGCCTGCGGCACTCTTCCGCAATCGCATCCAGACTCATGTCAGAAGCCCCGTATTCCAGATCCGCCTCCGGCTCAAAGGTGAGCGCCCCCATTCCCGAATCACCCACAATGGCAAGTCGATCCAGACTCCCAAGCGCGTGGGGATCCATATGCTTTTTCAGCATCAGACGGTCTACGAGAAGCCTGCCCCATCCATCGGGCAGACTGTCTGCAAATACCCCAAACACTCCGTCGTAAGGATCCGGCTTAGGCAGAAATACCTTTTTCTCCAGCGGAAGGGAAAAAGGACTGATTGCAAACCCCTCCGCCAACCATTCAGCCGTATATTCAAACGCGGCCAGTTGATTTCTATAAAGAGCCAACGTTCCAACTTTTTTCCCGTGGTACAAGACAGACAACTGTTTTACTTTATTCATTGCACCCCTCATTTTTAACGGAATCCGCGTGCATCTTTCCATAGCAGATAATTTCCTGCTCCAGCTTTACCTGAAAAACCGGTCATTGTTTATGTTTTGGAATATAGACATATTTCCACCACTTTTCTCTAAAAAACAAGCTGTTTAGCTTCTATTTTAACACGGCGTGCCCTATTTGTCATCAAGGATCAACTCGTTATTTCCACTCATAAAATGCAGATTACTCAAATACCCAAAAGCAGGTCAGCGAAGTCTTCCTTTTCGCTGACCTGCCATACAACCGCTTCAATAGCATTCTCTCACATTCCACTCAAATCCCACGGTATTTGTCAGGATCATATAACATATCTTTAACTCATTGCCCGTGGAAATAAGAAATTCCTCACCACACCCCAAAGCACTTCCCGATCCAATACCCTATCCCCAGCACCCAGCTGGAAAATATCCCGTACAGAATCACCGGCCCGGCGATGGTGAAGATCTTGCATCCGATGCCGAAGACCTGGCCCTCCGCCTTATACTCGATGGCCGGAGCCGCCACACTGTTGGCAAAGCCCGTGATGGGAACCAGAGCCCCGGCCCCGCCCCACTTTACGATTTTCGGATAGATGCCAAAGCCCGTGAGGACCACCGACAAAAACACCAGGATCAGCGAACACCAGCTTCCCGCGGTCTGCTTATCCAACCCCATGTTTCCCGCATAGTTGAGGATACACTGTCCGATACAGCAGATGATCCCTCCCACAAGAAAGGCTTTCAGCATCTGAAGGCCCAGATTGTGAGTAGGCGTTACTTCCTTCACATATTTTTCATATTCTTTTTGCTGCGCTTTCTTTTCTTCGCCCGTCGTTTCCATCTCCATACCTCTTTCCACTTCCCGTCATACCGCCTGAAGCGGCGCAGACTGTACGCCCGGATTCCGCAATTCCTGTAAAATCTGCGGATTCCGGGCAGGAACTCCTTTTCGCTCCTGCCAACGCTTTACAGCTTGTGAACAGACGCCGCCGAAAACCTTCGCGCGGCAACTCCTGCCATTCACGGCAAAAATTGCGGATATAATTCGGTTTTCTTTCACGCTCCTCACTTATTATGCGCCGCTGTGTAAAAAATATACGGAGAATCAACAAAACAAACTCTATCCCGGAAATTCTTCCTGCAGGCGCTTCCGTATCCTCTGCAGGCGTTCCTCACTGCATTGATACACGGTTTTCATCCCTTCTGTCGGAAAATCCTCCCGAAAGGCCTCGATGACCCGCTCTGCAATTTCCAACTGGATTTTTGCCTTCCCCGGCTCTCCCTTTTCCTGATAGCAGTCCGCCAGGCATTCCAGCATGGCAAGGAGCGTGTCCGCGGACAGTCCCTTCTGAATATCCGCCGCGCGGAACTTATCTTCTCCCGTCAGCAGCGACGCCTCCAACTCCAGACTGGTAAAATAAATCTCCGGAATGCGCCGAATCGTTTCTTTTGCAAGGCCTGTTTCCCCCATTGCCGCGTAAGTTTCCGCCAGAATCCGACAGGCGTCGTATCTGACGTCATCCATTTTTGTCCCCTCAATCAGGGATTTACAGATACTGATCACCTCGTCGCTTCGCTCGGGCGTAGGGATAGAGTAAAGCAGACAGTTTAACAGCACGTCGTTTCCCGGGTACTTTTTCAGTCCCTCCCGCAGGATTTCCTCACATCTGGCGTCATCCTTCCCCCGATAGGGAACGGACTGCGCCACGATCTCCTCGATTTTCTTTTCCAGCTCATACTGATTGTAGTCAAACAGTTCGTCCGTAGACACTCCGAAAAAAGAAGCGATCGCCGGTATCATAGGTACGTCCGGCATGGTGGTTCCGCTCTCCCACTTGCTCACCGCCTGAAAGGATACCCTCAGATACTGAGCCAGCACCTCCTGGGAAATGTTTTTCTGCTTCCGCAGATTCCTGATTTTAGCTCCGATTTTTAGTTCCATTTTCTCTCCTTTCCCGTCATGCCGCCAGCGGCGGCACAAACCAATCCCACGGAACCATTCGGTTCCGGGAAGTTCCGCTTTGTTTGAACCGGTTCTTCCTTTATCCTATCGGAACCGCACGGAATCCTCAATAACCTGTTCGGAGAGAATTTTTCAACCGGGAATTGAACTTTGTGGGGCTGCTTTACTGACTATTACCGTTTTGTCACAAAAAGGAGACGGTTGACCAGAAACATCAAATATCCGCAACCTTTTCCTTTGGAATTACGCAGCGTCATGACCGATTCACGATCCGGTCCGCAGACTCTTCCTCCGGCTCCACACACATAAGCTCTTTAGGGTAATGATTCAAAATCTGCGCTCCCTCCTCCGTCACAAGCACAAGATCCTCAATCCGCACGCCGACACGGCCCGGCAGATAGATACCCGGTTCTATGGAGAAGATCATACCCGGGGCCGCGACGAGATCCGACGTCGGGGATACGTCTCCCGCCTCATGGACGTCGTAGCCGATAAAATGTCCCAGTCTGTGTGTGAAATATTCTCCGTAGCCTGCCGCTGTAATCACGTCTCTGGCCGTCTTATCGATCTCGCGGAGAGGTACGCCCGGCCTGACCGCCGCTTCCGCCGCCAGCTGTGCCCGCAGCACTGTCTCATATATTTTTCTACTCTCTTCCTCCGGCTCTCCAAAAAAGAAGGTTCTGGTCATATCTGAGCAGAAGCCGTCCTTTTTACAGCCCACATCCAAAAGCACACAGTCGCCCTTCTTCAACACCGTCCAATCCGGGCTGTGATGCCCGGCGGCTGCGTTGGCGCCAAATCCTACGAGCGGGGCAAAGGAATATCCGTCGGCTCCGAGCTCCCTGTAGATCTCTTCCATCTGCCCGGCAATCTCCAGCTCCGTGACTCCCTCCCGGATCAGGCTCTTAAAGCGCGCCATGGCTGCGTCGTTGATCCGGGACGCCTCCGCCATCCTTTTCTGTTCTTCCCTGTCCTTGCAGGCCCGGACCTTCTTCATGACCTCCGACGCGTCCACATATCCTGCCGCCGCGTTTTGTTCCATCAGCTCCAGCAAAAAGCCAGCCCGGGTGACGCCGTCCACGCCCAGCACCCGATCCTTCCTTATGCGGGAGCACAGCCGCTTCGGGCCACTTTCCCCGTCGCTGTGCCACAGGATCTCCACACCCTTTACCTCGGGAAGGGAAAACAGCCTGTTCGCCGCCAGACTGTGTGCTCCGTCCGCCCTCAGGCAAAGCGCCCAGAACCGCTCCATGGGCTCCTCATAATGGCCGGTAAGATAAAAAATGGAGGACGGATCCGTGACCAGCATCTGCTCCAGACCTTTTTCCTCCATCGCCTTCAATACTCTTTTTACTCTTTCTTCGTTCATTCTCCTCTTCTCTTCCTTCCGATTCTCGTCTTTCGTTTTTCGCTCCTGCGTTTTCTCTTTAGCGTTTGTTCCTTCCTTATGACAAAACCGTCAATCGCTTCCTGCTTCATCGCTGCTTTCCAGAGCAAGCTCGGTCAATTCACGCAGTTTATTCTGCAAAATTGCCTTGTCAGGCAAATGCAACGTATAATCCGCAACCATTGTCGGGGACATTGTTCTGCTGAGCGCATATTCAACCACCGTATCGTCCTTGCCGGTGCAGAGGATCAGACCGACACTTGGGTTTTCGTTCGGTTTTTTCACGTCACGGTCAAGCGCTTCCAGATAGAAATTGAGCTGCCCCATGTGCTCCGGACGGAACACATCAATCTTCAATTCGATTGCCACAAGACAGGTCAGAGCACGGTTATAGAACAGCAGATCAATGAAGAAATCCGTATTGCCAACCTGCACACGGTACTCTTCACCGACAAACGTGAAATCACATCCAAATTCCAAAATGAAATCCTTTAAATGGGAGACGATCTGACGGCGCAGATCTCTTTCTTTATAAGGCTTTTCGAGATCAAGAAATTCAAACACATAGGAATCACGCAGAGCCGCAAGCCCACCGTTTCCGGCAATCAATTCTTTATGCTTTGCATCGGAAAGCATCGTGCGCTCATAGAGCATACTGCCAATTTGACGATCCAATTCACGCTTCGTATAGCGATTTGCAATACAAAGCCGCAGATAAAATTCTCGGGCTTCATCCGTTTTGCATCCCGTCATGATCAACAAATTATTTGTCCACGGAATTTCTCTCACCAATGGTGAGAGTTTTTCATTATTGCAGTAGGTCTCATAAAACTGCTTCATGCGCCAGATGTTCTGTGCTGAAAAGCCTTTCACTGTAGGATAATGGGATTGCAGGAATGCAGAAAAATCCGCAACGATACCTTTTCCCCAACCACCGTCTTTGACTCTTTCACTGACATATGCACCGATCTCCCAGTACATCTGAATCAGCTCAGCATTGACCGCTTTCAAAGCACGGATGCGGGCGCTGTCAATGATAGAGATGATCTCATCGAATTGACGTGTCTTTGGGGTCAGTTCATCACTCACGCTTTCTCACTTCCTTTCAGTATTTTAGGTACAATTATAGTCAAAAATGCGAATATAATCAAGTGCTTTGTGCCTGTCTTCCGGCGTAGTATCAGGAAGCTTCGTGAAACAACCCTGAAAAAGAATCGAAAACAGGTGGAATCTAAGATGAAGTATGGTATAATGATTCTGCTCTTTCAACAATACTATCGAAAAAGGAGTCTTTTCATCATGCATACGGATAAACAAAATATCAGACACCTGATTTGGGAATACGCCCTGCTGACCGCCGCCACCCTGATTCTGGTGGTCGGCGTCTATCTGTTCAAATTTCCGAACAATTTTTCCTTCGGCGGCGTCACCGGCATCGCCGTGGTTTTAGGCGCCGTTCTGCCCATCTCGCCGGGCAGCATCAACTTTATCATCAACATGCTCCTGTTAGCCTTAGGCTTCCTTTTCCTCGGAAAAGAAGCAGGAATCAAGACTGTCTATGTCAGCGTCTTAACCTCGGTAGGACTTTCTGCCGCGGAGCTTCTCTTTCCCATGGAACATCCGCTCACCGCGCAGCCGGTGCTCGAGCTGATCTACGCCATTGTGCTTCCGGCGTTCAGCTCCGCCGTCCTCTTCAACATAGGAGCCTCCGGAGGCGGAACTGATATCATCGCCATGATCCTGAAAAAGCACACAACGCTCGATATCGGCACCGCTCTTTTCTTCGTGGATCTGGGTATCGTGATCGCTTCCTGCTGTGTGTTCGACGCCCAGACCGGTCTGTTCTCTCTCTGCGGGCTGCTGGCAAAATCCCTGGTGGTGGACGGCGTGATCGAGAATATCAATCTCTGCAAATATTTTACCATTATCTGCGACGACCCCGAGCCGATCTGTAATTTTATCACCCATGATCTGGGGCGCAGCGCCACGGTTCACCCGGCGGTCGGCGCTTATCAGCACAATGAAAAGGCGGTTATCATCACCATCACACGCCGCAGCCAGGCAGTGGAGCTGCGGAATTTTATCCGGCGCAGCCAGCCCGGCGCTTTCATCGCCATCACCAACAGCAGCGAGATCATCGGCAAGGGCTTCCGGGGATTCAACTGATCCCGGCAGCTACGCGTCCTCTTCCCGGCCTTCTCTTGCCGCCTGGGCGATGAGCGTCTTGTCTATGTCCTCCTCATACTGCCGTATAGAGACCTCGATGGGCGTGGGATCCTTTGTGAGCCGCCTTCCGCCCACATGATTGAAAAACACGATAATGCCCAGCGCCAGACCCACGGAATAGGATACCTCCAGCACATTCAGTCCCCGGGGCTCCGCGTTCATCACGATTTTATAGACTTCCGTGAAGACGTCATTGATCCCCACATCGTTGTGATACGCCATGATCGTAAAGGCTGTGCCGAAAAAGCTGACCAGACACACCAGCGCCGCCTTCAGCCACTGCTGCCAGCCCTTATGGCGGTCTACGCAGACCCATTCCACCAGCACGTCTGGCTCTCCCACAATCTGCACGCTGATATCCTGGCATTCTTTCTCCATCAGCTCCACCAGCTTCAGCGCGCTGACCACACACCGTTTCGTCTCATTTTTCCCGAAATGATGCACCTTCAGCGCCCTAAGCCTTGCGCTGAGGGCCTGGTCCGCGCACCGAACCGTACCCACGTCGGACAGAAAGACGTCCTCCGTCCGTACCTCCACATTTCTCTCACATTTTAAGTACACCGTTTTATTCTGCATATCCTCATCCTCCGCAGTGTTGCTTCCTGCGCTGATGCGCCTGCCTTCCTCCGGCACTCTCCCGCACCGGATTACCCCACCGTCCTGTGCAGCTCCGCCCAAAAATAGAACAGAGAACCGCACAGCTTCCCTGCGGCCATGCCCAGCACGGCCAGTCCGATCCCGTGGCGGAAGGCGATCCGTCTGGCAAATATAGGGATGCTGTCAAGCATTTCCGCGATGGCCAGCGCAAGGCACCCGATAAACATTCCGGCAAACAGGCCGAAAACTCCCTGCCAGAATACGCCGATTCCCTCCAACAGTCTTTGATACTGTGAGAATCGCGCCTGCCACCATGCGCCAAACTGACAGTATTCCGGAAAAATACTCGCAAAACTCCCGGCCAGCGTGCCGAAAATCACCATCTCCTCATAAAGAACCGCTCTTTTTGCCGTGTGCGTCTTTCCCGCAAATCTCGGCACCAGCCCTACCGCCACCAGCACGGTGAACACGCCGGCCGCCGCCAGCAGGCCGTAGCTTGTTCCCAAAAGGATCAGAAAAAACATTTTCATACCGTCGTCCTCTTTCCTCCACCCGCCCGGACAAAACTCTTCCCAACCCCTCCGAGATCGCGACAGGCTCTTCCACCCACACGAGCGGCGCTCTTCCCACCTCTTCCGAGATTGCGGCGACGGATTCTTCCGTCCAGACGGTTCACACTCCCGTCATCTGCAAATTATCTGTCGAAAGCGCTGCTCCGGGCATGTGCGGATCACTATATGCGCTTATTATATACAGGAAAGAAAAAATTAAACGCAAAAAAGCAGGCAGCGCCCGCAAAACAATAGAATTTACGCTTCGTAAAAATTCTGTTGTCATGAATGGGCTCTGCCCGCGTTCCGCCCCGTCGTCCGGGGCTTTATGCGATATTTATCCCGCTTGAATCCGCTCTCCTGTAAATATTGCTTTCCTGTAAATCCGCTTCCCGTTAAGGCGGCAGCCTCACTCCGTCCAGATCGGAGCAAAGCAGAGATTTAAATCCACGTCCGACTTGATGCCCTGAATCTTTCCCTTGTCCGAATACTGCCAGATCTTGTATTCGTAGGGATAGAACATCTTACTGCTGTAGGACGCATACCACTTATCGTAATCCTCCAGCTGAGCGATGTCGATCATCAGCGCCCCCATCTCCGTGTTGTGGTAAATCATGGGCGTATAACCCGCGTCCTTTATCGTCTGGCAGAACAGCCGGGTCAGATTCGTCCTCTCTTCCACGGAAATTTCATTCATACGGCCTGCGCTGCTGGTCTTCTCCACGTCGTACACCACCGGGCAGTCCAGCTTATAAGGCGCGATCTGTTCCAGTACAAGATTTGCCTCCTCCAACAGCTCCGTCTCGTTGATCGCCTGACTGAAAAAGTAGACGCCCACCTTGATTCCTGCGGCGGTTGCGCCCCGGATATTATCCGTGAACCGCTCGTCCACCACAAGCCTTCCCTCGGAGCCGTACCCGCGAAAGCCCACCCGGATCATCGCAAATTCCACGCCGTCCTGGGCCACCAGGTTCCAGTCGATGCTTCCCTGATGGCTGGAGACGTCGATCCCCTTATGGGAGGTCACCTGTCCGTCCGTCAGATACTGGTACTCGCCGTTTTCCAATATATTCAGATTTGCCACGTCCAGATTGTTCAGCTGCAGCTCCCGGTTGATCGGCACAAAGTGAAACCTTCCGCCGCTGACCACCACAAGCTCGTCAGGGTAATATGGACGCAGGGTTTCCACCGTCGTCGTTCCCTCGGAGAGAGCCGTCCTGATACCGTCCAGCACGCGCTCCGCCTCCTCGTTCTGCGCCGCCTGCACGGCCTCCCGGATCTTTTCATCCAGCTCCTCCTGAGAGTAGACCACCGCGCCGGAAATCGCTTCCACCGCCTCGTCCTCCTCTTTGCCCTGTCCGTCTTCCACGTCGTCCCCTACGGCGGAAGAGTTCTCCCGCCCGTTTTGAACCAGCTGGCTGACCAGACTGATCCCGCCGTATACGGCCGCCACCAGCACAATCAGGCACCCCAGCATACAAAACGCCGCTTTCACGGCGGAACTGCGCCGTCTGCTTCTGCGGGCCGCCGCCCTCATCCTCTGTTCCCTGTCTCTGTTCGTATCCATACGCATCTCCTGCTTTATCCTGTTTTCGGTTTCTAACATTATATTAAACGAAAACAGGGAATAGGAAAAGCGGTAAATATTACTTTTTATAAAATCTTAACTAATCGGCCGCCCTTTCTCTGAGCCGCAGCAGGATCCTTTTCTCCAGCCTGCTGACCTGCACCTGGCTGATCCCCATAAGGGAGGCGATCTCCATCTGCGTTTTATTTTGAAAATACCGCATGGAAATCAGCGACCGTTCCGACGGCTCCAGGGTATCCAGAAGCTGGCTCAGCAGCATATGATTCAAAAGCTTCTCCTTTTCTGCATCCTCGCTGCCAAAAACCCCCGCCATACTGCTCCCGACGCTGCCGCTTGCTCCCCTTACCACCTTATCCACCAGATAAACCTCGCTCCCGTCGTCCTGATAGACGGCGCTGTAAATCGATTCCACCTCGATAGAGGCCTCCATGGCTACCACCACCTCCTCCGTGGTAAGGCCTGTGGCCTGGGTGATCTCCTTCAGGGTCGGCTCCCTTCCCTCTTTGGCCTGAAGCCTCTGCCGCGCAAGCTTTACCTTCAGACCGTTTTCCTTGATGGTACGGGAGACCTTCACCGGCCCGTCGTCCCGCAAAAAGCGCTTGATTTCGCCGGTGATCATCGGAACCGCATAAGTGGAAAACTTAAGTCCCAGAGACAGATCAAACTTATCGATGGCCTTCATCAGGCCGATAACGCCGATCTGAAACAGATCCTCCGGGTCGTACCCTCTCCCCGTAAAGCGGCGCACGATATGATGTACCAGTCCCAGATTTTTTTCGATCAGTACCTCTCTTGCATCCTTTTCTCCTGCCTGTGACCTCGCAATCAGTACTGACGTATCTTCCATGCTTCAGTCCTCTCTGTCGATCCAGTCTCCGGCTTCCATTTTCTTTTTCATCCGTACCACGGTTCCTCTCCCGGGCGTGCTCTCCACCTCCAGATCGTCCATAAAGGCCTCCATAAAGGCAAATCCCATACCCGAGCGCTCCAGCTCCGGCTTTGTGGTAAACAAAGGCTCCATCGCCTGCTCTACGTTTTCGATTCCTTTTCCCTCATCCGTGACCCGGATCTGCAGCATATCCCCTTCCAGCAGGCAGTACACTTTCACCTTGCCCGGGTGTACCGGCTCCCTTTCCGTCGGCCTGCCCTTTGCGCCTCCGTACCCGGCCAGATTCTCGTAGCCGTGTATGATGGAATTTGTCACCGCCTCGGAAACCGCCGTCTTAATGTCCGCCAGCTCCTCCAGCGTTGGGTTTAGGTTTGCCACAAAGGCCGACACCGCTACTCTTGCAAAGCCCTCGTTGTCCGAAATTGCGTCAAATGTAATTTCCATCTCGTTTTTCATGCTTCCAGTACCTCCACAATTCTCTCCAAGCCGGATATTTTCAAAACCCTTCTGATCTGTCTGTCGGCGTGAATGGCATAAATCCGTCCGCCAAAGCAGGCTATCTTCCGATATCTTCCCATAATGATCCCGATTCCCGAGGAATCCATAAAACGCGTATGTTCAAAATCAAACACAATATTACAGACCTCCTCCCTGCACAAAAGCCTGTCCGCGTTTTCGCAGATAAATCCTGCTCTGTGGTGATCGATTTCCTCCGGAAGCTTTATCATCAGGCAGTTGTCAATAATCTGAAAATCCTCCGCAGTGATCTGTTCCATAGGCTCACTTCCTTTCCCTCCCGATTTGCATGAAAAAAAGAACCCATAACATTTACAGGTTCTTTTCCTTCGTATCTTGCGCATACCGCGGCTTTCGCTTAAGCGCTTCTCCTTCCGCGTATATTTTTCTGTCGGTCTCTCACGGTTTTGACCGAACGGCTCACAGCCGGTCTCTCCCGGTTTTGGCCGAACGGCTCACAGCCCGTTTCTCCCGACTTTACCCTGCAGCTTTCCGGCCGGTCTCTCCCGGTTTTGGCCGAACGGCTCACGGCCGGTCTTCCCGTCGGCGGGAAGCCACCCGTCATTCCACCGTAACTCCCAGCTCCCGCAGACTGCGTTTGGTATCTCTTACCCTGTTGGAATCAGGGAAAAGCTCCAGCAGCTTCTGATAGGTTTCAATTGCCTTCTCCCCGTCGCCGTCCTTCTGATAGGAAGAGGCGAGATAGTATAAAGCGTCCACATTGGCAGGATCGTAATATACGGCGTTCTCAAAGCCTTCGATGGCCTCCGTATAATCTTCCTGACGGAAAAACGTATACGCTTCGTCGTAATAGGTAACGGACAGCTCCGGGCCGATTGCAGCCAAAACAGCCTGATACAGCGCCTGAAAGCCCTCGGTAGTCTCTTCCAGCTTCACCGTCTGGACGATATTCTCCAAATCCGCCGCCGTCGCGGCCTTATCCTGCTTTTCCAGATAATCCGCCGCCGTCAGAAAAAGACTGTCAAAGGCGTCCATCGTGCCTCCCGCTCCCGTTATTCCCTCCAGCTGCTCCTCCAGATTCGCGATCCGGCTGTTGCTTTTCTCCAGCTCGCGCTCCAACTCCTGAATCTGTACCGTTTTCGCGTCGGACTGACTGCTGATATCCCGAATCGTCTTATTTGCATCCGCCTTTGCGTTGGCCTGGGCCGACGGCACCACCAGAAAATAAGTAGCCGCAATACCGATGATGAGCCCGATGCCGATGTTGACCAGGGTAGACACTCCGTTATTCTTCGGCTCCTTTACATTCAGAGGCTGAATGATCATCTCGTTATCGCTGACGTAACGCACCGACTCGTCCTTTTTGCGCTTTTTCCCGGTCTGCTTCACATTCTCGTCCGGAACCAGCATCAGCTCCACTTCCTTCAGATAGCGGAGGGTCTGGGTATTGTTCCTGTCGATATCGGTACACTTGCGAAGCTCTCTCTCCGCGCGCTCCCACTGCTCGCTGTCCATATACAGCAGGGCCAGCAGCTGATGGGCACGGATAAATTTCGGGTTCAGGGACAGCACCTTTTTCAGCTGGATCACCGCCAGATCCTTGCTGTCCTGCGTGCAGTACACTAACGCCTGATTGTATTTCTTAATCGTCTGGTTAATGGAATCCAGCCTCGCCGAGTTGGACTGCAGCTTCTCGATATAGTCGTCCGCAATGTTTTTGTCGGAGCGCAGATTTTTGCTGATCACCCATTCGCTGAGCGCCGCGACCACCTCTCCCGACTCAAAATACACAAGCCCCAGCAGGTTTCTTGCGTCAATATTATTTTTATTAAATTTCAGACTCTGCCGCAGACTCACGATCGCGCCGGACAAATCTCTGACGCCGGCTTTCTCCAATCCCTCGTTATAATACATATTCGAGATATACATAATTCTCTTATAGAGGGAAACATCCGCTCCGCAGGCGGTACAGAAGTCATGCTCAGACAGTTGGCATCCACAGTTATAGCAAAACATTCTTACACTCCTTGTCCGCACCGACGGACATACATTCCATCGTTCTATCCCGCGGTCTTACCGCCCGCGGAATGTATCTCTTCCGTCCTCACTCCACAGGAAGCATCTCTTCCGCCGCCTCTTCGGACTCCTTTATCATCTTTACCAGCAGATCCGCCATATCTGTCAGATCCTGATTGTAGATGGCGTCCTCCGCATCCTCCACCTCAAGGCTGGGATGAAACTTTTTCAGTTCTTCCTCGAAATTTATCATTCTTACTCTCCCGTCCGCTTTGCGGACACTTCTTCCAATCGGTCTCACAGGACTGCCCTGCGAACATCCTTTCCAACCAATTCTCCCGCTACATTCACCAAATGTCTGCTTCACAGCCGCCTGGCTATATGTCTGAAGGACACTTTTACTTGCGGGAATCAATTTTTTGGCTGCCCTACAGACATCCCTTCCAACCAATTCTCCCGCTGCATTCGTCAAATGTCTGCTTCACGGCCGCTAAGCCATGTGTCTGAAGGACACTTTTACTCGCAGGAATCATTTTACGGGCTGTCCCGCTGACATTCCTTCCAACCAATTCTCCCGCTGCATTCGTCAAATGTCTGCTTCACGGCCGCTAAGCTATGTGTCTGAAGGACACTTTTGCTCGCGGGAATCATTTTCCCGGTCGTCCTGCCGCTTTGCGAGAAGCTCCTTGATCTCACCTATCAGATACAGGCTGCCCGCGATATAGACGCGCTGCCCTCTCTCTCGGTCGTCCAACGCCTGCCGGAAAGCGTCCTCCGTTCCGCCGCACACCCGGCAGCTACAGTCAGGGGATCGCTCAAAAAGCGCTTTCAGCTTTTCCGGATCCGTCCCCCGCTTCGTCTCAAGATGCGCAATATAAATTCTCTCAAAAAGCCGGGAGCTTACCAGCTCCTCCGCCATACGCCCGTAATCCTTATCCTGCACCACGCCGAACACCAGCAGGCGTCCCCCGTCTGCGCCGTCCGATGCCACGGTCTCCAGAAAAGCCCGGATGCCGTCGCCGTTGTGCGCGCCGTCCACATAGACCTCAGGCAGCACCTCTTCCATCCTGCCCGCCCAGAAGCATTCCGCGACTCCCCGACGGATCTCCTCCGCCGTGACAGCCCGTCCGTCGTCCAAAAGCTCCGCCGCCCGAACCGCCAGCGCCGCGTTTTCCATCTGATATCCGGCAATCGTATGCAAGGTAAGGTTAATATTATTATAATACCGAGTGTGCAGCGAAAAATCAATGCTTTTATTTGTAAAACTTAAGAACCGATAGTCACTTTTCGACACGGCCTGCGCTGATACCCCAAGTTTTGCCGCCCGGCTTTCAAACACCCGGGTGGTCTCCGGGCAGGTATCCCAGTAGACTGCGGGCGTTCCCGCCTTCATAATACCGGCCTTTTCCCCCGCGATCTTTTCCAGGGTATCCCCCAGATATTCCACATGATCCAGGCCGATCCGCGTGATCACGGCCAGCTCTTTTTTCGACACCGCGTTGGTGGCGTCCAGCCGGCCGCCCAGGCCGGTTTCCAGGATACAGAAATCCGGGCCTTTCTCCGCAAAAAAAAGCATTGCCATAAAGAACAGGTATTCAAAATAGGTGGGATGATAAAAGCACTCACCTCTCTCCCCAGCCTCCCAGTCCAGCATCTCATAGACCGCAAGGAAGACGCGCAAAAAATCCTCCCTTGAGATCATTTTCCCGTCCGCAACAAACCGCTCCCGGATATCCGTCAGGTGAGGCGAAGTAAACACCGCCGTCCGATATCCGGCCGCCTCCAGAATATAACGCAGATAGGCGCAGACCGATCCCTTTCCGTTGGTGCCCGCCACATGGATCATGCGCATCCGCCGGTCGGGATTCCCCAGCCGGCGGAGGAACGCTTCCGTATCCTCCATCGTATTCTTCGTCGTAAAACGCGGCGTCTCGTTGATATAATTCTCCGCCTCCTCAAAGGAGGCGATCCGCTGCTTTTTCAATCTTCCATCCCTCCCGGCGGCGTTTCTCCTGCCGTCCGTCAGCCCAGCTGCTCCAGCCTGGCCTTTACCTGCTCCATCATCTGCGTATATTTGGCAAGCTTCCCCTTCTCCTCGTCGATCTTCGCCTGAGGCGCCCGGGAGAGAAATTTCTCGTTGGAAAGCATCCCGTTGACCCGGGCCAGCTCTCCCTCCAGCCGTTTTTCTTCCTTCTGCAGCCTCTCACGCTCCTGCCCGATATCCACCAGCTCCGCGAAGGGAATATACAGGGTAGCTCCGGGAATCACCACGGATACCGCGTCTTCCGGGACTCCCGCCTTTTCCTTTTCTGCCGCAGGGACAACGGTCACGGCGTTTGCGCCCGCCAGAGAGGCAAAGAACAGTCTGCCCTCGGTAAAGGTTTCAAGGATCTCCGCCTCCGCGCTCACCACAAAGACCCCCGTCTTCCGCGACGGCGCAACGTTCCTCTCCGCCCTCACGTTCCGGATCCCGCGCACCGCTTCCTTGATGGTCTCGATGGCCTTCTCCTCCGCGGCAAAAATCCGGTCTTCCCGGTATTCCGGCCAGCGGCTGATCATAATGGACTCTTCCTCGCTCTGCAGCGTGCAGAAGATTTCCTCCGTGATAAACGGCATATAGGGATGCAAAAGCTTTAACGCCTCCGTGAGCACGCTCTTCAGCGTCCAGAGCGCCGCATTCTGACTGACCGCGTCGTCGGTGCCGTACAGCCTGGGCTTTACCATCTCGATATACCAGTCGCAAAATTCATCCCAGATGAAATCATAGACCTTCTGCACCGCGATGCCCAGCTCAAAATTCTCCATATTGTCGGTGGCATCCTTCACCAGCGTGTTCAGCTTCGACAAAATCCATTGATCCACTGGCTGCAGTTCTTCCGGCTTCGGCTCCGTCACCGTCTTCCCGTCCATGTTCATCAGGATGAAGCGGGAAGCGTTCCACACCTTGTTGGCAAAATTCCGGCTGTTCTCCACCCGTTCATAGTAGAAGCGCATATCGTTGCCGGGAGCGTTTCCGGTGATCAGCGTCAGCCGCAGAGCGTCCGCGCCGTATTTTTCGATAATCTCCAGCGGATCGATTCCGTTGCCCAGAGATTTCGACATCTTACGCCCCTGACTGTCTCTCACCAGGCCGTGGAACAGCACCGTGCGGAAGGGTTTCTCCCCCATGTGCTCATAGCCGGAGAAAATCATCCGGATGACCCAGAAGAAAATAATGTCGTAGCCCGTCACCAGCACGTCGGTGGGATAAAAGTATTCCAGATCCTTTGTCTGTTCCGGCCAGCCCAGGGTCTCAAAGGGCCAGAGCGCCGAGGAAAACCAGGTGTCCAGCGTGTCCGGATCCTGCGTAAAATGCTTACAGCCGCACTTCGGGCAGACCTCCGGCGCGGTCTCCGCCACCACAATCTCCCCGCATTCGTCGCAATAATACGCAGGAATCCGATGCCCCCACCACAGCTGACGGCTGATACACCAATCCCGGATATTGTCCGTCCAGTTAAAATAGGTTTTCTCCATCCGCTCGGGAATCAGCCGGATCTCGCCCTTCTTTACCGCCTCGACAGCGGGCTTGATCAGCTCCTCCATCTTTACGAACCACTGCTCTTTCACCAGCGGCTCGATGGTGGTCTTACAGCGGTCATGGGTTCCCACGTTGTGGCTGTAATCCTCGATCTTTACCAGAAGCCCCTGCCGGTCAAGCTCCTCCACGATGGCCCTTCTCGCCTCGTAGCGGTCCATCCCCGCGTACTTTCCGCCGTTCTCGTTGATCGTCGCGTCGTCGTTCATGATGTTGACCAACGGCAGCCCGTGACGCTTTCCCACCTCAAAGTCGTTGGGGTCGTGAGCCGGGGTAATCTTTACCACGCCTGTGCCAAACTCCCTGTCTACATAAGTATCCGTCACAACGGGAATCACCTTGTTGACGATAGGCAGCAGCACGCTCTTTCCGATCAGGTGACTGTACCGCTCGTCCTCGGGATGGATAGCTACCGCCGTATCTCCCAGCATAGTCTCGGGACGGGTGGTGGCAAAGGTCAGAAACTCCTTGTCGCTGGGCGTGCCGTCCTCCTTCATCACGGGATATTTGATGTGCCACAGATGGCCCGCCTGCTCCTGGTATTCCACCTCCGCGTCGGAGATCGAGGTATTGCACACCGGGCACCAGTTGATCATGCGGGCCCCCTTGTAAATATAGCCCTTCTCATGCATCTTGACAAAGACCTTTGTGACGGCCCTGTTGCAGCCCTCGTCCATGGTAAAGCGCTCCCTGTCCCAGTCGCAGGAGGAGCCCAGCTTTTTCAGCTGGGAAACGATGCGGCCGCCGTACTCCTTCTTCCAGTCCCAGGCCTTCTCCAAAAATCCTTCTCGGCCAAGATCATGCTTGTCGATCCCCTGTTCCTTCAGCTTCTCGATAATCTTGACCTCCGTTGCGATGGACGCGTGATCCGTCCCCGGCTGCCAGAGGGCGTTATAGCCCTGCATCCGCTTAAACCGGATCAGAATATCCTGCATGGTGTTATCCAGCGCATGTCCCATATGCAGCTGCCCCGTGATGTTGGGGGGCGGGATCACGATGGTAAAGGGTGTTTTGGAGGGATCTACCTCCGCGTGGAAATACTTTTTTTCCAGCCATTTCTGATACAGTCTGTCCTCAATCCCGCTGGGATCGTAGGTTTTTGCAAGTTCTTTGCTCATGTTTTGTTCTCTCCTGTCTCTTGGAATCAAACTGCGACTGTTCCTGACTCTGCCTTGCGCCGGCGTATAAGCAGACTGTTCGCATTGCTCGTCAGAATCTTCCACGGTCACCGGCTCGTGCAAGCACGGCCTGCGCCCGTGGAAGATCCTGACTCTGCTTATGCGCGCAAGAAACGCCCTTCACGAACGATTCATTCGCAAAGGGCGTCAATTACGCGATACCACCTTTGTTCGCGGCAGACCTCACGGTCTTCCGCCTCAACGACTTCCAGCAAAGTCTCATCCTGTAACGGGGATAAATCGGGGAGACTTACAGCGTATTTTAGGCGCGTCGGGAAGCGTCCATCCCGCGCGGCCATGCCTGCCGCTCTGGTTCCTCCGGCTCGGAAGCTACCTTCCCCATCCCTTCCTTCAAGCCGCCTTTCAGCGTCCGTACATCTCGGACGGCAGCTCTCTCTTTTAAGGGGTGATGCGTACTCCTCTTCGTCACAGCCTTTTGTCCGGAAGACTCCTTTTGATCCGAAGGAATCCCCCTGTTTTTCTATATTCAAAAATATAGCCTATCGACCTATATTTGTCAAGAATAAAAAATCTTGCTTTAACTCCTGTTTTCGTCCAGATAAAGCTGGATCCTGTTCTGAATCAGATCCGCCACTTCGTCTGCGCTCTTCTGATCCTGATAGAAAGCGTCCGCTTCTTCGTTGATGATATTCAGAAGGATATCGCTCTCCCGATCGGGTCGTCGCACAGCTTTCCCGATCAGCGAAAAAACCTTCTGTACCTCCTCCTCGGTAGGAGGATGGCTGACAAAGGTCCATCCGTCCGCAAAAGTGATGGTAGAGCCGACATAATTGGTGACGATATGGTTGCCTTCCTTATCCACTACCAGAGTACCGTCGTCATAGACGGCATATTCCGCCGCCAGCGCCGACGCCACATTTTTTTCCAGCCTCGTCCTGTTCGTCACAAAATCGTCCGAGCCCCCGTTCTCGGCTTTGTCCGCCAGAAACCCTTCTATAAAGGACCACGCCCCCTCCTTATGCGCAGAGTTAGCTGCAATGGCCAGCGCGTTATTCGTATAAAGCGCACAGCCCACGCTGCCGTCCGCGGTGGGAAATCCCACACAGGCCGCTTCGCCGTGAAACGCTTCCTCATACAACTGCAGACTGTCAAAGCGGTAAACACTGGCAGCCGCCAGAAGCACCTCACCGGACTCCAGCCGGGCCGCCGTACTCGCGGAATTTAACGCCGCTTCGTCAGGAAAACGCTTGACAAATTCCAAAACATTTTTAAAACGGTCCGATTGAAAGGAGCATTTCCCGGCCTCCCAGTCGATAAAACTGTCTTTTCCGTACATCATCAGATAGTACATAACGGTACTCTTAGAGAGCCGGTCAAACAGCTCGGTCTCCGGGTAAGCATTCGCATAGGTCATCAGCTCATCCACAGTCCAGCCGCCCTCAAAATCATCCCCGAATACTTCCCGCAGACTCTCTGCGTTGCCGATTACGGTCTGTATCGAAAAAGTGGAGGGAACGGTTACCAGCTTACCGTCAAAGGTATAGGCATCCAGGACATTTTCCAGATAATCGGAGCGCTCAAGCACACTGCTGTTATCCAGATAACCGTTCAGATCCGCAAAAACGCCCATCCCCGCCAACTGTTCTACATTCAGGCTGTTCAGATCCAGAATATCCGGGCAGTTCGTCGTAATATCCAGAAGCAGCGTCTGATATTCCTTATATTCCTTTATTACAATCCGGTATTGATCACTGCGTTTATTAAAATCCGCTACCGCCTTCTGCAATTCACCGTTATAAAACAAATTTGCCAGCGTGATTTCTTCCCGCGGGTCAGTCGGCCCGTCCCCGGTCGTCCTCGGGAATACCATAAGCCCGGAGTTTTCGTTTCCCCACTCCTTCGTCACAGCGTAAATCCGCCCGTCCTTCAGTGCGCCAAAATGCCGTACTTCGCTGCCCAACACATTATTTTCCATCCAGTTCAGCACCGGTTCCGCATTTCCGGAAACCAGATCGTATTCGTAGACCGTTTCCGTATCGTTCACCAGAAAATCCTTCTCCGTACCCGGGGCAATTCCCCCCGCGCCCGGAAAATCCTCGTAAACCGCGCCGAGTCTGCAATTTTCAAAATCAATCTGCACCAGGGTACAGGAGGCGTCAGAAAGCCTCTCTCCTCTGCTGTAACAGACATACATCCTGCCGTCCCTGCCGCATTGAATGGCGCCGATATTGACGTCCTCCTCTCCGCCGGGACATACCGCTACCTGTCCCCGATAGGACGGCTCCCCGTTTTCCTGAAGATCGTACAGCCAGACCTTTGTTTTCCCGGTTATGTAAATACGCCCCCAGGCATCCGCCGCCGGCATGTTGTTGACGCCTCCGCCGAATTCCTCACGGACCTGTTCCGAGATATCCACGGCAAAAGACTGGTTTCCCTGCGCATCAAATTTGCTTAACAGGATAACCGCCTGATTACCGCCGTCGGAATCCGACTCCGGATATTGCCAGACGACGGCATACAGGCCGCCATCCTCCGCAAAAGTAAAACGGCTGATATTCTGCCGCACTTCGGGTTCCAGCCAGGTAAAGGGAACGCTCGTCCGGCTGCCGTCCGTCAGAGAATATTTTTCGAGAGCCTGACCGCTGTCCGGATCGTAAGAGAGATAGCACAACTCCTCTCCGAGCTGCTGTATCCCGTAATGAAAGGTCATATCGATCAGATCATTTCCCATATCCGTATATTCCGGAACATAGTCCTTTTGCTCCCATGCATCCGGGTCGGGAACAGAGGCATTGTCCTTCTTGCCGCAGCCTGCCGTAAAAAGAGCAAGGGAAACGGTCAAGGAAAGAATTGCCAGATATTTCAGAGCACTTTTCATAACAAAACTTCTCCTTTTGAGCATTTTGCTTACCGTATGGCCGCAGGCGGCTGAAATGCTATCCGTTTACAAATCTGCAGCACCCGCATAATACTTCCAAAATCCGGATATCCGCATTCGCCGGATTTCTTTCTTTCGCTTGATTATACCTTTCTTTCCTGCAGTAGTCAATCCTTTTCACCGCAATCGCCCTTCTTTATCGGCACACGCCGCTCCCACCGCACCCCTGCCGCGGCAGAAAAGCATTCTGATCATAATTTCTCCCCTTCTCCGTCAACAGTCCCACCGGCATTTCTTCAGATCCACATGACCTTCATCCTTCATGGCGACGCCCTCCGATTCCAGCAAAGCCTTCTGTTCCCGCCATCCGGGGACGAGCCTCCCCGCGTGGTTTACCACTCTGTGGCACGGATACTGTCCGTAATGCCCGGCCATCCTCATAACCCTGCCGACAAGACGGGCATTTTTCTCCCTGCCGATCAGCCGGGCGATCTGCCCGTAGGTAGCTACCTTTCCTTCCGGTATTTCCTCCACAACGGAAAGGATTTCGTAAATCAGATTTTCCTCCAGAACCTTGCCCGTGGTCACGCGAGTACCTCCCTTTCCTTCCTCCTCAACTCATTCATCTCTCTTTTTTGAGGTATGCTTCTATCACAAGACAAAATTTTTCTGCATTTTCAATCTGTTTTTCCACATCATCCTTTGACAAAACATAATAATCATCATAATCACTATCGCTTCGTATATCAAATGCCTCTTTTATGATATTCGATAGTTCCATATCAAAAATGCCTGTCTTTATATACTGCTTGCGAAAGTAGGAGGACACTCCTGAGTGTTTTGAAAAATCCGTTCCTTCCAATGCAAGCACACTTCTCATACAATGAAAAATTGCGTAATATGACCGATTAGCCGCACCTTTATAGTCACCGTCTGTCGCTAATATTTTAGCAGATTTTACACACCTCTTTGCCTGTTCCAAGCGGTAATCTGACAATTCCTGATATCTCCTATCCATACAAAACAATTCCTTCCTTTTTAATACTCTTATAAAACGGCAATATCTCTCCTCCCCGTTCAAAGGTATCCTTATCACGCAAAAGCAGCGATACCTCTATATCATTTTCCAATCCAATTTGACCAGCGACTCTACTGATCTGTTTTCTGTAACGGCAGACCTCTTCCTTGTTACAATTCATAATAATCATAACGTCAATATCCGATCCGATATCAAAATCCCCTCTGGCATAAGAACCATATAGCACGATTTTATAGATATTCCCTTTTAACAGGGTCTTTACCTGTTCCACTATTTCTGCTGTGATGACCCTGATTTCCTCTTCGCTTTTTGTCTCCAACATATGCCGCTTTCCTTCCATTTCAATAAAAGCTTTCTGAAAACCTATCTTGTTTGTTTTGGATCCATATCTTAAATCAATCGGTTTTTCTGCGTCCTCTGGTATCAGCCACATAAATCCCTTTTTCTCTGCGCCTTCTATTCTTCCTTCATTACACAACAAATTGACCCTTCTGCCGGAAATACCCCACTTTTCTGCTATTTCCTTCACTGTTAAGTATTCCATATCCATCCTCCGCATTCGTAGCTTGAACTCAAGATATATTATATTCCAACCTTGGAATAATAACAAGTATGTCCTGACACACATTTGCGGAAAATGCATCGTTATGGATCAATAACCTTATTCAGGGCAGGAAACGGCCGGATGGCCATCCGTACCGTGATTGCGAAGCAATCATGATACATTCTCCTCATAATACAGAAAAACACAGCTACATGCTGTGCCCTTCTGTATTCCTGCCATAATCATAGCAAGTGCATAATTACTCCGTTTCTTTTGATCCTTCTTTCGCCCTCCTGCGCCAGACGGTTCCGATTCCGATGCCGCATAAGGCAACGAATATCCCTGCCGCCATATAGGTAAAATTGGGGAAGCGGAAAGTGTATTTTATCATTCCCGCTTCTTCCGTGAAATGCGTTTCGGGTACGGTAAGAAACATAACCGCAGCGCCGAGTACGCAAAGCCATTTCCCTTTTCCCCAGTAGTCGGTCTTTGAAACGGTAACCGTCGTTACCAATAAAAAAGAAGGTAACAGGATCCAGCGAAGGATAACGGCAAGCTCCGATATCACAGGCTCCCTCTCCTGCCAGAATAATGTCATTGAGGCAATCCAGACCAAAAAGTACGCCGCCGTCAGTATTACCGTTCCCAGCTTTCTTTTTGCCTTTACCGTGTTGGTGCTTTCTTCCAGAAATTCCTGATAAGTCTGATTCATTGCTTTTTCCTCCTTGTCTTTGAGCAGGTGGTCAAGGCTTACGGAATAGAGATCGCTCATTTTTATCACGCTGACGATATCGGGATAAGACTTATTGTTTTCCCAATTTGAAACAGTCTGTCTGCTGACCCCAAGAGCTTCGGCCGCCTGCTCCTGGGTGATTCCCTTTTCCTTCCGCGCTCTTTTTAATTTGATTCCGATTTCCATATCCTCTCCACCTCATTTTACCCGCGGCAATTTATACTTGCGGCGGGCAGCCGCCTTTTGCAGATTTATTATAAAAAAGCCCTGAATCCTTTTCCATCCATTTTCTTTTACATCCGTCAAAAACATGTCAAAATGCTTTTACATACCACGGATTCTATTATATCCCTTAGATAATAGAATCCGCTCTTCGATTCTATTATAGCTCTTGGATAATAGAATCCCGCTTTTGGATTCTATTATAGCTCCTGGATAATAGAATCAGCTCTTCGATTCTATTATAGCTCTTGGATAATAGAATCCCGCTTTTGGATTCTATTATAGCTCTTGGATAATAGAATCCCGCTTTTGGATTCTATTATAGCACTTCTTTCAAACGATGCCACGCATTTCAGGATATCCCTGTCCGTTCTGAAGGAAGGCTGAAGTAAAAAATTGCTTTCCCTTCTTGAAGGCAAGTGGAAATCAGTCTTTCCCGACTTCAACCTGATGGGATTTGTTTTGGAAAAAAAGCTTTGGAAAAAAATATACTGTGATTTTATAATATACCTTGACAGGCGAGGTATTCTATGTTATATTGCAAAAAGAACAGCTGCTATACGGCATAAAAAGTGACGCTGTGCGGCACCCTTGCTGCGACGAAGTTTCCTATAAAGTAAAAAGCGGGACACCAACTGCGCACACAGCCGCCGGACGGCACGGAAACCGGTGCCGCAACTGCGCACGCAGCCGCTGTAAGCCTGCAAAAGTTATCACGATTACCGCGTAAGCGGAAAACCGGCCAAAATTCACGGGAAAGGAGGACATGCATGTCTATCACATCCGATATCATCCGGGGACATACCGAGGCGATTATTCTGGCGCATCTGCTGGAGCGGGACAGCTACGGCTATCAGATCAACAAGGACATCATGAAGAAGACAAACAACCAGTACGAGCTGAAGGAAGCCACGCTCTACTCCGCGTTCCGACGTCTGGAGCAGGCCGGGTACATCCGAACCTATTGGGGAGACGAGGCCGTGGGAGCCAGACGCCGTTACTACTCCATCACAGAAGAAGGCCGAAAAGCCTACGACTCCTACAAAAAAGACTGGGAAGAAGCGAAGGATATGATCGACCGGCTGTTGTTATAGGAGACAATAAGACGAACTTCGCTCATTTTACAATTTCCTGCAAAAACAATAAAGTTCATGCTTCGCAAAAATTCTATTGTCATGAAAAAAAGGAGGAAACCAAAATTATGAAAGAAAAAATACGCAGACACATGGAAGAACTGTTTTCGGAGGCTCCAAAGACCAGAAAGGCCATTGACCTCAAGGAGGAATTGACCCAGAATGCCATCGAAAAGTACGAGGATCTGGTCGGCGAAGGCTATCGGGAGGAGGACGCCTTTCAGAATGTGATCGGCTCGATCGGCGATGTGAGCGAGCTGTTTGAGGTTCTGGAAGAGAAAAATCTGTTAAGCCTTCCCGAGGAAGACCGGAGGAAGAAGGCTCTGCTCACTGCCGTTTCCGCGGGACTCTACGTCTTCGCCGGCGCGGTCTTCCTCTTCTTCAATATAATTGCATCCTCTGTCGGCTGGTACGGCTCTTTTGATTTTGCCACGCTGGGACTGCTCCTTGCAGTTATCATCTGCATCGCTCCTACGGGTATGCTGGTCTACGCCAACCATATGTATCCGACCTTCCGCAAGGAAAAGGACAGCCTCGTGGAGGATTATAAAGAGGCCCGGCATTCCGCCAACCGTAAGAAAGCCATCCGCAATTCCATCACTCTCTTACTCTGGACGGTGACGCTGACCCTCTACTTTATCATCAGCTTCGCCACCTAGAACTGGGAGTTCACCTGGATCATCTTCCTGATCGGCTGCTGCATCCAGGCGTTGCTTCATCTGATCCTGAATCTTCGGAACCCGGACTGAAAAAGGAGGCGCATATGAAAATGGTTAGAATCGCGGCGATTGTCCTGATCAGCATCCTGACTCTCTTTCTGGTTTCCCTTCTCTGGAGCGGACTCTCCGGCGGCGGATGGCCCTTCCGCGTCAGCGTGGAAACGAGAACGGACTGCAGCCTGATCCAGGAAAAAGAATTTTCGGCAGAGGATATCTCTTCCCTGCGCGTCCTGTATTATGACTTTATGGAGATTTATTTTTATGAAAACGACGAAGAAACCGTCCTTGTCCGGGAATATCTGAATTTTACCCCGAAGGAAAATCAGCTGTCCGAAATAAAGCTTGACGGCTCCACCCTTTCCGTCAAGGGAAAGAAAAGGCGGTTTTCCCTCTCCTTTTCCCTCCGTCCCAGCCCCTACGGCTATGCGGAAATCTATCTTCCCTCCGGCCTTTATGAAAACCTGGAGGCCCAGACGGTGAGCGGGGATATCCTGTCAGAGCTCTCCTTTACGCTGTCCGGCCGTTTTTCGGTCTCCACCACAAGCGGGAGCATCACCTTCCCGGATGTGGAAGCCTCTGCGTTTTCCGCCTCTACCACCAGCGGGGATCTCTCCTTCTCCAAGGCAGCGGCAAAAAAAATATCCGCCGCCACAACCAGCGGGAAAATCTCCCTCTCCGTTGCGCAGGCGGACGATATCTCGGTCTCCACCACAAGCGGGGACATTACCCTCTCAGAGGCGCAGGGCGAAAAGGTCTCCGTCTCCACGACCAGCGGGGAGGTACAGTTGGACGCCGTTTCGGGTAAGTCCTTCCGCCTGTCTGCCATCAGCGGGGACGCCATTCTGGGACAGCTTTCCTGCGACGCAGAGCTTTCCGCCACCAGCGGCAGCGTCCGGATCAAAAAAGCCGAAGGCGGGCTGGACGTCGAAACCGTCTCCGGCAACATCCTGATCGAAAACGCCGAGAACGGACTGAACGCCGAAACCACCTCCGGCAGCATCCTAATAGAAAACGTCAAAAACAAAGCAGACGCCGAAACCACCTCCGGCGATATCCGCCTGAAAACGATACAGGGGGCTTTCAACCTAAGCACCACCAGCGGCAATATCACGGTGGAAAGCGGCTCCGGCTTTGGAAAGGCCGACACCAACAGCGGGGGAATCCGGCTCTTTCTGGATCAGGGGCTTCTCGGCGACCTGTCCCTCTCCGGCACCAGCGGCGATATGACCCTGTCTCTTCCGGAGACTGCCGCCTTCCGCCTAAATTTTGAATCCGCCAGCGGCAGCTGCAATACGTTTTTCGACGATCAGCTTTCCTTCAACAAAAGGGGGACTCATGTCAGCGGACAGTACGGCGACAACCCCGAAAACGAACTGAGCGTCTCCACCACCAGCGGCAGTCTGCGGATCACCAAGGCGCCGTAGGCCCGCACGGCCTGCGGCGGCACAAACAATCCGTGCGAAGAATCGCTTCTCTTGCGATTCTTCTGTGTGCAACTTAGATTTTCTTAGTCCGCGTACTTTGCGGGCTTAGAAAATCTTTGCACACTTAGCACCGCCGTAAACGCAAACGTCTCCTGCCCGGTCAGCCGGGCAGTTCTTTCGTCCGGCTGGCCGAAGCCCACGCTGAAAGCGTATCTGCTGCCGCCGGACACCTTCTTTCCGTCCTCGTTGACCACCGTCAGCGCGTCTTTGTCTATGGGAACGTTTACCTTTACGGTTTCCCCTGCCTTTACGGATACTCTCGCAAAGCCGCAGAGTCTGCCGTTGGGCGTGGCGTCGCCGCTGTCTAAGGCCCTGACGTAAACCTGGACTACTTCCCGGATATCCCGGTCTCCCGTGTTGGAGACCGCCGCCGTAAGCGTTATCCGCTCCCCGCCGGATACCTTCAGCTCGCCGCCTTTTTCCGCTTTTTTGCCGCAAAGCTCTGCCCCTGTCACCTCCGCACTGCCGTAGGTAAGGCCGTATCCGAAGGGATAAAGCACCTCTCCCGTGAAATACCGGTAGGTTCTGCCCTTCATGGAATAATCCTCAAAGTCAGGCAACTCCTCCGTGTCGTGATAAAAGGTCACGGGCAGCTTGCCGGAAGGGGAAATCTCCCCGAACAGAATATCCGCCACTGTCCTGCCGCCTCTTGCGCCGGGATACCAGGCCTGTACCACAGCCGCGCAGTTTTCGTCGGCATAGCGCAGATCCATGGCGCTTCCTGTCATATTGATCAGAATCACCGGCTTTCCGACCTTTACCACCGCCTCGAGAAGCTCTCTCTGGGGCGCGGGCAGAAGCAGATCCACCTTGTCCCCGGAAGCGTAGCTGTTGCCGGTATCTCCCTCTTCGCCCTCCAGCGTTTCGTCCAGTCCCAGACAGAGAATGACCACATCGCTGTTCTTCGCCACCGAAACCGCCTCGCTGACGCGGTCGTGACGCCGTCCGATGCCCTCGATCCGTTCCTTGAACAGATGGCAGCCCTCGGAATAATAAACCCGCACGTCCTCGCCCAGCACGTCCTGAATGCCCTCCAGCACGGTGATGTACCTGGAAGAGGTGCCGTGATAATTGCCGATCAGGGAAGCCCTGCTGTCTGCATTGGGACCCACGACGCCCACCGCCTTCAGATTTTCCTTTTTCAGAGGAAGTATCCCGTTATTTTTCAACAGAACGACAGACTCCGCAGCCGCCCGGTCCGCCAGGGCAAGATGCTCCCGGCACTCCAGTCTGTCGTAGCCTATCTTGTCGTATTCGGTCTCGTCGAACAGTCCCAACAGAAACCGGGTGGTAAACAGCCTCTCTGCAGCTGCCGTGATCTCTTCCTCGGTCACCAGCCCGTCCTCATAAGCCTTCATCAGGTGCAGGTATGTATTGCCGCAGTTGACGTCACAGCCGCTCTTCAACGCCAGCGCCGCAGACTCCTCCGCCGTATCCGTCACCATATGATTGGTGTGGAAATCCCGGATGGCCCAGCAGTCGGACACGAAATGCCCTTCGAAGCCCCACTCTCCCCGGAGAATGTCCTGCATCAGCGTCCTGCTGCCGCAGCAGGGCTCGCCGTTGGTTCTGTTGTAGGCTCCCATGACGGCCTCAACCCCCGCCTCGGTCACCAGCTTTTCAAACGCCGGAAGATAGGTCTCCCACAAATCCTTCTGGGATACCTCCGCGTCAAATTTGTGGCGCAGCGCCTCCGGGCCGGAGTGTACCGCAAAGTGCTTCGCGCAGGCCGCCGCCTTCAGGTATTCTCCGTCGCCCTGCAGGCCCTCCACGAAAGCCTTGCCCAGCTCGCCCGTCAGGTAAGGATCCTCCCCGTAGGTCTCGTGTCCTCTTCCCCACCTGGGATCCCGGAAAATATTTACATTGGGCGACCAGAAGGTCAGTCCCTTGTAAATGCCCCTGTCTCCCTCGGCAGTATAAGCGTTATACTTCGCTCTTCCTTCCTCCGCGATCACACCGCCGATCTGCTCCGACAGCTCCGTGTCGAAGGCCGCCGCCATCCCGATCGCCTGAGGAAACATGGTCGCCACCCCGGCCCTTGCCACGCCGTGCAGTCCCTCGTTCCACCAGTTATATTCCGGCACTCCCAGTCTGGGAATGGCCGGGGCGTCATGCTTTAGCTGCGACGCCTTCTCCTCCAGGGTCATCCGGCTTACCAGCTCCTTCGCCCTCTGTCTTGCCTTCTCTCTGTCTCTCATATCGTTCCTCCCTAATTGAAAGCTTATTCCGCCTCAGGTTTTCCAATCTGACTTACTTTTGTCCGATATCCCTGACAGCATAGCACAAACCGTTTGATTTTTCCATCCGTTTCTACAATTTCACAAAAAATGAATATAGGATGCCTCGGCCGGGCGCAGGTCCTCTGCGAACCGTATAGGCACCTCAGCACCGAACGTGGTACTTTCAAGCTTAGCGTCCGCTATGTGCCGACCCGAGTGCAAGGTATCCATAAAGGCCGGGCGCAGGTCCTCTGCGGACCGTATAGGCACATCGGCGCTTAGCGAGGTCTTTTCGAGCTTAGCGTCCGCTATGTGCCGACCCGAGTGCAAACGTGTCCGCAGAGGACCTGCGCCCGGCTCACACCGACACGTTTGTACTTATAAATTACTCCGGCCTATGCCAGGACTCCACAGGCCCCAGATAGGATTCCGGAAGAACGCCGTCCTCTCTGTAAATCCGGATCCGCTCCAGCACGGTCCCCGCCTCCAGGGCGCCCACCGTCAGCTCCTGTACCCCCGCCTCAAAGGTAAATACCGTCTCCGCCTTATGAATCTGGTCCAGCACTCCTCTGCTCCAGACGGGATCGCCGGATTCACCGGCCCTGTAATCCGAGGAAATCAGCACAACGGCCCTTTCCTCTCCGCCGCCCTTTAAGAGGAGCCGGATTTCCTGCCCTCTCACCGCCGGATTGACCGGAGCGGTCAGAAGCTCCACGCGATATCTGCCGCTTTCCCGGATCAGGAACCGATAAGTCAATTCCGGCTTCTCCTGCTTTTCTTCGAAAGAGACCGTGCAGGGAGCCACTTTCATCCCCACGCCGTATCTTCCGTAGCCCGCCAGCCTCTCAAAGCCTGCGCCGGGAACATCCTTTTTCCGGGCAAAATGATCCGCGTTCACGGTGATGACGCCCCGTCTGGGCAGGAAAGTCATAGGCGGCATTCCCTCGCAGTCCGTCCGCGCCGCCGTAACCTTCACGCCCGCCACGACGCTGTCCCCCCTGACGAGAAGCATAACCTGCTCCGGCTCCTTTGGGAGACGGCTTCTGTCACAGATCAGCCGTACCTCCTGCAGCTCGTCCACCTCTCCCGACGCAGGCGTTACCCGCAGCCACTCCGGCATTTCCCCCTCCGGGGCGCCCGGCGGCACGATCTCGTAATGCATGGGGGTTTTTCCTTCGTTTGCAATCTCCAGAATCACCTGTTCGCACCCCTCGTCCAGAAAGTCCGGAACCCGGATTACCTCCGGGCGGCCGTAGTTTTTCACAACCGCGCGGGCCTCGTCCTTACGGGATACGCTCAAGGCGGGCCGCCCCATGGGCTCGACGGTACAGAGCACCGGGTATCGGCTGCCGTCCTCGTTCCACTTTCGGAAACCGATATGGGCCGCCAGCTCCATGCCGCTCCATTTTCCGCCCTTCCACAAGGCAAACTCCGCCGCCAGCCTTCTGTCCTTCTCGATACACTGCCCGGCAAGCGCGGCAAAGCGGTTGGCAGCGTGCCTCCCCTGAGAAGCGTAATGTCTGCTCTTGCCCGCCGTTAGATGCATTTTCAGCAGATTGGCGGAGGCCGCCGCCGCAAAGCCGGCCATGCTGTAATAAGCGTCCCGCTCCTCGGGGCAGAGCCCCTCCGTCAGTTCTTTATCCAACTCCTCGATCCGCTCCGCCAGCGCAAGCATCCTGTCCGCCTCCAGCTCATGGCAGGGATGGTAAACCGTTTCGTTCAGGGACTCGGGACGGCGCAGATGATTCATGTCTATGTAAGCCGTAAAAAGCTCCGCAGCCTTTTTCTGAAGCTCCTCCGAAGCCCGTGGAAAGCTCCTCTGCGCCCAGCGGGCCGTAAATTCCCGGGGGCTTTCCGGGTTTGAAGCGCCCCATCTGTCGTAATCGTAGGCCATGGCCAGAAAGAAGGTCAGCGGCACCTCGTGGAATTTCAGATCCCCCACGTTTACAATCCAGAGATCCCGGATTCCGTACTCGTAGGCCGTACACATCTGCTCCCAGGTCTTGGAGAGAGGGGTGGAATCCACCCACTCATAAGAGATGGGGCCTCCGTGGTAATCAAAGTGATAGTACATGCCAAAGCCGCCCCTGCGCCCCCGCATTTCCTCCGTGGGCAGCGTCCTCATATGTCCGAAATTATCCTCGCAGAGCATACAGATCACGCCGTCCAGCTCTTCCCAGTCCTTTAAGCCCGGCGTTTTTCCGTCGCCGTAAAAGTAAGCCTCCACCTCCTTGTAGAGCGCCAGCATCTGAGGAACCTGAGAAAGATCCTCATTCACATGCTTTTTGATCAGCTGTCTCTGCTTCCGGATGATATTTTTCAGCAGATTGACGTTTTCCTCCACCGTGGCGTTCTCGCCCAGCATGGAGGTGTCCCGCTCTCCCCGCATACCGATGGTGATAATGTTTTCATACTTTCCGCTTCGCTTGAGCGCGTCCTCCCAGTAATTCAAAAGCCCCTGCTCATTGGTATAGAAGTTCCACTCGTCGCCGTAGCGGCTGTCCTTGCCCCGCACCTTGTCCCATTCCTCGCTGGCTCTTAAGCAGGGCTCATGGTGGGAATAGCCCATCACCACGCCGTAGAGATCCGCCAGCTCCTCGTTTGCGCTGCCCGGGCCGTCCAGGGGGAAGGAAGAGCTCCACATGGCGGGCCAGAGATAATTTCCCTTCATGCGCAGCAGAAATTCAAACACCAATCGGTACATTTCCGCGTTGACGCCTCCGAAATGCCTGTGGGCCCAGGTGCCGAAGCAGGGCCACTCGTCGTTGATAAAAAAGCCCCTGTATCGGACGCTGGGCTCCCCGGAAACCGTCTCGATATCCTCCCGGATCAGCTGCTCCCTGTGTTTTGCAGGCGCGGCGTCCCCAAACCAGACAAGGGGCGTCACACCGATATACTCGGAGAGCGTAAACATGCCGTAGATCGTCCCCCGTTTGTCGCTGCCGCAGATCACAAGCGCCCTCTCCGCTCCCGGGAAGGGCTCCTCCGCCAGCGCGATCTTAAACACCTCTCTTTTTCCTCTGATCTCCTCCGCGGAAAATTTTCCTCTCCGTTCCAGTTCCTCCAAAAGGGGGCTGCGGCCTGCTGTGGCGCAGAGAATCACCGTCCCGCCGGACGCTTTTTCCAATGCGCCCTCGTCCAAAACCTCGGGTTTTACATCCGTCACCAGGCAGATATCCTCCGCCACCGCCGCCGCGATTCTTCTGACGCCTTCCCATCCGGCGGATTCCACCAAAAGGGGAACCGCCCTGCCGTTTTGCGCTAATCTGATTTCCATACCTGTCAATCCTTTCCGCACCGTTTTTGCGCGAATTATCCTTTTTCCCGTCTCCTGGCGCTTCCGCCCCGCAAAGCCCGTTTGCCGGCATTCCCTCAGGCTGCGGCGGACGAACCGATTTCAAACCGTTTGCGGCTCAGGGCTCCCTCCGGCCCTGATGCGCGTATAAAATCATTTCCACACTGCTCCTGTCTGCGCAAAATCCCGGTTTTCAAAATCCCCTGTGTCTCAGACATACCCGAAGCCCAGGATCGTAAACGGCTTCTCTTCGTCTCCGTCCCGCATACGCACCTCCACGCGGCGCATCCTTCTCTCTTCCCCGCGGAACAGAATCAGCGCGCTGCAATGCGTCCAGCCCACCTCCTTCGGATCCACCGTGCGCACAGGGCGTCCGTCCACAGATACGTCGATGCAGCCCGCAAGGGGCGACCCGGAATCCTTTGCGACAATCAACAGGGCGCTGCAAGTAATCTCCATGACAAAGGGCCTGCCGCCGGACACATGCATCCAGTTGTCCGTAAATTCCGGCGTGGCGTACAGATTTCGGTCCCTCTCCACCGCCTGCAGCTCTTTATCGGTCTCCGAAAAGTCGCCGCAGTCGATCTGCACCGTCTCCGGAATACTTCCCCGATCCAGCAGTCTGACCGTCTCAAACTCGGCGCTGTAGGGCGCAGGAATCCTGTCGATCTGCGGCTCCGCCTGATCCGCAGGCATCCGGTCAACCGTCTCTAAAAGATAGCCTATGGCGTCCGCCATGACCGTATGACCGTAATTGCCGGGATGATAAATATCGTAAAAGAACTGATTCTTCGTCAGCACCCTTCCCTCTCCCGGCTTCTTATAAAACTGCTCCACCACACAGTCCTTTATGCTGACCATGGGAAGACCGTAGGCATATCCCACCGGCGACAGACTCTCCTGCAGATTCCAGTCGTAAGAGAACACCGCAAACAAAAGGATCACCGCCGGTTCCTGCGGCGACAGCAGGATTTTCCGCACAAGACCGTCGTAGCAATGACCTTTGGTCTCGTCTCCCTCGTCGTTTACCGCGTATTCCACAATCACCAGATCCGGGCTGACCGCGCCCCCGGCGCAGACGTCCCGCTCATAGCGCACCATGCCGAGCTCCGAGGAAGTGCCGCCCACTCCCGCCTTGACGTATCGGATATTTTCCTCCGTCCCCCTGCCGCACAGTCTGCAGAAGCGCTCAAAGGTTTTCCAGGCATAGCACTGCGTGTTTATGGGGATTGCCCCGGCTCCTTGGGTGACGGAGCCTCCGATAAAGGCTACCGTCACCTCCTCTCCCCTTCTCGCGCGGTCTATCACCCGCTTTAAGCGCAGATTACAGCCGGTCTGCATCAGAGATTTTTTCAGCATTTCCCCGTATTCCGGGCAGTCGAAATCCACACTGCCCTCCTCCTCGGGCTCCGGCGCGTCAAAGCCGTCCTGCAGCAGGAGCCTCACCGCCACCTTCGCCTGCATATCCGCCCTGGGGAACTCGAACCGGATCTGTCCCGGAACGGCGTCGTCATCGGACCACTCCGCCTCCTCCAGCCGCAGGATCCGCTCCATGCCGTCTCCCTTCACGGGCATACAAAGCGTCGTTCCGGAGTGATAGGTATCCCGTCTGCCGTACATCTGCAGGGCAAACGTGACCTGCTCCTCCATATCCTCCGTCTCCACCGTCACGCCGACGGAATGGACCAGCCTTCGGAAGCCCTCCGCAGTCCTCAAAAGCCCCAAAAGCTCCTCATCCGTGATGCCGCCCGCAATTTTGGCAAAGCTTACCAGCCTGGAATTATCCAGATAGATAAACTGAATCCCTCTGCCGTCCGGCTGCCGGGATCCGGCAGTCTCCTTATTTCTCATAATGTAAAAACTTTTTCTCTCTTTTTCCGCGTCCCTCGGCGCAATCGGCCCTGTCATCAACCTATCCCTCCCGTATTCTGCGCGGTTTTGTCCGCTTTGCTTTAAGTTTAGTCCACTTTTTTTCGGGAATCTTCCTAAACCTTGTGGAATGATGCCCAGTTTTTGCTAACTTCAAAAAAAAGCAGACTGGTCTGGTAAAAAAGTTTTATTCTGGCACTTTTTAACATTCCAGTCTTGCTATACACTGACTTTATAACTCAGGTTGAAAAGAGGTAACAATTTATGTCCGCTAAAGCGGACAGGAGGTATCAGTATGAAGAGAAAAAAGAGTTACGGCTTGTTGACCGTCGGAGTCATTCTCCTGATCGCAGGCATCATCCTTGCAGTCTATACGCATAACACCAGCTATCGCAGCTCCATGGCCACAGGAGAACTGCTGTCCGAGGTGAAGGCGCAGATTTCCGCAGCGGAAAACGAGGCCCCAGGCACAGACCTGGAAGCCCTGAAGGCACAGCAGGCCGAGCTTTCCGCCAAAAAGCTGGACCAGGAGCGCCCTTACTCCTACAGTCTTGCCCTAATGTTTTTCTCTGTCCTGCTGACCACAAAGGGCCTATATAATACGCTCCGCGGCGTACCGGATTCCTCCCGGACGGACGTGAAGCGTCTGGCAATGGCGGGACTGATGGCGGCGCTCTGCTATATCGGATTCGCCTTTTTGAAGATTGATATCCCCATCGGCAGCGCGGCCATCCACTTTGGCAATATTTTCTGTGTGTTGGCGGCCCTTCTGCTGGGCGGCTACTGGGGCGGCATGGCCGGGGCCGTCGGGATGACCGTCGGCGACCTGACCACGACCTACGTCACCAGCGCGCCTAAAACCTTTCTGTTAAAGCTTCTCATCGGCCTGATCGTCGGTTTTGTGGCGCACAATCTCTTCCGGCTGGATCAGGACCACGATACGAAATATGTCGCAAAGGTTACTGTCTTAGCCAGCGCCTGCGGCATGGGCTTCAATATCGTCGCCGATCCTGTGGTGGGGTATTTTTACAAAACTTATCTGCTGGGCATCCCGCAGGATCTGGCCGCCACTCTCGCAAAGGTCAATCTGGGCATTACCGCGGTGAACGCAGTGATTGCCGTAGCCCTCGCGTCCCTGTTCTATCTGGCGCTGCGGCCCGCCCTCCGAAAGTCGGGGCTGTTTCCCGAAATCACGGACGCCAGGAATTTCCGGGCCGCACAGAAATAGTCCCGCGGCATTTTGTCACTCCCGGAAGCTGACCGTCACATTGCCCATAGAGCACGACAGCTCCATATCCTTATCCGCGCCGTTATCGATGCTTCTCCCCGCGGAAAAGCCGCCGTAGCTCTGGGAATGATGGTCATCCTCATGGTGTTCCTCCCCGTGATGGCCGTCCCCGCGGTATGCTCCCAGCGTCACCCTGCCCATGGCGCTGCTGATCTCATAGTTGAAATCTTCCTGTCTCCCCACGACGCACAGGTCCAGATTTCCCATGGAGCATTCCGCGCTGACGCGCCGTTCGATCTCGCCGTCTCCCGCAAATTCTCCCATACCGACCTCCACCTCCAGCTCCGTCACCTTCATGTCGGTCAGCTCCGCCTGTCCGGCTCCGACCTCAATCTTCAGTCTGGCCGCTTCGACGCCCGTCAGAGTAATCTTCCCTGCGCCCACATTCACCGATGCCTCCTCCGCGTGCAGCCGCGGGAAAGAAAAGATTCCTGCGCCCACATTGATCTCAGCCTCCTGAAAGCTGCATCCTTCCGGCACATACAGCGTGATCCTCGCTCCGCCAAGCTCGCTCCAGCTCTTTACGCTGCCCTTGACGGACGATCTCAGATACAGGGTGCCGGATTCCACATAGGCCTGCAGCTTGCCGACGTTTTCTCCCTCTACATAAAAGCTGTCGTCCCCGGAATCCTCCACCGACAGGGTACAGGCCCCCACTTCGATTTGCAGTTTCTCTGCCGTCCCTTCCAGCGCATACTTCTCCACATTACCCTGATGTATCTCATGGTGACTGTCGAAATTTACGGAATCCTCAATCTCGTAGTTTACGTCGTCCTCTCCCCCAAACAGGTCTTCTCCCCATGTGATCCCCCAGTCTTCTCCCGCGCCGAAGCCGAGATTAATCCGGACTCTTCCGCCTGTAACCCGCCGCACCGTCTCGGCGATGGAGCCTTTTTCCCGGAAAGACCCTGCCGCCACTCCCAGGATCAGCCCCGCAATCAACAAAATCAACGCCGTGACCGCGCATCCCTTCATAAACCTCTTCATGCTTATGCCTCCCTCATTCTCTTTCTGCCCCGAAACAGCCATGCGATCCCCCGGAAAAACGCCGGGGTTACGATTCCCGCCAGCGCAACGGTCACCATCAGGAACAAAATCCCCAGACCGCCGCAGATCAGGCCTCCCCCGATTACCGCCACTCCTGCCAGAGGATCCGCAGGCAGACACAGGATTCCCGTCACCGCCATGCAGACTGACAGGATAAACATGGCTATCGCCATCACCCCCATGATCAGGATGATGCAAAGCCAGCTGACGGCCAGCCCAAACAGCACGCCGAGCGCTCCCATCGCCACCGGCGACGCGAACACGGCTCCAATCACAATCAGGATGACGGCCCAGCCCGCCAGAGACCGGCCCTTTCTTCCGGAGCTTCCCGGTTCTCCTCCATAGCCGCCGTCTCTTTTACTTTCCGACCTCTCCCCGTCTCCGTACTCGGTCTCCCGTCCCGTTTCTCTCTCCCGCTCCCGCGGCGCGGGCTTTGTCGGCAGCTCACTCTCCTTTACCGCAGGCTTGGCCCGGGGTTCGTCCGGTTCCTCTTCTTTGCTGTCCTTTCCGTACTCGACAAGCGCCTTGTCGGAGGCCTTTGCGCGGGGCTGTACTCCGCTGTCCGCCAGATCCCTGCGGATATTTTCCGCCACCCGGGCCGGATTCCCCAGAGCCTCGATGACCGCCTGCTCCTGCTCCTCCCCCGCATCGTCAAAATAATCGTTATAATATTGCAGCGCCTCCTCCCGCTCCGCGGAAGGAATCCCCTGCAGCAGCCGTTTTAGCTGTGTCATAAAATCAGACCTGTTCATACCCTAAACCCTCCCCTCGAACAATCGCGTGATCTTATCGGAATACTGACGCCACTCTCCCTCGTAGAGCTGCAGCTGGGCCCAGCCGCTGCCGGTAATCTTGTAATATCTGCGGTTTCTGCCGCCGCATTCCATGTCATAGACCTCAAGACACGCATCCTTCTGCAGCCTGCGCAGTACAGGATACAGCGTTGATTCCGACAATTCTATGACCTGCCTTACCTCCTGGGTGATCTTGTAGCCGTAGGTTCCCTCCGGTTCCTTTGACACGACGGCCAGTACGATGGCGTCAAGAAGAGCGGCTCCTGTGTTGAATATCATACCGTCACTCCTTTTTCTTGTATAATATTATATGGTGTATAATATCCCCGTCACGGATACTATACACCATATAATATTATACTGTCAACACTTTCATGCAGTTCAGTTTACAAAAGACACAGCCCGGTTTTGCGCCGCGTATGGCTGAAACGGCATCAATCCGCATACTCCGCGGACTCGGAAATCTTTTCCGCGCTTCTTTCTTCCTCCAGGCTCTGCTGCCGGATACTGTTTTTACAGATCACAACCCCCGACACAAGCAGGGCTCCCAGCCAGCATTCCACGGCCAGCCGCTCCGTTAGCTTCAGCACGGTAGCCCCCGCCGCAAAACAGAGGAAAGTGATCCTTGTACGCCGGGTGTGAGGATTAATGCGGATCAGCGTTGAATAGGCGATATAGAGAAGGCACAGCAGGCCCAGCAGCTCCCGGTTCACAGGGAACAGACCGATCAGGACGCCGAAGGATACCGCGATGGCCTTCCCGCCCTTTCCCCGGTGGAACAGAGAATACGCGTGGCCGAACACCGGCGCAGCCATGATAAACGGGAACAGCCTCCCTGTCTCAAGCCCCATATACGCGGCCAAATGAACCGGTATCACCCCCTTCAGGATATCCCCGATCAGGCATAGTATCCCCACCGGGATTCCCGCATATTTCATCGCGTTGGCAGTACCCGGATTCTGATCCTCCGCCAGCTTTGTCACATCGATTCCTTTCATGACCCTGGGCAGAAAGCTGCCAAACAGTACGCTTCCACACAACAGTCCCATCAAAATCATTATCAGTTGATCCATCTTCTTCGGATACCTCCCGTCCGCCCCGGCGTATTTCATGCCTTCTTCCGCGCAGTCCGTCTCCGCAAAACGTCAAAAGGCATCGGAGCAATTTTCCTTTCCGTGTTCCGCAATAAATTCATAAATCCTTTGCGCAGCGTCCGGTTTCCCGTATTTTTGCTGCGCCTTGCGCATCTCCTCCCGCAGCGCGCCGCTTTCCAGAAGCAAAAGCCCCTCGCTTACGATGCGATCCTCATCCCGGCCGGACACGCTCATGCCCCTCCCGGTAAAAAAGGCCGCGTTTTTGGTCTCGCACCCGGGTATGGGATGCGTATGCACTAACGGCACCTTTGCCGCAACCGCCTCGGTGGAGGTCAGGCCTCCCGGCTTGGTAAAAAGAATATCCGCTGCCTTCATATACTCGTCGGCCCTGTCGGTAAAGTCAAGCACCGTCACCCTGCTTTCCCCCGCGTACTTTTGTCTGAGGGAAGTCTTCAGCTTCTCATTGGTGCCGCCCATCACATAGATGCAGGTATCTTCTCCCGTCCTCTCCCATAGCTTCGCCACAAGGCTCTCCACATTTCCGTAACCCATGCTGCCGGTCATAATCAGAATACATTTTTTATCCGCCGGGATTTTCAGGCTCTCGCGGCACTGCGCGCCGGACGCCGTATTCCGGAAGCGCTCCGACACCGGGATCCCCAGAGGAACCAGTTTTTCCGCGGGTATTCCCCTTCCCGCAAATTCGGGGATCAGGTCTTCATGCGGAATAAAGAAAAAGTCCGGCGCAGTCTCCTCCGTAAAGGGAATGCAGGCGTAATCCGTGGCAATGAAATAAGTCTTCACCTTCGGATGATGCCGTTTCATCATATAGGTCACCGCTTCCGCCGGAAACAGGTGCGGCATCACCACCGTGTCAAACCCGTTTTCCGTGATATAGCCGTACAATCTTTCCGCATACAGCGCGTTGGCATAATAGACAGGGCTTTTGTGCCGGGAAGAGGTAATCGCGCTTCCGACCCTGTAAGCGCCGCCGAAAACTCCCTTTTCCGTGCTCCAGAGGTAGACGTTCCTGCCGTACCGCGCCGCCTTCTCGGAGGCGAACTCCAAAGCGTCCGCCATGACGCACGGAACGCCGTTTTTGTCAAACTGCTCTTTCATTGCCTTTGCCGCGGAGTTATGTCCCTCCCCGGTTCCGGTTGACAGAATCAGCACCTTCACACCTCACACCTCCAGTAATAAGCGCTGTACGCGGGCAGAAGGCTGCCGCCGCCGAAATCGTGCTCCGCCCCTGAGATTAAATCCGTCGCCCTGCCGCAGCCGGCGTCGAAATGCGCCGTAAAATCAGCTCCGTCCGCGTTGACCGCAACCAGGATGCGCTCCTTTTCCGATTTCCGTTCGAAGATACATTGCCGGTTTGTCAAAAGCACGGAGCGGAACGCGCCGTAATTGAGCGCCTCCGACTTCCTCTTCACATCCGCCAGGCGCGCGACCCAATCAGTCAATTCATTCCACACCGGCCTGTCAAACGCGGGGCGGAGCGCGGGATCTCCCTGACGCTTGTCAGCCTTTTCCCCCCACTCGCTCCCGTAATACACGCACGGGATGCCCGGCATACCGAAGGCCATCGCGTAAATCAGCGGCAGATGCTTCTCATTCGAAAGAATGCTCGCCACCCTGCTCACGTCATGGTTATCCACAAAGGACAGCAGATGCCTGCCCTTATATAACGTCCAGTTCTCCGGCCCAAACTGACGCAGCAGGGAATGCACGATCTCAAAAAGATTCATGCTGTTGAAGCTGCTGTACAGACCCTTATAGCATTCGTAGTTCGTCACCGAATGCAGCATGCTCTCGTTCATCAGACGGTTGTAGTCCCCGTGCAGCATCTCCCCCACCAGGAAGAAATCCCCCTTTATCCCGTCGCAGTGGCTCCTCAGCCTTCTCACAAAGCCCTCGTCCAGGCTGTAGGCCACGTCAAGCCGCAGGCCGTCTATCCCAAACTCCCGGATCCAGAAGCTTACGCTGTCAAGCAGATAAGTCACAACCTCTTCGTTTCTCAGGTTCAGCTTTACCAGATCGTAATTTCCCTCCCAGCCCTCGTACCACAGACCGTCGTTATAGCAGGAATTGCCATCAAAGGCAATTCGATAAAACCAATCCCTGTAAGCGGAGCTTTCCCTGTTCTGCAATACGTCCCGAAAAGGGCCGAAGCCTCTGCCCACATGGTTGAATACGCCGTCCAGCACCACGCGGATCCCGTTTTCGTGCAGCGCATCGCACACCTCTTTAAAGTCCCCGTTCGTCCCCAGACGCACATCCACCTTGCGGAAATCCCTCGTGTTATATCCGTGGGTATCCGATTCAAAAAGCGGGGAAAAATAAACCGCGCCCACCCCCAGCTTCTTCAGATGGGGAATCCAATCCAATACCTTTCTGATCCTGTGCTCCTGTACTCCGTCGTTTTCAAAAGGCGCTCCGCAGAACCCCAGCGGATAAATCTGATAAAAAACACTTTCGTATGCCCACATATACCGTCTTCTCCTTTATTATGTCCTTTTACCCTATTTTACATTTTTTCTGCCGTAATTTCCAGACCCTGCGTCCGTTTTCCGTTTTTTTATAGCAGGAAACTTTGTCGCAGCCGTTATTGACTAATTCAGTACTAAATTAAGATTTAAGGTGAATCCCGACTGTGGATATCTGAACCTGTCTGTCATTTTTTTGGGATTTTTTTGCCCGGAAATGCACTAAATCCACAGAGTTATCCACATATACACATGTGTCACATCGGATTTTCGGCGTGTCGGAAAGGTGAAAATGGCGTCCCGTTTCTGCTTCGGACAGACGCAGGGTCCTCTGCGGACCGTAAAGGCACATCGGCGCCGAACGGGGGCCTTTCGAGCTTAGCGTCCGCTATGTGCCGACCCGAGAGTGACCGTATCGGCCAGAGGCAGGCGCAGGGTCCTCTGCGGACCGTAAAGGCACATCGGCGCTTAGCGAGGTCCTCTCGAGCTTAGCGTCCGCTATGTGCCGACCCGAGTGCAAACGTGTCCGCAGAGGACCCTGCGCCTGCCTCAACCCTCTCAACCCTCTCAACCCTCTTATAACCACTCATTCCAGAAGCGTTCCACGCGGCCGGCCACCGTGTCCACACTCACGGTTTCAAAGCTCTCCCACTCCCTGGGAAACAGGCGGCGGTAAGTATACTGCAAAAAACGTTCGTCCAAAAGGGCTACAATTCCTACGTCATCCACCGTCCTGATCACCCGCCCGGCGGCCTGCAGCACTTTGTTCATTCCCGGATACCGGTAAGAGTAATCGAACCCGTTCTCTCCGTCCCCGTCAAAAAAGTTCTTGAGAATCTCCCGTTCATAACATACCTGCGGCAGTCCGGTTCCTATGATAACCGCGCCGATCAGGCTGTCGTTCTTTAAGTCGATCCCCTCTCCGAAGATCCCGCCCAGAACACAGAACCCGATCAGGACGCCCTCCTCCACCTCGATTTCCATCCCGATTCCGGCCTGAAGGTCGCAGTCCGCGTTTCCCCGGAATTTCCTTAAGAAAACTTCCCTGTCCTCCTCGCTCATGTACTCGCTCTGGAGAATGCATTCCCTTCCCTCGCCGCCATAATTCTCCTCGTATTTCTCGTAGACCATCCTCAGGAAGGAATAGGACGGACAGAATACCATATAATTTCCGCTGCGGTTTTTGACGATCTCCTCAATATATCTGGCTATCGTGCCGTATTCCTCCTCGGAACGTCTCGTATACTTGCTTGTCACGTCATTCGCGATATAAATCCTCCGCTTTGCAGGAGAAAAAACGGACTGCGCATATACCTCATAGTCTTCCTTTTCCCCGCCCAGAAGCTTCTTGTAATACTGTATCGGCAGAAATGTCGCCGAAAACAGGATGCTGCTTCGTCCCCTCTGCATACAGCGCTTCAGATTTTCCGCGGGATCCACGCAGAACAGCTTGAGAAAGAAGCTTCCATCGTCGCACAGCTGCGTATATTTCACATAGCGCTCGTCCAACAGCTCATAAATCTCCAGAAAATGTCTGATGTCAAAATAAAAGTCCAGCAGCTCCTCCCGCATCGCCGGCGGTTCCTCCTCCGGCTCTTCCAGATAGTCGTCCATCACAGCCTGCAGACGCATCAGCGGCTGTACGAAAGAATCGATCTGCTGTACGGTACGGCAGCTTCCCTCACATTCCCGCTTTAATTCCAGCAGCTGCCTGTTGCACTTTTCCGCCTGATAAATCATCTTGTCCGCGTACCCCTGCCGCACCAGCAGACTGCGCCCGCGGCCCCTCGCGCCTTTCTCCTTCCGCAGGGCTTCCGGCGTCCCGTCCGTTTCAGTACCGATCCGGTCAATATCCTCTTCCTCTGCGATCCATGCCATCCCATTTTCTGACACTTCTGTCAAATTTTGTGATTTTTTCCGCGTTTTTTCAGGGCTTGACGTCTCTGACAATATTGTCTGTTTCAGCTTCTTTTTCAGTTCCGGAAACTGTTCCTTAAACAGAACCGCGCTGTACATTTCCCTGCCCCGCTCCAACAGATTGTGCGCCTCGTCAATCAGAAAAATATAATTTCCGGCCGCTCCGTCCGAAAAGAAGCGTTTCAGATAGACATGGGGATCAAACAGATAATTATAATCACAGATAACGCCGTCCGCGTAAAGGCTCATATCAAGGCACAGCTCGAAGGGACAGACACGGTGCTTTATCGCGTATTCTTCGATTTTTTCCCTGCCAAAGCTTTCCTGAGAGGTCAACAGATCAAAAACAGCGTCGTTGATCCGGTCGTAATGCCCCTTCGCATAAGGGCAGTACTCGGGAATGCATTCCGTCTCCTCCATAAAACAGATTTTTTCCTTGGCCGTCAATATAACGCTTTTAAATCGCAGGCCCCTCTGCCGCAACAGCGCCAGCGTATCCTCCGCCACTGTTCTTGTGATCGTTTTTGCCGTCAGGTAAAAAAGCTTATCTCCCAGCCCCTGTCCCATCGCCTGCACGGCCGGGTAGACGGCGGATACGGTTTTTCCCACGCCCGTAGGCGCCTCCAGAAACAGCTTTCTTCCATGATATATCGTCCTGTATACGTTTGCAACAAGCTCCTTTTGACCCGCCCTGTAGTCAAAGGGAAACTCCAGGCCGCGTATGGATTCCTGCCTGAGAAGCCCCCAGCTCCAGGAATAATCCGCCCACTTGCGGTACGAATCCATCAATCCGTTAAACCACCCGGACAACTCCTCAAAGGTGTATTCTTCATAAAAATAGCGGATCTCCTCCGTCGGGATGTGACAGTAGGTTACCCTTACGCCAATCTGCGTCAGCTGCTGCTGCAGACTGTAGATATAGGCATAGCACTTTGCCTGCGCCAGATGCAGCGGCAGCGGCTCCTTCCATCTCAACGGATCCCGGTAGGTTCCCTTAATCTCATCGACCGTAACCTTTCCCGGCTGGCGGATAATCCCGTCCGCCCGGCCCTCCACCGTCAGGGTATACCCTTCCGCCTCCAGGGAAAGCTTTAACGGTACCTCCGGCTGATATTCCGCGCCCATTCTGCGCTGGATCATGCGGTGGATCCGGCTGCCCTCCTGGCAGGCGTCATCCGGAGCCGCCTGATGACGCTTGTCAATATCTCCGTGGCGCAGCACGAACTCTACAAGGCCCCGGACGGAAATCCGTATTCTGTCTTTGGCAGTCTCCTGCGATTCCGTTTTGGCTGTCACATTCCTTCCCCCCTGTCCTCCCAAAGCGTTCCCGCGCCGCGTCAAAAGACATGCCGCCGCCCGGAAGAGACGTCAATTTCCGTGAATTAAAAACTCCCCATGAAGATAGTACGCTATCTTTCACAGGGAGTCAAATTCGTTTTCACATCAGCACGCAATCGCAAGCTTTTTCAAAAGTTCCTCAAGATCCTTGTTGTATCCCTCATAGGACACATTCAACGGCGCCCTGAAATCCAGACCGTACACACCTAAGAATGATTTGGCATCTACTACATACCTGTTATAGGAAATGTCGATGTCAAAATCACACTTGGATGTAACATCTACAAAATGTTGAACGTCACCTTGAGTCATACGAATTGTCTTAACCATTTCCAACCATCCTTTCTAAAAAGATCATATGTCGGTTTTACGTTTCTATATTTTACTATTATATGCAAAATATGCAGAATGTAAAGCACTTTTTAAAGTCTGTTTTTTCCCGGTTTTTCGCCATAAATCCGCCTGTTTCAACACTTTGTCAACAGACCCCGAGCCTTCCCGAAAACTTTTGTCTATTTTAGCCATTTCCTTTTTTTACGGCGCTTTTGACGCGTTAAAAATTTTACATTTTCTGTTGAAATTCCACCATATATTCTTGGAACCTGAGAGGCAGCATGCTCCGCTGAAGCTTCAGGTTTTTCCGATCCTTTATGGCGATGGTTCTGCAGAAATGACAAAACAGCTCCCGGTACTGCAGCTCAGACTCCGACAGTTCAAGGACAGGCTCCCCTTCCTCCCCTGAAAGCAGATACCACTGCCGCCCCGCCGGATGCACGCCGAATATCCCTCTCGTCTCGTCATAAATCACAAAATTTTCCACGGGAAGCCGATCCGCAAAATGCGGCATCAGAAACGTGACCGCATTGCATTTCGGCCCGAACCTGGCGTACAGCATTCCGTTTTCCAGCTCCTGAAAACGCAGAAAGCCTTTCAGATGATCGATTTCCCTGCAGGTGCTTCTGCCCAGCGAAAATGCCTTCAGCACATTGTCGTCTGCCATGTTGTCAAAGAGATGTCCCCTGGGACACCGCTCATCCAGCCCCTTCGCCACGGTCCGGTAGACAGCCTGCGCCTTCTCCGGATCCGGCGACGCCAGCGCCATGCATACCGTCAGATAATCGTCCTCCCCAAACCGCCGTTTCAGGGTGCGCATGACCTTGACCGCCTTTGATACGTCCGGCGTCACCGTCACATCCTCCGCAAACAGCAGCGGATCGTCATGCAGCGCCAGACAGGTATCCTCCGGATTCCTGTTCTCCTCATAGGAACGATAAACTGCCGTAAAAATACTTTCCAGCGAATCCTCACACCGATATACCGTCATTCTCCATTCCTCCCAATCCAAACCGCTTTCCCTGCAAACCCGGAAGAATCCGCCTGCGGCACAAACCAATCCCACGGAACCATTCGGTTCCGGGAAGAATCGCTTCCCAAAGAGGTGGGCTATGCCCCCTCTTGGAGGTGGGCTATGCCCCCTCTTGGAGGTGGGCTATGCCCCCTCTTGGAGGTGGGCTATGCCCCCTCTTGGAGGTGGGCTATGCCCCCTCTTGGAGGTGGGCTACGCCCCTCTTGGAGGCGGACTATGCCCCTCTTGCGATTCTTCAAGTTGCTTTAGCAACTTATGAAACTTAGAATTTCTCCGCAAAACAGCCAGGCCTGAGAATCAGGCCTTTGGCTGCTGAGCGAAAATTGCCAACGGCAATTAGAAATTCTTCTCACACTTCTCCCACCGCCGTCCGCAGCCGTTCCGCCGCAGCCACGAACCCGGTAAAAGCGCCGTCGTCAAAAAGAGACATCTGCCGGTAAGTCATGCCGTCGCTTCCAAACCGGATACGGTCCTTCGGATCCGTCAGGTTCCGCACGATATAGTCCTCGTCCATTTTTACCTGATACATCATCCTGCCGCCGCAGGTCACAAAGTAGACCGCACGTTTTAAGACCACGCCGATCTTTTTCAGATCCGCGAAGGTCAGGCGGACGCTCCTTCTGGCGGCCACGATCCTGCGGGCGCTTTTGACGCCGATGCCCGGCACCCGCAAAAGCGTCTCATACGGCGCTCTGTTGATCTCCACGGGAAACTGCTCCAGATGCCGCACCGCCCAATCCTCTTTCGGATCCAGCATCACGTTGAAAAAGGGGCGCTTCTCATCCAACAGCTCCTCACCCCGGAAACCGTAAAACCGCAGCAGCCAGTCCGCCTGATACAGCCTGTGCTCCCGCAGGAGCGGAGGGCCGCCCGGCAGAGCAGGCAGCGCCCTGTCGCCCGTCACATTGACAAACGCGGAATAAAATACCCGCTTCAGCCCGAATTTCCGATACAGGCTTTCCGCCACGCTGACAATCTGATAATCGCTTTCCGGCGTCGCGCCGATGATCATCTGCGTGGACTGGCCGCCCGCCACAAATTTTGGCGCGCTGCGATATAACACCAGCTCGTTTTGATTTGCCTCGATGCCGCTCTGAATCTGTCTCATGGGAGTCAAAATGGTTTTCCGGTGCTTATTGGGAGCAAGCACACGCAGCCCCTCCGCCGTCGGCAGCTCCAGATTAACGCTCATCCTGTCCGCGTAAAAGCCTGTCCGGCGGATCAGCTCCGAATCCGCCCCGGGAATGGCCTTCACATGGATATATCCGTTGAACCCGTATTTGTCCCGCAGAAGCCGGACGGCGTCGTAAATCAATTCCATCGTATAGGAAGGATTGCGCAGGATGCCCGAGCTTAGAAAAAGCCCTTCGATATAATTCCGCCTGTAAAACTCCATGGTCAGCGCGCAGATCTCCTCCGGCGTGAAGGTTGCCCTGGGGATATCGCTGCTGCAGCGGTTCTGACAGTATTTACAGTCATAGATACACTCGTTTGTCAATAAAATTTTAAGCAGAGAGATACATCTGCCGTCGCTGCTGAAGCTGTGGCAGATCCCGGCGGCGGCACAGTTTCCGATGCTTTTCCCCGTTCCCTTTCTCTCCACGCCGCTGGAGGTACAGGCGACATCGTATTTTGCCGCGTCGGTGAGAATACCGAGCTTTTCCGTAACCGTCATTTTCCCTCTTGCCGCAGGATATTCCATCTTTCTCCCCTTTCTGCGCCGTCTCCGCGCATAAACGGATTTGCTGCAGACCGCGCATACCTGCAAACCTTGCGATTTGAAACGGAAACATTCGCTTTTAAACCAGAACATTTGTTCTGATTCAGTATAGCACATATGTTCTGCTATTGCAAGAAAAAAATTACTTGCAAAACAGGACGAAAAGCGGTTAAATGAGATAGGAAAACCAATGTCTTAAGAAAGCAGGAATCATATGGCAAACTTTTTTATCCCACAAAATTATCATTCCGAACTGAATCTCTACGACACTCAGATCGCCATCAAGACGGTGAAGGACTTTTTCCAGACGCTGCTGGCCGAGCGCCTTCATCTGCTGCGCGTATCCGCCCCGCTTTTTGTCGCCCCGGAATCCGGCTTAAACGACAACTTAAACGGCGTGGAGCGTCCCGTCAGCTTTGACATCAAATGCCAGAACGGCAGGGAAGGCGAAATCGTGCAGTCTCTTGCAAAATGGAAACGCTACGCCTTAAAGAAGTACGGCTTCTCCGTAGGAGAGGGGCTCTACACGGACATGAGCGCCATCCGGCGCGACGAGGAAACCGACAACATCCATTCCGTCTATGTGGATCAGTGGGACTGGGAAAAAATCATTTCCCGGGAGGCCCGCACCCCGGATACGCTGAAGGATACCGTCAGAACCGTCTATAAGGTACTGCGCAAGACGGAAAAATACCTGTCTATCCACTACGATTACATTGAGGAAATTCTGCCCCATGATATTTTCTTTATCACCACCTCGGAGCTGGAGGAAATGTTCCCGGATTACACCCCCAAGGAGCGGGAATATTACATCGCCAAGGCCAAGGGTGCGGTCTGTATCATGCAGATCGGCGACATGTTGGAAAACGGCAAGCCTCACGACGGGCGCGCCCCCGACTACGACGACTGGGCGCTGAATGCCGACATCATCGTCTACTATCCGGTGCTGGATATCGCCCTGGAGCTCTCCAGCATGGGCATCCGCGTGGACGAGACCTCCCTGGCGCAGCAGCTTGAGAAGGCCGGCTGTCCGGAGCGGGCAGAGCTTCCCTTCCACCAGGCCGTTTTAAAGGGCGAGCTGCCCTACACCATAGGCGGAGGCATCGGTCAGTCCCGTATCTGTATGTTCTTCCTGAGGAAAGCGCATATCGGCGAAGTACAATGCTCCCTGTGGCCCGAAGAGGTCATGCAGGAGGCCGCAAAAAGAGGGCTGCAGCTTTTATAGGCTGCGGCCCTCTCTTTTATTTTAACAATGGGCAGTTCGCGGAGCTTGCCGCCCGTTGTTCTACAGGAAACTTCGCCGTGTCGCTTTGCTTTCAGCAGGAAGCTTTCTTACGCTTCTCCGTCATACCGTGCAAGGCGGCACAAGCATCAATCCGAGCGCCACTGCGCCGAATACGGCGTAAAGGATGTTTCCGATCAGGCAGATCTTCATCAGATGATTCTGCACCTTTCCCCGAACATAGGAAAAAACCGTGAACACTCCGCTTAAAATCATAAACACCGCATAGCAGGGAATCATAATATGCGCATAATCCAACGCCCACTGAAAGCGGCTCCGAAGCGGAAGAATCGTCCAGGGCGCAAAAAGCATAACGGTGCTGACAAGGGTTATCATTTTGTTTTTCATTTTACACTATCTCCTTTCAGCCTGCCCGAAGCAAAGGCAGGAAGCAGTCAGACAGAACACGGTGATCCCGCAGGCCACCGGAATCCACGGGATCGGTTCGATCTGCGCCGTCGTAAGATTTTCCGCCAATTTTCCGTATTCCGCAGTGATCACAAAGAACGGATAAGCCATCGGATAAGCAAACCATATCTTCGTATTGATGATCAAAACCGACGGGACAATCGAGGCAAGTCCGATTCCCACGGAAAAAACAGGCGTCTGAATCCATACGGATAAAAGCCAGAAAACTGCGGTCATCGGTATTGCCGCCGCAAAAATCAATCCCGCCTCCCGGAAAACAAACAGAGGCGGCAGCATAAAACTGTAACCCTGCATCCGCGAGGCAATTCCCGCGCTTATAAAATACATGCCCGTATGCAGCAGGATTTGAAAGGCCGCCAGCGCAAGCAGGACCGCAAATTTCGCCAGACATAATTTTGCCGCGGCAACCGGCAGGGACAGCATTTTCAAAATGCCGCCGCTGCTTCGCTCCGTCATATTCAGCATGACCGTGCTTACCGCCACGCCCGCCGGGAACAGAAACCAGGCCATTCCCATAAAGCCCTGAATCAGAAAATTGTTTTCGGGCGAGATGCCCTCCGCCTGCATTTCAAAATTCAGGTCGGCGTTCAGGACGGCAGGCAGCCAGAGAATGAACGCAGCCGCCGTCAAAATCAAAAGAATTTTGGAGCGGCGGATTTTACAAAACTCAACCCGGATCAGAGACAGAAAATTCATTTAAACATTCCTCCTGACTTTTAAAAATATTACCTCCGCGATCCACGCCGCCAGAACCTCGCCGACTGCGGCCGCCATAAATCCCCTGACGGTATTTTCTGCCGTCCCCCCATAAATTCGAAACGGAAGGGCAAACGGGAACAACGACAGAACAAAATTTCCGGCGGGGATCACCGTTGCCGTAAAAACGCACACAACGCCGATGCCGAGAGACACCCACATGTTTTTGCAGACCGACGCGGTAAACAGCGAGATAAACGCGGCGGGAAGCATCAACAGCAAGGCATAGCCGAAGCTCTGCACCGCTTCTGCCCATACCTCCCGGGACGGTTCAAACCAATACTGCAGGCAGAAGGCGACGCCCGCGGCCTCCGTCAGCAGGACTAAAATACACATCGACGTCAGCAAAGCGGCTTTGCCGAAAAACAGCTTCCACTCTTTTTTCGGCAGTACACTCATTTTCCAAATGGCGCGGTCCGCATATTCCGTGTGGTACAGGATACAGGCTCCCAGAACCGCAAGGAGCACATTGAGCATGGCCATCAGCTGCCAGTTTGCATCCAGCAAAATCCGGACCGGCGAACCGTCAAGTCCCTGATAAATTTCCGAGCGGACCGCCATATTGAGGACAGGCACTGCCGCCGCCATCAGCCCGCCGCAAAGGAAAGCGGACATAAAACCCGTCCGTTTCATCTTCCTGCATTCCAACGTGAAACTCATCCCACACCGCCTCTCTGCCTGTTGTCGGCGTCGATCATGGCAAGAAAAGTATCCTCCAGACGGTCCGCAGGGTATCCCAATATCGCTGCGCTCCGCTTCAGTTCGTCAAACGTTCCCTCAAACAGCAGGCGTCCGCGGTTCAGGATACCGACCTCGTCCGCCATCAGCTCGATTTCGGACAGCAGATGGGACGACACCAATACGGTGCAGTCAAACCTCTGCGGCAGGGATCGGATCAGCGTTCTGATCTCACGGATGCCGACGGGGTCAAGCCCGTTGGTCGGCTCGTCAAGGATCAGGATCGGCGGCTTCCCGATCAGCGCGCCCGCAAGCCCTAACCTCTGTTTCATGCCGAGAGAATACTTTCTGGCAAGCCTGTCCTTGTACTGCGTAAGGCCGACCGTCTCTAACGCCTCAGAGACGGCGGACTTCGGCAGTCCTAAAATTCTGCGGATAATCTCCAGATTTTCTTCGCCGCTTAAATTGCCGTAAAAGGCAGGCGCTTCGATAAACGAACCTGTCTCCTTTAAAATCTGCATCCGGTCTTCCGGATACTTTTTCCCGTCAATTACAAACGTGCCGCCCGTAGGCTTCGTAAGGCCAAGAAACATTTTCATCGTAGTGGATTTTCCCGCCCCGTTCGGTCCTAAGAATCCGTATACCGTTCCCTGCGGAATATGAATATTCAGTCCGGACACGGCGGTAAAATTCTGATAGAGCTTTGTCAGATTTCTGGTTTCAATTATATTCATTCTGCGCATTTTGCGTGCCTACGCACGCCCTCCTTTCTGCTGCTCTTATCTTACCGCCCCAGCCTTGCGGGAACCTTCTCTCTACCTTACATCTGCCTTACATTTTTCCGGATTGCGGAAAATATCAGAGATTTATGTTATAATCAGAAAACGAACAAGAGGAGGCAACACGAGATGGATCATGAATACCTGAAAGACAAAAGAATCCTGCTCGTTGACGATGAGCAGGAAATTTTAGATATGCTGGTCTCTATCCTGAGGGAAGAGGGCTTCCGTTCTGTAACCGCCGCCAAAAGCGTAAAGACTGCCCTTGAGGCAGCCGCCAAAATACAGCCGGAGCTCGCAATTCTGGATATCATGCTGCCGGACGGAAACGGTTTTGATCTGCTGAAACGGCTGAGGCAGAGCGGGGAATATCCCGTCCTCTTTTTAACCGCCCGCGGTGAGGAGGAAGATAAATTTGAGGGATTCAGTCTCGGCGCGGATGATTATATCGTAAAGCCGTTTCTTCGAAGGGAGCTTGTTTTCCGCATTACGGCAATTCTGCGCAGATGCTACAAGGCGGAAAGCCCTCTTGTAAAGCTTCAGGGCAGCGAGATCGATTTCGGGCGGGCCGAAGTGATAAGGGGCGGGGAGCATATCCCTTTGACCGCAAAGGAACACGATATTTTGGCCGTTTTATACCGCAACGCGGGCCGCATCGTCACGATTGACGCTTTGTGCGAGGCGGCCTGGGGCGATAATCCCTTCGGCTACGAAAATTCTCTGATGGCCCATATCCGGCGGATCAGAGAGAAGATAGAAGAAAATCCATCCCGTCCCGTCTCCTTGATTACGGTCAGGGGGTTGGGCTACAAACTGGTCACGGAAAGGCAGGGCCGTTAATATGAAGAGTGTTCCTAAACTGATCCGGCGTTATGTGAGTATTATGCTTCTCAGCTGTGTGCTGCTTCTCCTTCTTAATTTTGTCCTGCTCGTCATACTCGTGGCGGGACAAACCCCAAATGCCCGTCCGTACACCGCGGCCAGGGAAGCCGCAGACGCGCTGCAGCAGACAGCCGACGGCGGATATGCTCTGCCTGCCGCGGTTCTGTCCGAACTGGAAAATGCCGGCGCCTGGGCAATTTTCATCGACAATGGCACAAAACAGGTAACATGGCATACGGATGATCTGCCGGAGTCAATCCCCCTGTCCTATACGCTTTCGGATATCGCCGATCTGACCCGCGGATATATAGACGGCTATCCGACCTTTACGGGAAACGCCGAAAACGGACTGATCGTGCTGGGCTATCCGAGGGAAAGCTTCTGGAAACATATGTATCCAAGCTGGGACTACAGACTGATAGCCGATTCCCCGAAAATTGCCCTGACGGTTCTTGCCGCCAATGCGGCCCTCATTTTCTTTCTCTATATGACCGCAAATTCCCGACTGTTACGGTCAATAAAGCCGATTGTAAACGGGATCCAGAGCCTGCCCGGGGAAGAGCCCGTTTTCGTTGCGGAAAAAGGGCTTTTATCCGAGCTTGCGGCGAGCATCAACAAAACATCGGAAATACTGCAGGCCCAAAGCCGTCAGCTTCGCCGGAAGGAAACGGCAAGGGCAAATTGGATCGCGGGAGTCTCGCATGATATCAGAACGCCGCTTTCAATGGTTATGGGATATGCGGATCAGTTAAAGGAAGAAGGGAACCTGACGGATGAAGAACGCCGGAAGGCCGCCGTGATCGTAAAGCAGAGCGAACGGATCCGAGACCTGATCAACGACCTCAATCTGGCTTCCAAACTGGAATACAATATGCAGCCGATCCATCCTGAGAGGGAAAACCTGATTGCAATCGTCCGACAGGTCGTCGTTGACTTTATCAACACGGAGATTGACGGCAGACATCCCATCGAGTGGGAAACAGACGAGGCTCTGACCTACTGTCCCGTAAACGCCGACCGGGATTTGATAAAACGGGCGGTCTCCAATCTGATTCAGAACAGCATCCGCCATAATGAACAGGACTGCAGAATTTACGTCCGCGTCGCCGACCGGAACGCACAGTACAGCGTAACGGTATCGGACGACGGTATGGGCGCGACGGACGAACAGATAGAAAAGCTTAACAGGACGCCGCACTATATGGTCTGTGATGAAAACACGGCAGAACAGCGCCACGGTTTGGGACTGCTTCTGGTAAAGCAGATCACGGCGGCTCACGGCGGCACAACGAGCATTAGCCGCGGCCCGCACGGCGGCTTCTGCGTAGAAATCACGCTGCCCGCCGCAAAGGCGTAGGCGCGGACCGCACGGCGGCACAGGCTGAAAATACCGTGCTGCCGCCGATTCCTTTCGCAGACACCTAAAACCGTCTTAAAGAATGCTGGCAGCTGTAACTATAATGGCTGCATATCAGAGCATCCTTAAAAGCTGCACCAGTTCATGCGGCTCATCTGTATCTGATGTAATCTGTCCGGTGTCAAACTGTGAAAAGCGGTTACCACGATAAAAAGATAAAAGTTTTTCCTCATTCTCCGTTTCCAAAAAGGTTACCATGCCACCATACCTATACTGCCCTTCCTCAATCACCATCCAGGCAAGTTCTATAAGCGCATTCCCTGAAATTTCCTTATCCCTGTCACCCGTGTAATTTTTCCCAAGCTGGGCAATAAGATATGCAGACATGGTATAAGTATCTGAATCCTTATCCAACTCACTGACACGCAGCAGTTTCCTTTTTGTGGTGTTACTTACCGTTTCGCCACGAATCGTTAATGGCTTTAATGCAAGGGTAAAATAACCTAACATATCTCCATTATCTTTGGAAAAAACAAGATATGTAACTGATTGGTTCTTTTTGGTAAACTCAATTGCACTTTCTTTCAAAAACCGTTCAACATCCGGATTTTTCGGACAGAAAAATCCGGAGAGCAGCTTAATAAGCGCAGGCTCCCCGGCTTCCTGGTCATCTCCTAATGCCAAATACTTACGGATATTGATTGCAAAATATTTATCCGTTATTGGCATTTAATTTCTCCTTTTCTTTCATTTCCCTGAATCTCATAAATTCTCTCAGTTCATCCTCAGTTTCAATAAATTTCACATTTACCGGAGTACGAACAGGACGGTTTTTAGCAGATTCTTCAATAGCGTTGACAAACATCTCCACCTGTTCCTTGCCGGAAATGACAAAATTTTTCGTGATGCTTGAAGTTGCCATAAGAAACACCTCCTTTGTTAGTACATACTATGATTTGCAGGCAAATCATAGTATGGCTCTTCTTACACATATACATACTTCCCCCATTTACATTTTATTATCTTATTGCGGTTAATGCAACAAAACTCTTATGATTTTTCTTTTTTTATAAAGTTCAAATGTGTTTTATACATTCAATGTGTATTTATAAGCCCTCTTTCTGTGGCTGCACAATTCCAAAAAGGCCTAAGCTTTCTTCTCATATCTGGCGGCGACAATGATCGGAACGAAAAGTCCTCCCAGCACCACCGTCAGCTGCACAAATATACCAAGCCACAGCCAGATTTCCGAGGGGATAAGCAGCCGCAGAATAAAGTACAGCACAGGGTAAAGCACCGGCGTCAACAGACAATAACCGCGGCCTGCTTTCAGAATACGGGGCCAGTTTGTATTGTTAAAGTACACGCCGGGTACATTCATCCGGAAAAAGCCGTCCGCATAAAAGTATATTTTCTCCGTATCGTAATAGGCCGGCAGCTTTTCCCGAATCAAAAAGAAAAACCAGATGCCGAAAATTAGCGGCAGTCCCACCACTATAAGCACATCCCTGGAAATCTCTTCCGCCGTGATTCCCGCTCTGAAGCCCTGCAGATAGAGAAGCGCTGTTTCAATCCCCGCCAGAGCGGCTCCGGTCAAATAGTATAACAGGCGTTTTTTCCTTTTTTGCTTCAATAACTGACTGTTTTCCTCAACAGACGCCTCCAGCCTCTGCACCAGTTTTTTGTTGACTTCTTGGGTCAATTCCTCTCCGACGACCTCGCTGCCCTCCTGTCTCTCCCCGTGCAAAAGCTCCGTCACCGTTATCCCAAAGGTATCTGCCAAAGGCTCCAGCAAGGCGATATCGGGAAGGCTTAGCCCTCTCTCCCACTTGCTCACCGCCTTATTGGAAACATACAGCTTCTCCGCCAGCTGTCTCTGTGTCATCTCGTGCTCCCTGCGCAGCGCGGCAAGTAAATTTCCGAATTTCTCCGCGTCGATTTTTCCCTGTTCCGCACCTCTTCCCATTTCGTCCCCGTAAACCTTTCCCGTCTCTTCCATTTTCTGTCCCCGGGACAGCTGTTCCGTCACATTCAGGACAGCATCCTTTACGGCTGCTCCTCCTTCCGTGGCGGTCTGTCCGCATCCTTTCTCAAATGATAAGAAAAGTATAGGGCATCCGTACTGTCCGCGCAATCCACCGTCGGTAGACTCACCGGTAAACCACAAATTTTTCGTTGCGGAAGGTCTGCTTATATCCGTGCTCCCGCATAAATTCAAAAAGCAAAAGCAGCTTACCGTCTGCCTGCTCCGGATAAGCCGCGCAGCTGCTTTCCAATATAATAACAGGTGTTTCATCATGCAGGGCTTTCAAACTCTCCTCCATGACCTCCTGACTGTAGGAGTCAAGGTCACTCCAGGGATTAAAGGCGGACGGCATCTGCAAATAATAGGACAGTGCCGGTATATAGCCGTACAGAATGACCTCCTGCCCCTGAAGACCGTTTTCCTCCACATAGCCGCTAAGCTCCGTGATCCACCGCGCTTTTTCCTCCGACATCCGCACATTCCGCAGAATCTCGTTATTTTCCACCGACGCGCTGATGTCCTGTATCCCGGTTGCCTCCGCAAAACAGAAGACGGCTCCGAAAGCGCCAAACTGGAAAAAGCACATCAGCAAAAAGGCCGTCAAAATACACTTTGCCGGAAAAGGATTCAGCGTAACATGCGCTATTTTTGTTTCCCGCGCTCTCCGCACAAAACGCCAGCTTTCCCACAGGGTGTACGGCGCCGCCACAAACAGATTGTTCAGGCTGGAGAAGACCCCGGTATTGCTTCCGAGGGATGAAAGCAGGATCACCAAAATCACCATCCCGCTGATCAGCTTCTCTTCTCTTGCGCTTCCTCGGCTGAAAATCCGGACGGCTGCAATCAGCATCGTCAGCATCAAAAACAAAATTCCGGGGAGCAGCATGGCGTTATAATCGCTAAACTGCAGCGAACAGAACTTCCTCCGGTACAGCCAGATGAGCATGGCAGCGCCAAGAGCCGCAGAGAACAGATGCACGGCACAGGAAAGGCACCGAAGGATTTTCTTCTTTCCGGCCAGTATTTCACGCAAAAATCCCAGTACCGCAAACGCCAAAAGCCCTGCAGACAAAATCACGCCGATCCGCACTGCCCAGTACAGATTCTTCACATAATAATCTACCACCGAACGGATCATGGCGGTCGCCTTGTAGTCCGTTGCAGTATCCGTCATGGCAAACAGACGCCCTATCCCCGCAAAATACGCTCCCAGCCCGTAACGCGCCTGCAAATAGACGCCTGACGCCGCCAGCGCTCCCCCGTATCCCAGGACACACCAGCCCGTATGGCGGAGCGTCACAGGCAAAAATCCTTTTTTCTTCCGTCCCTCCTCCTGCCAGACAATCAGGTCATAGGCCCACACTGCCAGAATCATTCCCATCTCCGGCAGATTGGAAAAGCGCGTCAGTACATTGACGCCCAGGCACACCCCCGCCGCCGCAAGATACCCCTTTTTCTCACCGGTAAGCCCCAGATACAGCAGAATCACGCCTCCCAAAAAGAGCAGATAGGTCAGATAATTATACAGCACGGCTCCGGGACACCAGCAAAGACTCAGCGCCAGCATCTCGCCCAGGAAAGCGATCCCAAACGGCATACGCAGCTTTTTCACACAGAACCAATATCCCAGCAACGCTAATATACTTGCAAAAAGGGAAGTGAAAAAATTCATCCCGACCAACCCGCCCGCTCCGGGCAGCTTTGTGATAAGATGTCCCACCGCCGTGGAAAGATAAGTGGAAAAAAGCCACATGGGATCCATGTGCTCCGTCCCCATATACTTAAAATTCGCATAATTATAACCCACATCCCACAGATCCAGTCCCCAGTTCACATGACGCAGCGGATAAAGAGCCAGAATCGCCGCAGACAAGATTTCCAGCGTCGCCCGCAGACTCATTCCGCCTCTGATGCTTTTTTCTTCTTTTCCCTGTTTCTCCGTCATTTTTTGTTCCTTCCTCTCAGCTTCTCCGCTCCCTGCAGCAGACCGCGCCGCAAACGCCCTGCCGGTCTTTCCTCTTCTTCCTGCAGCCGCCCCTGACACTTCCGATGCCGCCCAGACTTCCCTGCCCGTCTTACAATGCATGTCCTTCCCTTATCCCTGCGACTCCCCGAAAGCTCCGTCAGCCCGGGCAAGCGCCTCCGTCAGCCTGCGCCAGCCCCGGAATCTGCCGAGAAAACGGCTGATTCCCCGGGCCGCCCGGTTTCTTGCCAGATCTACCGCAACTCCGCAGAAAAACACAACCGCCACCGCGGACAGGGTTCCTGCCAAAAGCAGGACGATCCCGGCTGCACCCCGGTCTCCCGCGGCCTTCACCGCCTCCGCCCCCAGCCATTTCTGCCAGCTGTAGCGCAGTCCCAGATTTTCATGCAGCAGATAAACGCCCAGCGTATGAGGCGCTATCTTATTTATAACAGTCGCTATTTTACCTTCCACCCGCAGTCCCGCAAAAGCGCAGAACAGTCCCAGCGCCGCCAAAAACGGCAGGACATGGTTATATTCCATGCACATTCCCAGCATTCTCTCCAGTCGGCCCGTCTTCAGCCAGACAAGCCGTAGGAGCATGGTTCCCCCGAAAATCAGCAGGACCGCCCCCACATAGAGCAAAAGCCCTCTTTTCCTCTTTTCCAAAAAGGAAATGCCGAATCTGCGCAGATAGGCCGCCGCTACAAACACACACAGATACCACAGACAGTCGTACCCCTTCCCGTCTGTCTCAAACCGCACGGGAAGAACGCTCTTTAAAACGCAGAAAGCGGCAAACAGCCCCCCGAGAGCAAGCTGCAGCTGGCCCTTTGTCATTCTTTTCACTGCCATGCCCACAAAAGGCAGTAACAGATACAGGAAAACATAAGCCGTCATAAACCAATAATGCTCCATTGAAACCGGAAAGAGCAACGTCAAAAAATAGTGCGTGTCCACCGGCGTCTCCGCTATTACCCCCGTCCAGGCGCCAATCAGTCCAAATACCACAGAATACAGCCAGATCTGACCGAGCAGCCCGAGCAGGCGGCTGGGCTTAAAATGCGAGGTACATAAGAAATAGCCGCTGATCAGCATATAAACGTTCACCGCCACGATGCAAAAGGCTTCCAGCAGCCAGGCCGCAGTTCCCCTGACTCCCATCTCTTCTCCCGCCAGCTCCGGCAATAATCCGCTCTTTCCGAGATAATGCAGCACGATCACCATCATCATGGCCACACACCTGAGCAATTCCAGATTTGCCATACATTTCTTCTCAGCCATATTCCGCCTCCCGCCCGTCAAAATAAATCCTGCTTACGAGTATACCAAAAAAAACGCCAGGAAACAAGAAGGCGGGCGCATCCTGTGCGCCCGCCGGGAACTTTTTTTCTTACAATATGGAATGTACAAACAGCGCCACCGGACCGATATAGCTTTCCCGATCCGCCAGTGTGGAGTAGAGAATCCTGCCCTCGTCGTAGCGGGAATCGTACTTTTTGCAGTCCTCGATCAGTCTCCGCCTGACCGTGCCGTCCCGAAACAGGCTTCCGAACAGCACCACACGGTTCGGCGCCAGGATCGTCATGGAATTAACCACCGTTCTGGCAAACAGATCGATGGCCTCCTCAAATTTCCCGGCCTTCCCGGCGGCAGACGCCTCCCGGTATACCTTTCCAAAGTCCTCTATGGCAAAAGGCTGCTCCGCGGACAGCGCCCGATAAGACACCTTCGTCTCCAGGCAGCCCCTTCTGCCGCAGCTGCAAAGCCGCCCCTCCCTCTCCACGATATAATGCCCCAGCTCTGCCGCCTTTCCGTGACGGCCCTCGTAGAGCTGGCTGTCGATGACAATAGCGCTGCCGACCCCGGGGCCCCACTTGATCACCAGCAGATTGTCATACGCCCTTCCCATCCCGAACAAAAGCTCCGCCATGGCAAGAGCATTCACATTGTTTTCGATCCAGACCTTCAGCTTCAGCTTTTCGGCCAGGATATCGCAGACCGCCACCTGACGGTCCCACACGCCGTAGGCATGGACGCTGACGCCCCTCTCCCGGTCAACCACTCCCGGCACGGCCACGCTGACACCCGCCAGACGCTTCTCCAGCTGCGGACGTCTGTTCCGCAGTCTGTCACAGTGCTCCGCTACCCTATCCAAAAAGACCTCCGGCTCCTCCTGCCGCGCGGTGGGAACCGTTTCCCGTTCCAGAAAGTCCCCCCGCATATTGGAGACGGTAAGGACGGTATCCGCCGACTCAATGTTCACGGTGAGAATATAATAACAGTCGTAATTTATATCCACCAGCACCTTTCTGCGGCCCGCGCCCGTTGACAGCGTATCCGTCCCCAGCTCCCGCAAAAGTCCCTGTTCCATCAATTCCCCGCAGATCAGCGTGACCGCCGCCGGAGTCAGTCCCGTGATATCCGCGATATCCTTTCTGGAAACGGGGCCCCTCTGATTGATACAGTTTAAGACGGAAGAACGGTTTCTCTTTTTCACCTGAACCATATTCATACCGGCGTTTCTCATTCCGCTCTCCTTCCCATGCAAATGCAATCCTCCTCCGCAAAAGGGCAGAATCCGTGTTCTACCCTTCCTTCCCTGCAAACACAGTCCTCCCCGGCAGAGCGGCGATTCTCTCTTTTCCCTGCCCTTTCATGACGCAATCTCCGTTCCGCCACAGGAACTGCCGCATACCCGGCTTCTTTCTCTGCCCCGCAGCTCAGCCTGAGTCCGTTCCGCAGCAGATCAATATCTGCACACCTCTACGTTCAACATATTCCCCAATATTTCCAGTTCCTCTGACACATTTCCGTAAATCACCGCAAAATGAGGCTCCCAGCCGTCCAGCACACTCTGCTCCACCAGCGCCCCGGAAGGATTTTTTGTCTTTACTACCACGGATGTGCCGCTGTACTGCTTCGGTTTATCCAAAGCCTCTCCCTCCGCCAGGAAAAAGCGGAAGCTCCCGTCCGGCTTCTGTCCCACGCGGAAAACCGTCACGCTTTTTGCCGGACGACACCCGAACTCCAAGGTAGGGCCGAGCCTGCGGTTGCAGTGTACTCCCGTCTGCGCGCCCGTATCCTCCCTCGCCAGAGAGCAGGCGGCGGTGCCGCAGTGCCAGAAGGTGACCGTGTTCTCCTCCTCGTCCATAGCCACGGGATCTCCGAAAAAGACCGGGGCATCGGACAGTTCCATGCCCATATACATAGACAGTGCGCCGTAGGCGTCCGCCTCACAGCTCGCGGCCACTCCCAAATCGTTCAGCATGGCCAGCACCGCGCAGACCGGTGTGCCGAAGGCTGTGAAGAAGTCCGGCCAGCAGCGGGAAGCCAACGCCCCGATCTGATGCTCCGACACAAACTCCCGGTATGCCCTGTACAGTCTTGCAAAATCGGTACGGTTCTTCTCCGGCGTCATCTCCAGCCCCCGCATACGCGCCGACGCATCTTTCAAATATTCCTCTACTTCGTCTTCCCGGTAGACAAGCGCCCGCTCGATCAGCTCCCTGGCCTCAACGGACTCCAGCCTCACGCCGAAGGTCTTAAGCATGTCCGTGTCCGTCGCGCGTCCAAAGCCGAACCCCTGAGGGGTATGACCCACCGCCGCCAGCTTCAGCTGTCTTAGCTTTGCCTTCAGTTCGGCGGCCCTCACCGCAGCCTTCACCTTCGCCGCCGTCTTTTCTTCCTCCGGCCCTCCGAACACATAGGTGGAGGGTTCCTTTCGAAACGCCCGGATCGTGTTTGCCGCGGAATACGCGCCGGTAAGGGAATTTAATCGAAGCCTTCCCCCGTCCGCCGCCGGCTCCCGCAGGGTCCAGAGCAGAATCGGGCAGTCAAACCGTGAGAGCACCTCCGCCGCATAAGCCGCATTTGCAAAGGTCACATTCTGCAGCACGATCAAATCCGGGGAAAGTCCCTCCGTAAATTTTCTCAGCAGATCCGTTGACAGCAGCATCTCCTCCGGCACCTTTACATTCCTGTCGATGCTTCGCAGCAGCGCGGCAGATTTTTCAAACTCCTGTCCGGCGGTCTCCAAATGAAAGGTTGGCACCCCGATCGGCAGATAAACAACCTGAAACTCTTTCATGACTTATCGTTCTCCCTTCTTCTCACACTTTGAAAAGCAGCAAACCTCCCGACAACGCCAGCAGCACATAAGTCAAAATCAGAAATGTCCTCTGGCTCATAATCCTGTACAGCCTGCCGCCGATCAGCATACCGCCCGTCAAAAACGGCACAGCCACAGCCAGCGTGCGCAGACAGTCCGCATTCCACAGTCCCTCCCGAATGTCTCCCAAAAGAATCAGACTGTTGAGAACAATCCACACCGTGGAGATCGTCGCGCGAAACACCGTCTTATCCCGGAGCCGTCCCGTCAGGTAACCGATCAGCAGCGGCCCGCCCGACACGAAAATTCCGTGGGCGACGCCAGCTCCCAGAAGCAGGACGAGGTCTCCCGCCCGCCTGCCGAGGCCGACGTTCCTCTGCGCGGACGCTGCTTTCTCACCTTTGCGGGCTGCGTTTCTCTCCGCCTCCTGTGCGGACGGTTCCTCTGCGGGCGCTGCTTTCTCACCTTTGCGGGCTGCGCTTCTCTCCGCCTCCTGTGCGGACGGTTCCTGCGCGGATGTTTCCCCTCCGGCTGCCCCTCTCTGCATCCGCCGTCTCTCCGCCCCTGCAAGCTGGCGGTACAGTCCCCGCGCCGCCAGCACAAGTACAAAGACGCCCAGCGCCAGGTACAGCATCTTCTCCTTTCCCGCCAGAAGCGCCCGGATCCCCAGCCCCGCCAGAATCCCCGCCGTCATCACCGGCAGAATCCGCCCAAGCTCTCTCCGATCTACGGATTTCCTGTTCCCCGCAAAGACGTAAACGCCGGACAAAAGCCCCAGCACATTCAGCACCGGCCTTGCGACGCCCTCTCCCACCAGCAGGACGCTGGCAGGCATGGCTAAGATCGTGCCCGCAAATCCCGTGATTCCCTGTATGATGTTGGCGAGAAGAATGATGATGTAAAATCCTGCCTTCCTCATAACGCATCCTTTACTGCCTTAGAACTTCTTTGCACACTTCCCGTCATGCCGCCTGCGGCGGCACAAACAATCCCACGGAACCATTCGGTTCCGGGAAGAATCGCTTCTCTTGCGATTCTTCTGTGTGCAACTTAGATTTTCTTAGCCAGTGTACTTTACTGGCTTAGAAAATCTTTGCACACTTTTACCGTCGCGCAGAAATCCTCTTTCCCGAAACCGGCCTCCAGCGCCGCGTCATAGACGCGCTTTGCGTTTTCCTCTCCCGGCATACTGACTCCGCATTCCTCTGCAAGCCGCATACAGATGTTCACATCCTTCGCCATGTTTTCCACGGAAAAGGCCGTAGTATAGTCCTGGCGTGAAATCGGATCCTTTTTGGAATCCAGATAAAAGTTCTGGCCGCCGCCGTAAGAAATCGCCTCCGCAAAGGTCATAATATCGATGCCGTTTGCCGCCGCCAGCACGGACGTCTCATTCACGCCGTTCTGAATCTGAGACACCAGCGCGTTATGACAGATTTTCATGACAAGCCCCTTGCCGTTGTCTCCCATACGGATCACGTTTTCGCCCATATACAGCAGAATGGGCCGGATTTTTTTATAAGTCTCCTCGTCACCGCCCACATAGATCCCCAGCTTTCCCGCTATGGCGGCCGGCTTGCTCTTTACCACGGGCGCGTCCAGAAACTGCGCTCCCGTCCGCTTTACCTCCTCCGCGATCTCCACGGAAACGCTCGGGTCGATGGTACTCATATCGATACAGATCTTTGAAGCGTCCAGCACGGGCAGAATCTCCCGATAAACGCTTCTGGAATGCTCCGACCGGGGCACCATGGAGATGATCACATCCGCGTGCTCCGCCACCTCCCGGGAGCTTTTACAGGCGATTCCGCCCTTTGATTCCAAAAGCTTTACCTTCTCCTCCACAAAATCAAACACATAGACACTGTCATCATGCTTTTTGATAATATTCTCGCTCATGGATTCCCCCATGATGCCGAGACCGATAAACCCTATTTTCACCTTTATACCCTCCTTCAACACTTCCAGTCACATTCCCCGTCACTCCGCCGCCGTGTGGTCCCAGGCGTCGATAAACGTGCCGATTCCCTGCGTGGTATAGGCATGCTTCATGCTGTCCCGATATACGTCAAGCCCCGCTGTGACAATATCCGCTCCCGCCAGGGCGCAGTCCACAAACTGCTTGGGCGTGCGCACCGCGGCGCAGATGATTTCCGTCTTTCCATACCACCCGTAATTTTTATAGATCTCCACAATATTGCGGATATACTCTCTGCAGTCCTCGCCGTTTGCCTCCTTCCAGCCGATGAAGGGAGAAACAAACTTCGAGCCGTTCTTCGCGGGCAGAATCGCCTGTGCCGGGGAAAAGACCAGCGTCACATTCGTGCGGATTCCCATTTTCTCCAGCCTTCTCGCGGCGGTGACTCCCGCCTCGGTAGCCGGAATCTTGATGACAAAGGAAGGACTGATCGCCGCGATCCGCTTCGCCTGCTCTACCATCTCCCCGGCCTCTTCCACATGGGGATTGATCTCCACCGATACTGGGAATTTCTCATATCCCTCCAGACCCTCCTCCTTCAGCCATTGCGCAATGTCTGTCACCGCCTTTAAAAAGGGCTTTCCGCTGAGCATAATATGCCGCGGATTCGTGGTGACGCCATCGATTCCAAAGGTCTCGTAGGCAAGCCTGATTTCATCCAATTTTGCACTGTCAAGAAAATATTTCATCTTATTTCACCATACCTTTCCGTAATCTGAGGATTTGAGCGTGAGCACAAACTCGCCTGTGAAAATTTAATTTCGCACTTATACCCATGCCTGCCAACGGCAGGCTCAAATTCAATAGTATGAAAATCCCTGATTTTTATACTTACACCCCATGTCGCCTCCGCAAATATCCCGTTACTAATTCCTCACACTTTTAGCTTCAACGCATTTTCCCTGTTCCAGAGCCTGTCATAGGAATATCCCGTCACCTTCTCGCAGACCGCGATCTCCTCCGGAGCGGCTACGCTTGTATCCTCGCCCTTTCTTCTGGCAATCTCGCGCTTAATGATCCCAAATTCCTTCTCGTTGATGGGGAAAAGCACCGTGAAAACCAGCGTCAGAATCATCAGAAGGATCGGCACAAAGATATAGATGTAAGCCACGCCCCGCTGCGTCGCCGCGCTCTGTCTGCCGCCCGCCGCCGCGATGACCTCATCGTATCCCGCCAAAGCAAGCAGGACGCCGATGATCGCGCTGGATAAGCCTCCGGCGATCTTTCTCACAAAGGTCGCCATAGCGGAGCAGGTGCCGGGACGGTTGATGGAGGTGATCAACTCGTCCACATCCGCCATATCCGCCAGAATCGCGTAAATACTTGTGGAGGAACCCGCCATGCCCAGACCGATCACGAAGGTCAGCGCCAGAATCACCGTAAAATTCGCGCCCTCGTGGGAGAACAAAAGCATAGCCAAAGTCGCCGCGATCCGGACCGGGAAGCCTAACAGAATCGGAAAACGCTTGGAGGTCTTCGCCATGATCGGGGTAAACAGAATGGTTCCCACAAACTGGGACAGCAGGATCACCGCCATCAGATAGGTGAACCGCCCTCCGCCGTAGGCATTCAGCACATCGTCCACATAATAGACCGCCAGCCCCGTGACAAAGTCCGCCGCCCCCTGGCCGAAGAGAAAGATGGCGATAAACAGCCGGAAAGAGCGGCTCTTATACACGGTCAGGGACTGCACAAAGCTTTGGGCAAAGCCGATCTTGACGACCTCCTTCTGCCTCTCCCAGGTGCCGAAAAAGGTCAGCAGAACAACCGCGAAAAAGATGACGCCGAAAATCAGCGCGACGGTTATGTACGCCGAGGCGTCGGTATTGTCCTTGATGAGCAGCGTGGGAATCAGCCCCGCAAGAATCGCGCCGAAGGAGGAAAAAATCATCCGCACGCCGGAAAACTTACTGCGCACCGTGTAATCCTCCACCATATCCGGCAGCAGCGCGTTATAGGGCACCATCACAATCGTGAAGCCCGTGGAAAACAGCATGTACATCAGCATGTAAAAAAGATACTGGCCCGCCGTGGTGCTGCCGGGAAAAACCACCCACATCAGCACAAAGGTCACTGCCGAGACGATGCTTCCGACCAGAATATAGAAGCGCTTTGCCCCGAACCGTGAACTGGTGCGGTCGCAGATATTACCCATGAGCGGATCCGTAACCGCGTCCCAGACCTTCCCGATCAGAGGAATCGTCCCCGCCAGCGCCGTGGACATTCCCAAAGACTTTGTCAGAAACACCGTGAAAAACGTGCCAATGATGACAAAAGCGCCACCTCCGTAGATATCCGCCATGCCGTAAGCGCATCGCGGCCACATACTTTTTTCTCTCTTTTCCTGTTTATCCATTTTCATTCCATGCCTTTCCGCCGCCTGCGGCGGCATAAACAATTGATGCAAACCCGGAAGAACGCCCGCTCAAAGAGGTGGGCTGCGCTCCCTCAAAGAGGTGGGCTACGCTCCCTCAAAGAGGTGGGCTACGCTCCCTCAAAGAGGTGGGCTACGCCCCCTCTTGGCATTCTTCAAGGCGAACTTGTTCGCCTTGTGCAATTTAGATTTTCTTAGTCCGCTCACTTTGCGGGCTTAGAAAATCTTTGCACACTTATCAACTCCTCATAATCCTCGCTCGCCTTGCGCACGAACACCGGCGGCCTTCCAACCGGCGCCGGAACCACATACCGCCCGCCGCCGTACTCTTCCCTGGTGAAAAGGTGTACCCAGTTGTCCTCCGGCAGGATGCAGATGCGTCCCTCCCTGCCCTCCTTCAGCACCGGAGCCACAAGGATATCCCGTCCCAGCAGATATTCCGTTTTCTCGGTATACAGCGCCTCTTCATCGTAATGATAAAACAGCGGCCTGATCACCGGGATCCCCCTCTCCCGGGCTTCCTTCTCACACTTTTTCAGATACGGCTTCAACCTCGCATGCAGCCCGGTGCAGCGCGCCAGCTGCTCCAGCAGCTCCCCGTCGCCGTCAAACTGCACGTTGTTGACCGGCTGATTTCCCTCGTGGCTGCGAAACAGCGGCGAAAACGCGTTCATCTCCTCCCAACGCAGCAAAAGCTCCCTGCCACGGCGCATATGCATGATTGTGGTATACCCTCCCACGTCCGAATGCGTGATGCAAAAGCCGCTCATGGCTAAGGATAGCGTCGCCGGGATCACGGAGGGCAGCCCGTCGTCCACCGACCAGTCCACATGCTGGTCTCCCGTCCACATCATATCCGAATGAGCAACTGTCCCCGTGTGTCCCGCCCGGGTGAAGAAGAAAATCTCCTCTTCCATACCGCATTCCGCGATAGCCTCTCGGTTCAGCTTCGCCCACAACGCGGGCCAGGTATTGTGGACTACCTCCGGATCCGCGCCGCTGTAAAGCACGCAGTCCACCGGGAGATATTCCCCGAAATCCGCCATCCAGCCGCTCATGCCGACGCCGATCATATTTTCCCTGATCAGGCCCTTGTACCACTCGTAAGCCGCCGGGTTGGTGAGGTCTATCATGGCCGCCGGGAAGGTGGTGATCGTCACCAGATAATCCTTCCCCGCCCGGTCTTTGACGCAGTAGCCTTTCCCGGATGCTTCCCGGTAAAGCTCCTTCTCGATGGCAAGAAAAGGATTGATATATCCCAGGAAGCGCACTCCTCTTTCCCGCCACTTTCGAATCTTCTCCGGCAGATCGGGATACAGCGTCTCATCGAAGCGCCAGTTCCACATAACCTGGTAGCCGAAGCCCGTTCTCCTGCATCCGCACCAGTCCTGGCACCAGACGCCGTTCACCGCTGCGCCCGCCTCAAACGCCTTTTTCAGCTTGCGCTCCACAGCGTCTGCGCCCTCCTGTACCGCCAGGATCCCGCCGTCGTAAATCCAGTCCGGCAGCGCCCTGGGCCGTCCCAGAAGCGCCGACAGATTTTCGGACACCTCCTCAAAGCTGTCCCCCCAGCCAACGGTAAAGCACGGCGGCTCCTGCAGATTCAGGGTAATCCTGTCCGGCCTTCTGAAATCAAACTCCGAATAAGCGTCCGTCTCCACATGCACAAAATACCGGCTGCTCGAAACAAAAGTAGGCTGGGCGTAATAGGATTCATATTTTCGAAAGGGAAGCGTTCTGTCCGGATTCCTGCCCAACAGCTTCTCCCGGATGATCTTTCCGGAGATCCGGCCCGTGTTCTGATGCTCCGCCACCCAGATCCGCACCAGTTCTCCCTTCAGATCCAGCTTCGAATAGGTCTCGCCGCAGCCGTAGAAATGCTCGCTTTCATCTGCGGGAAAAGAGAGCCGGAACCGGTTTACACCCTCCGGGGCATCGCCCTGCCAGAACACCTTCAGCCGGTTTTCGCCGATTCTCACCGAAAGACGGAGCGGCTTCGCGCCAAAGCCGCTGTAAATCAAATCATATCCGCCCTCCGCCTCAAGCTTTTCCAGGAGCGCAAGCCGCCGATACCGGCCCTCTTTCTTTCTGTAGGAAAAGCTTCCCCGCTTCATGGTAAAACGGTTTTCCCCGGAACCGATTTCCAGCCCTATACGCGCAAACCGGCCGATATCAAATACTGCCCCCATACCGTTCCCCCTTTCTATTTAATTAATTGATTTAATTAATTATACCCTATGTCCCTGCTTACCGCAAGAGAAACTTTTGGGCGTTGAAAAAAGGCCTGATTTATTATATGATCTTAAAGAACACAAAGCGTCCCTTCGTGACGCCGAAAACAGAAACGAGGACTTTCATGAAAACAATTGCAATCGTTGAAGATGACGCCTATATCGGAGATCTGCTCGCGGAAAGCCTAAAGGCGGAGGGATACCGGGTACTTCGGGCCTGGTCGGGCACCGAGGCGCTGCTGCTGTTTGAAAAGAACCGCCCCGATCTGATCCTTCTGGATTTGATGCTGCCGGGGCTGTCCGGGGAGCAGCTGCTTCCCCATATAAAAAATATCCCCGTCATCGTGGTCAGCGCAAAAGCCGAGACAGACGATAAGGTAAAGGTTCTTCTGGAGGGCGCTGCGGATTATCTGACAAAGCCCTTCGAGATCCGGGAGCTTTTGGCACGGATCACGGTACAGCTGCGCCGCGGCGGACAGCCCGTCTCCCCCATTCTCACCGCGGGGGAGCTTGTCCTTAACACCGACACCCGGGAGCTTCTCGTCCGGGACAGGCCGATACACCTGACCCGGACGGAATACGCCCTGTTAAAAAAGCTGATGCAGAATCCTGCCCGTCCCGTCTCAAAATCCGCCCTGCTGGAGGATATCAGCGCGGACACCCCCGACTGCACCGAAAGCTCCCTCAAAATCCATATCAGCAATCTGCGGAAAAAAATAAAAGAGGCAGGCGGAGAGGACTGCATCGAGTCCGTCTGGGGGATCGGTTTCCGCCTGAATCCGATGTAACCGCCGGGCTTCGCCCCGCCGGCGGATCTGTTTAAAAACATATGTTATTATTGAAATCTTTCCTGTTTCTTAACCCTTTTCTTAACCGCTTTCTTTACTGTTTTCTGCGATACTGATGTGAGAAAGGTTCCGCGAAATCGGTTCAAACACCATCGACGGCAGAGTTTCCTGCGCGCGAAAATTCTACTGTCCCGATTATGTGTACCGTGCCCGGGATCCGGGCACAGGCAGAAACGGAGGTTACAATGGAATATGTACTGACTACATCCGCACTTCAAAAAAAGTACGGCAGCTTCACGGCCCTGCATGATATCTCCATGCATGTCCCAAAAGGCGCTATCTACGGCTTTGTGGGGAAGAACGGCGCGGGGAAAACGACCCTGATCCGCCTGATCTGCGGCCTGCAGACTCCTACCCGCGGAGAATACTCGCTCTTTGGCATACCCTTCTCAGAACCGGAAATCATCAAAGGCAGGAAACGTATGGGCGCTGTGGTGGAGACTCCCTCCATCTATCTGGATATGACGGCAGAAGACAATTTAAAGGAACAATACCGCATCCTGGGGCTGCCCTCCTTTGACTCCGTCCCTCAGCTTTTGAAGCTGGTGGGACTGGAGGACACCGGCAAAAAGAAGGCGAAGAATTTCTCTCTGGGCATGCGCCAGCGGCTGGGCATTGCCGTAGCTCTGGCCGGCAATCCGGACTTTTTGGTCCTGGACGAACCCGCCAACGGTCTGGACCCCCAGGGAATTATCGAGATCCGGGAGCTTCTCCTGAAGCTGAATCGGGAACACGGCATCACCCTTCTGATCTCCAGCCACATCCTGGACGAGCTCTCCCGCCTGGCCACTCATTACGGCTTTATCGACCGCGGGGAAATGCTGAAGGAAATCAGCGCCAAAGAACTGGAAGCCTCCTGCCGGAAATGCCTTTGCGTCACCGTATCCGACACCCGCTCTCTCTGCACGGCGCTGGAACCGCGAGGAATAGAATATCGCGTGTTATCAGATGATCAGGCAGAAATTTACGGCTCTCTGGAAATCACGGAGCTGGTAGAGCTCCTCTCCCAAAACGGCTGCGTCCTGATCAAGATCCGCGAACGCGAGGAAGGACTGGAAAATTATTTTATGAATCTGATCGGAGGAAAAAACGATGAATAAACTTTTATGTGCCGGTTTTGCCAGGCTTTGGAAAAATAAAATCTTCTGGGCGGGGATTCTTTTGATGCCGGCCTTCCTCGTCTTCGTCATGCTGTCGGACTATCGGCTGATGCAAAGCGGCGGCCCTGCTTACACCCTGGATCTCTTTGTGCCGGGCTGCATGATGTTTTTCGGATGCTTTACGGCTGTCTTTGCCGCCCTCTTCCTGGGCACGGAATACAGCGACGGCACAATCCGCAATAAGCTGATCGCCGGACACGGCAGAATCAGTCTGTATCTCTCCACCCTGCTTCTCACCGCCGCTGCCTCTCTTTTAGTATGCGCCGTCTCCGTCCTGGTCACCTTCGCCGTCGGCCTCCCCCTCTTCGGGCCGCCGACAAATTTATCCGGGCTGCTGCAAAAGCTTGGCGCGGGACTTTTGCTGATCCTCTCCTATTCCGCGCTTTTTACGCTTCCGGCCATGCTGATCCACAACAAGCCGATTCTTTCCGTAACGTGCGTTATTGCATACTTCGCGCTGCTGTTTGCCGCGATCTATGTCACCGCCCGTCTGGAGGCGCCGGAATACATTGAAAACTCCTATACTTTGTCCGTAAACGGCGCGATTGTTCCGCAGGATCCTTATCCCAACCCCGGTTACCTGCAGGGAACCGCACGGACTGTCTTTGAATTTTTCCGGGACTTCCTGCCCACAGGCCAAAGCCTGTCTTTTTCGCAGTATGATCTGCCCAGTGCGCCGCGGATGTGCCTTTTTTCCCTTCTGCTGACTCTCGGCGTCACAGCAGTCGGAATCCCTGTCTTTTGCAGAAAGGATCTGAAGTAGGACCACTGCGGCAGAAATTGTATCGACTGATTTAGTCAACTTTAAAAAATCCTTTTGTCAGGAGGAGAATCGGACGTCATGATAAGTTCCATGTGTGTCATATTTTGTGTCATATTAAGTGTCGTATTGTGTGTCATATGCGCTTTCCTTGCGCTGAAAATCCGTCTCCTCCACAAAAGCTATCGGGAAATCGCCATGGGCCTGACTGACATTTTGGAAAAAAATCAGGATACCAACGCTCTGCTTACCGTCTCCTCCCGGGATCCCGGTCTCTGCCGACTGACCGCACTGCTGAACCGACAGCTTGCTCTGTTGAGACAGGAGCGCCTGCGCTATGCCAACGGAGACCGCGAGATCCGGGAGGCGGTCACAAACATCTCCCACGATCTTCGCACTCCCCTCACCGCCGTCAGCGGTTATCTGGATCTGCTATCCCGGGAGCTGACAGCGCAAAAGGAACACGCCGACGCGCTGCGCTACCTCCGGATCCTGCAAAACCGCACGGCTGCCATGAAAAAGCTGACGGAGGAGCTGTTCCGCTACTCCGTGATGCTTTCCGCCGGGGAAGAGTCGCCTGTTTCCCTCTCTCTGAACAGAGTTCTGGAGGAAAGCCTGATCGCCTTTTGCACCGAGCTGGAGCAGCATAATATCACACCTGTTATTTCCATGCCGGAAACTGCCGTCCTACGCACGCTCGACGAAAATTCTCTTTCCCGCGTCTTCTGCAATATCATCGGCAACGCCGTCAAGTACAGCGGAGGCGACCTTCATGTGACCCTGACGGAGGACGGCGCGGTCACCTTCTCCAACCTTGCCCCCGGCATGACCCCGGTCATCGCCGCAAAGCTTTTCGACCGCTACTTTACCGTGGAGACCGTGCGTGTACAAGGTGCATCCGCGTTTGGCTCTTCTTCTCAGAGCGCCCGGCCTTCCACAAATTCAGACGGTCTTGGCAGCTCCGCCGGACTGGGACTTTCCATTGCCAAGCATCTGACGGAGCGCATGGGCGGCTGCATCGGTTCTGCCTACAAAAACGGGAGACTGTACATCACCGTACAGTTCCCCCGTTAAAGCATTAACCGCTATTCTCAGCACACAATCTTTGCATCGCCGCTTCCCGTAACCACGGCCACCTTGCAGTCGCCGCTTCCCACTGTAATGCTCCTGCCCGACACAAAATGCTTCTCGCCGCCCAGGTAGACCACGCCGTCACCGCTTCCCGTTCTCAGCGTTGCCTCCACGCCGCTCACCTTATCCATGTTCAATATTACATCGCCGCTTCCGGTGGTAATCCCCACCCTGCTGATCTTCCCTTCCAGCGTCGCCTTGACGTCGCCGCTTCCCGCCTGCATCGTACCTTCGCAGATTTCTCCGTCTGCGACGACATCTCCGCTCCCGGTGTGGGCCGATAAGCTGTCGAGACAGACCTCCCTCAGGCTTATGTCGCCGCTCCCCGCCTGCATCTTCGCCGTTCCCGCAGTCACCCTGTCCGCAATCACATCGCCACTTCTCGTATTCACGTTCAACTCCGTGCATGTAACACCCCTGAGCTCGGCGTCCCCGCTTGCGGTTTTCATCCTGAACTCCTCCGCCATGCTCTGCGTCAGCTTAATGTCGCCGCTTGCGGTCTCGACCGTCATCCGATTTCCCTTGATTCTGTCTACCGTGACGTCGCCGCTCTTTGTCCGAAGCTCTATTCGTGGCAGCCCGTCGGGGACCCTGACCGCCAGCCTGATTTCCGCGTTGTTCCGGGATACATTGTTAAAGGCGAGAATGGTCCGCCCGAACAACGTCATCTTTTTCCCGTTTTTATATCCCGCGCCTTCCTCTTCCTTTACGCCCGCATAGAAAACGCCGTCCTCCTCATACTGATAAAAGCGGTATCTCTGCGTCAAATACTCGTCTCCGTTGTTTGTATAGTCCACATAAATACAGTCGTCCTCCGATTTCTCCAGCGTCACGTCCGCGACCAGTCCGTCGATCACTACCGGCTTACCCTCTCCCTGATAAGTATCGCTGCATCTGGATAGCTGCTCCGCCTGCTGCAACTCCTGCTTTCTGTCCTCCTCGGGCAGCTCCCCGATCATATCCTCGATATCGCCTAATTCCTCTATGATTTCCTCCTCCGTTTTCCCTGCCGCCAGTCCCTCGGCGAAATGCTGCTCATAATCCTCCGTAATTTCCTGCTGCAGCTCCCGGTTAAAGGTCTCCAGCTTCTCCTGCAATGCGCTCAGATATTCCTGTTTTGTCATTATCCTGCCTCCTGTTTCGTCAAATTGTCATCTGCTTTCCGCAGCGTTGTTCCGATATTTTTTCTGCGCTTTCTTCCTGTAGGTCTCTTCTGCCTGCGTTTCGAGAAAAACTCTGACCTGCTTATTCCGTACTGTCAACGATTCACTCGCTTATCAGCCTGTTTACCGCTCCGATAAATTCTTCCCACTCCTGCGCCACACTCTCCTGATATCGCTTCCCAGTCTCTGTCAAACTGTAGTACTTTCTGGCAGGACCGGACTCCGACTCTATCAGGTACGTCGTCACATAGGCTTCTTCCTTCAATCTGCGCAAAATCGGGTACAGGGTTCCGCCTGCAATCGACATTTCCGACGAAATCCGCTCCGTCAGTTCGTATCCGTATTTGTCGCCCCGCATTAGCTGAGACAGCACGCACAATTCCAGAGCGCCCTTCTTAAACTGTGTATTCATCCCGTTTTCCTCCTTTCTCTTTTTCTTCTTTCCCTCTTCTCTTTTCCCTTTCTCTCTTTCCCTTTCTCTTTCCTTTGTAACAGCGTTCTTTTCTCCTCTTTCTCTTTGACAGGTTCATTGTATCACATACTATTATATAATGCAATATACTAATTTAAAAATGGTATTATTATTTTCAAAGCAAGACACAACAACGGGCAGCACGCTTCACGAACTGCCCGTTGTCAATTTAATGCGGCAGGCCGTCTGATTTACAGATACGGCCTGCCGCACGGCATCCAAAAACAGTTTTTAAGTTCTCCGGCCAACCCTCGCCGATCAGCCTTCCGACCCCTTCTCACGCTTTTCGCGGATCATCAGCGCCCCGGCCAGAAATGCTCCCTGACCGACGATGTTTACGCCCTCCGCCATCCAGTTCATGGCGGGATCCGCAAAGTCTTTAGACGACAGATATCCCATCCCCAGCACGAACACAAAGGAAACCAGGAACACGGCCACGGCGGCCTTCTTCTTTCTCTTTACCGCCATGACGATCAGGCCGCCGTCAAGAACCGCCACACCGAGCACCATCAGCGCCACGAACAGCATGGTGCCGCTGTAAACCGCCGGGACAGCGCCGACGCTGTAGAGCGCCGCTTTTTTACGTCTGCCGCACAGCATAGCCGTCATGCCCAGCGCCGCCAGCACAAATCCTGTGGTCTGCATGGGAAAGAAGCATTCGTTCAGCGCCGTAAAATCGCAGATTCCCGCGGCGTACAAAAGCTTCCAGCACGCCTTGAAAAGACCTGCCATAAACACGGTAATGGTGCCCGCCGAAAAGACAGCGAATGTGCCCTTGCTCATATGGTCGTAAAACTCCCTCTGCAAAACCACGGCGCCGGCCACAAACAGGATCACGGGGATAAAATCCACCAATGCCATGGGAATACTCATACTCACTCCTTATACTTTCCGATATGACTGATCGGAATCAGGGGAATGATTAACGGCGTGTGGTCCGCATACGCACGGTACTCCGGCTTGGAGCCGTTGCTCTTCTCCTGCCTTCTGTCCAGTCTCTGCGCGCCGTTGATCATAATATAAACGATGGCGATATAGCCGATGACAGCCACGATCCACTGACCCGCTCCCGCCAGGCCGCTCACTCCGCCCACAAACACGCCGGTCCAGAACAGGATCTCACCGAAATAGTTAGGGCAGCGCACCATCTTAAAGAGTCCCTCCGTAGCCACCATATCCGGCCGCTTGGCCTTCTGGGCGCTCTTCTGCTTATCGGACAAAGCCTCCAGGATCAGCCCCACGGCGCTTAAGACCGCGCCTGCAAGGGGCAGCGCAAGCTCCGCTCCCTCTCCGTTATAAACCCGGAAAAACACGGGAGAGGTCTGCATGATATACAGGACGGAAACCACTACCCAAATGGAGCATTTCACGAAAAACGGCATGGGCTTATCCTTCTCCCCGGAAGCCTCCTGCAGCACCTTGCGGTAGCTGGCGTTTTTGATCTCACGGTACAGCAGAAAGCCCGACAGCCTCGCGCCGTAGGCCACAAACAAAAGACACTGCACTGCCACGACCCAGGAGACGCTCCAGTGCTGCGTCAGGGCGGTCACCAGATAAGCCACTCCCAGTCCCGCCACGGAAAATCCGTAGCCGATGGAAAGGAAATAAACATACTTCTTAAACCCGACCGCGCATAACGCCGCGCTGACAATCAGAAAAATCCACATATATTCCCAGCCCACGCTTATCCCTCCTTTTGAAAGCTGTCATAAATATACTGCTTGAAGCTGTGCTCCCCGCATCTGGTATCCCCTACCATCTCCTCCGTCAGCGTCCACTTGGAAAACCGGATGATGGCCTGCTTGCCGTTTTTCTTATTCTTGGGGAGATTTGCCAGAATATCAAACAAAAACGGCGGCGCGTGCTTGATCACCGGCTCCTTTCCCGCCGCCTCGAAGCACATGCGGGCAATCTGCTCATAGGACCAGGTCTCCTTGCCGCCCACATTGTAAGTCACGTTCCGATCGCCCATATGCTTTACGATAAACTCCGCAAAATCGGGAGTATCCACCACGTTGGCGTGTACCGCCTTTTTCCCCAGAAGGGAAACCTGCCCCTTTTCAATCATGGGACGGAACACCTTGACGATATCGTAAAAATACCCGGTGGGACGGTGGATCACATAGTCAATACCGCTCTTTTTCAGCTCCTCCTCAAACAGATATTTGGCGTGAAGCATAGGCACCTTGGGTGCCTTGTCCGCCTTCAGCACGGAAATATAGACAAATTTCTTTACTCCCGCCCGCTTTGCCTCGTTTAAAAGATTCAGGTTGCCCTGATAGTCGATATCGTAATTTGTGATCGTGGCGTTGGTGCTGGTGAGTCCCACCGTGGTAATCACCGCGTCCGCTCCCTCGCACAGCCCCTTTAAGGACGCTGCGTCGGTCACGTCCAGCTTCCGGTAGGTATATCTGCTCTGATCCAGACCCGGGATCTGCCTGTCAATCATATCGGCCGCCACCACCTCATAGCCGCCCTCTACCAAAGTCTTCAGAATGTCGCCGCCCAGCTTTCCGTAGGCGCCTGCCAAAACTACCTTCATTCTTATACTCCTCTCCTAAAATTTACAGTTTCTTTTCCTTTGCCCTCTTGTCGTTGATGATATCCATGTGTTCCGCGGTAATCAGAGTCACGTTGTTTTCCTTCGCCCATTCCACGCAGCCCTTCAATGCCGTCGGCAAAAAGATCCGGGGAACCTTGATCATCTTCATGCACGCCTCATCCGTAAATTTGATATCCGGATCGATACGGTTCGCGGCGTATTTCACGGAATCCAGATTGCCCTCCCGCACCGGAAGTAGCTCCGGAATCGCCCGGGGGAACTTTGTATACCAGAAATTTTTGGAATCACGGTATCCGTAATCTACCGGCACCTTCGGGAAATCTTTGGCGCGGACGCCGTTTACGATGGCGTTATAATACTTTTCCTTCATCAGGATCTTATCCACCCGCAGGATAAAGTGCGCTCCAAACTTGCTGGTGATGCCGTTGAAATCATGGTACGGACCTTCGTAGCCGTTTAACTGTCCGGGCTGATCGTCCTGCGCGTTATCCAGCGTATCCACCCAGGTACACTCGAACACCTGATAGCACTCGCTGACCACCTGCGGATAAGTCCCCTTGGGATCCGCCGCCTTGCGCAGCCCGTCCTCCAGGGTAAAAATGCAGTCCTTCATCTTTTCCTCGGGCGTATCCCCGGGGAAGCCCATGCGGACGGCCTCCTTAAAGTATTTGCGGTCGTCGGTAATGAAATTCAGGGTGCATTTTTTCCGCTTCAGGATGTTCTGGGCGGTATTGGAGGAATTACGGCAGCACAGAAGCATGGCGTAATAATCCTTCCCGGCGATATAGTACGGCTGGCAGAGGCTGTAAGGCCCCAGGGTCGTGGTGCCCTGATCCGTCAGCGTCCCCACCAGAATCGTCGGCATGGGGAAGAACGCGGAGGTCTGGTAAAAATTGTCTACGATTCTCAAATCCTTAAAACTGCTCATCTTGCTTCTCCTTTTCCTAAAAGTTTTTCGATTACGGCATACAGCTCGGAAAAATTCCGGTTTTCTCCCGTAGCGGTCAATATGCTCTCCGCCAGAATGATACAGGTCATTTCATCGGGATGTCTGTCAAACCGCTCCAGCAGCGTTTGCAGCACCTCGACAATCTGTCCCCGCAGTTCTTTGTGGCGTTTTGCATAGGCTTCTCCCCCGAGCGGCATGTCGGTGGCCTGAAAGATGACCCGGTAACGGTCGCTGAAAGAAAGAAAGGCGGCATAGACGCCCTCCAGGCCTTCCTTTAGCTCCGAACAGCCCGCAGCCGATTCTCCTGCCCTGCGCAGAACCTCCAGCCAGTCGGAAAGCATAAGGCTTGCCACCAGCATTTCCTTGGAGGGGAAGTAATTGTAAACCGTTCCGGTGGCAACATGACAGTTTTTCGCAATGCGGCGGATATTCATACCGCTGTAACCGGCCTGAAACAGCTCCCTGCCTGCTTCCTCCAGAAGATTTTCCCTCAGATTTTCAATGATTTTCGGAATAAAAATCCCTCCTCATTTTTATGAACCTGTTCATTTTAATTATAAAAATAATCCTTCTTTTTGTCAATGATATCTGTCAGATTTTTGAAGTATATCCTTTTTTCTGAATATCATTCCGTTTTACAGATTTTTCCGGCATAAAACCCGTCAGAAAGCAGTCCGCCGAACTGCCGGCGGCGGCTTTCAAAGCCGCCGGCACGGCATATCCGGGAATTTCCGGCCGGAAACGTCACTGCACCACCAGATTGGAATACCCCATCAGGCTTTCGTCCACGGCCCTGGCGGCCTCCCTTCCCTCCCGGATGGCCCACACCACCAGCGACTGTCCTCTGTGCATATCTCCCGTGACAAATACCTTTTCCCTGCAGGTCAGATATTTTCCGGCATCGGTCCTCACATTGCCCCGGTCGTTTTGCTCCACGCCGAAGGCCTCCGCCACATAGCTTTCCGCGCCGAGGAACCCGGCGGCAATCAGCACAATATCCGCAGGCAGCTCCCATTCGCTGTCCGCAATCTCCCGCATCATCATGCGGCCCGACTCTACATCCTTCTCCCAGGACAGCCGGACAAGCTTCACCGCCTTCAGACAGCCCTTTTTATCCTTTATAAATTCCTTTACCGTGGCCTCATAGATACGCGGGTCATGTCCGTATACCGCGATCGCCTCCTCCTGACCGTAATCCGTCTTACAGATTTTCGGCCATTCCGGCCAGGGATTTTCCTCCGTGCGGCAATCCGGCGCTTTCGGCATCATCTCGATCTGTGTCACGCTTTTTGCGCCGTGGCGCACCGCCGTCCCCACGCAGTCGTTCCCGGTATCCCCACCGCCTATGATGACGACATTTTTCCCTTTGGTATCCACATAACGCCCGTCTTCAAAATTGGAATCCAACAGACTCTTCGTATTGGCCTTCAGAAAATCCACCGCAAAGTAAATTCCCTGCGCGTCCCTGCCCGGCGCTTTGATATCTCTGGGATTGGACGCGCCGCAGGCGAGAATGATACGGTCAAACTCGCGCAGCAGCTTCTCCGCTTTTCTGTCTCTCCCCACATCTACCCCCGTGACAAAGACAACGCCTTCCTCCTCCATGATCCTTCGCTTTCTCTCCACGATCCTTTTTTCCAGCTTCATGTTCGGAATGCCGTACATCAACAGCCCGCCGATGCGGTCCGAGCGCTCGAATACCGTGACGGAATGACCTCTTCTGTTCAGCTGGTCCGCCGCGGCAAGCCCCGAGGGGCCGCTTCCCACGATGGCTACGGTTTTCCCGGTGCGCACCTTCGGCGGCCTGGCTGACGCGTAGCCCTCCCTGTAAGCGTTCTCGATAATAGCGTACTCGTTTTCCTTCGTGGAAACCGGATCTCCGTTCAGCCCGCAGGTACACGCCGCCTCGCAGAGGGCCGGACACACTCTGGAGGTAAACTCCGGAAAGTTGTTTGTCTTTTTCAGCCGGTTATAGGCCTGCTGCCAGTTGCCCATATACACCAGATCGTTCCACTCCGGAATCAGATTGTGCAGCGGGCATCCGCTGGCCATACCGCACAGCATCATGCCGGACTGGCAAAAGGGCACGCCGCACTCCATGCACCTGGCGCCCTGAAGCTGCTGCCGTTCCTTCGGCATGTGCTCGTGAAACTCGTTAAAATGTCTGATGCGCTTCTTCGGATCCTGCGCCGCGCTGACTTCTCTTTCATATTCCATAAATCCGGTAGGCTTTCCCATTTTCAGCTCCTCCTTGTATTGACATAAAAAGCTTCTATCTGCGCCTGCTCCGCGCTCAGCCCCTTTTCCTCCATCTGTACGATGGTCTTCAACACCCTCTCGTAGTCGTGGGGAATGATCTTTTTAAACTTCGGCAGATACTCCTCGAACCGCTCCAATATTCTCTTTCCCTTCTCAGAGTTTGTCAAAGTCACATGCTCCCGGATCATGGACTTTAATTCCAGCACATCGTATTTGGAGGTAATCTCGCCGGAGGAAACCATCTCCTTGTTCAAACGCTTATACAGATCGTTTCCTTCGTCCAGCACATAGGCGATACCGCCGCTCATACCCGCCGCAAAGTTTTTGCCGGTGCGTCCCAGCACTACGACCCTGCCCCCTGTCATATATTCGCAGCCATGGTCGCCGACGCCCTCTACCACGGCGCTCGCGCCGGAATTGCGGACACAGAAGCGCTCGCCCGCCACTCCGTTGATAAATGCCTTACCGCCGGTGGCCCCGTAAAGCGCCACATTTCCGATAATCGTATTTTCAGAGGCGTCAAAGCTGCTTCCCGTCGGCGGATAGACGATCAGCTTCCCGCCGGAAAGACCCTTGCCAAAATAATCGTTGGAATCTCCCGCCAGCTCCAGCGTCAGTCCCTTCGGAATGAACGCCCCGAAGGACTGTCCGCCGGAGCCGGTGCAAAGGACGTGATAGGTATCCTCCTCCACGTCATCTCCCAGCTTTCCGGTAATCTCGCTTCCCAGTATCGTGCCAAGGCTTCTGTCAGTGTTCGAAACCTCTATCTCAATACTTTTTTTCTGTCCGTCGGCGATGGCCTTGCCCAGCTGCTTCAAAAGCACCCTTTCATCCAACGTCTTCTCCAATTCAAAATCATACGTCTGGCCGGGGTCAAAGGTACACTTCCCTTTTTCCTCCCCGTACGGGTTCGCAAGGATTTTCGTCAGATCGATCTTTCGCTGCCTGTCGGTCAGATTCTCCTTCACCCTCAAAAGATCCGTGCGCCCTACCAGTTCATCCACCGTGTACACGCCCAGCGCCGCCATATATTCTCTGAGCTCCTGCGCCACAAACCGCATAAAGTTCTCCACATATTCCGGTTTCCCCCGAAACTTCTTCCGCAGCTCCGGATTCTGGGTGGCCACCCCCACAGGGCAGGTATCCAGATTGCAGACCCGCATCATGACACACCCCATCGTCACCAGCGGCGCGGTGGCAAACCCAAATTCCTCGGCGCCCAGGATGGCCGCTATCGCCACATCCCGGCCGCTCATCAGCTTGCCGTCCGTCTCAATGCGCACCTTGTTCCGCAGACCGTTCATGATCAATGTCTGATGGGTCTCCGCCAGACCGAGCTCCCAGGGAAGACCGGCATTGTGAATGGAGCTCCCCGGGGCGGCTCCCGTTCCCCCGTCATATCCGGACACGAGAATCACCTGCGCCCCGGCCTTTGCCACGCCTGCCGCCACGGTTCCCACTCCCGCCTCGGATACCAGCTTCACGGAAATCCGGGCCTCCTTGTTGGCGTTTTTCAGATCGTAAATCAGCTGCGCAAGATCCTCGATGGAGTAAATATCATGGTGGGGCGGCGGGGAAATTAACGACACCCCGGGCGTGGAATGCCTGGTCTTTGCAATCCAGGGATACACCTTCCCGCCGGGCAGATGGCCGCCCTCTCCGGGCTTTGCCCCTTGGGCCATCTTGATCTGAATCTCCCTGGCGCTGACAAGATATCTGCTGGTAACTCCAAAGCGGCCGCTGGCCACCTGCTTGATGGCAGAGCAGCGATCCAATCCGTCGGCGCCCGGCGTCAGCCTTTCCAGCTCCTCGCCTCCCTCGCCGGAATTACTCTTTCCGTGCAGTCTGTTCATGGCGATGGCCATGGTCTCATGGGCCTCCTTCGAGATCGAGCCGTAGGACATGGCTCCCGTCTTGAATCTGGTCACAATGGACTCCACCGGCTCAACCTCCTCCAGCGGCACACCCTTTTCAGGATAACAGAAATCCATAAGTCCGCGCAGATTCCTGACGGAGTTCTCATCGTTGACCATGGCGGTATACTGCCTGAACATCCGATAATCTCCTCTTCTCGTGGATTCCTGCAGCATATGGATGACAGCCGGATTGTACAGATGTTCGTCGCCGCCGCTGCGCATTTTATGACGGCCGGGGCTGTCTAAGGTCAAATCGTTTTCCAAACCCAGCGGGTCGAAAGCCATGGAATGAAGCTCGTCTACCTGTCTCTCAATATCCTTTAAATCGATTCCTCCTACACGGCACACCGTATTGCTGAAATACTTTCCGATCACATCCTGATCGATACCGATGGCCTCAAAAATCTGAGATCCCTGGTAGGACTGTATCGTGCTGATCCCCATCTTGGAAGCAATCTTGACAATCCCGTGAAGCACCGCATTGTTGTAATCGTTGACGGCGGCGTAATAGTCCTTATCCAGCATGTGATTATCGATCAGCTCCCGGATGGAATCCTGGGCAAGGTACGGATTGACGGCGCATGCGCCGTACCCTAAGAGCGTGGCAAAATGATGAACCTCCCTGGGCTCTCCCGACTCCAGGATCAGCGCAACCCGCGTTCTCTTTTTCGTCCGCACCAGATACTGATTCAGCGCGGATACCGCTAAAAGCGACGGCATGGGAACATGATTTTCATCCACGCCGCGGTCGGACAGAATCAGAATATTCACTCCGTCCCGATAAGCCCGGTCCGCTTCCACAAAAAGTCTGTCGATGGCCCGCTCCAGACTGGTGTTTTTATAGTAGGTAATCGGGACCACCTCAACCTTAAAGCCGTCCGCCTTCATGCTTTTTATCTTCAGCAGATCCGTATTCGTCAGGATCGGATTGTTGACCCTCAGCACATTGCAGTTTTGAGGCGTCTCCTGCAGGATATTGCCCTCCGTACCGATATAAACCGTCGTCGAAGTCACGATCTCCTCCCGGATCGCGTCGATCGGCGGATTCGTCACCTGCGCGAACAGCTGCTTAAAATAATGAAACAGCGGGTGGTAAGTTTTACTCAGCACAGGCAGAGGCGTATCCACTCCCATGGCGGCAATCGCCTCGCTTCCGTTTTTCGCCATGGGCAGAATACCCGTCTTCAATTCGTCGTAGGTATAGCCAAAAGCCTTCTGCAGCCTCTGCCTCTCCTCCCGGCTGTATTCCGGCACACGCAGATTCGGAATGGAAAGATCCTTCAGGAAAACCAGATTACTGTCCAGCCATTCGCCGTAAGGCCGGGCGGATGCGTATTTTTCCTTCAGCTCTTCATCCGAGATAACCTTCCCCAGAACCGTATCCACCAAAAGCATCTTGCCCGGGCGCAGCCTCTCCTTCACCCTGATCTTTGCCGGATCCATCTCCAGTACCCCTACCTCGGAGGACAAAATCAACGTATCGTCCGTCGTGATCAGATACCGGGAGGGACGCAGACCGTTTCGGTCCAGCACCGCTCCCATGATATCGCCGTCGGAAAACAGGATGGATGCCGGGCCGTCCCAGGGCTCCATCATCGTGGCATAATATTGATAAAAATCCCTTTTGGTCTGAGACATGGCTTTGTCGTTGGCCCAGGGCTCCGGAATGGCGATCATCACCGCCAGCGGAAGATCCATCCCGCTCATCACCAGAAATTCCAGCGTGTTATCCAGCATGGCCGAATCGGAACCCGTCTTGCTGATAGCCGGAAGCACCTTATGCATCTGCCCCTTCAGGTGCTCGGACTCCATGTTTTCCTCCCGCGCCAGCATCTTGTCGGCGTTGCCGCGGATCGTATTGATCTCGCCGTTATGTACCATGAGCCGGTTGGGATGCGCCCGCTCCCAGCTGGGATTGGTATTGGTGGAAAAACGGGAATGCACTATCGCGATAGCGGACATATAATCCCCGCTCTGCAGGTCCGCAAAAAAGGTCCTCAGCTGACCTACCAGAAACATCCCCTTGTAAACGACGGTACGGCTGGAAAAGGATACCACATAGGTGTCCTCCGTGGACTGCTCAAACAGCCGGCGGGCAATATAGAGCTTTCTGTCAAACTCGATCCCTTTCTTCACCTCGGCCGGCTTTTTTACAAATCCCTGCAGAATATGGGGCATACATTCTACCGCCTTATGGCCCAGAACATTGGGAAAAGTAGGTACTTCCCGCCATCCCAGAAACTCCATTCCCTCCTTTTGCACGATGATTTCAAACATCTTCTTGGCCTGGTTTCTGCGCAGCTCCTCCTGGGGAAAGAAAAACATCCCCACGCCGTATTCCCTTTCTTTTCCGATCTCAATTCCCAGCGGCTTCGTTACTCTGGCAAAAAATCTGTGAGGAATCTGCGTCAGGATACCCACGCCGTCTCCCGTCTTTCCCTCCGCGTCCTTTCCGGCTCTGTGTTCCAGATTCTCCACGATCTTCAGCGCATTTTCCACCGTCTCACGGCTCTTTTCCCCCTTGATATTCACACAGGCGCCGATTCCGCAGCTGTCATGTTCAAACTCCTGTCGGTAAAGAGGCGCCTGGGGCACTTCTCTTTTTACATCAAACATACCTTTCTCCTCCTTTTGTCAGGACAAAAAGAGCGCAAGGAAGCCATATTACGCTCCATTGCGCTCTCGTTTAAAACACTATACAATACATTCGGCCATTTGTAAATAACTACTTTTTGCAAAATTGTCAGATAATTTGACATTTCTGCCTTTTGGCATGTAATTTTTTTACAATTTCGAAAATCAGGAGTATCCCCGCATCCCCGGTAAACCACACTCGTCACTGCCTGAGGCACACCATTATCCTTGCCAATTCTCCGGGGCAATGCTATAATAAAACCAACTCCAGATAAAGAAGCGTGATGTAAATGCTGTTTAATTCCTATATTTTTATTTTTATATTTCTCCCCCTTGCATTTTCAGGATATTTTTTACTCAATCACATAAAGCGGTATCCCGCCGCTAAATTTTTTCTGGTGAGTATGTCCCTGTGGTTTTATGCCTACTTTCATATCAACTATCTGTGGATTATCCTTTTCAGTATTGGCATAAATTACCTTTGCCACCGCCTGATTCTACGCGGCCGCCATTCCAGGGCTATATTAGTCTGCGGCGTTTTTGCTAACGTGGGCTTGCTTTTTTATTTTAAATATTTTCATTTTCTGATGGAAAATATCAACGCTTTGTTTCATGCAGACTTCTCCCTGCCGGAAATACTTCTGCCTCTGGGCATCAGCTTTTTTACCTTTCAGCAGATTGCTTTCCTGGCAGACAGTGCCGGAGGAAAGATTTCCCGTCAGAAGCTTTTGGATTATGCGCTCTTCGTAACCTTTTTCCCGCAGCTGATTGCCGGACCCATCGTAAGCCACGACGAGATGCTGCCCCAGTTCAACGATATGTCAAAGAAGCGCATCCAGGCGGAAAACGTATATCGAGGGCTGCGCCTTTTTGTGTTGGGTCTGGGTAAAAAGGTATTGTTGGCGGACACCTTCGGGCAGGCGGTAAACTGGGGCTTCCGATATTATACGGTGTTGGACGGGCTGAACACCTTTCTTGTCATATTATTTTATACGTTCCAGATTTACTTTGACTTCAGCGGCTACTGCGATATGGCAAGGGGAATCGGCTGTCTGTTCAATATCCGTATTCCCGTGAATTTCCTGTCGCCCTACAAAGCAAAAAACATTTCGGAATTTTGGGACAGGTGGCATATTACCCTGACGAGATTTTTTACCCGCTATATTTACATTCCTCTGGGCGGCAGCCGTAAAGGGTTGCTCCGCGCCTGTGTCAACGTGCTGCTGGTCTTTCTGATCAGCGGCATCTGGCACGGTGCCGGCTGGACTTACGTCATATGGGGACTTCTCCACGGCGTTCTGTCAGTGCTGACACGCGTCTGGCGCTTTTGCCGCGACAAAATTTCTGATAAAGGAAAAGAGCGGGAAGCGACAAGGCGCAGCCTGCCCGACAGGTTTCTTTCCGTATGTCTCACCTTTTTGTTTGTATGCTGCGCCTGGACTTTTTTCAGGGCGGATACGGTGGCGCAGGCTGTCTATATGTTGAAAAAGCTTGTCACAGGGGGAGGAACCGGAATTTATTTGGAGCTGGCGCTCTTTTTCCAGCCGCCGGAATTATTGTACTGCCTCAAGCTTTTGCGGCTGGATGCCCTGCCCTTTTCCTCCTGTTTCGGCCTGGCCGCCTTTACGATCGCGGCGATGATTCTGATTTTCTTCTGCCGGAATCTGTATGAGAGCGAAGAAAAGCACAAGCCCGCCGTTTGGAAGACAGTCTGTCTGTCCGTGCTGGCCGTATGGTGTATCGTATCCCTGTCGGGAGTCAGCACATTCCTTTACTTTAATTTTTAAAGCAGAGAGGTATGTTTATGCAAAAGATAAATTACAAAAAACAGATTGCCCTCTTTTTGGCTCTGTCAGCCGCAACTCTTCTGGGCTGCGCTGCCCTGGTGGTTCTGGTGGATCCGTTCTTTCAGTATCACAAGCCCCTGGACGGAATCAGCTATACCATAGACAATCAGCTGAGTCAGAATCCGGGTCTGGCAAAAAATTTTGATTACGACAGCGTCATTCTGGGTTCTTCCATGACGGTTAATTTTGACACCGATCTTTTCCGGGAAATCATGGGACTCAACACCCTTAAGCTTTCCTATAACGGCGCATATCCAAAAGATATCCACAATATCATGACTGTGGTTCAGAACAGCCATAATCAGGTAAAAGAGGTCTTTCTGGGCATTGATATTTCTACTTATAAGGCCGCGCCGGGTATTGTGGCTTATGGAATACCGGAATATCTGTACGATGACTCTCCCTGGAACGACGCCGCCTATCTGTTCAATAAAGACGTCCTTCTGACTTATATCCTCAAAGGCTTTTTTACAGAGCAGGGCAGTACCCCTATCAATGAGATCTATTCCACATGGAAGGATATTCCCACCGGAAGACAAAGGGTTCTCGCCGCCTATTCGGGCCCCGAGCGGTTTCAGACGCCCCTGCCGGAGGACACCTATATCAGCAATATTGAAGAAAGCATGAACGCTTATATTATCCCCTATATCGAATCCATGCCGGAGACCCGGTTTACGGTTTTTTTCCCGCCGTACAGCGTACTGTACTGGTATACCCGCTCTGCGGAAGGAAGCCTGAATGCGGAAATAGCCGGTGAAAAACGAATTATGGAAATGCTGTTTTCTTACCCCAATGTGTCTGTCTACTATTTCCAGAATCTGTATGACTTTATTACCGATCTGGATCAGTACAGCGATTACACGCATTATGCCTATGAGATGAATGATTATATGACCCGCTGCTTTGCAGACGGAACCTGTCGGTTGACGGTGGAAAATTACGAACAGGTTTTAGACGAAATGCTTTCCTGGATGCAGGAGTGTGATTTTGTAAGCTACCTGACGCCAAGGGATTCCGACAGATAAAATCGTCCGTTTTCTTTCCTACCGCCGTATACAGCATCCCCCTAAAACACCTTTTTCTGCCTGTACAGAAGGAACAGACAGGCCGCTCCCGCCGCCAGGAAAATCACACATACCGGCCAACAGACAAAACCGGAAAGCGCCAGGGATGTGTTCCCCAACAGATATGCCGCCAGATTGATCATTGCATGCATCGCTACCGTCACCCGGAAATCGCCAAAATATTCATAGGCATAAATAATCAGGCACGCCATGCAGAAGCCGTAAATTCCCTGCACGGTATTGCCGTGATACACCCCGAAAAAGACAGCCGCAACCGCCATTGCTCCCACAGGCTTAAATATATTTTTCATGCAATTATAAAGGATCCCGCGGAACAAAAGCTCCTCCGCAATCGGCGCCGCTATCACATACACGATCAATCCCAGCAGAATATTCGGCGCATACAGGGAATCCGCAACCGCCTGATAAGACTCTGAAATATCCGTAATGCCCGACAGATCCAGCAGCATATTCAGCCCGAACATGGCGCAGAGGCCCGCCCCCGCCATGAGCGCGTAGTTTTTCACCGGCTCTTTTTTTATGTGCAGAAGCTTCGTGTCCTCCGCCGCCTTTGCAATCCGGCGTTTCGCCGATCTCAGGATATACGCCGCGGCGGCTCCAAACCCAACAAGCTGCATGATTGCTACCGCATTTCCCGTATAACCTGTCGGCTGCCCTTCCTGATCGTATACATAAACAGGCATCCCCAGTATGTTTCCGCCCAACACATCGTACAGCATCCTCAGCAGATAGACCGCGATGCTTCTGATCAAAAGAAACATGAAAAATGGATAGGCAAATTCCCATATCTTCTGAAAATTCATTCCTTTTGGAACGTCCTCCGTTCCTCTCAGCAGAAATCTTTTCAGTTCTTCCACGGAGCGGACGATATAATCCGCCTTCGCTTCCCGCAGCTCCTCCATATCTCCGTAGCCGTAAGTCACCCCGACGCTTTCCACTCCCGCGGTCTTCGCTCCCTCGATATCATACCGGCGGTCGCCTATCATATACACCTTATTTTTCTCCACAGGCTTGTCCTCAAAGAGCTGCCGCAGCGCCTCCTCCACGACCTCGTCCTTGTGGCTTCTGGCGCCGTCCATCTCGCTCCCCACCACAACCTTAAAATACTTTCGGATCTGAAAGTGCTCCAAAATCCGTTCCACAAAGACGGTAGGCTTGCTGGACGCCACCGCCAGGAACATCCCTTTGGAATTTAAGGCCTGCAGCAGCTGCGGGATTCCGTCATAAAGTCTGTTCTCAAAAATTCCCGTATCGCTGAAGCGCTCTCTGTACTTCTCTATCGCCCTGTCCGCCTGCTCCCCGCTCATACCGTAAAAGTTCATAAAGCTTTCCTTCAAGGGCGGCCCGATAAAGGGTTTTAGCTTATCGAGATCCGGCTCCTCGATTCCAAAGGACGCAAGCGCATACTGCACACAGGTACAGATGCCGATCTTAGGGTCTGTCAATGTTCCGTCCAGGTCAAAAAGAAGATATTTTTTCATCTAAAAGCTCCTTATTTTATCGTTTTCTTCATCTGCGGTTTTCTCGATCTTAAGTATTTTTACATCATACCCCACCGTGTCGTTGACCTGTACATGGGCGGTATCCCCTTCTTTTTTTCCGAGAAGGGCCTTCCCGAGAGGGCTCTCGTTGCTGATCAGATTTTCCAGCGAATTACCCCGCACCGTGGTGACGATCCTGTAAGTCTCCACAGAGCCGTCGTCCGCAAATTCCACCGTCACCGTGTTGTTGATCCCTGCCTCGTCCTCGGCGGAATCCTCCGAAATCACCTTCGCCGTCCTGATCATTCTCTCCAGATATCGGATCCTGCTTTCGTTTTGATTTTTATACTTCTTTGCCGCATGATACTCAAAATTTTCGCTGAGGTCGCCGTGAGCTCTGGCCTCCTTTACGTCCTCCAGTGCCTTGGGCCGCACCACCAGCTTCCGGTACTCGATCTCCTCCTCCATTTTTTTGATATCTCCGGCCGTCAATTCGTCATACATCCTGCTTCACACGCCTTTCCCTCGTCCGCGGGATCTGCCCGCAGAAATTTTCGTAATTTTTTACACTGATTCGGTCTGTCGCCGTTCCGGGCCGTACTGCCTGTTCGCATACTGTTTCCCTTGTTTTCGTTTCGTGTTCCCTCTTTTTCCGGTAATACTACCCGGCCGCACGCTCTCTTCCTACCATTGGATCCCATATATCACAGCCGCCGCCAGAATGATCTGGATGATCGCAAACCGGAATACGGTCTGGGTATTGGACCAGCCCCACTCCTTGCGCACATGGTCATGAAGGGGCGTTCTTACCTTCTTTAAAATCCGTATCTTCAAAAACCGCAGCAGCGCCACCTTCACAAGCCCCAGGCCGCCGTCCAGAATCATGACCAGCGCCACGGGAATGTACAGGAACGGAGAACCTGTCTTTAAGATAGCGATACTGATAAACAGTCCCATGGCACGGGATCCCGCGTCCCCCATCATCAGCCTGCTGGGCGTTGCGTTATACCACAGATACCCCAGAATACAGGCCGAGAACAGCAAAATCAGGAAGGAGAAATCCTCGCCCCTGCCCAGCACCCGGTTTACCGCGTAGACCGTCATCAGGGAGACGAGCGCAAGCGTGCCTGACAGCCCGTCCACACCGTCGGAGCAATTCGTCACGTTCACGGAGGTCCACACCAGAATCACCGTAAGAACGGCAAAGAGCGCCGTCGGAATCGCAATCTGTATATGAAACAGCGCAAGCTCCACCGTCCGGGAATTGTATTTTAAAAAAGTCATGGCAACCAGCGCAGCCACGCACAGATCCAGAAATCCCTTCTTGTATTCTCCCCAGGGCATTTTTGACGCGTCGTCCAGAAAACCGGTCATCATACAGATCACAAGAAGAATCAGGTAAATGATCATCTCCGCGTCCAAAGGCGCGAACAAAAGCGCCGCCGCCGTAAAGCACAGTACAAAAATGATCCCCGCGCCTCTCGGCTTCCCGGCGGACAGCTTGCCGTCATGGGCAAACTCTCTGCCTGCGTCTCTTGGCAGATATCCCTGCAGCTTATGAGTGGCATACACGGTGGCCGCAAAGGCAGACAAAATCCCGGCCAGCGCCAAAAGCGACCCCCGGGCCTCCGATGTAAAAAAATGAAGCATATCGATTACCATGCCTTTCCGATGCCTGCGGACCTGATCTGCACATCTCCGCCATGCCGCCCCGGCATCAGCAGTCTGCAAAAGTACTGTCCGCCATCTGTTTCTGTAAAAAGCGTCAAAACGCAGTTCAACGATCGATAAAACGACTTTGGCTATGCAACAATAGAATGAAAGCCCCGCGGCGGACAGGCATCCGCCGCTAAGGCCTATCATAGCATAAATCAAAAGCGTATGCAAATAATTCTCCCGCAATTCCGGGATGATTCCACGTTATCGGTCACAAGACGAATGTAATGTGCCGGGCAGGCACGGGTTGCGGACACGTTTGTACTCGGGTCGGAACATAGCGGGCGCTAAACTCGAAAGACCCCCGCTCGGCACCGATGTGCCTTTACGGTCCGCAGAGGAACCCGCGTCTGCCGCCGTCCCTACCGCTCAAACTGCAGATATTCCAGATCAAAATCGGAGCCCGGCAGAAAGATCAGCTCGATCCGCCCTTTTCCCTTCAGCCTTTTTAGAGGAAACGAGTGCGCCTCACAGCCCGCACTGCCGCCCGGAAACTCCAGAATCCGGTTCACCGTCTCTCCGGCCGCGTCGGTAAAGTGGATGTGAATCGTGTTGACGTCAAGAGGCGTGCTGCCGCAGACCGTAACGCTTCCCGCGCCCTCCTCGCCGAAATCCATATTGTCATACACTACCGTAACATTATTTCCGATCCCGCGCACAATATTACCGTCCCTTGTAAAGCTGTCGCCGTAGATGGCGTCCGCCTCCCCGCCGCAGAGTCTGCTGAAAGCCTTTTGCTGCTTTTCAAAGGAAAAGCCCTTAATATGCACCTTGTCCCGAAGCACAAAGCCCAGGGCTGCCACTCCCCTGATACGCTGCGGCAGCTGATAGGTCTCTTCCTGATACACATTCCAGATCGAAGGCTTCTGATAGATCACCGTATCAAGCAGCACACTTTCCGCCTCATAGGGCATCCCCAGCCAAATCTCTATGGGATAGGGCGTTTCCGACAGTGCAAACACGGAAAGCGTCAGCCAGTCGGAGCCGTACTCTCCGAAATCCAGATTTTCAAAAACCACACCGCTGACTTCGCCTCTGGCCGTGGCAATTCCCTTTTCGTTGCCGCTGCCGATATCGCCCAGCGCTTTCGTGTACAGACCGGCGGACACAAATCCGTAAGGACTCGTCATCGCCTGCCCTAAGCCCTCCGCAGCACACTCCAGCTGGGAAATCAATGCCGCCCGGCCTCCCGTGACGGCCATGCAGCGCACATAGAACGCTCCGTCCCCCAGCGCCTTTACCCTTGCCAGATTCCTTCCCTGCCCGTCCCGGAAGCCCTCTGCCTTCGCGAAGTTTACCTCGATCCCAGCCTCATTTACCGCCTTCCAGACAAGCTGCCTGTCCGTCGTGTTCTCCGGATAAACCCGCGCTTCGATCAAAAGCTCCCGCTTTTCCCCGGTAAGCGTCCTTTCCTCTGATGCCAAAAGCTCCAGCTTCCGAATCGGAATCCGCTCCGGGAACTCTGCTTCTACTGTGCGGCAATCCTCAGGAGCGCTTTTCCGGAAAACGTTACCCTCCGCCGAAACCACTGCTTCCATCCGGCGGCAATCCTCCAGATAGCTTTTTCTGAAAATATTGCCCTCCGCCGGAAGCGCACAAAGCCTCAGTTCCGCCGGTTCCAGCCCCCTGCCGGACACCCGCAGGGTAATCTCCCCCGCCTCGTTAGTGCTTCCCACCACGATCAGAAGCTTTCCCGAAAACAGCTTCCTCACCGTAGTTTTATAATCGTCAAAGTCCGTACTGTCTCCGTTGTCCAGTCCCAGAATCCGCCCCGGCCCCGAAAGCTGTGCTTTCACATAATCCGCGGCGTTTTCCACCGGATTCCCTTTTTCATCCTCCGTGGAGACCGTGACAAAGCACATATCCTCGCCGTCGGCTGTCATCTGCACTCTGTCCGCCGCAAGCAGGATCCGGCGGCTGTCCCCGAAAGAAGTGTGGCTGTCCCTTGCGATCTCAACGCCCTCTTCGTCATAGGCAACCGCTGTAATCGTCCCCGGCTCGTACGCTGCCTGCCAGTGCGCCACCAGCTGCAGCCCGCGAGCGTGATCAATCTGCTGCTTTCCCCGGGACTGTCCGTTGACAAACAGCTCCACACAGGGCGCATTGGTGCAGGCCTGAACGTCGATGATCTGACCGGGATTGAAATCCCAATAAGGGAACAGGTGTACCATGGGTGCCTTTTTGACGTCGGTCCACTCCGCCTGAAATACATAATAGGAGTCCTTGGGAAATCCCGCCGTATCGATCTGCCCGAAATAGGAGTTTTTCGTGTGATATGGCGTAGGCTCCCCGATATAGTCAACTCCCGTCCAGAGAAACTGTCCCCAGATATACTCCGGATCCCTGTCGTCAGTGATACATTTCTGCCAGCTTCTGGCCCCCCAGCTTGTGGAGGAATTGCCCAGGGAGGAGCACTGCAGATCCTCCTCCGACAAAATCTCCTGCCGCAGCGGGAAATGGTAAATTCCCCTGCTCTGCACCACGGAACCGGTCTCGCTGCCGTACATCATCCAGTCCGGATGCGCGCGATGATGCTCCTCATAACAGGCCTCCCCGTAGTTATACCCCGCAACCTTGACGATATCCGCGCACCTTCTCGCATTCTCCCAGGGCATATAGTTGGAGCCGATGGTAATCAGCGCGTTCGCCTTCGGATCCTGCTCCCGCACCGCCTTCACCAGTCTGCGGGTAATTTCCTGACCGTGCTCGTCGGCATGCGTATCGTAAATCTCGTTTCCGATGGACCAAAGCAAAAGGCTGGGATGGTTTCTGTCCCGCCGCACCCAGCTGCGCACATCCCTCTCGCACCATTCCCCAAAGAACCGGCCGTAATCATACTTTGTCTTGGAGCGCTCCCACATGTCAAAGCCCTCGCTTAAGATCAGCATTCCCATTCGATCCGCCAACTCCATCAGCTCCGGCGCGGGCATATTGTGGCTGGTGCGGATGGCGTTCACGCCCATCTTCTGCAGCATCCGGATTTTCCGCTCCATGGCCGGAGCATGGAAGGCCGCCCCCAGACATCCCAGATCATGATGCTCGCAGACGCCATGTATTTTCACATGCCTGCCGTTTAAAAACAACCCCTTATCCGCCGTAAATTCCAGGGTGCGGAAGCCTATCGTGATGTCCTGCCTGTCGAAAACCTTTTCCCCGTTTCCGCTGCAAAGCTCCACCGAAAGCCGGTAGCACTGCGGATCCTCAAGATCCCAGAGCGCGGGATCGGGAATCAGGGCGGAAAGAAATGTTTTTCCCGTAATCCCTTCTTCGTCAGCCCGCTCCGCCAAAGACCGGCCCAATTCCTGTATCATTTCTCCGTCCTTCCAAAGGCGGTAGCGGCAGCACAGCTCCTGCGGTAATTTTCCGGCTTCTCCGGCAATCTCCGCCACTTTCTCCGTGTTGCCAGCTCCAGTTCCCTCCGGCTCGCTCCCCGCGATCTCCGTCTCCGCCTCCACGTTGCCGGCTCCGAACCTCTCCGACTCGCTCCTCGCGGTCTCCGCCACATTCTCCGCGTTGCCAGCTCCGAACCTCTCCGACTCGCTCCCCGCGATCTCCGTCTCCGCCTCCAGCCGGAAGCCGCCTTCGCATTTTCTCACCGTCACATACGTCCCGTCCAGAGGCAGATAAACCGGCGGACAAATCTTCAGCCAGACCTTGCGGTAAATACCTGCGCCGGAATACCATCTGCTGTTCGGCGACTGAAACCGCACCAACACCAGCACACTGTTTTTCCCCGGCTTCAACGCCGGGGTGATATCCATGTCAAAGGTGGAATAGCCGTATTTCCAGTCCCCGATTCTGCTGCCATTGACATAAACCGTGGAATCCATATATACCCCGTCAAAACGCAGGATGGCCTTCTCTCCCCGGCTCAAATTTATCTCAAATTCCTTCCGATACCAGCCGTAACCGTCCCGGTAGAGATTTTTCGCATCGTAAATCAGCCAGTCGTGCGGCAGCTCCACTGGGGTAAACTCTCCCTTTCGCTCCTCCGCCTCCCGGGGAGTGGTCTCCGGCTCCGTCCGCAGAAAAGACCACCCGTCATAAAAAGGTATCACACATCCGTCCATCTTCTTCCTCCGTCCTGTTGTAAACGCTTCCTGCGCCTGTATTGCTTTTCTGTATTGCTTTTCTGTATTGCTTTTCTGTATTGCTTTTCTGTATTGCTTTTCTGTATTGCTTTTCTGTACTTCCGTCCGCCGATCCGCGCTCCGGCCAATTCCGTCTGTCGGCTGCCCGATAACGGTATCCCTTATTTTAGCACAGCCGTCTCATCCCCGGAATGGACTATCCTGCCCGCTTTCCCCGGCAATCTTGTGTTCCTCCGGCACCCGGATCCGGTTGGAGAGCCTGCCGTCTCCCGTAAAATTCTCACGCATCCGCAGTGCGGCCTCCTCTATCGCCTCCCGAAAGCCCCGGGCGGACAGGCGGGTAGCTCCGGCGCCCCAGATAATCATCTGCTCCAGCGCGTCCGAGGTCGCGACGGTGACACGATGCTTTTTCCCGATCCGATGCACCGTCTTTTCGATATACTGATCCGCGGTCTCCGCCTCCTTCGTATACACCACATAAATATTGTGATACTTCTGTACCGAGCCCGGGTTTCCCTTTACCTTGTAAGCGTCGAAGACCAGAATCAGCGTCGCCCCGTCGCAGCCCTGAAAATTGCAGCAGACATCCATCAGCCTGTCCCGCGCGCCGTCAATATTCGTCTCCGCCAGGCTCCGCAGATCCTCCCAGGCAAAGATAATGTTATAGCCGTCCACCAGGAAATAGGATTCCTCCTCCTCCCGGTCGCCTGTCTTTCCAGAGTGCCGCTGAAGTCCGCTCTGTCCTCCGGCTCCCGTCTGCTTCCCGAAACCCGCGGCTTCCTCCTGCCCGCTTCCTCCCCCGTTGTTCCGCTTATGCACCCGGTAAGGCTCATAAGCCTTTATACTCTTCCGGTAGGTCTGCTGAAAAATCGCCTCGATCTCCTCTAAGGTAATATGATCGGTGCGGCCTTGCTCCTCCGGCTGAGGATTTTTTCCGCGCGTTCCGCTCCCGCTCTCCCGGCCGTCCTCCGACCCGGAGTTCCCCGCAGCTTCCGGCGGCTGCCAGCCGCTTTCCACATGGGCATAATTTGGCACCTCTCTCCAATTTACAAGGAACCCCGCGCCATGGGCGCAAAATACGGAGGAAGACGGATTCTCCTGATCGGCGTCCGGATCGTACCCTGTCTCCCCGATCACCTGCTCCGCATTGTGGCAGGGCTCATACCCCTTCAGCACACAGGAGAATCTGCCGCGCCCTCTGGTATAGGCGTTCACTTCCCTCTGATAGTCCCGAATCGTTGCCGCGGGAGCGCTGCCGGTGATCACGCTGCTCTCCCCTGTTGTCACAGGCGGATCAAATCTGCCGCACATCCGCCGGATGTCCGACATGGCGCGCCCCAGCTGCTCTGTGGGCAGCTCCAGCGTAAAGGCAAGAACCGGCTCCAGCAGAACACTCTCCGCCTGCATCAGCCCCTGCCGCAGCGCCCGGTAGGTGGCCTGCCGGAAATCGCCGCCCTCGGTATGCTTCAGGTGCGCCCTTCCCGCCAGCAGCGTAATTTTCATATCCGTGATCGGAGACCCCGTCAGCACTCCCAAGTGCGTCTTTTCTTCCAAATGCGTCAGAATCAGCCGCTGCCAGTTCCGATCCAGCTGATCCTCCCCGCAGGCCGACTCGAACGCCAGTCCGCTCCCCGGCTCTCCCGGCTCCAGCAAAAGATGCACCTCCGCGTAATGGCGCAGGGGTTCGAAATGGCCGATTCCTTCTACTGGCCCCGTTATGGTTTCCCGGTACAAAAGCCTGCCGTCCGCAAACTCTACCTCCAGGCCGAAGCGCTCCAGAATCAGACGCTTCAAAATCTCCGTCTGTACCTCTCCCATGACCTGAACGTGAATCTCCCGGAGCCGCTCCTGCCAGACCACATGAAGCTGCGGCTCCTCTTCCTCCAGTCTCCGCAGCTGCCCCAGCGCCTTCACCTCGTCTGTCCCCGGCGGAAGCGCCAGCCGATAGCTCAACACCGGCGCAAGGGCGCAGCCCTCGCTGTCCTTTTCGTACCCCAGCCCCTGCCCGGCATAGGTACGGGTAAAGCCCGCGACGGCGCAGATTCCTCCGGCCTCCACCTTCTCTACCGTCCGGAATCCCGCGCCCTCGTACACCCGCAGCAAGTCCGCCTTCTCCTCCCGGTATTCCTCCCCGGAGGATGCGCCCTCCCGGCTTCCCTCCGGCATCCGGATCGACATCTTGACCCGCAGCGTCCCTCCCGTCACCTTCAGATGCGTGAGACGGTTCCCCGCCGGATCCCGGGAGATCTTATAAACTCTCGCGCCGAACTCTTCCGGATATTCCCTGCTCCCTGTATACCGACAAAGCCCGTCCAGCAGCTCCTCCACCCCTTCCAGGCGAAGCGCCGAGCCGAAATAACAGGGGAAAATCTGCCGCCGGGCCACCGCCCGCTGCACGGACGACTCCGCCAAAGTCCCCGTCTCCAGATACTCTTCCAAAAGCTCCTCGCTGCACATGGAAAGCTCTTCCCAAAATTCGCTGTGCGCCTCCGCGTTTGGCCCGAACTCCAGACAGCCTCCGTCCAGTCTTGCCTGCAATTCCCGCAGCAGCCTCGTCCTGTCCGTGTCAGGCTGATCCATCTTATTGATGAATAAAAAAACCGGAATCTCATATTGCTTCAACAGCTTCCAAAGCGTCCCCGTATGTCCCTGGACGCCGTCGGAACCGCTGATCACCAGCACGCAGTAATCCAGCACCCGCAGCGTCCGCTCCATCTCCGCCGAGAAATCCACATGCCCCGGCGTATCCAGAAGCGTCACCTCCATCCCCTTCCAGAGAAGCTGCGCCTGTTTGGAAAAGATGGTGATTCCCCGCTCCCGCTCCAGCGAAAAATTGTCAAGGAAAGCGTCTCCGTGGTCAACCCTGCCCAGCTTTCTCAGCGCCCCCGCCGTGTACAAAAGCGCCTCCGAAAGCGTTGTCTTGCCCGCGTCCACATGGGCCAGCAGGCCGACGCAGATCCGCTTTTTCCGTTCTTTTTCCTCCGCCTGTCCGCCCATAAAACGCCTCCTTCCATCATCTCCCCCAGATCTGATCCAACAAAAAAGGCTCCCGGTTTTCTGCATTCAGTCCAACGTAAAAAACAGGCTCGCCATTCCCATATTTCCGTCCTTGTCCCGAAGAATCAAGTCCAACTTGTTTTTTTCCGTCATGTTGTCCGGCCTGGAAATCTGAATCAGACAGCCGGTAAGGATAGCGTCCGGAGAATATTCCTTCACCATGTTCATCACCAGCAAATCGCACTTTTCGCCGTTGACAAAACAGGTAACAGATTCTTCCGTAAATTCAGGGACAATATCCGTCTCCCCGTTCAGCGCCTTTACCAGACTCATTGGCCGGAAATATACGGTCAGAGCCGGCGCGGCGCCCTTAATTTCAAAAACATGCAGGCCATACAGCTCCAATTTATCAATTTGACAGTTAATTTCTATCTGCCCGTTCAATTCGATGTTATTACACCAATACTCCAGATTTTCCTCCCCATAACCCTTTACCGCAATAAAAAACGGATAACAGCCATCCGGTATTTCCAGGGTATAGCGTCCCTCTGCATCCGTTACCGCGCGGTACATCGGTTCAAACCCCCGATTCATCACGCCTGCATCCGCGCCTTCCACCGGCTTACCATTTTTATCCGTTATCTGTCCTTTTATAACTCCCATATCGGTCACTCCTTTGCGTTTTCATCTCTATATCATCAATACGAATTTGTAATGCAGCCATATTGCGACTCCTATTGTTTTGTGGTAGTATTGTAACATACATGTCATATGTTTACAATGATAATTAACCGCTTAAACCCGGATAGCTTCCATACTGTAAACGCACTGAGGACATTGACTTTTGTGAAGGGATACGAAGTAAGTGATAAAGAGTGATAGTAATTTATTTTTCACATGCAGCTTAATCGAGTTTATCGGCAGACGCCAAAAACTGGAGCGCGCGACAGTCGTCTCCGAGCTTGGTGAAAAAACGATTCGACGCATTTATAAATATGCAGATGTATTACATTGTGAGCCGATTGAGAAAACCGCGGTTGAATTTATTACGTCCCATTGTATTCCGGTTGGCGAATATGATAATGTAGGAAAATGCAAATACTTAATTCCCGATTATTGGACGGTTGGCGAGGTCTATGAACGTCTGATAGAAGACGTCTGCGGAGAAGATGCAATCAAAACTCTGTTGGAGGTTTACGGTTCATGGATTGACCGATCTATTTCAAATTATAATTCAGATTTTTATTATCAGCCGAGGGACTATATTCGGGAATGTTATCGGGAAGGAAGAATTATTTAGAGTTTCAGCCTTGTCCATATGATTTGGTAAGAATAGTGAGGCATAAAAATAACCGCCCCAGTCTCGCAAACTTAGCGGTTATTTTTATCAAATATAAAGCGGACTAACCGTCGGCAACACCTCTTTATATTGATATATTACCATTTGCTTGCATGTATGACAATAATATGATTTTCATGTAATCAGCCTGTTTTATCCGGCTCAAGACTGCCAGCAGACTCGAAGGCAGCTTTGCCGTTTCCTCGTTGCCGACGCATACTATATTGCGGCGCGTTTTCAGTACCCGGTGCAGCAGTAAAGATATCATTTATCTGGCAAATAACTATGGGGATAATATTTATGGCAAGATCATTCAGTCCAACCGATGGAAAAAGAATTATTGATGAACATCAAAGACTCCTCAAAAATCTGAATAATGTTGAAGCCTCCACAAGGGAATATCGCGCAAAAATTAAAGAGTTTTCGGACGCGCTTATCGCACAGGAGGTTATGAAAGTTCTGCGGGACATCCCAATTGAAGAGATCAATCGGGATAAACGCGGTTTCAGGGTAAAGGCTTTGCGCGATCACGGCTTCAGAACTATTGCCGACATTGCGTCGACATCGGTTTACTCCATTGCGTCTGTACATGGCATTAGTGAAGATGCGGCCTATTCTATAAAGCATATTGTAGATGATACTGTTGCAAAAGCACGGCAGGGCATAAAAATCCGCATCAGTACTGATAGTAAAACAGCAGAAGCGACACTTCTTATCACTGCAATTTCACAATTCAGGCGAAGCCAGCCTGTTGCAGAAAAATGCAAAAGTCTGCTTCGTGCCAATCATCAGAAGATTGATTATGCAATCGAGGATCTTTCAGCTGCGATGGGACGTTTCAATTGGTTGTTCTCATCAAAAGCTAAAAAACAAAAAGCTACCAATGCATACAATCTATTACACGAAATAAAAGACAACAGTTTTTGGCTTGAAGCTCAAACATATCTCTCCGAGATCGACTCAATCAGTGGATGCTCTGGCGAAGATGCGTGGAGTGATTTTACAGCTAATTCGGTTCGGTTTTTCAATATCCTTGAGGATGTAAATCCTGGCATTCTGGGTAACAATGATGCCGTATATGGACTTCCGGAGAATCTTGCGAGAGAAATTCAGGAAGAGTGCTTTTTTCCTGACGGTTTGCTTTGTGAATTACGAAGATATCAAGAGTGGGGCGTAAAATATGTGCTTCATCAGGAACGTGTTTTGCTGGGGGATGAGATGGGGCTTGGAAAAACCGTTCAGGCTATAGCAACAATGGTTTCTTTGAGAAATACTGGTGCAACACATTTCGTTGTCGTATGCCCGGCAAGCATTATTACTAACTGGTGCAGGGAAATCCGAAAAATAAGTCAGCTGAGCGTAACAAAGGTTCATGGGGCAGGCCGGAAATTTGCACTGCAATCTTGGATGAAGACAGGCGGCGTAGCCGTAACCACCTATGAAACGACTGTCTATGTTACTTTCCCTGATGAATTTAAGTTTACTTTGCTTGTGGTCGATGAAGCGCATTATATAAAAAATCCCGATGCACGCCGAAGTATTAATGTCAAACGGCTCAGCAAACATGCACACCGGTTGCTGTTCATGACCGGTACAGCCTTAGAGAATAAAGTGGATGAAATGATTTCACTAATTCGGATTTTACAGCCTCATGTTGCATCTAAGGTTCAGGGAATGGAATCTCTGTCTACCGCACCGGCATTCCGAAACGCCGTGGCTCCCGTATATTATCGTAGAAAACGTGAAGATGTTTTGACGGAGCTTCCGGAATTGATTGAAAGTCAGGAATGGTGTTCTCTGTCTAAGACCGAGGAAGCTGCCTATGAACAGGCTGTTCTTGCAAAAAATTATGCGGATACAAGGAGAGTCTCCTGGAATGTAGAGGATCTTAAAGATTCTTCCAAAGCAGCGCGCTTGTTGGAGTTGGTCGATGAGGCTAAGGAAGAAGGAAGAAAGATTCTTGTCTTTTCTTTCTTCCTTGATACTATCCGCAAAATAACTCACTTATTGGGAGATCGTTGTACTAACCCTATCAATGGTTCTGTCAGTCCTGCCCGGCGGCAGGAAATTATCGATGAATTTGACAAAGCTCCGTCAGGAACCGTTTTAGTTGCGCAGATTCAGTCCGGCGGCACTGGATTGAACATCCAGTCTGCAAGCGTCGTGATTTTGTGTGAGCCACAGTTTAAGCCTTCTATCGAAAATCAGGCAATTTCCCGGGCCTATAGGATGGGGCAGACAAGAAATGTTCTTGTATATCGATTATTATGTGAGAACACGGTAGATGAAAAAATTACATCTGTGCTCGAAAAAAAACAAAGGATTTTTGACGCCTTTGCGGACAAGTCGGTTGCGGCCATGGAAAGCATAGAAATGGATGAACGAACCTTTGGTAACATCATCAAAGAAGAAATTGACCGAATCAATACAAAGAGAGGCGTTACAGACATAATGAAATGAGCAGCAGATAAAGGATATCGTTTATGTTGCGGAAAAACTAACCGATTAAAATGAATAGTGATATATTTACTATTAAAGAAATTGAAAATTCAGTTAAGCCAATTGCTGAAAAATACAAAGTGAAAGAGGTATATTTATTTGGTTCTTATGCGAGGGGAGAGGCGAATGAAGGTAGTGATCTGGACTTTTTAGTGTATGGCGGGGAAAATTTCAGATTTACCTTGATCCTTTCGTTTGCAAAAAAACTGCGAGAAGTTTTGAAAAAAGATGTGGATGTATTTGAAATAGGCGAAATAAACAGAGATAGTCGATTATACAACGTAATTATGAAGGAAAAAATACGGATAGCATGACTGTTTGAACAATTATATCATCCATCATGCAAAAGGAGCCATTGTGAAAAAAAAAAAAGAAGACAAATTAATTACACTGTTGCTTGTGTTAGCGAGTTTGCACATGAACATAATTTGACGATAAAAGAAGCATTTTGCTTTTTGTTTGAGTACAAAGCCATAGAGTTTCTAAAAGAAAATTATGATATTGAACATACATTGTCTTTGGATGATGCACTCAATGATATGTTGATAATCTGTAAAAAGAACGGAGGTATGCTAATTTGATTTTGTATCATGGATTCAATACCGAAATTTTGTCAATTAATCTTGCATCGTGTCGTCCTTATAAGGATTTTGGGAAAGGATTTTACACTACAGATAATTTCGAACAGGCGCAAAAAATGGCAAGACGCGTTGCCGGGGTTTATGGGGGTACTCCGACTGTAAATATGTATGAAATATCGGATGATTTTATGGAAAATAAAGAAATAAATGTGTTGGATCTGGGTAAAATTCCTTCGGAGCGCTGGGCAGTGTTTGTAATGAACAACAGAAATAAAGCCTTTACAGATTTTGGAAGCAAAGATTGTAACTTTGATTATAAATATGATATCGTATACGGACCGATTGCAGATGATGATATGACTGTACTTTCCGTCAATATCAAAACAATTTGATTACCTTACAGATGATGATGAACGGGATGACATTTCGGAAAACAACAAGTCAGTATTCTTTTCATACCAAAAGGGCGGTTGAACTTTTGAAAAAACAGGAGTATTGCAATGACGAAACAGAAACAATTAATCGAGTATAGCATTCAGGATATTATTGAATACATCGTTGAGGATATCCAGATCGAATATGATGAGGCAATGAATCTTTTTTACAATTCTCAGACGTTTGATAAGCTCACAGATGTCGAAACCGGATTATATCTTGAAAGCTCCGCATATGTATACGGCATTTTTCAAGATGAAATGAGATTTGGAAAGATCGTGCAAATGGAGATATAAACGAAATCTTCGCGTCCGCTGTTGCGCATAACACCCCTGTGAGTGGCAGGAATAAACAAGGGGACTGCCACTCCGCCGTCTCATTATACCATTATTATGGCACATATTTCTCACAACGCACTGACCGCTGCCTCCAGCGCCTGCACGATCACATCAAGCGGCAGACTGGGCCATCGGTTACCGGCCTGCTCCGGCAGATAAGGCACATGGATGAATCCGACCCGCACAGCCGTCTTTTCGTAATAGCGGCACAGCGTATAAAAAAGATCATTGCACACATAGACCCCCGCCGAGTAGGAAACCCCGCTGGCAATCCCTCTGCTCCTGACCGCTTCCGCTATTTTGCGGCACGGAACGGTAGAAAAGTAAGCGTTAGGGCCATCCGCGGCGACAAGCTCCTCACAGGGCATATTCCCCGCATTATCGGCCACCGCCGCATCCCGCAGATTGACCGCCACATATTCCGGCGTGACAAGGCAGCGACCGCCCGCCTGCCCGATACAGAGAATCACATCCGGCTCAAATTCTTCCGCCGCCTGCAAAACGGTTTCCGCTGCCACTCCGAACACGGTGGGCACCTGCAGCTTTTTCAGCTTCCATTCCCCGATCCCGTCCCGCATCCTGCTCACCGCCTCCCAGGACGGATTGACGCGTTCTCCCCCAAACGGCTCAAATCCCGTAATCAATAATCTCTTTTCCATACCGCACCTCGTCAAATTATGCTTAATCTTCAGGCCCTTCCTGCTGCTCTCCGACCTCCACCCACTCCCCCGTTTTGAGGAAGCAGAAAATCCCCCGGTACTTCCCTGCCCGGTAAAGGCGCAGGACAATCCCCGTCATACAGGGAGTCAGCCTGTGGTAAACCCGGCGTTTCTCCCAGGGAAGCCCCTCTATATACTCCCTCTGCCGGGGATCCAATATCTGCAGCAGTTCCCGAAGCTCCTCGGGCTTCTTCACCGCAATCTCTCCGAAATCACAGGACAGATAAGAATTTTCCACCCCGTTTTCCGCCGTCTTCTCCCGCAGCAAAATATCCAGAGGTTTCCCCTCGGAAAGCTTCCGCTCCCGCCATTCTGTCGCGAGCCTGCAGGTATTTCCCGCTGGGGAGGCTTTCGCCGCACGGCGAAAGCTGGGCCTGCCGTACTGGTCATACTCCCGGATATATTCCGCCTGTGTGGACGCTGCCCGCCGTTCCCTGGGGTTCTCGCGCAGCACTACGCCCGTATCCAGCAGATGCTTCCACACGGCATTCCGCACCGTTTCATAAGAAGCGGGAAACGTCAGCTCCTTTCGAATCTCCTCCACCGTATATCCCAGATCCGCCAGATGCCGGATCGCGCCTCCGTTGGCCGCCTCCCAGGTAAAGTCTGTCAATGCCTTCTGAAACCAGGAACCCTCCTGCATCGTTTCCTCTCACCTCCGAATGATTATTTCCTTTTGATTATAACGAAAACAGGCTCACATCTCAATCTTAAGATGTAAGCCTGTCATGTTTTTTTGAAAGAAATTTCACATTGCAGTCATCAACGGCACAAACCAATCCTATGGAACCATTTGGTTCCTTGGAATCTATCGTTTCCGGAAAGAATCGCCCGACGAACGAAACTCGTCTGGCAATTTTTCCGGCCATGGCAAATTTTGCCACAGGAAACCCAAGTCACTCCATCGCCCCGTCTCCGCCCATAAGCCGCGTCATCTCCTCAATCCGGTCGATAGGAAACGGCAGCAGGGCCAGGGGCTTCATGGCGATCGACATAAGCTTCATGGGATTATCGTCCGCCGCCACACGGTTGGACCGAAGAACCCCGCAAATCCTGCATCGGTGAATGATCGCCCACTCTCCGTTTTTCCTCACCCAGACCGCAACCGCATCCATATATCCGCCGCAGTCCGACTCCCGGTCTCCCGGCTCCACATCCACATGCAGGCTGGTCAGGCAGTTGGGACAATGATTCCGATGTCCGCTCCCGGCTCCCTCCGGTATCACCGGTCTGCCGCACACCTTACAGGTAAAGGTTTCCTCACAGGTATGATTTTTGTAGTATCCCTTTTCAAAAGATCTTTTCTTGTTTTCTCTGTTCAATTTTCCCTCCCAAAGGCTGATTGCTTTTTTCCTTCGGAGGGCTTCATCCTTCTGATAATCCGCTGTACGCTTTTCCGGGTGAGGAAATAGGTATCCGCCAAAGCCTCTACAGATATTCCCTCACAGTATTTTGCGTAAATTTCAGCGTTTCTCAGCTCCAGGTTCTTTCTCGTCTCCGTCGCCGAACCCCAGGTTCTCTTTTCTTCCGCTTTTCTCGGAATATAGAGCATCTGACCGTCCACATACTGCTGCACGGAAGCCAGAAGCTCCCGGGGCAGAACCTCTTCCGCTTTCTTATAGCTCATAGCGCCCTCCTAATCTACACTGCGTTCAGGAACGGCAATGGCTATAACGTTTTTACACTGCTACAGCCATTACCGGTCTGCAGCGGTCTCCTTCTTATTTTTTTTCATACGGTACTCCTTTCCTCCCTGAGTCAATAACCTCGCAGCATTCGCAAGTCAACTTGCTGACTTTATGTCCTATGCAAGCGCTGGCACAAAGTAAACGGCGTTGACCCGGCTATGCGCCTGAAGTGTACATTTTGCCCGCGGGAATAAATCTGTCGCTACCTTTTTATTTTATCAGTCCCGCTTTGACACGGCAACCTCTTTTTCTTTTCAGAAACAAACCGGCTCCCCGGCCGAACCGTCGCTTTCCGATTCATAACAGGCAGGAAGGTGCCCGACAAAACCTCTCCCAAACCATAAAAACCTAAACAGCAGCCAGGCAGCAACAAAGCGCAAACGATACGCAGCCGAAAACGCAGCCGAAACGTTAAAAACTTCCGCAATCCCTCTTGACATCTTCCTCAAACCGGCCTATAGTATCTCTAAAAGCTGCGCAGGCGCAGTATCATAAACCGCTAGGGGAGCACATCGCTGAGATTGAAGCAAAACGCTTCTAACCCTCACTACTTGACCCGGATAATACCGGCGTAAGGAAGCAAAACAGACAGGCGCGTCTCTTTCGCCGCTCTTTTTGTCCGTGATGTCCCTCCTTAGCCAGAATAAGGAGGTTTTTTTATGTCAGATTTCTTTGCATTTCCCACCGTCAACAGCTGGGAGGAGGATGTCTTCCAACTCACCGCCGCAGGCATCGTAACCGTGGTTATTCTGCTGGGGATTCTTGTAGCGGCAGCCATACTGCTTCGCCCCAAAAAGGAGAGAACCGTGAAAAACGCCACGCGTCAGCTGGTCTTTTCCGGAGCGGCCATGGCTCTTGCCCTGGTCACCTCAGAGCTGAAGTTCGCAAGGCTGCCCTTCGGCGGCTCCATCACCCTTTTCAGTATGCTTTTTATCGTGCTGATCGGCTACTGGTACGGCGCAAGGGCCGGACTGCTCACGGGCTTTGCCTACGGGCTGCTGCAGTTTGTCCTTGATCCTGTATTTTACTCGCCCTGGCAGCTCTTGCTGGACTATCCCCTGGCCTTCGGGGCGCTGGGGCTCTCGGGCTTTTTCCACAAAAAGAAGAACGGGCTGCTGATCGGCTACCTGGTCGGCGTATTCGGCCGGTATGTCTTCGCCTGTATCTCCGGCGCCGTCTTCTTCGCTTCCTACGCGCCGACCCAGACGCCGCTGGGGATCGCCGTCTATAACCTGACCTACAACGCCACCTATCTTCTGCCGGAGGCGGTGGTGACCGTGATCCTTTTGTCCGTTCCCGCGGTCAAAAACGCCTTTGCCAGAGTCAAACAGCAGGCTACGCAGTAAAAAAGTGCCGCAAGCGGCACTGGGGAAGAATGCTTCGCATTCTTCCCCAGTGGCAGCATAGCTTCAAACAATAGCCTCGCAAACTTCCCTGCCGGCAACGAAGTTTGCCAAAACGCGCTACCTCGCGAAAAATCAATATTCTCCCAGCCGGAAGGAATACAGGATTTTTTCCTTTACCGGCTTTTCCAGCAGTTTTGTCAGCGCCTCGCTGTAATATTCCAGCTGTGTCTCATAGCGGTTCCAGAGCTCCTGCATGGAGGAGACGGCGTCCGTCTTATAGTCCAACAGTACAAGGCCGTCCTCTTCCTCGAAAAACACGTCGATAATCCCCTGGACCAATACCTTCTCGGACTCCGGGAAATTGTCCCCCAGCCGGGACGCGCCGATCCCCATGACAAAGGGCTGTTCCCGATACAGTCTGCCTTCCTTTTCCGCCTGCCACATCCTCGCGGCCAGCTCGGATTTTAGGAAGCAAAGCAGCTTCTTTTCGCTGACCGCATCGGCATACTCCTGCTTCAGGCGGCCCTCCCGGATCTCCCGGTCCAAAAACTCCCGGAGCCTCCCCGGCAGCTCTTCCCCGGGCCCTTCCAAAACAAAACCGAAATCCATCAATTCCATAACGCGGTGATAAGCGTTTCCCCGGACTGTGCCGCTGACCTTTTCTTCCTCCCGCCGAAAAGCCGGGATATACGGTTGGATTTCCTTCTCTTCAAAGGCATGAAAAGCCGCCTCGTCCCGATCTGCCATGGCGGCAATCTTTAACTCGGACACGGTCGTCTTGGTATAAAGCCCCGCCAGATCCTGATAGGCATACTCGACTTTCAACCGCTCCCGCAGCGCTTCCAGCGCCTGCGTGTCCCCAAACCGCTGCTCCTGCTCCAAAAGCTGCTTTCTGTCATACAGCGCAATCTGCTCTTTCCACTCTCCGGCCGCAAGCGTCTCCTCTCCCAGCACACTGACCTGAAAAGAGGTTCCGCCGATCACCGGCAGCAAGAAGTCCAGATAGCCGGAAGCTGCCATAAAATCCGGATAGGACAGCTGCCCGCCTCCGTTTTCCCGCGCTGTCTCCCACTTCTCGCCCGCATTTTCCGTCACCGCCGTTAAAATCAGTTTTTCCCTGGCCCGCGTCATGGCCACATACAACACGCGCAGTTCCTCCGACAGACTGTCCTCGCGGAGCTTTGCGGCGAGAATGCTCCTGCGCAACGTCCTGTTCCGCACCCTTCTCGCCGGATCCACAAAATCTGTGGCCAGTCCGAAATCCACGTCCAGAATCAGGGAGCGGTTCACATCCTGCATGTTGAACCGCTTGCTTAAGCCCGAGACAAAGGTGACGGGAAACTCCAGCCCCTTACTCTTATGGATGCTCATAATCCGCACCACATCCGCGTTTTCGTCCAGAATCTCGGCCTCCCCGTAATCCACGTCGTACTTCTCCAGCTGCTCCATATAGCGGATAAAGTGAAACAGACCGAAATAGCTGGTCTTCTCGAAGTCGGAGGCCCGGGTAAACAGCATCTCCACATTAGCCCGGCGCTTTTCTCCGGCGGGCAGAGCCGTCACATAGTTCAGATAGTCAAAGTCGGTGACCAGTCTGGTCAAAAGCTCCCGCACCGGCATGTACACCGTACACCGTCGGTATTCCCTAATCCGGACAAGAAACCGGGCCGTCTTCTCCCGCAGCGCGGCATCAGCCGATTGCTCCCCTGAAGCCGCTAAGTCTCCGCCGCCCTCTCTGGCTCCCGCGGCAAATCCTTCCGACTTCGCAGATTCCCCTGAAGTCCCGGCAGCTTTCCCGCCTCCCGCGGCAAATTCTTCCGACTTCGCAGATTCCCCTGAAGTCCCGGCAGCTTTCCCGGCTCCCGCAGAAAATCCTTCCGACTTCGCAGATTCCCCTGAAGTCCCGGCAGCTTTCCCGCCTCCCGCGGCAAATCCTTCCGACTTCGCAGATTCCCCTGAAGTCCCGGCACTCTCCCCCGCAAAAGAAGCGGCGGCCTCGTAAAGCGGGCATCCCTTCTTTCGGCTGCAGATCAGCGCGATCTCCTCATCCGTAAAGCCGCCGAAAACGGATTTCATCACGCCGAACAGCGGGATATCCTGCCTGGGGTTATCCAGCACGCGCAAGAGCTGCAAAAGCTCCTGTACTTCCGACGCGCCGAAATATCCCGTCTTGGACGTGATATGTACGGGAATCCCTTCCTTCTCCAGCACATCCCGAAACACCTCGTCCCAGCCGCTGTTTGTCCGCAGCAGGATAACGATGTCCGAATACCGCACAGGCCGCAGCTCTCCGCTCTCCCTGTCCGTCACGGAAAAGTCCACGCGCAGCTTTCGGATTCTTTGTGCCACGGCGGCGGCCTCTGCCTGCTTTGCATCCCAGCCCGAATCTCCCGCAGGCTTCTCCATCAAAAGGAACTCGCTCTCGTTGCCCGTACTTTCCGGATAACGCGCGCCGGGATAAAGAGCCGCCCGCCCGTCATATTCGATGCCTCCGACCTGCCTGCTCATCAGGCGGGAAAACACCTGATTGACCGCTTCCAGTATCTGAGCGCGACTTCTGAAGTTTCTTGAAAGATCGATTCTTTCGCACTGCTCTCCGTCCGGGGCGTAGGCCGCGTATTTTTCCAGAAAAAGCTCCGGCCTGGCCAGGCGGAATTTGTAAATGCTCTGCTTCACGTCCCCCACCATAAACCGGTTGAAGCGTCCCTCCTCCTCGCCGGATACCGCGGCCAGCAGATATTCCTGCACCAGATTGCTGTCCTGATATTCGTCGATGAGAACCTCTTCAAAATACTGCCTGTACTCCAACGCCACGCGGCTGGGCACAATCCTTCCCTCTTCCCGGTTCAGTAAAATATCCAGGGCAAAATGCTCCATATCGGAAAAGTCGATCACCTTTTTATCCTGTTTTTTCTCCGCCATCCGCCGCCGGAAGTCCAGCGCCAGATCCAACAGGAGCGCCACCGGTTCCCGACATGCTTTTCCCTGTTCCATCGCCAGGGAAAGAGGCGTGGCAAAAAACGCGTCCGCCGCATTCTTTACGCTCTTTTTCACCTCCGCCCGCAGATTCGCAGCCAACTCCCGTTTCGCCGCAGACACACTATCGTCCTTTTTGGAGGAAAGACGTCCAAAGCTCACCGCCGGCAGCCTTTTAGCATATTCCGCCAGACTGCGGCAGCCCGCCAGCTTCTCTATCTGCTCCAGCTCGCCGTCCACCGATTCGCCGTACATATAAGGGCCGTCCGGTTCCTGACAAAGCCTCTGCACCCGCGTCAGCCTGTCGCGCCATCCCCCGACCATGGCCTTTAAATACCCCGTCAGATACCTGCCGCAGCCACTTTGCTCAAACGCCTCCTCATCCTCGGAACCGTAATCCTGCTTTCTCTCCTTAAGCCATTCCTCCGGCCAGGGAAAGCTGTCCGCATACCGGGAAAGCTCCAGAATATGCTGCTCCAGCACACTTTCCCTGCCGCCCGGACAGAAATATTCCACGCAATACCGGAAAGCCTCCCCTCCGGAGGCAAAGGACTCCTCCAGAAGCTCTTTCAGCACATCCTGCTGCATCAGTTTGATCTCTCCCTCGTCCGCAATGCGGAAGGCCGGATCAAGCCCGATTTCGTTAAAATGATTTCGCAGCAAAAAAAGGCAAAAACTGTCAATGGTGGTGATCTGCGCGTTGTGAAGCAGAGTGATCTGTCTCTGGATATGCTCGGACACCGGTTCCTCTGCAAGTCTGGCGGCGATTCCCGCCGCAATGCGCTCCCGCATCTCCGCCGCTGCCGCATTGGTAAAGGTGACGATCAACAGCCTGTCAATATCCACGGGCCGCAGGCCGTCACACACTTTTTTTACGATTCTCTCTACCAGCACCGCCGTCTTGCCGCTGCCCGCGGCGGCGGACACCAGAATGTTTTTATCCTGCAGATCTATAACCTTCTGTTGCTCCGGTGTAAACGTCACTGCCATCTTTCCTCACTCCTCCGCCAGCTCTTCCCGCATCCTCTCCAACGCCTCCGCCGGAGCCATACCGTCCAGCTTCCTTTTTTCACAGCCCGGCATAGCCGCCTCAAACCCGCAGACCCGCTTATAATCGCACCAGGTGCATGCCTCCTCGCTTCCCATCTGATAAGGATTTAAAGATACGGAGCCCTTTAAAATCTCCCTGCCAATCTCCGCAACCTTCCGACTGACATAGCCGGACACCGTCCGCAGTTCCTCCCGGCTTAAGACGGAGGAGCGGGCGCTAAAAGAGCCGTCCTTCTTCCGCTCTACGGGGATGACGTCCGATCTGTCCCCCATCTCCGTATCCAGCCGCTCCGCAATCCCCGGCTCACTGCTCACGACACCCTTCATCCTCAGCTGCCCTGCAATCTGTTCCCTGATCTCTTCTTCCGTCAGCCAAACCGGCGTATCCACCGTAGGGTCATCGATGTGATAATACAGCATGGCTGCCGGAACGATCTCCTTATCCGGGTGCTTTCCCGCCTCCACCTCCAGCGCGGCGTTCATATAGACCACCAGCTGCAGCTGCAGCCCGTAATACAGCGCGGCCAGATCAAAATGACGGTTGCCGGACTTATAATCCACCACCTTCACATAGACCCTGTCGCCCTCCTCGGCCACATCGATCCGGTCGATCCGCCCCTGCAGCCGCATCTTCTCCTGATCGGATAACGACACGTTGACGCTGTTCAGATCGTCGGTAAACCGGAAGGAAAGCTCGTAGGCATCCGGCTGGAAGCTCCCCTTCCGAAGCTGCCTTTGCAGCGTCAGCACCGTCCTCGTCAAAATCCTGCCCATCCGGGTGATCGCGTATTCGTTCCTCGCGCTGCTGTAAAGCACGGAATCCCCGTAGGAGACCGCATAAGCCTCCAAGGCGCTGCGCACTGCCTTCTGCGCAAATTCCTCCGGAAAGTCAAACCAGGTATACCCGCTCTCCTCCAACGCGCCGGCAAACTGTTCCAACACCGCATGATACACGTTTCCCATATCCACATTTTCAAAGGAAAACTCCTGCCGCTCCTGCAGCGTCAGCCCGTATTGCAGAAAATGTCTGTATGCGCAGGCCGCATAGGTTTCCAGCCTGGATACGCTGTTCTCCAGATGCCTGCCGTAAAGAGCCGCTGCCACTGCCGCAGAAAGGCCGCTGTCCCGGTAACGTCGAAACGCCGCCTCCCTCAAAAAGTCCCGTTCCGCTTCCAGTTCTCCCTCCCCGAAGGCCCGGTACAGGGTGAGCACCTCCGTCTCCCGCTCCGGGGAAAGATGTCCTGCCGCATATTCCCGCAGCCCCTCCGCAAGATAACCGGCCCCTTCTCTCGGCGTCACAATCTGCTCCAATGGGCTGCGAAGCTGAGGATATTCCGTCCAAATCCCCGGGAACAGCTTTTTCACGGTATCGATCAGATAGGCAGGACGGATTGTTTTTCCCGCGCTGTTTACCCTGGAGTATGACAGATACAGCTTCCGGGAAGGCTTTGTCATATTCAGGTAAAGATACAGTCTCTGGATAAACATCTGCTGCCTGGGACTGGGCGCAAGCTCCAGCCCGGACTCCCGCAGATACTCCCGATCCATATCCGAGATGATGCCGCCCTTGGAGGCATTCTTCGGGATATTCCCGTCATTGACTCCCAGAAAGAACAGGACCTTTACCTGCTTCAACCGTGTCCGCTCCATATCTCCCGCCACGACTCGATCCACATTCTGGGGAATGGTTCCCACCTGGATTTCACCGAAACCGGCCTCCAAAATATCCGCAAATTCGCGGAGCGTGATGCTCTCCTCGCCCAAAAGCCGGTAAATCTGCTCCAAAAGCTCCATGACCAGACGGTAAATCTGGGCGTACTCTCTGGCGCGGGACGGCTGCCCCATACGCTCAAACTCCGCCTCATAGGCCGCCAGCTTCCCCTGAACGCCGTTATGTACCAGAAAATCGTACAGCTTGTTCACATAGCCTGCCACCGGTTCCCGCTCTTCCATCCGCAGCATTTCGACCTGTCCCATCAGACGCTCCCGCAGCTCATTCAGCTTTGCCAGCGTCTCCTCCTCTTCCGTCTCCGGAGTTTTTCGGACAAAAAGCCTTTCATAACGGCGTACCCCCTGCAGCCCGGTCCGGATCACATAATTTTCCAGAAGATCTATCTCCTCCGGCTCCATATCCGCCAGCCCGCTGCGGAGATAGTGGAACACCGCCTCGTAAGAAAAATCCTTCAGGTAAAGCTCCAGGGCGCTCTTGATATACTCCACCATGGGGTTGAGCAGGATTCCCCTCGTCCTGTCGATAAAGCAGGGAATCTCCATCTGCTCAAACTCCGTCTCCACATAGGGCGCATATTCGTCCAGATTCCCCATGATCAGGGCAAAGTCCCGATAGGCGAGATTTTTCTCCCGGATCAGTTCACGGATCTTTAACCCGGTCTGATGCACCTCGTCCCGGGGCGTCGTCGTCTCAAAGATCCCGATCTCGGACTGCTCCCCCCGATAAGGGTACACCGAATAACGGAACAGATTCTGTTCCAGATGCTTAAGGGCCGGAGCCTGCTCAAACCGGCTTCGACGACTTACATGAAGCTCGCACTGGGAGGACGGAAGGGCATTTTCATGTGCCGATATCCTCCCGGAATTTCCATATCCTGCCGCAGGATTCGCTTCCCGCTCTGCCGCCGGGACACCGCCGGGACGTTCCGAAATGACAAAGATATCCCGTCCCCTCGAAACCTCCGCCTCTTCGGCCAGCCGGCTTAAATCCGCCACTGTCTTCTTGCTTAAATGGAACAGCCTCTGCTCCCCGTCCGGTCGATAAGGGTCCTCTCCCTGTCCCATGACCGCCGTGACAATCACTTCTCCGCAGACCCGCATCAGCTCCTGAATCACCCGGTTCTGGATCGGCGTAAATCCGGTAAAACCGTCGAATACCACCACGCTTCCCGGCAGCAGCCGGGACTTCGCCAGTGACCGCCGGAGCACATCCAGCGTCTCCTCCGTCGTGATAAAATTCCCCTGTATGTACTCCCGGAATCCCTTATAGACCGTCTCCAGATCCTTCAGCTTCTGTGCCAGCGCCCCCCGCTTTGCAGCGTACTCGATCAGCTTTGACACATCCTCCGTGCCGATCCCGTACTGCATAAATTCAGAGACTGCGCTCTTTACCTCATGAATATAACCCTGCTTATGCAGGAAGCTGCCCAGCACGGGAAGCTTGTCCTTCAGGCCTGCTGCCACCTTCTGCAGCACAAGACTTTTTCCCGTATCGTCCAAAACCGGAATGTCACCGCCTCCCACCTCCTCCATGATGCGGTGATTCAGCCGCCCGAAGCTTAACACGTCAATATTCATGATCCCGCCCTTTTCATGGAGCGTTACCAAATCCTTCTGCGTCTGCATGGTAAACTGATCCGGCACAATGATCAGAAAATTCTTCTTTTTATCTTCCTCCGCTCTCCGAATGATCTCATCGTAGAGCAGTCGGCTTTTTCCCGCCCCCGAGGGGCCAAATATAAATCTCAGACTCATCCTGTCTCTCCACACGGAACCCTTTTTCGCGCTCCCGGCTGCATTTTCCGCATCTGCGCTCCCGCTCTCCGTCCTGTCTTCGCGTTTTCTCTGTTTTCAGCGCTTGCTCTCTGTTGTTTCTTATGCACACGCTCCCGTTTTCGGTCTATGTCCGCGCTTTCCCTGTTTTCATCGCTTGCTCCGGGCGGTTCCTTATGCCGCGCTCCCCGAGCACAAATCATCCCTCCCAGAAAGACGGTTCCAGATAAAAACGCCACAGATAATCCGCCGCTTCCTCCGCGTAGTCGATGCCGATTCGTTTTCCCGCATGAATCTGCTCCGGCTCTACCGAAATCCCTTCCGTCACATAAAAATCTTCGCTTTTCGTCAGATCAATATCATTGTCGTCGCGTGTGATTCCCATTGCAATGCAAAGCTTTCCCGGGCCGTCCGCAAGATGCTTTTCCAAAGCCTTCTGCAGCTTGTCCTCGGCTCCGTCTGCCATGCCCTGCCCGGTAAATCGGAGCATTTCGCCTGATTCTCCGATCCGCCTTTCTTCCGCCTTTTCTTTTTCCGCCCGCCTGCCGCGCCTCCTCTGCATCTCGGCCAGCCTCAGCGCCCACATCCTCTCCCGGGACTCCGGATCCGCCGGAACCACGCTTCGCAGCAGCACCGCCTGGGGAATACCCTCCGTCATGGCGGCGATATTCATACAGCTGTACATCCCGTAAATCAGGTACACATACGAGGTGCCTCCCGCGTGGTACATGGGCTCGGTCCGCCCGGTCCGCCTGCCTCCGTAGGTGTGGGAGCCCTTATCCTCCTCGCCCATGTAGCTTTCCGCTTCTGTGATGATTCCCCGGATGAGCCCGGTCTGCGTCCTGTGAACCAGGATTTTTCCCAGCAGCTCCCGGGCTACCGTAATCCCGTCCCGGGCAAAGAACCCGCGGTCAAGACGCCGGCGTCTTTCTGCTTCTTTCGCATTGCTTTCCTGTAAAAATTCCGTCTCCATATCCTGCCCGCCCTTTTTGCCTTCTCCCCCGCTTTGAAGTCCTTTTCCGCTCCGACACCGATTTCCTGATTGCATACAGTCCGCATTTCCCTTATACAATAAATTCTTTAAGCCTCCCGCCAAAAAGACAGGAGGCTCATTTTGCAAAAGAACTGTTATTTAAAGCCCTTTCTTCTCCATAACCTCCCGTATCGTCTGTTTTAACTGTTCCAGAACGATAGGCTTGGAGATGTGCGCGTCCATACCGGATTGCAGCGCGTCCCGGATATCGTCTACAAAGGCGTTGGCCGTCATGGCAATTACGGCGATTTCCCTGGCGCAGGGGTGTGTACTCCCCCGGATCGCCCGTGTAGCCTCATAGCCGTTTAACCGGGGCATCTGGATATCCATCAGGATCAGGTCGTATTCTCCCGGCTCGGACGCTTCAAATTTATCCACCGCTTCCTGCCCGTCCGCTGCCGTATCGCAGTCCGCGCCCAGGGTAGTCAGAATCTTCACCAGAATCATCCGGTTCACATCGATATCGTCCACCACCAGGATCCGTCTTCCCTCCAAAATGCGTTCTGCGCCTGCGGAAATCTTTTTCCCCCCGGTTTCCCGCATTCTTCGGATCGCATCCTTAAAGCTGCTCATAAAGAAGGGCTTAGACAGGAAATGCTCGATGCCCACCTCCAGCGCTTCTTCCTCGATGTCCGCCCAGTCGTAGGCGGTAAACAGGAAAATCGGAATCTTCACGGGATAATTTTTCCGGATCAGGCGGGCCGTCTCCAAACCGTTTAAGCCAGGCATTTTCCAATCCAGCAGCATCAGGTCGTAGGGCTCGCCGCACTCTCTGGCGGCACGGATCATCTCCACCGCCTGGACCCCGTGGGTAGCAAATCGGGTCACCACGCCGGTCCCTTCCATCTTCTTTATGATATCCCGGCATATATTCTCGTCGTCATCCGCCACAATCATGCGCCGGATGCCGTGCCGCTCCCAGAACTTCGGATCCTCCTCTTTTTCCTGGATCCGCAGCTCCAGCTCCACGGTGAAGGTACTCCCCTGACCGAGCCGGCTTTCCACCCTGATATCTCCGCCCATCAGGTCCACCAGGCTCTTGGTGATCGCCATGCCCAGTCCCGTGCCCTGTACCTGGTTTAACGTCGTTTCCTTCTCCCGGGTGAAGGGATCAAAGATCACGCGCTGATATTCCTCGCTCATCCCCCGTCCGTTGTCGCGGACGGTAAAGCGGATGCGGCTGTAGCTTTTATCCACCTGAGGCAGCTCGTTGATCTGCATCTCGATCCTGCCGCCCTCGTCGGTATACTTGACGGCGTTTGACAGGATATTGATCAGGATCTGGTTAATCCGCAGCTTATCTCCCAGCAGATGCTCTCTGGTCAGGGAAACGGTGTGGATGTCAAAGGTCTGATTCCTTGCTCTGGCCTGAGGGCGGATAATCGTGTTCATCTCGTCGATGATTTCCGCCAGATTCAACTCCGAGATATTGAGAACCGCGCTGCCGCTCTCAATCTTATTCATATCCAGCACATCGTTGATCAGTCCCAAAAGATGCTGGCTTGCGGCGGAAATTTTCTGGGTATACTCTCTCACATGCTCCGGATTGTCGGCCTCCTCCTTCAGGAGCGTGACAAAGCCCATAATAGCGTTCATGGGGGTCCGGATATCGTGGCTGACGCTGCTTAAAAATGTGCTTTTGGCCCTGTTCGCCACCTGCGCGATCTCCAGCGCCTCCACCAGCGCATCCTGCGTCATCCTCTCCTTCGTCCGGTCGGAAATATAGATGACGATCCTCTTTTTCCCCTGCAGCAGCACACAGTACACGCTTTCCTGAAATCTTCTGTGTTCCCCGGTTCTGGGATTGATCCGCTCGGTCTCCGCCTTTTCCATCGCCATCCCCGGCTTCATGTCCGCGAGGACTTCCCGCGGGACATCCTCGCCCGACAGATATCTTGCTCTGCCCAGCCGCCTGACGTCTTCCATGGCGTCCTTCCAGGGGATGCCCAGCACCCGTTCCACATTTGCGCTGACAAATTCCACCTTCTCCCCATTTTCGTCCAGCATCATGTAGATATCGTCAATATTGTCGGCCAGGAAGGTGGCGAAAATATCAAACATCTGCTCCTGATAGCGAAGCTCCCGATCCTTTCTGGCCCACTTCTCCGCCTCTTTCATTTTATGGGCGGTATAATCCAGCAGAAAACGCTGGTAAAACAGCTCCCCGTCTTCCTCCACCAGTTTGATATTGCCCAGAATATGATAGATTTTTCCGTCCTTATGGCGCACCCGGTACTCTGTGTTGGCGCTGTCCCCCACCTTTTTCAAGGAGGTAATTGCCCGCCTGAGCTTAGGCTTGTCTTCGTCTATCACAGACTGCGCCACCAAATCAAAGCCGTCCTTTAACAGCTCCTGCCTGGAATCATAATCCAAAAGCTCCAAAGCCGCCCGGTTGACGCTGATGACGCGTTTTCCGTCGATCGAATGGCACATCACGCCGCAGTCCATGGTGGAAAAGAGCATCTCCAGGGTTTTGTTCTTCTCGATGATCTTGCTCTCGTAGGCCCGCTCCCTGGTTGCGTTCACGGCCACGCCCACGGTTCCCATCACGCTGCCGTCCCAATCGTACAGCGGCGATTTATAGGTCTTCAAAAGCATCTCTCCGTCGCCGGTCTGGACGGTCTCCTCCGAGACGCAGGTCTGTCTGCGCTCCATAACCTCCTGCTCCGACTGGGCGCAGGCCGGATCATCCTCCTCCACATCCCAGATATAAGCGTGAGTCTTTCCCTCCACCTGCTGCTTTGACTTTCCTACCGTTTCGCAGAAAACATCGTTTACCTTTTCATGGATTCCGTTTTTGTCCTTATACCAGACCAGCTCCGGCGATCCGTTGATGGCCGCCTCCAGAAACTGATCCTTTTCCCAGAGATCCTTGCTCCGCCTGTCGTTTTGCTGGAAACGCCGAAAACGGAAAACCGCCTCCTCCGCCGACATGGGCAGCGTCCACACGTCGCAGTCCCCGGAAAGCTCCTCCAGCAGCTTCCAGGGCAGATCTCCCGCCGACTCTCCGTCCGCCAGTAAAATCAGCGCGGCCCCCGCCTTCTTATCTGCCGTCAGCATTTGCAGCTGCCCCTCTTTGTCCGTTTCCTCCAGCCTCGCCAGGATCAGGTCCGCCGCCGCGGTCAGCTCCTGCTCCGGCGTTTCGCTCTCCGAAAAGCCGTAGGTGAAACGCTCCGGGGGAGACATCCTTTTCACCGCCTCGAATACATTACACCGGCGGCCGGTCAGATAAATTTCAACATGGCAATGATACATGGTTCTACTCCCTGCCCGGTTCGACGGGCGTCTGCCTTTGCCTGCAGGCCAAAGCAGTCCTCGCGCTTCGCGGTTTTCACAGGCAAAGCGTCCGATTGATTAAGTGATCGGCTCCAAATCCTTATAAAGGTCAAAAAGCTGGTCCTCCACCGTCAAAAAGCTCTCGATCAAATGCGGGTTAAACACTCCGCACTGCCCGGTCTGAATCATTTCCAGTACCAGCTCCCGGGGAAACGGAGGCTTGTAAACTCTTCTACAGCTCAGCGCGTCGTACACGTCGGCCAGAGATACCACCTGCGCCCAGGGGGAAATCTCCTCTCCCGCCAGCCCGTCCGGATAACCCCTGCCGTCCCAGCGCTCGTGATGATGGCGGGCGATATCGCAGGCATATTCGTAGATCCCGCCGTCCCGCAGCTGGGGAATCCTCTCCAGAATCGTCTCCCCCTTTACCGTGTGGCTCTTCATGACCTCGTACTCCTCGGGCGTCAGCTTGCCTGGTTTTGTCAAAACTGCGTCCGGAATGGTGATCTTGCCCACATCGTGCATGATGGCAGCCAGCGCGATATTATCGATTTCCTCTTTGCTCAGCCCTTTTCCGAAATCCGTACTTTCCAGCATGATCCGCGTGATCATGGCAATACGCTGTACATGCCCGCCGGACTCCTCGTTTCGAAACTCGATGGCGGTAGCCAGCGCCTCGATCATCCCCTGGTTCAGCTCGATAATTTTCTCGGCCTGTCGCAGCAACTCGATACTCTGACTTTCCACCACGGTCCTCAAATGCTTACGCGCCTCAAACAGCTCGATCACGGACCGCACCCGTCTCAGCACCACATAAGAGACCATCGGCTTCTGAATCACGTCCATGACTCCCAGCTCGTAAGCCTCCTTCATCATGTCCTCGCTCCGATCGGCCGTGATCAGAAACACCGGGATCTTTTCCAGAAGCTTCCGCTCCTTCATCCAGCGCAGGACCTCGATGCCTGACATTCTCGGCATCAGCACATCCAGAAGGATCGCGCAGAACTGAGCGTTTTCGTCAAGCAGCCGCTCCACACCCTCCTGCCCGTCTTTCGCCTCCTGGATCACATAATACTCCGAAAAAATTTTTCCCAAAATCTTGCGGTTGATCGCATCGTCGTCCACAATCAGGATCCTGTTGTAATTCATATTCTGTACAGGATGTAAGTAATTTTCTTCCATCGTATCGACCTCCTCTTCCGGATCCGAAGAACGCCGCCTCCCCGGCGTTTTCCCGGTATATCGACCGTCATCCCGATTTCCCGCGCCGCCCTGAAACGGCGCGGACCGGCTCCGGCCTCATATATAGCGCTTAATACAGGCGACAAACTGCTCCTGAACGGGCAGAATCCGCTCAAATTCCGCTTTCGCGTCGTCTGCCGCACCGCCGCGCAAAAGCTGAAGCGCCGTATTATAACCGGTAAAAAGCGGCGTAAGCGCCAGATTTCCCGTGGTTCCCTTCAGCAAATGCACCTTCCGGATCAGCTCATCCCGGTCAGCCTCCGCAAATTCCTCCAACGCAATGGGATTCTCCCGGAGCGTATCCAGAAACATCCCCAGCATCATTTCATACAGAGGGCCGTCGCCCATCACGCGCTCCAGCCCCTCCGCCGTATCCGCTCCCAACGCCTTCAATTCTTCCGTCAAACTCATGGGTGACTCTCCTTTTCCGACCTGAAGCTTCCCGTCTTTTCGCCCGGCGGGATCAGATCGCAGGACACGCCAAAGCCGGACAAAGCACAGGTATAAAAACGCGCAGCACACCAAAAGAACCGGCGGCTGCCAGATTATTTATTCGTACCGTTTTCAGAGTCATTCCGGGGAAATAATTTGCGAAGAACACTTTGAACGGACCGCTCCGTCAGATGACTGTGCAACACCGTAAAATAGCGATTCTCCCGGCCGGAATAACTCCCTGCAGACAGCATACGGGAAAAGGCAACAAGAGAGACCGCAATAAGGCTTACATCTTCCCGTAAAGCCTTTCATAGCTGTTTACACACAATTATTATAGTCGAAAAACGGGGGGGGCGCAAGCCCTTTTTTACAAAATAATCTCATATCCGACATAAAGTCAGATAAAAAACGTCCTATCGGACGCTTCGAAGAATGCTTCGCATTCTTCCCTTGCTACGACGAAGTTTCCTATAGAATAAAAACCGGCCGGGGCTGCAGACTTGTAAGTCTGCAGCCCCGGCGGTTTTTTTGCGGCAATTTTTGCACCGCACAAAGCATATTTTCACTTTCTCAGATCTCGTCTATGACGTTTCGGAAGTCAAACACGGGATAACCCCTGTCGTCCCATTCCACTTTCATCAGTCTGGCATGACGGTTGGGATCGTACAGCGGATCCCCCTTGATCTTGGAGTAAGGCCGTCCGTGATAGACGCAGACGTCCGTGCCGTCCTCTAAGGTGGTAAAGCTGTTGTGTCCCGGCCCGTAGATTCCCAGAGAACCGTCGCTGGTCAGCACCGGATACCGCTCCTTCTTCCAGGCTCTCGGGTCCAGGATATCCTCGTCCTCGCCGATGCTCAGCATTCCCATACAATAGCATTCCCCTGTGGCGCTGGCGGAATAGGTGAGGAAAATCCTCCCGTTTTTCTTCAGGACCGCAGGTCCTTCGTTCACCCAGATATCCTGCCTCTCCCAGTCGTAATCCGGCGTTGTCAGCATCACCTGGGCCGTTGCCAGCTTCGTGGGAGACGCCATTCTGGCGATATAGAGATTGGAAATCTGGATTCCCACACTGACCTTCTCCGCCCAGACGTAATAATACTGTCCCTTATGCTCGAAGATCGTAGCGTCCAGCGAGAAAGCCTTGAAGGAATAAATATCGTTTTTCGCCCTCTGCATCTTTCCCTTCTCGACCCAGGAATCCTTCAGCGGGTCCTGCCCGGTACATTCCAGCACATAGGGTCTGATCTTCCAGATGTCATTTTTGCGTCCCGCCGCAAAATACAGATACCACTTCCCGTTCAGGTAATGAAGCTCCGGCGCCCAGATATGCTCGCTCATCTTCCCGCTCTTATGCCGCTTCCACACGGTGACCTCTTTCGCGTTCTTTAATCCCAGCAGGGTCCCGGAATGCCGCAGTGCGATCCTGTCATAGGAAGGCACCGACGCGGTAAAGTAGTAGCTTCCGTCCGTATGGCGGTAAACATAAGGGTCCGCCCTCTGCTCGATAAAGGGCTTGTTAATATTTGTGTGAATCATTTCCTGCAACCTCCCGGCGTCAGCCTGTTACCTATTATGCCCGGCAGGGCGCGCTGACCTCCATTCAATAAAATACAATTACTTTCCTTCCGCGTCAACTCTTTTTTTCCTGCGGGGCAGCTTTTCGCCCCGCATCTTTTTTACCACATACCAGATATCGACTCCCACAGTACACACGGTCGAGGCGATAAAGATGCCCTCGATGGTAAAATGCAGATAGGAGGAGGTCACAAAGCTGATGATCAGAAGCGTCAGCATAAACCAGGCAAACGCAATCACGGTCGTCAGCAGAAAAAAGATAATGCTCTTTGCGATATCCACTACTTTGTCTGTTTTGATTTCAAATTCCATACACATTCTCCTAAAGCAGGAGTCTTCCTCTCGAAAAAAAGTTCCCGCCCAATAACGGTCCGCTCCGATTATCGCCGTTAAAACTCCATTGCTTTCAGCTTCGCATCATACCGCCATCCGTTCGATGATCGAGCCGGTCAAAAGGTACGTTGCCACCGTCACGGACATCTGCTTCCCCAGACCGTCACCTGATTATCCAGTCCCACCGCCGTGAAGGTCATGGTTTCGATCGTGGTGTACTCGATCTGCATGGAAAGAGTTACGCCGCTGTATTCCTGCCCGGCCAGCGTCAGGCGGATATAAGGCGTTCCGCTCTCCAGCTCCCAGGTTCCCTCGTATTCGCCGGTGATCTTTCCGTCCTCGGTCAGCGTGACAAATTTCGGCTGCTTGGTCTCCAGGTTCTTATAGTCGATCTCCAGCTCGTGGAGGATCACCTCGTAGTCCCCGGCCACCTCCGAAGCGCTGTAGCCGTCCTGTTTCATCGTCTCTCCCGTGGTCTGGTAGGGCGCAGCAACGAGCCACCCCTCTTTGGTCACAAAGAGCTGATGCACCTTTACGTTATGGCCTTCCGTGCCGTTTGAGGTACGGGTGTGGAAGACGATATAGGCCTTATCGTCATCGTCCACAAAGGCGGAATTATGCCCCTGCGCCACCTGTCCCACGTTAAAGTTGCGCCACTTATAACCGCCCATCAGTCTCACGCCCACGGAGCTGTTATAGTTGAAGGTATAGGTGTCAAAGTAAGCGGAGTTGCCCAGCAGATCCACATAATCCCCGTCAGGCCGCTCGGAGCGGAAAACTCTGACGTTATAGCCGCCCGCCGCCTCCAGATTTCCGTAGGAGATAAAGAGATAATAGTAATCCCCGATCTTCTGGATATAGGAGGCCTCGCCGGACACATAAGCGCCGCCCGCAATTTTCGTGCCGAAATAAGCGTCGGAGTGCAGGCTGTTTTCATAGGTGACGTTGTAATCCCGCAAGCCCGTCTCCTCGTCCAGCTCCAGCATGAAGATACCGCCCGACCAGGAGCCGTAGGACATCCAGAGATTTCCGTCGTCATCAAAGATGACGCAGGGATCGATACAGTTGGGCCACATGTCTCCCCACTTGTTGTTCTTGATGCCGTTGGTGATATACCGCTCCGGAAGCTCGTCCGTTCCCAGAACCGCCGGGGCGTCCGTCTCGCCGAAGTCCTCCTCGGTAAAGCCGCCGTAAACGATGGAGCCCGCATATTCATAAGGGCCTGTGACGCTGTCCGCCGTCAGCAGCACGATATTGGATTTCCAGTTATCCCCGTTGGCGCTCAGGTACATGCAGTACTTCTCCATGTGGGGATTGTAGATGATATCCGGGGCCCAGAGGTAACCGTTCCAGCCGTCCGCTGTGTCGTCCTTGTTCCAGGCTTTTACCTGATCTCTGGTCTCCTGATCAAAGCCTCCCTGAATCTGCGCGTCAAGGCTGGTCCAATCGTACAGATTCTGCGTGCTGCCACCCGTCAGGAAGGAACCGATGATGTAATAGGTGCCGTCGAAATCCTTAAAGATCGACGGATCATGGCAGGTAATCCTCTGATAGACCTTTCTGTCCTCCGGCTCGATCACCATGAGCTCCTGGTCCAGCTTCAGCTCCATCACCGCGCGGATGGTGACTTCCTGTCCCGCGTAGGTCACGTTTACATAAGGCCGGACGGTAACAGTTTCGCCCGCCGCCCGAGCCGGAAGAGCACTGCTGCAGAGCACGGCAAGCAGCACCAGCGCCGCCGCCTTTTTCCCGTTCTTCTTCCCCTTGCCGCGAAGCACGCGCAAGATCACAATCGCCAGGGCGACGACCACCGCCACGGCAGCGGCGACGATTCCCCAGACCATGCCGCCACCCGCGGATCCGCCGCTTCCGGTAAAGACAGCCGGGTCTCCGGTCAGGCTCCCGGTCAGGGTATAGCTTTCACCGGACAGAATCTCCGGCAGAGAATCCGGCATGGAATCCCCCGACGTCGGAACCAGTCCGTCCGTATTGCTGTAGGTAAAGGAGGAAGCCTTGATGTCCCACTTGGCTTTCCCGTTTTCCACCGTGATGGAATACTGAATTTCTTCTCCCGCCTTATAGGTCTCCTTGTCCGTCTCGATTGTGACGGTGATCCCGTCGGTGGTCACGCTGTGGGACGCGCCCTCCGCCTGCGCGCGCATGGGCAGAAGAAGCAGGATTGCCAGAGTCAGGGCCGACAGGCGTCGGCCCGCTCTACGTTTTCTTTTATCTGTCATTCTTTGTTCTCCGTTTCGTAGTAACTTTTTTGCGGGATACCGTGATTGTCCTCTGACGATTCCCGTTTTTTAAAGCGTCTCAGGAGTCGGTATTCCCGAACCCTCATCGTTCCGCGAAGCGTCGGTGAGCCGCTTTTTCCCGGAACACTCCGGCTTTTGCGGAAACAATTTAGCGGTAGTATACCGAATTCCACCTCAGCTCGTTTTTGAAATCCCGCAGATTCGTATCCGCGTCGATTACCACGCTCTCGATCCCCATAGCGTCCGCCCAGTCCGTCATCTGCTCCACGGAAAGGTCATAGGAGAATGCGGTGTGATGAGCGCCGCCCGCCATGATCCAGGCCGCCGCCCCAGTCTCCAGGTTCGGCATGGGCGTCCAGAAGGCTGTGGCCACCGGCAGCTTCGGCATGGGCTTTTCTACTTTTTTGCACTCTACCTCGTTGACGATCAGGCGGAAGCGGTTGCCCAGATCCACCATGGAGGCAGCTACGCCTCTGCCCTCCTTCGCGGTGAATACCAGTCTCGCGGGATCCTCCCGGTTGCCCATGGTCAGCGGGTTCACGCGGATTGCAATATCCCCCTCCGCGATAGTAGGGCATACCTCCAGCATATGAGCCTGCAGAATCCCTTCCTTGCCGGGAATCAGGTTATAGGTGTAGTCCTCCAGGAAGGAGGTTCCCTTCGCGTCCTTTACTCCCGCCGTCATAAGCTTCATCAGTCTCACCATGGCCGCGGTCTTCCAGTCGCCCTCCGCGCCAAAGCCGTAGCCCTTTTCCATCAGCCTCTGGATGGCAAGGCCCGGCAGCTGCCGCAGAGCACCCAGCATTCCAAAGTGGGTTACCACCGCGTGATAGTCTCCCTCCTCCAAAAATCTCTCCAGACCGATCTCGATGGCAGCCTGTACCGCCACCGCCTCCCGGAAGGCTCCTTCGTCCCGTCCGTCCGTCAGCAGCTTGTATTTTGCGTAATACTCCTCCACCCTCGCGTCCGTATCCGCCTGGGATACCGCCTGTACATACTCCACGGCGTCGTTGATATTGTAGTGGTCGATCTCCCAGCCGAATTTGATCTGCGCCTCTACCTTGTCGCCCTCGGTGACGGCTACGTTGTTCATATTGTCGCCCAGACGGCAGATCCGCAGATGACTGGATTCCATCACGCCTACGGCGGTGCGCATCCAGCTGCCCAGCTTCTCCTGAACGGAGACGCTTGCCCAGTGACCCACGATGATCTTGCGCTCGATGCCCATGCGGCTGACGATGTGGCCGTACTCCCTGTCGCCGTGAGCGGACTGGTTCTCGTTCATGAAATCCATGTCGATCTCGTCGTAGGGAATCTCCTCGTTAAACTGGGTGTGCAGATGACACAGGGGCTTCCTGTACTCCTGCAGTCCGATGATCCACATCTTCGCCGGAGAAAAGGTGTGCATCCAGGTGATAACCCCGGCGCACCTCTCGTCCGCGTTCGCCTCATTTAAGGTCTTGCGGATCGACGCCTGGCTGATCAGTGTGGGCTTACACACCACCTCAAAGGGCAACTTCCCGCAGGCATTCAGGCCCTCCACCATCTTTGCGGAATGCTCCGCAACCTTCCTCAAGCACTCGTCCCCGTACAAATCCTGGGAGCCGGTGCAAAACCAAAACTGATATTTTTTTCCTGTCTCCATAACTTCTCCCATCCACGCCGGCCGGTCGATTCCGCCCGGCGCTCTCTTTTTCGCCGCCCGTGTCGGCAATGCAGCCTCTCCGCAGCCCGCTCACCTCCGTAAAAGGATTCCTTCGTGACGCTTTGACTGCGAAAATTTCCTATCGGATAAAAATGCTGTCCCAAACGGACAACTTGTGAGAAACACCCCGGATTAATCCTCCTAACCCGGGGTGCTCTTCTTTATCTGTTATTTCTTCCCGTCCACGCATACAACTGATGCAAGTCCGGAAGAATGCCCGCACAAAGAGGTGGGCTATGCCCCCTCTTGCGGATTCTTCGAGTTGCTTTAGCAACTTGTGTAACTTAGATTTTCTTAGCAGGCGTCCTAAAGAGGTGTGTTACACACCCTCTTGCTGCCTTAGAAAATCTTTGCACACTATTGCTGGATGTCGATGAAGGATCCGTCAACGGTCAGGCAGTAATACAGGTCGCCGTCCACTGCGATGCCGGTGTAGGACTGGTTGTAAACGGTTCCCGCAGTGGTCGTCACTACCGCCACTACGTCAGCGGTGTCGCCGTTGTTGGTGATGGTCAGCGCTACGTCCGCGCCGTCGATATCGCTCGTGAAGGTATCCCAGTTCCAGTCGCAGGCAGCCGTCGCAATGTTATCATAGCCCACGCCCCAACCCCAGTTGTCCGCACGCATCACGGCATACTCCTTGTAATCGGGATTGTAAGGAACGTCTGAAGTTTCATCTGCAGTATGTCCTTCTGCCACATTTTGTAAAACTACAGAAAAGTTGTTCCAGTTATTCAGTCTACTGCTGTAGTTCTTAAAGTTCACAGTCACGGACTCACCGCTGGGAACTGCCACTATCTCAGAAAATTCTTTGAAGAAAGCGCTGGAGCAGTCTGTCGCGCCTACCTGTGTGCCGGTGATCACTACGTCGCTGTGGTCAACCGCCTCGGGCTCAGCGGGTTCCGATACGGAATCGGGATATTCTACCGCTACGGAAGGATCGCCCATCTGATACAGGCTCAATACCTGACCTGCGGTCAGCGCGGTGTCATACACATACAGATCGTCCACATAGCCGATATACATGGGATCCCAATAGTTGACGCCGATATAAGCCTCAAACTCGGAATCGCCGGGCTTCATGATATTGGGAGCAAGCGTTGCGTCCCATGTCCACTCCTCCCAGTAGGTGTGGTTGGTATAGTTGTCCTGGGAGTCATACATCAGCTGGCCGTTCAGGTAATACTGCGCGCCCACGGTCGTAGCACCGGTCGCGCCGTCCTGCTTCTCGCCGGAGCTGACCACGGTGATCATAATCCATTCCTGTTTTCCGTGTACGGAATCGTCCCACGCGTACATCCAAGGCCAGCAGTCTGTGCCGTCCTGAGCGTCGCTGGCTTCGTTACGGCTCCAGATCATGGGGAAGATCAGCGCGTCGCCTGCGCCCCAGGTGGACTCCGTAATATTCATCCAGGTAACATTGTTGCCCGCGTTGTCCGCTTTACCGATGTTATAGCCGATCTGCAGGGTCGGCCCGTACTGGAAGAAGAACTTTGCGTTCAGCCAGAAGGATACGGTGTAAACGTCCGTGTTGGTGGGCTGCAGATTCAGGTCAAGGCCGTAGGAGCCGTCCAGGAACAGGGCCTTGCCTACCGCGCCGTCCGCATAGTAGAAGGACGCGCCCTCCACCGGTACCAGATCATAGTTTGCGCCGTCGTTGGCGCTGTCGTCCGCCTTAGTCGCCTGGGTCACCGCCGTGTAGCCCTCGTCGTCGCCGTCAAAGGTGTAATGCGCAAAAGCAGCAGCGGGCAGCGCTTCCGGGGTAACCTCTACGGGAGTTACCTCTCCCTGATCGGAAGACTCCGCGCTGCTGGGGGTGCTGCTTCCGCTCTCATTGGGTGTCTCATTGTTTCCGCAGGCGGTCAGCATGGTTCCGATCATCGCTCCGCACAGCAGAATACTCAGTAATTTCTTTTTCATTATGTCCTAAATCCTCCTTTTTTATGTCTGCGGCATGTTTTTGTCATGCCGCATACTGTTATTCCGTAAACGCGTCAATATACGTCTGGTAAGAAGCAAGCTCCTCATCCGTAAGGATGCCGTAGCCGTTCGGCCCAAAGTAGGAAACCATCGCCTCTGCGTGATGGTAATTCGCCTGTCTGGTCGCCTCTTCCACATAGTCAGCCGCCTGTTTCGAACCGTTGTCTACCAGGTCATGGATACCGATCTTGTTGAAATACTGATCGCAGAAATTCCAGTAGCCCGCGATACTCTGCCAGCCGAAGGTAACCGGCCTTGTGATGCTGTCAAAATAATCGTCCCAATACTGCTTGTGATCCGCATCCTGCGGGAACAGAGCCTTATATCTGTCCCAGACGCCCTGATCCAGGGTCAGAGGAACCGGCATCATAGCCGCCTTCAAAGGCACGTTTGAGGAATTGACGATCGTCTCGTCCTCATAGATATCCAGTCTCGCGTTCCAGCCGTCCACGCCCCAGCCCATAAACTTTAAGAGCAGATACGCCTCGTAAGGGTACTTACAGGAGGTAGAAACCCCCCCCAAATACATGCTGGCGATAGTGTTGTGCTCTTTCTCGTCAACTACGTTGGGCGTTACATAAGGGATCCAGTCCGTGCCGCCGTTTTTCTCCTGATAGGAAATGCCGTCGTCCGAAGTGGTGTTCCAGATATTCTGGAAGGTCCAGAAGCCCTCGGAGGCAACCGCCGCATGTCCCGTATTGCCGAACCACGCGTCGGGATCGCCCAACCAGTCGTACATAGCCGCGGTTCCCTGAAGAGGCGCAACGTAGCCCGCCAGCTTCAGATCGGCAAACTGCTGCTCGCCGATTGCCCAGTAGGACAGATCGTAATCCGTTCCGTTGAATCCGAACTCACCCTTGATCCGGCGCACATCGGGAGATACCGCTGCGATGCCGTACAGGGAATCCAGACGGTTGTAGTAGCCCAGTCCGTAATACTTGTCGCCGCCGCTGCCCTGCGTCGCCTTCTTGATGAAGTCGATCATCTCATCCCAGGTCCAGTCCGTGTCGGGCATGGTCAGGTTCAGGGTCTCTACCACGTTCCTGTCTACGAACATGGCGCTGGGCTGGCACCACACGGGAGCCGCATACCTTACACTGGTGTCGAAGCAGCCGATGCCGTACTCGTTGATGGTGGGCATCAGATTCTGATTCTCGGGATCGTTCTCCCAGTACTCGGTGATGTCTCTCCAATACTGGTTTGCCAGAGCCGTATCCACATCCGTTCCTGCGAACACATCCGGGAAAGTCTGCGCCGTAGCAGCAGCGGAAAGGTCAGTGCTCATGTCGCTGATCTGTCTGGTCTCCACCGTAATGTTGGGGTATTTCTTCATAAATGCTTCCGCCAACAGGTTCATGGTGGTCTCATCCTCGAGGTGCCAGTAGGTCAGCGTAATGTCGTCGGTGGTAACGCCGTTCTCGTCCACCTTGCCGGAGGGCCCGTTTCCCTGATTGCCGCAGCCGGCCATGGCCAATACCGTTGCAGAACACAGCAGCAAAGCCAAAATCTTCTTTTTCATCATCCTTCCTCCTTCTTTTTCCGGAGGCGCCATTGAAGGGTAGCGCCTCCATGCATGCATTTATCTCCACCCGGCTCACCGCCGAATCAAGACCTAATCCGGAAGAATCCGCTCCGCGGATTCTTCTGTGTGAGTAGGCGCTCTCTTGCGCCGTAGAAGTTCTTCGCGAAACAGCTGGCTGTTGAGCGATTAGAACTTCTTCTCACACTATTCGCCAGTGATACCCGCTCTGTCGATACTCTCCACGAACTGCTTCTGCAGGATCAGATACATCAGCATCAGCGGCAGGATACTGATCGCCGTCGCCGCCATACGCACAGGCTCGCTTAAGCTTACCGCCGCGTCGCCCGTGGCCTGCATGGACTCAAAGCTCGAATCAAAGTTCTTCAGCTGTACCACCAGATTCACCCAGGTACTCTTGCTGGATAACCCCTGGACGTACATCTCCGTCAGGTAGGACTCGTTCCAGTACCACACGAAGGAGAACAGGCCGACCGTCAGAATCGCGGGACCGGCGGAAGGAACCGCCACCTTCACAAAGGTCTTGAAATATCCCGCTCCGTCGATCTTGGCCGCCTCCAGCAATACTTTCGGCACCTGTCGGAAGAACTGGTAGAAAATCAGGATAAAGATGGGGGCATTCAGACCATTGCCGAACAAAGCAGGCAGGATAAAGGTCCAAAGCGTTCCCACGATACCCATCTTACTGTACAGACTGTAGGTCGGGATCATAGTCACCTGGCTGGGCAGGATGTAGGCGAAAATCAAAAGTCCCATCATGATCGTCTTGCCCTTGAAGGCGTAAGTCGCGAAGCCGTAGCCTACTACCATACAGATCAGAATGTTTAACAGGGTCGGTATCCCCGCGATCACAATTCCCTTCAGCAGAGACAGCCAGAAGTTCATGCTCTTGGCCGCGTCCAGATAATTCTGGATGTACAGGGTGCCCGGCAGCCAGTTCACGGAGGAATCCAGCAAATCGTCCTGATTCATCAGGCTGGTGCTGATCATGCTGAAGATCGGATAAAGATACACAAATCCGATACAGATTAACAGACCGTACACGACAATCTGTTTCCCGGCGCCCTCTTTCTCACGGGTGCCGAATACAAACCGGCGCATTTTTTCTCTGGTAAACATTTTACTTATAGTCGCTTTCGCCGCTGTAGGTCTTGTAGCTGCGCTTTTGCCTTGCGCGTTCGATCTTCTTTGCATTTCTCTGTCCCCTCCTTTCGATCTTCTTCACAAGTCTCGCTTCCTTCTTCATCGCCCGCTGTCTGCGCTTTACCTGTCTGTCATACATATCCTTCTTGGATCCCAACAGCAGGAAGAACAAAAGCACGATGGCTGTGACGATCAAAGCGTACATCCAGGCCATGGCCGCCGCATATCCGTAGCCCTTCTCCTTCGTACCCGAGAACATGGCGCTCTGAATCATGGTGATCAGCTCGTTCTGCTCGTTGCTGGATAAGAAGATAACGGAATAGACCGCATTCAGCAAAATATAAGGCTTGATCGTAGGCAGGGTGATCTTCCAGAAGCTCTCCCAGCCGGAAGCGCCGTCCATGGCGGCCGCCTCGTACATGGCGCTGTCGATCTTCTGCAGCGCCGACAAAAAGATCAGAATCTGAACTCCGGAGTACCAGAGGATCATGATCATGTCGGAGAAAATCTCCGTGATGGACTCTGCCAGAGAGGTGGGCAGGAACGTGTCAAAGGCCGCCATGATGGAATCCGTATTCATGGCAGGTATGGCTGCCGCCCCCTCGGTGACCAGCATGTTCATAACCGGTCCGCTGACAATGATGACCGGCAGGAAGAAGATCAGACGGAAAAGTCCTCTGCACTTGATCTTACCGTTCAGCATAATGGCAATCATCAGGGCAAACACGACGATAATCGGTACTTCCACGACGGTCTGCCACAGATAGGTCACGATCTGCTGGGGGAACTCCGGATTTTCCAGCCAGATCTGCGTAAAGTTACCGGTGCCGACGTAGGTGTACACTGTCTGCAGCGGCGTGATCCTGATGTTGAACCACATGTAATAAAAGGACTGGCAAAGAGGGTATAACAGGAACAGAACCACGCCGATCAGCCATGGCGCGACGAAGAAATAACCCACTCTCGCCTCTCGTTTTTCCAGTTTCCCAAGCTTACTCCTGGGATCTTTTACTTTCTTTTCTTTGCTCATTCATCTACCACCTTTACGGACATTCCTTCGATCGTGTAGCCATCCGCCTCTGCTGCAGCGCTGCTGTAGTTCAGATAGATTTTTACACCGTTGTCATAGGTTACCACCGTGATTCCGTTGCCTCTGATCTCATGTCCCGAAATGTAAGCGCCCTCAACCTTCTGATTGATCTGCGAGAGCTGCTCCGCGTAGTCTGCCATGGTGCTCCGATACACTTCATACTGCGAGCTGTATACGTCGCTTGAGTTTGTATTCACCAGCGCCGACGAGCTCTCCTTTGTGATATAGAAGGAGGGATAGGTTCCCGTCTCCACCATCTTCAGGAAAAATTCCTGCTTGTTCGCCTCAAAGTTCACATATTCGGAATAGACGGGCATCACACCCTTCAGCACGATCGACATAAACGGTACGCTCTCATCCTCATACATGTAATTCGAGGTGTACAGTGGCATATCCAAAAAGGTGTCCGTATACTTCCAGAGGTAAGCAAAGGGCTGTTCCAATACCAGGTCTGTCTGCTGCGATATCTGGCTCAAAATACCGTCGTATTCCTGTGCAGTCTCATGTCTGCTGTAGAATACGCTGTCGTAATAGTGGGAGAACAGCGTATTGCTGATCCCGGCCAGCGCCAGACGGTTGACGTCTTTCTTTGTATAGCTCTTCACAAACTGGTTCAAAAGGGTACTGCTTCTCGAAGGGATCAGGTAAAGAAGCGATTCGTATACCTCCTTGTAGGTGGATTCCGAATACCTTCTCTTGTTCACCTGCTTCACCACGTTGAATACGGAACCGCTTTCGTCCGGGTTCAGCCGCAGGGCGTCGTTGTAAAGATAAAACTCGATCCCCTGCTCCTCGGCGTCCTGAATCAGGCTCGTCAGCTCCCCTGTGCCGCCGATCTTGGAGTCCGCCTTGTAGGAGGTTATGGGCAGATTGTACAGGCCGCCCTTCTGCCATCCCTTGTAGACGGTGAAAAGATCCGTCAATCCCTCTTCCTTCAGGTCGCTGTAAATCTCTCTGATATCCTCCACCGTCGTCATGACCACGGCGCTGGTTCCCACGACCCAGGACTCTCTGTCCGTGCCCAGGAAGTCTACTCTTGTCTTGTAGGAGAGATCCTCCGCCTTGTTTAAGTCTCCACGCTCCATCAGATAATTTCTGTAGGCGTTTGCCATGCCGCAGTAGTTTGCGTTTTCATTCCGCAGGAAAATCCAGTGAACCTGCAGATCCGAATGGCTTCTTCCCGTCTCCGCCGTCTGATAAGCCGAGGAGGAGTTGTTGCTTGTGTACTGTGTATAAACCACCCTCTCCGTAAACCGCGCGTAGATTCTGTTGTAATCCACATTGACGCCGTTGGGGTTCGCCATAATGTTGGCGCGCTCCGCGCCCTTCTCGACCACCGCCAGATAAGCGATTCCCTCTTCCGTATGGGCCATGCCGAACACCGGCGCCATAATCTTGTTGGAGCTGTTGACGATCAGGTACTCCTGCCAGAGAAGGTTGGAGGTACTCGGCCTCGAAAAGCCCGGATCGCTTCCGTAGATCATTCCCGTGAATCCGCTCTGGAACCGCCCTTCCTTATCGTTTAAGTAGATCAGCGCCCCGTTTCCGTCCGGGATGAACATATATCCTTCCTTGTCATCCAGGTAGGAGTGGCCCAGATAAGGGTATACCGCGATGGTGCCGATAAAGTAATCCTCGCCGTCCTCCACGATGGATTCGTCGGGTATCTCTGCCACCACACCGTCCTCCGTGAGCGTAACGTTAAGGGTCATTCCGAATTTGTAGCTGTTCCAATACACCTTTGCGGAAAATCCGTCGGATGTGTAGGAGACGTCCTTTGTCACATCGTCGTTGATCAGATCCGCCTGCTGGGTATCGGTGGTGCCGTGGATCATGGTCAGCACCAGCGCGGAGCGCATAGCCGCGGACCATGTGGCGTTATTCTTGCCGTCGTCGTAACTGATCGCCGACTCCATGTAAGCTCCTGTCGCCTTGTCCTGTACAATGATCGACAGATACTCTTCGTTCATGTACAGCGCATAGCTGTCATTTTCCGCTATGAGGCTATGGCCGTTAATCTGCTCCGCCGCGGATACCCTTGCCGCCGTCTGCGGAAGGAAGAATCCCGATGCGATCAGACAGACCGCCGTCAGCAGGAAAGCCGTTACCTTTTTTAACTTCCGTTCAAACTTAGCTGCCAATCCTATACACCACCTCTCCGATGATAGCCTGAATAAATTCAAATACCTGCGACCACAGCACATAGATGATAAATGCCAGCAGGACGGCTATCAGAATCGTAAACAACGTCAGCCCGATGATCTTTATGGTTTCCTTCACATTGTAGCTGTTGATCTCCATGATGGAAATAAACACCAGGATCAGGATCCACACATACATAAACACCGTCGCAAACTGTATGAAGAATACCTCGTTGTAGGTCACCACATGGGAGAGCACAAATACCAGCGGCATAATCGCCAGGTAAGGTGCGAAGCTATATACAAAGGAGCAGTAGATATGCTTCAGCTTTCCTTCCCCTTCGTTGATCGTACAGATCAGGTAGTTACAGCCCGTTATCAGCACAAGGGCGATCACGATCAGGCCGATGTCCGACACGATGTCGTAGCTTCCTTCCCGCACCGTCTTCAACAGGAATCCGCAGAAATATTTGTTAATGATGAAGAACAGAACTCCCACCACCAGAAGGATGTTCGTGCTCAGCAGGGAGACTCTTCCCTCTCTCTTAATACCGTAGCAGCCGTCGATGGGATGTCTCATAAAATAAAACATGTAATTGATTTCCCTGACAAGCTTCCGGTCCTTGAATTTTTCCAACGCCCTTCTGGGACCCGCCAGAATCCCCTTCTTTTTGTCGAGTACCTGCAGGATCTTCTTGATCACGAAAAACGCCACGATGATCAGGACGACCGGAACCAGATAATCCTTCAGCCATTCGTTTCTGATCTCCCAGAAAGCGTCCGAATAACCGTCAAAATCCTTTGCCAGCTTGGAGTAGCTTAAAGCCTCCTCGTAATTTTCCTCCTGCACCAGCGCCATGCCCATAGCCATGTTGGCGTAAGCAAACAGGTTGTTCATCTCCAGCACCTGGGACAGCGGCTCCTTGCTGGCCGTGTAACGGCCCTTGGAGAACAGATACAGCGCCTCGTGCAGCAGGCTGGTAAACTCTGTAGGCTCATAAACCTGAATCTGCGCCTTCTCGGAATCCAGCACATAGATCTTGTCGTCGGTTCCGATCTGGATCGCCTCCACTTTCGTGGAAAGGCCGATTCTCTGCTGTCCGTCGTCGGCGCCGCCGAATACAAAGAGCATCTCGCCTTCGTTGTTGTACTCGTATATGTACCCCTGTGTCGATGCCACGAACACGTTGTCGTGGTTACCGGGAGCCACCGCCGCCGGCGTATCGTCGTAACGCTCCGGCTCGATCATATTCGTGCCCGCAATGTTCAGGCGCTTCAGCGTATCGTCTTTTTCTCCCGCCGTCACCGTATAGATCAGACCCTTCTCATCGATGGAGAGGTTCGTGGGCGTGGAGGGAAGGTTGCTCTGGGACTTTGCCCTCTGAGCGTCCGTCTGCAGCGCCCTCCAGACGATGGTCCAAAGGTTTGCGCTGGTGGCGTTCGTGCCGAAATACCCCAGGAAGGTGCCGCCCTCCACCGGGCTGATCTGCACGATACCGTTTGTATTGGATTCGCAGATCACATACATGGTTCCCGAGGAATTTACCACAATCTTGATCGGCAGGAAATCCTGTGTGCTGCCGTACAGGGCATGCTCGGGCTTCCCGTAGGTCTGTATCAGCTTGCCGTCTTCGTCAAAGACGAAAACGCTTCTGGCGTCTCTGTCCGCCACATAACAGATATGCTCCGGGGTCACATAGATTCCTTTCGGATTCACCAGCGTCCCCTCTCCGAACACATCAATCAGATTGCCCTCCAGATCGGAAACCACCACTCTGCAGTTGCCGCTGTCTAAGATGTACATCGTGCCGTCGTCCAGAAGAGTGAAGTCCGTCGGCCCGTTCAACGCCTCTTCTCCGACCTTCGTAATCGTCAGATAGGGAAGATACGCCGTCTGCGTCTCCGTCACATAACCGTATCCGTCAACCGTGTACGTCTTGTAGGGGGCGTCTGCATACGCTTCCAGCGGCGTCCACAGGGCCGCGGCCAGAAGGATTACTGCCAAGGATAATAAAAGCTTTTTTGATACCTTTTTCATCAATTCCTTCCCCTCTCATTTCTACTTGATACCGGAATGTGCCATGGTATTCATAACGTTTTTCTGCAGGATACAGAACAGCACCAGATTGGGTACAAACATGATCAGCGATGCGGCTGCCGCCACTCCCTGTCCGGCTACCGTGTTGCCTGTGCCGCTGCTTAAGGTATTCATATAAAAGGCAAGGGATTTCAGGCCCTCATCGTTTACATAGTAGTTGGAGGCCTCCATATTGGTCCACACCTGCTGGAACACCAGGATGGCCGCCGTAGCGATCGCGGGCTTGATCATCGGGATGATCACCTTCAGATAAATATGGATCTCCGTCGCCCCGTCCATGTACGCCGCCTCGATCAGCGACTGCGGCACCTGGTCCACGAACTGTTTGACCAGAAACAGCGCCACCGGCAGAGGGATCAGCGGAAGGATATGCGCCCAGTAGGTATTGGTCAGGCCCAGCATGTTGACCACCAGATAGCGGGGAATCATAACCGCCACGGCCACGAACATGATGGCAAACTGATTGATCTGCATCATCGCTTCTCTTCCCTTGAACTTCAGCTTCGACAGCGCGTAGGCAGCCGCCGTGGAGAAAATCAGGGAGGAGAACACTACGCTGATCGTGATCAGCAGGCTGTTGAACACATACTTGGAAAGCGGGATGCCCGCGGTTCTGGACGCCTTAAACAGCTTCCGGAAGTTATCCAGGGTAGGGTTCGTGGTGATAAACTTGGGCGGGAATGCGAACAGCTCTTCCATGGGCTTAAACGCATGGAATATGATGAACACAATCGGCAGACCCGTGAGAATCACCAGGGGTAGCACCATCAGAATAATCTTGATCTGACCCGGTTCAAATTTTTTGGGATTGATTTTATGTCCTTTATAAGCCATTTTTCACGCCTCCTAATCCTCTCCGAACAGTTTATTGGAGATCTTGGAAAATACCTGTACGATCAAAAGCAGCGCAACGGATACAGCCGCCGCATAGCCCATCTCATAACGGATAAATCCGTAATCCTCAATGTGGTTGACAATCAGCTGCGCCGCGTAGCCGGGGGTAGGATTGCCGGCCAGCATGGAAGCGATCTGTCCGTTCTGGAACGCTCCCACGATCTGCATAACGGCTGCGAACAGCATCTGCGGCTTCATGCTGGGGATGGTCACATAGATCATCTCCTGGAACCTGTTTTTCACGCCGTCGATGGCCGCCGCCTCATACAGGGATTCGTCCGTGTTCAGGATACCTGCCATGATCGACAGAAAGCCCACGCCCATGCTGCTCCAGAGGCCGATAAAGATGACGATGGGCAGCAGATAATTCTCGTTCACCAGCCAGATGATCGGCTCGTTGATCACGCCCAGATCCATCAGCCAGCTGTTCAGGTAACCGGTCTGGTCGCCCGTAAAGATAATCTTCCAGAGCACCGACATCGCAACGCCGGTGGTCATGGTCGGTGAATACAGGATCAGGGCGAATACCGTCCGCAGCGCGCCGGGCAGGTTCGCCAGGGCCCAGGCCATCAGAAACGCCAGCACATAGCCGCCGACGCCCACGATCAGCGCGTAAATCACCGTGTTGGGCAGGACATGCTGCATGAACACCTCGTCGCCGGTGATCAGATTGATATAATTCAGGAATCCCACAAATTTGGGAAACTGTATAGTATTAAAGTTCGTAAAGGAAAGAATAATCGCCAGGATTACCGGAGTCAGTATGAATACGGTAAACAGCAGGGCATAAGGGAGAACAAACAGATATCCGGCTTTGTTGGAATGCTCCCTTCTGCTTATTTTGGTCCTCTTACTCATCGCTACACCTCCATGCCCGCTCCTGCGGGCATTCATTCAATATTTGAGAGTATACATGCCTAATCTCCGAAAATCCGATTTACTACGTCCACCGAGGGAACAAGATATTCCTCCTGCACGTTCCCGTCGCTGTCGATGTAGCCGAACTCCTCCAGCTTTCTGGTCGTCTCTCTGTTTACAGTCTTCACAAGCTCGTCGATTCTGGTCCGCAGGGTGTCGCCGTTGACCACAATGTCGTTGAACGCGTTGCTGAGCTCACGCTCCATCATGTAGCTCGCCAGCAGTCTGGGCGCTTCCAGAATATTTTCCGCCTGACTCATGATGATGTCCTTGTGGGCGGTAGGATAAGGAAGATTGTTGAAGGCTTCCAGGTTCGCGGTGGGCCAGATATACTCGTCGCCGTACATGATCTGAAGCATCTGTCCGAACTCCGCCTGTACCTCGGCACTGGACCACCAGTCCATAAACTGCCATGCCTGCTGCTCTCTCTCCTCATTGGACTGGAACATTACCGTGCTCTCCGCGCCGCCGGACATGTACCTGTTGATTTCTCCCGTATCCGGATCCTCCACGCCGGGCACCAGCGCGATCTCCCAGGAATTGGCAATCTCCGGGGCCGCGTTCAGGATCAGGTTGTAGGCGTTAAAGTCCGCTATGCCGATGGGCAGGTCTCCGTTCCTGAAGTGCTGATAGAAATTGGGCACATCCACCGGCAGATTATAGAGGGTGAACAGCTCCGTCAGCTCCGTGATTCCCTCTATGGAAGCCTCGCTGTTGACCAAAAGCTCCGTCGCCGTCTCCCCGTAAAGCTTTCCGCCGTTCTGGAAGATCAGGGGCGTCGTCCCGTGGAAGTTACGCATCGCCATCATGGACGCCGTGGGATAGTAGACATTCAGTCCCCTCATCTGCAGATCCGGCAGCATGGCGATCAGATCGTCCATGGTGTCCGGCGCTTCCAGTCCCAGCTTCTCCAGAATATCCGAGCGGTAGAACATAACATAAAAGTTCATGGTCTCCGGCAGAGAGTAAAGCCCTTCGCCGATGACGGAGGATACCACCAGACCTCTGCTGTATCTTCCGAACACTTCTTTATAATTGTCAAACTTCGTCAGGTCCACCAGCGCCCCGCGGCTGCCCAGCTCAAAGGGAATGGCGTAGTTGATACCCGTTGCGATGTCGGGGGTATCGCCGGAAGCGTTGGAAAGCACCAGCTTGTTCGCGTCGGTCATCAGGGACAGATCCACCTCGATACCCGTCTGCGCCGTGAACTGCTCGTCGATCATCTTCTGCATGATCTCCACATACTGTCTGGGTCTGTTTACCCATACCTGGAGATGATTCTCGTCTATATTGCTCGCGGAATAAGAGGTTCCGAAGAAGGAATATACAAATCTCTTTACCGAAAGCCCCATGCTCTTAAACACGTTCAGCTTCTTCGGAAGCTTCGCGTCGTCCTGATAGAAATAAATCCTGTCGATGGAAAGATTATTGTCGTTGATCAGGTCGATGAAGTTTGCGATCTGCGTGTTGATGGAGTTTACGCTCGTGGAAAGCTCCGCCACACGGTAGATCAGCTCGTTGGGTTCGTCGCCCAGGCTCTTGAGCTGCTTGGCCGCAATAATCAGGTATGCGAAAGCCGCCACGTCCTCCGGGTCGTCCTCCTCCACATACTGCGTTGCGATCTCCGCCAGCTCGTAAAGATCGTCAACCCATCCGTACAGTCTCTCCTGTACGTCCGGTATGTATCTTGTCAGCCTCAGATCCCTGTACTTGTCCTTGTTCGTACCGGCTACCTTGGTCACCTCCAGGGACAGGTCGTTGACGCCGTTCATGATCTGATCCACCTGCTCCAGCACATACAGCAGATTCTCAACGCTGATCGTAATGGAAAGCGTGTGGCGTCCCTGCTCCAGATAAACGCTTAAATTGTTGCCGTCCGTATCCTGGAGCGTCTTATTCCGGTACTTGGTGGTGTACTCGGCCTTCCAACTCTGGAACTCCGTGTTCGGGATCTCCCCGTCAATCCTGAAGTCCAGAAATACCGGGAAGTCGTTTTTGTCGGACTGCTTATAGTTCATGGCCAGATAATAATATCCCGCCTTCTCTACATTGAACTCGTAGGTGATTGTCTGTCCCGCGGTCTTGAAGGAGTCGCTGTCCACCGTGTTGAGCACCGTATCCGTAGCGGACAGGGGATTTAACGCGGAATCGTACTCTCCGATCGCATGGATGGCGGAATCGTTCCTCAGATAGAAATCCTCGCCCTCGATGGTGATCAGTTCACTTCCCGGCGCTTTCTCAGAGCCCGTGTACTCCGGCACCTTCACGGGAGCCGTCAGGGTGATATTGCCCAGCAAAAACGTCCCCTCGCTGACCTCGATCTCCAGCTCGTGCGTTCCCTGCTCCAGCTCTACGCTGAGAGGCTCGGCACGCCTGTAGCTCGCGTCGGACAGATACTTGGTCTCCCACTGAATCAGTTTGTCAGGCATCGCCACGATCTCATTTCCGTAACGGTCGTGGGAAACCTCCTCCTGCGAGGCCCACGTCGTCTCGAAGGACAGATTCCTGCTCTCGTAGAAGGGATAATCCCCGTCTACCTTCAGCGCAAACTCAATGGGCAGGATGGACTCATCGTAAGACAGATAGTCAAACCCGATCCAGTAGAGTGCCGTCTCCGGCACGGTCACGGTCATACGGAAGGAATCACCACTCTTCACATCCACGACGCCGTTGCCGTACCCGTAATTGTTTTCTGCCAGATATCCGGTATCCCCGCCGTCCAGGGCCTTGTCCATCTGCCAGGTCACAGGATCCCCCTTGTACGCAGCCGCAGTATACCCCGCACTGACAATGGTATAATTGGAGGTAAGACGCTCAATACTGAACGTTTCCCCCGACGACTGCTGGGTTCCCGTGTCCCCGGACGTGTCTGCATGGACAACCCCGGCTGCAAGTTCCCCGAAAAAAATCTGGCTGACTATGCTGGCTGTCAGCACCGCCGCTACAACTTTTTTACTTTTCCGTGCCATACGGAACCTCCTTATAAAAATGAATGTATATCTGAATATGGAAATACATTTTCAAATATTGGGTTTTAAGACCGCGCGCCAAACCGCGCAAGAGCTTCGCTATACATATTGACGATTTGCCTGTGTGCGCCGCAAAACACAGCATACATTTTGTACACCCTGCGTCATAAGCACTTCACATATTGCTTAATAAAAACTCGTTTTTGGGGTGTTTTACGGTGTTTTTTGATCTTTTATTTAAGCGTTTGCTTTATCATTAATGATTTTGCTTAATCTTAATTTAAAGATACTCTTTTATCATCCCAGTGTCAATAAACAATTTTGATTTATGTGCCGAAATTTCGCTCCCTGTTTTTGTCTAATCTGCACAATTCTACTGTCCCCCTCTTGTTCCTCCTTCCAAAATTAATGATTTATTCATTTCTTTAACGCTTATGTATTGACTTAACCTTTTCCTTCCCTGTATAATTCAGATAGAACCATCCGACACCCCAAAATATTCTGACAACGCAAAGGAGGAGCTTATGCTGCACATACATTCACTGACGGAATCGGAGGACATTTTCAAGGCCCTGAGCACCCCTATGCGTCTGCGGATTATGGAATTGATCTACGAAAAAGAGATGAGCATGAACGATCTGGCGGAGGCGCTGCAGCTGACAAACAGCGCCATCTCCCTTCATGTGAGCAAGCTGGAGAGCGCGGGGCTTGTCACGATCCGTACTTCCTCCGGGAAGCGCGGTATCATGAAAATCGTCCAGCCGGTCTATTCCCGCATGATCGTGGATATGGCTCCCCAGAGCAAGCCCCGGGACTGCTACCGGGACGATATCCCCGTAGGGCACTATACCGCCTGCGACGTCCATCCCACCTGCGGCCTCGCCACCTCCAGCATCATCATCGGCGAGCTGGATATGCCCCGGGTTTTCTCCTATCCCGAGCGCTTTCACGCAGGGATCCTCTGGTTCGGCTACGGCAGCATCACCTACAATCTGCCCAACCGCCTGATCGCCGGACAGACCCTGCAGGAGCTGCGGATCTCCTTTGAGATTTCTTCGGAATGCCCGGAGAACAACGAGGACTATCCCAGCGACATTTATTTCGACATCAACGGCATTCCCCTGGGCAAGTGGATCAGCCCCGGCGACTTCGGCAGCCGAAAGGGAATCCTGTCCCCTGCCTGGTGGCCGATGCCCCTGAACCAATACGGGCTTCTGAAAACCCTGATCGTCAACTCCGAGGGAACCTTTATCGACGGCACCCATCGGATTTCCCGGACAAAGCTTTCCGATCTCCGCATAGACTACAACAGCTCCATCAACCTGACCTTCGCCGTGCCGAAGGATACCGCCAACTGCGGCGGCCTGACTCTCTTCGGCGAGAACTTCGGGGACTACAAGCAGAACATCACCGTGGAGGCCTACTACGACGACAGGAAAAACGCGGGCGCGTCGGTATAAAAAAGTGCCGCTCCATCCTTTTCTTTCGGATGAAGCGGCGCTTCTTTCGTAATGATTTCTTCTGTAATTATTTCTTTCGCAGTTTATTTCCTTTTCAACACCAGATGCTGAGGAAGACCGTTGACCATGAAGGGCTGATAGTCGCCGAGGATCAGGGGCTCCACATAGCTTATAAACTCGTCCGTCACATAGTTGCCCTCCCGGTTCATCCAGGAACGGGGAACCAGCTTCTCGTTGTTTGCAATCCTGTGTACGTCGTAGATGCCTGCCGCACTCATGTAAGGATCGTCCGCCACACGGTCGATTACCACCATCTTTCCGGAATCTCCCTCGTCAGCCGCCTTGACAGCCGCGCCGCCGACCATGAACGCCTCGTCCACGTCCACACGCGAAGCCATATGCGAAGCGCTTCTCTGCAGGGTGGAAAACTCGATGCTGCGGGTCTTGCAGCCGATCTCAGCCCCCAGATATCCCGCAAGATAAGCTGCGGTTCCCTGAAGCTGCTTATGGCCGAACGCATCCACATAATCACCGCCGCCGGACAGCTCGCACACATATCTGCCGTCCGCCACCTTGATTCCCTCGGACACAGCCACTACCACGGATTTCTTCTTCTTGAGCAGCTCCGCGGTCGTATCGCGGAATTTCGCGATGTCGAACGTTACCTCAGGCAGATAAATCAGATCGGGGCCTTCGCACTCTTCCGTCCTTGCAAGCGCTGTCGCTCCGGTCAGCCATCCCGCGTTACGTCCCATAATCTCAAGGATGGTAATGGTGGATCTGTCCTTGTAGGTCAGGCCCAGAGCATCCCGGATAATCTCCTTGGTGGAAGCCGCGATGTACTTCGCCGCGCTTCCGAAGCCGGGCGTATGGTCCGTCAGGGCCAGATCGTTGTCAATCGTCTTGGGCACGCCCAGAAACTTCTGGCTGTGTCCCTTGATAATCGCATAATCGGACAGCTTCTTGATCGTATCCATGGAGTCGTTTCCGCCGATGTAAATAAACGCCTCGATCTCCAGCTTATCCAGAATCTGGAAAATCTTCTCATAGATCTCGCTGTTCTCATAGATTTCCGGCAGCTTGTATCTGCAGGAACCCAAAAACGCCGAGGGCGTTCTCTTCAACAGTTCAATATCCATATCGGAATGAATCTGCGTTGCCAGATCCACATACTGCTCGTCCAGAAATCCCTGCACGCCGTGCAGCATTCCGTATACCTTATGGAATCCTCTCTCCTTTGCAGTCTTGTAGACTCCCGCAAGACTGGAATTGATTACCGCAGTGGGACCTCCCGACTGCCCTACGATGATATTACGCTTCTTTGCCACTTTTGATCCTCCGCTTCTATTAAAAAAATTAAATATTGCACCGGTTTTCAGCCGCCAAACTGCATTATAGCAAATCCAAAATGAAATTACAACGTGAACTTCAAATATTCTTCTCTGTTTTGTCATTTTTTTATCATTTTTGTTCCGGAAGTGGTATAATGTCCGTAAAGGGCAGAGTCAAGTGGCCGAAGAAACAGCTGCCGAGCTCGCTCGAGCAGATGTTTTTTCGGACATTTGACGAGCGAAGCGAACCCGAAAAATCATTGATTTTTCGGGTCTCTGCCCGACAAGGAGAAATTTATGACTTCCTTTGACATTATCGGCCCCGTCATGGTGGGGCCCTCAAGCTCCCACACCGCGGGAGCGGTAAAGATCGGCAATGTGGCGCGCCGCCTGCTGGGAGAGCCCGTCAGGCGGGCGGAGCTGTTTTTCCACGGTTCTTTTTTCGCCACAGGAAAAGGACACGGCACCGACAAGGCCCTGATCGCCGGGCTTTTGGGCTTTCGAGTGGACGACCCCCGCATCGCAGACAGCTTCCGGTTTGCGGATGAGGCCGGTATGGTCTACCGATTATCCGGCATCGACTTAGGCGACGTACATCCCAACTCCGTCAAGCTGCTCTTAAACGGCAGAAACGGTCATACTCTGCAGATGACCGCCGCCTCCGTAGGCGGCGGCTCGATTCTGGTAACCGGAATCGACGGACTTAGCGTCAGCTTTTCCGGCGATTTCCCCACGCTGATCATCCTCAATCAGGACAGGCCGGGCCGGGTCAACGAGGTTACTCTGCTGCTCGGACAGAACAACATCAACGTCGCCGACATGCAGCTGCACCGCGCTCAGCGGGGCGGCTGTGCGGTCATGGTGCTGGAATGCGACCAGGAGGTTCCGGCGGACGTCATCCAAAATCTCTCCGAACTGGAGGGAATTTTAAAGGTAACTTATCTTGGAGGTCAACATGTATCAGTCTTTTGAGGAAATACTGGAGCTGGAAGCAAAAACCGGAGCCGCTTTCTGGGAGATTGTCCGGGACGCGGACTGCCTTGAGCTGGAGATTTCCGCCGGGGAGGCCTTCCGGCGGATGGAAGAGCTTTACGAGGCCATGGAAAACGCGGACGACGCCTACGATCCGAATCTTGCCTCCGCCAGCGGCCTGGCGGGCGGAGACGGGGAAAAGCTTGCAAGGGCCCGCAAGGAAGGCTCTCTGCTCTGCGGCCCCTTTCTGGGACTTGTCATGGAAAAGGCGATAAAAATGGGAGAATCCAACGCCTGTATGCGCCGTATCGTGGCCGCGCCCACGGCAGGCTCCTGCGGCGTCGTTCCCGCGGTGCTTCTGTCCCTGGAGAAGGAAAAGGGCTTCCCGAGGGCGGAAATGGTAAAGGCCCTGTATACGGCGGCCGGAATCGGCGGAATCATCGCTTCCCGCGCCTCCGTCTCCGGCGCCGCGGGAGGGTGTCAGGCGGAAATCGGCGCAGCCTCCGCCATGGCCGCGGGAAGCGCCGCCTACCTTTGCGGCGGAAACGGTGAAACCGTCGCCCACGCCGCCGCTCTGGCCATGAAAAATCTGCTGGGACTGGCCTGCGACCCCGTGGCGGGGCTGGTGGAGGTGCCCTGCGTCAAGCGCAACGTGATCGGCGCCGTCAACGCCCTGACCGGCGCGGATCTGGCCTGTGCCGGCATCCGCAGCAAAATTCCGCCGGATCAGGTCTTCGACGCCATGCGCAGCATCGGACGCCTGATGCCGGAGGAACTGAAAGAAACCGGCAGAGGCGGCCTGGCGGCAACCCCTGCCGGGATCTCCTGCAAAGAAAAGATCAAGGGCTTTTAAGGCCCTTATTTTTTCTTTTTGTCGTCAAAAAATTTGTTTTTTTGGAAAAGTCCGTCGCTGACACGCTCCGGAATTTCCTGCGGACGGACGCCCTCCTCCTGATACCGCTTCCAGTCCTTCTGGAACCGAAAAGTATAGACCACCGCGTAAGCGCCCGCCAGCGGGATAAACCAGCCTACGATTTTTCCGGCCAGAACGGATGAAATAATCATGCTTAAGATCCCGTACACCAAAAGAAGTATGGCGGCGGTTCTGCTTTTTGCAAGCTGCATCCACACCGCTACCCCGGCCACCAGCAGCGCCTCTATGACGGAAACATACTGTCCCAGATAGCTGGAACCGGTTACCTTAAGCGCTACGTTAAGGACACAGCAGGCATAAATGATGCCTGCCGCCGTATTGATATTCACTCTGCAGGGCTTCACCGCCGGAAGCTCCCAGAACTCCTTTTTTGTCAACAGTTTTTTGCTTTCCCTCACCACCACGGTTCCGCATTTTGGGCAGATCAGTGCCCCCTTCTCCAATTCGACGCCGCAAGAACTGCAATTCATCTCAGGTCCCCTCCTTCTCGAAAATGCTGTTTTTTATATAATAACGCATGTATTTTTATCTGTTCAAGGCGCTCCCACTCGGAAATCCGCCGCTTTGTCCAAATCCCGCAGGCCGCGGAGCGGCTTCTTTTCTTACCTCCGGATTTTGCAAAAGGCAACGCCCTCCAATCCCGCGGGCCGCGGGAACGGCTTCTTTTCTTACCTCCGGATTTTGCAAAAGGCAGCGCCCTCCAATCCCGCGGGCCGCGGGAACGGCTTCTTTTCTTACCTCCGGATTTTGCAAAAGGCAGCGCCCTCCAATCCCGCAAACCGCGGGGCAGCTTCACTCCGGCCCGTCCGCAAGCCAGGTCTGATACAGTCTGACATGATCGTTGATACAGTTCTTGGTTCCCGAGGATCCTCCCGTCACACAGATATATTCCCTGCCGTTTCCATCCGCCGCGAGACTGGCGGCACAGCTCCTCGACTGTAGGATATATCCCGTCTTCCCGCAAAGAACCTCCCCGTGGGTATCCTTGTCTTCGATCCGCCGCAGAAACCAGTTGGAGATCAAAAGTCCCTCGGGATGCTGCTCCGTGGGGGAAGTGTTATAGGTACGCGCCGAGAGGACCTCCCGGCAAAAGGGATTGTCCGCCGCCGTCTTCAGGATCACCGCCATGTCGTAGACCGTGGTGTAATGCTCTTTGTCGTAAAGCCCGACACAGTTGGTAAAATGAGTGGTATCCGCCAGCCCCAACTCCTCCAGCTTCTCATTCATCAGCTCCACAAACGCCTCGTGAGACCCCGCCACAAAACAGGCCAGCCCCAGAGCCGCATCCGCGCCAGAGGGAAGGACTGTCCCGTAAAAGAGATCCCTGACCGTCACCTCTTCTCCCACCTCGAACCCCACGTTGCTGCACTCGTTGACAAAGCTGTAATCCGTGATCTCGATGGTGATCGTAAATTTTTCCTCCAGAACGGACAGACTTTGCCAGTCCTCCCCGCTGATCTTCAAAGCGTCCGCCGCCGTCAGCACCGTCAGAATCTTTGTCATGGACGCGGGGCTCATCCGTGTCATCCCCTCCCGCTGGGCTACAATCCTTTCATCCTCCACATCGATCAGGATTCCGTACTCGCTGATTACCTCCTGGGGAAACCCGGCTGTATTTTCATCCGCCGCCGCAGAAAAAGGATCCGGCCGGGGCGGCAGGAAAGGTCCGTAGAACTCTTCCGCCTCCTGTTCCCGCTGTCTGCGCACCGCCTTCCCCACAGTCTCCTGTGCCCGCGAAGCATTTGCCTGAGGGATCGCCGCCGAAGCGCTGTCCGACTGTTCTTCCCCGTCCCGGTTTTTCTCCGAAACCTTTTCGTCCGCCTGCTGCGTATCGCTTCCTCCCGCCTCCGGGTCCCTGCTTCCGCTCCTCACAAGCCCGACGATTCCCACCGTTGCAAGAATCAGAATCATCGCTGCCGCCGCGGGAAACACTCTTTTCTGCAGAATCTGCGCCCTGCGTTTTTTCCGTCTCAGTTCCTGTATACGCGCCCTGCGCCGTCTGGCCCGTTCCTCCTCGGACTCGCTCATCCTCTCTTCATACATTCCGTCTTTTCTCCGCTCCGTCTTTCCTGTCTCCGCCTCGCCGTCCGCGCAGACGTATGTTCCCTTTATCTCTGTTACGCTTTTCTGCCGCGCCGGCAGCTTCCCTTTTTCTCTCCGTCGAGTTTATGATCCGCACCTGCAGCCTTTCCGCCGCCTCAAAACATCTGCCTTCGAGCCGTTCCGCCCGGATAGACGGTCAATCCCGGATCCTGGTTCGCCGCTCCCGCAGAATACTTTTTATGCCATCCTGCATCTTACCCGCCAATACCCTGTAGCTCTGCCTTTCCTCCTCCGAAAAGAGTAAAAATCCCGCCTCCTCAAATTCCTGCTCCGTCTCCTTAAGCTCCGCCAGAACCGGCTCCGCCGCCGGGCAGAGAAGGTACTGCTTCTTCCGCTTTCCGGATTCCCGCTTGACCAGCTGCCGCTTTTCCAGCTTCTGTATGGCGCTGCTCACGCTGTGCCTGGTCAGTCCCGTCAGCTCCGCCAGCTGCCCCGCGCCCGTCACGGCGAAGCCCTGATTCAGATAGATCAGGATCATCGCCTCCGCCCGGGACATGTCGTTTCTGTCCGCCGCCCGCTCACAGCAGCACTCCCAAAGCTTCCGGTATCTGTAGTAATCCAGGGCGGGACCTTCCTTCTCCAACGCCTGCGGCAGCGCGTAACCCTGCCGCTCCTGCCCCAGCCTGACGCTTCCCGGCAGGATCGACGGCGGCACAAATCCGTCCTTCGCCCCCGTGACGAAAAACCGGTAGACCTGAAACCGGATATCATCATAGCTCTCCTCATCGTAAATCTCTTTGTAAAACTGATTGTAATACTCGAATACATTCAGCTTCATGCGGATGGTATTGTTGATGCTGGCCCCCTGACTGTTCACCAGGCTGCCTTTCGTCTTTACATAATAATAAACCGGCACATTCAACGCATAGATGCTTCTGCAATGCCTGAGATATTCCAGATTAAAGATAAAATCCTCGCACCAGCTGATCTGCGGATCCATCCTCAGGCACAGTCTGTCGATCAATTCCCGCCGAAACAGCTTGTTCCAGAGCACACCGTAGTAAAAATCCGCGGGATTCTCCATCATCAGCACCGCAAATTCCTGCCTTGTCAGCAGTCCCTCCTTCTCGATGTCTCCCTTGTGGGCCAGATTTCCGCCGGATACCCGGTAAAAGTCCGCGATCACCATGTCGCACCCGCTGGCCTCGGCGCTGCGCACAAACAGCTTTGTGGCCTCCGGCGTCAGCCAGTCGTCGCTGTCCAGAAACTGGATATATTTCCCCTTCGCCTGTTCCAGCGCACAGTTTCTGCTGTCCGAGACCCCGGTGTTCTCCTTATGGATCACCCTTACCCTGCCGTCCCTCTGGGCAAACCCGTCGCAGACGGCGCCGGAATTATCCCTGCTGCCGTCGTCCACCAGCAGCAGTTCAAAATTGGTATACTCCTGATTCAGCACGCTTCCGACGCAGCGCACCAGATAATTTTCCGCATTGTACACCGGAACAATGATTGAAACCAAAGGCTCCATCTTATCATTCTCCCATCTTAGATTTTAAATTCCTTCCGCTTTTGAAAAAACGCCGCGTAAAAGTCCTCCGCCCCGCCGATCTCTCCAAAATAAAACGCCGTCAGCAGGCTCATATTCAACGCCTTTGCGTATTCGCTGTCCTCTTTGCCCCAAACCGCTTTCTCCACATCCTTCAGCAGCTGATGCCAGCTGCAAAGAAATTCATGATTTTTCATCTGCAGGGGCGTGTCGATCCACTTGCCGACTTTGACCTTGGTTCGGTTCCCCGCGCCGCACTCTCCCACCTGCAAAAAGAACCGAAAATTCCCGTCCTCATAATATCGGCCCAGCGGAAAAAGCCTGCAGATCCCCGGCCTGTACTCATGGATACTGCATCTGCCCTCTTCATCCAGAAAGGAACACGCCTCCTCAGGCCCGCTCATCTTAAGATTGGGCAGTACGCATCCGTCCGCCACATGAAGCTCAACCCTGCCCTCCTCCAGAAGCGTCTCAAGGGACCGGCCCAGCCCTTTTTGCAGCCTCCAGACGTCATAGGGATCCAGCACCACGGAATTACCCATCCCGGTGCAGCACTTATGGCATCCCACGCACCCGTGGCAGTCAGCCTTCACCATATCCTGATATCCGTACAGCCGCCCGTCCGATATCTCCTTTAGGCTCACATTTCGTCTCATTCCGGTTCCTCCGCAATACCATGGTACTTTCAGGCTGCGCCCGCCTTTCCTCGCGTTATGCTTTCCGACTGCACCCACTTTGCCTCGCGTTGCGCTTTCAGACTGCGCCCGCCCTTTTTGCGACCGCTCTCCCGGCGGTCTGCGCCTCCTTGCTCGCCGTTGCACCTCCCGCACGTCCGCAGTTCAGCGCCGGATAATGTCCGCAAACTCCGCCTCCGCGGCGCGGGCCAGATCTCCGGGCGTAAGCTCCAGCTGCGAACCGATACGTCCGCCGCTGACAATTATCCGCTCCAGCGCAAGGGCCGTGCCGTCGATCCGGGTCACATAGCGCTTTTTCATTCCTACCGCCGTACAGCCGCCCCGAATGTAACCGGTGATATTGTTGATCTCCTTAACCGGTATCATCTCCACGCTCTTTTCTCCCACGCTGCGGGCCGCCGCCTTCAGATCCAGCTCCTCCGCGACCGGGATCACAAACACAAAATAATTTCCGCTGCTTCCCCTGGTCACCAGCGTCTTATACACCTTCTCCCGGGGAAGTCCCAGCTTGTCCGCTATCTGAAGCCCGTCCACAAAATGATCGCACTCGTAGGTATACTGTTCAAAAGGAATCCCCATCGATTCCAAAATACGCATGGCGTTTGTCCTGATTTCCTTCTGCTTTGCCACTGTCATCCCTCCGGATTTGAAATTTACCGGACGCTGCGCCCGATCTGCCCGGGTCTTCGCTCTCTTTCCGTCATGCTGTCTGCCGCAGTACAAACCGGATAAACCCGCCTGACGTTTCTTTACACAAATGTCCGTTCATGCTATACTGTTTCCCGGATCATATCAAGTATACCATAGCTTTTTCCGGACTGCCACAACATATTGTGCTTTTTTTGGAGGTAACGGCCATGTATTCACTTCTTCTTGTTATCATTTATATCGCTTTTATCAGTCTGGGACTGCCGGACTCCCTCATAGGCTCCGCCTGGCCCGTCATGCATCAGGATCTTCAGATCCCCGTTTCCTACATGGGAATGATCACCATGCTGATCTCCGGCGGCACGATTCTGTCAAGCCTTCTGGCGGACAGGCTCACCCGGAAATTCGGCACGGGGCTTGTCACCGCAGTCAGCGTGTTCCTCACGGCTGCCGCCCTGTTCGGCTTTTCCGTCGCCGACTCCTTCCTGCTGCTCTGCCTCTGGGCCGTTCCCTACGGGCTGGGAGCGGGCGCGGTGGACGCCTCCCTGAACAATTATGTGGCCCTCCACTATGCCTCCCGCCATATGAGCTGGCTTCACTGCTTCTGGGGCGTCGGCTGCTCCGTCAGCCCCTACATCATGAGCTACTGCCTCATCGGCTATTCCAGCTGGAGTCTGGGCTTTGGCACGGTATCCGCCCTGCAGTTCGGGCTGACGCTTGTGCTTTTCTTAAGTCTGCCCATCTGGAAGCGTTCCGGAAAGACGCCGGGCGACAGAGCGGGCGCGGAAACATCGGGTCCCAGGGCTGAAGCAATAGCGGCAGAGACATCGGGCCCCGCAGCCGCAAAAGCACCCGACAACAGAACAACAATACAGACCGCCGCAGTCCCTGCCGCAGAAAACACCCCCGCGGCCGACAAACGGACGCTGACTCTGCGCCGGGCGCTGCAGCTCAAAGGCGTTCCCCTGGTCCTGATCACCTTCCTGTCCTACTGCGCCCTGGAATCCACGGCGGGTATCTGGGCCAGCAGCTATCTGGTGCAGTACCGCGGCATTGACGCGGAAACCGCCGCCCGCTTTGCCTCTCTCTTCTATCTCGGCATCACCTTCGGACGCTTTCTCTGCGGCTTTGTGGCGGACCGCCTGGGAGACAGAAAGCTGATCCGCATCGGCGCCCTTACCGCCCTGTTTGGCGCGCTGTTGATCCTGCTGCCCGTACCCTTCGACCTTCCCGCCCTCGCGGGTCTGATCGTGGTAGGCCTTGGCTGTGCGCCGGTCTACCCCTCCATCATCCATTCCACCCCTGACAATTTCGGCCGGGACAACTCGCAGGCGATCATCGGGATCCAGATGGCCAGCGCCTATGTGGGTTCCACCTTTATGCCGCCTTTATTCGGCCTGCTGGCCGCCCGTCTCACCATCGGCCTTTACCCCGCCTATCTGCTGCTGTTCGGAGGTTTGATGCTAATTATGTCGGAACGGACGCGGCGGAGCCTGGGCGGTATCCGAGACGGTAAGGCCTAAGGGATTTGGCGGAAGCCGATCAGGCGGCTTATACTCCCAGCGCTCCGTCCGCAAGGTCTTTTGCCGCAAACGGGATAAAGTAAAACGGTATGGTCAACAATTTCTGTTCCGCATGATAGCCATAGTTATTCCCGGAAACCTTAATCGCGACCTCAAACTTATTATGATTTGAAAATTTTCCAAGTGAATTAAGCGTTCCTCTGCCCTTCTTGACGTCGATCGGGTAAAGTCTGTTATTGGACTCGACAATAAACTCAAGCTCAGCGGAAGCCTTGCCGCGCCAATAAAATAATTTCAGATCCTTTGCAACCAATTCGTTTGCCACAAAATTTTCAAAGAAAATTCCGGAAAGAGTGTTTTCTCTTTCGCTTGAAAGAAACGAGGCGGCATTGATGCCGCTTTGATATGAGAACATACCAATATCGCCGAGAAACAGCCGGAAATTACTTTCGTTGTCGGGCATAAGCGGCATGGTTATATGCTCTTTCAGCTGGAACGACTGATTCACAATGTGCGCCATAGTCAGCCACTGAATCGATGTGGCAAAATCTCTTGTTTTGCTCTTTCCCTCGATCAGCCCGGGTGAAAAGTTCTTTGATTCCCTGTTAAGCTCTTTATATATATTTTGAAACAATACGTGGGAACGCAGCACAGCTTCCTGACTTGCCTGATAAAGCTCCATATCGGCAAGGTAATTATCATACAAAGCCTTGAGAATTTCTCTTGCTTCGAAAAGATTATTGCCGTCAATGTAAGCGTCCACCGCCTCAGGCATACCGCCCACAAGCAGATATTTATAAATCTGCTCCATTGCCAGCTCGTGAATCTTCGCATCTAACGGAATTTTGGCTTCGTAAGCTTTTTTTATGGCGTTATACAGCATTTTATTGCCGTTCATCAAAAACTCGTCAAAGGTCATCGGATAGATGGTAACCTGATTAATTTTGCCCACGGGGAAAAGGAATTTGTCGCTTCCCTTTGCGCCTCTTTTTTTGCTCTCTCTTTGAAGCTTGATTCGAACCATTGAACCGGTTGCAATAACGGGAATCTCTCTGAAATCCTGACAAAAATATTTCAGAGAAGACAGGATGTTGGGGCATTCCTGCGCTTCATCAAAGATCAAAAGCGTATTTTCAGTGATCCTCCTGCCTTTCAGTAAGGATAAGTATTCTATGATTTTTTCAGCATTGGCGGTTCTCTCACAAAACTCCCGGATGTCGTCATCCTTCTTGAAATCAACATAAATATAACTATGATGTTGGGGTCAAAAGCCCCTACCTAATATAGCACCTTGAAAACTTCACACAAA
>JAMPFT010000044.1 GCA_023664305.1 bacterium | reverse complement strand
CGGAGGAGGAGCGCTACGACGGCTATCTGCAGCTGGAAAACGGCGTGGGGATGGTGCGCCTGATGCTCGATGAGTTTGCCGCCGCCATGGAGGAAAGACGCCGGGAAGACGGGTTCCCCTGTCATGCAAGAAGCGGGGAGATGTCCGTTGCCACGGGAGTTCTGGCGTTCCCTTATCTGCAGCGGATGGCGCGGGAGATGATGCAGGCTTATCCGGAGGTCAGGGTGTATGTCTATCCGATCGCAAATCATTTCTTCGGGGAGAAAATCACGGTTTCCGGCCTGCTCACCGGACAGGATATCCGGGAGCAGCTGACGGGAAAGAGGCTGGGAGATACGCTCCTTCTGCCGGAGAATGTGCTGCGCAGCGGCGAGGACGTTTTTTTGGACGATCTGCATGTGGGTGATTTGGAAAAAGCTTTACAAGTTCCGATTAATATTGTAAAATCAAGCGGACATGAGTTTGTTGAGACGGTGTTGAGATACACAGAATGAGAGGAGATATGGCAAAGAGAACAACCAAACCGATCGTTGCGGTGGTGGGGCGGCCCAATGTGGGAAAGTCCACGCTGTTCAACGCTTTGGCGGGGGAAAGAATAGCGATTGTGAAGGACACGCCCGGAATCACCAGGGATCGTATTTATGCGGACGTCTCCTGGCTGGACCGGAATTTTACCCTGATCGACACAGGAGGGATCGAGCCGGACAGTGACGACGTGATCCTGTCCCAGATGCGCGCCCAGGCACAGATTGCCATGGAGACTGCGGATGTGATTATCTTTCTGACGGACGTAAGACAGGGATTGGTGGACGCGGATTCCAAGGTGGCGGACATGCTGCGCCGTTCCCACAAACCGGTCGTGCTGGTGGTCAACAAGGTAGACAGCTTTGACAGGCATATGGCGGACGTCTATGAGTTTTACAATCTGGGAATCGGGGAGCCGATCCCTGTCTCGGCGGTGAATAAGCTGGGGCTGGGAGACATGCTGGACGAGGTGATGAAGCATTTTCCGCAGGAGGAACTGACGGATGAGGAGGAAGACGACAGGCCGAGAGTCGCCATCGTGGGAAAGCCCAATGTGGGGAAGTCCTCTCTGATCAACAAGCTGCTCGGGGAGGAGCGCATGATCGTCTCCGATATTGCGGGAACCACCAGGGACGCCGTGGACGCGGAAATTACCTATAACGGAAAAGAGTATGTGTTTGTTGACACGGCGGGTCTGCGGCGCAAGAATAAGGTCAAGGAGGATCTGGAGAAGTATATGATCATCCGCACCGTCAGCGCCGTGGAAAAGGCGGATATTGTCGTGCTGGTGATCGACGCCCTGGAGGGAGTCACGGAGCAGGATGCGAAAATTGCCGGAATCGCCCACGATCGGGGCAAGGCGGTGATTATCGCCGTGAATAAGTGGGACGCGGTGGAAAAGGACGATAAGACCATCTACCGGGTGACGGAAAGGGTGCGGAATACGCTTTCCTACATGCCCTACGCGGAGATTTTATTTGTCTCGGCCAAAAGCGGCCAGAGGCTGCGCAAGCTCTTTGAGACGATCGATACGGTAAGTGAAAATCACGCCATGCGTGTGAGCACCGGCGTGCTCAACGAGATTATGGCGGAGGCCGTGGCCATGCAGCAGCCGCCCTCAGACAAGGGGAAGAGGCTCCGGCTCTATTATATCACCCAGGTGTCGGTGAAGCCGCCCACCTTCGTGATCTTCGTAAACGATAAGGACTTAATGCATTTTTCCTATACCAGATATATCGAGAACCAGATTCGGGAGACCTTTGGATTTAAAGGAACGCCGCTTCGGTTTATTATCAGGGAACGGAACGAAAAGGAGCAATAGGAAATGGTAAGAATTGTCTGTTTATTGATCGGCTACGCGTTCGGAGTGTTTCAGACCGCCTATTTTTACGGGAAGGCCCACGGCATCGATATCCGCCAGCACGGAAGCGGGAACGCGGGTACGACCAACACGCTGCGGGTGCTGGGGACAAAGGCGGGGCTGATCGTCTTTGCGGGAGACTGCTTAAAATGCATGGCGGCAGTGTGGATTGTGCGTCTGCTCTTCGGGGAAAAGTACCGCGATATTATTTATCTGCTCTGCCTGTATACCGGAGCGGGGGCGATCTTAGGCCACAATTATCCCTTTTACATGAACTTTAAGGGAGGGAAGGGGATTGCCGCCACGGCGGGCATGGTGCTGTCCTTTCACCCGTGGTTTATCCTCACAGGCGTCCTGATGTTTTTCATCCCGTTTTTCACGACGCATCTGGTATCCCTCTGCTCCCTGCTCGTCTACGCGGTGCTGATGGTGCAGCTGGTGATCTTCGGGCAGACGGGCTTTTTTGCGGGGATGACCCAGGGACAGCTGATCGAGATGTATGTTTTGTTCGGCTGCCTTTTGGTTCTCGCCTACTGGAAGCACAGGGAGAACATTGTCCGGCTGATTCAGGGCAGGGAGAGAAAAACCTATCTGACGAAAAAGAACAAGGTCGATGTAGAAGAGAAGGTGGAGAAGTGAAAGCGGCGAGGGCGGCCTGACGGACGATTGCGGTCGGTTTGCGCCGATGGGACAGATAATGCGGCGGACAAAGGGAAGTAAAAGGAATAAGAAGGCGGAAAGTGTCCGCCGGAAACGAGGTAACGATTAACGATGGCAAAAATCACGATATTGGGAGGCGGAAGCTGGGGGATTGCACTGGCGGTCCTGTTACATAAGAACGGGCATCAGATCTGTATCTGGTCTGCGCTGGAGCAGGAGATTGAGATGCTTAAGATCTGTCACGAGCATAAAATGCTGCCGGGGGTCATCCTGCCGGAGGATGCGGTCTTTACTACGGATGACAGAGAGGCCGTGGAAGGAAGGGATCTGATTGTCTTTGCCGTGGCAAGCTCCTTTACAAGAGCTACCGCGAAGCGCGTGAGCGGCCTTGTGGCCCGCGGGCAGAAGATCGTGAATGTTGCAAAGGGAATTGAGGAGCACACGGTGATGACGCTTTCCCAGATCATCGAGGAAGAGATTCCCCAGGCGGATGTGGCCGTCATGTCAGGGCCTTCCCACGCGGAGGAGGTCGGCAGGGGATTGCCCACCACGATTGTCGTGGGGGCCAAAACCCAGGAGACGGCGGAGTATATCCAGAATCTGTTTATGAACGAGGTGTTCCGGGTCTATATCAGCCCGGATGTATTGGGGATGGAGTTAGGAGGCGCTTTGAAAAACGTGGTGGCGCTCGCCGCCGGGATCGCGGACGGGCTGGGCTACGGGGACAACGCCAAGGCTGCGCTGATCACCAGAGGAATCACGGAAATCTCCAGGCTCGGGACGGCGATGGGCGGAAGATTTGAGACCTTCTGCGGGCTGACAGGCATCGGAGACCTGATCGTGACCTGCGCCAGTATGCATTCCCGGAACCGCCGGGCGGGAATCCTCATCGGCCAGGGAAAATCCTGTGAGGAGGCGATGGCGGAGGTAAAGATGGTGGTGGAGGGTGTCTATTCGGCGAAGGCAGCCATGGAGCTTGCCAGGAAATACGACGTGCAGCTTCCCATCATCGAGCAGGTGAACGCCGTGCTTTTCGGAGGCAAGAACGCAGAACAGGCGGTGAAGGAGCTGATGCTTCGGGATAAGAAGATCGAGATACCGGCCTTTCCGTGGAAGGTATAAATTCGCAGTCTGCGGGAAAAGGCGCGGTTATTAAAATATTTCGAGGGCTGTCCGGTTCCGGACAGCCCTTTTGGCAGAACAGGCGAGAATCCGTCTATCCGTAGACGGCGTCAACGATTTCCTTTGCCATCTTCGGCTTATTCATCGTGTAGATATGAATATGTTCCACACCGTTTTCCCTCAGATCCCGGATCTGACGGATCGCGTAATCGATCCCGGCTTTGCGCATATCCTCGGGATTTTCGCCGTAGGTGGCGATAAGGTCGGCCAGAGCCTTTGGCACGCTGGAGCCCGCCAGCGAGATTGTGGTGCCGATCTGTTTCGCGGAGGTGACGGGCATGATTCCCGCACAGACGGGAACGGTGATTCCCTTTGCGGCGGCCTTTTTCAGGAAAGCATAGTAGCAGTCGTTGTCAAAAAACAGCTGGCTGATAAAGAACGCCGCCCCGGCGTCCTGCTTTTCCTTCAGGTGCTTCAAGTCGGACTCCAGACTGAAGGCTTCAAAATGCTTTTCGGGATAGCAGGCGCCTGCCATGCACAGGTCTGTGTGATCGCCGAGGAACCGCATCATGTCGCTTGCATGGGCGAAATCCCGGGCGGCAAACTGCTCGTCGCTCATGTCCTTCGGCCGGTCGCCCCGCAGCGCAAGCACATGCGTCACACGGTTTTCCCGTAAGGCTTCGGCAACCTCCAAAAGCTGCTTTTCCTTACTGCCAACGCAGGTCATATGGGCAACGGCGTCCAGCTTCAGCGTATTTTGGATATAGGAGGCGATTTCCACGGTTTTCCCGCTGCGGCTGCCCCCCGCGCCGTAGGTGACGCTGATGAAATCGGGCGACAGCTTCCCCAGCGCGTCCAGTACCTCGAAGGCCTTTTCAAATTCTCCGTCCTTTTTCGGGGGAAATACCTCGAAAGAGAGAGAACGGTTGTTTTTCAGCATATCCTGTATCATAGAGAGTGACTCCCTTCTTTTTTTCTTAAGTCTGCCTGAGCCGGCATAAGGCGCGTCACGTTTTCCGCAGTCCTGTTTTGGCGGGCAGGAGAAAAGCGGTGACGGCTGAAAATATAGTAGCACGGAGAAGACATTTTTTCAAGTGCGGCGCGTCTTTTAAGCCTGTTTTTCCCGTTGCATTATAGGAGGAATCCTGCTATAATTTCTTTGTCGCCGCGGCCGGAAAGACTGCGGCGGGACTTTGAAAAACATGGAGAGCATATGAAAAAGCAATTCGGACATATCCTTGAAAAAATACGCCGCCTGAAGGGTACGGGAAAGAGCGAGGCGGTCCTTTTTATCCTGTATCTGGCAGGATTTTTAATCCTTGCCGTTCCGATGGCAGTCAGTCAGCCTCATATCGACACGGGAGTCCACTTAAACCCGCCCGACGAATATTCCCGGATGCTGATTCCAAAGTTTATCTGCGAACACGGAACCCTTCCCACCGGGCTGGAGGAGGAAGTCAGGATCGGCGGATACGGCTTTTCCTACGGACTGTATAACACGCTTCCGTACATTATTCAAGGGTGGTTTATGCGGTTTGTCAGCCTGTTTACGGATTCCGGGCTGGCTCTTTTGTACGCGGGACGGTTCGTCAGCGTTGTCTTTGGCTGCATGATGGCGGTCTTTGTGTATCTGCTGGGGAAGAGGCTTTTTAAAGACCGGCGCTTCCGGTGGCTCTTCTGCGCGGCGGTGATGTATCTGCCCGAAAATATGTTTGTTCACACTTACGTCAACACGGATTCCTGCTGTCTGCTTGCGGTGTCAATGATTCTGTACGCGCTGGTGTGGGGTTATCAGGAGGGCTTTCGGGTCAAAAACTGTATCTGTCTTGCCGTGGGAATTATCCTGTGTACGCTGTCCTATTATAACGCCTACGGATATATCCTGTCCGCAATCCTTCTCTTTGCCGCATACTATATCGTAAAAGAAAACGGCAGATGGCGCTGGGATTTCAAAAAGATGTTTACCTACGGGGCTCTGATCAGCGCCCTTGTCATAATCGGTGCGGGCTGGTGGTTCGTGCGGGCCTATATTGTGCTGGACGGGGATTTCCTCGGACTAAAGACCAGAGAACAGATGTCGCTTTTGTACGCGCTTCCCGAGGTAAGTCCGCTCAATACCTATCAGGCCCGGGGCGTCGGCATTTTTCAGATGCTGTCGGAAAACCGTTTTTTTCAGTGCCTGTATGACAGCTTTATCGCCGCGTTCGGCTCTATCACCGTCGTCGGAAGCCGTTGGACCTATTTTTCCTATAAGCTGCTCTTTGGCGCGGGTATCCTCGGCGGGATTTGGAGCTTCGGGTACCTTCTCGGGAAAAAAGGGTATAAGACAGACGGGAAAGCGCTGTTTTTCCACCTGAACATGATACTGTGTATGGCGCTTCCCCTCTTTTTGCTGATTCGCTACGCCTACACCATAGATTATCAGGCGCAGGGGCGTTACATGCTGCCGTCGCTTATCCCGATGATGTATTACACGGTCCGGGGGATACAGGAGCTTTCCAAAGCGGAGCTTCACGGGCGCCGGCTGCCTGCCCGGATTGTCAATCTTGGGGTCGCCTTTTCGTTTTTCATTGCGGTGGGAAGTTCGTTTTATATGGTCTTTGTCAAGGCGCTCCCCGTCTTCCGGGAAGTCGGTATACAGTTGACCTATTAGAATAAGTAGTGTAACATAGGGGAAGTGTGCAAAGATTTTCTAAGCCAGTAAGAGGGTGCGTAGCACCCCTCTTTAGTACACTGGCTAAGAAAATCTAAATTGCACACAGAAGAATCGCAAGAGGGGGTGTAGCCCACCTCTTTGGGAAGCGATTCTTCTCGGAACCGAATGGTTCCGTGGGATTGGTTTGTGCCGCCGCTGGCGGCATGACGGGAAAGATGTTTGGAAACGGAGGCAGATTATGGAGAGACAGGGATTTCAGGGAACGGGCGAATATGTAGCCAGCGAGGAGCTGATGGCAAGCGTCAATATCGCGATCGCGTTAAAAAAGCCCCTTCTGATCAAGGGCGAGCCGGGCACGGGAAAGACCATGCTGGCCCAGGCTGTGGCGGAGGCGCTGGGCAAGAGACTGATTATCTGGAATATCAAATCCACGACGAAGGCCCAGGAGGGACTTTATGTGTACGATACCATCCAGCGGCTTTACGACGGACAGTTCGGCGAGGAGGGCGTGAATGATATCGCGCGCTATATCAAGCTGGGCAAGCTGGGGGAGGCCTTTGAGAGCGACGAACAGGTGGTGCTTTTGATCGACGAGATCGACAAGGCCGATCTGGAGTTTCCCAACGATCTTTTGTGGGAGCTGGATCAGATGGAATTTTATATCAACGAGACAAAGCGGACGGTAAAGGCGAAACAGCGTCCCATCGTCATCATTACCTCCAACGCGGAGAAGGAGCTGCCGGACGCGTTTCTGCGCCGCTGCATTTTTCATTATATTGAATTTCCGAATCAGGAGCTGATGGAAGAGATCGTGCGGGTCCACTTTCCCGATGTGGAGGAAAATCTGCTGAAGAACGCCATGGAGGTTTTTTACAATATCCGCGCGATTCGGGATATTCGCAAAAAACCCAGCACCTCGGAGCTGATCGACTGGATCAACGCCCTGCAGATCGGCGGAATTTCCGCGGACAGGATTAAGAAAACGCTGCCTTTTATCGGGGTGGTCGTGAAAAAGGACGAGGATCTGGAGCTGGCGAGGCGGGAAGGCGGGAACGTCTGAAGAAAGAGGACGGGATATGTTCATAAAATTTTTTGAGGCTCTTCGGGAGAAGGGACTGCGGGTCACTCTGGGAGAATGGCTGACCCTGCAGGAGGCGCTGGATAAAGGACTCTGCGGAAGCTCCCTGACCGGCTTTTACTATACGGCCCGCATGATTTTAGTGAAGAGCGAGACGGATTTCGATAAATTTGATATGGCCTTTGAGGAGTGCTTTAAGCCTGCCCAGAAGGAAACCGAGGTGGGAAAGGAGATGCTGCGCTGGCTGGATAAGTCCGACATGCTGGAGCTTGCCCACGAGGAGGCCAGGGCGCACTTAAACCAGATGGAAGACATCCAGGTGGATAAGGAGCAGGTGGAGGAGACCTTTAAGCAGCGGCTGAAGGATCAGAACGAGGAGCACAACGGAGGGAGCTTTTGGATCGGCACCATGGGAAAGACCTCCTTTGGAAATATGGGCGGCAATGTAGGCGGCGTGCGCGTCGGCGGACAGACCGGTTATCAGTCTGCCTTTTCGGTGGTGGGAGCGAGAAAGTACCGGGATTTTCGGGACGACAGAGTCCTGGATAACCGACAGTTTCAGCTGGCCTTCCGCAAGCTGAGGCAGTTTTCCAGCAGACTGGATATCCCGGAGACGGAGCTGGATATCGACGGCACGGTCAATAAGACCTGTAACAACGGAGGCTGTCTGCAGATCGTCATGCAGAAGCCCCGGAAGAACGCGGTGAAGCTTTTGCTGCTGATGGATTCCGGCGGGACGATGATTCCCTTCAGCAGCCTGTTAAACGACCTGTTTCAGGCGGTGCATAAGTCCAACCATTATAAGGACGTCAAGACCTATTATTTTCACAACTGTATCTACAGCAAGCTTTATAAGACGCCGGAGTGCGAGAATGGGGACTGGATCGATACGGAATGGATGTTTCGAAACGTTGACAGCGACTATAAGGTGATCATCGTGGGAGACGCGGCCATGGCCCCGGAGGAGCTTTACTCGGATACGGGAAATTACCGGGGGCCCAACGGCGGGCTGTCCGGGTATGAATGGCTGCAGCTGCTGAAGCGCAAGTATAAAAAGATAGTCTGGCTGAACCCCAAGATGGCGCCCGGGAGAGCGCCCTGGCGGGAGGCGGAGACGGCGGTGAAGGAGCTGTTTCCCATGTATAAGCTGACCGTGGACGGACTGAACCAGGCCATGGTGAAGCTGATGATGAATAAGTAAAAAGTTTTCGGGCGGTTAAAAGCCGCAGACGATTGATTTCCCCGGAGGGATCAACCGTCTGCGGTTTTTTTGAATGCGAAAAAAATCCGAAAAAAAATTTGTCAAAAATCGGGAAATATGCGTTGTGCAGTATTGACAAAAGTTTTTCGGGGGGGGTATACTGAATTAGCGAGGTATTACATTATGTGCAATTTTGAAAGCCTGCTAATAAAAAGTCAAGCACTTTTTAAAAAAATTTGTGAATTGAT
>JAMPFT010000043.1 GCA_023664305.1 bacterium | reverse complement strand
ACATCGCATCATACTCTGCCTGCGTGCAGGTTACACGGCTTTCCTGCAGCTTCTGGATCATCTCTTTCAATTCATCGATCGCTTCTTCAATCCGAGTTTCCAAGTCATTCATATTCTCGGCGGAAAACGCATCCCCCTCTTTACTGATCTTTCCCTCCTCCCGCGCAACCGTTACAACCTCCGTGCTTCCGTCCTCCTTTGCAAGCGTCCTGCGGGTGGGATATTCTGAAATCCTGTTTTCCCATGTCTTTTTTTTAAATGCCATCCTGTCCTCCTTAATTACAAAAGAAATCCTGTCTCATCACCGGAATAAATTTCTCCGCCGGCATAATGGTGAAACTGTGAACTGACTACCTCATACGCATCTGCCAGAATCCTCTCCAGATCGTTATATTTCTGCCATGAATTATACGGCAGCTCCGGCACTATCGGCGTATCCGCATGTATAAGCCCTCCTTCCCTGACCGCAGCAACATTTTCCTGCATTCCTTCGAAATAGGCCGTATCCGGAATCTCCGGTATGGATCCTAAATTGCTGTCCCGACCCGTTTCCAGAACGTCCAGGAGAATCTGCATATTGTTCTCAATCCGTTCCAAATCTCCCCTGTTCAGGCATCCTTTAAGGTCTCCCCGAAACTCTTCCCTCTGTTCAGCCGTCATAGTCTCCCACCCGGTATTGCACAAGCTCCTCGCGCGCTCCACATCAGCCGCGCTCCTGTCTGTCACCGGCTCAATCCAAACATAGGGATAATAATAGTTCCCGCTTCCCGCGGGCGCTGCCCGCCTTCTTGACGTTGCTGCAGGCTTAAACTGCCTATAATACGGATTGACTGGCCGCAAATCCATCTTCGGATACCTCCTCCCCTGCATACAGTTCGTTCCCGGCAAAATAATACGCTGTCGTCTCACTGCTGTATCCGCAGCCGGACATGGACGCAATGTTTCCTCCGGTCAGATCCAGCGTCTGATTTATGATGCGTGTAACGGCATATCCGCCGCCCGGCTGATTGATCCTGCACCAATCTCCCACCGTCTCACCCTCGTTGATATATCGCTGGGTTACGGTCTGCCGGAATCTGTGATAATCCAACAACTGTTTTGCCGCTTCCCGTGCCCTTCCTTCTCCCAACAGTGTGCAGCCTTTATACTGTTTTACATTCTGTCCTTCCCCTGCATCCTGCTCCTGTAAGGACTCCGTACAGGCGTTTTCTATCGTCTTGTATTTCTTCCCTTCAATAACAGGGGCTCCCGCCGCTTCCAGCCGAACCGTCACATAATTAGTGGACGCTTCCACAATGCTGCCGCCTGACACCGTGACGCTCTCCGGCACATACGGCTCACTGAACTCAATTCTGCTGACTCCGACTGGTAGTGCGTCTTCGCTGATCTTTGTGCTTTCCTCTTCCGGCACATATCTGCTGTAAGATACCGTTACCGATGATACATACTCCTCCAGCGTGATCTGACTTCCCAGAAACTTACGGTTTGTGCCGATCGTATGACTCACATACCGATCCGGACTGTAAATCCTCACTCCGTCTGTCCGGCTGCAGTCCGCCACCGCCCCGCAGGCAAAGACAATCTGTTGGAGCGCTGCCCTGTGGCTCTGAATGCCCAGCCAGCCGCTCAATTTTATCTTTCTGACCGTTTCCTCTACCTGATAGTTTTTCAGGCCGCAGGAAGCCATTACCGCGTCCAGAATGGTGCCTGCTTCGACCCCGTCATAGACCGCGCCCTCATAAAACGTGGTCTTATCCATTATCCCGATCACATCAACCAGCGACAGTCTGACAATATTTTCCTGGCTGCTCCAGGACTGTAGGTAAAAGGTCCCGCAGTCTACCGGGCATCCGTTTATGTACTCCGTGACGGTCATACGCTGCTCCTTTTGCAGATACTGCCACAACCCCGCCCGGTTTGCCAGTTCAAAGTCACCGGCTGCATCTATAATCTCCAGCTGTGCGGTATTGATGGATACCGTCGCACTGGTAGGATCCAGCTCTTCATAAACGCTTGCGCTCTTGATCGTCTCCCGCCCGAACAGCCACGTTCTCCCATACTCCACATGATCCAGCCGTGCGTACCGGTCCGGCAGGGAACTCTTTAAAAACTCTACCGTTATCTTTCCATAGTTTTTCGCACCGCACTCGCAAAAGCAGTCCCTGTCCTTTGGATGATAGGTCTCCGCGATCAGCTTTGTGCCATGCAGCGTATACCATGTGACCCGTATTTCCGACGGGATTTCCGCTGCAAAGGAAAGGGTCAGTCCAATACTGCTATGGGGCTTTGAAAAGCTTATCACCAGCATCGGCGGATCCGCATACAGGCAGTCACCGCCGGATCTGTTTGTACTCCAAAACGGGATATCCTTCGGCCCGTCCGCCGGGAAAATTTCTTCGGTTCCATCCAGGATAAACCGGTTATGCTCCAGCGTACCGTAAGACGCCTGGTGTACCGGCCCGCCATAAAACAACGCCGAATCCGAAAAGGACGCTGCGTCCTGGGACGACACCGTGCTGTCTTCCTGGGCCGTAACATCTACAAAATCAAATTTTGCTTCCGGGTAGGTAGTTCTGCTCACACATTTATCCTCCGCAAAACAAAAAGAGCCACATAGAATCATCCTACATGGCTCTTGGCTCTGTAATCATTATAATCGCTACGCGGCCAAAAAGCAACTTCTTCCGGTTTACCCCGGCCTTCTGGACGGCTTCTTTGCGATAAATTTACATTGCAGCCCTTTGAATTTTGCCGTATCTGACATGATTTTTTCGATTTCATCCGACACCCCGGACACATATCCCCGAAAAGCGTACCTTCCCCTTGTCGTGGGCAGTTCAAAATCGTGGTATTCCACCGGTCTCGTCAGAACCTCCCACAACGCATCATACAGGTTATCGTCGTCAATGGTTCCAAAGGACATCTGATAGTTAAAATACACGCCGATCAGCTCTCTTTGCATATCTCCGTCCTCTGAGCGCTCCGCATATTTATCCAGAAAGTCAGCTGTCCTCTTGACCGAAACCAACGGGATATCATAGGTTATTCCATCGATCCGGATTCCCTGTGTGAAATTCATATTACCCTCCTTATTCTGCGAAAGACACCCCGATGCGCCTGTTCTCTTTATTCAGATACGGCAGCTCCAGCTTTGCAAACGTCTGCCCGTCAATCTGTAGATAAACGGGGCCTTTACTTCCCTGCGGCATTCTGGACGCCAGCTTGTCCGCCAGATCGTCCATCCATTCGGTATTGTTTTCCAGCGGGAGCACCGCTTCTTGTCCGGCTTCCCCTACCAGCGCCCTTGTCGGCCCGTTAATTACGCCGCCCGTTGCAAGTCTCGGGATGGATACCTCGCTTACATGGGGTATGTTAAAACCCACATTTTTCCCGCCGATAACCGGCACCCAGTCCGGCACTTCAAAACTGATAGCGTTGATCTTGTCGATCATCCAGTTTAGCCCTTTGATGATACAGTTAATCAGGGATTCAAATGTGATGATCACTATATTCACAAAATCCTTGCCTGCCGCTTTCAGGGATTCCAGCGCGCCCTCGATATCCCCCGCAAATATCTTCTTGAAGAAATCCGCAAAATTTTGAAACATGCTTTTAAGAGTCGCTATCGCCTCCTGGCCGTTCCCGGCGATGGCAATCATTGCCGCCAAAATTCCGATCACTGCCACAATCGCCCCTACAACCAGCGCCGCCTTAATTCCAAATACCATAAAAACCCCCACCAAAGCAGTCACCACTCCGATTACAAGAAGAAACATATTTTGCATATTCACGCCGTTTTCCATCATATCCTTGATCGCCAGTACCACCAGCGCAATTCCTCCTACAATCATTGCGATTCCCGCCGCTACCGGTCCAAACAACAGGTAAATTCCCAGAATGACGGCAAGCAGCCCTAACAACATCCCCGTCAGGTTTTCAAAAGATACCCCGTTCGCCCATGTGTCCATATAGTTCAAAATCATTTCCAACAGTCCTGCCACCGTCAGCAGCACCCCCAGAAAGGATACTACAGGGCCTCCGACTCCCAGGACCGCCAGCGCCAATCCGATCAGCAGCAGAAGCTTCAATATATCCGTCAGCTTTTCCTTCAGTTTATCCCATATCAGCATATCTTCCTCGGAAAGACTGACCGTCTCAAACGCATCCGCCCCTGTCTTCTCGCCCCCTGCTGCCGCGCCGGACTCCTCGTTTTTCTGCAATACATTGATCTCGTCAAAGGTAGCCAGCGCGCCCTTCGCGGATTTGCTCGCCGCGTTTACTGACTTTGCATAGTCTATTACCTGCTGCTTTGCCCTTGTATAGGTGCTCCTTCCGCTGATGGCCGCCAGAAACTTTCCCATTGTCTCGATTGCCCTGTTCAGCCACTGTACCAGCTGCGTGATATACGGCAGAATCCTCGTTACAATCGGTTCAAATGCTGCTGCCAGATTATTTTTCACCTCGGCGCACTCCGATTTCATGGCGGACATTGCCGCATTGTAATCTTTGGAGTATTGCGCCAGATTATGGAACCCAGTCTTCATCGACGATACCATGGCGTTAAACCCCTTCGATATCCAGTTGAAAACAAAAAGGCTCAACGCAATGCCTTTTAGCCTGGATACCAGCATCCCCAAAAGGCCGTTCGTCCTCCTTGCGCCACTTTGCAGCGCCGCATGAAATCCTTTTGCCGCTTCCCCGGTCTGCGTAAATCCCTGTCTGATACTTGATATCTCGTTCTTTATCCTGTTAAGCTCGGCTACCGCCTCATCATATTGCCGGTAACCGGGCGTCACCCCTGCCTTTTTCAGCTTTACGATCACAGCCTCCAGTCTCGCCTGTTTTTCCAGCAAATCCACCAGATTCTGATTTGAAACCACCGCATTCATACGGATTGATTCCAGCTGCTGCTGTTCCTCAAGTTCCTCTTTTATCTTCGCTTCCTTTTCCGCTTCTCTCTGGGCTGCCTTCGCTTCTGCCTCCGCTTTCTTTTCAGCCGCGGCGGCATCCTTTTGCGTTTTCTCCGACACTTTATCCTGCAGCGCAGCCTGCTTTTCAATTTCCCGGTTGATTCGCGCTCTCTCTGCGGCAATCGCCGTAAAATCGACTTCCCGCCCTTCTGCGCGGTTCCCGTCGTCTTTCCCGATCTCTTTTAAGGCTTTCGCAGCTTCCTCGGCTTCCTTTTTCTTCCTTTCCAAAATGGCGTCTATCTGCGCCTCCGCTTCTTTTTCATCAAATGAAACGGCCACCTTTTTCTTCGAGGATTTCTTACTTACCTTTTCCAGTTCATCGTTTATCTTTTTGGCGCCTTTTTCAACCTCCTTCGTCTCCATCTCTGTATGCACGCGTACACTGGTATCATAATCCGCCATCTTCCACACCTCGCTTATCCATTAAAAAACTGTCCCTTGTCAGAACAGTTTTAGAAGCCTCGGAGCCGGTTAAACTCTTCAAGGGCTTCCGCCTGTCTGGCTTTCTGCTCTTCTGACAGCTGCTCCTGCACCGACTCAAGACCGTATATCTTTTTTGCTTCCTTCAGGTAGGCTCTTTCTTCCCGCGACATCTTTCCTGTGATCTTTCTCTTCCGGATATCTACCACTCTGGAAAAAGAGCACTCTTCCAGATTAGCCCACAAGCCCATGAAAGTGAACCAGTGCAATTTTGTACTGTTCAGATCGATGTGATACTGCGCCAGGAAGGCCGCATAAATCCTCCATTGATCTACATCGAAATCGATCACTCTTTTCCCGCCCTTCTGGCCCTCATGATTGTCGTGGTCAAACTCCGACATCCACCATACTAAGGCTTTCTGCGCTTCTTCCAGCGGCGGCCGGTTCTTCTCGTCAGGAAAGAGCATTCCGAGCGCAGTATACACCTTCTCCCGGGAACTTAAATCAGGATCCTCCAGACACTGACTGATCAGGATTCCCGTCTGAAAATCTGTATCGATCGGATATCCGTTCCAACTGTCCGGGAGCGGATCCAGCAGTATGTTAAACATTTCGCATCACCGTTTCGTTTTGCCCGCCGCAGACCCTTTCCGATGGTTGTTGTACTTCTTTTTGATCTCCTCCTGCCGTTTGTTCACATACTGCTCTGCAATCGGCTTCAGCTGGTCAAAAAAATCCGCCATCAGATAAGGGTTTGGAACGATATCTCCGAATACCTTTCTACAGCTTTCCGGGCCAAACATGGCGTCTATTTCAGCCATGATCGGCTTCGTCCTCTCGATCATAAGCAAAAGCTGATCATGGTCTCCCATACTTTTTACCGCTTCGCTCTGCATCTCTCCGGATACGGCTTCCAGCCGGTCAATCAGCCCGTAGAATTTTTCAATAAAAGTCTGATCCTCTACATTCATGACGATCGTTTCTCCCGCCTCATTCACCCGGATCGGCACGCCCCTGCTCAGTCTTATTTCCGCTGTCATCCTGATCACCTACTTCCCTTTTCTCACGCAGCCGCTGCCGGGGTAAAAACTTTTGTCTTTACGTTAAAGGTTCCCAGAATACCGTCTCCGATCCCGCCCAGCGTCATACCGCTCATCAGCTCGCTTCCCGCGTCTCCCCCGATACTGTCAAACTGGTAGGAGCATCTGCGCTTTACCGCAGGGTAGGAGCCGTCCACCGCTTTTTCCATGATGTTTATCCGCACATAATCGCTTTGCGCCGCCGATCCGGTAGGAAGGATTTTGATTTTAGCATCCATCCAGCTCTGCAGCTCGTCATCCTTTATGTACTCCTTTTCGATCGCAATCGAAGGCGTATACGACTTAATGGATGTCGTTCCGTTCGCCTGGTTGATGTACTGCTTTGTATCCGTTTCCGGGTTGAACTCTTCCGTCAGAGACGTGATCCCGTCGCCCAGCAGGACATACACAGGATCCTCCTCCGTCCCGATATTGAAAAAATGCATCAGTTTCTCTCTCATTTCCGCCATAGGTCAATTTCTCCCTTCATACTTGATTGCTATTGTCATCTGATAAATACTGTCGTTCTCCTCCGTCCGCCCCATATAGAAGGGCGTTGTGACACGCACTCCTTTTACGACGGCCCCCGGTATCACAGGATAATCCTCCCTGCTGTTCTTCTCCCTTACAAAGGCTTCCAGCGCTTCCCCGAACTCGTTATTCTCCATTCTTTCCCGGTCCGCATTCCCGGGCAGCCGCGCCATGATCGTATAATGGTCGGTATACTCTTTTCTGCCGGAAAGATAGGACTTCACCGTCTGCACCGGTTCTTTCACAAGGGCATAGGTCATTGATACGGAGCTCTGGATATCCGTATCAATCCTTTTCATCCTCCAGTATTCATCCGGCTCGAAGCCTTTTAACCACTCGATAATGGCCCCTGATACCGTCATCTCTTCATCTCCTCCCGCGCCGCCTGCTCAACCTGTTCCAGACCGCCGTTCTGCAGCATCCTGTCCGCCCAATGAGAACCCCGCAGATTTCCGTTCCGGTATTCCATCGTCCGCGCAGTCGGGACTTTCTGTACTCCCTTCCGGGATCTCCAGCCGTTTTCGGTCTTGAAACCGGCGCAGTGAAGCTTCGGATCCTCATATACGATTCCGTTCCACTGATACTGTGCATAGGGCGTATTCCAGACAACGTCCGTATCCCCTTCAATATGCCCGCTGCCGCTCAGGCCGCCCTGGTCAAACGGAATATAGGGTCCTGACAGCCGCAGTATCTCGTTTGCCACCCTCCGCTGCACTCTTCCCCGCTTCTCGACTCCCAAAGCGGACAGGCATTTCCCCACATTGAAGTTATGCGTTACCTTAACCGACATTACACCAACACCGCCTTAATGTTTTTCAGGTACGTCCGCCCGGAATTATCGCTGACCGCTTTGACAATCCCCGATCTGGGATACCTTTCCCTTAAATCGGATATCCGGGAGCCGCGTTCCCCTGTCACCGCATCCGCCACCTCGCCGTATACAATACAGTTTTCCTCGGCCGGTACAATCGCGAGACCTTCATACGTCCCCTGCGGGAAAGTCACCGACACATACCGCGCCACACTGACCACCCCGTCGGCATTCTTCCGCTCATGCCTGTCGGACCATTGTACGCCTTTCACAACGGTCCGCTTCCACTCGCTGTCCGAAACCTTATTGTATATTGTCACAGTATCCGTAAATAACGCCATCAATACGCACCTGCCAATCCTGTACCGCTTAAGCCGCCGCGGATCACGGCATCCACCTCTGCCTGCTTCTCCGACTCCGTTGCCACCTTGTAGGATTCAGAATACCCGTCATTGCTGACGGAAGAAACACCGCTCCCCACTCCGCTCGTCTCCTGCAAATACAGCTTGTTCGCCGCCTCACATATCGTAAAGAGCACCGCATCATAAACATGTTTTTGAAATTCTGTGGAAGAGTCCGCATCATAGGATTTCAGAATCCGGTCGGCCCTGCCCCGCGTAAAAATGCTTACCCTCTTTTCCGCCTGCTTTATGATCCGGTCAAACTCTTCCCTGGGCACCTTTGCGAAAAGGGAGCTATAATACTCCCATGAAACATAAGACATATTACCGACTCCCCCTTCCGAATCATCCCTCCGCAGACGCTGCGGGTTCGGGAACGCTCTGTTCGGACTTTTTTAACGCCTTCTTCAGATTTGCGTTCTCCTTCTTCAGATTTGCATTCTCTGCTGCCAGATCCGCGTTCTCCTTCTTCAGATTCGCGTTCTCTGCTGCCAGATCCGTGCTGTCCTTGACTACGCCCATCCCTATTTTTCTCACGTTTCTACCTCCTGTCTGTACGCCTGATTTGTGCGCCTTACCTGTAAGACAGGTAAATCCCGGCGCGTTTGTTTTTATACCCGTCCACCATTCCGTACTTGCGGTATTTGGAGATGTCCGCATCCGCGTCCGGATTGGAAGCTGCGGGAATAATATCGCTGGCCGTGTGTTTATCAAACTTAATGATTGCGGGCTTGTGGATAATCATGAAATTGATGTCACTGCCGCCCTCCGCCTTGCGGTAATGGCCCAATTCCTCCCCTTCGCTCTTTCCGTCCAGCAGATCGATCGCTGTGTAGAATCTTGCCTGCGGAACCACCTTCTTTACGCCAAACTTCGCCAGAATCTCCCGGGACTTCGTGGTATCCAAAGACATGACGTTGTTAAGCAGCGTGGCCGTCGCATAAAGGATTCGGCCTTCCTGGGGTACTTCGTCCTCGTCCATTTTGTTCCATCCCGCAAGCAAGGCCTCCAGAAACTGACCCGCGTTCGCAATGGTATCCTCGGACTTGGAAATATCCTCCAGCGCCGCAATGCTGGCGAAGGTAAACGCGTCCGCCTCCGGCGCTACCCTCTCGCGCATCAGCGTTGCTCCCGCCATGCCGAAAGCAAGGTTTCGCGACTCCTCGTTATCCATGACGTCCACGCTGATCTTTGTTCCCCTGTCATAGTTAAATCTGGCCGTCACCCACTTCAGGTCCACCGCGCCGGTAGTGTAACCGCTGTTGCGGTCATAATCGCCCAGTCCCGTCACGGTAATCTGGGGATAGATGATCTCATTGGCATTCGCCCCCGCTCTCGCCATCTGCGGATCGGATGTCAGATCCGCCGTCACGGACGCACTGCGGTAAACCTCGTCCAACAGCGATACATAATTTTTTGCTAAAGCAATTGTGTTAGGCATTTCTCATTCCTCCTTCATTCCTTGTTCACAGGCGGCAGTCCCATAACCGCCCGCATCTGTGCGTCATCTGCACTGCTCTGGTTCTTTACGCGTCCGGGGAAGCTCCCTTCACCGATAACGTCGGCCTCTGCCTCCCCGAACAGCATCTTACTGTCTTCTGCCTCCGCCAGGGCTTTCAACGCTGCGGCAATATCCTCCTTCTGGTTTTTGGATGCCTTCAACGCATCCACGTCCAGAAGGGCCGTGATTGCCCGTGCATTTTTCCCTCTTGCGGCAGAAATGGCCTCCTTCAGGGAATCGTTAAAGTTCCGGTCTTTAATCTCCTTTTGGTGGGCGGCGTCCTTCTCCTTGATGCTGTCCTCCAGCTCGGCGATCTTGAGTTTCATTCCGCTGACGTCCGCATCTTTAAACTCATCGAGACCTTTTTTCAATTCCTGGATGGTACTGTCCTGCTCCTTCGCTTTGTCCTGTTCGGCCTTCAGCTCATCCTGCGCTGTCTTAAGCTGAGTATTTACAGGATCAAGTTCTTTGTGGTGCATATCCAGCACAGAATCGATCTGTTCCCTGGAAAGCCCCAATGCTTCAAGATCTTCTCTTTTCATATCCTCTCTCCTTTAACGATGACTTTTTTAACGTGGGGGTATCGCCCACAGAATCGCAGGAGCCGGACTTGAACCGGCGTTCTCCGCCTAAGGAGGGCGGCGAGATGCCCATCTTCTCCATCCTGCCATACAATAACAAAAAAGAGCCGTTCCGGAATCATATTGCTAATTCCGGTTTCGGCTCTCGGCTCTTTGTCGATATATTAATTTCTGTCTTGCAGCCTTTACAGTAGGCCGGGAAATTGATCAGTACCGTGTCCCTGTATTTTTTTATAAAATGGGGATACCCGCACTTCGGGCACGCCTGCCAGTATGACTCTTTCCTTGCCAACACCTCCTTGTTCTCTCAGAAGGTTTCAATTCATCTCATACCCATTGTATCAAAGTATGTGTATCAATGCAATAAATTTGTTAATCCTGGCCTGCTGATCTGCTGTTAATTGCTTTCCGCTCATACTCTACATACCCTCAATAATTCTTTTACTGCTCATCCAGAATTGCCTTTATCTTTGCAGCATATTTCTCCCCTATCGAATAATGAGGCTCTGAACGGACAGGACCATCAAGCATATTTTTATTTTTCTTCGGCCTCTCGGGTATTTTATCGAGCTCTTTCTTTGCCTCTTCTATCAACTTATTGATGTTGGGGTCAAAAGCCCCTAATATAGCGCTTTGAAAACTTCACACAAAAT
>JAMPFT010000042.1 GCA_023664305.1 bacterium | reverse complement strand
TATTTCTGGTTCTCTCTAACGGATATTCTCTTCCAGCCAAGATTTTTTCCTCCTATTTTTTTAAAAAGCAAAACCTGGGCGCATGGCCCAACAGAACTTTTGTTTAAAAGCGGTAGTGTGCAAACGCCGAGGCGTTTCAAGCACTCTTCTTAAAACCTGTAGTGTGCAAACGCCGAGGCGTTTCAGACACTCAGCTTAAAACCTGTAGTGTGCAAACGCCTTGTTTGCCTCCGCCATCTTGTGCATATCTTCTTTTCTCTTTACCGCAGAGCCGGTATTGTTCGACGCGTCCAGGATCTCGTTCGCCAGTCTGTCCTCCATGGTCTTCTCGCTTCTCTTACGAGAGAACATGGTCAGCCAGCGAAGCCCCAGAGCCTGACGTCTCTCCGCTCTGACCTCGATCGGGACCTGATAGGTAGCGCCGCCGATACGCCTTGCCTTAACCTCCAGTACGGGCATGATATTGTTCATGGCCGCCTCGAATACTTCCAAAGCAGGCTTGCCGGACTTCGCCTCCACCTTTGCAAATGCGCCGTATACAATCTTCTGTGCGACACCCTTTTTGCCGTCAAGCATAATATTGTTGATCAGCTTGGTGACCACTTTGTTGTTGTATAAAGGATCTGCCAATACGTCTCTTTTCTGAATATGTCCTTTGCGTGGCACGGTTCTTCCCTCCTTAACAATAATAAATCATTTCGTTAGATCATCGGTACTCACATGTGTTTCCCCAAGTGTTCGTGCTGTCATATCTGTACTACAGAATTTCCAACACTTTTCTTAGTTACGTTTTGTGGTACAGGTCTGCCGCTTATGCGGCAGCCATCAAACTGCTGCTTGCCCAATCCTTATTTCTTTTTCGCTTCCTTCGGTCTCTTAGCGCCGTACTTGGAGCGGGCCTGCCTTCTGTTGGCAACGCCTGCCGTGTCAAGAGTACCGCGGATGATGTGATATCTTGTACCGGGCAGATCCTTTACTCTGCCGCCGCGGATCAGGACAACGCTGTGCTCCTGCAGATTGTGGCCTTCGCCGGGAATGTAGCTTGTCACTTCAATTCCGTTGGAAAGACGTACTCTGGCGATCTTTCTGAGAGCTGAGTTAGGCTTTTTGGGGGTCGCTGTCTTAACGGCAGTACATACACCGCGCTTCTGGGGTGCGGATACATCCGTCGCCTTCTTGTGAAGGGAGTTGTAACCTTTCTGCAGAGCAGGTGCAGTAGACTTCTTCGTTGCAGTCTGACGTCCTTTTCTTACTAACTGGTTAAATGTTGGCATTCTGTTTCACCTCTTTCTGAAATATGATTAGTGTATTACATGCACACAAAAATAATGCATCCGCGCGCATGCTACATTAGTATAGCCGCTCCCGGATGCATTGTCAATCATTTTTTGCAATTTTTCCGTGCTTTTTCCGTGCTTTTCGTAACAGCCTTTTCCGTGTGCTTTTTCCCTTACTCCCCGCGGTTTTCGTTTCTTCATGCCGCATGGCCAAGGCTTCCTCCGTCCGACCGCCTCCGTCCGGCGGTCAATTGCTTTCCGGCAGTCCCCTCTCCTTCAGGGCGGCAAGATACCTTTTAAGAGCGTCCTGCCAGGAGGGCAGCCGTTCAAACCCGTTTTCGCTGAGCTTTTCCTTGCTCATCCTGCTGTTGGCCGGACGGCTGGCCTTCGCGCCGTATTCCTGCGTGGTTACGGGGACCACCTTCATCGCAATACCCGCCTCCTCAAAAATTGCGCAGGCAAACTCGTACCAGGAACAGGTTCCTTCATTTGTGGCGTGATAGACCCCGTATTTTTCCGTCATCACCATATCCGCCAGCAGCTTTGCCAAATCGTAGGTATAGGTAGGCGAACCGAACTGATCGTTCACCACCCGCAGCGTATCGTGATTTTGGGACAGCTTAAGCATTGTCTTTACAAAATTTTTGCCGTTGATGCCGAACACCCAGGCGATTCTCACGATGAAATACTTTTCCAGAAGCTCCTGCACCGCCAGCTCGCCCTCGTATTTCGTCCTTCCGTACACGCTTTGGGGCGCTCTCTCGTCGTCCGGCTCCCAAAAACGCTCTCCCTGTCCGTCAAACACATAATCCGTGCTGATATAGATCATTTTGATGTCAAGCTCCCTGCAGACCTTCGCAATATTGCGGGAGCCGTCCGCATTGACCCTGTGGCAGAGCTCCTCATTCTCCTCCGCCGCGTCAACCGCGGTGTAGGCTGCGCAGTGAATCACCGCGTCCGGCGCGGCCTCCTTTATCACCCGCTCCACGCTGGCGGCGTCCGTGATATCCATCTCCTCGATATCCACGCCCACCGTCTCAATCCCGCGGCCGTTTAATTCGTTTACCACGTCATACCCAAGCTGTCCCTTAACTCCCGTCACCAGAATCTTCATAAATAAATATAATCTCCTTCGTTCTACATAAAATCCGCGCCGCTGTTTTTCCTGCGGCTATTTCATCATAACATACCTTCTTTTATAAATTCAACAGAAAGTCTTTTACATTTTTTGTCGGGTGGATTATAATAAGAACAGATCCCTGTATTTGACAACACGGCCCCGCTCCCGTTTCACGGCCGCGGCGGCTGCTCCAAAGAGGTTTGAATCCAATGAAAAAATGCAGACTCCTTTTTCTTACAACTGCATCTATTCTAACTTTCGCCACCCTTACCGGATGCTCCGGGAATACGTCCTCGCCTTCGGCGGACAGTTTTTCCGAAACAGATTTTTCTCAGGCGGACGGCTCTCAGGTAGATATCTCCCGGGAAGAGGTATCCATGTCTGCATCCGCTCCGGCAAGCGAAAAAGGCGCCTGGGACAGTACGCCGGACTGTCTTGTCCCTGCTGCGGACGGCGTGAAGAAAACCGACAACGATGTGGCTGTTATCGACTATTCCCACAGCGACCAGGGCTATATCTGTGTCAATTACACCGGCTCCGTGCCGACGGTAAAGGTAATCGTCAAGGGGCCCGACGAGGTGCAGTACAAATATCTTTTCCGAAGCGGGGCGTACAATGTATTTCCCTTAGCTGCCGGCAACGGGAACTACGAGGTTAGCGTCTGCGAAAATGTGGCGGGGACAAAATACTCCATCTGCCTTTACACCACGATCGACGTCAACGTAACCAACGAATTTGGCCCTTTTCTCTACCCGAATCAGTTCGTAAACTTTAACAAAGACAGCAACACCGTCACAAAGTGCTCCGAACTGGCCGAGGGCGCGGACACGGATCTGGACGTAGTTACCAATGTATATAATTACATGGTTTCTTCCATCACCTACGATTACGATAAGGCTTCTGATCCTCCGACGGATTATGTCACCGACGTCGATGCGATTCTAAATTCCGGCACCGGAATCTGTCTGGACTACGCGGCGGTCATGGCTGCCATGCTTCGGAGCCAGCAGATTCCCACGCGGCTGGAAGTAGGCTACGCCAAGGACGCGTATCACGCCTGGATCAGCGTTTACACCCAGGAGAGCGGCTGGCTCAACGACATCATTCAGTTTGACGGGAAAAAGTGGACTCTGGTAGATCCCACTTTCGGCGCAAACAGCTCCAAAAAGAGTCTGAAAAAATTTATCGGAGACGGCAGCAACTATACGGTGACCAAGGTTTACTGAGGAAAACGGCGCACGGGCGCGCAGAAACGAGGATATCAATGAAAGATAAAAAGATTCTGTCCAACGAGGAGATTGCTTCCTTTTGCAGTCAATTCGCAATGCTTTTTCAGGCAGGCATCCCGCCTGTCGAAAGCATCAATATCATGCTGACCGATGTGAAATCTACAGGCGGCAGGGAGCTCTTGACGCAGATACTGGAGGTCTGCCAGCAGGGCGAGCCTCTTTACAAAGCGCTGGAAAGCACGGGCGTCTTCCCCGACTATGTGATCCATATGCTCACGCTGGGCGAGGAATCCGGCAACCTGGAGGCCTGTATGCTTTCGCTGGCCGCGTATTACGAAAAGGAGCAGGGCATCTCCGAGAGCATACGGGGCGCCGTCACCTATCCCTGTATTATGATCGCCATGATGGTCTTGGTCATCTTCGTGTTGGTCAGCAGGGTAATGCCCATCTTCAATCAGGTATTTATCGAGCTCGGCAGCGAGATGTCCGGCTTCTCCGCGTCCCTTTTAAAGCTGGGAAGCAGCCTGAACCGTTACTCCGTCGTTTTCCTCGTCCTCGTCTGTGTGCTGGCGGCTCTTTATCTCTTTACCTCAAAGACTGCGCCCGGAAAACGCCTGGCGGCAAAATTTTTAAGCGTTTTCCCTCTCACAAGGCGATTTTATGAAAGCGTGGCCTGCGAGCGTTTTGCCAGCGGCATGGCTCTGACGTTAAGCAGCGGTATGGATATTTTCTCCGGACTCGATATGGTTTCCCCGCTGGTCGGCAGCCGGGAAATGCAGGAGAAGATCGCCGTCTGCCGGGAGTCCCTGCAGGGCGGGGACAACTTTGCCGAGGCACTGTCCTCCTCCCGGATTTTTAACAATCTGCATTCCCAGATGGTCGCGGTGGGTTTTAAAAGCGGCAACATCGACGCTGTCCTGAACAAAATAGCGGACAGCTATGAGAAAGAGACCAACCGCAGGATTCAGGCGATTATCTCCGTACTGGAGCCCACTTTGGTCATCATTCTTTCCGTCATCGTAGGCCTGATCCTGTTATCCGTCATCCTTCCTCTCATGGGGATCATGACGAGCATCGGCTGATCCGGCGGACAAAATACGCACCGCGGACAAATCCGCGTCACACGGGGTATCTGTATATGAATCGGTTTGAACATGCTTCTCCCTCTATAGGGCATAAAATTGCAGTGTGGCTGCCTATCGCCGTCTTTGCCGTCATCTTCATTCTTTTTCTCGGCGGAGTCAGCTCAGTCAGCGAAACTACCTACGCAAAGCAAAAGGAAAGCCTGGAAACGGCCCTCTCCCGCAGCATTGCGCAGTGTTACGCCGTGGAGGGAGCCTATCCGCCCGACCTTCAATATCTGAAGGATCATTACGGCCTGACCTACGACGAATCGGAGTTTCTGGTCGATTATGATTTTTACGGCAGCAACCTTGTACCGGATGTAACGGTACTGCGCAGGCAGAACGGTTCCGACCGATAAATCCGGGATTTCAGACGGGGTATCGGCGCGAAAACACCCGGCCGGCCAAGCAGGGAAGAGAATTTTCCATGCGGCGCGCATCAGTCTGAAAAAGACTTATTGACGAAAGCGTGCCTTCATCACACAGAGGTATAGAAATGGAAAAAAACAACAATTTTTTAAAGCAGGAAAAACATTTTGTCGTCGATGTCCTGTTTGTTCTGGCCTTATTCGGCGTCTTTGCAATCTCCGCGCTGGTGTTGGTGACGGTTGGCGCAGACGTTTACCAGCATACCGTCCGGGACATGAGCCGCAACTACGACGACAGAACCGCCATCGCATATATCACCGAAAAGATACGGCAATCCGACGGCATCCTTTCCGACGGTTCCTATGCCGTAACCTTAGGTTCCCTGGAGCAGCAGCCCGCGCTTATCCTGACGGATGAGCTGGACGGCGAGGAATACTGCACCTATCTCTATCTGCACGACGGCTGGCTCAAGGAGCTTTACATACGCAGAGATTCCTATATCGGAGACAGCCTGCTGAATGCGGGACAAAACATTATAAAGCTGGACGCATTGGAATACCGGCAGATAGACGACGAACTCCTGTCCGTTTCCATGACGACCCCGAGCGGCGGGACAAGACAGCTCTATCTGTCCCTGCACTGCCGATAATACAGCTTTCTTAGAAGAGGAGCAGACCATGAAGCACTCAAAATCCAGTCTGTTTTTAATGGAACTGATTATTGTAATTTTATTTTTCTCCCTTGCCAGCGCTGTCTGTATCCAGTTCTTTGCCAGATCTCATATTCTCAGCAAAGAGACTGTCGAACAGAATAACGCCATTACCCAGGCGCAAAACCTGGCCGAAACCTGGTATGCCGCCGACGGGAATACCCATTCCATGCTGCAGCTGTTAGACGGCAGTATTTCTTCAGAAAACGAAGCAAGTATTTTCCTGTTGTACGACAGAGATTGGAAGCCCTTAAGCAGCGCCGCTGACGACGTCTTCTATGTCGCCGAGCTTTCCCTGCTCCCCGCCGATGCCGGCTCCGGTCTGACCGGCGCCCGGGTATCCGTTTATTCTCTTCCCGCTTCTGCGAATTGGACGCCCGAAGCCGACGCTTCCCGTTCTGATTCCTACGAAGTCATTTATTCACTCGAGCTTGTGCTTCACATTGCGGAAAGGAGGAGCAGCCTTGAGTAAAAAGAAAAGCCAGATTTACGGCATGAATGTGGGTTCTTCCTCTATGCTGATGATTTTTGTCATCCTCTGCCTGATTTCTTTCGCCACACTCTCCATCGTGAGCGCAAACGCAGACAAAAAGCTGACCTCCAGAATCGCGGAACGAACCTCCGCGTATTACGAGGCGTGCAATAGCGCCCAGAGATCCCTGGCAAGCATCGACGACACGCTGAAGGCCCAGTATGCCGCCTCCGCCGGATCAGACGAGTATTTTCATGCGGTGGGGCACAGCAAGTCTTATGCCATACCGGTGAGCGAGTCGCAAACTCTTTTTGTGGAAATCGAAATCCTCTACCCCAAAAATCCGGACGATACCTTCTACACCGTCAAGACCTGGAAGATCATCACGGAATCTCCAAAAACAAGCGATTAACCGGGAGCTTCCGAAAGCGGGAAAAGCCGGCAAATTTTCCGGAAGCCAAAAACACGCCGCAGACCATGTCAGCCTGCGGCGTATTTTATATTACTTTATTTTGTTTTACTTATACTTCCACAGGAGCCGGCTCTTCCTCTGCCGCTTCTTCAAAACTGATCTCATCTTCCGGTTCATACTCTTCAAAGGAAATCGTCTCAACCTCGTCCGTGCTCAGTTTTGTATTCCGATACCGCTTCATACCCGTTCCTACAGGAATCAGCTTACCGATAATGACGTTCTCCTTCAATCCGATCAGGTTGTCGATCTTTCCCTTGATCGCCGCCTCCGTGAGCACCTTTGTCGTCTCCTGGAAGGACGCGGCGGACAGGAAGGAATTTGTAGCCAGCGCCGCCTTTGTGATACCCAGCAGCACCTGCTTGCCTTCCGCAGGCTCTTTCCCCTCGGCCGTCAGCGCGTCGTTGACGTCTTCGTACTCCAGCACATCCACCAGCGTACCCGGCAGATAATCGGTATCCCCGTTGTTTTCGATGCGCACCTTTTTCAGCATCTGCCGCACGATCACCTCGATATGCTTATCCGCAATATCAACGCCCTGCAGGCGGTACACTCTCTGCACCTCCCGGAGCATATAGTCCTGAACGGCGCGGATTCCCTTGATCTTCAGCAGATCGTGAGGATTTACGCTTCCTTCCGTCAGCTCGTCTCCCGCCTCCAGCACCTGTCCGTCTATGACCTTGATACGGGAACCGTAAGGAATCAGATAAGCCTTGCTCTCCCCGGTCTCATCGTTGGTGATAACGACCTCGCGCTTTTTCTTGGTATCCCGAAGCTCGGCCCTTCCGCCAAACTCAGCGATAATGGCAAGTCCCTTGGGTTTTCTCGCCTCGAAAAGCTCTTCTACACGGGGAAGACCCTGTGTGATATCGTCGCCTGCCACGCCGCCGGTATGGAAGGTTCTCATGGTCAGCTGCGTACCCGGCTCGCCGATGGACTGTGCCGCGATAATACCGACAGCCTCGCCTACCTGCACCGCTTCGCCGGTTGCCATATTCGCCCCGTAACACTTCGCGCAGATACCCACATGGGAGCGGCAGGTCAGAATCGTGCGGATCTTTACCGATTCCACAGGCTCGCCCTTCTCGTTCACCCCCGCGCTCAGGATTCTGGCCGCGCGGCTCGGCGTGATCATGTGGTTATGCTTCACGATCATGTTGCCGTCTCTGTCGTAAATATCCTCACAGGAATATCTTCCCGTGATTCTGTCCTTCAGGCTCTCGATCGTCTCTTTGCCGTCCATAAAGGCGCTTACCACGATTCCGGGAATTTCAGTCTTTCCCTCGCTGCAGTCCGTCTCACGGATGGAAAGCTCCTGAGATACGTCCACCATTCGTCTGGTCAGGTAACCGGAGTCCGCGGTACGAAGGGCGGTGTCGGACAGTCCCTTACGGGCGCCGTGCGCCGACATGAAATACTCCAGCACGTCCAGTCCCTCACGGAAATTGGACTTGATCGGCAGTTCGATGGTTCTTCCCGTCGTATCCGCCATCAGTCCGCGCATACCCGCCAGCTGCTTGATCTGCTGATTGGAACCGCGGGCGCCGGAATCCGCCATCATGAAGATGTTGTTATACTTATCCAGACCGGCCAGCAGTACCTCGGTCAGCTCCTTATCGGTCTCGTTCCAGGTCTCCACCACCGCACGGTAACGCTCTTCCTCCGTAATCAGGCCGCGGCGGTAATTGGCAGAGATTCTGTCAACCGTAGACTGCGCCTCCGCCAGCATCTCCGGCTTTCTCGCAGGCACCGTCATATCGGAGATAGACACGGTCATGGCCGCTCTCGTGGAATATTTATAGCCGATCGACTTTACGTCGTCTAAAACCTCCGCCGTCCTGGAGGCCCCATGGGTGTTAATCACCTTCTCCAGAATCTGTTTCAATCCTTTCTTGCCCACATGGAAGTCAACCTCCAGCTTCAGGAAGTTATCGGGATCGCTTCTGTCTACAAATCCGAGATCCTGAGGCAGAATTTCATTGAAAATGAAACGTCCCAGCGTGGACTCCACATTGCCCGTCACTACCTGGCCGTCTTCCCTTACCTTTGTCATACGGACCGTGATTCTGGAATGCAGCGTGCAGGCCTTATTCTCATAGGCGAGAATCGCTTCGTTCACGTTTTTGAAGAACTTACCCTCTCCCACAACGCCGGGGCGCTCCTGGGTCAGATAATAAATACCGAGCACCATGTCCTGAGAAGGCACGGCGACAGGACCGCCGTCGGAGGGCTTCAGCAGATTGTTGGGCGACAGGAGCAGGAATCTGCACTCTGCCTGCGCTTCCACCGACAGAGGAAGATGCACAGCCATCTGATCCCCGTCAAAATCTGCGTTAAACGCGGTACACACAAGAGGATGCAGCTTGATTGCCTTACCCTCTACCAGGATAGGCTCAAAGGCCTGGATCCCCAGCCTGTGCAGGGTCGGCGCACGGTTCAGCATCACAGGATGCTCCTTGATGACCTCCTCCAGCACATCCCAGACCTGCGTATCCATTTTATCCACAAGCTTCTTTGCGTTCTTGATATTCTGGCTGATTCCCTTTGCCACCAGCTCCTTCATCACAAAGGGCTTGAACAGCTCGATAGCCATCTCCTTGGGCAGACCGCACTGATAGATTTTCAGCTCCGGTCCCACCACAATAACGGAACGTCCGGAGTAGTCCACACGCTTACCCAGCAGGTTCTGACGGAAACGTCCGGATTTACCCTTCAGCATATCCGACAGCGACTTTAACGCCCTGTTGCCGGGACCCGTGACGGGACGCCCTCTCCTTCCGTTGTCGATCAGCGCGTCCACAGCCTCCTGGAGCATTCTCTTCTCGTTGCGCACGATAATATCGGGCGCACCCAGCTCCAGCAGTCTCTTCAGACGGTTGTTTCTGTTGATGATTCTTCTGTACAGGTCGTTGAGATCGGACGTTGCAAAGCGGCCGCCGTCCAACTGCACCATAGGGCGGATATCGGGCGGGATCACAGGGATCACATCCATCACCATCCACTCCGGTTTGTTGCCGGACTCGCGGAATGCCTCGACGACCTCCAGTCTCTTGATAATACGCGCGCGCTTCTGGCCGGAGGACTCTCTCAGCCCCGTCTTAAGCTCCGCCGCCTCCGTCTCCAGATCGATCGCCTGCAGCAGCTCCTTGATGGCCTCGGCTCCCATGCCTACGCGGAATTTGTTTCCGTAGTTTTCTCTTGCTTCCTGATATTCCTTCTCGGAAAGAATCTGCTTGTAGTCCAGACCCGTCTCTCCGGCATCCAGCACAATGTAGGACGCAAAATACAGCACCTTCTCCAGCACTCTGGGCGACAGATCCAAAATCAGTCCCATGCGGCTGGGAATCCCCTTGAAGTACCAGATATGAGATACAGGCGCAGCGAGCTCGATATGTCCCATACGCTCCCTGCGGACGCTGGCCTTCGTCACCTCAACGCCGCAGCGGTCACAGACGACGCCCTTGTATCTGATCTTTTTATATTTGCCGCAATGACACTCCCAGTCCTTGTTCGGCCCGAAAATTTTCTCGCAGAACAGGCCGTCTCTCTCCGGCTTTAAGGTTCTGTAGTTAATGGTCTCCGGCTTTAACACCTCGCCGTGGGACCACTCGCGGATCTTTTCGGGTGAAGCCAGACCGATCTTTATCGCATCGAATGTCATGGGCTGATAGGTTGTTTCACTTTTTACTTCTGGCATGAATGGCACTCCCTTCTATACTTTTTCCATTCAGAATCCCTTTTCAGACTCTAAGCTCATTCAAACTCATCGTCCGCAGCAAAGTCCTCGTCGTCTGCGTCAAACTCGTCGTCCTCCAAATCGTCCTCGTCCGAGCTCACAAGCTCACCGCTCTCGTCGTCAAATTCCTGGGCCTGATAACCCATCTTGCCGAGAGAACCGTTGTCGTAATCATCGTATTTCCGGTCGCCCTCCATCTCATAACGGTAATCTGTATCGCCGTAATCGATGGATTCCATGATTTCAACCTCGGTGTGGTCTTCGCGGAGGACTCTCACATCCAGTCCCAGCGCCTGAAGCTCCTTCAGGAGCACCTTAAAGGACTCGGGAATACCGGGTTCGGGGATATTGTCCCCCTTGATAATCGCTTCGTAGGTCTTTACACGTCCCACTACATCGTCGGACTTCACGGTCAGAATCTCCTGCAGCGTATAGGACGCGCCGTACGCCTCCAAAGCCCATACCTCCATCTCGCCGAAACGCTGTCCGCCGAACTGAGCCTTGCCGCCCAAAGGCTGCTGCGTCACCAGGGAGTACGGTCCGGTGGAACGCGCATGAATCTTATCGTCCACCAGATGATGCAGCTTCAGGTAATGCATGTGGCCGATCGTGACGGGACTGTCGAAATACTCTCCCGTCCGCCCGTCCCGCAGACGCACCTTTCCGTCACGGGAAATCGGCACACCCTTCCAGAGCTCTCTGTGATCCCTGTTTTCATAGAGGTAATCCATCACCTCGGGAAGCAGCTCTTCCCTGTGCTTTTTGTCAAAGTCTTCCCACTCCAGATTTACATAATCGTTGGCGAGCTCCAGCGTATCCATGATGTCGCGCTCGTTGGCCCCGTCGAACACCGGCGTCGCCACGTTAAAGCCCAAAGCCTTTGCCGCCAGAGACAGATGGATTTCCAGCACCTGTCCGATATTCATACGCGAAGGCACGCCCAGCGGATTCAGCACGATATCCAAAGGCCGTCCGTTGGGAAGATAAGGCATATCCTCCACCGGCAGCACTCTGGAGACAACGCCCTTGTTTCCGTGACGTCCTGCCATCTTGTCGCCCACGGAAATCTTTCTCTTCTGCGCAATAT
>JAMPFT010000041.1 GCA_023664305.1 bacterium | reverse complement strand
ACATCGCATCATACTCTGCCTGCGTGCAGGTTACACGGCTTTCCTGCAGCTTCTGAACCATTTCTTTCAGATCGTCGATCTCCTTTTGCATCTTACCGATTATCGTCCCATCCACGCACTCGTCCGCATACGTCAAAAAATTATCCAATGCCGACTGATACTGGGTAAATATTGTGGTGGTATCCACAGGATTCGGGTTGCTCGTTACAATTCCGCAATCCTCCTGATTCAGCCTTGTATCGGTGATCCTTTCCGTGGAGATTGCCGTCGTGTTTTTCGCAATAAATACATTTGCAAGCCTCAGCTCATAGATTCCGCCCTCCCTTGTCAGTTCCGGGGCTGTCGGGCTTGTTGCCTCCACGCCCTTGATTACATACAGGTCAATTTTTCGGTGGTCATAGTTTGTGTTTAATCTCGCTACCACGGAATCGATCCTGTCATAATTGTTTCCTGCTGCCTCGAAGACTAAAATTCTGGTATTTTTTTCGATTCCCATCGCGCCCTGTATCATCACGCTGCCAGGCTGTACTGCTACGCTCATCTCCTGGCTGTATTCCGTCACCTGCAGCCCGGTAGACGGATCGGGAAACACCCCGTCCGTGTACAGCAAATGGTAATATTCCCGCAGCTCCTCGCTGTTGCTCGCCCGGTCATACAGCGGCATCCCGTCCTGATCAAAAGTGATTTCCGAATCAAAAGGAAAACTTTTCATTATTTTATCCTTGCCCTTTCATAAAGTGTCGGGATCTTATCCCCGAATGTCAGTGTCACCTGATGCTCTCCTCCGCTCCAGGTTTCCAGAATCTCAATGATCCTCGCCTCAAAAGACATCCCGATCCTGTCTATGATAATGTCGCACTTATCTCCCAGATCGTAATCCTCCAGATATTTAGCGCCCGCATCCGCTACGGCGTCAAATTCCACGTTGCTGATGCTGACGTATCTCTGTGCCCGTTCGACGGCCATCTGGATCAACACGTTTTTGTACTCTTCCACGGATTGCTTTTCCGGGTTATAGGTCTTCGTGCCTCCCTCGATAAACAGTTCCCGCCGGTATTCCCCCTCTGACAGGTCCAGCACCGCCGTAATCCTGTCCGCTCCTTCGCCCTGTCCTCCTACTACAAAATAATTTTTGTATGCGCTGCTATCGCTCTGCGCTTTTACGTTTTTTATATTGCGGAACCCCTTCGAAAACGTCACAAAATTATTGACGTCCTGTGCCTGTGTGCGGTCCGCTCCCTGATAAATCTGGAACTCTACCACATCCCTCTCGTAAAAATAGACGCACCGGAACGCTTTTCCCTCCACCTGCAGTGTGCTGTACGCCATCTCCTCCAGCGTCGCCCCGGTCTCCTGCTTCCGTATTTTTTCCCCGGTTCCCTGTCCGGCGGCAACCGTCAGCTTCGGAATGTCGGCTTTGTACCTTTCCACGGCTGCAGTAACGAAATCCTCCCTCGTCCCGTACTGTTCAAACATCGGGTAAATGATTTTATCCGCCAGCCGCTTTTCGTAAAAAAATCCGCTTAAGGTTACCGTCTCCTCTTTTTCCGTGTAGGCCGTCTGCTGGATCATGCCCAGCTCCGGCCTCTCTTTTGTGTAGATATACTGCATCTCGCTGCTGTAGTCCTTCGCCCGGATCTGGACCGAAAATTTCCCTGCCTCGTAGTATTTCCGATCCCAGACCATATCCAGATACGGCAGATTCGTCATCCCAACCGGCTCAAAGTCCGCGTTTAACGTCATAATTTCCATACTGATACCCCTTCCCGCACCTGCAAATCTCTGACAGCAAAAAGCGCAGACTTTTATTGTATGCTGCCGCAGGCACAAAACCGCAGTTTATACCCCCAAATACCGCAGATTGTAGTACAAAAACACCTTCATGTTTGTATCCCCGTCATCCGCATCAAAGGCTATCTCATTGTCGCCGGGCTGCAGCTTCATCCCCGTAAAGGACGACCGTCTGTCTACCTTTCCGATACAGTTAAGTCCGTTTTTCCGGATCGTGTTCTTTGTCATGTCGATTTCCAGCCGGTCTCCCTCCTGCAGCGTATCCAGCAGCCTGATAAATACGTCATCATTTTGGATGATCTTCGGATTTTTTACCCTGCCGGTTGCATCCAAAACAATCCTTATGTAAGTCTCGACGTCCCCCGTGTTTTCGATGCTTACCTGTTTTGCAAAATTGTAAAAGCCGGTCCGGAACCCTCTGCCCATCGGCGACAGGTACGGGAAGCCGAAGCACCCCGTTACCGCCGCAATGTTTTTCCCGTAATCATCGACGGAGTAAAAATAGGGATCCTGGCACCGCATCGAAATACTCATCGCCACATGCTTGTCCGGCGCCTTTTCCAGGCACTGGAACCTCTCCAGCTTCGCCACACACCACCTCGTCACCCCGCCCTTTGTCACATACAGCGTAAAGCTGTGCTTCGGGTTAAAAAAGTCCAGCGCACTCCTTCTTTCCGTCGTATTGTTCCGGCGGTTTTTCACGCTTGCAAAAATATCGATGTTTCTGGCCGGTATCCTCTCTCCCGTTATGTCGTCTCCGTCGCCCACCGCAGGCGTCACGGCAGTCATTACATTTTCAACGGTATCCGTGCCTGAAATTTCCGTAATTCCCCAGGAGGCGCTGTCTTTATAGGACCCTCCCAGAAAAAAGATCCGCTGATCATCCCTCACAATTTTCAGATACATACTCACATATCCCCCGCCAATCCGTATTGCTGCTCCAGTCTGGCCGCCCGCATTATTTCGCTGGGCGTCTTCACCGGCTGGTAAATGTTAAAGGTCTGCGTCGTTGTATTTTGGACCGTCTCCTTTTTCGATGACTTGTCCGTGTTTTGCAGATAGAAGTCCTGCATCGCCATGCCCCTGTTTTCCGCAAGCCTGATGTAGTAAAGCTTCTCTTCCATCTCCTGCATGCTTTTCCGGTAGGCAGCCAGGCTTTCCTCTGCCACCTCCCCGTATTTTTCCGTCACCTTCCCTTTGTTTTTATCTACCCCTTCCCGGATCCCCTCCATCGTCATTTCCGAGGACCACTCAAATTTTTTAGAGGGCGAGTTGATCTCCATCTCCTTGTTGTAAGCCCTGATTGCTTCCTGCGCCAGTGCCTTGTATTTTTCCGTCACGCTGCTCCACTGCGAATTGATCCCCGCCACAATGCCGTGACAGGTCTGTACCGCCGCCTGATATGCGTCGTCGTATTTTGCCATATCCTTTACGGCGTTTTCGGTATCCTCGATCAGCTTATCCAGCTCCTCCGTGTAATACGTCTCCAGATCCGCGATGGCGTTTGAGAAATTATCCTTTCCCTCCTCCACCTTCGCGAACTGCTCGTTCAACTCCTGAATCTTCTCCTCGCCGCCGTTTACGATCTCCTGCAGGATTGCCGCCGACTCCTCGGACCCGTCTGCAAGCTGCTTTAAGATCCCGTCCGATACGCCGTATTCCATCGCCTGACGCATATTTTCGGCATATTCGTTCATGTAGTCGATCTGGCTGCTCAGGCTCCCGATTAGATCATCGATACTTCGGGAGCTTTCCACCTTCATCTCGTTGAAAAGCCCGATCTGGTTCTGGATATTGTCGTAGGCCGTCTTATAGCTCTCCTGGTATTTTTCCTGCAGCTCCTGAATCTGCGCCATCACCGTCTCCGCATTCCCTTTGACGGCGGCCGCATACTCATCGTATCCCTTTGCAGTCTCGGCAATGGCCGCTATCTCCTCATAATATACCGGCAGATACCCTTTCTTTGCCTCCGCCGCCTCCAGCATGGCGTCAACGGCTTCCCGCTCTGCCTTTGTCATGTCGGCCGTCTCGATCACATACCGGTTGATGTCATATTCCATCGCCGCGATCGCGCTGTTTGATTCCGAAACCGCCCGCTGTAATTCGTCTACTGCCTCCGTGCAGGCCGCCACGTCTTTGGCTGCCTCCTGAAAGTCCTTCGAGGGAAGCTTCCTGGGATCCACCCCAAGCCCCTCCTGCTTCCACAGCTTTTCATATCTCTCCGTTGCCTCCGCAAGCGCCTCCTGTGCCTGAGCCAGCGCCTCTGCCGCCTTTTTCCTCTCCGCGTAGGCTTTTGTATAATTTCCCTTCGCGACGTCATACCGCTCCTGCAGCTCCATCGCTTCCAGCAGGCGGTCCAGCTCTCTCGTCGTCATGTTGATGGAGTCCGTCAGGCTGTCATACCGCAGACCCAGATTCGAGATCTTTTCGTTCAGCCGGTCCGTGATCTCCGCAATGGCTTCCTTCTCTGCCTCCGATTTGTGCTCCTTTGCGATCAGCTCCAGCAGGTTGTCAGACAGCTCCCTCGTGTCCCCGGACAGCTCCTCCGTTTCCTTCTTCTGCTCCTTATAGGCGTCCGTTGTCTCCCGGACGGCTTCCGCCTGCTGTTTCCACCCCTCCGCCTGCTTCTCTACTTCCGTCGTTGCGCCTTCCAGGTTCGCCACCAGGGGAACCAGCACCGCGATCAGCCCCGCAATCCCGGCGATCACAAGACCTGTCGGGTTCGCGCTTACTGCCGCTAAAAATGCTTTCGTCACCGGGATGCCGATCTCTACCATCATGGTATAACCCGCCACCGCCGTAGCTGCCACGCCAAAGCCCGCCGCCACCGTTTCCAGCACCGGAACCAGCCACTCGTTTTCTTCCACAAATTCCGCGGCCCAGGTCAGCAGATCCGCTCCCGCTTCGTTTACGCCCTCCATCTGCTCCAGCATGTCGTTTCCCACCGCGATTTTCAGGTTCTGGTACGCGTTTGCCAGCTTCTTCTGCGCGTTTTCCGACGTGTCCGCCATCTTCGCGTAGGCCGTCTCCGCAGCGCCTGCGCTTTCTTCCATCTTCCGCAGCACTTCGTTGTACCGGGCGGATCCCGCAGACAGCAGGGACAAAGCGCCGATCCCGGCCTCCGAGCTGCTCCACAGCTCGTTAAAGGCTCCCTTGTCGTTCTCTACCGCTTTCCCCAGAATCTCCATGACGTCCCCGAGGGAGTATCCCTTTTCCATCAGGTCGGCAAAGGACATTCCCGTCTGACCCCGCAGGGTCTTCGACACGGTGCTCCCGCTGTCCCCCAGCTCATTCAGCATGGATTTCAAATAGGTCGTACTCTCCGCCGTGGCGATGCCGTTCGCGGTCAGGAGCGCCATGGCGGAAGAAAGGTTCCCCATCTCCACGTTGTAGGTTGCCGCCACCGGGATAACCTTGCCCAAACTCCCGGCCAGCTCGTTTACCGTCGTTTTGCCCAGGTTCTGCGTGGTGATCAGGTAATCCGCCATCTTCCCGGCGTCTTTGGTCTCCTTGTTGTATGCGTTTAAGACTGTCGTCAGGATATCCACCGCCGTCGCGTTATCCGTAAACCCGCCTGTCGCCAGCTTTGTCGCCGTGGAGACAAAATTCACCGCCTCCGCCGTATCCACGCCCGCGGAAATCGCGTTGTAGGTCGCCTCCGACAACGCCTCCACAGCCTGTCCCGTCTCGTTGGAAAGTCTTAAGATGCTCCCTTTTATGGTATCCATGCTCGCCGCTTCGGTGTCCGCGATCGTGGATACCTTTGCTACCGCGGTTTCAAACTCCGCAGCCGTCTGGATGCAGTCAAGCAGTGCATCCTTTATTTTTTCCAAACCTTTATTTATTCCAGTCGATGTCAAAGATGAGGCCAGGTTGCTGACCGCCGCTCCCATACTGCCCATCTTCCCGTTCAGCTGCTCCTGGCTCTCGGCAGTCTTTTTTACCTTTTTCCCGTACTGATCGATGCTGGCAGCACAGTGGTCCGTGCTCTCCTCTGCCTCCTTCAGGTACTCCGTATATTCCAGAATCTGCCGCTTTGTCCTGCTGACTGACGCCTCCGCGTTGGTCTGGTTCTTCGCCCAGCCCTTGACCGCCTCCGCCGCGGTCTCCTGGTTCCGGGTGGCCTGCTCCAACTCCGCACGGTATTTCTCGATCTCGCTGCTGAGCTCCGCGTGCCGCTTTGCTCCCTCTTCCGTCTCCCGGTTCAGGTTTTCCTGCTCGATCTGGGCCTTCTCCAGCTTTTCCCGAATCTCCTCCGCCTGGGCTGCGTACCGTTTTTCTTCGGCGGCCGCGTTTTTCAGTCCCTCTTTGGCGGCCTCCACGACTTTCCCGTAGGCCTTCTGCATCTCCTTCAGCTGCTCCAGCTTCTTCGTCAATGCCTCCTGGCTGTTTGCGCTGTTCTTATAGGTCTCCGTCAGCAGCTTCAATTCTTCCTTCTGCTTTTTCAGTTCCGCGTTTGCCCGGCTTAAGCCCTCCCGGAACTCCTTGTCCCCGGAAAGCTCCAGCCTCGTTTTAATGGTTCTGGTCGGCATTTTTCCTCTCCTTCCCTTTACTTTTCCTCCGGATTCCCGTATAATAAAGGCAGGGAAAGGAGGGTTTGAGGTATGTTAAATAATATTTTTTTAATGATGATCCCTGACGGTGTAGGTTTTGCATGGATTGGATATTTTTGTATACTTTCTATTCCTGTTTTACTGGTACGGGAAATGATCCAAACCCGCCGGAAAAATAAGCCCCGCCGCGCAGAGCTCTCCCGTCTCCACGATGAAGTCCTTCGCGTCATGGATGAAAAAGGGATCCCCCTTACCGATTTCTCCCCGGAGGTAGACCGAATTTACAGTCTCGACCTCGACAAGGCCGTCCGGGAAATGCAGAAGGCGCTGGAGCGCGTCCAAAAAATATAACACCGGATTTCATGCTTCCCCGTTGCGACGTCGCAACGGGGTTTTTGCTGCTTGCTCATCGGCATCTTCAATTCGTTCTTTCGCTATCCGAAAATACTTTTCGTTAAGCTCCATGCCTATAAAGCTTCTATTTGTATTTATGCAGGCCACTCCACAGCTGCCGCTACCCATACAATTATCCAAAACCGTGTCACCTTCGTTGCTGTAGGTTTTTATCAGATATTCCAGCAGATCAACAGGTTTTTGTGTGGGGTGCATTCTTTTTTCTTTCAAGGAAAAATTCAACACATCCGATTGTCCTTGTCCGTTATATGTACATGTATTATTTTTCTCTGTCAAAAATTCTTCTCTTATTTCCTGATAAGCCCTGCCAAAACAACCAGTGACTTCCTGTAGTCTCCGGTAATTTCCTTCCGTAGGTATTCTGTAATCAGAAGAATATCTGAACCAATGCTGAGCTGAATGGTTGTGAATGGCCTCTTCGATTTCTTTTACATTCATTCCGCATTTTTCAAGCTCCTGCATAAAATAATTTCTTAATTCGGTGTGACTTTCCTTATTTGCGTACTTATTCATTCGGAAAACAAGTATCATTTCATACTGTGACATGGGCAAAGCCTTAACCGATAAATGTCTTGTCTTATTGTTCTTTACCCAGATAAGACAATGTGAAAATTCACTTTCGTAAGTGGAGTCCATTAAATATTTTGCAAATTCAATCTGGCAAAACAGAACGACATTTGCGTTTTGCTTGCATATCCTCTTATATTCCGAAAACAGTTGTTTACTGTCAATCATTTTATCCCACTCGTTTTTTGTAACCCCATAAGGCAAATCGCAAAGTATCATATCTATGCTTTTATCTGAAATTCCTTCCATAAGGTTGAGACAATCACCTTGAAATAATTGGATTTTATTCATGAAAAAACAGCCGCCCCTTTCCTCAAAAATCAAGAAGTTATTTGCAAAACAACTTTTCAGTCGATTTCCTTTCTTTTCCAGCCGCTTTGCTGCGCTTTCAGCTCCATCATGTCAAACACCAGACCGGGCGCGCACTGCAGCGCTTCCGATACGGAAAAACCCACCAGCACGGCCATGCTTAAGATCGCCGCCCTGGTGGGTTTCCTTTTTTTCGAGCTGCTCCAGATCCAGATCAATCTCCTCGTTTTCGTCTACCACTTCCCGCCCGTACCCTAAGAGGACCGCTTCCATGGCCGCGCGCCTTATCGTTAAATATTCCACCAGGTTCATGCAGGCGCAAAGCTCTTCCGCCTCCGGGCAGGCAGCGCCGGGGAGCCCTTCGGACTCCCTGATCTGCCTCCCGCATCCCGCCAGAATACTCACCGCCCCGCAGAACCGCTTAAATCCTTCCTGCCCCTGCTCCTCCATCAGGTCGAAGATCTGCTCTCCGTCCTGCAACAGGTCATTGATACAAAACATCGCGTTCACCGTATAGGCAAGATGGATTTCCTGTCCTTTAAATTTTGCCGTTGTGTATCTGCACAGCATGCTTTCCCCTCCGTTTCGTCAATTCGCGGATCCCGTCTCACCGTTCGACAGCTTTGCATCCACCCATTTCTTTGCCTCTTCCATGGTGTCGAACCGTTTCGTATATCTCCACTCCCCGCTTTCCGGCTCATACACGGTAAAATTGATCGGCGTCGATGCTAAAGTGATACTGCCGGATTTCGTCGCGGCGTTATCGCTCCCCAGCGCCGCCCGCACCTTCGGGTAAAAATACCCGCGATAAAATTTCTCATTGTTTTTCGACAGGGTCTTGCAATACGCAAGCCCGCCAAAGGGCGCGCTGTCTCTCGTGTTATCCACTTTCTCACCGTTTTTATTGATTTCCGCGCCATAGATGACGGCGGCCTGTTCATCCTCCAGCTCATCCACCTCCACGGCAATGCTCCCGCTGGCAAACTCATTTATGTTTTCTACCAGCCTGTCGTCCGCATACATTTCGCCTGTGGCAAAATTCACCGTCAGGTTCGCCGCAACCAGCTCTCCCAGGCTTATCGTTTCCCCGCTTTTATAAGTGGGAAGCTTCCCTGTCTCTTCCTTGTCGATCGGTGCAAAATTAATATATCTCGCTCCAAATGCTGCCATGATTCTTTCTCCTCCTTAACCTGTCATAAGCTTTTCTGTAAAAATTTTTCGTACACGTCTACTGCCGCCTCCACGGCTTTCTCCGCGCATTTTTCGTTGGCGTTCCGCATCCAGGCGGACGCCTTAATGTGTCTTTTCGGCGCTCCGTATTCGTGGATAAATCCCACTTCCGCGTTTCTTGTGCCGTCCTCTCTGGTTCCCTGGGGATAAATATCCATGTGCATCCCCATCCCTCCCGAGTTTAAGAGCTTAACCTCATGTTCCCTGGCGATGGATGCTTTCAGCTGTCCCGAGTCTACCAGCTTCAGGCTCTCGATTTCTTCCTTCTGCGCCCTGACAACGACGTCCGCCTCCGCGTCCAGCATTTCCCGCTGTACGTCTTCCGGCAGATCCATAATGTTATCCAGGCCTTCGATCAGATCATCCAGCCCTCCGACTTCGATATACAATTCCTATATCACCTCGCATTCCCAAATATACCGGAACTTTTTCAAGTCCCGGTCATACTCGATCACCGGATCTTCAAAGGCAATTTCATACTCCTCCAGAGTCTCCATCAGCCTTTCCGGCGTCTCGGAAAACTCCTCCTCGGTATAGAGTTCCACCTGGATGCGTTTGACCGTCTCCCTCCGGACGTTTGACGCGTGGGTGCTGCGGGAGCCTGTCTCCTGCCAGACAAGGTATTCCCCCGCCGTCTCCTGCCACGCCTCAAAGTGGTACACCGCCTCTGTAACGCTTTTCAGCATTTCTCCAAATTCCTGCAGACTCATTCCCGCCTCCCGTCAATATTTTTCCGCCAGCCTTTTTAACGACAGGTCCTGTGCCCCCGGCATGGCGTCCGGCACACTCTGCACCTGATAAACGCCGTACTGGATCCCGTCCAGAATGCAGACATCCTGCGTGGAGACCAAAAACGCAGCCGGGATCCGGATCACCTTATCGATCTCCGCATTTTCCTGCTTTGCCTCGAAAAAACGTTTGACTCCTACCCGTCTGGCCTCAAACGGCACCCGTCCGGCTTTTCCACGCAGCTCCTTCACCGGCATACGCCCCTTTTCTCCCACGTTTTTTAGAGAGCAGATCTGACAGATCCCGTCGTTAAAGGTCTGGAACGGAATGTTTGTTTTGATCCGCAATTCTTTGCACCTCCGTCCTCTCCCGCAGGGAGATCAGGTCATGCCGGAAATTCACCTCAAACATTTCCACCGCGTGGGAGCGCACATACCTGCAGTAGTCGAAAAGGAGCTGCCGCGGCAGCCCCTCCTCATAGTCCAGCTCCGCGCCGGCGTAGTCGTTCAGCACGGCCTTTCCTCTCTCCAACGCTCCCTGCAGTACCCGGTCCGTCACAGGGTCATCATAGGTTATGTTCAGATACTCCTTCAATTCCTCCAGCATGTCCCTGTCCTCCCGCTATGTTATGCCTGGCTGCCCTGTTCCTCTTTAAGACTCTGTACCTTCAGCGCAGGAGCCGTCAGCCCGGAAATATCCAGATAGACAAACGCATTGTTGTCTAACGGCATACCGTTTCCGTACAGATGCGTCGTGTAGACCCGGTTGTCCTCCAAAAACTGCGTATGATCCGAATACTCGATAAATCCTCTCTTGCTGGTTCCCAGCCCGACGAAATAGCGCTTCCCGAGGCCGACAATGGCATGTCCCTTTTCCACCCCGACGCTCTGGATTACCTTCGTCGGGAACGGGAGCACGTCGCTGATATAGGTCCCCTGGGGCGTCATGATCGTTGTGGCAGGCATTACCTTCGTCAGGTAATCGGAGGGGTTCACGACCATGATCACCTCTCTCACGGCTCTCTGCCGCCCGGACGGCGTTACGGTCAGCTTCTCCAGAATGCTCCCGTAAGTTTCCGGATCCAGCGTTTTCACCTTCACGGCCGTCTTTCTGGTGTATGTAGTCTTTCCTTCCGCCGTCGTCCCCTTTGTCAGGTCGCGCGACATGCCGATGGGCGACGTCTGTCCGTCCCCGTCTGCAACCGCCGTCTCCAGCGCCAGACCGTTCGCCTCCGACAGGATGCTCCTGATATAGCGGTCGAGCCACGCGGGGCCCAACAGCAGAAAATCCTTGCTGACTACCATGTAGGCCGTCAGCTTGCACTGCTTCAGGTCCATCTCTTCGATGGATCCGGAAAGCTCTTTTGTGATCTCTGATCCAAGGCTTCCCCACTGCGCCTGCTGCGTCCCCTGCTTGTTGTAAAACCACTTTGTGACCGCCGTCGTGTTGCGGAAGTCGATGGCATCCAGAAGCGGGAAATCGCTCTGGATATCCTCCATCACCGCGTCGATGATCGTCTCCGGCATGGCAACATCAAGGTTGCTGACTGCCTGCATGACATTGCCGTACGTCTTCATTGCCTCGATCAGCTTTTCGTAGTACTTCTGCTCCTGGGACGTCAGCACCCTCACGCCCCGCGCCGCCAGCGCCGCCCGGTCGCCGTCTGTGTCAGCCGCCTCCTGCAGCATCGCCTCCTGCAGCTGCTGGGAAAACTCCGCGATCGCATCCGCCATCTTCCCCTCGTCTCCGTCCCGGACCGACTGTAAAAAGTCCGCCGAGAACTTCTCCCTCGCCTGGTTAATCACGTCTTTTGCCTTCATTTTTCTCCTCCTTATTCGGCATGAAATTTATCAAAAAGCTTCCGGAACCCGCTTTCCGGCTCTTCGGGAACATCCGCCGCGCCTGCTGCCGCAGGCTGTCCCTCTCCGCCTTCCCTGCTTTTTCCGTCCACTAATTGCCTGATGATTTTCTCCTTTGCGGAATACTGCTGCCGCGCGCTTGCGTTTTCCTCCCGGACCGCTGTAGCGAATCCCATCGCAACCGCATCCTCCGGCGTGATCCACGTCTCCTCCTTCAGCATTGCCTGCAGCTCCTCCTCGGAGATGTTGATATGGGTCAGATAGGTCCTTGCCACCGTCTGCGAGATTACGTCCAGATCGTCCGCCTGCTTGCGCAGATCCTCCGCGCTCCCTCTGGCATAAGTCCACGCGTTATGGATCATGAGCAGGCTGGCCTCGTTCATAATCCGTTCATCTCCGGCCATAAAGACCACAGACGCCGCCGAGCAGGCAAACCCGTCGCAGACGGTGACGACGTGCGCCGGATGTCTCCGCAGCGCGTTGCAGATTGCAAGCCCCTCCGATACCTCCCCGCCGTAGCTGTTGATGGAAACGGTGATCGTCTTTGCACTGCTGCTCTGGATCAGCTTCGACAGGGTGTAACTGGAGACGTCGCTTTCCAGCCACTCCCAGGAGGTGATATCCCCGTATATGGTAATCTCCAGGTTCTCCCCCTTCTCCTCCGCCATGAAATACTTATTCTTCATTCTGTTCCCCTTCCCCGGCGTCTACCTCGCCGTAATTCTTTGTGATATAGTGTTTCTGTGCCTCCGGCGTATTCAGGGCCGCCTCCCCGGCCTTTTCCCGAACCTCGTCGATGCTTAAGATTCCGCAGCCGATGATCTTATCCAGCTTGTCAGCCGACGCGAAGATCCCTGTGATCTCCAGCAGGGACGTGTCTACCGCCACAAAGGAGCCCTTTTGAAACTCCTTGATCCCGTAGCGCTTCCGGGTGATTTCCTCCTCCAGCATGTTGCAGATCGGCCGGACGCACATCCGGATAAACTGATCCATCCCGTCCCCGCTCTGCGCCGTCTCTCCC
>JAMPFT010000040.1 GCA_023664305.1 bacterium | reverse complement strand
AAAAGAGCCTATTCTCAACAGAATTAGTGCGAATAATTTTTTCCTTTCAAGGCTGATTTTTCCGTCCCCGGCGGGCAGCCTTTGCATCGGGCAGATATCCCCAAATTCCGCCCGCCGTCTCCCGATTCGGTATAAGAGGCTCCTTACGCAGTCAAAGGCTTCCGAACCGATCATTGACGGATTTCAAAGGATCTGGCATACTAAGGATAGCGCCGCGGATCATTCCGTTTCTCCCGACAAGACAGCGGTGCAGAGTTTTGTTCTGTTCGACGGTTACGGGAAATGCCCGCAGTGGCAGGAAAGGATTTTCATGAGCGTTCGCAGTCTCGGATACGACACCGATAATATAGACCAAATTGTGTGCTATTTTATGCGCACCGTCCTTCACCTTCAAACCGCGGGAGTAGAAAATCTGCCTCTAAAAAGCAATTTTGCGGAGCCCTGGAATACTTTTCTTGCCGCCTCCATGAAAGTGTTTTTAGCTTCCCCATCGCCGGAATTAGCCCGGCTGATCTTAGAGTCCGAATACGATGCTGCCTTGCAGCAGGGGCCGCTCACGCAGGAGACAATACTGGGCCTGCTGCTGATAAAGGAGTTCGCATGGCATATCCACTATGACGCGGATTATTATTCTTACCTGTTATCCACCGACAGTCTCTGGGGAAACCGGGCTCTAAAATATGCGGCGCTTACGTTTTATCCGAATCTGCCGGAAAATATAAGGAAAAAATACGGTATCGACGCTCTGCTCCGGCCTATCCCGAAGGACATGTTCCGGCCGGATCAATATTGAGGCGTCCGTGCCGATCTTTTAAGAGGAATTATCACATGAATATCACTTATCTTTCCCACAGCGGATTTCTGACAGAAACGTCAGAATGCTATTATCTGTTCGATTATGACAAGGGAACGCTCCCGCCGCTTAATCCCGTGAAGCCTGTTCTTGTACTGGTCAGCCACTGTCACGCCGATCACTATAATCCGGCGGTATTCGAAACGCTTTCCGACATCGGCATGAAAGAAATCGGCGCGATTCTGCCCAATGATATCAAGCGAAGCAGATATCCGAAGGGCTTAAGTCTTCTGGACGCCGACCGGGTGTCTGCAGACGGCGGCTGTACCGATATGGACGCATTAAGCGGTCATATCCTCCGGGTATATCACAGCCGGGAATACCGACTGCCTCACGGCGCCCTGCTCAAAACCCTTCTTTCCACCGACTCCGGCGTGGCCTTTCTGCTCGTCACCTCTGAGGGAACCTTTTTTCATGCAGGCGACTTAAACGACTGGATCACGGAGGATATGCCGGAGACGGAGCGACGCCAAATGACCGGAAGCTACTGGGCAGCGCTGCGGGCCTTGGAAGGAACCTCTCTGGACGACGCCTGTCTGCCTCTGGATCCTCATTTGGGCTCTCATTGCGCGGACGGCTTTCTCTATTTTCTGAAAAAAATAGACGTAAAAAAGGTCTGGCCCATGCATTTCTGGGACAGACCTGAAACCGTCGATCAATTTGTGCGGGAACATCCGGAATATGAAGACATGATACAGCGGCAGCCGCCGGCGGTCTCCCTCCCCGGCTGATCAGCCTTCATGCTGTTTCCGGGCCAGCTGTTCAAATTTTTCTCTGGCGTTGGCAAAGCACTCCATCAGTCTGGGAGAAAAGGCTCCGCATTTCCCTTCCCGGATCATCCGATAAGCTTCCTCCGGAGAATAGGCGCTCTTGTACACCCGCTCACTGACAAGTGCGTCATATACATCGGCAACTCCCACAAGCTGCGCCGAAAGAGGGATTTCCTCTCCCACAAGCCCGTCCGGGTAGCCTCTTCCGTCATATCTCTCATGATGGTGTCTGCAGATATCGTAGCTTGCCTCGCTGTATTCCTTTTCCCAGACGTCTCTGATATTATTCAGAACTTCTCCACCCCTGACCGTATGGGTCTTCATAAAAGCAAATTCCTCATCCGTCAGCCTCCCCGGCTTCAAAAGAATATTGTCGGGTATGGCAATCTTACCGATGTCATGCAGGGCGCTGGCAGAGACGATGATATCTATCTTTTCCGGGGTCAGGCCGTATTCCGGGTAATCGGCCATGGCCTGCTCCGCCAGAATTTTGGTGAATCCCTTCACTCTCTTGACGTGCTCTCCGCTCTCCAGATTACGGTACTCTACCACAGTACCCAGGATATCGATGATTTTCGTATTGCTTTCCTGCAGCTTCCTTGCCTGAGTCTCCAAAAGAGCATACTGTTTTTTCAAAGTCACCGTCTGCTCTTCGACCTTTTCTTCCAGCTCATTCCGGTAGGTACACAAATCTACCGTATTTCTGACGCGATTCCTGACAATCGCGTTGTCAAAAGGCTTATGAATAAAATCGGACACTCCCAGTTCAAAGCAGCGGCGTTCCGCATCTACCTTGGACTCCGCGCTGATGACCAGCACAGGGATTTTCTCCAGCCAGGAGCGGCGCCTCATCTCCTCCAGAACCTCATAGCCGTCCATTTCCGGCATAATCAGATCCAGAAGAACCACCGCTATCTCTTCGTTTTGCTCTTCCAGTATTCCGATCGCCTTTCTGCCGCTGTCCGACTCCATAATGGGGTAGTCGTCTTCCAGAATCGCCGTCAGCATCTCGCGATTCATTTCCATATCGTCAACAATAAGTACTTTATTGCGCATTGCAACATCCTCCGAAACCTGTCGATCACACTGAAGCCTGCAGCTCCTTTAACAGCGCTACAGTCCGTTCATACTCTTCGCCCACCTGATCCACCAGCGTACTGTCCGAGGGCTTTTTCCCGCCCCTCAATTCCTCCGTCAGCACATCGCTGATCGTATAAAGCTTTTTGAAACCCAGATTCATTCCGACTCCCTTCAACGTATGAGCCGCGCGGAACGCTTCTTCGTAATTTTCGTCCGCCATTGCCTTTTGCAGATTGGAAAAGCTTTCGTCCGTCAAAAACTTCAGCGCGAATCTCTGCACCAGCTTCTCGCTGCACAGCCGCCCCAGCGTCCCCTCGTAATCCGCTCCCAGCGCTTCATAGCATTCTTTTAATGTCATTCCGATACCTCCTCGCAGTCCCGCAGGCTTCCTGTACCCGGACTGCCCTGTCTCCCGGAGCCGCTCCCCGCAGGAACAGACCCGCATTGCAACCAACAAAAACCTTTGTCTCTATTATATTACACGAAAGGCTGCTATTGCAAGGGAATTATACCTCCGACGCTTCTTTCCATCGCAGCCTGTGAAGCTCGCCCTCCCGCTGCAGGCCGTCAAAGCCGTTCTGGCGAAGGGCCTCATACAGGACGATGGCCGCGGAATTGGACAGATTCAGCGAGCGGATGGCGGGAAACATCGGGATTCTGATACAGTTCTCCTCATTTTCCACCAAAAGCTCCTCCGGAATCCCGGCGCTCTCCTTTCCGAACATAATGAAATCCTCCGGACCGTATTCCGCCTCCGTGTAAATTTTTCTTGCCTTTGTGGTCGCCATCCAGATTCTGACGCCGGGATTCTTTTCCCGAAATTCCTGAAAGTTAATATATCTGTAGACCTCCAGCCGATCCCAGTAATCCATCCCCGCGCGCCGGATCGATTTCTCGTCCAGCTGAAATCCCAACGGTTCGATCAAATGCAGGGGCGTGCCTGTCGCCACACAGGTACGCCCTATATTTCCGGTGTTTCCCGGTATTTCCGGTTGGTGCAGTACAATGTGCATCCGTAATTCCTCCCCGCACAGCGGTCTTCTTTTTTGACACCGTCATGCTGCCTGCGGCGGCACAAACCAATCCCACGGAACCATTCGGTTCCAGGAAGAATGCCCGCACTTTGGGCATTCTTCCGTGTGAGATTTAGAATTTCTTAGGCGGCGTCCTAAGAGGGTGTGTAAACACCCCTCTTTGACGCCTTAGAAATTCTTCTCACACTTTTTCCGGAGCTTCCGCACAAAATGCTCCAGCCTTCCGATAGCTACCTTCAGGTTCTCCAGGGAATAGGCGTAGGATATTCTCAAAAAGCCCTCCCCGCAGTCCCCAAAAGCCGTGCCCGGCACCACCGCCAGCTTCTCCTCCTCCAGCAGCTTCTCGGCAAACTCATCGCTGGTCATGCCAAACTCCTTAATACAGGGGAAGACATAAAAGGCCCCGTAAGGCTCGAAGCACTCCAGTCCCATTTCCCGCAGAGCATTCATCAGATAGCGCCTCCGCTGGTTGTAGGCCGTCCGCATCTCCTCCACATCCGCGTCGCCGTTCTTTAAAGCCTCCACCGCAGCATACTGCGCAGTCGTGGGGGCACACATAATTGCGAACTGATGAATCTTTGTCATCTGCCCGATGATCTCCTCCGGCCCGCAGGCATAGCCCAGCCTCCATCCGGTCATGGCATAGGCCTTGGAAAAGCCGTTGATCAGAATCGTCCGTTCCTTCATGCCGGGAAGCTGTGCAATACTCACATGGTTTCCCTTATAGGTCAGCTCCGAATAGATTTCGTCCGACATGACAAATATGTCATGTTTTACGATGACCTCCGCAATCCTCTCCAGATCCTCCCGTTCCATGATCGCGCCGGTGGGATTATTGGGAAACGGCAGGATTAAAAGCTTCGTTTTCTCCGTGATCGCTTCCTCCAGCTCCTGCGCCGTGAGACGAAATTCATTTTCCGCCTTTAAATCGATGATGACCGGCTTCGCTCCCGCCAAAACCGCACAGGGCTCATAAGACACATAGCTGGGCTGGGGGATCAGCACCTCGTCCCCCGGATTACACATGGCGCGGAGCCCCATGTCGATCGCCTCGGAGCCGCCCACCGTAACCAGCACCTCTTTTGTCGGATGATAGGTAAGTCCCTGCTTTCGGTACATGTAATTGCAAATTTCCCGGCGCAGCTCCATCAGACCCGCGTTGGAGGTATAATGGGTTTTTCCCTTCTCCAGAGAATAAATGCCCTCCTCCCGGATATGCCAGGGCGTGTCAAAATCCGGCTCGCCCACTCCAAGCGAGATCGCGTCCTTCATCTCGCTCACGATGTCAAAAAATTTACGGATCCCGGATGGCTTTATCTCCACAATCTTATCTGCTAACGGATTCCTCATGGCGTGATCATCTCCCTCTCGTCTTCTTTTTTCTGGGAGAGCATCGTGCCGTGATCCTTATATTTTTTCAGGATAAAGTGGGTTGCCGTGCTGAGCACCTGCTCCAACGTAGACAGCTTATCCGACACGAAAGCGGACACCTCCCTGAGGGATTTTCCCTCCAGTATGATCATCAGATCATAACCGCCGGACATCAGATACACGCTCTGCACCTCGGGGTATCTCTGGATGCGCTCCGCCACATTGTCAAAGCCCTGTCCCCTCTGCGGCGTCACCCGTACCTCGATCAGCGCGGAAACCTTCTCGATCTCTGTTTTTTCCCAGTTGATCATGGTATGATAGCCGCAGATAATTCCCTCCTTTTCCAACGCCGCCAGCTCGTTGACCACGTCGATTTCCTCCGCGCCAAGGATCACTGCCAGCTCCTTCAAATCGATCCGGCTGTTTTTCTCTACGATTGCAAGTAATTCTTCCCTCATTCCTATTCCTTTCCCGCACAGGTTCTCCTGTGCGTATCCTGAAACTTCGGCGTTTCTCAAAGCCTCCCGCCTTATTTTTCCTCTCTCCGATTTGCGCCTGCCCGGAAGCCTTTCCGCCCTGCTTTTCCTCTCTTCGATTTGCGCTTGCCCGGAAGTCTTTCCCGCCCTGTTTTTCCTCTCCGATTCGCGCCTGCCCGGAAGCCTTTCCGGCCTGCTTTTTCCTCTCTCCGATTTGCCTGTCTGACAGCCTTTTGCCGCTCTCCGGCCTGCCTGACAGCTCCTACAGCAGGCGGTAAATCTCGTCCTGCTTCGGCCTTCCCAGATACCGCACTTCGTCTTCGTTGATCAGTATCCTGTCATGACTGTCCGTGATCTTTCCGACCACAACCGCCGGAATCCCTTCCTCCTCCAGCGCCGCCGCTAACTTCGGTCCGTCCCATGCGGTCATCAGAAGACTTCCGCCGGACAAAAGCTCATACGGATTTGCATGACAGAGTTCACATACCTCCACCGTCTCCTGACGCAGAGGCAGCTTCCTTAAGTCTATTGTCAGTCCAACGCCTGCGCGCTCCGCAAGCTCCCATAATGCCCCCAGGATTCCGCCCTCGGAAGCGTCATGCATCGCGCAAACGCCGGACTTCACGGCGGTGGCGGCCTCCGGAATTACGGAAAGGAAACGGTCAAAGGCCACCGCTTCCTCCACAAAACGGGCCGGATACCTTTCCTTCAGCTTCTCCCGGTTTCTCACCGCCAGTCTCGCCGTCCCCTCCAGGCCGATCCATTTACTGATCACCACATCCTGACCCGGAGCGGCCTTCCTGTCCTTTTTCGGACAGCTTCCGGAGTCGGCTTTTATGCCTTCCGCGTCTCTCCTTCGCGCCCTTTCCGCAAAGGGAACGCCGTATCCTGTTATCACTGCCACAGGGTGCTTCACCGCCGGACTGACGCGGGTCTGTCCTCCCGCTGTCCTCACTCCCAGCTGCCTGCACTTCTCTCCCGCCTGACGCATCAGCTCCTTCAGGTCGGCTTCCTGCGCCTCCTCAGGAAGGATCAGCGCGATCATCGCCCACGCCATCCGGGCTCCTCCCGCGGCAAGGTTATTGGCGCACTTCTGGATCAGACGTTCCATGGGGGATGAGTGTTCCCCGTCGCAGAACGTCAGGCTTCCTTCCTGCATACAGGTCATAAGATCCTGCTTCACGGAATCGTCCTCCTCCGATCCGCAGACTGCCGTCCCGTGTAAGGGGAACGAAAAAACAGCGCAGTCTTTCCCCAGCCCTGCGCTATCTGCCGCTTCTTCTCTTTCCGTCCCTATCTGCCTCAACACGGAGCGTTTCAAAACGCTCTCCGACACCTTACCGATCTTCATACCTGTCTCTGTTTTTCTCCCTTTCGGAAACACTCTGCCTGAATACCGACGTTCCCCGCTCACAGTCAGATACCCCGCCGCATTCTCCAATTGTCCATGCAAGCATGGCCATTTGGCTATGTCTCTAAAAGACACATTTTGCTCACGGGAATAACTTCCGCCGCGCCGCGCAGGCTTACTCCGCCGCCGGGGCTGTCAGTATGGCGATCACATTCTTTACATGCTCCGCGTTTCCGGTGCCGATCGCCGCCATGATCTCATCGTATGCCGCGGGATCCGCCGTCGATACGCCTACCGTCACATTTCTGGGCGTCATCTTATAGCTGCTGGCGTTTACCTCGGTACGGCTCACTTCTTCGCCGTCCACGAGCACCACCTTCCACAGCCTCGCCCGATACCCGATATGCACATTGTCCGTCACCTGAAAATAACCGATGGGCTGGGACGAATCCGCGTTTATCACATCCGACGCAGGACTGTTTACCTCCAGGATTTCACTCTCATAACGAACCTCCCGGCCCGGCTCCCGTTCTTCCTTGCCGTAGATGTTAAAGGTAATCTTCTTTTCACCGGTGTATCCCTCGATGTAAATCGGATAATCCAGACTGTTCACAAACTTAAAATCTTTTCCGGAGCTCTCCGCGATAGCCGCATCCGCCGAAAGGTCCACATAGGAAACCACCATGGAATGACTATACCGCTTTGTCACCTCCAGCTCCGCCCGCAGCACCGCGTTGTAGAGCGTTGTGGATACCTGACAGATCCCGCCGCCCAGACTGTCTACCACTCTGCCGTTTATGTAAGAGCCTGCCATAAAATAACCGTTTCCCCCGGTAAAAGGCGCTACCGCCTCATAAGTGGAAAATTCCTCCCCGGGATAAAGCGTTATCCCGTCGATGAGCCGGCACCCGTTCTCCACATTCGCGCTCCTTGCCGCGTTGGACGAGGAATAGGAGGTAGTAAAGCTCCCCAGCAGATCCTGCACCTGCGCCAGCTCCTGCACATCTCCGAGCGGCTCTGCCGGTTCCACATACAGGCTTATGCTGCAGGGCCGCCCGTCCCAATCCCCGGTAAGGTAATCGTTGACCACGCCGACAGAGGTCTCCACATCCAGCAAGCAGCCGGGCTGTCCCTCCACCACATGAAAGACGCCGTCCACTCTCTCCAGGGATGCGTTTACGGCTTCCCTGTCATACACGGCGCATCTTTCGGTCAGGATATCGCTGACAGACTGCCTATCCAGACTAAACAGGATGGGAAACACTTTATTTTCATGCTCCAGATCCTTCAGAATCCGATAGCGCTCGATCACGTTTCCGCGGCTGCCGAGCTGAACAGCCTCCGTCACAATCTCGGGATTTGCCCAGCTTATGCCAAGCTCCCCCGCCGTCACCGTCACCTCCGCGCCCTCAGCCGCAATCAGCGTAATCTCCACATTCCGCAGCCCGTCCACATACTCCTGCACTGCCGCTTCGGCCTCCTGCCCGGTCATTCCGGACAGATCGATGTCTCCGGCAAAAATACCGCTCTTTATCGTGTCCTGTCCCCCGGCCCGTACCGTCGTCCCGAACAGCAGCAGGCACAACGCCCACAATGCAAGACAATATTTTTTCCTGGCAAAAATTTTATTCATAGAGCAAACCCCGGATTGATTTACTAAAAGAAATATGCTACAGTGGGAATAACCATGGCAAGTACAAGTATTACGACAATTACTATGGAAACGCGCTGTCTTGTTTTTTTTCTGTTCATGTTAAACATTACGATACCCTCCCGTCCGCCGCGGCGGACATTTTCAAAAAACCGGCGGTAGAACCGCTAAACTCTGAAAGGATATTATATATGAATTTCGGCTTTTTGGCAAGTTTTATTGTGCTCTCCATCGTGCTCACCGTCAACATAAAAAAACAGGCGAAGCAGGCAAAGGAAAAGGATGCGGATTTTTGGTCCCGGGAGCTTCGGGCAAATTCCATCCGACGCAAACCGCTGGACGGGCTAAACTATATCAATATTCCTTTGGAAACCTTCCCGACCCATCTCCTGAACGAAAATCAGGAGGTGTTGGAGTGCATCGATATTCTGGAATCCCTCACTTCCCGGAAGACCGTAAATCTGACCGGCTGGTCCAACACGGACCTGAAGCTGGAATACGGCACCGCCAACATCAGCCTTCTGACGGAATACGACCAAAACTATACCGTGCTGGTCCGCACCCTGCAAAAGTGGGCGGATATCCTGACGGAAAACGGTTACGCAAAAGAGGCGGCCATATTGATGGAATTTGCGGTAAAAACCGGCACGGATATCAGCCGCACTTATTATCAGCTGGCCGACTACTATGCCGCCGCGGGACACCCGGGCGATATCGACAGACTGCGTCAGGCCGCCAAAAACTTACGCTCTTCCCAGCGCGGCATTATCGTAAAAAAACTGCAGGAAACCTATCCCGACGTGTTTTGAGCAGTCCCTGTAACTATTCTATGTGGGAGGATGCCGGAATATGAGACACGCTTGCCGAAACGGCGAGCGCGTCTCTTTTTCTCCATAATCCGAACCTCTCCTCCATCTGTTTCCATACCTCCTCTTTCCCAAAGCACCCTGTCATACCATCTGCGGCGCTGCAAACCACCCGTGTACGGTCAGAGCACCCTCACGGGCGCAAAGCTGGTATCGCCGACTTCAAAAGAAGCTTCGCGTTCCTCTTCATCCGAAATCAGCAGGGGCCGTCTCACGGCAGCCCCTGCTGATTATGTGTCAGATTACTATCTACAGACTTGCCAGAAATCGGTCAAACGCCTTCTGCCCCTCTTCCGTCCTCTTGTAGACTCCGGCGTCCTCCAAAACCTCCATAAACACAAGCCCGATCTCTTTTTCGACAATACCGTCTATGTTGCTCTTGTCTATCTTTTCGTATTTGGGCTTAAACTCTTCCACCCAATCCGCGTGCTTTGCCAGTTCTTCATCGTCGCGCAGATTCTTTCCCGCCAGAATCGCCGCCTTCAAATCCGCCATCTCCTGCTTCAGCCGGGCGGGAAGCACCGCCAGCCCCATCACCTCGATCAAACCGATGTTTTCCTTCTTGATATGATGAAGCTTCGCGTGAGGATGATAGACACCCAGCGGATGCTCTTCGGTCGTGATATTGTTGCGGAGCACAAGATCCAGCTCAAAACGCTCTCCCCGCTTTCTGGCGATAGGCGTGATCGTATTGTGGGGCTCGTTGTCCGTGTACGCGTAGACAAACGCGTCCGCGTCCGTATAGCTCCGCCAGTTCTCCAGAATATGATCCGCCAAGGCAATGATCCGCTCCGTGTCCGGGCCGCTTAAACGGATCACGGACATAGGCCAGTTCACGACCCCTGCCGCCACATCCTCAAAACCCTTCACCGTAAACTCCCGCTCCACCGGCGCCTTTGCCATGGCAAACTCATAATGCCCGCCCTGGAAATGATCATGGCTTAAGATAGAGCCGCCCACGATCGGCAGATCCGCGTTGGAGCCCACAAAATAATGCGGGAACTGCCTGACAAAATCAAACAGCTTACAGAATGCCGCATGATCGATCTTCATGGGCACATGCTGCGAGTTGAACACGATGCAGTGCTCGTTATAATACACATAGGGCGAATACTGAAAGCCCCACTGACTGCCGTTTATGGTCACCGGAATAATCCGATGGTTCTGGCGCGCAGGATGGTTGACCCGCCCCGCGTAGCCCTCGTTCTCCTTACAGAGCAGACACTTCGGGTATCCGGACTGTCTGGCGTTCCTGGCCGCCGCGATCGCCTTGGGATCCTTCTCCGGCTTGGAGAGGTTAATCGTAATATCCAGCTCTCCGTACTTCGTCGGCGCAATCCACTTGATATCCTTGCTGACGCGGTATCTGCGGATGTAATCGGAGTCCCGGCTGAGCTTGTAATAATAGTCCGTGGCCGCCTGCGGCGATTCCTTTTCGTACAGCTCCCAAAACCTGTGAATGATCTCGCTGGGCCTGGGCATGAGCATACTCATGATTTTTGTGTCAAACAAGTCCCGGTAGGTTACCGTGTTCTCCGCCAGAAGGCCCTTCTCAAAGGCATAATCGCACATTCTGCTCAAGATTCCTTCCAGATCTTCGATTTTCTCTCCGGCTTTCTCTTCCCCTGAGCAGGAGCCCTCTTCGGCATTCTCTTCCCTTGTGCAAGCACCCTCTTCAACTTTCTCGCCTTTCCGGACGGCTCCCTCCGCGGAAACCTCCCCGTCCTCCAACTCGTCCAGCCCGAACAGCTCCAGCAGCCGGTTCGTAGTATAGATCACGTCCTCCTCCGGGACAAGCCCCGTAAGCACCCCGTAAGACACTAATTTCCTGATATCCGCTCCTATTCTTTCCATCTCCGCAACACCTTTCCGTAATCTGTCAAGCTCTCTTTCCACAATCCGTTCTAACCCTCTTGTCGCCGCCGTGCAGGGACATCCGGATGAGAGCTTTTTCTGCATAATGCAAAACCAGTCTTTCTCCGCGATTTTTTTGAAGCCGTGCTTTTCATAAAGGGGAATCGGCCCGCGGTACTGGTACGCAAACGCCCTGTCCGTAAAGGGATAGCCCTCCACATAAGAATAACCCTGCTCCTGCGCGTCCCCGACAATCCTGTCAAGCAGCATATGAGCGATTCCGGTTCCCCTGCGCCCCGGCGCAATTTCAAAGCAATACACGGTGAAGATTTCACCCTTGCCGACTTTCTCCGTCTCAAACGCAGAATCTGCCATAATCGGCTCATAACCCGTTTTATCGCCCGCGTTACACCACCCGATTACCTCCTCGCCGTCATAAACCAGGTATCCCTGCAGGATCCCTCCGGCAATCCATTCCTCCGCCATTTTGCTCCGACGAGCCCGATCGCCCCACATGGCCTCATTTTCCTCTCGGGACAAATGACTTTCCAGGCAGTAGCAGCCCGCCCATTCCTCATGATCCTGAAACGCCACATGATCAAAATAATACAGGTAATCCTTCGTCAGCTCCGGCGTCAGTTTTTTGATCTGAATCCCCATGCTTCCCATCCTCTATCTCCTATGTCCGCTGAAGCGGACATAAATCTTTGCACACTTCCCGTCATGCCTGCGCCGCAGGCACAAACAATTGGTGCAAGACCGGAAGAATGCCCGTACTTTGGGCATTCTTCTGTGTGCAACTTAGATTTTCTTAGTCCGCGTACTTTGCGGGCTTAGAAAATCTTTGCACACTTTTACAATGCCGCAGGCCCGTCCCCGACCTCCACCACATAAAAGTCCGCCGCATACCCGATCTTTTTCTGATAAGCCGCCCCGACCTTCTCAATAAAGGCGTCGATGGCCTCATCCCTTACGATGCTCACTGTACAGCCGCCAAAGCCAGCGCCGGTCATTCTGGAGCCGATAACGCCCTCGATCTTCCAGGCCTCCTCCACCAGCGTATCCAGTTCAATCCCGGTTACCTCATAGTCGTCCCGCAGCGATACATGGGAGGCGTTCATCAGACGGCCAAACTCCTCCACATCGTTTGCCTGCAGAGCCTCCACCGCCCGGACGGTACGACGGTTCTCATACACCGCGTGCTTTGCCCGCTTTCTGCGCACCTCGCTCTTGATGGCGGAAGCATGTTTTTCAAAGGTCTCCTCGTCCAGATCGCCGAGAGCCTTGATCGCTACCTCCTGCTGCAGCTCCGCCAGCGCCTCCTCGCACTCGCTTCGCCGCTCGTTGTATTTGGAATCTCCGAGGCCGCGCTTTTTATTGCTGCAGGCGATGACGATCTTTGCCCCCCGCAGCGCAATCGGCGCGTAAGTGTAGGACAAATCCGCCGTATCCAGAAAGATCGCGTTGTCCTTCTTCCCCATGGCGATGGCAAACTGATCCATGATTCCGCAGTTGACCTCATTGTACTTATTCTCCGCGAACTGACCGATCAGCGCAAGCTCCTGATTGGAAACCTCAAAACCGAAAAAGTCTCTCAAAATAAAGCCAGTCAGCACCTCTACCGACGCGGAGGAGGAAAGTCCCGATCCGTTGGGAATATTTCCGTTGAGCAAAAGATCCATGCCGCAGGGAATCGCCATCCCCTTCTGTCCGAAGGCCCACATCACCCCCTTGGGATAATTCGTCCAGTCCGCCTCTTTGGAGGGAACCAGATCCTTTAGGGAAGATTCGATCACGCCCAGATGTTCAAAATTCATGGAATAAAACCTGAGCCTGTTGTCGTCTCTCTTCCGGGCCACGCCGTAGGTTCCGATAGTCAGCGCACAGGGGAACACATGCCCGCCGTTGTAATCGGTGTGCTCTCCGATCAGGTTGACGCGTCCGGGTGCAAAATATACCTTTATATCGCCGCCTTCTCCAAATATCTCCGCAAACTTCTTTAAAACAGTTTCCTTCATATGCCCTCCGTTTCCGCGCATACCCCTGCGCCGCTTTTCCCAATATCATGAATCTTCGATTCATGATCGCCATTCGCCGCTCGCCGAATGAGCAAGCTCATTCTTCTCGCTAACGCTCATTAT
>JAMPFT010000003.1 GCA_023664305.1 bacterium | reverse complement strand
TTGCAAGCCCTATCCCTAAGTTGCTTGTTGTGGTGGTCTTTCCTACCCCGCCTTTCTGATTTGCGATTGCGATTACTCTGCACATAACTTTTATCCTCCTGATTTACTGAATTTTTTTCGTTTCCCTTTCTACCTCTGCATACACTCTGTAATATCTGTTTGTCCCTTTATTGGCGTAAGGCTCGGAGATCTGCAAGACATTTACTTTCTTATTCCTTTCGAGAATCCTTCTGAACCACTTAATATCGTTCTTCGTTCCCATAAGTCTGATTTTTAACATTGTTTCCTCCCGCCTTTTTCCTTTAGCAGTATTCCGGATAACGGACTTTTACCGCCTGCCAAAAATATTTTGCATACCCACAGCAGAATAAATCCTCTGCCGTATACAGCTTGCACTCCGATAGCTGTTCCTCTGCATCATCATAATCGTACACGCTAGGCGTACCATTGTTGTAAAGATTGAACGCCATACGGACTACTTTTGCACTTCCGCTTGTAATCCAGCCTTGATGCAAACATTCCGTTTTTACACACCCTGTATTAAAGTCATAAATTGCCTTAATATTTTTCCTTGTGTCCGCATCAATCCCCAAGCAATACACCAATGCTGCATGATAGACATCTCCGCATCTGCACTCTGGCAGATATTTCAGAAAGAATTTTTTGTGTTGCTCATCCCTAAAAGTTACACTTTGAGCAATCTGCTCCGCTAATTGAACTTGTTCAATTTTTGCACTTAACGCTGTGTTTGTCATTTTCTGATCCTCCTTTTTGAAATTGAAAAGGCACTCCGTTATTGGAATGCCCTAATATAAAAAATAGGGACACTCTCATTTAAGTATCCCTATAATCTATCAAACTATCTGATAGTCCACTATTCACTTTCATTCTCAGGATTTTTTGTGTTCCCCGTACCGAGGTCTAATGCCACAACTACGGTTACTTTATTCACAAGTGTCTTTTCCTTATGATTTTCACCGATTTTGTCGAAACTGAAAAACCTCACAAAGTGCGTAAATTCAAGGATTTCTAGGTATCTTTCCTTTGTATCAACACCACAGTCTCCACATGCACCGTCATCCCAAACTGGTCAACCCCTCTTACCCGGCGTATTTCATACCCGCCGCCGCACAGAATCCTTAAATCCCTCGCCAGTGTCGCGGAATCGCAGCTGACATATACGATCCGCTCGGGCCGCATGGCGAGCATGGTATTCAGACAGGCCGCGTCGCAGCCCTTTCGGGGCGGATCCACTACGATTACATCGGGATGACGCATGTCCTCTGTCCCAGGCACTGCGGCAGCTCCGGCCTGTTCTGCAACAAGGTCAATCTCGCCTGACACATCTTCTGAGCAAAACCTTCCTGTCTGGTTCTCTCGCTCCAATTTCTTCGGATAAATTGCTTCTTCCGCGCTCTGCGTATAAAAAGCAGGCAGCACCTCCTCCGCCCTGCCTGTAAAAAATTCCGCGTTTGTAATTCCGTTCCTGACCGCGTTATCTTCAGCGTCCCGGACAGCCTCCGGAATAATTTCTACGCCAAAAACCTTTTTCGCATCCCCAGCGAGAAAAAGGGAGATCGTGCCGATTCCGCAGTAGAGATCCCAGACTGTCTCCCGCCCGGAAAGTTCCGCATATTCCAGCGCCAGGCTGTAAAGCTTCTCCGTCTGCACGGGATTCACCTGATAAAAGGAAAGAGGAGAAATATGAAATGTCAGCTCCCGCCCGGTTAAAGGATATCCCGGCCGCCCCATATCCCGAACGTGAATCGTGTCTGAAATTGTATCGCTGCCCCAGAGAGTATGGATTTCCTTTCCCATGATGACATTGGTTTTCTCATTGTTGATACTGACGGAAATGCTTGTCATCCCCGGAATCCTTTTTAATCTTTCCAGAAGCTTCTCCTGGGCGGGAAGAAATCTCACCGTCTGGTATTCCTCTTCCGATGGCTGCCTCCTTTCTGCCTTTTCCGTCGAAAGCTTTTCTTTTCTCAGCCCTTGCTCTTCTTTCCTCAGCTCTCGCTCTTCTTCCGTCGGGAACTCTTCTTTCCTCAGCTCCCAGCCATTCTCCGACCTGAAAACATCCCTCAAATCATTATTTCTCTCCTCTGTCGAGACTTTTTCACGATACCCGGGGCGGAAGCCCCCATTACCGTTGATCACCAGACAGACCATGATTTCCCCGCTGGCAAACCCTTTCCGAATCAAGACATGACGGATCAGTCCGCGGCCTGCTGTCTCGTCATAGGCGCTGACCTGATTTTCCCGCATATATTCCAGAACATTTTCCAAAATGATATGATTTTCTTTCGCGCCCAGTATACAGTCAGTATTTGCGATAATACAGTGTGTTCTTCCGGCGTAAAATCCTGCGATGACATTTCCGTCCTTGTCTGTGCCCACGGGATACTGCGCCTTGTTCCGGTAATGCCACGGCTCGTCCATTCCAATGATCGGCTCCATACACCGATCGATCAGAGCCTCCTCAAAGCCGCCGATGCGTATAAGATTGCTGCGGATTTTATTTTGTTTAAATTCCAGCTGTTTTTCGTAGGAAAGCGCCTGAAGCTGGCAGCCGCCGCACTGTCTGTAGCTGCTGCATTTCGGTTCCGCCCGAAAAGGAGAAGCTTTCAACAGCTTCTCCAGTCTGGCGTAGGCATAATTTTTTTTGGGCTTTACGATTCTGGCCTGCACCGTATCGCCCGCCACAGCGTCCTTTACAAACAGGGTATAGCCATCCGCCCGGCCGATTCCTTCCCCTTCGCTTCCGATATCCTCTATGGTCACTGTCACAAGATCGTTCTTTTTATATTCCAAAGTGATAACCATGCCTTTCCGCCGTGCAGGCCGTGCCACGGCATCACATCAGCTCTTCCGCCGACTTCTCGGGCTGCATCTTGTTTTCCGGCTTTACAGCGGACTCCGCTCTTGTCTTACATCTCGTCGCCCTCAGATTCGATTCAAAAAGTCTGTTATATCCCAGCCATCCCTGGTTTCCCCTGCCGTTTTCCAGAATCTCCTTAAAGGTTTCCAGCTTCGCGTCCGTATCATCCGCATAGTTGAGCGCCAAAGCCTCGATCAGGGCGGGAATCTTCGGGGAGCCGTACTCGTATTTGCCGTGATGCGCCAGAATACAGTGCTGTATCTCCGTCAGCAGTCCGTGGGGAAAACCGTCTATCTTTGCCGCCGCCTCCGCCACCATCTGGGATCCCATGACGATGTGTCCCAGCAGCTGGCCGTCGTCCGTATAATCATTTTCCGGAAAAGGCGAGATTTCCCTCGTCTTTCCGATGTCGTGGCACATGGCCGCCGTCAGAAGGAGATCCCTGTTCAGAACAGGGTACGCACTGCAATAATAGTCGCACAGCTTCGTCACTCCCAGCGTATGCTCCAAAAGACCTCCCACAAAGCCGTGATGCACCGTCTTTGCCGCAGAAGACCTCCGAAAGGCTTTGGCAAAGGCTTCATCCTTTGTAAAGAAGGCTTCCAGCAACGCCTTCAGATAGGGGTTCCCTATGCTCTCGATCAACTCCAGAAGCTCCCGATACATGCCGTCTATATCCCTGGAGCTTACCGGCAGATAATCGGCCGGATTGTATTCCCCTTCCTTACAGACCCGGATCCGCTTGACGTTAATTTGAAGCGCTCCCTGAAAATGATTGACGTCTCCGTATACTTCTATGTAATCCAGAGAGTCATAATCCCCGATACCGGGATTATTGGGCTCCCAGACCTTTGCGTCTATGGTTCCCGTCTTGTCCTGCAGGATCACGTTCTCATAAGGTTTTCCGTTCTTTGTGACAGCCGCCTGTTTATGTTTACAGAGATAAATATCAAACACTCTGTCTCCCTCTTTCAAATCTCTGATATATTTCATTACTTTGCCTCCTGTGCCTCCATGGTAAAGTTCATTTCTTTATACTCATCCTGAGATTTCCTCTTCACAGTCATCTCTATCTCGGTTCCGGGCTCCATCGCCATCACAATGCTTGTATATTCGTTAAAGGTACTGATATTTCTGCCGTTGATATTAGTGATCACGTCTCCCTGCTGGATCCCCGCCAGCATGGCCGGGGAATCCATATCCACCTTTGTGACAAATCCCCCTAACGGCACTCCGAGCTCTCCGCTCGCCTCCGTCGTGACATTCACGCCGCTGATCCCAAGGTATGCCGTCTCCTTACCGTTCGTCAGATTTTCCAGCAAAACCCTCAGATCCCGCATGGCGTAAGCGTAAATCACATTTTTCATATCGGAGCCGGATTTACTGCCGGTAATAATTCCGATGACCTTTCCTTCCAGATTAAAAATCACTCCGCCGGCGTTCTGGCTTCCGATAATATCCGTCTGTATAATCTTGTAATTTCTGTCAGGCACGGAATACGACGCACTTGCAGATGTGATCATGCCGTATCCGATGGAATTACTGGTTCCCATGGGATTTCCCAGTGCGATCACAGGTGTCCCCGGCATCTTGCCGCTGTTGGAAAAATCAATAGAGGGGTAGGCGATGCTTTCCGGATCCATCCCGTCCGGCAATTCGGACAGAGGAACGGATAACACGGCAAGATTCGTATAGCTGTCCGTCTGTTTGATCTGTGCGTTTGCCTGCCCGCCGTTATAAAACGTAAGACTCAAGCTTTCAGAAGAACGCAGAACGGACGCGCCCGTAAGGATCAGCAGCTCTTTTCCGTTGTCATTTACGATAAGCCCGGAGGTCTGATATCTGCTTTCCTGTACTTCGTTAAACCAGTCTACATTGGAGGATACAGCCGTCACAGTGACCATGCTCTGCTCCATCTCTTCCACATAATCGGAAAGAGCTGCATATAATTCTTTGTAATTTTGCATGTTTAATACGACGCTGGAAAGAATTTCCTCTATCTGCTCCTGTTCCAGCGTCACACCCTCCGGCTCCTCCTCCGACGGAGGTTCTTCCACAGGCAGATTTTCCGCCAGCATTTCCTCGGGAGACATTTCCTGCTGATCCTCCGGAAACGTCACGGTCTGCAGCTCCTCCTCGGGCTCGGGATACAGCCAATTATTGATCACCGGTTCCAGCACCAGAAAAGTGACACACGCGATCAGACCGAAGATAACTGCCATCGCGGCGGTGATAATCGTCCTGCGGATCAGTTTTTTCCGATTGATCGGGCGCTGTTTGATCTTTTCCATCAAAAAATCGTTTTGTTGATTCTGTTCTCTGTCAGCCATGAAAACTCCTCTCTCGACTCTTTAAGTATACAAAATCAGGTAAAAAATGTAAAGGCCGGGGTTGCCCGATATTATTATTGCCGGATCAGCCGATTAATAATTACCGTTCACGGCTCTTAAAGTAACGCACCCGGCAGGCATGGGTTCTTTCACGGACACGTTTGCACTCGGATCGGCACATAGCGGACGCTAAGCTCGAAAGGACCTCGCCAAGCGCCGATGTGCCTTTACGGTCCGCGAAAGAACCCGTGCCCGTCGGGCGCTGTTTTTACACGGCGTAAACAGCAACGATTAATAAGCGATAATACAGGAAGTCTCTCGCGTTTTTTTTTAGAGTATGATATAATGTCCGTAAAGGGCAGAGTCAAGTGCCCGAAGAAACAGCTGCCGTGCTCGCACGAGCAGATGATTCTTCGGGGATTTGACGAGCGAGAGCGACAAAGGATGCAAAGCATCCTTGGGAAAACCGCAGGTTTTTCGGGGCTCTGCCCGAAACTTGCAGCTTCATGATATAATGAGCGCAAAGGAAAATCAAGCGGCTGCGAAGCAGATATTTGAAGGAGCGCTTATGAATCAAAAAGTATTGACAAAACTGGAATACGATAAAATCATTAATATGCTGGCAGAAAAGGCAGACTCCGAGCCGGGAAAAAGGCTCTGCCGGGAGCTTCTTCCCTCCGCTGATTTAGAGGAAATCCGAAAAAACCAGACTCTGACAGGCGACGCCCTGAACCGCCTGTTTAAGACGGGAAGCACCTCCTTCGGCAGCAACAGCGACTTGGGCTTTTCCATCAAATCTCTGGAAATCGGCAGCACTCTTTCTACCTCCGAGCTGATCCGCATCGCATCCATGCTGGATAACGTCTCCCGGATCAAGATTTACGGGAAAAAGGACAGGGAAGACGCGCCGGACGACAGTCTGTCCGAATATTTCGAGCAGCTGACGCCCCTGGTTCAGGTCGCCAACGAAATCCGCCGCTGTATTCTGGCGGAGGATGAGATCGCGGACGACGCAAGCCCGAAGCTGAAAAGCATCCGCCGCTCCATGATACAGACCAACGAAAAAATACATTCTCAGCTCAATTCCATGCTGGCGGGAGCCTACCGCACCTATCTTCAGGATGCGGTGATTACCATGCGCGACAATCGGTACTGTATTCCCATTAAGGCCGAATACAAGGGACAGGTCAACGGTATGATCCACGATCAGTCCGCCACGGGTTCCACTTATTTTATTGAGCCCGCCGCCGTTGTGGAGCTGAACAATAAAATACGGGAGCTGGAGCTGGAGGAAAAGGAAGAAATCCATGTGATCCTGTCCTCCTTAAGCGCCATGGCCGCGGAGCACACAGAGGAGCTAACTGCAAATCAGAGGATCATGACGGAGTTGGATTTTATCTTTGCGAAGGCGGAGCTTGCTCTGGATATGAACGCGACGGCGCCTGTTTTCAACGAGGAACATTCTATCCGGATCCGAAAGGGCAGGCATCCCCTGTTAGACAAAAAAAAGGTGGTTCCCATTGATATTTACCTGGGCAGAGATTTCGATCTGCTGATTATCACAGGGCCGAACACGGGCGGTAAAACCGTATCCTTAAAAACAGTAGGACTGCTGACTCTTATGGGGCAGGCCGGTCTGCACATTCCGGCTCTGGACCGTTCCGAGCTTTCCGTCTTCACCGAGGTATATGCGGATATCGGCGACGAGCAGAGTATCGAACAGAGCTTATCCACATTCTCCTCTCATATGAAAAGCATCGTCCACATTCTGGAGCATGCGGACGCCGACTCCCTCTGTCTGTTTGACGAGCTGGGCGCGGGAACGGATCCCACGGAGGGCGCTGCCCTGGCTATTTCCATCCTGAATTTTCTTCACGACCGGGGAATACGCACCATGGCCACCACGCACTACAGCGAGCTGAAGGTCTATGCTCTTTCCACTTCCTTTGTAGAAAACGCCTGCTGCGAGTTCAATGTGGAAACGCTCCAGCCCACCTACCGCCTGCTCATCGGTATTCCGGGCAAGAGCAACGCCTTTGCGATCTCGGCAAAGCTGGGCCTGTCCGAGGAAATCATCAACGCCGCCAGAGAGCAGATCGGCAAGGAAGACAAAACCTTCGAGGATATTATCGCGGATTTGGAGGAAAGCCGCGTCACCATTGAAAAGGAACAGCGGGAGATCACGGAATATAAGGCGCGCATCCGCACCCTCCAGGAACAGCTGCAGCATAAAAATGAAAAAATCGATCAGGCAAAGGATCGGATCCTGAAGGAGGCAAACGAAAAAGCCAGGGAAATCCTCCAGGAGGCAAAAGAAATCGCAGACGAAACAATCCGCGACTTCAACAAGGCCGGTATGGGAACGGATATCCGCGAGCTGGAGAAAAAACGTCAGAAGGTGCGGGATAAGATCAACGAAAAGAATGAAAAGCTGTCTGTCCGCGCCAATAAGGAACCCGCCGGGAAAACGCTGGACCCGAAAAAGCTGAAGAAAGGAGACGCGGTAAAAATCGTATCCATGGGTCTTAAGGGAACCGTCAGCACTCTGCCGGACGCAAGAGGCGGCCTCTTTGTACAGTGCGGCATCATGCGCACACAAACCAATGTAAAGGATCTCGTGCTGATCGACGAGCCCTCCGTCACCGCCCCTTCCCTGCAGCACACCGGCGCGGGAAAGATCAAAATGTCAAAATCTCTTTCCGTTTCCACGGAGATCAACCTGTTGGGGAAAACCGTGGACGAGGCTCTGCCCATGCTGGATAAATACCTGGACGACGCCTATCTGGCGCATCTGCCCAGCGTCAGAATCGTACACGGCAAAGGAACCGGCGCGCTGCGAAACGCCGTTCAAAGTCATTTAAAACGCCTGAAAACGGTGAAAGAGTATCGTCTGGGCGAATACGGCGAGGGCGACGCGGGCGTAACAATTGTGACCTTCAAATAACATGCATGTCATGCGAAACAGGCAGCAGGCAGTGCGGCTTGCCGGAGCAGACAAAAACAGCAACCGTAACTTCCAAATATCAGACAGGAGCAGTAAAATGGTAAGCAAGCAAAAAATCCTTATTGTAGACGACGACAACAATATTGCGGAACTGATTTCCCTTTATCTGACAAAAGAATGCTTTGAAACTTTAATACTAAACGACGGAGAGTCTGTGATGCCTTCCATCAGCAGCTTTTCGCCTAACCTGATTCTGCTGGATATCATGCTGCCGGGTATGGACGGTTATCAGGTGTGCCGCGAGGTGCGGGCAAAATACTCCGTTCCCATCATCATGCTTTCCGCCAAAGGGGAGGTTTTCGACAAGGTGCTGGGTCTGGAGCTGGGTGCGGACGATTATATTGAAAAGCCCTTTGACTCCAAGGAGCTGGTAGCCAGATGCAAGGCTGTGTTGCGCCGTTACAAGCCCGTAAACAATATCCCCGAAAACCCCAATGAAAAATGTGTGGAGTATGCGGATCTCTCCGTCAATCTCACCAACTATTCCGTGGTCTACAAGGGGAAAAACATTGACATGCCGCCAAAGGAGCTGGAGCTTTTATACTTCCTCGCCTCTTCGCCCAACCATGTCTTTACCAGAGAGCAGCTGCTGGATCAGATCTGGGGATATGAGTACATCGGCGATACCAGGACGGTAGACGTTCATATCAAACGCCTTCGGGAGAAAATCAAGGATCACGCCAACTGGAAGATTTCCACGATTTGGAGCGTCGGCTATAAATTCGAGGTAAGAAATTAATGAAAAAGACTCTCTATCTTAAATTTGTGCTGGCCTACTTTATCTTCGGCGTGTTCAGCTTTATTATCGTAAGCGTATTCGTACCTGATATTACAAGGAAACACCTGATCAGGGAGAAGGCCCAAAGCCTTTATTCCGAGGCGTATCTTATCGCAAACACTTACGCCACGGGGCTTTATACCAGCGAGACGGACTTAGAGACCGTAAAAACGCAGTTGGACTTTCTCTCTGTCTATCTGGATGCGACCATACGGATTATCAATCCTTCGGGCCGCCTTGTTCTGGATACCAATGAACCCATCAACGTGGAGGAAGAGGTAATCATCCGGAATTTTGATCCCACCGCCACAGGCGGATCTTACTACATGGTAAACAACTTTTTCGACGACTTTGAGTCCGATATGCTCAGCGTGCTGGTTCCCATTACCTCCAGCTATCTGGTTCGGGGATACACGGTAATCCATTACAGTATGGATGATATTGAAACATCCTGCAACAGCCTCCTGAACATCTTTTATATTACGCTGGTGATATTGCTGCTGCTTTCCCTGATCATCCTGATCTTTTTTACGGAGATTGTCTATATTCCGCTGCGGAAGATCACTTACGCCACGGAACAGTATGCCGCCGGAAATATGCATTATGAATTTCAGGTGGAGAGCGATGACGAAATCGGTTACCTGGCTGCCTGCCTGAACTACATGGCGAGCAGAATCGCCGGGACGGAGGACGATCAGAAAAAATTCGTAGCCAACGTATCCCACGATTTCCGGTCCCCCCTGACCTCCATCCGGGGCTACCTGGAGGCGATGCTGGACGGCACGGTTCCGCCGGAAATGTATGAAAAATATCTCAACATCGTGCTCAATGAGACGGAACGGCTGACCAACCTGACCAACAGCCTTTTAACCCTGAACAACCTGAATACCAAGGGCATGATGCTGAATTGGACAGACTTTAATATCAACAAAGTGATCCGCAATACCGCCGCTTCCTTCGAGGGCACCTGTAAAAAGAAAACCATGGCGATCGAGCTGATCCTGACCGAAGACGAAATGTACGTCCACGCGGATATGGACCGGATTCAGCAGGTTCTCTATAACCTGATCGACAACGCCATCAAATTCAGCCACCATGATTCCGTAATTAAAATTGAAACCTCGCTGAAAAAGAACAAGCTTTTTATTTCCGTGAAGGATACCGGGATCGGCATCCCAAAGGACGACCTGAAACTGATCTGGGACCGGTTCTATAAATCGGATCTTTCCAGAGGCAGGGATAAAAAGGGCACAGGGCTGGGTCTGGCTATCGTGAAGGAGATTATCAGCTGCCACGGCGAACATATCAACGTCATCAGTACGGAGGGCGTAGGGAGCGAATTTATTTTTTCTCTTTCCTTATCAGCCAAAAACGACGAGGAAGACTGATTCGCAATTCATACTTTATGTTATATTGCCGATTCCGCTTCCAAAATTTATCGATATGTCTCCACATTTTTATCGACGGGGTATCTTACGCGAACACACGGTCCGGGTTTCAAATTATTGTATACGACAATATAGAAAAGAAGGTAATTCTTACAAGGGAAATTTATTAGACGACGGAGCCGCTTCTCCTCATACTCTGCAATTTTTACTCCCTTTCAAGAATTGTGCATCTGTCAGAAATGGATTATAACGATACGAACAAAATCAAAATCCGGGAGATACTTCGATGATAAAAGTTTTATTCTTAGATATAGACGGCGTACTTAATTCCGGTTGTTGGAATGACAGCCATCCGGAAGAAATCAGTGACGGCACGCTGATTGATGAAGAAAAAATCAGATTGCTTGGATCTTTGGTAAAAAAAACAGGTTCAAAAATAATTCTTCATTCCGGGTGGCGTACATGGTTTGACCCTGAGTTAAAACCGCTTCGCGCAGAATCCCGGAAACTGCTTGAGCTATTAGGCAGAGAAGGCCTGCGCATAGAGGGGATAACACCCGATTTGACTACAGAAAAAATCAGAAAGACAAAAAAGTTCAGTCTGGTCAAGGCCGATGAAATCCTTCTCTGGTTAAAAACACATAGAGATGTCAGTGCATGGGTAGTGCTTGACGATTTGGATTTGCATAATATTCAGGTAGCACAACATCAGGTCAGACCTGACCCCGCCACGGGTCTGACCGTTGAGGACACAAAAAAAGCAGAAAAAATTCTGTCGGGGGAAATTCCTGCTGCCGAATAATCAGAGAGAACACTTTTCCAAAAAGAAAGTTTTACAGAATGCAGCGGTTTCAGAGATATCCTGAAGCCGCTGCAACTTTTCTTGCAAATTATTCGATTTTTCCTTTTTATTTCCTATGTTTCTACAACAAAATGAATTTTTTTCATCACTTTTCGGATCGGTTCATATAAAAAGAGCATAATCAAAAAATTTGACACACAATGGATAATATCCATGCGCAGTCCGGCTATCCACCAGAAGACTCCTGCCCGCAGTCCTCCAATCAGTCCCGCCTCCGGAATCATGAAGGCCACATAGGTAAGAGTACACAGCGCGCCGAACATCAGACCGAAAGTACCCGACAATACGGACCAGAACAAAACGGACTCCTGTTTTCTCCCCAGATAAGCGGCCAAAACCAGGATCGGCCACACATACAGATACATAATCCACCATTGATTGATTCCGTACAAAAATCCCTCTATGACAACAAACACAGGAACCACAAACAATATTTTCCGTCCAAAATAAAGTGTAAACAGAATCATCCAAAAGGATACCAGCTCAATATTGGGAAGAAAGGCCAATATTTCCTTACTGACCACAATCACCGCGGTCATAAGTCCCATCATTGTAATATCCCTAACAGTCAGCCTTGCACGTTTTTTCTTTCCGTTTTCCGCATTCATCTCTTTTCCCGCTTACTGTGCCGGCGTGTAAATAATGGAAAATGCGTCTCCATCCGCTACAGGCTGCGTGTCGATACCGTAGTTACAGTATTCGCCGTTAATATAAAAGGACCAGTAAGCGCCGTCTAAGGTATAATCCGCTCTCACACCGTTTACCGTATCCACCATCATGCCGTACTCGCTCTCCGTGCCGGAAAAGGTCAGCCCGTCCGCTTCTTCCATCGCCTGGCGAAGATATTCCGCATCCGTATCCACCTTATAATTTTCCGTTTCCGAAGACTGGTTCACGACCTCGATGGTAATCGATTTTGCCCCCGCAACAGGCTTTTCCCGGAACATAAAGTAGATGCCGGCAAATACCAGCACAAGAGCCGCCAGCCCGACTACTCCCGCCACAATTTTCTTTTTGTTTTCCATTTTTCTTTTCTCCTCTCTTTCTCCGGACATCGGAAACCGCGCCGCAGATCCTTTTTAAAATCCTTGAAGATCTGCATGATTCTAAAATCTGCCGCCGGACGGATGCGGCGATTTTACGAAAAAACACATTCCGACGCCCGCTGTAACAAAGGCAGCCTTTAGCCGCTCTTTGCTGGGACAATTGTCCCTTTGAATAAATTTGGGTGAAAAGAATTCCTGTCATAAAAATCTGCAATTCTTTCTTAAAGAAAAAACTCCCGCCGACACGCAGGAGTTTGCAACACAAAATAACACACATACCGCCGAAAAATTTCGGGGTATCTGCTCCATTTCGTACTGACCAAGTCCTCGTGGCCACACAGTACTCACTACAGGCAGGTCTTCTGACTTGAGCGTCAACGCCTTGCTTCGCCTTCCCGGATAATTCCAGTGACATATTGATAAGCTCGGCTCTTCTCTTACAGCGACGAGATCGTGCAGGACTTTCACCTGCTTCCCTTTTCACCAGATCAAACAAAAAATCTGTTCATCCGACACCTGCAATGCTCTTTTCACTTAATTTAGGATTTTATCACAGTTAGTCTGAAAAGACAACGGGTTTTTGGTTGTTTTCCGTTGCGTACATATCACACAAAATCAGTTTGGCCAGGTATCGGTTCTTCTGCGGACACGTTTGCACTCGGGTCGGCACATAACGGACGCCAGGCTCGAAAGTACCTCGCCAAGCGCCGATGTGCCTTTACGGTCCGCAGAAGAACCGATACCTGACCTGAACATAATGTCTCTTTTGTGCCCTGTAAACTCATCAGTCAAGCACCGTATAAAGATATTGGTTTCCTTTTTTTCCTGTCCGGGTTACGGTTCCCATATGGTATAATATGTTTAAAACGGTCTGCGCCAACGGTACGGAAATGTGCGCGGCCTTTGCAAACTCTCCTGAAGTAAATTCCCCCTCCAGCTCATAAGGGACAAACTGCATATAGTCCTCCGGACGGTTGATTTCAATTTCCTCCACGAGCTCTGTGGGAATCCTGTCATATCGGCTGGATCCTTTCTTTTTATCCCTGCTCCAGCCGTTCAGCAGTTTGTATTCCTCTATATTCAGGAGGACGAGCTTCAGCCGTAAATTCGGATCCTTCAGATAATTTTTTATTTTATAAAGCTCCGGAAACGCCAGGTAGGGATTTCCCTTTATCGGGGATTTTCTCTTCTTGCTCAGCTCTCCGGTATCCTCATTTATCCAGATAATCCACTTTTCAAAGGGAATCGGATATACGACCGTCACAGGATAAAGAGGCAGAAAAGCGCTCAGCTTATTCCTCATTTTATTAAACTGTCTGGTCTGAATTTCTATGATTTCGCCTTCCGCGTAGATATCCGCCACATATTTTTCAATCGGGATCTCCTGTCTGTCTTCGTCCGGCTCATAGTAATTCTTTAAAATTGCGTGAACCGTCTTTTCCGACAGGGTGCCGATACCAAGTCTCTGCCTGTCTACCCCGATAATCTTTTCCTTTGCCGCCTCAAAAGCCTCTCTGTCGGACATAATATCTCCTCGTTTGTTTCGCAGTCGCTTGATTTCCCTATGCGCTCTTTATATCATGAAGCTGCAAGTCCCGGGCAGAGCCCCGAAAAACCGTTGGTTTTTCGGGGTCGCTTCGCTCGTCAAATCCCCGAAGAAACATCTGCTCAAGCCAACCTCCGGTTGGCTTTGTGCAGGCACGGCAGCTGTTTTTCGGGCACTTGACTCTGCCCTTTACGGACATTATACCATACTATAAATCTACAGTACATATCCCCGATCTGTCTGCGCTTTTGAAATTTTATTGTTTTCTCCTTTTTTTCATGCTATGATAATTCCGTGCCTTGAATTACCAGGCCATGCAGAGAAATCAGTAACCTCACCGTAGACAACAGGATATTGGCTCTTGCAGGAATTAATACGGAAATTGGAAAAACGGAGGATGACATGATTATTTATGCGGCAAAGGATTATCCTGAGCTCAGCAAAAAAGCGGCAAATATAATATCCGCTCAGATTGTTATGAAACGGGATTCTGTTCTGGGACTGGCTACCGGTTCCACACCGGTCGGAGCTTACAGGCTGCTGATCCGGCGTTATGAAGAAGGAGATCTTGACTTTTCGTCGGTCAAATCCGTGAATTTGGACGAATATAAGGGACTTTCTGGGGATCACTGTCAAAGCTACCGCTTTTTTATGAATCAAAATTTCTTTTCCCATGTGAATATCAAGCCGGAAAATACAAATATTCCGGACGGGCTGGAGGAGGATGCCGCAAAAGAATGCTGCCGCTATAATCAGGTAATCCGTTCTCTCGGCGGTATCGATCTGCAGCTTTTGGGCATCGGCGGCAATGGTCATATCGGGTTTAACGAGCCTGCGTCTGTTTTTGAAAAGGAAACTCATCTTGTAGCCCTAACGGAGCATACCAGGCAGAGTAACGCCAGATTTTTCGCCTCTCCTGAAGAAGTCCCTACCCACGCTTACACTATGGGTATCAAGAATATTATGGACGCCGAAAGGGTATTGCTTTTGGCTTCCGGAAGCGCAAAAGCCTCCGCTCTCTACAAATCCTTTTTCGGGCCTGTGACGCCGGACGTTCCCGCTTCTATCCTGCAGCTGCACCGCTGCTGTACTGTGATTGCCGACGAAGAAGCTCTCCTGGAAATCCGTGAGAGGACAGGCTGGAAGGGAGCGGTCTATGATTATTAAAAACGGCACAGTATTTCTGGAGGATAAAACCTTTGCGGTAAAAGATATCTATGTGGAAAACGGACGGATTGCAGAAAATTCTTCTCTTGTCACGGACGACACCGTAATCGACGCGTCTGGTCTTTATGTACTGCCCGGACTCATCGATATACACAGCCACGGCGCCGTAGGTTATGATTTTTCCGACGGAAATACAGACGGTTTAAAGGAAATTTTAAAATATGAATATTCCCACGGAATCACTTCCTACTGTCCTACCTCCATGACCGTCGAAAAAGAAAAAATAAAGGAAATTTTTTCTTCCGTGAAAAACTGGCGGGAGGAAGAAGGAATGTCCCATATCGTCGGTTTTAACATGGAAGGTCCTTTTCTGGATGTCTCAAAAAAGGGCGCTCACAGGGAGGAATGTATTCTCCTGCCGGACGTTTCCTTTTTCCGCGAATGCAACGCTTCCTGCGGCGGCAAAATCCGTCTCGTGACACTGGCCCCAAACATAGACGGGGCGGAAGAATTTATCAGAGAATTAAAGGATGAAACCGTAATTTCTCTGGGACACAGCGCTGCGGACTATGATACGGCAAAAAAGGCTTTTGAGGCCGGCGCGTCTCATGTCACTCATCTTTTCAACGCAATGAATCCTCTTTCGCACCGGGCTCCCGGACTGATCGGAGCCGCGGCGGAGAGATCCGACTGCTACGCGGAACTGATCTGCGACGGTATCCATGTTCACGAAAGCATGGTTCGGGCCGCTTTCCGTCTGTTTCCGGAAAGAATTGTTTTGATCAGCGATTCCATGCGCGCGGCAGGAATGGAAAACGGTACTTATGATCTGGGCGGACAACAGGTCACCGTAGACGGACGGCTTGCCACTCTGAAAGACGGCACAATCGCCGGTTCCGTGACCAATGTATTTGACGGAATGAAAAATGCTGTATCTTTCGGTATTCCCTTAGGCGAGGCAATTGCAGCCGCCACCGCAAATCCTGCAAAAAGCATCGGAATATATGACATTGCAGGTTCTCTCACTCCCGGAAAGCGGGCTGATATCCTGCTGACCGACAAAAATTTAAATCTAAAAAAAGTCCTCTGACAGAGGACTTTTTTTACTCTATAGGAAATTTCCTCGCAACAAGGAAGGAATGCAAAGCGTGCTGCCCGTTGTTGCAGTATTTTTTATTTGTCAGACAGTCTGTGCAGCGTCACATTCCGGTTCCTTATCTTTTGCATAAAGCAGCTTTAATATAATCGGCGTCGAAACGCTGGATACGATAATCAGCAAAATCACGGATGTAAAATATACCGGCTCTATCATCCCCACCGACAGTCCCTTTTGCGCGACGATTAAAGCCACTTCTCCCCGGGTCATCATACCTATCCCGATTTTCAGACAGTCCTGATTGCGGAATTTACACAGCTTTGCCATAAAACCGCACCCGATGATTTTTGTAATCAGGGCAACCGCTACAAATCCCAGGGAAAAGAGCAGTATTTTGCCGTTTATATTATCTATATTCGTCTTTAATCCGATGCTGGCGAAAAATACCGGCCCGAAAATCATGTAAGAGCTGATCTCCATCTTTTCGTCTACATAACTGGAGTCTCTCATGGAACAAAGCACGATACCGGCCACATAAGCGCCCGTGATATCGGCGATTCCAAAGTATTTTTCCGCGATATAGGCGAACGCAAAGCACAGGGAAAGACTCATGATCGGGATTCTTCTGGTGTGGGGGTATCTTTCGTCGAACCCTTTAAATATTTTATACAAAATAAATCCGACTATAATAGCAAGCACAAAGAACAGCGCGGTATTTAAAACTACCTTTCCGGGGTTATTGTCCGGACTCTTAAATCCGATCACAAAGGTAAGCACGATAATCCCTATCACATCATCTATAATGGCCGCGCTGAGAATCGTAGTCCCTACCTTCCCTTTCAGCTTACCCATTTCCTTCAGGGACTCTACCGTGATGCTGACGCTGGTTGCGGTCATAATCACGCCGATAAAAACTGCGGTAAAAAACCGATCCGATCCCCAGGGAGCAGCGCCGTAAAATCCCATGTATAAAAGCGTACCGCCCAAAAGGGGAACGAATACACCGGCACAGGCAATCAAAAAAGCAATGGGACCGGTTTTTAAGAGCTCTTTTAAATCCGTCTCCAGCCCCGCCGAAAACATCAAAAGCACGACTCCTACTTCCGCCATACCCGCAAGAAAATCCGACAGCTGTACAAATCCCAGTATACTCGGGCCAATCAAAAGTCCGGCGATGATTTCGCCTACTACCTGGGGCGCTTTACATTTCCTTGCCAATACCCCGAAAAATTTGGCAAAGATAATAACGATAGCCAAATCCTTAAAGATACTGTATACTTCCATTTTTTTTCCTTCTTCCCTTGAAAAACTTCTGCTGTCATGAATTAACAGAACGAGATTTATCATATAACATAAATCCCGTTCTGTCAAAATAATTTTTTTCGGATTAATTTTCTTCTTCGTCCGTCGGAATTTTTTCCATGGCGTCGTCCAGATTGTCAAATTCTTTTTCCCCGTCGGACACCTTTTCGCGCACCTTTGCGATCTGCGCCACCTTGATTCCTTTTTCCAGATTAATCATCTTAACGCCGGAGGTAATCCTCTTCAGAGTAGAAATATCCTCCATACGAAGCTGTATGATAATTCCTTCCGTGGTGATCATCATGATTTCATGATCGTCATTGACGGCCTTAACGCCGACTACGTCTCCTGTTTTTTCCGTAATCTTATAACATTTTACGCCTTTTCCGCCACGTTTTTGAACCATAAATTCATTCAGGAAGGTGCGCTTTCCCAAGCCGTTTTCGGATACGATCAAAAGAGAATCGCCCTGGCTCTGAAGCTGCATGCCCACGATTTCGTCCCCGTCGCTCAAATTCATACCGATCACTCCCATGGAAGCCCGGCCCGTAGCGCGCACATCCGTCTCTTTAAAACGGATACACATACCCTGTTTTGTCACAAGGAATATTTCACTGTCCTGATCCGTGGATTTTACCTCAATCAGTTCGTCGCCTTCCTTTAAATTAATAGCCGTCAGACCGCTTTTACGGACAAACGCAAACTCGTTTAAAGGAGTTTTTTTCACGGTTCCGTTTCTGGTCACCATAAAAAGATTTTTGTTTTCGTCATATTCCTTAATCGGGATCATGGCGGTAATCTTTTCACCCGGGTTCAGGTGAAGAAGATTAATCACGGCAGTTCCCCGGGCCGTTCTTCCCGCCTCGGGAATCGTGTACGCCTTCAACCGATAGACTCTTCCCATATTGGTGAAGAAATTCAGGTAATGATGGGTCGTGGTCATCAGAAGATCTTCAATAAAATCGTCTTCTATGGTCTGCATTCCCTTAATTCCCTTGCCGCCGCGGTTCTGCGCCTTGAAATTATCTACCGTCATACGCTTGATATATCCCAGGTTTGTCATGGCAATCACCGTGTTTTCATTGGGAACCAGGTCTTCCATGGAAATATCAAATTCGTCGTGTCCTATCTTACTGCGTCTCTCGTCCCCGTACTTTTCGGCTGTCTCCGTAATTTCTTTCCTGATTACGCCGAGCAGAAGCTTTTCATCGCTCAATATCGCTTTCAGCTCCGTAATCCGAATCTGCAGCTCCTTATGCTCGTTTTCCAGCTTTTCCCTTTCCAGTCCGGTGAGAGCCCTCAGACGCATATCGACGATAGCCTGCGCCTGCGCGTCGGAAAGTTCAAATCTTTGTATGAGTCTTTCCTTTGCGGTCTGGGTATTCTCGCTGCTCCGGATAATGGAAATCACTTCGTCGATGTAATCCAGCGCTTTCAGAAGTCCCTGTAAAATATGATCTCTTTCCTCCGCCTTGTTCAGATCATATTTTGTCCTTCTGGTGACTACTTCCTCCTGGTGCTTCAGGTAATAATGCAACATATCCGAAAGATTTAAAATCTTCGGCTCATTATCTACCAGGGCCAGCATGATCACGCCAAAGGTATCCTGAAGCTGGGTATGCTTATAAAGATGATTCAGGATTACGTTTGCATTTGCATCCTTTCTCACCTCAATGACCACGCGGACGCCTTCCCGGTTGGACTCGTCCCTGATATCCGTGATTCCTTCCACTTTTTTCGTCTTTACAAGCTCGGCGATCTTGACAATCAAATTCGCCTTATTCACCATATAAGGCAGCTCTGTGGCAACGATCTGACTCTTTCCGTTGGGAAGAGTCTCTATGTTTGTTACGGCGCGGACAGTGATTTTTCCCCGGCCGGTTCTGTAAGCCTCCTCACATCCTTTTGTCCCGAGAATCAGACCTCCCGTGGGAAAATCGGGGGCCTTGACGATCTGCAGCAGCTCGTCGATAGAGGTTTCTCTGCTTTCCTCCACCTTATTGTCAATAATCCTGACGATGGCGTTTACAATTTCCCGCAGATTATGAGGAGGAATGTTAGTCGCCATTCCCACCGCGATTCCCGTCGTCCCGTTTACCAGAAGATTCGGATAACGGCTGGGAAGCACAACCGGCTCTTTCTCAGTGTCGTCAAAGTTCGGCACAAAATCGACGGTATCCTTCTCGATATCCGCCAAAAGCTTCATGGAGATTTTAGAAAGCCTTGCCTCAGTATAACGCATGGCCGCAGCTCCGTCTCCGTCCATGGAACCGAAGTTTCCGTGACCGTCCACCAAAGGATATCTGGTAGACCATTCCTGCGCCATATTTACTAAAGCCCCGTAGATGGAGCTGTCGCCGTGAGGATGATATTTACCCATTGTATCACCGACGATACGGGCACTTTTACGGTGAGGTTTATCAGGGCCGTTGTTCAACTCGATCATGGAATAAAGGACGCGTCTCTGAACCGGCTTCAATCCGTCTCTCACATCCGGCAGAGCCCGGGACGCGATCACGCTCATAGCGTAATCGATAAAAAATTTTTCCATTCTTTCCTTCAGATCGACTTCATGGATTTTATCAATCTCCGGCTTATTGTCAAAAATATCGTCGTTCATTCTTATACCCTTCTGAGCGCTTCGTCACGCGCTCTGATCAAACTCAATTAAATTGAGTTACCTGTTTAATTAATATCAATATTTTCCACAAATTTGGCGTTTTCTTCGATAAACTCCCGCCTGGGCTCTACCTTATCGCCCATCAGTGTGGTAAAAGTAAGGTCGAGCTCCGATTCCATCTCCGGATCATAATTAACCCGAAGCAAGATACGCCTTTCGGGATCCATGGTAGTCTCCCAGAGCTGATCCGCATCCATCTCGCCGAGACCCTTGTAACGTTGTATCTTATTATTCTGATCTCTGCCCACTTCCTTGAGAATCGCATCGAGCTCATCGTCGCTGTAGGCATACCAGATCTTCTTGTTTTTTTCCAGCTTATAGAGAGGCGGCTTTGCAAGAAATACATGACCCTGTCTGATCAGCTCCGGCATAAACCGATAAATAAACGTCAAAAGCAAGGTACTGATATGAGCGCCGTCCACGTCCGCATCCGTCATCAGAATAATTTTATTGTAACGCAGCTTTGTGATATCGAAATCCTCATGGATGCCCGTGCCGAACGCGGTGATCATAGCCTTGATTTCCGCGTTGGCATATATTCTGTCCAGTCTTGCCTTTTCCACATTTAAAATTTTTCCGCGCAGGGGAAGAATCGCCTGCGTGGCACGGGAACGGGCAGTCTTTGCGCTTCCTCCCGCAGACTCTCCCTCCACGATATAGATTTCGCATTTTTCCGGATCCTTGTCCGAGCAGTCCGCCAGCTTTCCGGGAAGAGCCATCCCATCCAGAGCAGTCTTTCTTCTCGTTAAATCCCTGGCCTTTCTCGCAGCCTCGCGGGCACGCTGGGCAAGAATCGATTTTTCACAGATTGCCTTTGCAACCACGGGATTCATCTCCAGAAAATAGGTAAGCTGTTCGCTTACAATTCCGTCCACAGCTCCCCTGGCCTCGCTGTTTCCAAGCTTCTGCTTCGTCTGTCCCTCAAATTGAGGATCCTCTATCTTTACACTAATAATAGCGGTCAGACCTTCCCTGATATCCTCTCCGGAAAGATTCGGCTCGCTGTCCTTCAAAAGCTTTGCCGCTCTTGCATAATCGTTAAACGTCTTTGTGACGGCATTCCGAAATCCCTGTAAATGAGTTCCTCCCTCAGGAGTATTGATGTTGTTTACAAAGCTGAAAACGCTCTCGTTATAGGAATCGTTATGCTGGAACGCCACCTCCACATAGACGTTATTTTTTTCTCCCTCAAAATATAGGATATTATCGTAAAGGGCAGACTTACTTCTGTTCAAATAGGTGACAAATTCCTTGATTCCGCCTTCATAACAAAATTCTACTCTTCTCTGCTTCTTTACCTGAACCTCCGGGGAGCTTTCGGAAGCTTTCTCCTCGGAAATACTTTCCTCTGCAGTATCGCCTTTCAGGATTTCCTCAGCGCTCTGTTCTTTCCCGTCTTCCTCCGCCCGTTTGAGAAGCTCGTTTATCTGGCTGTTTTCGTTATCTTTTTCAATTTTTTCTTCTTTTCTGTCATCCCACAGTATGATGCGCAGGCCTTTTGTCAAAAAGGCCATCTCGCGGAGTCTTACCTTTAAAATATCAAAATCAAAGTAGGTTGTCTCCGTAAAAATCGTATCGTCCGGCATAAAGGTGATCCTGGAGCCCGTTTTTTCCGCAGGGCATGTTCCTACTTCCTTTAAGGGATAACAGACATGACCCTTCTCATAACGCTGCCTGTATACCTTACCCTCCTGACAGATTTCTACCTCCAGCCAGTTGGAAAGCGCGTTTACGACAGAAGCCCCGACACCGTGAAGTCCTCCTGATACCTTATATCCTCCACCGCCGAATTTTCCGCCGGCATGAAGAATCGTAAAAACCACCTCTACCGCGGGAATACCGGCCTTGTGATTGATTCCTACCGGAATACCGCGGCCGTTATCCGTTACCGTGACAGAGTTATCTTCATTGATGGAAACTTCTATGGTATCGCAGAATCCTGCCAGCGCCTCATCCACCGCATTATCTACGATTTCATAGACAAGATGGTGAAGACCTCTGCTGGATGTGGTTCCGATATACATACCCGGACGCTTTCTCACAGCCTCCAGCCCTTCCAGAATCTGAATCTGGTCTGCGCCGTACTCGTGATCCACTGTTGTATTATTCATGGTTTCTTCGCTCATTCAAAACCTCTTTCCTGCAGCCGGACAATCGGCTGCATACAATTAACGGTTATCGCCGTTACTCATATCGGTAACCGTTCCCTCAGAAACTTTAAAAACTCTGTTGATCTCAAACCTGTTATTGACAAATTCTTCCAGACCCGTACAGGTGATGATTGTCTGAATATCCCCGATACTGTTCAGCAGATAATTCTGCCTGTTGGAATCCAGTTCGGAAAGTACGTCATCTAACAACAAAACAGGCGTATCTTTGGCTATCTTTTTCACAAGCTCTATCTCCGAGAGCTTTAACGATAAAGCCGCTGTACGCTGCTGACCCTGAGAACCGTATTTCCTGATATCAATATTTCCCTCCATAAAGGAAAAATCGTCCCGGTGAGGACCCACCGAAGTCATTTTTGCCTTGATATCTCTTTCCTGACTGTTTTTCAGCTTTTCTTCAAAATCCTCTATTTCAACATCCGGTTCATATACTATTTTTATATTTTCTTTATCGCCGGACAGTTTTTTATGTATTCCGTAGATAATTTCGTTCAACTGATCCGCAAATATTTTTCTTCTCTCGATAATCTTACTTCCGAAAGAAACCAACTGCATGTCCCAGATACCTAAAGTTTCCTTTAACTGCGGATTGAAATACATATCTTTTAAAAGCCTGTTCCGCTGGTTTACAATTTTATTATAATGATTCAGATTGTAAAGATAAAATTTATCCAACTGGCACAGCTCCATATCCACAAATCTTCTTCTCTCGGAGGGACCGTTTTTAATGATTCCAAGATCCTCCGGAGAAAAAAATACGACGTTGCAGATTCCCAGCAGATCGGCCGCTTTTTTCAGCTTCTGTCCGTCAACCGCTATTCCCTTTGAACCTGATTTTCGAAGATGCATGTCAACTCTTGTCTCTATGCCTTCTTTTTCCACATACGTCCTGATATGGGCTTCTTCTCTGTCAAAATTAACAATTTCCCTGTCCTTGCTTCCCTTGTGGGATTTTGTGGTAGCCGCCAAAAAGATTGCTTCCAATATATTTGTTTTCCCCTGGGCATTATCTCCGTATAATATATTTGTTCCGCCGTCAAACTCCATGGTAAGGGAATGATAATTTCTGTAATCAGCCAGCTCAAGCGATTTGATAATCATTTTTATGCCCCTGTTTTTATTCTATTTTAATCGCATATTCGCCGTATTCCACAAGATCCCCGGCAACCAGCTTTTTACCCCTCTGCGTTTCAACCTTTCCGTTCACCTTTACTTTGCCGTCCTGAACCGCATATTTTGCTTCCACTCCGGATTCCGCAAAACCGGCTGCCTTTAAAGCCTGGCCGAGTTTTATGAAATCGTCTCTCAGGTACAAGGTTTCCGTATTTTTATCATTTTTCGACATATAGATTCGCTTTCTTTTCCGTAAATTTTTAATCGATAGAAAACTTCGTCACGGTAAGCATCGTTTACGGTATTTTTTCGGAGTCATCCTTAAACAAAACGCCTGCGTCAGCTCACCGTTGAAAAATTAACCGGAAGAATCAGATAAATATAACTCTCCTCATTATTTTTTATAAAACAGGGCGCTTTCGGATTAACCATATAAAGCTCTATGTATTCATCGTCGATGACGCGGAGAGCATCTATCAGAAATTTAGGATTAAAGCCTATCATCAGGTCTTTACCCTGCTTTTCGATATCAATATCCTCGTTCATGCTTCCGATAATGGAATTGATGCGCAGCTCCATACTGCCATCCGTGATATTAATGATAATAGGCTTCTTATCGCCCTCCTTTACAAGGAGCGTAGCTCTGTCAATACAGTTGATAAATTCCTTTTTGTTGATTTTAACCTTTGTCTCATAATCGCTGGAAAGCATCTGGTCTATTCTGAAATACTCTCCTTCGATTAGGCGGGACACCACCGTCGTGTTATCAAATTCAAACACAATGTGATTTGAAGTGAAAGAAATCGTTACATAGCTGTCTGCTCCTCCGGGAAGTATTTTACTTACTTCATTCAGGGTTTTACCCGGAACCACCACCTTTTTCGGCGCGTAGCTTTCCCTCATCTCTATTTTCCGTATGGAGATGCGGTGCCCGTCCAGAGAAACAATCTTCAGCTGGTTTTCGTTGATTTCAAAGAGTTCTCCCGTCATCATCTTGTTATTGTCATTGTCCGAGATCGAAAAAATAGTCTGCCTCACTACTTCCTTTAAGGTGAACTGACTGATTTCAATGCTGTCTTCTTTCTCCACCACCGGAAGATAGGAAAAATCTTCCCCGGATTTTCCGATAATCGTGAATTTTGACTTTTCACAGGTGATAAATGTCTTGTAGGAAGAATCCGTTTCTATCGTAATATCACTGTCGGGAAGCTTTCTCACAATCTCAAGAAATATCTTTGCTTCGAGAGCTATCATTCCCTTTTCAACGATATTGCCTTCTATAATCGTCTCTATTCCGAGATCCATATCGTTTGCCGTCAACGTAATGATTCCCTTTGAAGCGTCTATCATGATACATTCCAAAATAGACATGGTAGTTTTGTTTGAAATTGCCCTGGATACAATCTGTACTCCGTTCAAAAGGTTGGATTTGGAACAAACTAATTTCATGTGTATAACTCCCTTCGTCAGTGAAAACCTGTTTCTGCGCGCTTAAAATAATATAAAAAGATAAAGAAATTCATATTATCATTAATAAAGGATGTTTATATGTGTATAACCGTTTCTATTATACTATTTTTAAGGGAAAAAGAAAATGGGTAAATCATTTATTATTTCAGAATAACTTCAGAATAACCCTGAAGTTATAAACATAACCCGAAAATGCTTTTGGAGGTTCATTTTTGTTATCAACATCTTTTCCCTTTTTATTTTTCGGTTAATCACATTTTATGTGGTTAACTTTCAGGACGGATTCAACTTTTTAATAATAATGTCTATTTTGTTGCGCAGGTCTTCGTTATTCTCGATTTCCGATTCTATCTTTTTTACCCCGTGTATCACGGTGGTGTGATCCTTTTTCCCGAGTATTTTTCCTATATTTACCTGAGAAACGTCCGTAAGCTCGCGGCAAAGGTACATGACGACCTGCCTCGGCTGTACAAATTCTGAGTTTCTCTTTTTTGAGGTAATATCCTCCGGTTTTACTCCAAACTGATCCGCAACCACATTAATAATAAGAGTAGGAGTGATTTTCTTCGCCTTGTTTGGATAAATAACGTCCTTTAAGGCTTCTTCTGCGGAATCGATGGTAAGATCCACTTTGTTTAGTTTGGCGAAGGCAATGATCTTGTTAAAGGCTCCCTCCAGCTCCCTGATATTTGATTTGATGTTAGTCGCTATATATTTTATAATTTCTTCGTCGATGTGTTTGTCGTAATATTCTGCATTCTTGCGGAGAATAGCCATTCTGGTTTCATAATCCGGCGGTTGAATATCGGCGATCAGTCCCCATTCGAATCGGGAGCGGAACCTTTCGTCTAAAGTCTCCATTTCCTTTGGAGGCTTGTCCGAGGAGAGCACAATCTGTTTTCTGGCGGCGTGCAGCACGTTAAACGTATGGAAAAATTCTTCCTGGGTACTTTCCTTTCCGATAATGAACTGCACGTCGTCTACCATGAGAACGTCTACCGTCCTGTATTTTTCGCGCAGCTTTGTCATGGAAGCAGCGTTACCGCTTCGGATGGATTCTATTACTTCGTTGGTAAACTCTTCGCTGGTTACATAAAGGACCTTCCTTCCCGGATTCTGTTCCAGGATAAAATGTCCAATAGAATGCATTAAATGGGTTTTCCCCAATCCGGGTCCCCCGTACAGATAAAGAGGATTATAGGTTTCTCCGGGAGATTCCGCAACGGCGAGAGAAGCCGAATGCGCAAATTTATTATTGCTTCCCACCACAAAGGTGTCAAATTTATATTTTGGGTTTAAATTGGCGTTTTCATATTTAATATTGGAAAAAATGCCGACGGAGGATGTGCTGCGGTTTTTGGAGTCCGGCCGCACAACGTCCTTTTCCAGAATAAACTTAACGTCATAATTGTGGTCAAACATTTCCGTCAGGGTAACCTGAAAAAAGCTCTTATATTTTGTAGAAATATAATTGAGCGCGTGAGCCTGATCGGACGGAATAATAATACTTACCACATCGTCTACTACATTATAAAATTCAAGAGGAATCACCCATGTCTGATAGGAAATATCCGAAATATTATATTCTCTTCTGATTGTCTCTTTGACGGTCATCCAGTTTTCTTTTATCTCTTCCATATTTGACCTTTCTATCATAAATTAACGCGGTGAGGCAAGTATGTTTCTATTGTAATATAGATTCTTTTAGATTTCAAATGCAAGTTATGAACATAACAGGTATAAAGTTATCAACAGGATGTGGATAAATATGTTTATAAATAAATTGTACATAGAGATGTGTGGATATTTATGTGAATAAGTGGATAATTTTTGTAAATAAAAAAATCCTTTATTTTAAAGGAAAAACAGGGTTGTTTTCACATTCGTTTAACAGGATAATCATTGTTTATTTTTGATTTATCCACAAATAATCAACAGGATGTGAATAACTGTTATTATCAGATTTTATGTGGATAACTATGTTAATATCTTTTTCAAAAAAATTTATTTTTGTGAAAAACGTGATTTTTACTGAATTTTTCTTGACATTGTCCCGTTTTTTTTATACAATCAATATGCTATTTTCCTGAAAAATGGAAGGAGGTGCGTTTCGATGAAGATGACATATCAGCCTAAAAAGCGTTCTCATGCAAGAGTTCACGGATTCAGGGCCAGGATGAGTACTCCCGGCGGAAGAAAAGTTTTGGCGGCAAGACGTGCAAAGGGAAGAAAGAAATTATCAGTATAATTCACGGAAATGTGACAGGTTACAAGAATTGTGCGAGGCCGCAGAAATGTGGCCTTTTTCTCTTCTTATAAGAAATTGTTGGGCAAAAGGATTTTATCGGGTATTCCGGAGGAGTAAATGAGATTTTCCGAAAGCTTGAAAAAGAATCGTCAGTTTCGGTTTGTGTACAAGTATGGCAGATCTTACGCAAACAGGTATCTGGTCATGTATGTAAAGGAAAATGGCGCCGACCAGAACAGAATCGGAATCAGCGTAAGTAAAAAAGTAGGAAACAGTGTTGTAAGGCATAGGGTTACGAGGCTGGTAAGAGAAAGTTACCGGTTACAGGAAGCGGTATTCAATAGCGGTTTGGATATTGTAATCGTTGCAAGGGAAAGCGCAGCCTCGGCAGGTTATACGGAAATAGAAAATGCCCTGCTTCACCTTGGAAAGCTTCACCATATCGTTAAATTGTATCACTGCAAAGAATAAGGTTATGAAAAAATTTTTAATTGCCGGCATCAGATTTTATCAAAAATATATTTCTCCGATGAAAAGAACAAAATGTCCCTATATCCCCACATGTTCGCAATACGGGCTTGAGGCCATAGAAAAATACGGCGCTCTGAAAGGGACTGTTCTTGCTGTCTGGAGAATATTGAGGTGTAATCCTTTTTCAAAGGGAGGATTTGATCCCGTTCCCTGAAAAAGCGGCAAAATCAGGAGGATAAATGGAATTTATTTTATTGACTCAGAGTAGCGGGCCGATCGGGTTTATAGCCAAACTGTTAGGCTACATTATGAATGCCATCTTTTTTGTCATTGATAAAATAGGTCTTCCCAACGTAGGTCTGGCTATTATCTTGTTTACAATTGTAGTAAATCTTTTAATGCTGCCTCTCACCATCAAGCAACAGAAGTTTTCAAAGCTTTCTGCCAAGATGAATCCCGAGATGCAGGCGATTAACAAGAAATACGAAGGAAAAACGGATCAGGATTCCATGATGGCCAAGAATCAGGAGATTCAGGCTCTTTACGCAAAGTACGGGGTATCGGCCAGCGGAAGCTGCGTGCAGCTGTTGATACAGATGCCGATTTTGTTTGCATTGTACCGTGTTATCTATGCGATGCCGGCATATGTCACGAAAATAGGAAATACATTTCGCGTGCTGGCAGACAAGATCATTGCTCTTGACAACGGGGCTTTTTTACAGGAATCCGGAATTGATTCCATTGCAAGTACGGTTTCCGTTTACGGAAAGGCTTTGACGAACGGCACCAATATTTCCAACGGTATCATAGATATATTGAATAAGCTTTCTTCCGCTGATTTGGCGGCTGTCTCGGAGCATTACGGCCTGGCGGAATGTGTCTATGAAGGTCATCTTATTTTAAGCAGCGGTAATGTCCGGGGCCTGATAGATACCTACAATAATTTTTTAGGCCTTAACATCGGCGATTCTCCCATGACTTTGGTAAAAACGGCATGGGCGGTGGGCGCTATCGGAATTGTGATCGGCGGGATACTGATTCCCGTTTTGTCTGCCGTAACTCAATGGATTAACGTAAAGCTGATGCCTCAACAGAACACTTCGGAAAACGATCAGGCTTCTTCCATGGCGCAGTCTATGAAGATGATGAATATGTTTATGCCTATCATGTCCGCCTGGTTCTGCTTCACGCTGCCTGCAGGTATGGGTCTTTACTGGATAGCCGGCAGTATCGTGAGAAGTATTCAGCAGGTTGTCATCAATAAGCATTTTGACAAGATGGACTTTGAGGATATCATTAAAAAGAACTCCGTCAAGAGCGCGAAGAAGCTTGAGAAGATGAAAGAAGCCCAGGAAAAAATGAATGCTTATGCCAACATGAATACGAAAAACATGAAGAACAAAGCAAACATCAAATCTTCCATGACGGAAGCCGAAAAGGAAGAAGCGATGAAAAAGGCTACGGACTACAGCAGGAATGTCAATATAAAGCCCGGCAGTATGATGGCAAAGGCAAACAAAGTAAAGGAATATAACGAAAGAAATAATCAGTAAGAACGGGCAGGAAAATGACAGAAAAAATATGCGTAAAATGCAGCGCAGAAATGAGGGAAAATATGGAATATATTGAAATATCCGCTAAAACAGTGAGCGAAGCGATTACAGAGGCCTGTCAGAAATTCGGAGTTACCAGCGATAAGCTTGATTACGAGGTGATTGACGAGGGATCCAGCGGTTTTCTCGGAATCGGATCGAGATCTGCCGTGATTAAAGCTGCTGTTAAAATTGAAGTATTGTCTCCTGAGGAAAGCGCGAAAAAGTTTTTGAACGACGTATTTGCCGCTATGGATATGACGGTTACCGTCGATGTAATTTACAATGAAAAAGAAAATGAAATGGATATAGATTTAAACGGCGACGATATGGGTATTCTGATCGGCAAGAGAGGACAGACTCTCGATTCCCTTCAGTATCTCGTATCTCTCGTGGTAAACAGAGACGCGGAGGATTATATCAGAGTCAAGGTTGATACCGAGAATTACCGCGAGAGAAGGAAGGAAACGTTAGAAAACCTGGCGAAAAATATCGCCTACAAAGTAAAGAGAACCAGAAGAAGCGTTTCTTTGGAGCCGATGAATCCTTATGAAAGGCGCATTATTCATTCGGCACTTCAGAATGATAAGTATGTCACGACTCACAGCGAAGGGGAAGAGCCTTTCAGAAAGGTTGTAGTTACCTTAAAGAGATAAGTATAAATCCGTAAAACAGGTAATGACAGGGGCTGCTGCAAAATGTCGGTTTCGTACAAGACATGATATTTTTACCGTGTTTTGTAGAAATGTTGTGTTTTGTGGCAGTTCCCTTTTTATTCCCGCGAGCAATGAGCTTCAAGATAGATGTCACGCTGCCTGCGGCGGGATAGTTGATTTAAAAAAAGGTGTAGAAATGTTCAGGAAAGAAACAATAGCGGCAATCGCCACAGGCTTGTCGGATTCCGGGATCGGCATTATCAGAATCAGCGGAGAAGAGGCGGTGAAGGTTGGAAATCTTATTTTCAGGTCTCCCTCCGGAAAAAATATTCTGCAGTCCGCCGTATCTCACAGGATGTATTACGGGTATGCGGTGAATATAGGCAAATTCGTTTCTTTGGAAAAAAACGAGTGGAAAAATTTTATCATAGATGAGGTGCTGGCGGTAGTTATGAAATCGCCGAAAAGCTATACCGGGGAGGATATTGTTGAAATCCAGTGTCACGGCGGATTGTTTGTCATGCAGAAAATTCTTTCCGCGGCGCTTTCCGCAGGCGCGAGACTGGCTGAGCCGGGCGAATTTACAAAACGTGCCTTTTTAAACGGCAAAATTGATTTAACCAGGGCGGAGGCCGTTATGGATGTGATTCATTCTCAAAACGAGCTTGCTCTTGCAGCGTCCGTAGATCACTTGACGGGAAGCCTTTACGAGAAAATAAAGAGTCTGAGAGGCGAACTGATTTATGAAATTGCCTTTATTGAATCCGCTTTGGACGATCCGGAGCATATCAGCTTGGAGGAATACCCGAAGAGATTAAGTAAAAAACTGGATGTTCTTTTACAGGATCTGAAAAAAATGATTGAAACTGCGGATAACGGCAGATTGATCCGGGAAGGAATCAATACGGTTATTTTTGGAAAACCGAACGTAGGAAAATCCTCCCTGATGAATCTGTTGTTGGGAGAGGATCGGGCGATCGTCACCGATATAGCGGGTACTACGAGAGATACTTTAAAAGAGTCTGTTCGATGGGGTGGCATTTATCTCAAAATTACCGATACGGCAGGTATCCGGAAAGCGAAGGATGAAGTGGAAAAAATAGGGGTGGAAAAGGCTAAAAAGTGTGCCGAAGACGCAGATTTGATTCTTTTTATGCTGGATGCTTCTCTTCCCCTGGACGAAATGGATCTGGAGGCGTTTTCAGGGCTGAAGGGTAAAAAATGCATTGTCTTATTGAATAAGTGTGATCTTGAAGGTGTTTTGACGGATGACGACGTTAAAAAAATGTTTTGCAATCTGGTTCCGGAGAATAAATCTTTTCCCATGATCAAAACCTGTACGAAAGACGGGACAGGAATAGAGGAACTTGAAAAAACGGTAAAAGACCTCTTTTTCAGGGGTGATCTCAAGCTGAATCATGAAATTATTATAACGAATACCCGCCATAAGGAAGCACTTCAGGAAGCTTATGAATCCCTGTGTCTTGTAAAGAAAAGCGTGGAGGACGGAATGCCGGAGGATTTTTATTCTATTGATTTGATGAGCGCCTACGCTTCCCTGGGAAGAATCATAGGGGAAGAGGTGGACGACGATCTCGTGGACGAGATTTTCAGTAAGTTTTGTATGGGGAAGTAATATGAAAATTCGTGAAAAAGTGGACGTGTGTGTGATAGGAGCGGGACACGCCGGCTGTGAGGCGGCGCTTGCCTGCGCAAGACTGGGGCTGGAAACGGTTATTTTTACCGTCAGTATTGACAGCGTGGCCCTGATGCCCTGTAATCCGAATATCGGAGGTACTTCCAAAGGACATCTTGTGAGGGAGCTGGATGCTTTGGGCGGCGAGATGGGAAAAAATATTGACAAAACTTTTATACAGTCGAAGATGCTGAATGTGTCAAAGGGGCCTGCCGTTCATTCCCTCCGCGCTCAGGCAGATAAGGCGGAGTATTCCCGCTCTATGAGAATGGTTCTGGAAAATCAGGATCATTTGACTTTAAAGCAGGCTGAGGTCTGTGATCTTTTATGGGAGGAAATATCAGATGGATCTCTTTCGGAAAGAAAAGTAACCGGCGTCAAAACCTTTTACGGTTCAGTGTACGAATGCAAGGCCGTGATCCTGTGTACGGGAACTTATCTGCGCGCCAGATGCCTTTGCGGAGAGTCCATCACTTATACGGGGCCCAACGGATTACAGGCTGCCAATCATTTGTCGGATTCTCTGGAAAAAATGGGGATTCCCTTAAGGCGCTTTAAGACGGGTACGCCTGCCAGAATGGATAAGCGGAGTATTGACTTTTCAAAAATGGAAGAGCAGTTTGGAGACGAGAGAATTGTTCCGTTTTCTTTTTCCACGGATCCTGATTCCGTACAAAAGGATCAGGCCTCCTGCTGGCTGACTTACACCAACGAAAAGACTCATGATATTATTCGGAAGAATTTAGACAGGTCTCCTATTTACGCCGGTATTATAGAGGGAACCGGACCCAGATACTGTCCGTCGATCGAGGATAAGGTGGTAAAGTTTGCGGAAAAGGAAAGACATCAGGTTTTTATAGAGCCGGAAGGATTATTTACAAATGAAATGTATGTGGGAGGAATGTCTTCTTCCCTGCCGGAGGATGTGCAGCTTGCCATGTATCGGACGGTGCCGGGTCTGGAAAATTGTAAGATCGTCAGGAATGCCTATGCCATAGAATATGACTGTATCAGCGCCGGGGAATTATATCCCACGCTGGAATTTAAGAAAATAGAGGGCCTTTACAGCGGCGGCCAGTTTAACGGAAGCAGCGGGTACGAGGAAGCGGCCTGCCAGGGGTTGGTTGCGGGCATTAATGCCTCCATGAAAATATTGGGAAAGGAACCCCTGATTTTTGACCGGTCGGAAAGCTACATAGGCGTTTTAATCGACGATCTTGTGACAAAGGATAACAGGGAGCCTTACCGTATGATGACTTCCCGGGCGGAATATCGGCTGCTGCTGCGTCAGGACAATGCGGATCTGCGTCTGCGGGAAAAGGGATACCGGGTGGGATTGGTTTCAGAGGAAGACTACCGCTTTGTGTTGGAAAAGAAAAGAATGATAGAGGACGAAATCAACCGCCTGAAGAATACCTTTGTGGGTGCGGGTAAAGAAATACAGGATTTTCTGGAATCCAGGGGAAGCTCTTCCTTAAAGACCGCGGCCAGTCTTTCGGAATTAATCTGTAGACCGGAGCTTTCCTATGAAGCCCTGTCGGAAATCGACCCGGAACGCCATCCTTTGCCGAGAGAGGTAATCGAACAGGTGGAAATCGAGATAAAGTACGAGGGATATATTGTCAGACAAAAGCGTCAGGTAGAGCAGTACAGAAGGATGGAGAAAAAACTAATTCCGCAGACGATCGACTACGACGATATTCCTTCTCTGAGAATTGAGGCGAGACAGAAGCTGAAGCTTTTCAGGCCTGTTTCCGTCGGACAGGCCTCCAGAATTTCAGGGGTTTCCCCTGCAGATATTTCCGTCCTTTTGGTTTATATGGAATACTGCGGAAACAGTGGAAAGTGAGAAGAATTGCAGAATACAGAAAGGCACAGTTCTATGAGTCAATATGACACGTCACAATTTGAGAGTGATCTGCAACAGTTGAACGTCTCTTTAAGTGAGGCACAGATCGGTCAGTTTTTAAAATACTATGAACTGTTGACGGAATGGAACGAAAAGATTAATCTTACCGCGATTAAGGAATATTCCGATGTAATGAAAAAACATTTTATAGATAGTATTTCTCTGGTCAAAGCATATGATGTTTTCCGGGAAATTTCCGTGATCGATGTAGGTACGGGAGCCGGTTTTCCGGGATTGGCGCTGAAGATAGCGTATCCCGGTTTACGGATAACTTTGTTAGATTCCCTGAATAAACGGATTCATTTTCTGGATACTGTGATTTATGAACTGGGATTGTCAGAGATCAAGACAATTTACGGACGCGCGGAGGATTGCGCCAAATCCAATCTGCTGCGGGAAAAGTTTGATCTTTGCGTTTCGAGAGCCGTGGCAAATCTTTCTACCTTATCGGAGTATTGTCTGCCCTTTGTAAAGGTGGGAGGAGCGTTTGTCTCTTATAAGTCGGAAAAGTTATTTGAGGAAATGGAAAGCGCAGAGAATGCAATTTCTATTTTGGGAGGAAAGGTAAAGGAACAGGTAGAATTTATGCTTCCTGATTCCGATATTTACAGAAATCTGGTTGTCATGGAAAAAATAAAGGAAACCCCGAAAAAATTTCCCAGAAAGGCAGGACTTCCGGCAAAGAATCCTTTGTAAAACGGTTGACGGGTAAATAAACAGAACTGGTTGTGATTTTATTTTGGATGTAACTGTCAGGAGGTACTTGACGGTTTAGAAATGAGGAAAAATGCAGGGATATAATTTAATCGTGGTATTTTGCGAAAATGGTGAAAGAATGCTCATGTGTAAAAGGAGAAAACCTCCCTATCAGGGCTTGTCCAATTTTGTGGGCGGTAAGATAGAAGTAAACGAGAACGGGCTGGATGCGGCGTACAGGGAATTGGAGGAGGAAACGGCGATTACAAGAGAGGATATTACGCTTTTACACTTCATGGATTTTACTTATCATTTGGATGACTGTTATTTGGAAGTTTATATCGGGAGATTGAATAAGCAGATAGATGTCAGGGGAGACGAAAACGAATTGTACTGGTCAACACTTGACCATGATTTTTTTAATGTGGAAAAATACGCGGGCGAAGGAAATATCGGGCATATTATGTTACATGTGGAAATGTTGAAGGAACAGCAAGCTTTCAGTAATGATTGATATTCTAAACCGGTTCGACAGAAGTGATGCATATAAAGAGCGGAGGATAATCAGGTTGTTCATATCTAAATTTTTAAATTGCAGCGTGGAAGAAAAAGTGACGGATATCGAAAGAAAATATGAAATAAAATTGCCTGCTCAATATAGGAAGTTTCTGTGCAGATATAATGGAGGATACACTCCAAAAACCAAATTTAACGCAGGAAAAATATCTTCGGATATAAGATTTTTTTGGGGCGTCGGAGAGGTTAAGTTCAGTTTTGATAATATTGAATTAGGAGAATGGTTAGAAAGAGATGTTTTTCCTGTGGCCTGCGATTCGTTTGGAAATTATATCGTGATTGGTTTGAATAAAGATAATGCCGGTAAAATATATTTTTGTGATCATGAAAAAGGAAACAAAGCAGAGTATATTGCAGGGAGTTTAAAGGATTTTCTCAGGTGTTGTAAGAGTGAGAAAATCAGCGAAGCTACCAGACGTTCGGTTGAGGAGAGAGAAGAGGCATTAATTGCAAAAGGAAGAGGTAATATTATTACGGATGATTTGAGAAAACTGTGGCAAGAGGAAATTAATAAATACGGCAGTATGGTGCAGGAAAAAGTAATAATAGATTAGCTGACTTTTACAGAAAATCGCTAAGCAGATCATGTACGAGCTTGAAAAATTGTATTTTTCAAATCATTCTTCTTAGAAGGTATAGCTATGTGGAAATATGAATGTGTCACAAGACATGAATTTGAATTAATAAAAGATAAAATAGAGAAATTTATTGTGTTACTTGGTGGTAACGAGGTGTCTGTTGACTTGCCTTATACGCAAAGAACGGTTTCACATTCGGGAACCGATATCGTAGAAAATATTTCTGTAAGACCGGTTTTTGAATATAAGGAGCGGTATTACAGAGTTGATGAAGTGTGTTTTTCAGGTAAACCGTTTATTGTTATAGAATGCGGAACATATGATGAACTTATGAAGAATATTATGGAGGATGCAGATCCTTTTCCCTATGATTTGACAGAGGATGAATTGCTAAATGAGGTAAAGTACTCACTTGGGATTGAAGCATATCCTAAAGGATGAATTATGAAAACACTTTTTCGAAAAGGATATTTTCTAAATATAGTATTTTCCCTTTATAAGATTTTTCAATGTTTCACGTGAAACATTTTGAAATATATTCTTTTTACAATACAAGATAATGTTTCACATGAAACATTGAAACCCAAGATGTTGTAGCATAAAATCGTGAAACATTTTAAAATAATCTGTGAAACATTTTTTTAAAGAAACAATCAAAGGAGATTGGTAAACTATATATTGTGGTTGCGGGTCTGCAATACATAATCGCACGGATAAACAGCAAAAACAACAGAAAAAGTAAATTTTTGAAAAAGAATTTGAAGAAGTTTCATGTAGATATATAAACGGATTAGTGCTATAATTGAAAAGCAAAACGAAAGAAGGGAAAAATATATGGGAAAAATAATCGCAATAGCAAATCAAAAGGGCGGCGTTGGAAAGACGACCACTTCAATAAATCTCTCCGCGTGTCTTGCCGAAAAAGGGAAAAAGGTGCTTGTAATAGATACGGATCCGCAGGGTAACACTACCAGCGGATACGGTATAGACAAGAATGATTTGGAAAATACAATATATGAGTTAATTTTAGGAGAATGCTCCATCAGAGATTGTATTATCAAAGACGTGGTTGAGAATGTTTCTCTTCTTCCGGCCAATGTAAATCTGGCGGCGGCGGAGATTGAGCTGATCGGTATAGACAGAAAAGAGTACATATTAAAAAATGAAGTGGATTATGTAAAAGAGGATTTTGACTATATTATCATTGACTGTCCTCCTTCTTTGAACATGCTGACGATTAATTCCATGACTACGGCGGACAGCGTTCTGGTTCCGATCCAGTGTGAGTATTACGCGTTGGAAGGACTGAGTCAGCTGATTCATACGATAAATCTGGTAAAAGAGAGACTGAATCCGGAGCTGCGGATGGAAGGTGTCGTATTTACCATGTATGATTCCCGGACAAATCTTTCCTTACAGGTAGTAGAGAATGTAAAGGCAAATTTAAAGCAGAAAGTTTTCAAAACTTTGATTCCCAGAAATATCAGGCTTGCCGAGGCGCCGAGCTACGGTATGCCGATTAATAAGTATGATATGAAATCCGCAGGCGCGGAAGCTTATGTGGCGCTGGCGGAGGAAATTATTGAAAATGAATAACCGATAGAAAAGAGGGGTGAATATATGGCAGTTAGAGGATTAGGAAAAGGACTCGATTCGTTAATACCCAACGCGGTAGGCGAAGCAAAAGTAAAAAGAGAGACAAAAGAAGCTGTAAAAGAGGAAAAAGGAGGGCAGGAAACCGTTGTAAAAATAACGGCGGTTGAGCCTAACAGAAAGCAGCCCCGGAAAAATTTCGACGAGGATGCCCTGCAGGAGCTGTCAGACTCCATTAAGCAGTTTGGTTTGATACAGCCGATTCTTGTACAGGACAGAAAAGATCATTATGAAATCATTGCCGGAGAGAGAAGATGGCGTGCCGCCAAGATGGCCGGGCTCAAGGAAATTCCTGTGATTGTTCGGGATTACTCGGATCGGGAGATCATGGAAATTTCCCTGATAGAAAATATCCAGCGGGAAGATTTAAATCCGATCGAGGAGGCTCAGGCGTATAAACGTCTCTTAGAAGAGTTTAATCTGAAGCAGGACGAGGTTGCGGAGAGAGTTTCCAAAAGCCGGACAGCGGTGACAAATTCCATGCGTCTTTTAAAGCTCAGCAATGAGGTACAGCAGATGCTGATCGACGATATGATCAGTACCGGACATGCCCGTGCGCTCCTTGCAATTGAGGATCCGGAAGAGCAGTATAATATTGCGCAGAGAATCTTTGACGAAAAGCTCAGCGTGAGAGATGTGGAGAAGCTGGTCAAAAATCTGGGTAAGCCTGCAAAGCCTGCAAAAAAAGTGCAGAGTGACGAGACAATGGAAGCAATTTACCTAAATATAGAAGAAAAATTAAAGCAGCGCTTGAGCACAAAGGTTACCGTAACGTCGAAAGGGGAAGGCGCAGGAAAAATAGAGATAGAATTTTATAATCATGAGGATCTTGACAGATTAATGGAATTAATGGGTAAAAATAATTAACGACGGTTACAGGAGAAGAATATTACGAAGGAGAATTATGAACAGTACATTTTTAAATCAGATAGGTCTGGGCTTTCTTAACTGGGGATATTTATTGATTGCAATAGGAATCATGATTGTACTTATGCTGGTAATCATTATATTGTTGTCGGTACAGATCGGTAAGAGCGGCAGACTGAAAAAGCGTTTGGATAAATTTTTGATCGGGAAAGACGGGATGAGTCTTGAACAGGAAATTATCGGATTATGTGAGGATAACAGATTTTTAAAGAGCTCAACCGAAAAAAATAAGAAGGACATCCGCAATTTGTATAAGCAGCTGGAGACGGCTTATCAGAAGATGGGAATCGTCAAATATGACGCTTTTAACCAGATGGGCGGGCAGTTGAGCTTCAGCCTTGCGCTGCTGGATGAAAATAATAACGGATTTATTATTAATTCCGTACACAGCACGGACGGATGCTATTCTTACACGAAGGAAATCAAGAACGGAACGTGTTCGATCTCCCTGGGAGCGGAAGAGGCGGAAGCGCTGGCAATCGCTATGGGGGTATAATTGATATACGGACTGTATCCGCGCTGTTTTGCAGACCGTTTTTATCATGGAAATGAATTTATTCGAATGTGTAGAAAAAGAACCAAAAGAGCGGCGCAGAAACGAGGGAAAGATGATCGATATTAAATTTTTAAGGGAAAATCCGGAGATTGTAAAAGAAAATATCAGAAAAAAATTTCAGGACGCAAAGCTTCCTATGGTAGATGAAGTAATCCGACTGGATGCAGAGAACAGAAAAGCGAAGCAGGAGGGAGACGAGCTGCGTGCCGCGAGAAACAGGATTTCCAAGGAAATCGGAGGACTGATGGCACAGGGTAAAAAGGAGGAAGCGGAGGCAAAAAAGGCGGAGGTCGCCGCAGGAGCGAAGCGGCTTGTGGAGCTTGAAGCGCTTGAGGCACAGCTTCAGGAAAAGATCACTAAGATCATGATGGTAATTCCCAATATCATCGACCCTTCCGTTCCCATCGGAAAAGATGACAGTGAAAATGTGGAAATTCAAAAGTACGGAGAGCCTGTTGTGCCGGATTTTGAAGTGCCGTACCACGCGGACATATTAGACAGTATCAGCGGACTTGACAAGGACGCGGCGGGGCGTACCAGCGGAAACGGTTTTTATTATCTCATGGGAGACGCTGCCAGGATTCATTCGGCCATGATCAGCTATGCGAGAGATTTTATGATCGGAAAGGGCTTTATTTACTGTATTCCTCCGTTTATGATTCGCAGCAGCGTGGTAAACGGCGTGATGAGCTTTGCCGAGATGGAAGCCATGATGTATAAGATAGAGGGAGAAGATCTTTACCTGATCGGAACGTCCGAGCATTCCATGATCGGAAAGTTTAAGGGGGAGATGGTGCAGGAGGCGCAGCTTCCCATTACCCTGACTTCCTATTCGCCCTGCTTCAGAAAGGAAGTGGGATCGCACGGAATCGAGGAAAGAGGAGTTTACCGCGTTCATCAGTTTGAAAAGCAGGAAATGGTGGTTCTCTGTAAGCCGGAGGATTCCATGGAGTGGTATGACAAAATGTGGTCCTATACCGTGGAATTTTTCAGAAGTCTGGATATTCCCGTCCGCACTCTGGAGTGCTGCAGCGGCGACCTGGCGGATCTCAAGGTGAAATCCTGCGATGTGGAGGCGTGGAGTCCCAGACAAAAGAAATATTTTGAGGTTGGCTCCTGTTCCACGCTTGGCGACGCACAGGCAAGACGTCTCGGTATCCGCACAAAAGGAGAAAACGGTACTTACTATGTGCATACCTTAAATAATACGGTGCTTGCGTCTCCCAGAGGACTGATCGCATTTCTTGAAAATAATGTAAACGCGGACGGAACAATTAATATTCCGGAAGCGCTGCGCCCGTATATGGGAGGAAAAGAAAAGGTATGTCCCGTAAAAAGGTAAACGGAATCTATCGTATTTTCATATCGGTCTTTATGGCAGTGGGAACCGTTCTGATAGCGGCGGGGCTGCTTTGGCTGTTTTCCGGTATCCGGTTCGCTAAGACGGCGGTGGAAATTCCGGGTATCATCTCCGAAATTTCCCGCTACAGGGACTCTGACGAAGATTATCATTATAATGTAGATGTATCTTATCAGTATGAAGGAAAAAGCTATGAGAACATACCGGTCAATTCCTATAGCAGCAGTATGTACGAGGGACAGGAGATTACCCTGTACTGTGATCCGGAGCATCCCGGAAAGGTCAGAGTCGCTTCCATGCTCTATGTCGGACCGATTGTATTCCTGATCATAGGACCGGTTTTTGCAGGGATAGGCGGCGGAATTGTAATTTTTTCTGCCGTCAGAAAACTCCGCAGGAAAAAGCTGAAGACAGAGGGAAGACTTCTCTACGCGGTTGTGGAACAGATTGCGTATAATGAACGGTACAGTGTAAACGGTTCTCACCCGTATGTGATCTACTGCACCTACAGAGACGATTATAAGGATATTACTTACCGGTTTAAAAGTGAAAATATCTGGTTTGATCCTTCTTCCTTGCTTCCTCCGGGCAGCAGTATAGAAGTAAGGGTAGATGAAAACGATTACGGTAAATACTATGTAAACGTAGAGGAGCTTGATAAAAAGGTGATAGATTACACCTGAACGTTTCAAGCCGTTTGAGAAGATTTTTATTCTATGGGAAGTTCTGTCGCAGCAAAAGCCAGTTTACTGGCTTTGTGTCACGAAGGAATGCTTTTTAAAGTCGGAAGGTGTCAAATTAATTTGCATAGAGAATCGGGGAATGATTTACAATAGAATCAACTGTTTTAAAGAAAGAAGGTGAAATTTTTGCATAAATATATGAGAGCGATCGGATTCAGCACATTTGAAAGCCGAAAGAAGCTTCAGGAGCTTTTGACGGAGGTTGTGTTAAATTCGGACAGACGGGCGATTACAACAAACCAGGAGGATACTCTGATAGGCGAATTTTGTAAAAATTTTGCCGATAATATGGGGATTGCCGTCTGCGGTGAGTTTGACGATGCGGAAAAATTCACATATGAGTATTATTATCCCTATCTGGACGGAAGCGGTGTTACCTCCTGCGAGGATGTGTCGGTAGAGCGCCACGCGGACAAAGAATCTTACGCGGGGGTCTGTGACGACGTTAATGTCGGGATATCTCTGATTTTTTATCTGAAAAACAGGATTCCCTATATCAAGGCGCAGGCTACCGGGCAGCTGCCGATCCGGGGTACGACGCTGACCTTGTCGGCGCTGTCCGTCAGCGCGTCCGTCATGCTGCCGATCCGGAAGGACGAAGAGCAGATACAGCGTGTTAAGCAGGCTTCCATCGCAAGAAATAACCTGATTGCAGCCGCCAGAAAGGGCGACGAGGATGCAATAGAGACGTTGACGCTGGAAGACATGGATATGTACACGACGATCTCAAGAAAAATACTGAAGGAAGATATTTTCAGTCTTGTAGACACTTATTTTATGCCTTACGGCGTCGAATGCGACCAGTATTCCGTTTTGGGCGAGATCATCAGAATGCGCACGGTCACAAACCGTCTGACCGGAGAAAAAATTTATGTCCTCACAATTTGCTGTAATGAATTGACATTTGACGTTTCAATTAATATAATAGACTTATTCGGGGAACCTCAGGTCGGCAGGAGATTCAAAGGAGTCATCTGGCTGCAGGGACATATTAATTTCCCGCAGGACTTTGTTCTCTGATTTTGCCGGACTGCCTGCCCTTTGGCAGATTTTGCATTGCTAATTATAAGGTGAATCATCTGTCGGATGGCGGATTTTTCATATAAGTTGGTGTAGCACAGTGGATAGTGCAGCCGCCTCCTAAGCGGAAGATCGGGTGTTCGAGTCACCTCACCAACGCTGCAAAGCATTGAAAATTCAATATTTTCAATGCTTTCCTTATTTCAGGAGGCATCAGAAATGACACTGCAGGATTTTTTCTCAAAGTATCCGAAAACGGCAGTCGCCTTTTCAGGCGGCGCAGATTCCGCTTTTTTGCTGTACGCGGCCCGAAAGTATGCGAAGGAGGTAAAAGCTTATTATGTAAAATCAGCGTTTCAGCCGGAATTTGAATGGAAGGATGCGTTACGGCTTTCCGGGGAACTCGGCGTCGAGATGAAAATTCTTCGTCCGGACGTGCTTGCGGCCCCCTGCGTGAGTGAAAATCCTCCGGATCGCTGCTATCACTGTAAGAAAGTGATTTTCAGCGCGATCACGGAGGCGGCGGCAGCAGACGGCTTTACGGTTTTGCTTGACGGAACGAATGCCTCCGATGACGCGAAGGACCGTCCGGGTATGCGTGCCCTGAAGGAGCTTTCCGTGTTGTCTCCCCTGAGAGAATGCGGTTTGTCAAAGCTTCAGGTTCGTATGTTATCCAAAGAAGCGGGGCTGTTTACATGGGATAAACCGGCATACGCCTGTCTTGCCACTAGGATTCCCGCCGGAGAGGAGATCACCGAACAGAAGCTGTCAGCCGTGGAGGCGGCGGAAAATTATCTGTTTTCGCTGGGATTTACGGACTTCCGCGTTCGTTCACAGGGCGGCCATGCAAGGCTGCAGATATTGGAGGAACAGACAGAGCTTTTATGGAGGCATCGGAAGGATATTTTAAACAGGCTTAAGGAAAATTATAAAACGGTATCTCTGGATCTGGAGGCGAGAGGCGGAACGGAGAAACTGATTTGACAGGAGACGAAACAGAAAATCAGATGACGTTGGCGGAAGCATGGCCGAAAACGGGAGGAAATTGCGCAGATACGGCGCAGAAATGAGGAAGAAAATGAGCAATGATATCAGAAAGCTGCTGGAGGGGGTAAAAAACGGCAGCGTTTCCGTTGAAGAAGCGGTGATAAAGCTGAAAGTAAAGCCTTTTGAGGATATCGGATATGCCAAGGTGGATATGCACCGTAAGCTGCGGCAGGGTACGGCGGAAGTGATTTACGGCGCTGGGAAGACGCCGGAGCAGATAATCGGAATCGCTGACACCATGCTGAAAAACGGACAAAGCACGATTCTGATTACCCGGCTTTCCGAAGAGGCGGCCGCAGCGGTGGGGAAAGCGCATTCCATAAATTATCATAAGGATGCGCGGTGCGGTATCATAGGGCCGATACAGGAGCCGGACGGGATCGGCAGAATCGTTGTCGCAACAGGCGGAACAAGCGATATTCCGGTTGCGGAGGAGGCGGCGCTGACGGCAGCCGTATTGGGAAACGAGGTGGTTCGTCTGTACGATGTCGGCGTGGCGGGGCTGCACCGGACGCTTGCGCATCTCGAGGATATTATGAGCGCCAGCGTTATCATTGCGATTGCCGGAATGGAGGGGGCGTTGGCCAGTGTGATCGGAGGGCTTGCGGACTGTCCGGTTATCGCGGTTCCGACCAGCGTCGGTTACGGCGCGTCGTTTAACGGACTGTCAGCGCTCCTGTCAATGCTCAATTCCTGTGCCAGCGGCGTTTCGGTAGTCAATATTGACAATGGCTTCGGAGCAGGATATCTTGCCGACAGGATCAATCATATGAATATTTCAAAAAAGCTTTCAGGCGGCGAAGCAGCGCTTACGGAAGCGGGCAGGGAGGTATAAAATTGAAGACACTTTATCTTGACTGTTCCATGGGTGCGGCGGGAGATATGCTCACTGCAGCACTGCTTGAGCTGATTCCGGATCCGGATCGGTTTATAGAAGAGTTAAACGCTCTCGGTATTCCAACGGTTCGTTTTGCCAGGGAGTCCTCCGAAAAGTGCGGCATTACGGGAACGCATGTTACGGTGACGGTAAACGGCGAGGAAGAGGAGAGCTGTGACGTATATCCGCACAGTAATCATGACCATGACGGCCACGAAGATCACGGCCACGACACGGATCACTCCCATGACCACGACGGCCACGGCTATGACATGGACCATTCCCATGACCACGACAGCAGCGAAGACCACGGCCACGACACGGACCATTCCCATGACCACGACGGCAGCGAGGATTACAGCCACGGGATCGCCCATCCCCATGATTACAGTTGCAGCGAGGATTGCATCCACGACACAAATCACCACCATGACCACACAGACGGCAACCACACACATCATCACAGCGGCCTGCACGATATTGAGCATATTGTCAGGGATCATTTGAATCTGCCGCAAAAGGTGTGCGATGACGTGATGGCGGTTTACAGACTTATCGCCGAGGCAGAAAGCAAGGTTCACGGCAAACCGGTGACAGAAATACATTTTCATGAGGTCGGCACGATGGATGCCGTTGCGGATATCGCAGCGGTCTGCCTGCTGATGGACAGGCTCTCGCCGGACGAGGTAGTGGTATCCCCGATTCATGTGGGAAGCGGTCAGGTTCGCTGCGCCCACGGTATTCTTCCGGTTCCCGCTCCCGCGACGGCGCATATTCTGCGGGATGTACCGATCTACGGCGGAAGCATCCGAGGGGAACTGTGTACGCCTACCGGGGCCGCGCTGCTGAAGCATTTTGCAGACAGATTTGCCGAAATGCCGATCATGAAAACGAAAGCTATCGGCTACGGAATGGGAAAAAAGGATTTTGAAGCGGCGAACTGTATCCGTGCCATGTGGGGTGAAACATACGCCGTACAGAGTGAAATATGCGAACTGAGCTGTAATGTGGACGATATGACCGCGGAAGCCGTCGGATTTGCCATGAAGCAGCTTTTTGAGGACGGCGCGCTGGATGTGTATACGGTTCCGATTGGTATGAAGAAGTCCAGGCCCGGTATTCTCATTCATGTAATGTGCCGTGAGACCGACAGGGAGAAGATAATCAAATCTGTTTTCAGGAACACGACAACAATCGGCATCCGGGAGAATAAGCTTTGCCGTTATGTGCTGGACCGCCGGATGGAAACGCTGGATACGCCCTACGGTCCCGTCAGGTGTAAGGTATCCTCCGGGTATGATGTGGAGCGCAGAAAGTATGAATATGACGATCTCTCCCGTATTGCAGAAGAGCGGAATATCAGTATATTTGAGGCGGAATCGCTGATAAAAGAATGCGGGTATGGAGAGAGGTAGGCCTGGCAGTTTACTTCCAAAATAGTGATTTGATGCCTGTTGAAAGACGCAAAGGGGTATAAGTATGAAAGTAAACTTTCATACTATTGAATTTATGTCCGCTGAAGCGGACATGGGGTATAAGCATGAATATCAAAAAAATATCGGTTCTATTTTTAACGCTGTTTTTTCTTTTTGTGCTGACTGCCTGTACGGATAATTCCGTCGCGGAAAGCAATTCCGCCGGATCTGTCGGGGACAGCGTGGTGATCGCAATCGGGTCGGAGCCGGAAACCCTTGACCCCACGCAAGGCTGGGGGCACGGCAATTCACCTATTGTTCAGAGTACGCTTGTGAGGTATACTGCCGATCTGAGCTTTGAAAACGATCTTGCCACAGATTACAGCCTTTCCGACGACGGCTTACAGTGGACGTTTACGATCCGCGACGACGCTTTTTTCACGGACGGGGAAAAGGTTACGGCGTCTGATGTTGCTTTTACTCTAAAAATGGCGAAAGCGGCGCAGGGCTCTGTCGATCTGACCTATATGGAAAGCGCCGTCGCACAGGATGACACGACGGTCATCGTCACTCTTTCCAGGCCCACCTCCATTTTCCTCAATACGCTTGCGTCCGTCGGTATCGTCCCGGAGCATGCCTACGGCGACGGCTACGGCAGGAATCCGATCGGTTCCGGCCCGTATAAGTTTGTTGAGTGGAAAGCGCAGGAGCAGATTATCTTTACGGCAAACGAAGATTATTACGGCGGCGCGCCCGCCATAAAAAATGTCACGGTTGTGTTCATGTCTGAGGATGCGGCGCTTGCGGCCGTTCGGGCAGGGGTCGTTGACGTTGCCTATTCTACCGCCACTCTTGGGACGACAGAGGTGGAGGGTTATCATGTCGAGGCCATTGCCTCCGCCGACAACCGCGGATTTACGCTTCCCGTTCTGCCGGATGAGGGGAAGACGACGGAGAGCGGCGCTCCCGTCGGCAACAATGTAACCTGTAATCTTGAGATACGTCAGGCGATCGCCTACGCGATTGACCGGCAGCAGATTGCGGACACGGTGTTGAACGGCTTCGGCAGGCCCGCCTATTCCGAGAATGACGGCATGCCCTGGAACAATCCCGATGTTGCAATCGAGACAGACCCGGAATATGCCCGCAGCCTTCTCGCGGCGGCAGGCTGGGCGGATACGGACGGCGATGGGATTGTCGAGAAGGACGGTTTAAAGGCGGAATTTTCCTGTATCTATCCGTCCGGCGACTCCGTGCGTCAGGCGGTTGCCATGGCGGCCGCGGAGCAGGTAAAGGAAGTCGGCATCCTGATTTATGTGGAAGGGACAAGCTGGGATGAAATTATGAAGCGCATGTTTTCCGAGGCGGTCATGATGGGATGGGGTTCCGCGATTCCAAACGAGACCTACTATCTGTACCGTTCCGAGGGCGCTCTTCTGGATGACTTCTACAATCCGGAGGGCTACGGGAGCGATAGAACCGACGATTATCTGAATGCAGCCATGGAAGCCCTGACTGTGTCCGAGGCCAACGCAAACTGGCAGAAAGTTCAGTGGGACGGAACGACTGGAACGGCGATGCAGGGGGATTGTCCGTGGGTCTGGATTGTCAATTTGGATCATGTCACCTATGTGCGCGACGGGCTTTCCATCGGCAGCCAGCCGATACACGGACACGGACATGGTCTGCCCTTGATTCAAAATCTGCAGGAGTGGAAGTTTACCGGTACAAATTGAGGTCAACGGGGTGTTTTATGAAAGGAACTGTAAGGCGGCTTGCCGGTAGGTTTTTTACATACAGTGTCAGGACTGCTTTTTTATTGCTGGCCGTGAGTGTGATTTCTTTTACGCTGATCAGCGTGTCGCCCATCGACCCGGTACAGCAGTATATCATGGGACTTGGAACGGCGGTTTCTCCACAGCAGCGCGCCGAGATCGAGGACTATTGGGGAGTGAATGAGCCTCCGGTGGAGAGATATTTTGGCTGGCTGTCGGAATTGCTGCAGGGCAATCTCGGCGAATCCGTTATTTACCGCAGACCCGTTGCGGAAGTGATCGGCGAGCGTTTTCTAAATTCCCTTACGCTGATGCTTTGCGCCTGGCTGCTGTCCGGGGTAATCGGGTTTCTGCTTGGCTGTATCATGGGAATGTGCCAGGGAAGCCGGATAGACAAAGCGCTTAAAAATATTTGTTACATCCTCAGCTCGGTTCCTACCTTCTGGCTGGGACTTGTGTTCCTTCTGGTGTTTTCCGTGTGGCTGAAATGGTTTCCCATCGGATTTTCCGGCCCGATCGGAGTATTGAGCAAAGATGTCACAATCGGGCAGAAGCTCCACCACCTGATGTTACCTGCCTTCACGTTGAGCCTGATGTCCTTTTCCAATGTCGCCCTGCACACCCGTCAGAAGCTGGCGGATGTGCTGCACAGCGAGTATGTTCTGTTTGCGCGGGCCAGAGGGGAGGGAAACCTGACAATCCTTTGCAGACATGGGCTGCGCAACATTCTTTTTCCGGCGCTGACCCTGCAGTTTTCCTCTTTCGCTGAGTTGTTTGGCGGGTCAGTCATCGCGGAAAATGTGTTCAGCTATCCGGGGCTTGGCAGCGCGATATCCGCGGCGGGGCTGAACTCGGATGTGCCTCTGCTTCTTGGCGTGACGCTCATTTCCGCCCTGTTTGTCTGCGTCGGCAATATGATCGCAAATCTGCTTTACGGCGTCATAGATCCGCAGGTACGGGAGAGCAGGAGGCACTGAAAAGATTTTGTCGCTGCAAAAGATTTTCATACTATCGAATTTATGCCCGCTAAAGCGGACATGGGGTGTAATTTTGAAAGAACGACAGACATTACGCTTTTTAAGCGGTCTTAAATTTCCGTGGAACCGCCGTGCGAAGGTTTTGGTTCTGACGGTTATACTGGCAGTCGTCGTGATTGCCGTATATCTTTTGGGAGTTCTGATCCCTGACGAAGCGGTGGCGGGAAGCTTTTTGAATGCCGGGAAGCCGCCGTCCCGAGAGCATTTCTTTGGCACGGACGCGTTGGGACGCGATCTTTTCCTGCGAACCCTTAAGGGAATGGCGGTCAGTATGACGGTAGGGTTTTCCGCATCCCTGATCAGTGCGGTGATCGCCGTATTTGTAGGGATTGCCGCCGCTGCGGGCTCCAGATTCCTGGACGCCTTTATCAACTGGCTGATCGATCTTGTGATGAGTGTTCCCCATACGGTTCTTGTCATTTTGATTTCTTTTGCTATGGGACGGGGTTTAAAGGGTCTGCTCATCGGGATTGCGGCTACGCATTGGTGCAGCCTTGCCCGCCTGATCCGGGGAGAGGTTTTACAGCTTCGTTCCCGACAATATATCGCGATCTCCCGCAGGCTCGGAAAATCCAGCCGGTGGATCCTAATACATCATCTGCTGCCTCATTTGCTTCCGCAGTTTTTTGTGGGATTAATTCTCCTGTTCCCTCATGCGATTTTGCACGAAGCGTCCGTTTCCTTTTTGGGATTCGGACTTTCTCCGGAACAGCCTGCAATCGGTATTATTCTGTCCGAGAGTATGCGGTATCTGTCGGCGGGAATGTGGTGGCCTGCTGTACTGCCCGGATGCGCCCTGGTGATGATTGTGCTGCTCGTAGATCGGTTAGGGGAGCATCTGCGGACGGTTCTGGCTCCTTACGGCGCGCAGGAGTAGCCGGAAAGAACGGAACGGAAAAGAAGGCATCGCCTCCGGTTCCCATGGCGTATAGGAGCAGTCGGAAAGAACGGAGCGGAAAAGAAGGCATCGCCTCCGGTTCCCATGGCGTATAGGAGTAGCCGGAAAGAACGGAACGGAAAAGAAGGCATCGCCTCCGGTTCCTACGGCGCGCAGGAGTAGTTTGAAAAAGCGTGAAGGGAGAGACGCCGCTTTGAAACAAAAAGACGAAACCTTACTTGAAATTCATGACCTGTCGGTATCCTTCCGAATGTACGGTCACGGCCTGGAACAGACGCAGCTGCAGGTGATTTCCGATCTGCATCTGACGGTATACCCCGGAGAAGTCGTCGCGATTGCAGGATCCTCCGGCTCCGGTAAGAGTCTGCTGGCCTCCGCTATCCTGGGGATTCTTCCCGGCAACGCCACCGTGCGCGGACATCTGCATTATAAGGGAGAGGAACTGACGGAAGAACTGCAGCGTAAACTTCGGGGAACGGAAATCGCGCTTGTCCCTCAGTCCGTTGCTTTTCTGGATCCCCTGATGAAGATTGGCGCTCAGGCGGACGGGCACCGCAGACCCCGTCCCTCGGAGAAGCGGAAAAAGCTTTTCCGGCAGTTCGGACTGCAGGAAAATACGGAGCAGCTGTATCCCTTTCAGCTGTCCGGCGGGATGGCAAGGAGAGTTTTGGTATCTACCGCCCTGATCACGGACGCGCAGCTTATCATTGCGGATGAACCGACTCCGGGTATGAGTCTTGATCAGGCACTGGAGGCGCTCCGTTTATTCCGTGAAATGGCGGACGGGGGAAAAGCGGTGATCCTGATAACCCACGATATCGACCTGGCGGTTGAGTTTGCAGACAGGGTTGCGGTTTTTTACGCCGGTACGACTGTGGAAACGGCTCCTGCCGCCGATTTCAAAAGCGGGCCTGATTCGCTGCGGCATCCTTATTCGAAAGCGCTGTGGAAAGCCTTGCCGCAAAACGGTTTTGAACCGATCGAAGGCTTTCAGCCTTATGCCGGAAATCTCCCGAAGGGCTGCCTGTTTGCGCCGCGCTGCTCATGCAAAACGGCTCAATGTATGACTGCCGTCCCCCAGGTGCGTGAAATACGGGGCGGCGAAGTGAGGTGTTATCATGGCGCTTGAAGCCAGAAATCTATATTTCCGTTACAACAGAAAACAACCCTGGATTCTGGAAGACTGTAACCTGAAGGTGGAGAGAGGGGAGCGGCTGGCTGTAACTGCGCCGAGCGGTTACGGCAAGACAACGCTTGCCATGCTTTTGGCGGGGTATCTGAAGCCGGACGAAGGAGATATTTTGTTGGACGGCAGACCGCTACCGAAAAAGGGGATCTGTCCCGTGCAGCTGATTTTCCAGCACCCCGAGAAGGCTATCAACCCGCAGTGGCGGCTGAGACGTGTGTTGGAAGAGAGCGGCGAGCTGAAAAGCGATCTGTTGGATGCGTTTGGTATTGAGCGGGCGTGGCTCGACCGTTTTCCGGAGGAGCTGTCCGGCGGCGAGCTGCAGAGATTCTGTGTGGCGCGCGCCCTGTTAAGCGGAGCTGATTATTTGATCTGCGACGAAATCAGCACTATGCTGGACGTGATTACGCAGGCGCAGATCTGGAACGTGGTTTTAGAGGAGGCCGCAAAACGCAGCATGGGGATTATTGCCGTCACGCACAATCGGCATCTTGCGGAGAGAATCGCGACACGGATTGTTGATTTCCGCGGGCAATGAGCCAAGTGGCCACGAAGCGGACATCTGGCGAATGCAGCGGGGTTGTTGACCTTACAGAACCATTACCAGAGTTCCAACGCCAATCATGACGCATCCGATTAAGGACTTAAACGTAAATTCTTCGTGCAAAAACACAAATGCCAAAATCAATGTAATTACCACACTGAGTTTATCGACAGGCACAACTTTAGAGGTATCGCCTATTTGTAAGGCTTTATAATAACAAAGCCAGGACGCGCCGGTCGCAAGGCCTGACAGGACCAAAAACAACCAGCTTTTCCGGCTTATGTCGGAAAGTCCATTCTGCGCATGTGTAAGGAATACCATACCCCATGCCATAATAACCACAACCACGGTTCTGACTGCTGTCGCAAGGTTAGAATTGACGCCGTCTATGCCAATTTTCGCAAGGATAGAAGTAAGAGCCGCAAAAACAGCTGACAGTAAGGCAAAAACAAACCACATTTACTGTTACCTCCACTTTCAAATCGGATTATGACTCTGATTATACTACGGTTAATGTGAGGTTTCAATCTGATATAGTATATGCATTACCTCATTGCCGCCTGCGCCAAAATAATCGTGAAGCCCTTTGTACTCTTTGTAAAGTCTTTGATAAGTCTTTGCATTTTCAGGGACAGGTTTATATTGTATCCCGCCGGCCTTTCCCATTTTCTGCGCCGCCCGGCCGACGGAAGCGTAACCGCCTGCCCCGGCGCCTGCGGCAACCGCCGCGTAGACCGCGGCCCCGAAGGCGGATCCCTGGTCTGTCGAGGCGGTAAAGATTGTCTTTCCCAGAATATCCGCGTAAAGCTGCATCATAAACGGATTTTTGCGCACAATTCCGCCGCAGGCGTAGAGCTCTTCCACAGGAATACCGCCTTTTTCAAATTCCTCAAAAATAACGCGCATTCCGAAGGCTGTGGCTTCCAGAAGCGCCCGGTATATTTCTTCCGGCTTTGTGCGGAGGGAAAGGCCGAGTATCATTCCGGAAAGCCTGGCGTCCGCGAGGCAGGAGCGGTTGCCGTTCCACCAGTCCAGGGCGATCAGTCCGCTTTCTCCCGGAGCGAGGTTCGCCGCCTTTTTGCTGAGCAGCTCATGAACCGAAATTCCAAGAGAGGAGGCTTCTCTTTCATAGCTTCCCGGCACACAGTTTTTCACGAACCAGTCAAAGAGGTCGCCCACGGCGCTCTGTCCTGCCTCATAGGCATAAAGACCCGGAAGAACCGCGTTTTTCACGCATCCGGAGATTCCTTTTATGAAAGACAGCCTCTCCGAGCATAACAACACACAGGTAGAGGTTCCAAGAATCATCAGCGCCTTGCCGGGTTCGCTGATTCCGACGGAGGGGACTGCCGTATGGGCGTCGATCAGGGAGGCCGCCACCGCTGTTCCCGCCTTTAATCCCAGTCTCTGGGCCATTTCGCCGGTCAGTCTTCCGGCGCATTCCCCTACCTGAACCTCTCTCCCCTTCAGCTTTTCTCCGAGAGAGGAAAGGCTCGGACAAAGGGCTTCCCTAAATGCATTCGACGGGTATCCGTCCTCCTCGTTCCAGAGAAGCTTATAACCGGCGTGGCACATGCACCTGGTCGTCTCCCCGGTCAACAGGTAGACAAGATAATCGCTGACCTCCATAAAGTTATCCGTCGCGTCATATATCTCCGGAGCGTTTTCGGCTATTTCCAAAAGCTTCGGGAGCATCCATTCCGCATTTATTTTTCCTCCGCAGCGCGTCAGAAATTTCTCTTTTCTTATCCTTGCGAGCGCGGTGATACGATCCGCCTGCGCCTGTGCTCCGTGGTGTTTCCAGAGCTTCAGCCAGGCGTGAGGGTTCGCCCGGAAGGGTTCCGCCGCGCCAAGCGGCCTGCCGTCCGCCGAAAGGGGGAGAAAGGTAGAAGAGGTAGCGTCGATTCCGATTCCGATTATATCTTCCGCCGGACATCCGGATTCTTCGATCACCCCGCGGATCGTATGATACATTACCTCGATATAGTCTTCGATATCCTGGAGAGCGAAGTCCGCGGGCAGCAGCTCTCCGCTTCCGGGCAGGGAGCGCAGGATTCCGTGAGGATAGGAATAAACGCTTTCCGCTATTACGTTTCCGCTGTCTGTAGAAATTAGAACAGCCCTTCCGGAGAGGGTGCCGTAATCCAGTCCGATCACATATTTTGCCTTATGATTTTCCATATACTTTAGTCTCATCGCAATATTTTTGAACCAGTTTTTCCGCCGCTTCGTCCAGTTTTCCGATATCCCACATCAGCTGAAGGATCGTATAGCGGTCTCGCAGCTCTTTTCCGTAACGGATGCTGTCGTAGACATATTCTCTGGAAATACCCACGTCCGCGGGTATCTTTGCCGCCTTCATCTCTTCCAGCACATGATAAATTTCGGAGGCTTGCGGCGCTGTACCTGCCAGAGCGTGAATTTCGTCCCACTTTTGCTCTATGACAGAAAGACGCTTCAGCAGTTTGTCCGGATTGTTTTTCCCGGCCTTTTTCTCCAGGTCGATAATTCCTTCCGCCGCGTCCCGGTAACAGCGGCGTATTTCCTTTTCCCAATCTTCCGGGGAGAGACGTGTGGAAATGTCCGCACGAATCCGGGCGAAATCCGGTTTCCCCATCTGCGCCAGCTCGTTGTAAAGCTCCAGCATCAGAACCGTACCGATGCCTACCTTTGTGCCATGCAGCACGGCGGGAATACCGTCGAAAAGAAACTGCATCTCCCAGAAATGAGACTGATGATGTTCCGCGCCGGAGGCCGGCCGTGAATTGCCGGAAAAATCCATGGCGATACCGGAGAGAACCAGCGCTTCCGTGAGGATGGAAACCGCTTCGCTGTCATGGGCGGAAAGCCCCTTTACGCTCTCCATGGTTCGGTTTACCGCCGTCCGCATGATATCCGCAATCGTATCGCAGTAATACTCGTCGTTTATGATATGGGAAAGCTTCCAGTCCAGAAGACAGTTATATTTTCCCAGAATATCCGCCGCTCCTGCCGCCAGCATTTTAAGCGGCGCAGCCGTCATGATTTCCGGGTCGCAGATCAGGGCCAGAGGCTCCTGCGCAGGGAAGGTGATTTTCATATTGTGAAAAATCAGGGGAGCCACTCCGCTTACAAGGCCGTCCATGGAGGGCGCTGTGGCAATCAGCAAAAAGGGTCTGCCGGTTATATAGCTGAAATAACGGCCGAGATCGTTAATGGTTCCGGTGCCGATGGAGATAATGATATCCGCCTCCCGGTCGTTCGCCATCGCAATACTGCCCAGAGCATGTTCGTCCGCCGCCAGATCTCCGTTTTCGGGACTTTTTAATACATGCGACGCAAAAGGAATACCGGCCCTGCGGAGAACCTCCTGCGCCTGGATTCCCGCGATCTTTTGCGTGTGAGTGTCAAAGATCAGATAGGGCTTTGCGTACCCCAGCTTTTTCAGGAGCACGGGCAGCTTCTCAATGGCGTCCGGTTCAAAAATATAATGTGCGAACAGAGATTTATGGGTCCGTCCGCAGCTGCATTCAAAGCAGCAGTTTAAATAGTTTTCGATCGATCGATTCTGCATGGTTTTCCTCTTCCTCTTTTAGCGCGGCTGTAACATATCATGAATCTTCGATTCATGATCGCCATTCGGCGAATGAGCAAGCTCATTACATCGTGTTTCTTCCGGTTTCATTATAAACAATCCCCGGGGAAAAGTACAGAAATTTGTTATCTGTTTCAGGGAAGCTTTTCTGTGCTTTCAGTGAAAACGGAGATTACAAAACATGGGAAAGCTGTCTGTATTTCAGCGGAGACATACCGTAATACTTTTGAAAGGTTTCACAGTAATAGCTCGCCCCGCAGAACCCGTATTCGTAGGCGATATCGGAAATGCTATTATCGGAATCCAGCAACGCCGCAAGACTCTTTCGCAGCCGCAGCCTGGCGACATAGGTCATAGGAGTCTCGTGAATAAATTTTTTGAAAAGAAACGAGCATCTGCTTTTGCAGCAAACCCCGGCTGAAGCTAAATCGCTCAGTGCAATGCGCTGTGAAAAATGCTCTTCAATATAGGCCAGCATATTTTTTAAGGAAGTCAGTTCTGACGATTCCTTTTTCGTATCATAGGTTTTCACATCTAAATTTTCGTATAAGATTTTCAGGACGGCTGCAAAGGCGTCAAACACGGCAAAGCAGCGGCTTTCCTGTTCAGACGGCGCCGTATAAGCGGTATATAAACCGTCTATCTTTTTTAAAATCGCCTTTTCCCATTCTGCTTCCGCAAGGTATATATAGGGGTATAAGGGATTTTCTGTGACAGGCTCGACATAATTGCGGTAAAACCATTCGTTTCCCGAAAATATCCCCGGGGAAAGTATAATACAGATAAATTCGCATTCCTTATGCTCCGGTGAAAATCCGTAGTGCAGCTGTCTGCTGTTTATCATAATGCCGCTGCCCTCGGAAAGTTCAATCAATTCACCGTTTACATTGTAGGTCATGCTTCCCCTTTTGATTACGATAAATTCCAAATCCTTATGCCAGTGGCTGACGGCGGAGTAATCCGGATAAGCGGACAGGACGCCCGGCCTGATATAGGCCGGAAACAAGGGATCATTGTATGCTATCGTCTCTGAAAAGTCCGAGTTAAAGGTAGAATAGTATGCGGGATTGAGAATCATGGGGTTTTCCTCCGTCAGGTTTTAGCGTTTGTTTTTTATTCTATAGGAAACTTTGTCGTAGCAAAAAGCGTCCGATAGGACGCTTTTTTATGCCCGTGATTAGTGCCTTCAAATAGAGAAGATTGTTATAAAATCATACCATATTTCGGAAGAATTTCAAGCGGGGATGTGATATTGTTAAAAAGGAGAATAGGACATGAAAAAGTATGGCTGGGTAAAAACAGAAAAACGGAGGATTCTAAAATGAGCGACATGAAAGAAAGACTGCACACGGGGGAACTTTATTTCCCGGACGGCGAAGAAATTACCAGGGAACAGAGGGTCTATCAGGATCTGCTGTACGAGTACAACCAGACCAGGCCGTCGGAAGGGGAGAAGAGGACGGAGCTGTTGAAAAAAATGCTGGGCGACTGCGGGGAGGGAGTATATATCGAAGCGCCCTTTTACGCTAATTTCGGCGGGCATCACTGTCATTTTGGAAATTATATCTATGTAAACTATAACTTAACCTGCGTAGACGATACCCATATTTACGTCGGGGATTGCACCATGTTTGGGCCGAACGTCACGATTGCGACGGCGGGGCATCCGATTCTGCCCGAGCTGCGCCAAAGAGGTCTTCAGTATAATATGCCGGTTCATATCGGTAAAAACTGCTGGATCGGCGCGGGCGCTATCATCATGCCGGGCGTGACAATCGGCGACAATGTGGTGATCGGCGCGGGAAGCGTCGTGACCAAAGATATTCCGTCAAATGTGGTTGCCGTGGGTAATCCCTGCAGGGTTATGCGGGAAGTGGGGGAGCATGACCGCAAATATTATTTCAGGGATCGTGAGATCAACATGGCGGAGTGGGAAGGTTGAGACCTCTCCTTTGGGTTTTGAAAACAGATTATCACAGGGGCGGCACGCGAAACGTGCCGCCCTTATGTTTGTCCCGCAAAATCAATTCCGCAGAAATTTCCGCATTTAATTGAAAATGGAAGAAGGGTATGTTAATATAAAAGGTAACATTTTGAAAGAGGGAAGGGAACGGAGGAACATGATGAGGGATAGAAAGAGATCTGTCGGGAGTATATGCCTGGCAGCAGTGATGGCGCTTACATTGACAGGATGCGGAGATAAGAGTCCTCTAAATCCTGCAAATCCGGTATCCTTAACGGTCTGGCATTATTATAACGGCTCCCAGCAGGCGGCGTTCGACGCCCTGGTGGAAGAATTTAATAATACGGCAGGCAGGGAAAAGGGCATTATTGTGCAGAGCTACAGCCGGGGATCCGTTTCCGATCTGGAGTCGGCAGTGCGTGATTCCCTCAGCGGGAAGGTGGGCGCGGACGCCATGCCGGATATTTTTTCCTCTTATGCGGATACGGCGTATGAGGTGGAGCAGGCGGGCGCACTGGCGGACTTGTCTGAGTACATGAGTAAGGATGAGCTGGAAAAATATGTGAGCTCTTATATCGAGGAGGGCTGTATTGCCGCGGATGGGACGCTGCGGATTTTCCCGACGGCGAAATCTACGGAGATCATGATGATCAACAAGACGGATTGGGAGCCTTTTGCGGCAGCTGCGGGGGTCACTCTAAAGGATTTGCAGACGATCGAGGGCGTGACGGCGGTCGCCCGGACCTATTACGAGTGGACGGACAGCCTGACGCCTGACATACCGGAGGACGGTAAGGCGTTTTACGGAAGGGATGCCGTGGCTAATTATTTTGTGATCGGCATGCAGCAGCTGGGCGTGGAGATCTTCCAGGTGGAAAACGGGCAGATGACGTTAAATGTGCCCAAAGAGGAACTGAAGCGTCTCTGGGAAAATTATTATGTGCCTATGGTCAAGGGATATTTCGGGGCTTACGGTTCTTTCCGTTCCGACGATGTAAAGACGGGAGAGATTCTTGCGTATACGGGATCCACGTCGTCGGCGATGTATTTTCCGAATCAGGTGGAGTCGGATGACGCCAGCTATCCCATCGATTATATTGTGATGACGCCTCCCGTGTTTGAGGGCGGGCAGAGGTATGCTGTGCAGCAGGGCGCCGGTATGGTGGTCAGCAAATCCGATGAAAAGCATGAGTACGCCGCGGTGGAATTTCTGAAATGGTTTACGGAGGCGGACAATAATCTGCAGTTTGGCTGTGTCTCCGGTTATCTGCCGGTATTGAAGGAGGCAAACAACACCGAGATGCTGGATCAGGTGATCGAGGAAAATCAGCTTTCGGTGGCGGCGAAAACATATGACTGTCTGGCTACCGTCTTCCGGGAGATCGGCGATATGACGCTGTATACGAACAAGAGCTTTGCAAACGGCTCCGCGGCGAGAAAGGTGTTGGAATATCATCTTGCGGACAAGGCCGCGGCGGACCGCGCCGCGATTGAGGCGGCGATTGAGCAGGGAGAGAGTCTGGAGGAGGCGGCAGGGCCGTATGTCACGGAAGAGGCCTTTGAGGAATGGTATGTTTCTTTTTGCGATGCGTTGAATCGGGCGATAAGTCAATAGGAGCAGAATGAAAGAAAAGAAGCAGAAAAGAAAAAAAACAACATTATTCAGGATATTCTTGATTCCGTTGCTCCTGATCATGATGGTACAGAGCCTGATCACCATCGGCACTCTGGTGGTCAGAAGAACCGCCGGTATGCTGGAGGAGTATTCCAGCGGCATGATGAGCAGACTTGTGGAAAACAGAAAAGTGATCCTGCAGAACGATATGAATCAGCGGTGGGCGTCCGTTTATGAGAACGAGACGTTTATGACAGAGACCTTAAGTCAGTTTCTGGAGAGTAAAAAGGCGGGGCTGAAGGACCTGCAGGAGTCCGGCGATATGAAAAGCGAGCTGCTGGAGCTTCTTTTTCCGGAGTGTCTGAGTATTCTGCAGAATAGCTCCACCACGGGGATTTTTCTGGTTCTGACGGGGCAGGACGAGCAGGCGGCGGATTTTGACGGTTTTTTTATACGGGATTCCGATCCCAATAAAAATTCGGCGAACTATACGGATCTACTGTTGGAGCGGGGCAGCAAGCATTTGTCGAGAGAGTGGAATATTCCTCTGGATACGGGCTGGACTACCCGGTTTCATATGGACGGCCGGGGTAAAAGCGCCGCGGACAGCTTTTTCTACGAGCCCTGGAGGGCGGGAGAGGAGCATCCTGACGCGGAGACAAAGGATCTTGGCTATTGGTCACTGCCGTTTTCCCTGGAAAAGGATGCGAACGCTTACGAAATGATTACCTATTCCGTGCCGCTGCGCTATAAGGGACAGGTGTACGGCGTGCTGGGGGTGGAGATCTCCTGCAGGAGTCTGTACGACTATTTCCCGGTGGCGGAATTAAACGATGCGCAGCAGTCGGGATATATGCTTGCGGTAAGGCAGAGCGACGGCAGTTATCTCCCGTTGGTGGGGAAGGGCGTCCTGTATTATCAGGTGCGTTCTTCAAAGGACAGATTCTTCTTGCGGGAGACGGCTTACGACAGTCTTTCGCTGGTGGAGGATGTCACGCTGAGCAAGCAGGGCGTCTACGCCGTGGTCAGCCCTCTGAATATGTACAGCAACAACGTGCCCTATGAAGATACGGAGTGGGTGCTTCTGGGACTGAATACGGAGGAAGATCTTTTTGGGATGAGCCGCCAGCTTTATATCTGGATGGTGGCGGCGATTCTGATCGGATTGATCTTCGGGGTGATCGGTATTTATTTCCTGACGCGACATCTGACGAAGCCCGTGCAGCGTCTTATGCAGTGTATCAGCAGGGGACGCGCGGGGCTTCAGGAATACAGGCAAAGCAACATCCTGGAGATAGACGCTCTTTACGATGTGGTGACGGATCTGACGGAAAAGCAGAAAGAGGCGGAGAATATTCTGTTGGAGGAGAAGGAGCGCTATCGGGTGGCGCTGGACTCCACAAAGGATGTGTTTTTCTCCTATGATCTGGAAAACAAAACGGTGGATATCGTCAATCACAAGTCGGATAATGAGAGCTGGTATCGCGGGGACGGCGAACACGGGTTTATCAATCCGGACTACATTTACGAGGCGGACCGTGAGACGGTGGCAAAGGCCATGCAGAGCGAGCTCGACAGAATATCGGTGGAATTTCGGATGAAATGGCCGGAAAATACCGAGTACGTCTGGGTGGCTTTGTCCGGCAATGCGGTTTATGATACGGACGGAAGGCGGCGGAAGCTGATAGGCAGTATCCGGGATATTCAGGAGCAGAAGGAAAAGGAAGAAATCCAGCTTCGGAAAAATACGACGGACGGAGTCACCGGCCTTTATGCTTTCAGCGCCGGAATGAAATGTGTGCAGGAATACAGGCGGAGCCGGTATGACGGCGTTATGATGAATCTTTCTCTGGAACGGCTGAAGGAGATCAACGAAAAGAACGGAATCGTCTTTGGCGATATGATTTTAGAGGAGCTGGGAAGCCTGACCCGAAGCTGCTGTCGGGAGCTTACGGAAAAGACCGGCTGCAGGACGGCGGCCATAAGACTCGACGGCGACGAATTTGCGCTTTGGCTGGAGGGGCAGTCTGCCGGGCAGGCCGCGGAATTTGTGAAAGAACTGATGCGGCGGGCGGCGGTAAGCTTTGACGCAAAGCTGTTTGCGATCGATATTCATGTGGGGCTTGCCTGCGCCAAAAAGGAGCTGGATGCGGAGAAGCTGCTGCGTATGGCGATGCTGGCGCGAAAACATGTTGCGCCGGGAGCGGCGGACAACTGTATGTTTTACGAGTATGTCCCGGAGCAGGATCGGAAAGAGCTGCCGGCCCTGTTGGGAAGGGAAATCAATTCGCTGGATTACAGCGAGGACGTCAGCCTGATCTCCATAGCGTTAAACCTGTTCGGCAAGGGAGACAATTTCCCGGCACAGATGATGCTGATGGTTCGAAAGATCGGCAAAGCCTACCGTGCAGACGGCGTTTTGGTCTCCATGCTGCGGTCGGATTTTAACTCAAATTACCTGGATTATCAGTGGAGCCGGGACGGTAAGCCCTCCGCCGAGAGCGTGAGAAGATACAGAGAAGACGAGAAGGAATATTTCCGGAAATGGCTCAACCGGAAGGAAATACGCTATTTTTCGGAAGAAGACAGCAAAAATGAGATTATCCGCAAATTTTTGAGCGTGGAGCCGGGACAGCACGGCATCGTGTTTTCCATGTACGACAGCGGAGATTACATCGGAAATATCTGTATTCTGGGAGTTGGCGCGCATCTGTCGGAAAACGCGGAGGAGTATCAGAATCTGGCGGAGCTTGGCAGAGTGATCCAGAGTCAGGTGAACCAGCAGAAGCACGACATCGCCAGCAAGGCAAAGTCGGAATTTTTGTCGCGTATGAGCCACGAGATCCGGACGCCTATGAACGGTATTATCGGAATGACAGCCATCGCGCTGCAGCAGGAGCAGAGTCCGGAACGGATCATGGACTGTCTGCAGAAAATAGAGTCCTCCTCCAAATACCTTTTGGGATTGATCAACGATATCTTGGATATGTCAAAGATCGAGAGCGGTAAAATGAAGCTGGAGCCTTATCATTTTAACATGCAGGAGATGCTGGATACCGTTGTAGAGCTGATTATGCCGCAGGCCTCGGCAAAGGAGATTGATTTTGTGCAGGATATCCGCCTGTCGCACAGCTGGTTTATGGCGGACAGAATGAGAATCAGTCAGGTGCTGATCAATTTGCTGGGAAATGCCGTGAAGTTTACGCCGGTAAGGGGAAGAGTCACGCTGACGGTCCGGGAAGAGAAGACCGAGGGCGCAAACGCGTACCTTTATTTTGCGGTGAGGGATACGGGAATCGGTATCGCAAAGGAGGATCATGAGAGGGTGTTCCGCTCCTTTGAACAGTCCTCGGCGAAAAATCCTGCAAAACAGCAGGGGACGGGGCTCGGACTTTCGATCAGCAGCCGCCTGATTCAGATGATGGGCAGCAATATACAGCTCGACAGCGAACCGGGAGAAGGGAGCACGTTCAGCTTCCTGATCCCGCTGGAGCTGGGAGAAAACGTGGAAGAGGAGAAACAGGAGGAAGAGTTTACCTTCAACGGCTGTCATATTCTTGTGGTGGAGGATAACGAGCTGAACGCCGAGATTGCGCAGAGCCTGCTGGAGGAACGGAATTTCAAGGTGGACTGTGTGTATGACGGGGCCCAAGCCGTAGAGCGGATGCGGACTGTCGCGCCGGGAACCTACGATGTGATACTGATGGATATTATGATGCCGGTGATGGACGGTCTGGACGCTACCCGGGCGATCCGGAGCATGGACCGTGAGGACTGCCGTACCATACCCATTGTCGCCATGTCCGCCAACGCTTTTGACGACGACCTGAAAAAGTCGGTGGAGTGCGGCATGAACGGACATCTGTCAAAGCCTGTGGAGGTAGATAAGCTTTACCGAATGCTGCGGGACGTTCTCGGGGAAAAACGCTGAAGGAACCGTATGACGGCTGCCGCACAAAGCTGCGGGATTGCCGTCGGCTGATGCCGTTTTGATGCAATTGAACGGTATAATGACCCCGTGGCGATAAATCGGTATTTCGACACATTTTCGAGGCGGAGAGGCAGCGACGATGTCAAAGAAAAAGAACATTACTTTGTGTGCGGCCATGCTTTTTTGCATGGCCGTTTTAACGGGATGCGGCGGAGAGAATCCGCCGGAACAGCAGAAAGAGCTGCAGGCAGAGGAAGAAAATCCTGCGTCGGGGCAAGATGCGGCACAGACCGGCGGCGAGGAGATTGCGGCCGAGCAGGAAACGGCACAGACCGACGGCGAGGAGGTTGCGGCAGATCAGAGGGATCCCGCCGTCAGAGAAAAAAGACTGACGGAATTTTGGCAGAGATGGAAGGAAAAAAAGGCGGGAATCAGCCGCCCGCCGGAGCAGGATCCTCTTCCTTACCCGAAGATCGCCGTGATTCCGATGGATCTGCGGGAATGTACGGTTGCGTTTTCCGAGGGCTGTTACTGTATTTACGACGGCTCCTGTTACGGCTTTATCACGGCGGAGGGAGAAGAAATCAGTCCTTTTCTTTTCGAGGAGGCCTATCCTTTTTCGGAGGGACTTGCCTGCGTGCGGTCTCACGGGAAATACGGCTTTATCGGAATGGACGGAGAGACGGTGCTTCCCTTTGTCTATGACGAGGCGGCCCCCTTTACGGACGGGCTGGCTTATTTTCGCATCGGCGAAGAGTACGGATTTATGGATCACGAGGGGAACGTGATTCTGCAGCCGGACTGCGACAGCGTCAGCTCCTTTTGGGAGGGGAGAGCGTATTTTACCGTAGACGGACTGTACGGTTATATGGATACGGAAGGAAAAATCATAGCGGAGCCGGTTTATGAGGACGCGGGGCATTTTCAGGACGGACTGGCAAAGGTCATACGAAACGGGATGTATGGCATGATCGGAAGAGACGGGGAGGAGATTCTGCCGCCGGAGTACGACGCGATCACCGTAAGGAAGGACGGCTATATTATCGTGCAGAAGGACGGGCTGGAATACTGCTTTGACGAGACGGGCAGACAATGCATGGAGGAAGGCTGGGACTGGATCTATATCAGGAACGGGCTTTTTACGGTTACGGGAGAAGAGGGAAAAGGACTTATCGACTCGGAGGGAAGAGTGCTTTTCGAGCCGAAATACGAGTATCTCGATCCGGTGCCGGGAAAAGAGCTTGTGATTATGGAGCTTGACGGATTTTACGGCGTGGTGGATTATGAAGGAAGGACGAGGATTCCTTTTGCGTATGACGATATTTTCTGCGAGTCCGGAGGATTCACTGTAAAGGTGGACGGGAAGTACGGGTATCTTGCCTTTTCCAGGGAAGACGAATGGGATACCGAGCCCGAGCTCTATACCTATGTATCATTCTTTGAGGGAGACAGGGCTTATGTAAGGACGGATGAAAAATACGGGGTGATCGACAAAGACGGTAATCTGGAGATTCCTGCGAGGTACGGTCGGATCAGGCTGCTGGAGAACGGGTCCCTGACAATTCGGACAGAGAAAATCACAGCGTTGTACGACAGGGAAGACAAGCTGATTGCATCGGGACTGTATGATGTGATTTATGCCAGGGGGAGAGGATACCTGACGGTAAAAGACAGCAAATACGGTTTCCTGGACGAGAGGGGAGAGACGCTGCTGGAGCCGGTCTGCCGCCAGATCACCGCGGACGGCTACAGCGAAAAGGTGATTGCTTTGATCCGACGAGGCGAAGAGGGGATCGAGAGCCTTCTGGTCAATACGGATGAGGAAGAGGAGAAAAGCACCCAACTGCAGAAGCTCCTTTTTCAAAACCACATCACGCCCAGAGCGGGGGAATATCTGGAGTTTTTGAAAAGCGGTGCGGTCACGGTAAAGGAAAACGGCGGGGAGGAACGCACGGTGGCGTTTGACGATTTCAGGACGTACCGCAGACTGAACAAGCTGTACCTGATAGACGGCGAAGTAGTCTTAAGCTTTTTTGCGCAGCCCACGCCGGAAAGTGGTTATCTCTCCGAAAGCGGCTTCTTTTTACTCAGGGACGGTAAGCTGACGGAGCTGGTGCTGGGACACGAGACCGGCGGTGCGGAAAGAGGCAACCGGATCCGGTTCTGGTACGACACGGAGACGGGGAAAAGGATGCTGGGAATCAGGGGCAGCTGGGAGGCGACAGGGGCGACCGGATCCGACACGCGTATCTATGAGCTGAACGGATCCCGCACTAATTTTTACGCGCTGGGAGAAAATGCGGCGGAACAGATCTTGTCCTGTCAGAGTGTCGATTACCTTCTGGGGGAAGATTATGTCACGGACTATTGGATAGATGACATACAGGTGACCGAAGAAGCGTACAGCGCAATCTGGAAGCGATACCGTTATCTGGAAATGCTGGATCTGGATTTTTAGACGTGCGGAAGGACAGCAGCCGGAAAAAGCAGGCTGTTTTGTGGCAGTTGCGTTCTCACTGATTTTTTGTTATACTTCTTGTGACGGAATGTCGGAAATTGGTGTCTGCGGCTTTTTACGGCAAGAGCGAACGTTTTTTGCCGTCAGGAACCCGCAGGGTGCGGAAAGGTACGGTTATTCATATGGGGATCAGTATTACGGTGATTTTGTTTACCGCGGTTGGATTTCTGGCGATGGTGGTAGGGCTGGTGGCCAGCCGTAAAAACGCTGCTCGGCTCACCGGCGCTGCTACAGTGCTGGCGGCGCTGGGCGGTTTTTTTGCTTACGGTTACGGCTTTTCAAAACAGACCGGATATATTCCGCTTGCAGTGGTGCGGGCGGTACAGGCTTCTCTGGGAATGTTTTTAGGGCGGAACGATTTTTCGGCCGTGAGCGGAACGCCGCTTTTTACGCATTATCCCGCTCAGGTCTTTTTCTGGCTGATCCATTTGTTCGCGCTGTACGCCACCGCCAGCGCGGCTCTTACGACCATCGGAGCAGGCGCGCTGCGCCGTCTGCGTCTGCTTTTGATTTACCGGGGCAATCTGGATATCATTTACGGCGTGGACGCGGATTCCGTTTCCTTCGGCAAAAAGCTCAGCCAGCAGCAGGGCAGACGGGCCCTGATTTTTGTGGATAACCAGTCGGCCTCCGCGTTTACCGCGGATATCTCCGCTATGGGAGGGGTGTTGTTTACCGCGGCAAATGCGGTGTCGCCCAATCTTTCATTTCTGCGCGGCGTCGGCATGCGACCGGGCCGTCGGCTGACAGTGTACGCCATGCAGAAGGATCCTGCCCTGAATTTACAGTATGCGTCGGCTCTGATGAATGCTTTGCAGCAAAAAGGGATTCCCGCCTCCCAGACAAGTCTGGTGCTTTCCTGCGCGGAGGATACGGATGCGGGTGTTTTTCAGGCCTTGGGGGAGAATTACGGCTACGGCAGCGTTATGGCCTTTGACGCCGCCAGCCTTGCGGCGCGGCTGCTGGTGCGGGAATATCCGCCCTGCGGCGCGGTGGAGTTCGGTTCCGACGGGCGGGCAAAGCAGGATTTCGAGGCGCTTGTGATCGGGTTCGGTCAGGTAGGGCAGGCGGTTCTGCGCCAGCTGGTAATGAACGGACAGTTCGAGGGCAGTAATTTCCGGCTGACTGTTTTTTCGCCGGATTGCAGGCAGGTGAACGGGAGTCTGATGAGCTACAGCCGCGGACTGACCGAGCAGTATGCGATTGAGTTTTATCCTTTTGACGGCCGCAGTCAGGAGATGTATCAATATCTTTTCGAGCGCCGCAGGAAGCTGCGGTATATCGTGGTGTGTACCGGCGTACAAAGACTGAATCAGGAAATTGCCGACGAGCTTACCCGGTATCTCACCCGCCTGAACTGCAGGGCGGCGATCTACCAGTGCTCCTATCAGGGGATTGTCAGCCATGCCGGAGTGGGCTGCCCGGTCATCAAGAAGGGTATCTATACGCCGGATATTCTCTGTACCGACGCGCTGGACCGTATGGCGGTGGCGTTCAACCAGTGCTATTGCGAGGGCAATGGGCGTTCTGCGGCGGAAAACTGGGCCCTTTGCGATTATTTCAGCCGCAACAGCAGCCGGGCAGCGGCGGATTTTATTCCTGCCGTGATGCGCGCGGCGGGAAAAACCGCGGAACAGGTGCTCGCGGGGGAATGGGAGTTCTCAGAAGAGCAGCTGGAAAATTTAAGCCGGACGGAGCATCTGCGCTGGTGCGCCTTTCACTATGTGATGGGCTTTGAGAGCATGAGCAGGGAAGTCTTTGAGGAGCGCAGCGCCGAATACCGCGCTCAGAAAGAGGAATCCGGCAGCAGCACGCTGCGGATCGGAAAAGATATGGAGCATCATCTGCACGCCTGTCTGATCCCCTGGGAGGAGCTGGACGCTCTTTCCGCGGCGGAAAACGCCGTCACAGGCGGCAGTGTGGACTATAAGGCGATGGATCGCAATAACGTGTTGATTCTGCCGAAGGTTTTGAAGGCGGGACTTGGGGTCAGGGCGCAGGGAAAGGAAGGGTAACCTTATTTTGAAGAAAAAACAGTGGATTTCTGTCCTTTTGATGCTGGGCTGTTACGGAGCTGCGCTGCGGCTTCTGGTCTTTGTGGAATCCTTTTCCCCGGAGGCTACGATCACCACCGTGGGGGAAGCGGCATGGTTTTCCCTGGTGACGCTTACCACGGCGGGATACGGAGACTATTATCCCGTGACGGTTCTCGGGCGCATTATCGGAGTGATATTTCTGCTGCTCAGCACGGGACTGCTGGCTTTGCTGATCGGTGCTGCCGTGTCCCTGATGATGGGCAGACTGCTGCCGTGGCTGCAGCTGAGGAGGAGACGCAGGCGTGTGTGGTATGTCTTTGACAGGGAAACTCCCGAGGCGGCGGCCCTGGCGGAGAACCTGACGGCGGAGCAGCCCGGAGCCATAGCGGTATTCTGCAGCGGGAAAGCGGATTCCGATTCCGTTCTGCATTTGAGCCGGAATTGCTTCCGGCTGGCGGGAGACTTTACGGACATCCCGAAAATAAAGGGGAATCTGTCAGGGTGTACTCTGCTGGTCATGGGGCCGGACAGTCTTTCCAACTATAACCGGGCGCTTGAGGCGGTTTCTCTTGGCGCGAAGGTTTGCTGCCAGACGCTTTTTATGCCGGACCACGTCCCGGAAAATCTGATCCTTTTTAACCGCTGGGACTGCTGCGCCAGACTGTATTGGCAGCGTTATCCGCTGAAAAAGGAAGAGAAAAAGGTGCTTTTAATCGGCGGCGGGCGTTACGGCTCCGCCCTTTTGGAGCAGGCCCTGACGGTCAATGTGTGTGGAAATGACCGGGTGGCGGTTTATCATGTTTTCGGGGATGAGGACTTTTTGCGGCGGCACCCCTATTTAAAAGAGGTGTTAAAGGTGAAGGCTCCCGGCTCCGGGCAGGACGGTGTGCTGGGAAGTCTTGAGGCGTTGGAGAAGCGCGGAATGCAGGGAAGTCTCGAAGCATTGGAGAAGTCAGGAATGCAAGAAAGTCCCGAAGCGTTGGAGAAGTCAGGAACGCAGGGAAGTCGCGAAGCTCTGGAGAAAATCGGAATGCAGGGAAGTCTCGAAGCCCTGGAAAGCGTCGATTCACAGGACGGCTGCGTGGCTTCGGACGGGGACGAAGTGTGGTTCCATGCCGAAAACTGGGAGACGGACGCCGCTCTTTTGGCCGGGGCTGACCGCATTATTTTCTGCTTTGACAGGGAAGAAGAAAATCTGGAGGCATACCGGGTGCTCTGCCGTTATTTTGCGGCAAAGGGCGCTGTCTGGCTGCGGCTGTCCTGCCCGTCGGAGGGGATGAATGTATTCGGAACGGATCGGGAGATTTTTACCGGCGATCTGGTGCTGCGGACCAAACAGGACGAGGCGGCCAGAGCCATGCACGAAATATATCGGAAAAGCGCGGGCGGCAATGTCTCCCGCTGGGAAGAGCTCGGGGAATTTGCCCGCAGCTCCAACCGGTCGGCGGCGGATCATCTTCTCACAAAGGTGAGATTTTTGCTGGAGGACGGCGGGATACCGGCCCTCACCGCTGAGAACTGTAAGGCAGCCTATCAGCGTTATCTGGACACAAAAGAAGAAAAGTGTTATCTTTACCGGGAGATAGAGCATTTTCGGTGGATGCGGTTTTACGCCCTGTGGGGCTGGCAGTATGCTCCCGTGCGGGACAATATCCTCAGACTTCATCCCGACATACGCCCCTTTGACCGGCTGACTCCCGAGGAACAGGCAAAGGATGATTACGCCTGGGAGCTTCTGGGAGCGCTGGCGGCATATTGGGAGGATCGACAAAAAGAAAAGGAAAAGACATGAGCGAAAGAAAATATACGTCAGGGCAGCTGATCAAAAGATTTCTCCCCTATTATAAGAGACATGTGAAGGTGTTGTGCATGGATCTGTTCTGCGCGGCGCTGACGACAATCTGTGAGATTGTGCTGCCGCTGATCATCCGTTATATCACCAACCAAGCGACGCAGAATATCGCTCTTTTGACGGCGGGAGTCATCGCCAGGCTGGGTGTTTTGTATCTGGTCCTGCGGCTTATCGACGTGGCGGCTTATTATTATATGTCCTACACGGGACATGTCATGGGCGTGGATATGGAGACGGATATGCGCCGGGACGCCTATGCTCATCTGCAGCAGCTTTCCAATACCTATTATAACAACACGAAGGTGGGACAGATCATGGGCCGTATCACCAACGACCTGTTTGATGTGACGGAATTTGCGCACCACTGTCCGGAGGAATTTTTCATTGCGGGCATCAAGGGCGTGGCGTCCTTTGCAATCCTCTGTTCCATCAATGTGCCGTTGACGGTGCTGATTTTCTGCATTATCCCGGTGATGACCGGAGTCTGCGGAAGACTGAACCTGAAGCTGAGGGCTCTTTTCCGCCAGCAGCGGGTTCAGATCGGCGAGCTGAATGCACGAATCGAGGACAGCCTTTTGGGGCAGAAGGTGGTAAAAGCGTTCGCAAACGAGGATGTAGAGAACGAAAAGTTTGAACAGGATAACAGGAAGCTGTACCAGATCAAGAAACACGGCTACCGGTACATGGGAATGTTTCACTGCTCCACGAGATTTTTTGACGGCGTTATGTATTTGGCCACGTTGGTGGTAGGGGGGCTATGCGTGATCCGCGGTTCCATCAATCCCAGCGACCTGGTGGCGTATATCATGTATGTGTCTACCTTTATCGCGACGATCCGCCGGATCATAGAGTTTGCGGAGCAGTTTCAAAGGGGTATGACGGGAATCGAGCGCTTTTTGGAGATCATCGACGCGGATATCGACATCTTTGACGAGCCGGGCGCGGTGGAGCTGAAGGATCCGAAGGGCAATATCGTCTTTGAGGACGTCAGCTTTGAATACCCGGACGATCATAATCAGGTATTCCGTCATCTGAATCTGCAGATCCGCCCGGGTGAAAAGGTGGCGCTGGTGGGCCCCTCCGGGGGAGGAAAGACGACGCTTTGCAACCTGATCCCCAGATTTTATGATGTGACGGAGGGGAATATTTATATTGACGGCAAAAATATAAAGGAGCTGACGCTGAAAAGCCTGCGCCGCAGCATCGGCGTGGTACAGCAGGACGTCTATCTCTTTTCGGGGACGGTGTTTGAAAATATCAGCTACGGCAAGGTAGGCGCATCCATGGAAGAGGTGGTAGAGGCGGCCAAACGCGCCGGGGCCCATGAATTTATCACGGAGCTGAAGGACGGATACCACACCTATATCGGGGAGCGGGGCGTCAAGCTTTCCGGGGGACAGAAGCAGAGAATCAGTATCGCAAGGGTTTTCCTGAAGGATTCCCCGATTATCATTCTGGATGAGGCGACCTCCGCTTTGGATAACGAGAGCGAGTACGCCGTGGCAAAATCTCTGGCGGCTCTCTCGGAAGGGCGGACGACCCTCACGGTGGCCCACCGCCTGTCTACGATCCGCAACTCCGACAGGATCATGGTGCTGACGGAGGAGGGCATCGCTGAGGAAGGAAATCACGGTCAGCTGATGGAGCAGAAGGGAATTTATTACAATCTGTACCAAATGGCGAACGAAATGAAGTGAGACGGGATTTCTCCCGCCTCTTGCTGTAAATTTCCCTGTGCAATTTATTCCCGCGAACAGTGAGCCGCCGACTATGCTCGCATGGACAGTTGGCGAATGTCGAGAGGGTCGCAATACCCGGGTGTCCAAAGGGCACATTCTCCCTGGGGCGTTTCAAGATTGATGCCCCGCTGCCTGTGGCGGGGTATTTGACTTACCGGGAGTTATCTGCACATCCTGATAGAGCGCATTGGAAGAAATCTCCGGACTGTCTCCGAAGAACGCGCCGCCCGCTTCCGCATCGTCCTTCAGATAATACATAAACCAGGCCGTCACATAACCGTCTGCATAATAGAGCATTTCTCCGTGATCACAGTCATTTCTTCTGGCCATGACCTTTGCCACAGCATCCGTTATATTGCGATAGGTTTTCTGCATGCCCTCCAGCGGGGAAATGGTGGAATCCCTCTGCCCTGTCGATGCAATCATCAGGGTATTTGTGCGGATCAGAGAGGAATCGGATTCCCAAAAAAATGCCTTTGCCATATCCGTCTCGGTGCTGCTTAAAAGAACAGCCGCCTTATAGATATCCGAATGCTTCTGATCCGTCACCGCGTTGATCACACCGATGCCGCCCTGCGAGTGTCCTGTGATTCCGATGCGGTCCAGATCGATTTTGCCGTAAAAAACGTTTTCCTTTCCGTCTTCCCGATACTGATTCAAAACTTCAAGATACCGGACGGACATCTCGGCGGAAAAACCGTTCCAGGCGTATTCCTCCTCGGTTGCGACGGTGATGAAGCCCCATGAGGCAAGATGCTTCTGCAAAGCGGGATATTTGGAGCCCTTCACGCCGGTGCCGTTTACAAATATGACTACAGGCAGCTTATCCATAGAGTCTATATCCTTAGGATAGTATATCTCAAATTTCTGAAAGGACATCATTGCGCCGGATTCAAAATATTCTACCTCATGGCTTCCCGCCGCCAGATACTTTGCCTCAAGCTCCCCGCCGGTCGGAGCTTTTTTTGTATAATCGTCGGGAACGCTCGGTATATTGGAAAGGATATGCCCGCAGCCCTTCAGGACAAGGGAAAGAAAGGCGAACAGAATCGCCGCAATTCCAAAAATCTTCCAGCCGTTTCTTTTTTGGGTTGCTGTCTTCATGATGATCGGAATCCTCCGTATCGTTTTTGTTTTCTGTTATGCCGTCCGCCTTTCCTCCTGCCGTCTGACAGAGCAGGCAATCAGCGGACCGGCATGTACTTATCAAGGTATTCCTCTACCTTCTGAGAGTAGAGATGAGCCTCCTTATCGTCGTTCTGCAGGCCGTGCCCCGAGTGCTCCAGAACAATGTAATCGTGGGGGATGTTGTGTACGGTCAGGGCTTCGTCAAGGCGGACAGATCCGTTAAAGCCCTGTACCCGGTCATACTTGCCGTAGGCCATAAGCGAAGGGACGGAGTTATCGTCCACCCACAAAAGAGCGGAAATATCCTTTATCGCCTCGTCATATTCCGGGGTCCCGAACAGATCGGGCGAAATCTCTCTTCCCGCCATGATTCCAAACAGGCCTGCTGCCGCCTCTTTTGCCTCGGCAGTATCCTGATCAAGTCCGTAGCATCCCCAATCCTCGGGATAGAAGCAGGAGGGGCCGACTGCGCCGAACACCATTCTCACGGGCACAGGCGAATCGGCCGCGTCACGGTAAGCGTACAGCATCGCAAGACAGTGTCCCGCCGAGCCGCCTGAGACGGCCATTTCATCAACAGAGTACCCCAGCTTCTCTGCCTCGGCGATCACAACGGGTATGCTTTCCCTTATCTCCACGGACTGAGAATAAACGCTGGTTTCGGGATGGGCCTCGTCCCGCAGGGTGTAGTTGACGCCCGCCGCCACATAGCCCTTCGAGCAAAGCCATTCCAGCATCTCCCTGTCGTCGGATTTATCGCCGGTTGTGAAGCCGCCGGCATGAAGATAAACCACAAGTCCGTAGCTTTCTTTTGAATTGTCTGCAGGAACGTACAAATCGAATTTGTTGGCCTCCGCTTCCCCGTAGGGGATGTCCCGATATGCCGTGCCGACGGAATTATCCCAGACGACGGTGTAATCCTTCGCCCACGGGCGAGGCAGCGTCTTGCTTACGATGCCTGCAAAAAAGGCTGCAAGAAAGGCGGTAATGTAGAGGAAAGCCCATAGGACTCTGCCTTTTTTCTTCGGTTTTTCCGTTGTATTCACCTGTTTTTTCATAAGAAGTTACCTCCAAACAATGTGCCGCCCAGCATGAGATTCATGAATGCACGCATGGCGAGCCGCCCAAGGACAAAGGCGATTATCATAATTACCGCCAGGATAATGATTCGTTTTTGTGTAAGACTCATTTTCACACCGCTCCTTTCTTTGCGAAGCTTGACTTTTCTGTCCGCATGTGCTACTGTGATGATATATTTGTAACGCCGATACAAATATATCGGCAAATGCGCCTGCTGTCAAGGGGAGGAACAAAAATGAGACAAACGGAGCAAAATGTATCACCGATGAGTAACGAGGGGCGGAACGCCTATGTGGTGGAGCATCTCAAAAGCGCCTTTCTCGAACTGTTTTCCGAGAAAGCGATCAATGATATTTCCGTGAGCGAGCTGGTGGAACGGGCCGGAGTAGGCAGAGCCTCCTTTTATCGGAATTACGAATGTAAGGAGGATATCCTGAAAGAGCATATTGATGATCTTTTCCGCGAATGGACGGAGGAAGGACAAAGAAAAGAGGGTTCTCCCTTAAGCGAGCAGATTCGCATTATGATCGCTCACTTTGAAAAGCACCGTGACTTTTACGGGCTGCTGCATGAAAGAGGATATACTTATCTGTTAAAGGATGCGATCATCGGGATCTGCGGTCTGAAGCCGGAATCCGAAAAGGCGCAGGCCTATGCGTCCGCATTTGTGGCTTACAGCTTATACGGATGGATTGAAGTCTGGCTCCGGAGAGGAATGCGGGAATCCGCCGATGAAATGGCGGAGTTGTTTCGTTCCCAGGGACTTTAACGGTATCCAGGCGGCCGGAAACGCAATGCCTTGCAGACCGGAAAAGGAATAACTTACCGGCGGAACAGGGCGGCGAAAACGTTCCGACCGGTTGTAACGAAGGGATAAGTGTGGTAAAATGAGAGCAAGGATTTGTCGGCGCGGGAGCTGTGTACAGCCGACAGGACGGAGGTTAAAATCTTATGAATCTTGTGATTACCATGAGCCGCCGGTTCGGCACCGGAGCCAGTATGATTGCCGGAGAGTTATCGAAAAGGCTGGGGATTCCCGTTTACGACAAGGCCTATATTGAGAATGAGCTTCATGAAAACGCGTTTTCCGACGAGGCAGAGGTGATCCGGAAGCTTGCGGACCGTCCCTGTATTATCCTGGGGAGGTGCGCATCCGAGATCCTGAAGGACAATCCCAATGTTTTTAATATTTACATCTGCGCCGACAAGGAGGACCGGATCAGGCGTATTATGAAAAAGGAGAAGCTCTCTCATGATGCGGCGAAGGATCTCATCGAGAAAAACGATAAGGAAAGGGCCGCATATTATCATCAGCATACGGGGCTTCTCTGGGGGGATGTAAATAATTATCATATGATTTTGGACACCTCCGTTTTGGGGGCAGAAAATTGCGCGGACATTTTGATGAAGTATTTTGAAAGAATCGACGTAATTTGAAAAAATTGATTTGCAAAAGGACGATTATTTTTAGCCAATTTGCTAAAAATAATCGTCCTTTTTTGTGCATAATTACTTTGAAAATTAATTTTTTTGTGCTACAATATAAGGCGTCACGGAGGAGGTCTTTTATGTATCTGTTATTCTTTTTACTGTGGGTAATTTTTAACGGAAATTTCACGCTTGAAATCTGTATTCTGGGTCTGCTTCTCGCGGCGGCTGTTTTTGCGTTTGTCTGCAGATTTATGGATTATTCCGTAAAAAAGGAACTGCATAATTACAAAAAGGTGTTTCTTCTGATTCGGTATTGCTGCTGCCTGGTCACGGAGATTGTGAAGGCGAATATGGGAGTGATCCGTTTGATCCTGACGCAGCGGGAGGAGCCGGTGCCGACGCTTGTGACCTTCCATTCGGATCTGGAGACGGCGGCGGGAAAGGCACTGCTTGCGAACGCGATTACGCTGACGCCGGGCACTATCACGGTAACGCTGGAGGATTCCGAGTATGTGGTGCATTGCCTGGACGAGAGCATGGCTGAGGGCATAAACGAGAGCAGGTTTGCGGAGTATATCCGTGAGCTGGAAGTGTGAGAAGAATTTCTAAATGGCCAAAAAGGGGTGTTTACGCACCGTTTTATGAAGCGGGCAGGAGGGACAAGGAATGGAGAAAAGGATTCCGGGACTGGAGCAGGCCTACACGGTCTTTTTTGTAGGAGTATTGATTATTTTGGCGGTGCTGGCGGTGCTGTGTCTGGTGCGCGCCATTATAGGCCCCAGGACGGCGGACCGCATTGTCGCGGTCAATATGATGGGAACCATGGTCATTGTGATGATTGCGGTCCTGTCGTTTCTGCTGGGGGAGGGATATCTGGCGGACATCTGTATTATTTACGCCCTGATCAGCTTTCTCGCCGTGATTGTTCTGACGAAGGTGTATATGGGAGTTTATATGGAGAGGAAAAAATCCGGTCAGGAGGGAAAACATGACGGCGTTGATTGAGTGGGCGCGGTTTCTGGCAGGCGCGGCGTTTCTGCTGGGCGGCATCGCGATCTTTGTCATCGAGATGATAGGAGTTTTTCGGTTCCGGTATGTGTTAAACAGGATGCACGCGGCGGCCATGGGCGATACGTTGGGACTGGGCAGCTGTCTGGTGGGGCTGATCGTGATGAACGGGCTGAATTTTGTATCGCTGAAGCTGTTTTTGGTCATTGTGTTTTTATGGTTTTCCTCTCCCGTGTCCTCCCACCTGATCGCGAGGCTGGAAGTGACCACGGATGAAGAGGGAGAAAAGCACTATCGGAGGATAACGCTGGATTGTGCCGGGGAGCATGGAGAACAGACTGAGGCGGCGGAAGAGCGCGGGAAGCAGCCTGAAACCGTGGAGAAGCAAAAGCTGACGGAAGCGGTGGAAGAGAGGGGAAAGCAGCCTGAAACCGCAGCGGAGCAAAAGCAGACTGAAGCGGCGGAAGAGCGCGGGAAGCAGCCTGAAACCGCGGCGGAGCAAAAACAGTCTGACGCAGCGGAAGAGAGGGGAAAGACGTCTGCAGACGGAAGCCGGGAGCGGAAAGAGCTGTCCGGAACCGCAGCGGAGGAGCAGGAGGTGCAGAAATGACGGTATTTACCTGTATTTTACTTGGGTTTCTGGTGGTGTGCGCCGTGGCCGCCAGTTTGTCGAAAAATCTTTTGAATACGATCCTGATTTTTATGTCCTACAGTCTGGTCATGTCCGTGATCTGGATTTTGTTGGAGTCTCCCGATCTTGCGATCACAGAGGCGGCGGTCGGAGCCGGAGTGACGACGATGCTGTTTCTCGTGACGCTGAAGAAAATCCATGCCATCCTGAAGGAGGAAGAGAGGAAGGAGGGCGAGCGGAATGAGCAGAAAGGTTCCGGAAGAGCGGTATAGAACTACCTTCTCCTATAAGTTCAGGCAGTGGCTGGACGGGACGAAGGATCCGTTCCTGGGCGTGGTGGAGATGAAAAAGCAGGAGGATTTCCGGGAGGAGGCCGAGGCTGCTGCCCGCCGGGCACAGGACCGAAAGCTTCTTGCGGAGAAGGTGTATGATCTGGAGCGCAACAGGGAGGTTCGGCTTTTCCGGAAGATATACCATATTTTCAGCGTGCTGTTTTGTGTCTTTCTGGTTGTGATGCTTTTGGAGGCGGTGTCTTTTCTGCCCACCTTCGGCGACGCGGATAATCCCGTGAATAACGAGGTGTCGGCCAGATATATCGAGAAGGGACTTCAGGAGACGGGCGCGGTAAATATTGTGACGGGTATGATTCTGGATTACAGAGCGTTTGACACGCTGGGAGAATCTCATGTGCTTTTTATCGCCACCTGTACGGTGCTGATCCTTCTGCGTCTTGACCGAAAGGAGCAAAAGGACGCTTACGAAACCGACGACAGGCTGCATGAGCCGAAAAACGATATTATCCTGCAGACAGTGGCGCGGTTCCTGGTTCCGCCGATCTTTATTTTCGGATGTTATATCATTCTGGCGGGACATTTGGGCCCCGGCGGCGGATTTTCCGGAGGGGCGGTCATAGGAGCGGGATTGATTCTTTATCTGAACGCCTTCGGATTTGCCAAAACGGAGCGGTTTTTCACCGCGAAGACCTACCGCCGCATGAGCTTCGGCGCTCTGGCCTGTTACAGCATCGCTAAAAGCTATTCCTTTTATACGGGGGCAAACCACATCGAAAGCGTGATCCCTCTGGGGACGCCCGGGGCGATTCTGAGCAGCGGGCTGATCTTGATTTTAAATATCTGTGTGGGAATCGTGGTGGCAGGGACGATGTATACCTTTTACTGTATGTTCAGAAAAGGAGGCTACTGAGGAAAGAATGAACCTTGGAAATCTTTTGAGCAATTATCCGGAGGCCGTTGCCATGATTCTTTTCGGCGTCGGATTTTCGAATTTGCTGCTCCAGAAAAACCTGATCAAAAAGATTATCGGGCTGAATATCATGGATACCGCAACCTATTTGTTTCTGGCGCTGAAGGGGTATGTTGCGGGAAGAAAAGCGCCTGTAGTGGTGAACGGGGTCCAGAGTGTGGAGGCGTATGTGAACCCGATTCCCAGCGGACTGGTTCTGACGGGTATTGTGGTCTCCGTGTCGGTGACGGCGCTGATGCTTTCCCTGACGATCCGGCTGTACCGCAGATACCGCACCCTGGATCTGGACGAGATCTCCGCGCTGATTAAGAAGGAGGGGAAATGATGGATTTTGTGCAGAATCTGCCCTTTATCTCCATCCTTTTGTCCATGTTTTCCGGGCCGCTTTCTTCGGTGTTAAACGGGAAGTGGGCAAAGCGGGTCAATCTGCTTGTGATCTCGGCGGTCGGGCTTATGTCCGGGGCGGTGTTGGTCTATACGGCGGGTAGGGGAGAGCCCTTTGTCTACCGCATGGGGCATTTTTCCGCTCCCTGGGGAAACGAGATCCGGGTAGGAGTGCTGGAGGCGCTGATGGCGGTGTTTTTCTGCGCCGTCATGCTTTTGTGCATGATAAGCGGCGCGGCGGAAAGAGAGCGGGAGATCGAGGAAGGCAAGCAGAATTTATATTATATCATGGTCAATCTTCTGCTCTGTTCGCTGCTGGCGCTGATCTATACCAACGACTTGTTTACGGCCTATGTGTTTGTGGAGATCAACACGATCTCTGCCTGCGGGCTGATCATGATAAAACAGAACGGGCGGACCATCGAAGCCGCCACCAGATACATGATCATGAGCCTTTTAGGCTCGGGACTGCTCTTGCTGGGGATTTGCTTTTTATACGATCTGACGGGACATCTTCTGATGAGCAATATCCGGGAACAGGTGCAGCTGCTGGCGGACTCGGGACAGTATCATGTGCCGTTAATCGTGGCACTGGGACTGATGTCGGTAGGACTTGCCATCAAGAGCGCCCTGTATCCCTTCCACGCGTGGCTGCCGGACGCTTACGGATATTCCACGCTGTCCTCCGCGTCGATTTTGTCATCTCTGGTCTCCAAAGGATACATTTTGCTGCTGGTGAAGATTTTTTACCGGGTGATCGGCTTTGAGGTGGTCTATGAGAGCAAAGTGGTACATGTGCTGTTTGTGTTCGGGATCATCGGCATGATCATGGGCTCCGTCAGCGCAATCCACGAAAAGGACATTCGCAGGATGATCGCCTTTTCCTCGGTGGCGCAGATCGGTTATATTTACATGGGCTTCGGGCTGGGGACGCAGATTTCGGTGGTGGCCAGCGTTTATCACATACTGTCCCACGGGGCGACAAAGGCTCTGCTTTTTACGGCGGCGTCCGGTATTACCGACGCTTCCGGCGGCAGCAGGCAGTTCAGGGATCTGACGGGAGCAGGGTATCGGAATAAGCTGGCGGGGGTGGCGTTTACCGTAGGGTCTCTTTCCATGGTGGGCATACCGATGTTTTCCGGCTTTATCTCGAAGATCTTGTTTGCCCAGGCGGCCATGGGACACGCCCATAAAATGCTGCCGACGCTGATCGCCTTGGCGATCAGCACGATATTGAACGCGGTCTATTTTATGAAGACGGTGATCCGCATCTATACGCCGGTGCCGAAAACGCCGGATGCGGAGATCAATGTCCTGCCCGCCACAGAGGGGAGAAGCGTTCCCCTGACGGAGCAGCCGCTGAAATCTGCGGCGCTGATCCTTTTTATTGTCCTGAATCTGATTCTGGGTCTGAACTCTCAGCCGATCGTCGGGCTGATTGAAACCGGGCTGGGGATGTTTGGATGAGTGTAATTTTTGAGGAGGAGCAGAATGATTCTGATTTCCATATTGCTGCCTGCAGTGGCGGGAATCCTGCTGCTGGCGCTTTCTTTCCTGGAAGGATATAGAGAAGCCGGGGTTTCGACGGGAAGCGCCGGAGACGAAGAGGCAGGAGCAAAAGAGATTGCCGGAAGCCACCCCGCAATACGAGGCCGGGGCCTGCATTTATTCATGGGAGCAGCGTTGATTTTATGTGCAGCTTCCACGCTGACGGCCGCCTGGGGAACCGGCGGAAGCCTGACGCTTTTTACGCTGATAGACAGGATCCCGGTGTTCTTTTGCATCGACGGGGTCGGCAGATGGTTTGTAACCGTTGTCACGGCGGTCTGGGTGGCAGCAGGCTTTTATGCTTTTCCCTACATGAGGCGGGAAGGAAAGGAGAAGCGGTATTTCGGATGCTACCTGCTTTTGTACGGTGTGCTGGCGGGGCTGGACTTTTCCGGGAATCTGGTTACCATGTACCTGTTTTATGAGCTGATGACGCTGGTTTCCGTTCCGCTTGTGCTCCATAACGGCACGAAGGAGGCGGTGATGGCGGCGTTAAAGTATTTGTTTTATTCTCTTTGCGGAGCCTACGCCGGATTGTTTGGAATCTTTTTCCTGTATCGGTTCTGTGATTCGCTGACCTTTACGCAGGGGGGCGTTTTGAACCTTGCGGCGGCAGCAGGACACAAAGGTCTGGTGCTGGCGGCGGTTTTTGCCATGCTTCTGGGTTTTGGCGCAAAGGCGGGTATGTTTCCCCTCCACGCCTGGCTGCCGACAGCCCACCCCGTAGCGCCTTCCCCCGCGTCCGCGTTCTTGTCGGGAATCATTGTGAAATGCGGCGTGCTGGCGGTGATCCGCACGGTTTTCTATGTTGTGGGGCCGGATTTTATCCGGGGGACATGGGTGCAGTATACTTGGCTTACGCTTACGCTGCTGACGGTGTTTATGGGGTCGCTTCTGGCCTTTCGGGAGCCGGTGCTGAAAAAGAGGCTGGCGTATTCCACCGTCAGTCAGGTTTCTTATATTTTGTTCGGACTTGCCTTGTTGACGGCGGACGGTTTTACGGGAGCGATGCTGCATGTGTTGTCGCACGCGCTGGTGAAGAGCGGCCTGTTCCTCACAGCCGGAGTTTTTCTGCATCAGTGTGGCTTTACGCGGGTAGAGCAGCTTTCGGGAATCGGAAGGAAGATGCCGAAAACCCTGTGGTGTTATACCGTATTTTCCCTGGCGCTGATCGGTATACCGCCTACCGGCGGGTTTATCAGTAAGTGGTATCTGGCCCAAGGGGCCCTGCAGTCGGGGACCGGGGTGTTTTCCTGGCTTGGGCCGGTGATTTTGTTAATCAGCGCGCTTTTGACGGCGGGTTATCTGCTGCCCGTGGTCATGGCGGGATTTTTCCCGGGAAAAGAGGAAGCGGAGAAGCCGGTGCAAAGGCAGGAGCCGTCTCCGTGTATGCTGGTTCCTCTCGTGATACTGGCATTGGCTGCCCTTTTGGCAGGTCTGGTTCCGAATCCGTTGATCCGATACGCCGCCGGACTGGCGTCGGCGCTGTTTTGACAGGAAGGAGGAGAGTGCGTGAACGAAATTGTGATGATGGCTGTAGTGCTGATTCCGATGTTTGGCGGGATCCTTGTTCCTCTGCTGTCCTTCCGGAGCAGACGGGTAATGCTGATCTATATGGAAACGGCGGTGATCCTGACCTCCGTCCTGGTGTTTTGTCTGCTGCTTTACAGGCCGGAGGGGACGCTGACGCTGTTCCGTTTTACGGGTAATTTAAGCATTACTCTGCGGCTTGACGGGCCGGGCGGAGTGTACGCAGGGCTTGTGGCGGCGCTTTGGCCCTTTGCCATGCTGTATTCCTTTGAATATATGGAAAAGGAGCGCAATGAAAAAACCTTCTTTTTGTTTTATATGGTGGCTTACGGCGTCACGCTGGGCGTCGCGCTGTCGGAAAATATTCTGACCATGTATTTCTTTTTTGAGATGCTGAGTCTGGTGACGCTGCCGCTGGTCATGCATACCAGGACAAGGCAGGCGATCCTTGCCAGCCGTACCTATCTGTATTACATGCTGGGCGGCGCGGCTTTTGCCTTCGCGGGAATGGCTTTTGTCCTGACCTACGGAAGCACCTCTTCCTTTTTGCCGGGAGGTGTGCTGGACCCCGCCCTGATCGGCGACAAAACCAATATGCCGCTGGTGATTTTTGTGCTGTGCTTTTGCGGGTTTGCGGTGAAGACTGCCGTCTGGCCCTTTTCGGCATGGCTCCCGAAGGCCGGGGCGGCGCCGGCGCCGGTGACGGCCCTGCTCCACGCGGTGGCGGTGGTGAATACAGGCGCCTTTGCGGTGATGCGCGTGACCTATTACAGCTTCGGCGTGGAGACGGTCCGCGGGACCTGGGCCCAGAGAGTGGTCATGGGGCTTACGGTGATCACGATCGTCTACGGATGCAGCCGGGCTTTGAAGGAGACGCACCTCAAAAGGAGGCTGGCATGGTCTACTGTCAGCAACCTCTCCTATGTTTTATTCGGGCTGACAATGATGACGCCTCTTGGCTTTGTGGGAGGCATGGCTCATATGATTTTTCATTCTGTCATGAAAATCTGCTCCTTTTTCTGCGCGGGTGCGGTCATCCATCAAACCGGCAGGAATTATGTGCATGAATTGGACGGTCTCGGCTTCCGGATGCCGAAGGTGTTTGCGGCGTTTACCGTATCGGCCCTTGCCCTGACGGGGGTGCCGGGGCTCTGCGGCTTTGTCGGCAAATGGCGGCTGGCGGAGGCGGCGGCAGACAGCGGAAGCAGACTGGCTTATGCCGGGGTGGCGGCGCTTATGATCTCCGCCCTCCTGACGGCGGTTTATATGTTGAGTATTGTAGTGCGTGCCTGGTTTCCGGGCAAAGACTTTGACTATAGCGCTCTGCAGGATGTAAAGGATCCGGGGTGGCAGATGTGGCTGCCTCTTGCGGTATCCGCGATTGCCATGTTTGGATTCGGCCTGCACTCGGGGCCGGTGATCGGGCTGCTGGAGGAGGCCGCTTTGGCGGCGTTCGGCAGATAGAAGGGAGGAGACAAGGGAATGATAATTGGCTTTCTGTCGTTTTCTGTTCCGGAGATCTGCGGCATGGGACTGCGTTTTACGGTGGACGGCTTTCGGCTGATTTATGCCTGTGTCGCGGCGTTTATGTGGCTGATGGCGGCAATTTTTTCCGGGGAATATTTTAAAGGGGAGAAAAACACGCGCCGCTTTTACCTGTTCCTGTTTTTGACCCTGGGTGCGGTGCTGGGAGTGTTTTTGTCCGCAGACCTTTATACCACCTTCCTTTTCTTTGAGATCATGTCCTTCACCTCTTATGTGTGGGTGGCGCAGGAGGAAAACGGCCCGTCCCTGCGGGCGGCGTGTACTTATCTGGCGGTAGCGGTGATCGGCGGCCTTGTGATGCTGATGGGTATTTTCCTGCTCTATCATCATCTGGGAACGCTGGTGATCGACGAGCTTTTTGCGGCGGGGGCCGCATGTGAAAACAAAGGTGTTCTCTATGCGGCGGGAGGCTGTCTGCTCTTTGGCTTTGGCGCGAAAGCGGGAGCTTTTCCTCTGCATATCTGGTTGCCAAAGGCGCATCCCGTCGCTCCGGCACCTGCATCGGCTCTTTTGTCCGGCGCACTGACCAAGACAGGAATTTACGGGATCCTGATTTTGAGCTGTCACCTCTTTTGGCACGATGCGATGTGGGGAAAGGCAGTGCTTTTGCTGGGCCTGGTCACTATGGCATGGGGAGCGGTTCTGGCGGTGTTATCCGTGGATTTGAAGCGGACGCTGGCCTGTTCCTCCATGTCTCAGATCGGATTTATCCTCACGGGCATCGGGATGCAGGGAATGCTGGGGGAGGAGAATGCTCCGGCGGTACACGGCACGCTGCTTCACATGGTGAATCATTCCCTGATCAAGCTAATACTGTTTTTGGCCGCGGGCGTTGTCTACAGGAGCGCTCATGCGCTGGAGCTGAACCGGATCCGGGGCTGGGGCAGGAAAAAGCCGCTGGCGGCAGGATGCTTTTTAATCGGCGCTTTAGCCATCGCGGGAGTGCCGCTGTTCGGAGGCTACATCAGCAAGACTCTGCTCCATGAGGCGATCCTGAAGTACGGCGGCGGGGGTCTGATGAAGGCGGCGGAATGGATTTTTCTCTTCTGCGGCGGACTGACGGCGGCTTACATGGCAAAGCTTTTTATCGCCGTCTTTGTGGAAAAAAATCAGGATGCATCCCTGCAGGAATTTTATGACGGACAGAAGAGCTATATGGGATGGCGGGCAGGCTTTGCGTTGACAGGCAGCGCCCTGGTATTGCTGATCTGGGGGCTTTTTCCCCACGGAATCATGGAGCGGGCCGCAAGGCTGGGGGAAAGCTTTATGAGATTGAGGGAGCATGGGGAGGCTGTGGCATACTTTTCTCCGGAATGCCTGGCGGGAGGACTGATTTCTCTCGGCATAGGAGCCGCAGTATATCTGTTGTTTGTCCGCGGAGTGTTGAAAAAGGAGAACCGGTATGTAGACAGGTGGCCGGAGAAGCTGGATCTGGAGGATTTGATCTACAGACCTCTTTTGCTGAAGATTCTGCCCGCCGTATTCGGGGTGCTCTGCAGGATTCCGGACTGCCTGACGGATACTTTGACGGTGGCGCTGCGCAAGACCGTCTACCGGGACAGCCCGCTGCCTCACGAAAGACCGGAAGGGAACGTGTTTACGGAGGCTCTCGGAAAGCTTATGAACGGGTGGGAGAGGATCGGAAATCTCACATGGCACAGAGAAGCGCCGAGAAGAACGGATTATTCCCATGTCTTTGCGGTAAAGTATGAGGAGATCAAGGAGACCAACCGAATCATCGGCCGCAGTCTCTCTTTCGGACTGCTTTTATTCGGCGTGGGACTTGCCCTGACACTGGTATATCTTATTTGGTTTTAAGGGGCTGTAAAGGAGGAGCAGATGCAACCTGACGGATGCCGGGCTGCGCGGAAAGGCGATGCGGATTTGCGCGCGCGGAAGCAGCTTTGAATCGAGCCGGGCAAAAGTCATTCAGCAATAGACAAAAGGGACTGCCTGTGGTAAGATAACAGCAATTCGACGGATTTCACGGGAGGGAATATGGCTGATTTAATTGTAATATGCGGGCCGCAGGCGGTGGGGAAGATGACGGTCGCGGAAAGCATAAGAGATAAAACAAATTATCATCTGATGACGAATCATGACAGTATCGAGGTGTCGGACAAGATATTCGGTTTTGGTACGCCTGCACAGAAGGAGTTTAACGCGGCCTTCCGGAAAAAAGCGTTTGAACTGGCGATCAAGTACAATATAGACATGCTTTTTACCTATGTCTGCGCGTTTGAGCTGCAGGAGGAAAGAGATTACCTGACGGGATTAGCCTGTCTATTTGAGGAGGGCGGGGGAAATTTCTATTTTGTCGAGCTAAGCGCCGATCTGCAGACCAGACTTGAGAGAAACGTAACGCCGCACCGAATGGAGATGAAAGCGACAAAACGGAATATTGAATGGAGCAACGCGGACCTTCTGAAAACGGCGGAGGAGCACAGGCTTAATACAAATCCCGGCGAGGTTTGGTTTGAGAACCATGTGAAGATCGATAACACAAAGCTGACGCCTGACGAGGCCGCAGACCGGATTATCGAAAGGCTTGGACTTGAGACAAAGCCCCATGCGCAACAATAGAATTTACGCTCCGCGAAAATTCTATTGTCATGAATGAGAAACCCCGCTCCAGCTTTCTTGCCGGGGCGGGGTTGAACATTTTGCTGTAGTTAGGGAAGAATGCGAAGCATTCTTCTAAGCGTCGCGAAGAGACGCTTTTTTATACTTCCTTCTTTTTCTTTCCCCCTACCATAAAGATACTGATCAGCAGGGAAATAATGTAGAGCACAACCGTCAGATACAGCACCGACTGATAACCTACCGGGTTGATCTGGTTGCCGTGTCCGTCGTCGGCAAAGGAGCCGACATGGTTCACGATAAAGGTTGCCACCTGATTCCCCGTGAGACCGGCGATGGCCCAAGCGGAAAGGGTGATGCCGTGGATCGCGCTGATATTCTGCATCCCGTAGTGGTCAGACAGCAGGGTGGGAACGTTGCTGAAGCCGCCGCCGTAACCCGCGTTGACAACGAAGAGCAGGATCAGAACCAGAATCATAAACAGCGTATTTGCGCCCATGTTGGTGATACCCTGGGTCAAAATAACAAGGCCGGTAGCCGCAATGGATAAGATAAAGATGACCTTGTAAACCGTGTTTCTGTCCTTCATGGTGTCAGCCCACGCGGAGAAGCCGAGACGCCCGCCTGCGTTGAACACTGCGGTAACGGAAGAAAGAATCCCCGCCATGCCCGCCAAGCCGATACACTTGATAATCATTTTCTCCTGAGAAATCAGCGCCAGGCCACAGGTAATATTGAGGTAGAACATCAGCCAGATGCCGACGAATACGACGGGCTTTGTTTTGATGACGTCGATGGCCCTCGCGCCCTTTTCCTGAGAAGCGGGCTCATGCCAGTCGGCAGGCTTTGCCAGCAGCAAATGTCCCACAAACATCATGACGAAATAGACGCACGCCAGAATCAGGAACATTTTATAAATACCGCCGTCGCCCAGAGAGTTCAGCATACCCTGCATGATCGGGCTTGCGATGGCCTTTGCCGCGCCGAATCCCGCAACCGCAAGACCCGTAGCCAATCCCTTGCGATCCTGGAACCAGAGCATCAGGGTCTTGACGGGAGACAGGTAACCGGTGCCAAGTCCGATTCCCATGATAAAGCCGTAGCAGACATAGATGCCGATGAGAGCAACCGGGCTTCCCTTATGGGCACCGCCGTACCAGATAAAGAGTCCGGTTCCCGCCATACCTGCGGCGAAGCAGATCGCGGCGATCAGGGAAGAGCGGTGGATATCCTTTTCCACGATATTGCCGAGAAATGCCGCCGACATGCCCAGAAAGAAGATGGCAAAGCTGAAGGCCCATTCCGTAGCGCTTTTGGAAAATCCGATATAGTCCGCGATTTCCTGACTGAAGATCGACCAGCAGTACACGGTGCCGATGCTGCAATGGAGCAGCAGCGCCGGAATCGCCGCACGAATCCATTTGTTTTGAATTTTCATGATAAATCCCTCGCTTTTATTGTTGCAGTTTTTAATGAGTTTTGAAACCGTAATTATCATACGACTTTTTTTGGCAAAATGCAAGATTTTGACGTGAATTTATGAGGCGCGGACCGAAACCGCGGAACCGCGGCAAAAGCATGTTTTCAAAAAAGGGATTTTATGATATTCTGTACGGTACAGAGCGGTTTTTCCTCCGGCAGCGGGAAGCTGCCGGACAAAAACCGTGTACGGGAAAAAGCGGAGTCCGTAGCGCAGAAATGAGGAGACAAAATGGAACAATACCGTATGTGTGAACCGGAATTTAACGGTGAGTCCGGCCCGCATCGCGTTTCTGCGCAGTATCGCAGAAAGATTGCCGGGCCCGTTGAGCCTGTGGAAAGCCGGATGGATGGAACAGAATGAAATTTCGAGGAAAGCGCGGAGGGGAGCTGTCATGAAAAAAGAAAACGTCATGAAGTACCTTGTCAATTTCTCGGTCGCAGCTCTTGTGGCGGCGGCCTTTTTATGCGATACTCCGAGAGGGATTCTGGAGGGGATGAAACGGATCCTCTGGTCCCACAATATGCTGATTACGGATTTCTTCACGGTGGGAGGCATGGGGGCTTCGTTTTTCAACGCGGCCCTGATCCTGACGATATGCGAGATCATTGTTCTGGCGCAGAAGATTCCCTTTACCGGGCCCACCATGGCGGCGCTGTACATCAACGCCGGGTACGGGCTGTGGGGGAAAAATCCGCTGAACATCCTGCCGATTCTCTGCGGCGTCTGGATATACGCGGCGGTTCATCGTGTCAAACTGGGAAGGCATATTTACACGGCGCTTTTCGGCACCTGCCTTGCGCCCTTTGTCACAGAGCTCAGCTATCTTCTTCCCTTTCCCGTGTGGGGGCGGGTGATCACGGCGGTTCTGGTGGGGATACTGGCCGGATTTCTGCTGCCTCCCCTGTCTATGCAGACGCCGACCATGCATATGGGCTACAATCTGTTTAACATAGGGTTTTCGGCGGGGATTCTGGCCTTCGTGATTGTATGTGTGCTGAAATCCTTCGGGATAGAAAGCAGCCAGGTGCTGCATTGGCAGGCCGGACGCCCGCCGGGGATCGCCGCAGGGCTGTATCTGTTCTTCGCGGCGTCGTTTCTGACGGGCTGGCTTTGCGCCGACAGAAAGCTTGACGGGTTAAAGAGCCTGTCCCGCAGGCCGGGGCGCTCGGTGACGGACTTTATCCTGATGGACGGGGCGGGCCCCGCGCTGATGAACATGGGGCTTGTGGGGGCGCTCTGCACCACCTATATCCTGCTGATCGGCGGAGACCTTTCGGGGCCGGTGGTGGGGTCGATTCTGATGGCTTTCGGATTCGCGGCCTTTGGAGCGCATTTGAAAAATTATTTTCCGGTGCTTTTAGGGGTATACTTATTTACCTACCTGAGTCATCATGAGCCTACCGCTCCGGGAATCCAGCTGGCGGCTATATTCGGCGTGGGCCTGTCGCCCATCTCCGGACAGTTCGGGCCGATAGCCGGGATCCTGACGGGGATGCTGCACTCTGCCATCGTCATGTGTACGGCGGACATGTACGGCGGCCTGAATCTTTATAATAACGGCTTCAGCGCCGGATGGGTGGCCATCTTTATGGTGCCCACGCTGGAGAGCTTTATCAGGCGGTATCGGGACAGAAAGACAAAGAGGGACAGAAGAAAGGAAGGACATACCGAAAATGATGCACAATGAAAAAAAGCTGTCGAATATCGTGGAGGAGCTGACCATGTTTTTCTTTACGATAGGCGCGACCGACGTTCGTTCCTCCATAAAAATCCGTGAAAACACGGGAACGGTGGAATTTGACGCGGATTATAACCGGAAACATGAGGAAAGGCTGCTGTCGCTGGAAAAATATCTCAAGATGCCGAAAAACGAGGCGGTGGGAGATTTTTACTGGGAGCTCGCCGGAACCGGGGACCCCGGGGAGACCAGCCAGCTGCTGGTGGTCGGATCCATGGTGGATGACGCGGAAATCCGGATTGAGGACGGCAGGGTTCATATTAAGCTGTATAAGGAGTTGGACCGATGAAGGGAATCATGGTATAATCAAAAAGGAAAAGAACTACCTTTCGGAAAATATTGAGTACAGGAGGACTTTTTATGGCAAAATATGTAATTGTCGCGCACCGAGCGGTGTTTATGCGCAACGTGATTGTATCGGCTCTCAAAAAGATCGGATACGAGGGCGTTAAACAGGATCTGCCCACGCCCGACCCGCAGTGGGCAAAAGATCACCCCTATGAGCATCTGCCGATGCGGTGGGAGGAGACCGTCCAACTCTGCAATCAGTACCAGGCGGCAGCGGTAATTGCGGATCCGTCGTATGAGGGGCTGGCGTTCATAAGGGACTTGACGGCAAAGCACCCGGAGATAGCGGTCATCGCCTGCGGCGCCGAGTTCAGGACGGACGTGAAGGACAACGGAATCAAAAACCCCGAAGAGGTGAAAAAGGCCGCGCTGGATGCGGGCGCGAAGGCCACGGCGGTACTCGTCCTGCCGGATCCGAGCGAAGAGCTCAGGGCGGCGTTGGAGCTTGCGCTTGGCTGAGAAATAGAAAACACGAAAGAGATACAAAAACAGGCCGAGGGTATAACGTCCCCGGCTTTTTGTTACCGGAAGATACGTCTGTGTCTGAACTTTCGCCGCTGTATGTACCCGTAACAGGTTTTTCCGTCGTATCGCAAAGAGCCTTGAAGTGCAGAGGCTGAAGTGCAGAGGAGAAGCATATTACACTAAGGCCTTGCGTCTGAGCCGAAAAGCGGGTATAATAAATGCATTGATAATTTACAATAGTATTTCGACCAAGTTTTCAATGGAGATCGTTATGGAAATCAAACGTGATCGGTATTTGCAGAAGCTTATTTCGTATATGTGGGACGGGCAGGTCAAGGTCATCACCGGTATTCGTCGGTGCGGAAAGTCTTATCTCCTTCGGACGCTGTTTAAGAAGTATCTGCTGGAGAAGGGCGTTCCTGACACCAATATTCTGTGTTTTGAATTGGATCTGGCAAAGGACATCCGCTACCGTAATCCTTTGGAGCTGGCCAGCCATGTCCGCAACATCGTGGGGGGCAGCAGCGAACAGTTTTATCTTTTTGTGGACGAGATCCAGATGTCGGACGAGGTGCCGAATCCCTACAATAAGAACGGCAAAGCGATCACCTTCTATGATGCGCTTAACGATTTGAAATCCCTGTCTAATCTGGATATCTATGTGACCGGCAGTAACTCTAAAATGTTGTCCAGCGATATCCTCACGGAGTTTAGAGGGCGCAGCGACGAGATCAGAGTTCACCCGCTGTGCTTTGCCGAATTTTATTCTGCTGTGGGAGGAGACAAGGAGGATGCCATTGAAAGCTACGCCTTTTACGGCGGTATGCCCCTTGTGCTGTCCCGCCCTACTGACGAGGCCAAAATGAACTATCTGCAATCGCTGTTCTCAGAGGTCTATCTGAAGGACATTATAGAGCGCAAAAAAGTGAAACGGGAGGATGTGTTGGCGTCTATTCTTGATCTGCTCTGCTCCTCTGTGGGCTCGCTCACCAATCCCACCAATGTGACCAACGCCATAAACTCGAAGCAGAAGCGCACCGGGGGAAATGTGGTAGCAAATAACACAGTGAAGGCGTACATGAATCATCTGGCAGATGCGTTCCTGTTCAGCGAGTGCAAGCGCTTCGATGTGAGGGGAAAGAACTATTTTGACTACCCCAACAAGTATTACTGCGAGGACATTGGTCTTCGTAACGCCCGGATCGGTTTCCGCCAACAGGAAATGACTCACATCATGGAGAATATCGTCTACAATGACCTGGTGGTTCGCGGTTGGTCAGTGGATGTAGGCGTCGTGATCTCGACCGAGAAAAACGGGAAAGGGAAACCCTCGCAGGTATCGCGGGAGATCGATTTCGTTGCCACTCTCGGCGGGAAGAAGGTCTATATTCAATCCGCCTATGCGCTCGGCGCTGAGGAAAAAGTGATTGCTGAAAATAAGCCGTTCTCCCTCGCCGGGGACTCTTTTCCGAAAATCATTGTCCGGCACGACGTCCGGAAACGGTGGTATAATGAAAACGGTGTGCTGAATATCGGGCTGATCGATTTTTTGCTGGATGATGGGGTGATTTGAGATAAAATACTTTTGTTTTGTGGGAGGTAGGAGGGATAATGATATGCCAATCGGAATAGATGATTTGTTAAAACAATATGTAAATAAAATAAAGGAAATCTATGGGTCTCATTTAAAAACAGTTATATTGTATGGTTCTTATGCGCGTGGTGATTACAGAGAAGATTCTGACATTGATATCATGATTTTACTTGACATTGAAGAGCTGGAAATTAAAAACTTTGGACGCGATCTTTCGTATATGACTTATGATTTTAATATGGATCATGATGTGGATATTAAACCGATTGCAAAATGCCAGGAACATTTCAGATATTGGTTAAATGCATATCCGTTTTATGCAAATGTTGAGAGAGAAGGAATAAAACTATATGAAGCAGCATGATGAGGGAAATAAAACCGATTTGATGAAATATAGATTGGAAACCGCAGAAAGTGATTTGAGAGTTGCAAAATTATTGATACAATCCAAAGAATACAGAACCGCAAATAATAGAGCGTATTATGCTATTTTTCATGCCATATCGGCGGTTCATGCATTGGACGAAAAAGCATATAAAAGACATAAAGATGCAATAGGAAACTTTAACAAAGATTATATAAAAACGGAGATTTTTCCGAGGGATATAGGCAGAAAAATTTCACGCGCAGAAGAAATTCGACATGCAAGCGATTATGATGATTTCTATATAGCAGACAAAAGGGAAACACAGGAATTGGTAGAAGCAGCAGAAGAATTGATAAAAATGGTTGAAGAGTATTGTAAAAACAGGGTGGGAAAGAATGAGAACAACCATAATAAGTGATATTGAATTTGAATGTGTGTAAGGGGACAGGATTTTACTATTGGGGATGGTAGTAACATTTTAGGATAAACCGCCAGGAGGGATGAGTTTATGATAACAGATTTAACCGACAGTGTAATAGAAAAGATTAAACATGAGTCTGTGCCAATAGTAAAAAGGGCTTTGGGAGACGATCTGTATGATATTATTCTCTATGGGTCGTGCGCAAGAGGGGATTTCAATGAGGATTCAGATATAGACATCGCGCTTTTGACAAAGTGCGGCAGGATAGAAAGTAACAAATACGGACATGTCTTGGCACAAATCGCAACAGCATTTGCATTAAAATATTTTGCTATTGTGAATTTTGTGTGCCTTCCCAAAGAAGAATATGATGAAAAAAAGGAGTGGTATCCATATTTTAAAAATATAAGTCAGGAGGGAATAAGCATCTATGGAAAATAGGCATTGTGCGGAATTGGCGAGGATCAGGCTGGAACGGGCGGCAGAACTTGTGTTGGAGGCAGAAGCGCTTTTGGAAAAAGAAAGTTACAGAAAAAAAGATTCTTAAGTTATTGAAAGATAATCCTGAATATAAAACTGTTGAACTTGCCGAAAAGCTTGCCGTAAGCCGAAAGACGGTATCTGTTAAGCTTAAAAAATTAAGGGAGAAAGGTATCATAGAAAGAATAGGTTCTGATAGAAAAGGATATTGGAATATTTATCTGTAACCCGTAATTGCTTTAGGATCAGAGGCAGTATAAAAAGGGAGAAAATAATTCAAACACCGAAGAAATAAAATATCAACCCGAAACGCGCTGAAAATGCTGTAAAAACGCGCGTTTCGGGTTTTTGTATTTTTCTAAAGGGCAAAAAAAGTCATGAGTATGCATAAAATATGTCATTGCAAAATAGATTGATGTATGTTAAGGTAAAAAGGCGTCACATACGAAAGCGGCGGAAGCGTTGCAACAGAAAGCCTGAAATTTTAGAAGATATCAACAGGGAGGACAACATGAACGGAGAAGAAATCAAAAGGAAATATGCCAAGACCTATCACATGCCCCCGGAGGTAACCTATGACTGGGTGACGAAGGACTGTATCGAGAAAGCGCCCGTGTGGTGCAGCGTGGATCTGCGGGACGGCAATCAGGCGCTGATCGATCCCATGAGTCTGGAGGATAAGCTGGAATTTTTTAAATTGCTGGTGAAGATCGGGTTTAAGGAGATCGAGGTGGGGTTTCCCGCTTCCTCCGATACGGAATACAATTTTATCCGGGCGCTGATCGAGAAGGAGATGATTCCGGAGGACGTGACGATTCAGGTTTTGACGCAGGCCAGGGAGCATATTATCCGCAAGACCTTCGACGCGGTGAAGGGCGCGCCTCACGCGGTGGTGCATCTCTATAATTCCACCTCCGTGGAGCAGCGCGAGCAGGTGTTTCAGAAGGATAAGGAGGCCATCAAGAAGCTGGCGGTGGACGGCGCGCAGCTTTTAAAGGAGATGGCGGAGGAGACGGAGGGCAATTTTACCTTTGAGTACAGCCCGGAGAGCTTTTCCCAGACCGAGGTGGATTACGCGCTGGAGGTCTGCAACGCGGTGCTGGACGTCTGGAAGCCCTGCCCGGAGCGCAAGGCCATCATCAACCTTCCGACGACGGTACAGGTGGCGATGCCTCACGTTTTCGCGGCTCAGGTGGAATATATGCACAAGCATCTCAAATACCGGGAAAATGTGGTGTTGAGCGTCCATCCCCACAACGACCGGGGCTGCGGCGTCAGCGACGCGGAGTTCGGGATTTTGGCGGGCGCGGACCGGGTGGAGGGCACCCTTTTCGGCAACGGGGAGCGGACGGGAAACGTGGATCTCGTCACCGTGGCCGTGAACATGATGAGCCACGGCGTAGACAGCGGGCTTGATTTTAGCCATATCATGAAGATCCGGGAGGCCTATGAACATTTTACCGGCATGAGGGTACACGAGAGGACGCCCTACGCGGGAGATCTTGTGTTCACCGCTTTCTCCGGCTCCCATCAGGACGCTATCAGCAAGGGAATGACCTGGTTAAAAGAGGGAAAGAGCGGAAATCGCTGGGATGTGCCTTATCTGCCCATCGACCCGAAGGATGTGGGAAGGGAATACGAGTCCGACGTCATCCGGATCAACAGTGTGTCCGGCAAGGGAGGTGTGGCCTTTGTGCTGAAGCAGCAGTTCGGATTTTCCCTGCCGACGGCCATGAAGGAAGAGGTGGGTTATCTGATCAAGGGCGTTTCCGACAAGCGCCACCAGGAGCTTTTGCCCGCGGAGATTTATGCGATCTTTGAGGAGCATTACATCAATCCCCGGAACGTGTTCCGGATCCCCGAGTGCCACTTCAAGCAGGAGAGGGGAATCCAGGCGGAGGTAACGATCGAGCAGAACGAGACCCGCCGAGTGATCCGTACCTCCGGAAACGGCCGCCTGGACGCGGTGAGCAACGCAATCAAGACTTATTTCGGAATGAGCTATCAGCTGTCGGTTTATGAGGAGCACGCGATCTCCAAGGGCTCCAGCTCCAAGGCGGCGGCTTATGTGGAGATTTTGCAGGAGGGAACGCCTTACTGGGGCGTGGGCGTGGACGAGGATATCATCAAGGCGTCCATCGCGGCCCTAACTTCCGCCGTGAACAAGCTGGCGGAGCAGCAGCATATCACCACGGGCCGGGAGGAACGCATCGTAGAGATCATCAGCCATATCCGCAACGATTATAAGAGCGTGACGCTGGAGACGCTTTCCGAAAGCTTCCATCTTTCCAAGCCGTACCTCTCCAAGTACATCAAGGAAAAGGCGGGGATGACCTTCCAGGAGGTCGTTAAGAAGGAGCGGATGAAGAGAGCCCGGACGATGCTGAAGGAGACCAACCAGACGGTGGAAACCATCGCGGCGGAGGTGGGCTACGAAAATGTGGAGCACTTCAACAGGCTGTTTAAAAAGAGCTATGGAATGACGCCCGTGCAGTATCGGAAGCAGGGGTGATATAGGGAGGCGGTGCGGCTCGTAAGGGGCGCGCCGTCTTCCTGCAGGGAGGAGAAGTCCGGAGCGGCTTCCAAATCTTGAAACAGTGGGATTCACGCTTCGCGAGGCTTCTATTGTCATGAATCAGCGCTTGCCGGAGGTGGGCGGGGAGGAGAGCTATGGAATATTTCTGGTATATTATTGCAGCCCTGGGGGCAGGCGTGGGCACCGGGCTGGCGGGGTTGTCCGCCGCCACGGTGATGGTGCCCATCCTGATTGTGCTGTGTCCGTCCTTTGCGGGGGAGACAGGAGCCTACCACGCTACGGCGATCGCTCTGGCCTCCGATATTCTGGGCTCCGCCGTCACGACGTCAATCTACATCCGGCATAAAAACATCGACCTGAAGCGCGGCTGGATCATGCTGACCTGCATCGTCGGGATGTGCATTGCGGGCAGCTTTGCCGCCTGGTCGGCGGGGAATGTAGTGCTGGGCGGCTTTTCCCTGTTCCTGACCTTCTTCATCGGCATCCGGTTCCTCCTGAAGCCGGACACACAGCGGGAGCACACCGTAGAGAAAGGCGCGGGGCTTGACTGGAAGGGAGTGGCTATCTCCCTGTTCTTCGGTCTGACGATCGGCTTTGGCACTGGCTTTGTGGGCTCCGGCGGCGGTATGATGATGCTGGTAGTGTTTACCGCTTTTTTGGGGATGGACCGGAAGCCCGCCGTGGGCACCAGTACCTTTATTATGACCTTCACCGCCCTGATTGCCTCCGTCAGCCACATCATGATCGACCCCGCCATCGCGCTGGAGCGGTGGGACGTGCTGATCATCTGCATCACCGTAGCTACCGCGGCCTCCGTCGTCTCCGCCCGGTTTGCCAACAGGGTGGATAACAGGACGGTAGGTCTGGTGACAGGCGCGATTTTGACCGTGCTGGGAGCCGCTATGCTGATTTTGCAATATAGGGAATTTCTTCAGGGGATCGAGCTGCTGTGGAAGGTGCTCTCCTGTCTGGGCGGATATCTGATTTATCTGGCCTGCTGCGTCCTGACGCTGCTGGTTCTGCGGTTTCTTGTCAGGATTCCCCGGGAGGTGTGGCGCAAAGCCCTTCATCTTGTGGCCTATACCTCCGCCATCTGCATGATGCTGATTTCCGGCGACTGGCTGGTTTCCTGCGTCTGCTGCGTGCTGTTCTGCGTCGTTGTCTATCCGGTTTTGCGCCTCGCGGAGCGCTGGAAGGGTTACGCGGATCTTTTTGTGCAGCGAAGGGACGGAGAAGTGAGAAAAAGTCTCTGGCTGATGTTTGTGACTCATGCCGTTCTGATTGCCGTCTGCTGGGGCTGGCTGGGCAAGCCGTACCTCGTGTACGCGTCGATCATTATGTGGGGAGTGGGCGACACCGTTGCGGCGCTGGTCGGCAAACGCTTCGGAAAGCATAAAATCACCCTGCCTCACGCGGATCCCCTTAAGACCTGGGAGGGCTCCTGCGCCATGACCGCAGCCTGCTTTGCCGTCGGGACGGCAGTGCTCGCGGCCGCTTCTCCGCTTCCCCTGTATCAGTGCGCCCTGCTGTCTCTGGCGGCGGCTCCGGCGGCAGCAGCCGCGGAGCTTTTTTCCCACAACGGGAACGATACCGTCAGTGTGCCGGCGGTGATTGCGGCGGTGTTGGCGGTGCTGACTATTTTTTTGTAATACAATTGTTTGCTTTCGGCACACAATAGACACATAATAGAGCCAAAAACGGCTCTATTATCAAAATTCCATAATAAGGGCACAATGAATATGAAAGGAGACATCCCTATGGCGCTGGCAACCTTAACTGCAAGGGGGATGAAAAAGACAAAGCCTGCTTTGACGCTTTTTGCTCTAATGTCGGCTTAAATACCTTCACCGCAATTAACCTTTTTGTGAAAGCGGTTTTACGCGAAAACCGTATTCCCTTTGAAATCTGCCAGACCCCTGATCCGTTTGCAAAAATTAACCGCATTGATCAGGCGATTTCCGAGTCCGAACAGAAAATGGCGAACGGAGCAGAAGCAGTCGATGCGGAGGTAGTTTTTGCAGAATTGGAGAGAAAACATTTTGGATAAAAATTAAGAAGGAAAATCTTTTTATCTTAGTCCGGAACAGGAGGTTGTAGATATTATGATGACATTGTTTGATGATGAATATGTTTTGGAGGCATATGCAAAGGAACGTGAGGATAATAAAGTAAGAGAAACAGAAAGAAAAACGGCAGCAAGGCTGATTAAAAAAGGAAAAATGTCGCTTGATGAAATTGCGGATTGTGTTCCAACCTTGTCACTTGACGAGTTAAAGAAACTGGAAGCAGAAATAATGCAGTCAGCATAATCGGGTGATCCGCAGAGAAATTGAATATTACAACAGAAATATATCTATAAAACGCATTAGAAAAGGCGCATGAAAACCGCAAAACGCGGTTATGCGTCTTTTTTGCGCTAAAAAGAGAAGCAATCCGCCGCTTAAGCATGTAATTTTCGGGAAATATGAAGCGGGTAAACATTTTTCCGTTGACATAAAGACGGGGGGGCGTAAACTGTAGAGGAGACAATGTAAAGCATTCTCCGCCTTGTAAAAATATAAAGTGAAAGGATATAAATTTATGAAAACCAGTATGGAAATGAAATACGAATATGCTTATAATGCCTGGAAGGCAAATCGCTGTTTTAATGATGAAACAGCAGAATCATTATTGGAATGCCGCGAACGTACTACCGGAAGCGAAATTGACAAAGCAGCAAGCCGTTATCCTCTCGATTTTTTAGAATATGCTGATAAGCGCATGGGAGATGTATCGATATTATAAGTAGTGTAACAAAAGTCAGATTTGGAGGAGAAAAGACATGAAATGTGAAAAGTGCGGCACAGAAGTTAAGAAGGGAGACAAATTCTGTCCTGACTGTGGGGCAGAGGTATCCGGCGCGTCGGAATCTCAAGGCGCGAAAAGCTCCACGAAACCGGTATTTCCAAAGAAGATTATTTTTTGGGTTTTGGCCGTTGTAGTAATCGTGATTTTGAGTATCGTATTTCCGATTTTTTTAGTGATAGCAATTCCTCTGCTCTTATTTGCCATTGTTCTCACCGTGTGTCTTAAGCTCTGGCGCAAAAAGAAGAACCGGGATTCACAGGAGGTTGAGCAGCAAACCTTATCCGACAAAGAGACCCAAAAGCTCGCGCAGTATTTTGTGAGCAGAGATGAAAAATTTATCTCTTCTCTGGGGAACGGGTATATTATGAACTATCTGATCAACGGGAGTTTCAGCAAGGGCTTTTCCATCATTACCAACAAAAGAGTTTATTTTCGCGGAAGCTGCTTCAGCGGACAGGGAAAAGCTCTGGTTAAGACGAATGAAGAGCGCACGGTTGATATCAAGGATATCACTGGGAGCGGATTTATCTATAAGCGGTATATCGGTATTTTGCTGGGGCTGATAACGGCATTTCTTGTGTTTGCGGCGGGGGTTCCTGAAATGGGCTACAGGACGCGATATTCATGGAGGGATTATCAGGCCTGGCGGCAAATGGCTGAAGAATATCAGCAAAAGGCTGAAGAGTATCAGCAAGCGGCTGAAAGGCAAAGCGATCAGTATTATGCTAAAGAGTATCAGAGAGAGGCTGAAGAGGCTCAGCAAAGGGCTGAAGAGTATCGGCAAGAAGTCGCCACAATCGCCTCAATCCTGGGTCTATGCTTATCCCTTGCAGTCACCTGTATCCTCATCTTCCTGGACTACCTGATGAGGAGAAAAACCTTCTTCCAAATCCAATACGCCGGAGGCTGTATCGCATTCAATGTATCCTACTACGCCAAGGCAGAAATTGACGATTTCCAAAAGCAGCTGAGACGGGCAAAGGATTTAGCGGAGGAATCCGCTTCGAAAGCTCCTGTCATAGAAACGCCTGTGCAGCCCGCAGCCGCCGCACAAAACAGCGTGCCGGACGATCTGCGGAAATATGCCGATCTGTTAAAGGAAGGCCTGATTTCCCAGGAAGAATACGACGCTATGAAAAAGAAAATTTTGGGGTTAGTGTGAGAAGAATTTCTAATTGCCTTTGGCAATTTCCGCTCAGCAGCCAAAGGCCTGATTCTCAGGCCTGGCTGTTTCGCGGAGAAATTCTAATCTCACACGGAAGAATGCCCAAAACAGGCATTCTTCCGGTCTCGCGCAAGGGGTGCAGTTATGGAATTGTTACAGATTGACAGTATAGATGAAAAAAAGCAGTGCCGCATTCATGTTATGGAGACGGATTTTGTCATAGAGGGCGACTTTTACTATCTGGTAAACAAGGAATTTCGCCCTGTGAAAGGCGGCAGGGGTACTTGCAGCATAAAGGAATATATGGGGCTGGGGAGCCTGCGGAAGCGCTCCCCGAAAAAGCTGCTGCAGTTTATCGGGCTCGCATGTATTCTGGAAGTGTTTAACACGGTCGCCGGGAAAATAGGGGATTATCTCTTTTTCCTGGATACCGACTGGACCTCCTGGTTTGTAAACGCCGCCGCAATTCTCTGCATCATCCAGGGGCTGCGCCTGTTTTTTTCCAAAAAGAAGGTAATCGAAATTTCTTTTTTGTCAAAACGTTTTTGCGTGGATGAAAAGCTATTCTGCAGTGAGGATATGGATCGACTGCACCGGATTCTGGCCAAACTGCGATAATTGCAATGTGATAATGTTCTTACTGCAATGTTTTCATAGGTCTATAAGCTTTCAAAACTTTCTAATAATGCAGAGGGATTTAAAATCTCGAACGTGCTGGACGGTACATCAGGAAAAACAAGTCATTCCGTAATTCAGTGAAGCGAAGAATACGAAAATTCCTTAAAATTTATCAGCAGCCGGCTTTTCATTGATAGGCGGGAGTTTTTTTGCTATAATTCGGTAAAGGCTGTCAAATTCTTACAGAAACAGACATTCTGATGGAGGGAACGGTTTTGGATAGGAATGTAAATATAATCACTGACTTAAAAGGAAATAAGATTGTGCTGATTAACGATATTATATTCAAGGGGAAACGGTCAGTGAAATGGGATGATGTAAAGAATTACCTTGAAACTTATGTGGGCGAACTTTACGAAATCGCTGACACAAAGGACATTGTGTATATTGGGAAAGAACTGCCGGACGAATATACAGGTTCACGGTATACATATTCGCTGAAAGGGGCAAATGCGAAAGCGAAGGCAAACGCATCACAGGGCATACCGGAAATGCTGGAGATTGCAACGGGAAAGCATTTCAGAGAAAATTCCGGGGAAAAGCATATCAGGAACGCCGCAAATGGCTGGTACCGGTACAATTCCCGCTTTGCGCTGCCCGTTTATGATGAAAACGGGGAAGTGGAGCGGTATAATGTATTCCACGCTTCTATGCTGATAAGACATGATGCAGACGGGAAAATGTATCTTTATGATGTCATGGACATAAAAAAAGAAACGAGCAACCCTTTCGAATCATAAGATTTTACTTGGCAAAAACCCATTTCTTTTTTACAGTATAGGGTATACGGGTGTTAGGTGTCAAGCATAATTTTTTATTAACAATATACTCATGCAGCTTTATGGCATTCTCGTAAATCCTTTTAATTCTCTGCTCATCTGAATATTTCATGCTATCAACAGCCTTTCTCTCATAACTGCATTATAAAAATCACTGTCCCGGTTGATTTCATTTATCTCAAATACGTCAACATTTTTTTTCAAAATCATCCTCAACTCCTCAGCAAGTGAAAAAATCATCGTAAGTTTAAAATTTTCCCCGCCGTACACAAGAAAGTCTAAATCACTGCGTTCATCTGCTTCCCCTCTGGCATAAGAACCAAACAAATAGATTGCTTTCACTTTATATTTTTTAGCGATGGGTTGTACTAAATTTTCAATATCCTTAATTGTAAATACGCTACTATTCATTTTGTCTGTCCCTTCTTTGAAGTTTCGGCGGTGGCTACAATTACAGCTCCATCTCTCTGATTTGGTATACTACGCCTTTGCAGCATCCCCGTCAAGTTTAACTTGAAATTCCGGAAACTATATTTTTTCATAGCGCGTCTCATATAAGTCTCCACTTTAATATATCGTACTATATTTTAGTGCTTATTTCAAGGCATGAAAAAATAAGCGCATAAACATTTTTCCGTTGACATAAAGACGGGGGGACGTAAACTGTAAAAGCGGGAGAGGAAACAGGAAGCATCCTTTGCTGCGCGAAAAATATAACATGAAGGAGAAAAGACATGAAATGTGAAAAGTGTGGCACAGAAGTTAAGAAGGGGGACAAATTCTGTCCTGACTGTGGGGCAGAAGTATCCGGCGTGTCGGGATCTCAAGGCGCGAAAAACTTCACGAAACCGGTACTTTCAAAGGAGATTACTTTTTGTGCTTTAGCCGTTGTGGTAATCGTGATTTTGAGTATCGTAGTTCCGGTTTTTTCAGCGATAGCAATTCCTCTGCTCTTATTTATCGTTGTTCTTACCGTGTGCCTCAAGCTTTGGCGCAAAAAGAAGAACCGGGACACGCAGGAGGTCGAGCAGCAGACCTTATCCGACAAAGAGATCCAAAAGCTTGCGCAGTATTTTATAAGCAGAGACGAAAAATTTGTTTCCTCTCTGGGGAACGGGTATATTATGAACTATCTGATCAACGGGAGCTTCAGCGAGGGCTTTTCCGTTATTACCGATAAAAGAGTTTATTTTCGCGGAAGCTGCCTTAGCGGAGAGGGAAAAACTCTGGTTAAGACAAATGAGGAGCGCACGGTTGATATCAAGGATATCACCGGGAGCGGATTTATATATCATAGATATCTAAGTATTTTGATAACTGTCATATTGGTTTTTATTCTCCTTCTTTTGGGATTTGCCGTTGAGGGAATACAATCACTCGAAGATTTTGAACGCTCTCATAGGGATTATTTGTCCGCATATGATGAATCTATTGGTATATTTATGTCTAATATCGCTTATGATCAGGCTGCGCAAAGAGGATATTCGATTCATGACAACACACTCACTCTTTACATATCCCCTAACCGTCATTTACCGGCTGCAGGTTCCGGAGCCTCGTTTATAAGCGTTCGTTTATCTCAAACTTTTTCATCATCGGATGAATTTATATTACTATACCAAACGGACAGTAATTTTAAAAATAAAATAGATCGTTCGGTATCAAATGCTCTCAAGAAACATTTGTCTACGGCATCCATACATGTATATGTTGTGTTTTCTCTGTTTGGTTTGATGATTTATGATATTATCGTACTAAGCAAATATTTATCGAAGCGAAAAACATTATTTCGAATTGAATACGCCGGAGGCTGTATCGCGTTCAATGTATCCTACTACGCCAAGGCGGAAATTGACGATTTCCAAAAGCAGCTGAGACGGGCAAAGGATTTAGCGGAGGAATCCGCTTCAAAAGCCTCTGTCCTGGAAGCGCCTGTGCAGCCCGCAGCCGCGGCACAAAACAGCGTGCCGGACGATTTGCGGAAATACGCCGATCTGTTAAAGGAAGGTCTGATTTCCCAGGAAGAATACGATGCCATGAAAAAGAAAATTTTGGGGCTATAGTGTGCAAAGGGTGCAGTTATGGAATTGCTACAGATTGACAGTATCGATGAAAAGAAACAGTGCCGCATTCATGTTACGGAGACGGATTTTGTTATAGAGGGGGATTTTTACTATCTGGTAAACAAAGAATTTCGCCCGGTGAAAGGCGGCAGGGGTACTTGCAGCATAAAGGAATATATGGGGCTGGGGAGCCTGCGGAAGCGCTCCCCGAAAAAGCTGCTGCAGTTTATCGGGCTCGCATGTATTCTGGAAGTGTTTAACACGGTCGCCGGGAAAATAGGGGATTATCTCTTTTTCCTGGATACCGACTGGACCTCCTGGTTTGTAAACGCCGCCGCAATCCTGTGCATCATCCAGGGGCTGCGCCTGTTCTTCTCCAAAAAGAAGGTAATCGAAATCTCCTTTTTGTCAAAACGCTTTTGCGTGGATGAAAAGCTATTCCGCAGTGAGGATATGGATCGACTGCACCAAATTTTGACTAAACTGCGATAATTGCAAAGCGTCCGATAGGACGCTTTTTTATCCCTTTCCCACCGCGCTCCGTCTCCAGCCCGGCCAGCAGAGAGCCAGCAGCAGCGCGGTAAGGGCCAAGTACAGCAGCGGCCCGAACCGGAGGTTGGTCAGATGTGCGCCGAAAAAGTTTACCGGCTCCAGGTTGAGAATCCCGTTCCAGCCGATCAGGTTGTCGGGAAGGTAGCCCGCCCAGCCGTAGGAGGGCGAGTGCCAGCGGTCCAGCGCCTGCGCCAGCAGCACCGGCACGGCGAGGGCAGCGAGGGAGCTGCGCGTCAGGGCGGACACCAGCATGGATATACAGCCGCAAAACAGCGTGTATAGGACCAACAGGGCCAGCATGGGCAGCAGAATCTGCCAAATTGTAACGGGCCGGGGACTGGCGATATCGTACATCTGGTAGAGGGCATTCAGGCCGTGGGTTCCCCAGACGGCAAGGAAAGCTGCGGTAATGCCTGTCACGATGACCAGTCCGGCCAGCGCCGCCATGACGGCTCCTGCCAGAATTTTTGCCAGATACAGCGGAACGCGGCACTTCCGGCTGGTAAAGACCAGCGCGTCCACCCTCGTCCGACGGTCCTCGGAAAAAACGGCGCAGACGCAGATTGCGCCCACCACGGGCAGCAGGCCCAAGGGGACGGGAAAGTAGTCCATCAGGGCGGTGACGCCACGCCAGGCGTCGCGATAGACGAAGGGGCGCTCGATTTTTGCCGCCTGCTCCATCCAATAATCAATCTCCGCCGGGGAAAGGATTCCCCCGGACTGTTCGGTGCGTCCGAAAGTCTCGCAGGTATAGTGGGTCTGCTCCCATTGGGCGTCATAAAATTCCTCCGCCGTCACATCAAGCGGCTCCGCAAAGAGGCCCTTTATGATGTTGTATGCGCCGTGATAAGTCGCGTCCTCCGTCCAGAAATGCATGCTTAAATTGCTGTCCTCCAAATCCGACAGGTTCTCCCGCAGCTCCTGGAAAAACGCATCGTCCATCACCCGGCCGTCCAGACTGCCCGCGGTTTCCCGCCAGGTAGCGTATATCTCCTCGCCGGAGATGATTCGGCTCTCGGTTTCGTTTCCGCTTTCGTCAAAAAGGGAAACGAGGAATCCCGGGTAGACAGCGCCGCTTTGGACGATTCCCAGAACGCAGAATCCGGTCAGTGCCAGAATTGTCACCCAGTTCAATTTCCGTTTCAGCAGTTTTTTCATCTCATAGCAAAACAATGTCCCGAAGTTTTTCATGCTTATACCCCTTGTCCGCTTTAGCGGACATCAATTTAATATTTGGAAGTTTACTTCCAAACTTATACCCCTTGTCCGCTTCAGCGGACATCAATTCAATAATACTTGACAATAGAAGCACCCTTTCGATTCTGCTTTATGAAAACTTATGTTTAAACTGCATCCTCAAATTCTTCCATATATAGTTGCTCCAGGTCGGTGCGTTCCTTGTCCCAGGGCTCGTCCAAAATAATCCTTCCGTCCGACATCATCAGCATATGATCGGCGATTTTTTCCACATCGGACACGATATGGGTGGATAGCAGCACGATGGTATCCCGTCCCAGATCGGCGATCAGCCTGCGGAACCGTACCCGCTCCTTTGGGTCAAGGCCCGCCGTGGGCTCGTCCACAATGAGCAGGAGAGGGTCGTTCAGCAGGGCCTGGGCGATTCCCAGACGCTGCTTCATGCCGCCGGAGTAGGTTTTGATCTTCTTTTTCCCCGCATCCTGCAGGGAGACAAGCTCCAGCAGCTCCGCCGCCTTCCGCTTTGCGTGGGAGCGGGACATTCCTTTTAACGCCGCAAGGTACAGCAGGAAGTCAAGCCCGGTAAAGTCGGGATAATAGCCGAAGTCCTGGGGCAGATAGCCCAGCGCCGCGCGGTAGTCCTCGCTGGAGACGTCTATCCCGTCCAGGGCGACGGTTCCCGCCGTCGGTTTTAAAATGCCGCAGAGCATCCGCATAAGGGTAGTTTTGCCCGCGCCGTTAGCCCCCAGCAGGCCGTTGATCCCTGTACACAGCCGCAGAGACACCTTATCCACCGCTTTTTTGTCCTTATATTGTTTTGTCAGATCCCGCACAGTCAGTTCTATTGCAGTTCCTCTGTTTCGGTCAGTCAGTTCCATTGCAGCTCCTCCGTTCCGGTCAGTCAGTTCCATTGCAGCTCCTCCGTTCCGCACAGTCAGTTCCATTGTACTTCCTCCGTTCCGCACAGATTGAGCCTGATTTCCACCGCGGCGGCGATCGCCGCCGCAGCCAGCGCCGCCAGCCATAGCGGCAGGCTTTCCCGCCGGTACAGGGCGGGCTGTGTGTTTGCCAGTAATGTCCCGAGTGCGCTTACCGACGCCGCCGCGCCTCCGCAGGCCAGCAGACCCTCCCGGCCCCGGATGCGTCTGGTCAGCTCCATGCCAAACGCTGCCGTGAGCAGATAGGGCGTCAGCAGATACGCGCCTGCCCGGATGAAGCCTGTCGCGCCCTGTACCGACAGAGGTATCGCCAACCCAGCCAACAAAATCAGATGGAAGAGACCGAGGGCTGTCATCCTCGCCAGAAAGACACTGCGGCGCGGGATGCGGCAGGAAAACTCCAGCTCATCCATGCGGTATAACGTGGCGCGCCCGTTTTCCGATACCGCCAGCAGGGCCAGAAAGGGCGTAAAGGCGGCGATTCCCCACCAGCCTGATTCCGGCGACAGGGAGGCGTTCCGGGAGATCAGGACAAACAGCGCCAGCGAGGCCGCCCAGACCCGCCGCCGGATATACCTGGCCTGAACGGCGATCAGATCCCACCGTCCCAGCTCGCGTCGGCGACGACGTTTCAGAAAAGCTGTCTTTCCCGCCGGAGCCGGGGCGCGGTATATGTTATTTAACGCTTGTTTCAGTTCTTGATTCGTCATCTTAATCACCGTGCCTTTCTGTAATCACATTTACATCCCATGTCTGTTTCAGCGGGCATAAATTCCGTCATGTGGGCTTCCCTCTGCTCATTCCAATGCGCTTCGGAGCGTTTTCAGGATACCGCTCGGCCGGCGTGCCGGGGCTTCCCTCTGTTCATTCCAACGCGCTCCGAAGTGTTTTCAGGATACCGTTCAGCCGCCGCCGCAGGGCAAACCGGGACTGACCACACAGCCTGGAAAGCACCGCCATGGATTCTCCGTTGACGTATCGCAGCAGCAACAGCTCCCTGTCCTCCGGGGGCAGCTTGTCCAGCTCGAAGCGCAGAGCGACGGACAAAGACAGGTCGCCCTCCCCGTCCGGCGTATCCTCCGGGAGAGTCTGGGACACGGGGCTGCGGTACTCGTCGATGCAAAGATGACGTGCTACGGTATAGAGGTATTGGAGCAGCTGGTTTTTCTCCCGGTAGGTGTCGCTGGCGAACCAGCGCAGGAAGGTTTCCTGCGTCACGTCCTCCGCCAGCTCCCGGTTTTGGAGGCGGTAATAGCAGTAGCGGTAGATTTTGTCGTACAGCTCTTCGATATCGACGGCCATACCTTTCCTCCTTCCCGGTTCCTCCGCGTGCAGCAAATTGTGACGGGGTGATGTGATCTTGGTGCAGTCCTCGGTTCCTCCGCCTGCAGCGGAAAATTCGTAATCATTCAGCCATGCTCTTCATAAGCTGCCAAGATATATTTTTGCCGGCCAATGAATCCTCTTGCCAGGAATTTACACAATTATTTCTGCATGGCTGAACGGTTGCACAAACTCTGTCAGAAGGGCGCTTTTTAAAAGACCTTCAAGGTTCTACTCTATCCTATATAACGGAAATTCAAGTGAAATGTGCGGACATAACAAAAAATTTATCATAATGAAAAAAGACACAGGCGTTTCATTTGCCTGTGTCTCTCTTGAAAATCAGTTAAGTGTTGTCGGTGCTGTCGGCGGGAGTAGGATTCCCAAAGCCGGGTTCTACGGCCACATGCTCTACAGTATTGTATTTCAGCTGCAGGAACTGCGCGCGGTCCTTGTTAAACAGCTTTTTCAGATCGTCGGAATAACCTACGATCACCCAGGGCATGGTATCGATCATTTTCTTTAAGATATCCTGGGCAATGGCCTCGGTGGAGACGGGAATCGTATGTGCGTTCTTTTCCCCGTCCGCATAAATCATCACGCTGTAGGTAACGCCGGTCTTGATACCGTTGGTGCGGTGAGTCGTCGTATTCTGGTAGGCCCAGACGATTTTGCTGTTGGGGATCGCCCTGGGCACGGTGGCGTTTAAGCTGTAGTAGGTGCAGAGCCGCCCGATTTTGACGGTGCTCTTTTTCTCGTAAGCCGTGGCGGAACCCATGTCGGATTCGATGGAAGCCTCTGAGTATCCGGCGTCCTCGATAGCCTTGCGGAATTTCTTCATGTAGCCGCCGGTGGAACCCTTGACAACGCGGTAAACGCCGATGCCGATCAGGATAATGCCGATGCCGAGCATAAAGAGGGATACGCCTTCGGAGCCGGTTCCCGGGGTGGTTCCCGTCACGTCGATATAGTAGGGAAGGGTCATCTGGCTGATCTCATCCGCGGTCCATTCGGCTGAAGTAAAAAAGTCCTCAAAGTAGCCGTATTCCTCGCTGTCCAGTCTGCGGATTTTTCCTGCAAAGTGGAGCGGGGAGTCGGAATAATAGCCGTTATAGGTATCTTCCATAATTGCATCCATCTTGTCCTGGTATTTCACGGGAACCTTGATGGTCATGTAACGGTAATCGATAGCGTACTCATCGCCGGTCATGATAATGTAGTAGAGATCTGTAGTAGTACGGCGGTGTGTGCTGGTGTTTTCGGTATATTCCTCCATGTAGCTTCCGTAGTTGGCATCCACGTCGATCTCGACCAGCTGATCCCGAATCTCATCGGGGACAAGCGCTTTAAAATCCTGATAACCCGTGAGGGAGGAAATGGCGTTGGTCCCGTGGACAACCGTGATAGAAAGACCGATAACAAGAAGAATAATCGAACAAATCAGGGAATGTTTAAAACTTTTTTTCTTTAATGCTTCAAGCATGATAGTCCTCCTTACCATAAGAAAATTTGTCGATACATGAAATTTTATCATAGGAAAAGCCAACGTGCAAGGGGGAAATACAGGATTATGCAAGGAGTCAGGGCAATCGCATAGTCACCTATTTTACTTCTTCATCTAAAATCTCGTTGACTAATTTTTCCAGTTCTTTCCGATTTGGCAGATATAACTCATATTTAGATACAAATAAATTACTGTCCATTCCATATGTTGCGTATTCCACTAATAATTCATCCTTATTTTTGCTCAATATAATTCCAATAGGCGGATTATCATCCGGCATATTTTCTTCTATTGCGAAATACCCCATATACATATTCATTTGCCCGATATCTTCATGCTGAACAGAATTTTTCTTCAAATCTATAAGAACGAAACACTTTAAAATTCTATGGTAAAAGACCAAATCCACATGGTAATGTATATTATTGATTGTTAAAGGATATTGCCGTTTAACAAATGTAAATCCTTTACCCAATTCCAATAGAAACTTCTGTATATTGTCTATAATTTTTTGCTCCAAATCCTTTTCGCTATACTTTTCCTGCACCGGAATATTTAAAAATTCCAATGTATAGGTACTTTTTACGATATCTTCAGGTTTTTGGTACTCAATACCGTTTTGAGCTAATTTTAAAATTCCTTCTTTATCCTTGCTGGAAGCCAATCTCAAAAATAAGGCTGAATCCATCTGCCTTCGCAATGTTCTGACATTCCAGTTTTCCACAATACATTCTTTCTCATAAAAGCTGCGTTCGAGTTCATCATCGATTTTTATCAATTCACATATATGTGACCATGATAATTTGTCAGACACTGTCTGACAATTTGAATATTTTAAATAGAACTTTCTCATATTATTTAAGTTTGGACGGCTATATCCTTTCCCCAAGCGCAATGTCAGTTCCTTTGATATTGTGGAAAGCAAATTTTTCCCATACTCTGCTTTCGCATTACCGTCCTGTTCAAATTCGACAATGTATTTTCCGATGCTCCAGTAAGTTACGGTTATCACTTTATTTATTGATGATACTAATTCAACTTTTGATGCATTTACTAATGTTTCAATATCCGTAATCATTTTTTCAAAACTTGAATTATTTACCAATTCATCCATAACAGTTCCTTTCTAAATTTGTCAGACAGTGTCTGACAAATCAAATATTACTGTTTATTCGCGCCATATACTGAATCCTTCGTCGCCATCAGGAGTTTTATCCCTGGTTGTAAAGCACAAACCAATTTTACATCAAATACCTACACTTTGAAACAGGAAATTTATTTTTTCTTTCCATTTTTCCCGACATCCCGGGTTTCCTGCCAGTGGGCGGGAGGAAGGCAATAGCCCCTGAACGGAACGCCTGGAAGCATTCAAGCCTATTTACAGCGCGTCCAAAATCGTGTAAAATAGAGAGCAAATCGGCGCTGCGGGCGTCAGAAAAGAGGAAATGTGTATGAAATTTAAGGATATGCCTTATGAGAGAGTGGACTTCGATCAGGTGGAAAAGGAGCTGAACGGCCTGATGGAAGAGTTTGATGCGGCGAAGAGCGGCGAGGAGCAGTTTGCGGTGCATCAGAAATTTTATGAGCTGAGCGACAGGGTGGGAACCCTGTTTACTATCGCGCACATCCGTTTTGACATCGATACCACGGATGAGTTCTATGAGAAGGAGCATGAGTATTACGACGAAAAGCTGCCTTTGTACCGCAATATGGTGCTTGCATACGAGAAAAAGCTTTACGATTCGCCCTACCGGGAGTATCTGGTGAGCAAGATCGGTCCCGTAGCCTTTAAAAATATGGAGATCGCTCAGAAAGCCATGAATGAGAAGCTGATCCCCTTGATGCAGGAGGAAAATGCGCTCACTATGGAATACGATAAGCTGATCGCAGGCGCGAAGATCCATTTTGACGGCAAAGAGCTGAATCTGTCCCTGCTGCGTCCTTATATGGTGAATCCTGACAGAAGTGTCAGAGAGGCTGCCTACAAGGAGTTCAGCGCCTTTTTTGAGGCAAACGCGGAGAAGCTGGACGAAATTTATGACAAGCTTGTAAAGAACCGCACCGCCCAGGCGAGGACGATGGGATATGAGAATTATCTGGAATTGGGCTACTACCGGATGGGCCGCAACTGCTACGGTCAGAAAGAGGTGGAGGCGTTCCGGGAGCAGGTGAAGAAGGATTTCGTTCCCTTTGCGGAGGAGCTTCACGAGCGCAGAAGACAGCGTCTGGGGCTGGATAAGCTGAAGTTTATCGACAATGCGGTATACTTTAAAGAAGGAAATCCCGCGCCCTTCGGAACCCCGGAGGAGATTCTGGCGGCGGGACAGAAGATGTACGGGGAGCTTTCTCCCGAGACGAAAGAATTTATGGATTTCATGATGGAGAACGAGCTGTTCGACGTGCTGGGGCGCAAGACGAAGAGGGCCGGAGGCTATATGACATACATGCCGGTTTACAATTCTCCCTTCGTGTTTGCAAACTTCAACGGGACCAGCGGGGATGTGGACGTGATCACTCACGAGTGCGGCCACGCGTTCCAGGGCTACCTGTCCGGCAAGGATCCGATCCGGGAGCATTCCGATATCGGTATGGAGACGGCGGAGATTCATTCCATGTCGATGGAGTTTTTCACGCAGGGGTGGATGGAGATGTTCTTCGGCGACAGGGCGCAGGATTATATCGAGATGCACCTGGAGGATTCCGCGGCGTTCATTCCTTACGGATGTATGGTGGACGAGTTCCAGCATATCGTCTATGAGAATCCTGATCTGACGCCCGCGGAGCGTCACGCGGCATGGCTGAAGCTGGAGAAGGAGTACAGGCCGCACATGGATTACGGCGACGACAAATTCTTCGGCAAGGGCGGCTACTGGCAGAGACAGGCGCATATTTACGACTCGCCGCTTTACTATATCGACTACTGTCTGGCGCAGACCTGCGCTCTGCAGTACAAGGTGAAGATGGACGAGGACTACAAAGCGGCGTGGGAGAGCTACCTGAAGCTCTGCAAGCTTTCCGCCAGCGATTTCTTTACGAACATGATCCGGGAGGTGGGTCTGGATAATCCTTTCGAGCCCGGCTGCATGAAAAATATTGTGGAAAAACTTGAAAAATATGTGAAATAGCTTGCGCAGGCGTTAAACCATGCGGTATAATTTGTAGGATGCATGCGCGGGATCCGTTCCCGCTGCATGCGGAGGGCGGAAACGGACTGCGGACCGGGGAATGCTTCCGGCGGCAGGCGTGCAAGAGCATCCGCGGAAAACAGGGCGAAGACGAGGCCCGCGCAAGCATGGAAGGAGACGTTTTTTAATGTCTAAGAAGGTAACGGAGAACACAGAAGAAAAGCAGGAAAAGGTTTTGACCAGGTATGACCTGAAAATGCAGAAAAGAGCCGAGGAAAAAAAGAGGGCAGAGAAGGAAAAGAAGGCGGGTACGATCGGGGGTATTCTGATCGTGGCGGCGCTGGCGTGTCTTGTGGCAAGCTTCCCGATCCGGACTTATCTCACCGTAAACGGAACCTACATCAAGATAGGGGGAGAAAATATCTCCAGAGTGGAATTTGACTACAACTACAGCATCGTCGCAAACAGCTATATTGCGCAGAACGGATATTATCTGAGCATGTTCGGGCTGGACTTAAGCGGCGATCTCTCCACACAGATGTATTCCGATACGATGACCTGGAAGGATTTCTTCGAGCAGATGACGGTTGACAGCATCGCCAGCAACAAAGCGCTGAGAGATCAGGCAAAAGCGGCGGGCTTTACCTGTGACGTGACGCAGGATTATGAAGAATTTCTGGATAATTTCCGGGACGCGGCCGCGGAAGAGGGCGTGTCCTTAAAGGAATATTATAAGGAATGCTACGGAGTGTACGCTACGGCTTCCCGTTTGAAGGATTATATCTGCGAGTCCCTGGAGGTCAGCGCGTACTATGATCAGGTGACCGAGGAGAAGAAACCCTCCGGAGAGGAGATTGACGCGTATTATGCGGAGAATGCGGACAGCTACGATTCCGTTGACTACCGGCTGACGGTGGTAAACGCGCAGCTGCCCACAGAGCCCACGGAGCTGGCGGATCCCGTAGAGGAAACGGGAGACGCGGAGAGCACGGAGGCCGCGGACGGAGAAGAGGCCGCGTACCAGCCCTCCGAGGCGGAGATTGCCTTTGCCATGACGGAGGCCCGCAAGGAGGCCGAGGAGGCGTTGAAGACGGTTTCTTCGGACGGCGAGCTGCGGGAAAACGTGCTTCGGTCCAGCGTGGTCAGCCAGCTGCGCGACTGGATGTTTGACAGCGAGAGAAAGGCCGGAGACACGACGGTTATCGAAAACGAGACAAGCCATCTGTACTATGTGGCGGAGTTTGTGAAGCGTTATCGGGACGAAACGCCTACGCAGAACGCAAGAGTTATCATTGTGAGCGCCGACGCGGCGGTGCGCGAGGACGCAATTCTGGAAGAGTGGAGGAACGGAGAAGCCACGGAGGACAGCTTTGCAGAGATCGCGGACAAGTATACGGACTCTGCTTATTCCGCGCCCGAGGGCGGATTGTACGAGGGACTGATTCCCTCCGATCTGACGGACGCCCTGGCGGAATGGCTTGGAGACAGCGCGAGAGTGAAGGGCGATGCCACGGCGATTGCGGGAGAAGAAGGGCTGTCTTCCTATGTGGTCTATTATGTGGGGACGAACGATCCCGAGTGGAGGCTGGATATTCAGAGTACGCTGCTGCAGCAGACCGTGAGCGACTATATGGCAGAAATCCGGGCGGATTACGAGGTGGAGGATCCGAAGGGAAATCTGAACTATCTGAAGGTTCAGGCAGCGCTGGCAGCAGCTGGAAGCGACGAAGCCGAGAGCAGCGAGGGAGCGTCCGCAGACGGTGAGAACTGAGAGCGGCGGAGTGCAGGATGCGTCCCGCCATACAAAAAAGAACAGGTCACGGAGGGCGGTGGGATTTCTCACCGCCTTTTTCTCCCGAGCATTGCCCGAAACCGTGAATGCGGCTGCTGAGAAGACGCGGGGCCGTCCGCAGCATTGCGGTCTGCCGGACATGCGCCGGGAATTTTTTGACGGAATGCCGCGCTTTAAAGTGCCGGCGGAAAGGCATGGTTTTCCAAGTGAAGGATAATATCCGGATTAAAATACCGGACGGGGCAAACTATATTATCGGGACGCTTCAGGCCGCCGGGTTTGAGGCTTACGCGGTAGGCGGCTGTGTGCGGGACAGCATACTGGGAAGGGAGCCGCAGGACTGGGATATCACCACCTCCGCCGAGCCTGCTCAGGTAAAAGAGCTTTTTCCCCATACGGTAGATACGGGGCTGCAGCACGGCACGGTCACCGTATTGCGGAATCGGACGGGGTATGAGGTCACCACATACCGCATCGACGGAACGTATGAGGACGGCAGGCATCCGAAAGAGGTCACGTTTACGCCCGATTTGAGGGAAGACCTAAGGCGGCGGGACTTTACGGTGAACGCCATGGCCTACAACGGGGAAGAGGGTCTGATCGACCTCTATGACGGCCTGAAGGATCTTGAGGACGGAGTGATCCGCTGTGTGGGAAACGCCGTGGAGCGCTTTGGCGAGGATGCGCTCCGGATGCTCCGCGCGGTTCGCTTTTCCGCCCAGCTGGGGTATCGTATCGAGGAGGAGACCAAAGAGGGAATCCGGCTGCTGGCGCCCGCCCTGCGCAATATCAGCGCGGAGCGCATCCGGGCGGAGCTGGTAAAAACTCTGACGTCGCCGCATCCCGATTATCTCAGGGAGGCTTACAGGCTTGGCATTACAAAGGTTTTCCTGCCGGAATTTGACCGGGCGATGGAGACGGCGCAGAATCATCCGCACCACAAATACGGCGTGGGGGAGCATATCCTTCATTCCCTTTTGGAAGTGAGACCGGACAGCGTGCTGCGGCTTACCATGCTGCTTCACGATATCGGCAAACCCGCCGTGCAGACGACGGATGAGGCCGGGATCACGCATTTTCACGGACACGCCGCGGTGAGCGCGGAGCTGGCAAGACAGATTCTGCGGCGGCTGAAATTTGACAATGACACGACAGCCGCGGTATGCAGGCTGGTAATGTACCATGATTACGGAAATGATACGGACCCGACGATGCGCGTGGTGAGACATGCCTTAAACCGGATAGGCGAGGACGCCTTCCCCGCGCTTTTCGAAGTAAAATACGCGGATATCTGCGCGCAGAGCGATTATCTGCGAAAGGAAAAGCTGGAGCGGCTGGAGGCCTGGAGGAACGTGTACGCGGAAGTGATCCGGCAGAAGCAGTGCGTGACTTTAAGAGAGCTTGCCGTTTCCGGCGCGGATCTGATCGCGGCGGGGATGAAGCCCGGCAAAGAACTGGGCGGGACGCTGGGCAGGCTGCTGGAGCTGGTGCTGGAGGAGCCTTCCCTGAACACAAAAGAAAAACTGTTGGAGGAAGTAAAGAAAATGATGGAATGACCCTGTTTCCGGCAACATACTTTTAAGCGCCTTTTCATATGATAGATTAGGTCGGACCCGACGCCGCAAAGCGGCGGCGGACGGACAGCGATGCAAAGCTATCAGGAGGGGTGACGGTGAACGACAGAGCAGCGGAATTACTGGGACAGTATGACATAGAGGTGCTTCGTACCAGAAAAGGAAGGGGCGCAATTATTTGCGATACCGATCGGGGATGTCTGATCCTGAAGGAATATACGGGCAATAACGAGCGTGTGCAGCTGCAAAACAGGCTTTTGCAGGCAGTCGGCGCGGACGGGGCCGTACAGACGGAGCAGATTGTTCCCACGCGGGAAGGCAGTCTCCTGGTCCGGGAAGGGGACGGGACGGCCTATGTGCTGAAAACCTGGCGGGAGGGAAGAGAGTGCAGCGTTCATGACAGGGGCGAATGTGTACAGGCAGTGAGACTGTTGGCAAGGCTGCATGAAGCGATGAGACTGCCTGCGGATACCCCGGAGCTTCCCGCGGCATTTTCGCCGGAGAAGGAGTACGAAAAGCACAACCGGGAAATACGCAGGGTGCGGAAATTCCTGAAGCAAAAAGGGCAGAAGCAGCAGTTTGAGATCAGTCTGCTGGCGGCCTGCGACTACTTTTTGGATCAGGCGCTGACGGTGACGGAGGACTGGAAGCAGTACAGCGGGCGTCTTCCCGGGGAAGAGGAAGAGCATGACGGGAGAGACTTCTGCCACGGCGATTATCAGTATCACAACATCCTTGTCGGGGAAGAAGGATGGTTTATTGTAAACTTTGAGAAATGTCTGCCGGACGATCCGATCCGCGATCTGTATCTGCTTTTGCGTAAGCTTCTGGAAAAAGGGAACTGGTCCGTTCCGCTGGGGTCGGAGTTGATCCGCGCTTACGAAAAGGAACGGCGGATATCGGTTCGAAGCAGGATCGACCTGTATTACAGGCTGGCGTATCCGGAGAAATTCTGGAAGATTGTCAATTTTTATTATAATTCGGGAAAAGCCTGGATTCCCGGAAAAAATCAGGAAAAACTGGAGAAACTGACAGCACAGGAAAAGGAGAAGCAGCATTTTCTGGATGAGTTGTTCCGGGACGTGTCTTTTTTGAGAAAGTAAGGAGTAGAAAGTGACGGACAAAAGAGGTAAAAAAAAGCATGGTATGCGGATAGCGGTTCTTGCCGTCCTGACGGCGCTCGTTTTGACTGCCTGCGAGGGGCTTCCGTGGGGAGACGGGGCAGAGACGGAGCAGACGCCGTCTTCCTCTCCGGAAAGGGCGGACACAGGATTTGTGGTCACGGGGCCGAACAGCTATGACTCGGCGGATACGGCCATACTGGTGGCCCGCGACAAGAAGGAGGGAACGTTTACCTTTCTGAACCTGGATCTGGGAAAGCGTTATACCCTGTCCGCGGACGGCACCACAGGATTTTACGATAAGTACGGGGAAAGCATCTCCTCCGATCAGGCCGCGATAGGGGACATCGTGGACGTAACCTTCCTGAAGGGGAAAAAGCATTTGACGACCCTGCAGCTCTCACCGTCCGCCTGGACGTACGCGGATGTGGAAAATTATGAGATCAACACCGTGCGGGGCGAGGTCAGCATCGGCTCCGAGGTCTTTAAGCTGACCTCCAATACGCAGTATCTTTCCGAAGGCAGAAGCATCGACAGCATGGACTTAAACCCGTCCGATGTCCTCAGCTTTCAGGGGATAGAGAGCCAGATTCTCACCGTGAGCGTGGAAAGGGGCCACGGGTATTTAAGACTGGTCAACGATGAAAATTTCCTGGGAGGCTGGATCGAGATCGGCCAGAAGCAGATTCAGAAGATTACCGACGATATGCTTCTGCTGGTGCCGGAGGGAAGCTATCAGGTAAGCATCAGCCACAAAGGCGGGGGCGGCGTGAAAAGCGTCGTGATCAACCGAAACGAAGAGACGGCTCTGGATATCGGTGATCTGGAGATCCCGGCACCGCAGTACGGAGTCATGCTGTTTTCCCTGGATCCGTCTTTCGCGGAGCTCTATATCGACGGCTCGAAGGTAGATACCTCGGGTCCCGTCGATCTGCTGTACGGAATCCATCAGATGATCGCGAGGGCGGAAGGCTATCAGTCGATCACACAGTATATCCGGGTATCGCAGGAATCGGCGGCGATCAACGTATCGCTGGATCCGAACAGAGACACGGCAGCGGAGGAGAGCTCGTCCCAGTCCTCCACGGCGGTCACAGCGACGGATTACTATAAGGTATATGTGGACGCGCCGGAGGGGGCGGAGGTATATCTGGACGGAAACTATGTGGGAATCAGCCCCTGCAGCTTCCGGAAGACCGCCGGGACACATGTGATCACCCTGCGCAAAACCGGGTATGAGACCAGAAGCTATACCGTACAGGTAGACAGCGAGGAAAAGGACCTGTCCTATTCCTTCGCGGATCTCGTCGGAAACACAACCGTGTCAAACAATTCTTCACAAAACTGAGCGGAAATATTTTCTTTTTTGAATTTATCCGGAACCGTGCCGTAGCGTAACGCGTAAAAATGGCCCCAAATCCGGCAAAAGGCGATAAGAATGCGGAAAATACCTTGACAAACAGGGCAAAACCATATATATATATTAGTAGACGTTTCGCGAGAGGCATCTACGAGAGTACAAACTAGAAAACTCATTACAGGAGGAGTTCAATATGAACAAAACAGAGTTAGTTGCAGCTATGGCTGAGCAGGCCGGAGTATCCAAAAAGGACGCAGAGAAGACACTGAAGGCTTTCACAGACGTGGTTGCTGATGAATTGAAGAAGGGCGGAAAGGTTCAGCTGGTTGGCTTCGGCACCTTCGAGGTTTCCGAGAGAGCAGCCAGAGAGGGAAGAAATCCCCAGACCGGCAAGGCTATGAAGATTCAGGCCTCCAAAGCGCCTAAGTTTAAGGCTGGCAAGGCTTTGAAGGACATGCTCAACTAAGTTGACACGGATCACGGCGGAGAACCTTTCTGGGTTCTCCGTTTTTTCGCTTTTTTGAATGTTTTTGTTTCTGCGGGGAAATGAGGGAAGCATTTTCTCAAGCCGGTTTATCGGCGCGGTTCGTTTTTGTGGGATACTTGTCCCTGTGAAGAAGAACGCGGAGCATTCTCTCAGGCTGCTTTTTCGGAATATTTTGCCGCAGCCGGGGAAGAATGCGCGGGAGGACGAAAATGAGATTGGATAAATATTTAAAGGTATCGAGACTGATCAAGCGCCGCACGGTGGCAAACGAAGCCTGCGACGGCGGACGCGTCATGATCAACGGGAAACCCGCTAAAGCCTCGGCAAATGTGAAGGAGGGCGATGTGATTACGATTTCCTTTGGCAATAAAGAGGTAAAGGTGGAGGTTCTGGACGTACAGGAGACGGTAAAAAAAGACGAGGCAAAGGAGCTTTTCCGATATCTTTGATGCATGAACGGGCCCGTCGGCGCATAGGCTTTATGGAAAGGAAGCAGCGATTACGGCATTTTGCGGACAGGGAGGGCTTATGGAGGAATTGGGCGGCGGCACACGCATGCATAAGGTGACGGTGGCAAATCGGAAAAACGGTACGATAAACGGAGTCAAGGATGTGCTTTCCTTTGATATCCACGAAATTCTTTTGGAGACGGAGCAGGGAATGCTGATGATAAAGGGAGACGATCTGCATGTGAGCCGCCTGACGCTGGATAAGGGCGAGGTGGATGTGGACGGCAGAATCGACAGCTTTACCTATTCCGACGCCGGCGGAGCAGGCCATAAGAGCGAATCGCTTTTGACCAGGCTGTTTCGGTAATCTCCCATGGAAAACGAGAATGTGTTTCTGCTGCATGCCCTGTTGACGGGCATTTTTATTACGTTCGTCTATGATATCCTGAGGATTCTCCGAAGAGTGGTTCCGCACAACGGTTTTTTTGTGTCCCTGGAGGATCTGTGCTTCTGGATTTTCTGCGGGGCGGACGTCTTCCTGCTGATGTACCGGGAGAGCAACGGTACGCTGCGGTGGTTTGCCGTGCTGGGAGCGCTGGCGGGAATGACGCTGTATAAAAAGCTGTTTGGCAAATTGTTTGTAAAGTACATATCCGAGGCCTTGAGGCGGCTCATAAAAGCGGTAAAAAGGATTCTCGGATGGGTCTTTCGGCCCGTTGCCGGTCTGGGCAGAATGACCGGGAGAACGGCCCGGAAAGCCGGGCGCGGGATAAGACGGATTGCGGGCAGAATCCGAAAGCGGGTAAAAAACAGGTTGACGCGCTTTCTGAAAATGTTTAAAATGAGCTTAAAGAAGTAGCGGAGCCCGGGAAAGGAGAATCTATGGCGAAGACGAGAACAAGGCGCAGAATCGCATACCGCAAAAGAAATCAGAATCGGTTCAGCATGTTTCTGGTATCGCTGGTAATTTTACTGATTCTGGTGGCGGTGGCGGTGAAAAGCGTGGATCTGCAGCGCAAGATCGACGCCAAGGTTCAGGAGGAGCAGCTGCTGGACGCTCAGATCGACGCGGAAAAGGACAGGGCCCGGGAGCTGGAGGAGTTCGGCAAGGAGGTTCAGACGAAAGGCTACATTGAGGACGTGGCCCGGGAAAAGCTTGGACTGGTTTATGAAGGTGAGATTTTATTTAAAGAGAAAAATTAAAAAGGGGCTCAGGCTCCTTTTTTGATGCGCTTTTTGAACCGCCTTTGCCGTCGCGCGTATTTTGTCGCAAAACTTTAAGCCGGACGCTCCCGGTTTTGACAAAAAAAGCGGAGGGACAATTTTATAATCGGGCTTACCGTCTGGAAAAGGCGGCAGAAAGGCTGGTAAACGGGATGAGAGCGGAGGAGAGCGAACTTCGGACGGCTCAGGTGTCGGATCTGTGCAGGAGGAAACTGCTGAATTATGCGGACAGCTTTTACGAGCTTGCGAGAAGCTATGACAGGGAATTTGCGCCGGCGTCGCGGGACAGGCAGACCGTACTCTCCGAGAGAAGACTCTGGGAGAGCAGACAGGTATTGAAAAACCATTTAAACGAGATGGCGAAGATCATGACGGATATCGCCTGCGAAATACTCTGCTACAGGCCGATGGAGGATAAGAGGAAGCGCCGGATCGTCCACGCCATGCGGGAGGAAGGCATCCGGGTGGAAAATCCCTGCTATCTTTCCCGGGAAAACGGCGGGGAGGCCATCGTGCTGACGATGAGCACAGACAAAAAGGCGGGATTTTCCGCGCAGGAGGCGGCGGACATGATATCCGTTCTGCTGAACAGACGGCTGCAGCTTTCCGCGGCGAGTCCCTTTACGGTGGAGCGGAAGCCCCACAGCTTTATCCTGGAGCGGGAGGCGCGGTTTTTGGCATTGACGGGATTCGCCAGGGCGGTCAAGGAAAACGAGACGGTATCCGGGGACAATTACGCGGTTCTCGGGGCCGACGGGGAGAAGCTGACGGTCATGCTCTCCGACGGCACCGGCTCCGGCGAGCAGGCGGGAAAGGACAGCGAACAGGTGCTCGACCTGATGGAAAAATTTCTGGAAGCGGGTTACAGTACCGACGCGGCGGTAAGAATGATTAACTCCGCGCTGTTTGCCCTGGGAGAGGACCGGAACCATCCGACCCTTGATATCTGCGATATCGATCTTGGCAGCGGGAACTGCGAGCTGAGAAAGGTGGGCGGCTCCACCACTTTTTTAAAAAAGGAGGAGTCTGTGGAACAGCTCTCGGAGGGGACCCTGCCTCTGGGCATTTTCCAACAGACGCAGGTGCAGCCGATCTGCAGAGATTTAGGGGACGGCGATTACCTGATTATGGTATCCGACGGCGTGGTGGACGCCTTCGGGCAGCTCGACTATGAAAACACCATGTGCAAGGCCATAGCGAGGATAACGGAGCAGAATCCCGGAGAGATCGCGGACAAGCTGCTGCGGGAGGCCCTGATCGCCTCGGGAGGCAGAATCCGCGACGACATGACGGTGGGCGTCATCGGAGTGTGGGAGACCGGTTGACTATTTTCGCACCATGCCATAATAACAGCACAAAAACGGCAGGTGCTTATCCTTTCCCTGATGATAATGGCACCGTGTATGTTAGTATGCTGCATTTGCCTATACCGAATTTATTCGAATATAGGCAAGTAAAGCAGACTATTATAATAACAGCCGTGGCCAGACACAGTCCCCCTGCGGACCGTAAAGGCACATCGGCGCTTAGCGAGGTCCTGCCGAGCTTAGCGTCCGCTATGTGCCGACCCGAGTGCAAACGTGTCCGCAGGGGGACTGTGTCTGACCACGGCGTCCCTTTGTGGACTGTGTCTGACCGCGCTCCGTTATTGACTTTTCGAAAGGAATGAGATACCATTCTTTTATGAAGGATCGACGGAATACGGAGGAAAAAGTTTTTTCCTTTCTGGAGAAAAACGAGATGGTGCGGCCCGGGGACAGGCTTGTTGTCGGGCTTTCCGGAGGGGCAGATTCGGTTTGCCTCTTATTTCTGTTGCTGGAATACAGACGCAGGACAGCGTTTGATATCGTGGCTGTTCATGTCAACCACGGGCTTAGAGGGACGGCGGCGGAAGAGGACGCCCGTTACGCGGAAGAGCTCTGCCGCAAGGCGGAGGTTCCCTTCCGCCTTGTGGAGGGGGACGTCAGGGCGCTGGCGGCGGCGGAAAAATGCTCTGAGGAGGACGCGGGACGCCGCCTGCGTTACAGAGCCTTTCGGGAGTACTGCCGGGAATTGCAGGGAACGAAGATCGCGGTGGCGCATAACGCGGACGACAGGGCGGAGACGATGCTGCTCCATCTGTTCCGCGGGAGCGGCCTGAAGGGACTCTGCGGCATACAGCCGGTACAGGGAGACGTGATACGGCCCCTGCTTTGTCTGGAGCGCCGGGAGATAGAGGATTATCTGCGGGAAAGAAACATTCCGTGGCGCACGGACGGCACAAACGAAGAGGATCATTATACCCGAAACCGCGTCCGGCACCATATTCTGCCCTACGCGGAGGACGGGATTTCCCGCAAAGCGGTCAGTCACATGTGCAAAACGGCGGATATTCTGTCGGAGACGGAGGATTATCTCAGGGAGCAGACCGCGGCAGCGAGGAAAAGATGCGTTGCAGGAGAGACGGACGGCGGAGAGAAGAGCGCCGGGGAAAAGGGCGGGGGCAGGGAGGAAATCGAGGTCGCCGCCTTTCTGGAGCTTCACCCTGCAATCCGCAAGCGGGTGCTGCTGTCGGTTTTGGAGGAGCTTTCCCCGACGGGAAAGGATATCGCCGCCGTCCATGTGGAGGATATCCTCGAATTGTTTGAAAGAGAGGGCAACCGCAGCATCTGTCTTCCCTTCGGAATCCGGTTTGCCAGGCAGTACGGGAGCGTTCTCTTTCAGGCGGAGGAGGAAAGGGACGAGGGGGAAAAAAAGCTGCCTTCGCTGGAAATAACGGAGATAATTCCCAAAAATCGGGAAGAAGTTCCCAGAAATCAGTATACGAAATGGTTTGATTATGATAAAATAGAAGAGCCGCCGGTGCTTCGTTTCCGGGAGACGGGCGATTATCTCACCGTATCGGACGGAAAAGGGGGCTGCCGCCGCAAGTCGCTGAAGGACTACATGATTAACGAAAAAATACCGCGCGGGCTTCGGGATAAAATCCCCGTTCTGGCGGAGGGAAATCATGTGCTGTGGCTGGTAGGATACCGTATCAGCGAATATTATAAGGTGGACGGGAATACAAGGCGGATTATACAGGTAAAAATAAAGGACGACTGCGCAGACAACGAAACGGAGGAAAAAAATGGCGGAGCACATTAGGGTACTTTTACCGGAGGAAGAGGTTGACAGGAGAATCCAGGAAATCGGCGAACAGATCAGCAGAGATTATGCGGGAAAAACGGTGCATCTGGTATGCGTGCTGAAGGGCGGAAGCTTTTTCATGTGCGAACTGTCGAAGAGGATCAGCGTTCCCGTGACGATGGATTTCATGTCGGTATCCAGCTACGGCGGCGATACGAAGTCCAGCGGCGTGGTAAAGATCGTAAAGGATCTGGACGAGCCGCTGCGGGATAAGGACGTCATCGTGGTGGAGGATATCGTAGACAGCGGAAGGACGCTGAGTTATCTGTTGGAGATGCTCAACGACAGGGGGCCCGCGTCTCTGCGCCTCTGCACGCTGCTCGACAAACCTGACAGGCGTGTCATAGATGTGAATGTGGATTATACGGGATTTCAGATTCCGGACGAATTTGTGGTGGGGTACGGTTTGGATTACGACCAGAAGTACCGCAATCTCCCTTACATCGGAGTGGTGGAATTTGACAATTAGGAGGCTTGCGAGTTGAAGCAGGAAGGCAGAAGGTTTTATTCGTATTTTATTTTGATGCTTCTTTTACTGGGAATCGTTTTTATCGCGGCGGTGATGAAACAGCAGCAGGAGAAGGAGGACTATTCCAAGGCGGAGTTTATCGCCGACATGGAAGCCGAAAAGGTGAGGTCGGTGGAGATCCAGCTTAACAGCGAAACGCCCACCGGCGCGCTCTATATCACGATGCGTGACGGCGCGGAGAAGACGCTGTATGTGTCGGACGTGATCGAGATGGAAAAGACGGTCCGCTCCTACGGGCTGGACCCGATGGTCTATGACGTGGAGCGGGAAGGGTGGTTTCTGACGACCCTGGTGCCCATGCTGATCATCATTGTGGTGGGACTCTTCCTCTTTATGATGATCAATGCCCAGAACGCCGGGGCCGGGGCGGTCAACACCAAGATGATGAACTTCGGCAGGAGCCGCGCAAAGCTGGCGTCAAAGGACAAGAATATTAATTTCTCCAGCGTGGCGGGGTTAAAGGAGGAAAAGGAGGAGCTGGAGGAGATCGTGGATTTCCTGAGAGAGCCCGGCAAGTACAACCGTATGGGGGCGAGAATCCCCAAGGGGGTGCTTTTGGAGGGGCCTCCCGGAACGGGAAAAACTCTGCTGGCAAAGGCGGTCGCCGGGGAAGCGGACGTAGCCTTTTTCACGATTTCCGGTTCGGATTTTGTAGAGATGTATGTAGGCGTCGGCGCTTCGCGCGTGAGAGACCTTTTTGAGGAGGCAAAGAAGAATGCGCCCTGCATCGTGTTTATCGACGAGATCGACGCCGTGGCGAGGCGGAGAGGCACCGGTATGGGCGGCGGACACGACGAGCGGGAGCAGACGCTGAACCAGCTTTTGGTGGAGATGGACGGCTTTGGCGTCAACGAGGGAATCATCGTCATGGCGGCTACCAACCGGGTGGATATTCTGGATCCCGCCATCATGCGTCCCGGCCGTTTTGACAGGAAGGTGGCCATCGGCACGCCGGACGTGAGCGGCAGGGAGGAAATCCTGAAGGTTCACGCAAAGAATAAGCCACTGTCCGACAACGTAGACCTGAAACAGGTGGCACAGACGACCGCGGGCTTTACGGGAGCGGATCTTGAGAACCTGATGAATGAGGCGGCCATCAACGCGGCCAGAGGGGGAAAGAACTATCTGTCCCAGGAGGATATCCGCAGGGCCTTTGTCAAGGTAGGGATCGGAACGGAGAAAAAGAGCAGGATCATCTCCGACAAGGAGAAAAGGATCACGGCCTATCACGAAGCGGGCCACGCGATCCTGTTTCATGTGCTGCCGGACGTTGGACCGGTCTATACGGTATCCATTATCCCCACGGGACAGGGAGCGGCGGGCTATACCATGCCGCTGCCGGAAAAGGACGAGATGTTTATCACCAAAGGGCAGATGCTTCAGGATATCATGGTGTCCTTAGGCGGGCGGATCGCGGAGGAGATTATCTTTCAGGATATCACCACCGGCGCATCCAGCGACATCAAGCGTGCGACCAAGGTGGCCAGAAGGATGGTGACGCGCTTCGGTATGTCGGAAAATATCGGCGTGATCAGCTATGACGATGATGATGACGAGGTGTTCATCGGCAGGGATCTGGCCCACGCAAAGTCTCACAGCGAGGCGGTGGCCGGCGAGATCGACAAGGAGGTAAAGTCCATCGTGGACGGATGCTATTCCAGGGCAAAAAAGATTATTCTGGAGCACGAGAAGGTGCTTCACAGCTGCGCGGCGCTTCTGTTGGAAAAGGAAAAAATCGGAAGGGATGAGTTTGAGGCGCTGTTCGCCGCGGGATGATAAAATAAATACGGTACGAGGGAGGTCGCTATGAAAAAAAGAATCTGCAGTATACTCTTAGCGTTTTTACTTTTGTCGCAGCTTCCCGGCTGCGGGGCGGAGACAGATTCTCCGCAGAACGGCAGCGAGGCGGGTACGGCGGATATGTCTTCGCCGGAGGGAACAGAAGATTTTCAGGACGTCTCCGATGTCCTCGATGCGATGGCCGTACAGAGCCTTGCGGGAAAGGATAATTCTCTGGACATTTACTCCCTGACGGTCAATCTTCCCCTGCGGGCGGAGCGGCCCGAGGGAGCTATAGCCGGAGGCGGCAGCGAGATTTTTCTCGGAGATACCCGGGCGTATTATTTTCAAAAGCATCTGTTCGAGAACGTTGAGGAATGCTGGGATGAGCTGGCCTATGTGACGGTGCAGAAGGAAAACGGACAAAAGGTTTTTGAAAGAAAAAACCAGGTTTGGGACGTCGGGGCGGTTTTCGGGACGGATCACTGGCTGAGGCTGGAGTACGAAAAGCGAGAAGAAGATTCCTATGATTTTTTCCTCACGGAGCTGGACGAGGAGGATCAGGCGCTGCGGCGGATTCCGTTGACTTGCCTTGACGGCAGCGGGTTCGCCGAGGTGATAACAAGTCTGTCCGGCTTTATGATGGATGGCTCGGGACGGATTCACCTGAAAAGGCTGACGCAGGAAGGATGGCGCTACGAAATCCTGTCTCCGGAGGGAGAGGTTTTGGCGGATTACAGTCCCCTCGGCTCCAGCCTTGGCAGATTTGTTCCCCTGTACGACGGCCGTGTGGCGGTTCAGGTAAAGAAAGCGAACCAGGATTTTGATTCTGGGACGCTGCAGTACCTGGATCCGGAGACGGGAAGGACGGTTACTCTTGCGACGCCGCCGGCGGGCGTTTACTGTTATACGCTTTTGGAGGAAAACACGCTGCTTTACGCGGATCAGAAGGGCGTTTACCGCAGCGGCTTATCGGGCGAAAATCCCGAGCTTCTCTATCAGTGGTCGAACCACGGGATCATCGCGGCGGACGTGAAAGCCATGCAGGCGTCTGATGAGCGGATCGCGCTGATCTACGAGAGCGGCGAGGAGATGAATTACCTTTGTCTTGAGCCTACCACGGAGGAGGTGGAGGTTCGGAAGATCACGCTGGCGGTTCCGAGTTACATGGATTCCTTTTACCGGACGGTTGCCACGCAGTTTAACAGAAGGTATCCCAGCTGCCGCGTCGAGATTAAGAGTACATACGACGAGACGGCGCTTTTGACGGAGCTGATCGCGGGAAAGGGGCCGGTATTGATCGATACGATCCTGATCGGCTTCGAGGAGCAGAAAAAGCTCTGGCAGCCGTTGGACGAGATTTTTGAGCAGCTCGGTATCGCGCAGGAGCTGGAGCCCTCGGCTTTGGAGCTGGGGAAGATCGACGGGACGCTGTACGCGGCGCCCAGCGATTTTACGCTGAGTACGCTGTTGACGGGGGAAACGGAGCTTCAGGACTGGGATTACGATACCTTTTTGCAGTGCGTGGAGGAGAGACCGGAGCTGGAAGCGATTTTTGACTGCGACGAGGCGGGAGACTACGGCACTTATTTTATCATGAACTTTTTGAACCAGGGTCTGGAGGACAGTTATCTGCTGGATGCGGAGAGCGGGACAACCTGCTTTGACAGCGACCGGTTCCGGGATGTGCTGGAGATGGCGAAAAAATACTGTGTCCGGAAGGAGGCGGTTCCGGCGGACGATTCCCTGACGGAAGGGAAGGTGCTCTGTAACCGTCTGACGGTTCAAAAGCCGGAGGACATCGCTTTGATCCGCATCTGCGGCGGGGAGGACATAAATTATATCGGCTATCCCACAAAGGACGGGGCGGAGCATTTCCTGGTGGCGGGCAATATGCTGGCGATCCGGAAAACCGCCACAAAGGAGGAAAAGGAGATTGCCTGTGCGTTCCTTGAGATGTTCCTCTCCTACGAAGGGCAGTATGAGGCGTCGAAGGATATTAATTTCGGCCTGAGCGTGCGCCGGGACGTCTTGGAGGAGCAGATTGCCCGCATGGATGAGCATTCGATGCCTGCTATGTCGGGATGGGGACAGATTACGCTGGGAGACCGGGTGGACCGGGAGAAGGATCGGGAAACCCTGCTTCGGCTGATCGGCGAGGCGAAGCCGAAAAAGTATTTTCCCAAGGAGCTCAGTGCAATTCTTTTGGAGGAGCTGAGACAGTATTTTGCCGACGGAATCACGCAGGATATGGTGATCGATCACCTGAAAAACCGGGTGGAATTGTATCTGAATGAACACAGGTAGTAATATAGTAATATTGTATAAAAACGGAAGTACATTTTTGTAATATTTGTTAATTTTGAGAATGGCAAAAATTTCGAAGGAATGCTATGATAATACTTGTAACCCCCCAATACATTGTATAGTTTTTGCTATACCCCATAAGAAAGAAATACCTTCTCTGAAAAGGGCAGCCATGAAAGTGACTGCCCTTTTTATGTCCGCATTTTTTTTGCGGTTTACTCTTGAATTAGCGCTTCACATTCAGTACAATAAGAATATCGGCAAATCAGGAGACGATCATTGTGGAAGAGAAACTTGCATTAGACAAAATACATCTTTTGGAGAACAACAGGTTATATATTGCGAACATGCGTCCTGTGTTTAACAGGAGGGCGCTGTTTTCGGATACGACCGGGGAGTATCTGATCCCGCCGGAGCCGGAGATCAACGGAAAGATTACGGTTCGGTTCCGCACGGCAAAAAATAATGTGGATCGGGTCCTTCTGGTTTTTCAGAACGAAAAATACATTATGACCAAGGCGGAGACGACCCTTCATTTTGACTATTACAGCTATGAGCTGCAGCTGGGAGAAGAGAGGATCAGCTATTGCTTTGAGATACAGTCCGGCAGGCTGAAGGGCTATTACGACACGAGAGGGCTGGTGCAGGAGATCAACGAATACTATAATTTCTCCGTCATCCCCGGCTTTAAGACGCCTCAGTGGGCGAAGGGCGCGGTGATGTACCAGATTTATGTGGACCGCTTTTACAACGGGGATCCCGGCAATGATGTGGAGACCGGCGAGTACAGTTATATCGGCGAGCCTGTACATAAGGTGGAGGACTGGAAGCGCTATCCGGCCCGCATGGATGTGAGGGAATTTTACGGCGGCGATCTGCAGGGCGTGATGGATAAGCTGGATTACCTTCAGGATCTCGGGATAGAGGTTATCTATTTTAATCCCCTGTTCGTGTCCCCGTCCAACCATAAATATGATATTCAGGACTACGATTATATAGACCCGCATTTCGGCAGGATTGTGGACGATAAGGGCGACCTGCTGGCATGGGGGCAGCGGGAAAACCGCCAGGCGTCCCGCTATATCAACCGGGTGACGAACCGGGCAAATCTGGAGGCCAGCAACCGGCTTTTTATCGAGCTGGTGGAGGAAGCGCACAGGCGCGGTATCCGGGTGATCATAGACGGCGTGTTCAATCACTGTGGCTCCTTCAATAAGTGGATGGACAGGGAGCGCATCTATGAGAACGCGGAGGGCTATGAAAAGGGCGCTTATGTCAGCGGGGACAGTCCGTACAGGAATTATTTCAGGTTCCACAATGAATACGGCTGGCCGTATAACGGTTCCTACGACGGATGGTGGGGGCATGATACCCTGCCGAAGCTGAGTTATGAGGATTCCCGGGAATTGATGAGCTATATTCTGGAGATCGGGAAGAAATGGGTATCGCCGCCTTTTAACGCGGACGGATGGAGGCTGGACGTGGCGGCCGATCTGGGACACAGTCAGGAGTTTAACCATTTCTTCTGGCAGGAGTTCCGCAGGGCGGTGAAGGAGGCAAATCCGGAAGCGCTGATTCTGGCGGAGCATTACGGAAATACCAGGGATTGGCTGCAGGGAAACGAGTGGGACAGCGTGATGAACTATGACGCGTTCATGGAGCCGCTGACCTGGTTTCTGACGGGAATGGAGAAGCACAGCGACGACTTCCGCGAGGATCTTCTGGGAAATGTGGAAAGCTTTTGGGGTGCGATGCGCCATCACTGCGCGAGCTTTTCCATGCCGAGCTGGCAGGTTGCCATGAACGAGCTTTCGAACCATGACCATTCCAGATTCCTGACCCGCACCAACCACAGGGTTGGAAGGACGGACAGCGCGGGGCCGGAGGCGGCGGAGCAGGGAGTCAGCAAGGCGGTCTTTCGGGAGGCGGTGGTCGTGCAGATGACCTGGCCGGGCGCGCCGACGATTTATTACGGGGACGAGGCCGGCGTCTGCGGCTTTACGGATCCCGACAGCAGGCGGACGTATCCCTGGGGGAACGAGGATCATGAGCTGATTGAATTTCATAAAAGAATTATCCGGATCCGAAAGGAAAACGACGAGCTGCGCACCGGCTCCATCAAATATGTGGAGGGAGACTATAATCTTCTGATCTACGGGAGATTTCACAGCAGGGGACAGTGCCTGATCGTTGTGAACAACAATAATCATCCTGTGGAAAAGCAGATCTTTGTCTGGGAGCTGGGAACGCGGAAGCACGGAGTTATGAGGGCGCTGCTCTGGACGGATGAAAACGGATACGGAGAGGGGCAGGAATTTGAGGTCACAGGCGGTAAGATCAGCCTGGCGGTTCCGCAGACCTGTGCGGTTATCCTGAAATTCTTTGAAGCCTGAAAAGATGCTTGCAGAAATGATGCAATTAAGAGTTATACTGGCTTTACGCTTTTCGTGAAGCCAGTTTTTTTGGAGTTGTCGCACAAAAGAGGAGGAATCCGGTGAGAAAAAGAGGGTTAATGCTGCTGGCGGCCGCAGGTATCTGCATCCTGTCGTTTTTCCGCGCAGACGCGGCGGAAAAGGATGAGCTGGAGGAGACGATTCGTGAATATGAGCGCTACGAAGCTGCCTTTACGGCGCTAAAAAGCAGGGACGACATTGAGGAAAACGGCTTTTATGTCATCGAGGAACAGAGCTTTCCCGTGGTGTTGGAATCCTTTCTGGACGGGGAAACCGAGGTATATTTCGTCCCTGTCATGTATGAGCGGTATAACAGGCTGGGCGTGCTGATCACCGACGAAAGCGGAAGGGTTTTGTACAAGACGAACCAGCTGGAGACCAACAACAAGCTGCTGGGCCGCATGGAGCAGCCAACGAGAGGGATCGCGGCGGTATCCTTCCAGGATCTGAATCAGGACGGATTCAAGGATATTGTCCTGATTACGGACTGTGTCAACGGGGAGGGGGAGTATGCCGGGAAAAATTATAAGATCGGCGACGTCCTGTTCCAGAGAGACGGTTCTTTTTACAGAGACTGGAGAATTTCGGATAAAATCAACCGGTTCGGCATGAACAAGAGTATTGACTTTATCACCGCCTACGTCCGGGACGGCCACTCCACGGAGATCCTGTATACGGCGACTACGCTGGACGAGCTGACGGACAACGGCTTCAAGATCATACAGGAGCAGTGCTACTTCAGGAGCTTTGAAAAACAGGGTTTTCTGCAGGTGGTGCCGGGAGTGATCAAGATGGCGGAATATAACGTGTTTACGGTCTATCTTGTGAACAAACAGGGGTACATAGAGTGGAGCTTCCAGCCGATGGGAGATTATGACAATCTGTATGCGCTGAAGGGGATGACCTGCAGAGATCTGGACGGGGACGGCATGAAGGATATTCTGCTGCTGGGAAGGTACAGCTATTCCGGGCCGTCGGGAGGGATGACGGTCGATACGAGGTGCTCCATATACTATCAGAGAACGGACGGATTTTCGGAGGATACGGAGTTTAATGACTACTATCAGTGTACCGCGGCGGATACGGTGAGCGGTCTGGTAGACATTATCCGGGAATACTGGGGGTGGACGGTAGAAAATGATTAGAATACTGATTGTGGACGATGAGAAACCGATCTGCGACCTGATCGATATCAATCTGTCGGCGGCAGGATACGAATGCGTTTCCGTGCAGGACGGGCTGAAGGCCATCGATCTGATCGAGGCGGAGCAGTTTGACCTGATTCTGCTGGATATCATGCTGCCCGGGGCGGACGGGTACGATATTATAGAATATATAAGACCCCTGAAAATCCCGGTGATTTTTATTACCGCAAAGCATGAGGTAAAGGACAGAGTAAAGGGCTTGAAGCTGGGCGCGGAGGATTATCTGGTGAAGCCCTTCGACGTAGTGGAGCTGGTAGCCAGAGTGGAGGTAGTGCTGCGCCGCTATAACAAGACGGAAAGCGTGCTTACCGCAGGAGATGTGACGGTGGACGTGGAGGCCAGAAAGGTGACAAGGGCGGGAAAGCCGGTGGTTTTGACCAACAAGGAGTACGGCCTGCTGGTACTCTTTATCCGAAATAAAAATATTGCGCTGTTTCGGGAAAATCTCTACGAGAAGGTCTGGGGCGACGAGTATCTTGCGGACAGCCGGACGCTGGATCTCCATGTGCAGCGGCTCAGACGCAAGATGGGCTGGGAGGAAAAGCTGGTGGCGGTCTATAAGGTGGGATACCGGCTGGAGATAGAGTGAGGAAGAATGCCCTGTGCAGGGGTGTTCTTCTCAAAAAAGGGTGCGGAGAATGAAATTTTTATACAAGATTCTGCTGTGGACCATTATTATCATGGCGGCGGCTTTTGGGCTGAGCGGATATTTTTTCGTAAATTATGTCTTTGAGACGGCGTTGGAGCGGGAGATCGGGCAGGCGCTGGACGACAGCAACATTCTTCAGTTTGCCTTCGAGACGGCGGCGCTGAATGTGCCCACGAAATACAATATGCTCCGGGATACGGCGGTGGAGCAGATCGGCTCCAGGCTGGAGAGCGGCGGCGGGGGATCCGGGCGGCTTCTCAGGATCTGCGGCGAGGGGAAGAGGGCTCTTTATGTCAGCGAGGGCTTTACGGAGGATATGACGCTTTTAGACAGCATTACGGAAAACACCAGAAGCTGGCAGGTGATCCGGCAGGGGGAGCACTATTACATACAGACGGGCATGCTGGTGAGCGTCCTGGACAGAAGGCTGTATCTGGAAACGATGGAGGATGTGACGGAGGTGTTTGCCGAGCGTGCCATGGGCTTTTCCGTCTACCGGCAGGTGACGCTTGCCATGCTGGCGGCCAGCGCCGTGGCGATGTTTGTCATCTGTACCTTTCTGACAAAGCCGATCCGCATTCTGGCGGGAGCTACCCGTAAGATGGCGGCCGGAGAGTACGGCTACCGGGCCAGACAGGTCAGCAGCGACGAGCTGGGCCAGCTGACACAGGACTTTAACAGCATGGCCAACGTATTGGAGGCTACCATCGGGGAGTTGAAGGACGAGGTGCGTGCAAGGGAAGACTTTATTGCGGCCTTTGCCCACGAGCTGAAGACGCCCCTGACGGCAATTATCGGTTACGCGGATATGCTGCGGTCCAGAAAGCTGGACGAGGAGAAGCATTTTCTGTCCTCCAACTATATTTATACCGAGGGGAAAAGACTGGAGAACATGTCCTTCCGCCTGCTGGATATCATTGTGACAAGGCGGGAACAGATCCTGCCGCAGACGGTGGAGGCAGGGAAAATATTCAGTTATCTGCAGGGTGTGTTTGCGGGAAATACGGAGCAGAGCATCCGGATAAGATATAATCAGGGAACGGTATTTGCCGAGGTAAATCTGATTAAGTCTGTGCTGTTGAACCTGGTAGATAACGCCTTTAAGGCCTCGGAGCCGGGCGGAATGGTGGAAGTGACAGGGAAGAATCTGGAAGAGGGATATGAGTTTCGTGTGAAGGATTACGGAATGGGAATCCCGGAGGAGGAGGTTAAGAAGGTCACGGAGGCCTTTTACATGGTGGATAAATCCCGATCCAGGAGCCGAAACGGCGCGGGCCTGGGGTTGGCGCTCTGCGTGGAAATCCTGCGGCTGCATCACAGTGAGCTGAGGATCGAGAGCAAGGTTGGAGAGGGAACCTGTATGAGCTTCGTGCTGCCGCAGAGAGGGGAGGAGCAAAGCGATGAAAAGACGAATCCTTAGCCTTTTGCTGCTGCCGCTGGCGGCGGCCATTGTGAGCGCCGCGGTCTGGGGGCCGGAGGCTCTGGCCGAGTATCGGGACGCGGGAATTTTAAATCAGATCAGAAACCGGGAGGCGGAGACCGGGACGGAAGGATACCGCTATGCGTTAAGCAGCAACGAAAAGCTGTATATTCTGTCAAAATGTCTCAATAATCAAATCCTGCCGGAGAGCGAACAGAGCGCCATGACAAGGAACGACAGCCTGAATCTGGATTATCAGGAATTGACGGGAACTTATGCCATGGTGGTCAACAGAAAGGATTCCTCCGGCAATGAGATCCCGGAAAGTCAGGGAATCAGCCTGTGCAACCAGGCACTGAAGGAGCTGAAGGAGCTGGAAATCATCCCGGATACCGTGCATACCTTAAGTGAGCGCGCGTACAGCGCGGTGCTGTATTCCGCCATCGACGTGCCGGAGCCGCGAAACAACGTGCTGGTCTGGAAGATCGAGCTGGTGTCCGGGACGCAGAACGCGGACAGACAAAACCGGATCCTGGACGCCTATATCGACGCCGACACGGGAAAGGCTTACGAGTTTTACGTCAGAATCGAGACCTCCGCCTGGGAGGATATCGACGCGGACGGCATTATCGAAAAGTGGGCGGAGTATATGGGGCTGGAAGAGCCGAAGGAGTATGAAGGCACAAATCCGCTGTCTGAGACCACGCCGTATTTTAAGAAATATGTTTTTGACGGTATGGAGGAAGGGAATACGGTTGTGACGGTAGGCTTTTATGAGGGGATCAACGAGCTGTTTTTGAAGATATCAAGGTGAGCCGTACCGTCGGCCCGCAGACTGCTTCACAGGCCGCCCGGATTTGACGGGAGCAGATTCGGACAGAAATCGGATGATGCAATTAAGATGGAAAAAAGATGAAATAATTATGCCAAAAGGATGATATTCTGACGGGGTTCCCCCGTATGCTGTAACTATAGACCTTCAAAAATCCGAGGGTCTGTGGAACGGAAGCGGGGGAAGAGAGCATGTACGGTCAGGTCAGGGGAAAAGAGTACGGAGTAAAGCTGGTGCGGATGAGTCCGTGGGACAGCAGGGTCTGCGGAGGAAGAAGGAAGAGCGGTCCGCTGAAAACGGTAAAGCGGGCGCTTATCGTCCTGACGTCGATGCTGGCGTCTTTTTCGGTCTGCATGGGCGTAATCCGGTTTTACGGTCTGCTCGACAGGGCGGAGACGACGGTTGTCCCGGGAAGCGAGGTCCTTTCCGCAGGGACGGAGCCGGATCCTGTGGGAGCGGCGGAGCCGGAAATTGTCATACTGCCGGAGCCTGAGCCGGAATCTGAACCGGTAACTCCGCTGATTGTCCTCGACCCGGGACACGGAGGAGAGGATGAGGGATGCAGCAGGGGCGACGTGACGGAAAAGGATATCAATCTGGAGATCGCGGAAAGTCTGGCGGGGAAGCTGCAGGAGATGGGCTTTGACGTGATCCTGACCAGAGAGGACAGCGATACGTTTCTGTCCCTGGAGGATCGGGTGAAGCTTGCGGAAGACAATAAAGCTGACATCTATGTCAGTATTCATCAGAATGCCTGTGAACAGCAGGAAGCCTCGGTAAAGGGGATAGAGACCTGGTACTGCGAGAGGAACGGGGACAGCAGACGGCTGGCGCAGCTGATACATAAGGGCGCTCTGGGGAAGACGAAGGCGCAGGAGAGAGAGCTCTGCGAGAGCGATAACCTCTATGTGATCCGGGAGACGTCCATGCCCTCCTGCCTCATCGAGACAGGCTTTCTCTCCAATGCGGAGGAGAGGGAAAATCTCTGCGATCCCGACTATCGGGAGAAGCTTGCGGCGGGAATCGCGGAAGGGATTCAGTATTATTTTAACCCTAAAACCATGTATCTCACCTTTGACGACGGCCCCTCGGAAGAAAATACGACGGCTGTGCTGGATATTCTGAAGGCCCATAATATCAAGGCGACCTTTTTCGTAGTAGGGGAAAACGTGAGGAAGCACCCTGAGGTGGCGCGCAGAATCGTGGAGGAGGGCCACACCGTCGGTATCCACTGTAACCGCCATGTGTATGACGAAATCTATGAGAGTACGGAGAGCTATCTGGCCGATTTCCAGGAAGCCTACGACGCCGTCTACGAGATTACCGGCGTGGAGGTGAAGCTGTTTCGGTTCCCCGGCGGCAGCGTCAACTGCTACAACAAGGAGGTATACGAGGATATCATAGCCGAGATGACGGAGAGAGGCTTTATCTATTTTGACTGGAACGCAAGCCTGGAGGACGCGACAGCCAGATCTACTCCCGGGCAGCTAATAAAAAACGCTGTGGAGAGCACGCTGGGCCGCAAAAAAGTCGTCATGCTGGCCCACGATATTGTCTATAATACCACGCTCTGTCTGGAGGAGCTGATCGACAGCTTCCCGGAATACAGGATGGAACCCCTGACGGAGGAAGTTGCGCCCATTCAGTTTAAAATAAATTGACAAACGAAAGTCATTTGCTATACTGAGGTTATGGCCCGCGGCGGTAAAGAGGGAGGAGAAGGCGTCAAAATCCCAAGGCGGCGGATCGTAGATCGGAAGGTGCAGGCAAAGACATATGAACAGAGATTTGACGGTAGGGGAACCGGAAAAGGTTTTGTGGCGGTTTTGTCTTCCACTGTTTGGAAGCGTTATTTTTCAACAGCTCTATAATATTGCAGACAGCTTTGTAGTCGGGAAATTCGTAGGAGAGGACGCGCTGGCGGCGGTAGGAAACAGCTATGAGATCACGCTGGTTTTTATCGCCTTTGCCTTTGGGTGCAATATCGGCTGCTCGGTCATCGTATCCAGACTTTTCGGCACAAAAGAGTACGGGGAGATGAAGACGGCGGTGTATACCTCGTTGATCTCCACGGGGGTGCTCTGCGCCGTGCTGATGCTGTTTGGGATGTTCGGCTGTGAGTGGCTGCTGCGGCTGATCAACACGCCGGATAAAGTATTTGCGGACTCCCTGCTCTATCTGGATATCTATATCTGGGGGCTGCCCTTTTTGTTTTTTTATAACGTATGTACGGGAATCTTTTCGGCTCTGGGAGACTCCAGGACGCCGTTCCTGTTCCTGGCGGCGTCCTCCCTTTCCAACATTGCGATAGATATTCTGTTTGTGCGAGCCTTTGCCATGGGCGTGGCAGGCGTGGCCTGGGCGACTTTCCTCTGTCAGGGGGTCAGCTGCGCCCTGGCGCTTTTCTTTGTGCTGAAGCGGCTGGCGGAAATCCGGCTGGAGAAGAGGGCGGCCCTGTTTTCCTGGAAGCTGTTCGGAAGGATTGCGGTGATCGCGGTTCCCAGTATTCTGCAGCAAAGCTTTATCTCTGTGGGCAATATCGTGCTTCAAAGCGTGATCAACGGATTCGGTCCGGCGGTCATGGCGGGTTATTCCGCGGCGGTAAAGCTGAACAATCTTGTGATTACATCCCTGACAACCCTGGGCAACGGCATTTCTAATTTTACCTCCCAGAACATCGGCGCCGGAAAGCTTTACCGCGTCAAACAGGGCTTCCGGGCAGGCATAAAAATCGTCTGGCTGATCTGTATTCCCTTTGCGGTTCTTTATCTGGCGGCGGGGCGGTATCTGGTCTATCTTTTTATGGAGGAGATCACAGGGACGGCCATCGACACGGGCGTGGAGTTTTTAAGGATCGTATCGCCCTTTTACTTTATCATCTCCGTCAAGCTGGTGGCGGACGGTATCCTGCGGGGCGCGGGGCTGATGGGCAGATTTATGATATCCACCTTTACGGATCTGGTTCTTCGGGTGGTTTTGGCTTTCGCGTTTGCGGCTCCCTTTGGGACGACGGGCCTCTGGAGCGCATGGCCCATCGGGTGGGTGCTGGGCATGACCCTGTCGGCACTTTTCTACCACACCGGGCCGTGGAGAGGGGCGGAAGAAAAGTCCCGGACTTAGGAGAATGCAAAGAAGGAAATCGAAATAATTTGATTTCCTTCTTTTTGTATGTTGCATTTTGCCGTAATTTATGCTACAATTTCACATTGTCAGACCTGTGTTTTTCAGGCGGTCTGTATGGATGGGTTCCCGAGTGGCCAAAGGGGACAGACTGTAAATCTGCTGCAAATTGCTTCGGTGGTTCGAATCCACCCCCATCCAGTCGCGTGCCGTACCGGGGAGTAATACTCTTAAGAAACGACGTTGCCCGGAAACGGTATGCCCGGGGAGTGATACTCCCGGGATTGCGCAGACGGCGCGGAGCTCATTGCCATGCGCTGGTATGGCGGAATAGGCAGACGCAAGGGACTTAAAATCCCTCGGGGGCAACCCCGTGCCGGTTCAAGTCCGGCTACCAGCATTGCTTTAAAGAGGAATCCACAGTTTCAGACGGGAGCTGAGTGGATTCTTTTTTTATGCCCAATATTTCTATGATGGAATCAAAGGGCAGATTCCATTATCCAAATTCTATAATCGCATTGGCAGAAGCAATCTTCTTGTTGAAATCCATGTGTGTATAGATGTTTGCAGTAATTGAACCGGGCTACCATGTGAATGAAATGGCCACCACAGGAGGTTCTGCGGGCGGATGTCTCGCCATGCTTGTGGCATTTAAGGATCCTGACAGGCTTCCAATCAGATTCGTATTTGAAGAAACCGGCCCGGCGTCGTTTGAATCTGAGCTGTGGGACATGGAAACAGAGGAGCAAAAAGCATATTTATATTGAGTTTCCGAATTTCGGACATGGGCTCAATGGGGATCCTGATAAGACAAAAGAGTATTATCAGGTAATGGAGGAATACCTGAACAGGTTTTTTGAGAACAATTGAAATTTATGAGATTCATTTGACCTGAAGTTTTTGAAATGATATCATGACGGTACAAGAAAATTGTGTTTCAGGCAACGGTGAGATGATTGGAATCTGCTATACTAAATATATATGCGGATGGAAAGACTGCCCCAATAATTTCAGGAGGTAAAATTATGGCTAATTTTACAAAAAAGGCAATCAAGGACACATTTATCAGGCTGCTTGACGAGAAACCGCTTAGCCGGATCACGGTAAAAGATATCGTGGAAGAATGCGGGGTCAATCGGAACTCTTTTTACTACCACTTTCAGGACATTCCCACGTTGATTGAAGAAATCGTTACGGAGGACGCAGATCAAATCATTGCGGAATACCAGACGATCGACTCTATGGAAACCTGCCTGAATGCAGCATTGGAATTTGCCAGGAAGAACCGTCGTGCCATTCTGCATATTTATCAGTCTGTAAACAGGGACATATTCGAGCAGTATCTGTGGAAGGTATGCCAGCATGTAGTATCTGCTTATTCGGATGTGATGTTTGCCGGAAAACCTGTAAAAGATGCGGACAGGGAGCTGATGATTTATTATTATAAAGGCGTATGTTTCGGTATGGTCATGGAATGGATGAATGCCGGAATGAAGGATGGGATTCTGGATCAGGTCAGACGGCTCTGTGAGCTGCGCAAAGGCATGGTAGAGGAGATGGTCGAACGCAGTCTGCGCTGACAATACAAATAGTGAAGATAAGCCGGAAGTCTTCTTTTTGGGCATTTTACGGCAAATGTCTGTTTTTTAGACAATTCACTGCTCTATGTCATAAATTTGGGCATAGGGCCTTTTTTTGTCCATTTTTCCTGTGATTTCTTTCTGATATACTCCAATCATCAGAAGAAGAGAGGAGGTTTTGGAAGATGAAAATGCGTTCTGTAGTTCCCATGAAGATAGCAAAGACGGGATACGTTGTCATGTCGATTGTGTTCTGTATGGCCGGAGTTCTGTTTATGGTGTGCCCCGAGCTGTCAGTAAAAATAATCGGCAGGGCTCTTGGAATTGCCATGATTGTATTTGGATGCATTAAGCTGGTGGGATACTTTTCCAAGGACCTGTTCCGGCTGGCGTTCCAGTATGACCTGGAATTTGGCATTCTGTTGATTGTCCTGGGTTTGATTGTCCTGGTCAAGGCGGCGAATGTGATGAATTTTATCTTTATCGCATTGGGGATAGCGATTCTTGCGGACGGGCTCTTCAAAATACAGATTGCCGTGGATTCCCGAAAGTTCGGGATTGGCACATGGTGGCTGATTCTCCTGCTGGCGGCCCTGACAGGATTCGTAGGGCTCCTGTTGGTGTTCCGGCCTGTAGAAAGCGCCTATGTGCTGACCAGGCTCTTAGGAGTTTCGTTGCTGGCGGAAGGGATTCTGAACCTGTGCGTCGTACTGAGTACCGTAAAAATCGTCAGGCACCAGCGCCCGGACGTCATAGACAATGAATATCAGGAAGTCAGGCAATAAGCAGTATTGCTTCATGAAAACGATAAGAAAGGATGATGAAATCATGAGATTTTCAAAAGCAGTGGTGAAATACCGAACCGTGATATTGGTTCTTGCCATTGTACTGATGGTTCCGGCGGTCTTCGGCATGGCAGGAACAAGGATCAATTATGATATGCTGGACTATCTTCCGGCGGATATGGATACCGTGAAAGGGCAGAATGAGCTGATGGAGGAGTTCGGCAAAGGGGCGTTCTCTTTCATTATTGTAGAGGACATGCCTGTAAAGGATGTGTCCCGGCTTAAGGCAGAGATTGAGAAGGTGGAGCATGTGGATACCGTGGTATGGTATGATTCCCTGATGGATCTGTCAGTGCCCATGGAGCTTCTGCCGGATAAAATCTACCGGGAATTCAATACGGAGCATTCCACCATGATGGCCGTCTTTTTTGACAGCGCCACCTCAGCCGATGTTACCATGGACGCCATACGCGGAGTGCGGGCTGTCTGCGGGAAACAGTGCTATGTGTCCGGCATGTCGGCGTTGGTGACAGACCTGAAGGATCTGTGTGAAAAGGAAGAGCCTGTTTATGTGGGGATAGCCGTGGCACTGGCCTGTGCCGCCATGCTGCTCCTTCTGGACAGCTGGCTGGTGCCCTTTGTGTTCCTTGCGTCAATCGGCATCATGATTCTGCTGAACCTTGGATCCAATATCTTTTTGGGAGAGATTTCCTATATCACAAAAGCATTGTCTGCCGTACTGCAGCTGGCCGTCACCATGGACTACTCCATCTTCCTGTGGCACAGCTACAATGAGCAGCGGGGGAGATGCGGCGATCCGCAGGCCGCCATGGCGGAAGCGATTCGAGAGACGCTTACCAGTGTGTTGGGCAGTTCCATTACCACCGTTGCCGGATTCATCTCCCTGTGCTTTATGTCCTTTACCATGGGCAGGGATCTGGGGATTGTCATGGCGAAGGGAGTGCTGCTGGGAGTCGCTGGCTGCGTCACGGTACTGCCCGCCCTGATACTGGTGCTGGATAAGCCCCTTCAGAGGACGAAGCACAGATCCTTGATACCCGACATGGGAAAAGTCTCCCGGGGAATTGTGAAAGTATTTCCGGTGTTCCTCATCCTTTTTGTGGCGCTGCTATTCCCTGCATACTATGGGTACAGCAGAACTAACAGCGAAGTATATTACGACATGGGGGAATGCCTGCCAAAGGATATGGAATACGTTATAGCCAATTCCAAGCTACAGGAGGAATTCAATATTGCATCTACACATATGCTGCTGCTGGATACAGAAGTCTCCCCGAAGGATGTCCGAAGCATGATAAGGGAAATGGAGCAGGTGGACGGCGTGAAATATGTGCTGGGGCTGGAATCCGTCGTCGGGTCAAGGGTGCCGGAGGACATCCTGCCTGAGTCCGTCAGGGAGATTTTGAAGAGCGGAAAATGGGAGCTAATGCTCGTCAACTCAGAATACAAGGTGGCCAGCGATGATGTGAACGCCCAGATCAATGAGCTGAACGATATTTTGAAGAAATATGACAAGGGCGGCATGCTTATCGGGGAGGCGCCCTGCATGAAAGATATGATAGAGACTACGGATCATGATTTCAAGGTAGTCAACGCGGTATCCATCCTTGCCATTTTTGTCATTATTGCCCTGGTGGAGAAGAGCATATCCCTGCCGTTTATCCTGATATCGGTGATTGAACTGGCGATATTCATCAACCTGGGGCTGCCCCACTATCTGGGACAGAGCCTGCCGTTTATCGCACCTATCTGTATCAGCACGATTCAGTTGGGGGCAACTGTGGACTATGCCATCCTGATGACCACCAGGTATAAGGAGGAGCGCATGGGCGGCAAGGATAAGAAAAAAGCCGTAGGGATTGCCTTAGCTGCTTCGATTCCTTCCATTATTGTATCTGGAATGGGGCTTTTCGCGGCAACCTTTGGTGTGGCGCTCTACTCCAATATCGATATCATTCGTTCCATGTGCATGCTGATGGCAAGGGGTGCTGTGGTGAGCATGATTTCTGTCATGGTGATTCTGCCGGCGCTGCTCCTGCTGTGTGACAGGCTGGTCTGCGTGACAACGGTCGGAATGAGGAAGAAAGAGATAACAAAAAAGAAATTGATGGAGGTTACAGTAGGATGAAAAATAAGATGATTCAGGAAATGATGAAAAGCATGAATAAGAACAGGGCAATGGGGAAGAAAAAGGCGGTAAGGCTTACCGCAGCGGCATTGTGTGCCGCACTGGCACTGGGAGGGACAGGGGCCGCCATGGATGCCTTTGCTGCAGATAACGGGGCGGCGCAGGGCACGGCAGACCGGGCTTCCGGCACGGATGCGGATGAAAAGGATGACGCCGCAGCTCCCAAAACGGCAGTCCGTGACGGGAAACCGGCAAAGGAGGAAACGGTCTATGTGCTGGCAGATGCCAGAGGGGATACTAAGAAGATTATCGTCAGCGACTGGCTGAAGAATGGTGAGGGGGCCGATAAGCTGAGGGATGTTTCGGAATTGGTCGATGTGGAGAATGTAAATGGGGAGGAAGGATTTACCTCAGAGGCAGACAATGCGAAGATATGGGATGCAAAAGGAAAGGATATCTATTACCAGGGCAGTATAGAAAAGGATTTGCCCATTGGCATATCCATCACCTATAAGCTGGACGGGAAGGAAATTTCTCCGGAGGAATTGGCCGGGAAGAGCGGCAAGGTGACGATTCGTTTCGATTATACGAACGAACAGTATGAATATGTTGAGATAGACGGCGTCCGGACCAGGGTCTATGTGCCTTTTGTCGTGATGACAGGGGTGCTGTTGGATAATGAAGTGTTCACCAATGTAGAAATATCCGGAGGCAGAATGATGAACGATGGCGGGCGTACGGCGGTAGTGGGTCTTGCATTGCCGGGGCTGCAGAGCAATCTGGATATCGCCCCGGATAAACTGGATATTCCGGATTATTTTGAGATAACTGCCGATGTCAGGGGGTTTGAGCTGGGTACGACAGCTACCGTTGCCACGAATGCGCTGTTCAATAAGACAGATTTGGAAGACAGGGATATAACAGGGGAGCTGGATGGTGCATTGGGAGAACTGACGGATGCCATGGAACAGCTGAAGGACGGCTCTTCGGAACTGTATGACGGTCTGTGTACCCTGTTGGAGAAGTCGGGGGATCTGATAAGCGGTATCGACAAGCTTACGGACGGAGCATCCCAGCTCCGGGCCGGCATAGGTACTCTGGACGATGGGGCGGCAAAGCTTCAGGATGGGGCAGTAAGGCTCCAATCGGGTCTGAATACATTAAATTCCAAGAGCGGCGAGCTAATCAACGGCGCAAGGCAGGTATTTGATACTTTGCTGGCAACGGCCGGGGTCCAACTGGCAGCAGCCGGATTGGATGTGCCTTCCATGTCGATTGAGAATTATGCGGATGTATTGAACGGCGTCATTGCATCCCTGGATGGTGACGCTATTTACCAGGAGGCTTACGGGCAGGTTTCTGCCGCAGTGGAAGCAAGAAGGGGAGAAATTGAGGCTGCAGTGACTGCGACTGTACGGGAAAATGTAGCTGCGGAGGTTGCTTCTGCGGTCAGGGAACAGGTTGTGGAGCAGGTAAGAGCAGGAGCCGAAGCAGAGGTAATGGCGGCTGTTCTGCAGGCCATGGGTATGACAAAGGAGGAATACGATGCAGCACTGTCAGGCGGATTGATAGACGAACAGACGCAGGCGGCAGTGGAAAGTGCCGCAAACAGCCAGATGGCCTCTGATGCCGTACAGAAGAAAATTGCCGATACCGTGGATGCGCAGATGGCAAGTGCTGATGTGCAGGCAGTCATAGAAGCAAATACAAACCAGCAGATGGAGGGCGAAGAAATAAAAGGAATCATTGCCTCTAATACGGAAGCCCAAATCCAAAAGCTGATTTCAGAGAATATGAATGGAGAAACAGTGCAGGGACAGCTGGCCGCCGCATCGGAAGGGGCAAAATCCGTTATCGCGTTAAAAGCATCTCTGGACAGCTATAACGCATTCTACCTGGGTCTCCAGACCTACACCGCGGGCGTGGCACAGGCGGCAGGCGGCGCAGGAGAGTTAAAGAGCGGCACAGACGAGCTGCGCAGCGGGGCAGGGAAGCTTTACGGCGGGTCTGCTGAACTGTGCGATGGGATTCAGGCCATGAAAGATGCGGCGCCTGCTCTTACGGATGGCATTACGCAGCTTCGGGACGGAGCCCTCAGGCTCTTCGATGGGCTTTGCGAGTTTGACGAAGAGGGAATCCAGAAGCTGGTGGATGCCGTGGACGGCAATCTGGACGGCCTGGTGGAAAGGCTCAGGGCCACTGCGGATGTATCGAAGAACTATCAGTCCTTCTCAGGCCTTCCTGATGGGATGGAGGGACAGGTGAAGTTCATCTACCGCACGGATTCCATTGAGGCGGAGGAGTAGGTTTTAACATAGAACAGGTCAGGATAGAAAAGAAGTTTTTATACACAAAGGAGGATAATACGATGAATGCATCTACTACATTAAAAAAATTTGGTCTGGAACAGGCGTTCCGCTATATTTACAAGGATCCGGAAAAGAATATGCTCAGGATTATGGATTGGGCTGATAAGTTCGCAGATGGGGAGTTTGTCTCCCAGAGAAGAACCATCCGTGAAATCATTACCAACCCGGATCATCCTTATTACCCTTATGTAAGGAGACTTTTCACAGATGTGGATCCGAATGTCACAAAAACCCTGGCAGTAAACTTCTTCATTAACGCCGGCCTGGTTGGATGGCCGAAGGAAGAGGAATTCCGGAAAAAATATAACTGCAATATTCCGTGGGCCATTTTGCTGGATCCTACCTCTGCGTGCAACCTGCATTGTACCGGCTGCTGGGCAGCGGAATACGGGAACAAATTAAATCTGTCTTATGAGGAAATTGACGATATCATCCGCCAGGGCAAGGAACTGGGAGTGTATTTATACATCTATACAGGCGGGGAGCCTCTGGTGCGTAAAAAGGATCTGATCCGGCTATGCGAAGCGCATTCCGACTGCGTGTTTCTGTGCTTTACCAATGCGACGCTGATTGATGAGGCATTTGCTGATGATATGCTCCGGGTAGGAAATTTTGTTCCCTCCATTTCCCTGGAAGGCTTTGAAGACGCAACAGATGGAAGACGTGGGGACGGCGTCTACCGGAAGGTACTGAAGGCAATGAATCTTCTTCGGGATAAAAAGCTGATATATGGCATATCTTCCTGCTATACCAGTGCAAATTATGAATCGATTACTTCCGAAGAATATTTTGACCAGCTGATTGAGATGGGGGCATATTTCATCTGGTATTTCCACTATATGCCTGTAGGAAATGATGCTGCGCCTCAGCTGATGCCTACTCCGGAACAGCGCAGGGGCACATATGAGAGAATACGCCGTTATCGTGCAGAGAAACCTCTGTTCGCCATGGATTTCCAGAATGATGCGGAATATGTGGGCGGCTGCATTGCAGGCGGGCGCAGATATCTCCATATCAATGCAAACGGAGATATTGATCCTTGTGTGTTTGTACATTATTCGGATTCCAACATTCGGGAAAAGACGCTTTTGGAGGCTCTGCGTTCTCCCATGATGATGGCATACCATGACAGGCAGCCTTTCAACAAAAATATGATGCAGCCGTGCCCGATGCTGGAGAATCCGGAGCAGCTCCGCGAAATGGTAGCCTGTACGGGAGCGCATTCCACGGATTTGCAGTCACCAGAAAGTGCGGAACATCTCTGTGCGAAGTGCGATCGGTATGCACGGCACTGGAAACCTGTTGCGGACGAACTTTGGGCGAAGAGTTCCAGAAATACGGACAAGGAATGACGAAAAAGAGGCCAGGAAGATATCGGGGAAGGCGGTGCGGGAACTGCTGCGCCGCTTTCCCGGCATAAGGGTGGATTATGGGAAGCTGTGATTTGCCATTTTATTTTTTCGGAGAGAGGATAATCCATGAAAACGGCGATTGTAACTGACAGTAACTGCGGCATCCTCAGGGATGAAGCTGAGAAATTAAACTTATTTATTGTGCCAATGCCCATATGTATTGAAAATACTTTTTATTATGAGGGAATCGATTTGAGCCATAAGACATTCCTTGAACGTCTCAGGAATCATGAAGAGATTCATACCTCGCAACCGTCTCCTGCGGATTTAATGATAATGTGGGAAAGGGTATTGGCAAAAGGATATGATGAATTGGTGTATATCCCCATGTCGGGCGGGCTGTCCGGTGCTGTATTTACAGCCTGCCAGACGGCAGAAGAATTTTCCGGGAAAGTCCATGTGGCGGATGCCAGAAGGATTTCCGTCACCCAGCGCCATGCCGTATTAGATGCATTGTGGCTGGCCGGGCAGGGGGTTGATGCTGCAGGAATAAAGAAGCAATTGGAAAAGAATGCATCCAATTCCGTTTGTTTTGTGGCAGTGGATGATTTGGATTATCTGAAGCAGGGAGGGCGAATTACTCCTGCCGCTGCTGCTGTGGCTTCTGTGCTGGGCATCCGGCCATTGCTGGTCATTGGCAGGGGCAGGATTGATATTTACGAAAAGGTAAGAGGACAAAAGTGCTGTGAGAAAAAGCTGCTGAAAGCTGTTCAGGAAAAAGCAGGGTTGCTTAAAGGACAGGGATATGATGTTAGGATTGGCATTACAGCAAGCTTTTTGGATGATGCAGATTTGGCAGGCTGGCAGGAACGGGCACAGAAAATGTTTCCTGATAATGAGTTGGTTTATGATCCGTTTACATGTAGTATAAGCAGTCATGTGGGGCCAAATGCCTTTGGAATGGGCATAAGTGCAAAAATCACCTCGTTATAGGGGCATTGTTTCCGATGAAGGCCGATCTTAGATTGGAGAATCAGATTGATATGAAACCGTCAAAACATAAGAGAATACAGATATTTTTGAAATGTCTTCCTTTTATAGTCTGTGTTATATTTATTATTCTGATCCTTGTATCAGGCAAAGAGATAACTGTTCAGTCAGTTTTAGATTACACGCCGGAGGATCCGTTAGCGGCAGCTTTTGTTATCTTGTTGTTATATGCCTTGAAAAGCATTTCTTTCGTCTTCCCTATTGCCGTGCTTCAGATAGCAACGGGACATCTTTTCCGAACACCGATTGCATTGCTTGTCAATTTCCTGGGAAGAGCGATAACCATTACAATTCCATATTGGGTGGGACGTTTTTCGGGTTCCGGCATGGTTGATAGCCTGCTAAAAAAATATCCAAAACTACAGAAAGCTTATTCAAGGCAGGGACAGAATCCTTTTTTTATTTCTTTCTTGCTGCGCACATTCTGTTTTTTGCCGGGAGATGCAGTAAGTTTGTATCTTGGTGCAATGAAGATTCCGTTTCCATATTATTTGATGGGGGGTATCTTGGGGACGATTTTAGGAGTAGTATTGGCCACAATCCTTGGTTCAAGTATTCGGGAGCCTGATTCACCTGCTTTTTGGCTTTCTGCACTGTTGATGGCATCTATGGCGGTGGTTTCCTTGATATTATACATAAAAAACAGAAAATCGAGTGAGTGATTGAGGTTTTAAACGGGAGGACTAAGACAGTGAAGCGTTCATGGTTTCGGGTATTGCTGCGAAGACGATTGTTTGTCATATTTCTGTTGCTTATGCAGGTTATCTGTCTAGCTGTTTTTTTCCATATGGGACACTATTTATCTGAAGCATTGAGAATGTTGATTACCGTGGCCAGTTTTTTCATTGTACGCCATGTGATTTCCCAGAAAAATAAGGGAGCGAATAAGGTAGCATGGGTGTTTCTGATTCTATCGTTTCCGGTATTCGGGGGATTGTTTTATGTATTGTACCATTATCAGTCATCAACGAAACATTTCAGGAAGAAGAATGTTCAAATCAGGCAGAAGAATCAGGAGTTCTACGAGATGCCGGGGGATGTATTTGAGGATATAGCGCAGATGATACCACAACATATTAATCAGGTACGTTATCTGCAGCATTTTGCGGGATTTCCGGTTTATGATGCTACCAGGACGGATTATTATTCGCCGGGAGAAAAATTTTTTCCAGTGTTCCTTGAAGAACTGAAAAAAGCCCAAAAATATATTTTTATTGAATATTTTATCATACAGGAAGGGGTATTGTGGGACGCAGTCCTTGACATTCTGAAGGAGAAGGCGGCACAGGGAGTGGATATCAGGGTTATATATGATGATATCGGATGCTTTCTGACTTTGCCGAAAGATTATGCATCCCAATTGGAACAATATGGGATTAAATGCGCTGTATTCAATCCGTTCCGTCCAGTGCTTTCGGCAATCCAGAATAATCGTGACCACCGGAAGATCACGTCTATTGATGGGAAAGTAGCCTTTACAGGAGGGCTGAATTTAGCGGATGAGTATATCAATATATTTGAAAAGCATGGGCATTGGAAAGATTCTGTTTTGAAAGTGGAAGGAAAAGCGGCGTGGAGTCTGACGATGATGTTTCTTGAAATGTGGGAGCTGTGCGGACAGGAAAGTGAAGTGATAGAATATTTTTTCCCATGCAATGAAGAAAAGGCAGAGATGGAGTGGGACGGGTTTGTCCAACCATATGCCGACAGCCCGATGGACAATGAAAATGTGGGGGAACATGTCTATATCCAGATATTGAATCATGCAAAAAGTTATGTATATATTGCTACTCCCTACCTGATTGTCGATGATAGCATGGTATCAGCGTTGTGCCTTGCCGCAAAAAGCGGAGTGGATGTGCGAATTATTACGCCACATATCTGGGATAAGGCACTGATTCATATGACTACACGCTCTTACTATAGGGAGTTAATTCACGGTGGAGTAAAAATATATGAATATTCAAAGGGATTCATACATTCAAAGCTATTTGTTTCCGATGACAGTACGGCTACGGTAGGGACGGCTAATTTAGATTTCCGGAGCCTTTATTTACATTTTGAATGTGGTGTGTGGATGTATGGCAGCAAAGCCGTCCTTCAAGTAAAAGATGATTTTTTGAAGACGCTGGAGCAGTGCCACCTGGTTCAGCCGGAAGAATGTAAGGGGAATCTGATAACCAGACTGCTTCAGGATTTTTTGCGAATTTTTGCTCCATTATTGTGATGAAAATATGGCGTGATGCATTCGGACGGTGCAAATGAGATGCTGTCTGTGATTCGTGAATTATTCACAGGTATTATGTTTACTGTAAATATCTTTATATAGTTGGGAATTTCCTGGAGTGTGAAAATGGAAACTTGAGTCGGCAAGATCAAAACCGATAGATTGCGACTTGAGAGTTACAACATAGGATGGAGGTGTAAGAGATGTCCGATGCTGATGAAAAACTGATATATGGAAAACTGCATATTTATCCTACAAGTAGGACAGTTTATGTGAATGAGCGGGAAATAGTGCTTACCAGAATGGAGTTTGATGTACTCTGCTTTCTGGCATCTAATCCGAATATTGCTTTCACAAGAGATCAGATATATGAGGCGGTCAACAAAGAAGAATATGCGGATGGATCCTATACTATAAGGGATATTATTTATCGTCTCAGGGCAAAATTAGGCATTTCCTATATACATACATTGCATGGATATGGATATAAATTCAGCATGGAAAATGAATAAAGCATTTTATTGTCGCATTTTGCCGAGCAAAAAGATAATCCATCTATTTTTTGTTTATAAAAGAAAGATATTTGCAGTGTAGAATATAACCCAACCGGAAAAGTTGGGTTATATTTTTGGAAGAAAATCAAACCGATGGTTTGTTCTTTTGATTAACGATTGCCGTCACAGCAGCAGTAAGAATTTTCAAGCTGTCTTCGTCACATTGGGAGAGCAGTCTGAGCAGCTCATGATATGTAGAGTCTGTTTTATGGCTGTCGGAAAAGATACAGTCGTCTGCAGATATGTTCAGCGTCCTGCAGATATGATAAAAGTTCTCAATACTTGGGGAACAGCGTCCGCGCTCCAAATCCTTTTGGAAAGAAAGGGAGTGTTCCAGCAGTTCCGCGCAGGTTTCCTGTGTCAGGTGCATTTTCTTACGAGCTTTCTTCAATTCTTGGCTGAAAATGTAAGCATCGTTAATTGACAGGGACATCGTAATTACCTCCTATCGGTAGTGTATTGCCATACTATGGAAAAGTAAAAAGGGCATGAACATTCTTAAATAGTAGTGTATTAAACTACCAGACACCCAGGCTTCTGGTGAACAAAAAAACATGGTTCATCAGAGGCTTATTTGGGTGTCTTTTTTGTGCCATGAGTTAGGAATTATGCGGCAGGCTTTGGGAAATGGTTATAAGCCGGATATCGGCAGGGGAATTTTGCTAAAAAAACTGAAACTGTACAGAAGAAGAACTCGGCTGTCTATGGTAGTGTAATACCATGCTTTTTAGAGAGAGCCACAGCAATACAGGAGAGGAACAGTTATCGAAGATGTAAGTCAGATAACGGTTCTTTTTCTTTTGCGGTCAGGATGGCTGGAACCTGTACCATCAGGGGGCCTCCGGTTCTGCGGTTTAAACGCAGCACAAAAAGACTGGAGGACGAAAGGATGAAAGAAAGACAAACTGATTCCGTGCAGAACCGCTTTACCGCATACTTGGTGGCGGCAGTGGGGAACACACGGAAGAAATACTGGAAACGCAAATACCGGCTGCAGGGTATAGATCTTGCATCGGAGGATCTGCTGGAGCGCAACTATACGGACTTTGACGAGCAGTACCGCGCCTATATAAATGAACATACGGATTTTATCTTCCGGGACTGGCAGAGGTACGGTGAGCTGCTGGTGCGGCTGGAGAGCGACCGCCTGGCAAAGGCGATAAGCCGGCTGAAAGGCAGGGACAGGGAGATCCTGTTTGCCAGGGGCTACGGGGAGCTTACGTTCGCGGAGCTGGGCGAGCGGTTCCATATGGAGGCGAAACAGGCTGAGATGGCATATTACTATGTGCTCAGGAAGCTGCGGAAGGAGATGAATGGGAACGATGGAATTTGAGAAACTGCTGGGGCAGGCAAAGGCAGGGGACAAGGCGGCGCAGGAGGAGATTTTCAGGATGTACCGCCCGCTGCTGATCAAGAACGCCATGGAGCAGAACGTGTTTGAGGAGGACCTGTACCAGGAGCTTTCGGCAACCCTGTTAAACTGCATCCGCAAGTTTATAGTTTAGCCGGTGCCGGGGCTTTAGGAACCAGACTGCAGGCTGGTAATTTCGCAGGGGAGTGCTGTGTTTTTTGCATCCCCTGCGTATAAAATGATGTGTCGCAAAAGGTATACCTTTGGAGATATTTATTTTGGCAGGCAAATCACCCTGTTTTTCTGTCGCAAAAGGTTTGTTTTGAATATTGCGATGTCGCAGGAATAAAAGACACCTTTTGCGACATGGAATCCTATGGAAGGAGGAGTATTATGGCAACAAAGAAATTCGGATATGTCCGCGTGAGTACCCGTGAGCAGAATCCGGACCGGCAGATACATATATTGCGGGACGAGGAAGGCATCGACGAGCGCGACATATATGTGGAGAAGGAGTCAGGGAGGCAGTTTGAACGCCCGGTGTACCGCTCTCTGGTTGACAATATCCTGCGGGAAGGCGATCTGCTGGTGGTAACGGAGCTGAAGCGGTTCGGCAGGAACTACGGCGAGATATACAGGGAATGGTTCCATATCACAAAGGAGATCGGTGCGGACATCAGGGTGACTTCCATGCCCATCCTGGATACCACGCAGTCAAAGGAACTGGTGGGGCAGCTGATAACGGATGTGGTGCTGGCAGTGTTCGCTTATGTGGCGGACGAGGACTGGACGGAGCGGCACGAGCTGCAGCGGCAGGGTATCGAGGTGGCAAAGGCGAGCGGAAGGCATCTGGGCAGGCCGAGGGTGGAGTACCCGGAGAACTGGGAGGACTGCTATGGGAGATGGAAAAGCGGCGTGATCTCCGCAAAGGAGGCTATGACGCTTACCGGGCTTAAAAAAGACAGCTTCTACCGGCTGGTGAAAAAGTATGAGGCAGATCTAAAAGGTGCAGAGGAGGAAAAGGCTGCGGGGAAAGAGTAGGTTGCTGCTTTTCCTGCGGTTAATGAAAAATTTATAGAAAATTTTGCGGAAAATTTCAAGGAAATAGAAGTAAGGGACTCTTTATTATATAGAAACATTTTTAAGGAGGGCTGTTTATGAAGCAGGGAACATTATTTTATGATAAGGAATGTGGGAGGTATAATTTCCACTATACTGATGAGGACGGCGATGAGCGTGATTACGGCGGCATCCACTGCGGGGAAGTCTTCGAGTTTAGGCTGAATGAAGTTTGGATTCCCGCCCGCGTGGAGATGGGCATGGACAGGGAATGGTATCTTGTCGGGCTGCCGGGACTGAAGATGGAAGGGCTGGAGGTGCGTATAGAATAGATTATCTGAAAAATTATATTACCGGTATAATGACAAAACAAAAAATTGGTGGTATAGTGGTTACAAGTTAGGAAACAAAGCGGACCGGATGAGTCCAGAAAGGAAAAGATCATGGCAACAGTTAATTTCGCAACAGCTTTAGCTGTTTATTATCTGCATAGCGAACATTATGAGGCACTGTTCAGTAAAGAAAAAGAACAGAGTCTGGTTAAGATGCGCTCATGCAAGATAAGAAAAAGGCGAAAACTGTGTGATGTCTGAAGATGCAGGTCTTTTAGGAGGCTGCAGATATAAAACATGGATTTCATGTACCGCTTATCTTAAATGAGGTAGGCGGTATTTTTTATGTTCCATTAGCTCAGTTGGGAGAGCACTCGACTTTTAATCGAGGCGTCATGGGTTCAAGTCCCATATGGAGCATTGCCGCCTGATATTGAGTCTGATAACAGGAGGTGAGGATCATGGTGAATTTGCCGGTTATAGATATGGTGAGGACTGGGCAGAACATAGGAAGGCTGCGGAAGCAGGCGGGATTATCTGTAAAGGATCTGCAGGATATTTTCGGTTTTGCCACGCCGCAGGCTATATACAAGTGGCAGCAGGGAGCTGCTTTGCCGACCATAGACAATCTGGTGGTGCTTGCAGCGGTTCTGCAGGTGCGCATGGATGATATTCTGGTGACTGATACGGCAGCGCAGATACAGATCAGCGCATGAAGGGAAGATAGAAAAGTGAAGAAACAATAAAACAGCAGGCTGAAAAATGCCTGCAGCAAGGTCCCCTAGTCTAAAGGTTAGGACACCGGCCTTTCAAGCCGGAAATGCAGGGTTCAAGTCCCGTGGGGATCATCATATGGCTCCTTAGTCTAAAGGTCAGGACATCGGCCTCTCAAGCCGGAGATGACGGGTTCAAGTCCCGCAGGAGCTACTGTGGCCATAGGACAGTGGCAGTCCGGCAGATTGTGGCTCTGCTCACGGGGGTTCGATTCCCCCTGGTCACCCCACGGATGGGTATGCCTAGCGGCGAGGGCAGCGGACTGTAAATCCGTCACACAGAAACACCGCAGGTTCGAGTCCTGCCCCATCCACTTTACGTTTGCGTGTCCGAGCGGTTTATGGTGCCACCCCGCTAAGGTGGTGTGCGGCAACGCACCGAAGGTTCAAATCCTTCCGCAAACGCTATTAACTGAAGATGTGACGAAATAGAAAAGGACCGGCGAAAACCGGTCCTAAGTCATTGGAGAACATATCTGTTATGTCTTAATCATTTTCATAGTCGGATATAACAGATTCTATATATTCAAGATCAAGCTGTAAAGAAGAAGCAATTTCATCATTGCTGATGCCCTTATGATATAGCTTAATAATTTTTGTGGCTAAAGATGTGCCTAATTCAAGATTTTCTCTGTCTCTCTGCAATAAAGTCATGTACTCGACCTCCGGCTTTATATAGAATCAAACGGTTACGCTTTTTTCCTGCAGGCGGAGAAGTTCATCTTCCGTCAGGCCGGTAACTTCCATAATATCAATAATATCAATATTACGTTTTAACATTCTTAATGCCATTTCTCGTGTTTTTTGGTTAGCATACTCAATCTTTTCTTTTTCGTAAAGCTGTCCTAACTGTGTCATGTTGATGCGCCTCCTTATTTGCTCCATATAATCCCTGTTTATGAATTTGTCACTTGCAACTATCACGCCGGAAAGGGTAAAAATCCGTTGTTCCTCATCCGTTATCTGTTCTGCCAGATCCACGACCTTTTCCAGCATTTCCTGTTTTCCTTTGGAACCGGGAACTGTCAGGGGCAGGATGACAAGCTTCATCAGGTCATCATCCTCAAGCGCTGTACCGGAGAGGATCTTTTGCTGGATCGTGTTAAATGCCGCCTCGCCGTCTATGTGGGACAGGAATGCCTGCTCTGTGCGGAGCGTAAGGCATTTGGTTTCAAAGGCTGGTTCAGCGCTTTTCACGTCGCCGGTATAGATAACGATAAGGCGCAGGTCAAAGCTTCCATCCTCTTTATAGTATTTTTCCGTAACCCGCGCAATGTAATTCAGGTATTTTACCTTATTCAGTTTTTTATACTCAGCTTCATAGTCAACGATGGCATAGGTTCCGTCTTCCAGCAGGAAGAGGTTGTCAATGTCCTTTTCGTTTGCTGAGATTTTCGGCAGGTTTGTTGGAAGCAGCTCCCGGATAGGCGGGATGTCGATTCCGTATGCCGCAAAGCTTTTTTCCTTGTAGGTCTGGCCAAGGATCTTGAACAGAATGTCCTTGTTCTGATATGCAATTCCTTCTGACATCATATCCTCCGTATTCGATATTTTCAGGGTTTGCGGTGTCCGTCTGCATGATTTTACACAAAAGCCATCCCCTTTCTCGCATTATAGCATATTGCCGCTGTTTTGTCAGTTGCGGTTTGAAAATTGTTTTACAGGTTCCGAAAGAAACCTTATATTAAATAAGTACCCTGCAGTACCTTAAATACTTGAAAAAAGCTGCCTTTTGCAGACAGCTTTTTCCGTATATTTTCCGGTCATTATTCAAATGTACTGGGAATCCCCTATGCGGACAGCATTTCCAGAAATTCCTGTTCTGTCAGGATTGTTACGCCGAGCTGCTGCGCCTTTGCCAGCTTGCTGCCGGCTTTCTCACCGCAGATCAGGTAGTCCGTCTTTTTGGTGACGGAGCTGCCGGGCGTGGCGCCGAGGCTGATGATCTTGGCGTTGATGCCGTCGCGGGTGAAGTTCTCCAGTTTTCCTGTGGCTACGATAGTGCATCCTGCAAATTTGTTGTCTGTTGTGTTCATAGTGTTCTCCTCTCCGGATGCCTCTGCATCCAAACCATTTTCAAAGTGTAATTCTTTCTGTAAGCCGCGCCATAACAGGAGATGGTCCGAATTGCGGAACCACTCATGGATGTTGCCGCTCATGGTATCACCGATCCCCTCAAGGCAGGTAAAATCAAAGCGGTCAAGTGCAGCCAGCTCCAGTTCCCGTAAATTTCCACGGAAATGCCTGTCCAGTATCCTGCCGGCAGTCCTGCCGATCAGGGGGATGTCCATTGCCACCACAAAGCGCACGAATGTCGTGTTGCGGCTTTCATTGATGGAAGCGATCATGTTCTCATAGGATTTTTCCCCAAAGCCCTCCAGTGCGGTGATCTCCTCACGGTAACGGTCAAGGTGGTACAGGTCCTGATAGCCTTTTAAGGCGCCGATCTGGATGAGCTGGTCCAGTGTTGCCTCGGAAAGCCCCCTGATGTTCATGGCTTTCTTCTCTGCAAAGTGGACGAAACGCTGGAGGATACGGTTGCCGCATTCGGGATTGTCGCAGTGGAGCGTTTCCACGGTGCGTCCCCTGTCGCCGGTCCTGGCGTAAATGCGTGTGGGCTGCCCGCAGCAGGGGCAGGTATCCGGCACCATGTCCGCATATGCGCCTCGGTCAAGGTTCTCCTCCACATGGGGGATGATCATGTTCCGTTTGGATACCAGGATGCGGCATCCGGGGTGCAGTTCAAGGTTTTTGATGAAGGACAGGTTATGGAGGCTTGCCCTGGATACCTCACAGCCGTCAATCTCCACCGTGTCAAATGCCGCAACGGGTGCGATTTCACCGCTGCGTCCTGTCTGCCATTCGATGGAGCGGAAGACCGTCTCATAGGTGTCATCCTCGAATTTGAAGGCAATGCCGTCATTGTAGTGGTGCCCTGTCCTGCCAAGGCCTGCGGAATAGGAAAGGCTGTCATAACGCAGCACCATCCCGTCGATGGGGATGTCCGAGATCTCCGCAAGGTCTTTCAATGTCCGGATCTGCTTTTCAATCTCTCCGGCAGTGGCGCCTGCGGGAACCGGCACAAAAGGGCAGATCCCGAAACCGTAATCAACCATGGAAAGCAGCAGTGCGCTGCGGCTGTCCCGTATGTCAGGGAACTCGTCCATCCCTTCAAGCAGGTTGAAGGCGAAGAAACTGATTTCCCGTTCCCTGCAGATGTTTGCATCCAGGCACCGGATGGAGCCGGAGGCAAGGTTCCTCGCGTTGCGGTAGGGTTTCCCGTCGCTCCCGACGAGTGTGCCCTTTAAGCGTTCAAAGTCACCCTTATGAATGAAGCCCTCGCCCGATATTTCAAGGTGCCCCTTATAGGGGATGGACAGCGGCACGTTCCGGAAGGCGGCTATGTTGTGGGTAATGAGCTCCCCTTCGTCGCCGTCGCCCCTTGTGGAGCCCTCCACAAGCTTCCCGCCCTCGTAGACGAGCTTTACGGTCAGGCCGTCCAGCTTCAGCATGAGCAGCGCGGCATGGTCTTTTACAAAGGATGCCAGGTCGCCCACCATCTTGGTTTTATCCAGTGAGAGCAGCGGGATGTGGTGCCGTACTTTTTCAAGGCTGCTGACAGCCTTATAGCCCACCGTCTGGGTGGGGGAGTTGCTCAGGAGGATCCCTGTCTCTTTCTCCATCCGTGCCAGTTCATCGTAAAGATGGTCATAGACGGCATCGGATACGCTGGGTGCATCCTCGTTGTAGTATTCATGGCGGTAGCGGTTGAGTTTATCCACCAAATCATGGATACGTTCTGTTGTTTGTGACATTTGTTTTACCTCTTTTCTTTTTTTATTTTGCTCAGCAATGGCAGTCGATTCCTACAAGGACATCATCATCAGAAAGGGAATCTATGTAATCATGCACAATATCTAGCCATTTCTTTTGTGAATCAGCCCCATCGCTGGGAATGTGTGACCTGAAAGAATGCTCAGTCTGGCAGCCGGCATCGTCCAGATATCCGTAGAAGCAGACTGGGTAACGCCGGTCATCAAGAAGGCCACGGCGCATGAGATGGCTTTCTTCACACTCGTCTTTTTGGTAGATGAGTTCTCCCCGATAGAGGATGCCGTCTTCCGTGACTTCGCCGTAAATATCCTTGTCCCGCTGGCCGGTGGCGAACAGTTTTTTTAGGCTCTTAAAGTGCTCTTTTGCCTCCATGAGCATCCAGTCACTGAGCACCTGCCATTCTATGTCCTTTTTTCTTGCGGCGAATGCCCATTGGTATCCTTTCGGGGCACATGTCCTGCTTGCCCCAATGGAGTATTCCGGACAGGTCTCTTTTACGAGGAACAGCTCCGGCCAGCGTCCGCCGACGGAGTACCAGTCCCACATTGCGTCTGGGTTGTAATAAAAGCCATATCCGCCTTGCCCTTTGTCAAAGGTGTAGCCATACCTTTTCTTGGCGTAGCTTTCCAGGGACGGGAATAGCTTCCTCAAAGGATATTCCGGCAGTGCCTTCATGCGTTTTGCCTGTTTGCTGCGCTTTTCGTGCTGAAGGGAACCGGAGCGGCATTTATATACTTTGCCGTCACGGATTACGAAGCGCATGAATACGCGGTCATCGAAAGACGGCACGATGCAGCCATCCGCCAGCCGGAAACAATCGACAGTGCCGGTACTGTATTCCTGTGTCACGGATGCTGTCCTGTCGCAGAACTCCAGATAATCAGGGTTTTGTGTGCTCATGGAATAGCGTTCCATGACTTGCGCTGCTTCCGAAATGACTGCCCTGGAGAAGCTGCTCCGCAGGCTGTTGAGTTTCCCGATTAAGATGTCTGCCAGCCTTGGGCTGTCCCAATTCTGTTTTTCATTCTCCAGTTCGGCAATCTGTTCCTGGACCTTCTGATCCGTCTGCGGTTCTGCTTCCTGTGGTGGGATTTTCAGTGTTGCCAGTATCAAGTAATGCATTTTTCATTCCTCCTCCTTTTTCTGGTCTGTTATTGGTCTGTGGTGCGGGAAATTTCCATAACCTCCTTCCTGAAATAAAAAGGCAGAAATAATATGGACACCGAATAGGTATCCTGTATCATTCCTGCCAGCGTGCAGATTCCTGCAAATAAAAAAGCCAGAAAGCATAAAGTGCCCCGCACTTTATACACTCTGACTTCGTACAATCCTAAACAACGTGTGTATCCCGATAGGATGCCACAAATTCCAATAACATAGACATCATACCACAATATATAGTATAAGTCAAATGAAAAAACACAATATATATGCAAATCGGTATTTATAAATAAAAGCACCAAAATAATGAAAAAGATATATAAATACAGCCCTCGAAGCAGTAGCTGACAGGTTCCCCGTAAATTATCCGCTGAAGATATAAAAGGCGATTTATGGGACGGGGATGGAATATGCCCCTGCATAAAAGAAGATATGATTTGTTCAGAATAAAAGGGGAGACACAGCATAGGCTGTCTCTCCCCGGTTGCTCCTAAAAGGGATATGGTCTGTTTTATCTTTCCCTGGGTTCCCTTTTTTCAGGGCACCATGCAGGTGCTGTCTTGATAGGGACGGCATCCGAATACCTTGCTCCATATCCAATGAAACTGGGCATCTTCCGTATCTTTTTTGCCTGGAAATAGTTCTGGATATAGCCCTGGTCGGGATGGGAGCAGGTGAAGCTTGTCCTTGTGTTGCCCAATCGACGGAATCCGCTGCAGTGCTGGCAGCCTGAGCATTTGACGGTTTCTCTTTTGCTTTTCATCCGGCTTTTTCCTTTCTGTCCTCTAATTGCTCCAGGTTTTTTATGTGGCATTTGACAAAGATATGGAAGCTGCCATCCAGATGGGTCTGCCCTGTTTTTTCCATCAGCCGCATGGCTTCCTTCTGGTGCTGATACCACTCTGTCCGGAGTACCTCCCCTTTATTGCATACAAGGAAAGTCACAATAGATTTGGAGCATCCGAATTCATGCAGCTTGAGGTTCCTGGCGTAATCCTGTGCGCTGTCCGCATCATCAAAAATGTCGTGGTAGAGCCTTTCCACCAGGTCAACCCCTTTCGCTGGCGCAAGGAAATCTTCCGTCACGATATAGCCGAGCTGGTCATCCGGGATGTCCTCAACATGGTAAGCAGTGGTATAGGAAATCTGCCCATAAGCAAAGTCCTGAGTCAGGGTCAGCTTGCTGCCGTCAAAAACGGCTTCGTTTTCATAACAGATTTTTCCGTCTGCCTCATAGACTGCACAGTCTTTGTAGACTGTGCTTCCAGCGCTGTCTTTTTCTTCAGACAGGATCATGAACCGGACGCAGGACTTTTCGGAGAGCGCTTGCAGGATGTTTTCCCGGATACATTCCACATAGGGGAAGTTCGCGGCAATGTCGTCTGCAATGGCTTCCTGAATATTATCTTTCCCAATATTGTAAGAGCCGCAGCTTTTTATCTGTTCATGTATGGTGCGGGAGTCATGCCAGTCCATGCCCCCGTAAGTTGCTGTACTGATATACATAAGAGCCTCCTCTTGTGTTTTGATAATTATTTCTACATATTTCTTAAACGTATGCCGACTGTGGGAGCGTGAAGCCCTCCCTGCCCCTCACGGTGGACTGGTGGTAATCCAGCTCGCTGATCACGGCTTTGATGGTGTCGAATGCCGCCGCCAGCTCCAGATAACGGGTGATGAATCCGATGACTTCCGTATAGAGGAGCATCTGCTGCTGTTTGGTCAGCCTGTTCAGGGCGGAGATCCGTTTCTGCTTTTCCTCCCATTCATCTGCGCAGTAGATGTTCTCATGCTCCAGAAGCTCCGTCATGTCGGTGTCGGACAGCATTGCCGCCGCTGTGTTGAACCATGCTGTCGCCGTCTGGTTGCAGTCGTCCTCGTCACAGAAAGCGATCTTTTTTGCGGGCATCTGATACCAGAGCCGGTTTTGAATCCCCTGCAGCTCCACATACAGGTCGGACGCGATGTTGCATAATTCGTTGATCTGTTCATAGTAATGGTCCCAGTATGGGCTGTCCTTCTTGTTCCCGCTGTAGCAGTAGTCCATCATCTTGTCCAGTTCATCAAATATGGACCACATATCCAGCTTTTTATAGAGTGCCATTTCCTGTCCCTCCTTTAATATGGGTTTACAAATTCATGGATGGAGACGTAATCCGCTCCCAGAATGTCCTGCAATGCCTGAACGGAGTCTGCCTCAAAGCCGCCGCATTTCCTGAACCACTGGAGCAGGTCGTCCTCCGAATCGAAATAGAGATCCGTATCCTCGTCCGCATCGTCAAAGAGGGCATCCAGGGAGCCGTCCTCCGGCCTTTCTGAAAGGTATGCCTTATAATGGGTGGGCAGATATTCGCCGTTTATGTCTGTGTTGATATAAATGCCGAATCCGCATTCCTTGGCCTGTAGTTCAAAACTGACATGGAAGTGGCCTGCAAGACTTTGGTACGCTTCATACATGGGGCTCCATGCAGATTCGCAGTCCAGGGTGATGTATCCCTCATCAGCAAGGGAGGCGTACACCACATCGCTGCGGAGGCTCAGGCCATCCGTCGGGATGCTGTTCTGCTCAAATATCCGGCAGAGCCTGGAATCATTCACGGAAGTCCCGGTGAGGTAACAGGCGCTGATCGCCTGCCAAAGAGCGGCAAGCCCTTTTTCCTGCCCCTCAGATGCAGCATAAAAGACCACGGTATCCATACAGATGTTTGCCATCCTACGCCTCCTTCCTGTCTTCCGAGTGGAAGAAATCGCTGATGTCCCAGGCGCCTTTTAAGTATTTCGATGCCGGACATTCCCTGCCGCAGCCATCCATGCCGCAGGTGCAGTTCCCGCTGCTGTGCATGGAGATCAGGGAAGCGAGCGTTTCCCACTGCCTGCTTCTGTCATTTGCCTCCGCGATATTGCTGCAGCTGTGGTATCTGCCGCAGCCCTGTTCGCATTCCGCCATATCCTTTTCAGCCCCTGCGCAGATCACAGGCGCAGTCCGGGACAGGGACAGGAAAAATTCCGGCTCCAGGGATGCTTTATGCAGGTGAGCCAGGGCCAGTTCCAGCAGGTCGTTGTGCCCCATGTTGGCATCATAAATGTCATCGAAGTATGTGCAGAGCCAGTCCGACAGTTCCGGGAACTCCTCAAGGTGCCCCGAATGGAACCGGGTGTCCGGGTTCTGCATGGCATCCGCGAGGGCATTGGCAAAGTCCTCGTCCAGATAGCGCCGCTCCATGATGCGGTATGCTTTCTCCAGCTCGCCATCCGTGAGGGTGATTGCGGTTTTTTTATGGTCTATGTCCCTTTCAATCTGAAGTTCTTTCATTTCGGTCTCCTTTTCTTATACTGCAGACCGCAAGAATTCTTGACAATAGACCTTCAGGTCTATTGTATACAGTAACGCTGTCTGCGAAATTACTTGGCTTACGGTCTCAAAGTCACTATAACAGTGACTTGCGGGTTACATTGTAAGTGCAAGCGGTGTTCAGTATATATTGTGTTGCTGGCGGTCATGCGCTCTTTTCCTGTGGGAGCGTATCACTGAGTTTGTAAAGCTCCAGCGGAACCCATTTCCGTCCTGCCAGAAGCAGTGGCTGGCCATGCAGTAGATTAACGGTGCTGTGTCCGGATTTTCCAGGCACTCCTGCGTGATGTACAGCCCGAGGTGTCCCGCATAGAACGGCTCCAGGTCGGCAAGAACCCTCTCCCGCAGTACCCCGGCAAGGGCATCAAATTCCGCAATGTCCTGGTGGCTGAAAGCCGCCTTTGAGAGCTGCTTCAGGATGCCGGAGCGCTCGACCGTCCCGTTGATGACAGCGACGGCCTCATCAAGGTAATCCCTGTGGATGCGGATGCCGCCGAGCACGGCCTTTGCCGCATAGTCGGATGCCCTGCGCCTTATCTCCGCGCAGAGGGCCGCATAGCCTTTCTGATACTTTGTCTTCAGCACGTCAAGGGGAACCTTCTCCCGGTTGTGCTTCAGGGTGGCTAAGAGCCTGGCAAGCTCCTCCCTGGCCAGGGCGGTTTCCTTATCCTGCTTTCTGTTCATGGCTTGTCCTCCTTCCAAAAGGGGCTGCCGCATGTTGCAGGCAGCCCCGGAGCATTTTACAGGGTGTGCGGGGATCAGGCTGTCACGCGGAAACCTGCTCCCGGCTGGTTGTTGTAGGAGATGGTGTAGATGCTGTTCATGGTCTCAAACCGCACATGGCTGGCGGAAGCCTCCAGGATGGCCTGCACCGTGGAAGTGCGGATCAGGTTCCCCTGGTAAAGGTAGATGGCGGGGAGTCCCGGGCGAAGCACGTCCGTCAGTGCGCCGGTTACGGAAACCTCACGCTTGGGTGCCAGTTCCTGGTTCTGGCTGTCATTCTTGTTCTGGAATAGTTTAAGCATATCGTTATCCTCCTTTATGCGGCCTGGCAGTTCAGGCGGTATACGCCGTTCCTGCGGGCAGTGTACTGGTCTTTGTGTTCATTGTGCATTTTATGGCTATCAGCATCATGGTAAAGACAGCTGATCCGCGTATTTAAGGTTTCCATGGCTCGGCTTCCTTTTCTGCATACAGACAGCACTCCCCACATGCGCTGCTTCCATTTCCAATGCACAGCGGATAGGGATTGTCCTGTTCCGGTGTATAACAGTCCGGATGTGCGTTCCCTTTCAAATATTCATCTGCAAACTCATGGGCAACCGCTGAAACGGTCTGCCAACAGGCTTCCCGGTAGGACTCGTTCTTCCATAATGCACTGTGGAGCCGCTCTGAAAACCGGGTATCCCGTACCATGCGGCCATACTGCTCATCGGTCAGCTTATCCAGCTCCTTCCGGCCTGCCGCCTGGGACATGAAACCCTCAAGCAGGCAGGATGTATTATAGATCCCTGCCATTTCCCTGGCAAACCGGTTGGAAACACAGAGCTGCGGGAAAGCGATTGCGATATGATAATGGTTTTCGCAATATTCGCCGTCAATATAACATTCGTAGAGGGTATCTATTGAATCCGCCCTAAAATTCTCCTGGTTCATCCACCTGGAGATACAGCCGGTTTCCTGTTCTTCTTCCAGCCTCTGCACCATTATGCGCTTCGCGTCATTAAGGTCCGTATAAACCTCGAATGAATTTCCCTGGCTGCCGTCTATCGCCCAGTCCTCCAAAAGGATACAGATCCTCGGATAATGACGACATTTTTCCATGTTGTCAAGCGGCTCCACCATTGACGGAGCCAAGATAACAAGGTCCAGGGTGATGTCATCAATGGTCTTCGGCTGCCGATACAGGCCGGAAAAAACCTTTTCCAGTTTTTTTACTTCATAGGGGAGTGCGGGAACCCTGAAAGAACAGTACAGATCCGGCGTTTTATTTTCTGTTTCCTTATCCTCACCGTCACGGATTTCCGTAATCGTCCCATACAGCCCCTCATACTCACTTTCCGGCGTTCCCACAATGGGAGCGCCAATTACATAGGTCATGCCTTCATGTTCAAATTTGTCACCGGTTCGATTGAGTATCATTTTTCCTCACTCCTTTTCAAAATTCATTTCCGTAAGGCGCATCCTCATGCGGCGGAACCGCCCGTTGATGCCGTGTACGGTGGTGGAAAATACTTCTGCGATCTCTCTGCAGGTCAGCCCGTCGGCCTTCAGGCATACCATCTGCCGCTCTGTCTCCGTCAGGCAGGAGAGCACCTCCATTGCAAACAGCCTGTCGGCTGCCCGTTCCTGTAGGCCTTTCCTGCGGTCGGGCAGGATCTCGTCCAGCGTCAGCCCGTCCTTGGTGCGGGCATGGATGTTGACCGTAGGCGCTTTGCGCACCGGCCTGCTCTCATAAGTGTAATGTTTGACCAGGCAGTCGTTCATTTTCTTCCATGCGACTGTGCTGAAATGGAAGCGGGACAGGGCAGGGTTCTCGTCATATTCCTGCACTGCCTGGAGATACCCGAAGATAACGATGTCGTAGTAGTCCTCCACGGGAAGCCCTTTATGGCTTAAGAAGCGGAATACGGTGTCCTGGTGTTCCTCTGCAAACTGCCTCTGTAATTGTGTCAGTTCATGTAACCTGCTCATATGTTTTCCTCCTGCATGATGATTTCTGTTAAGGTATCCGCAAGCAGCCTTGCGCATGTCCGCTCCGTCTCCGTCACGGTGCGGTAATGCGGCAGCGCCACGGCCCCTGCGGGCTGTTCCTTTGTGCCGATTGGGTAGAGCGCGTCCAACGTATGGCTCCCGTCCTCCAGCAGGGATATCCGGCTGTCAGGGCTGTAAAGGTATGGCTCCAGCGCCCGGATATGGTCCCTTACGGGCTGCGACAGCATGGGCTTCTGCGGGATGGTTGTTATTCTGGAAGCAAGCACATGCTCCGTGTCGCATATGGCGCATGCAAGCTGGAAGTTTTTGCAGAAGGCCTTGAGGAACGGCCTGCACAGCGACTCCCGGAAGCACAGCGGCTGGTACTTGTTCAGGCGGATGCTGTTCCCGGCCACGCTTATCTCCATGGCGTCTCCCTCATGGAGCTGGAGGAGCCTGCGGATCTCGCGCGGCACCACGATCCTGCCCAGGTCGTCGAACCTGCGGATGATTCCTGACATTTTTATTTCATTCATATGGTCTCCTTTCCTGAAAAAGGGAACGCCGCAGCTGGCATTCCCTTCTAAGACATTGTGTTATGTTTTATTGTTTATGCTGCGCGGCGTTCTGACTGCCTTGCTGCCATGGCGTTTTTGGCTTTGGTGATGAGCGCCGGCGCGATGGCGTGCTCCCAGCAGTCGATGTAGGAGGATACGCTGCTTAAGAGGCTGAAAAGGTCAAGGTCGCTTAAGTTGGCATATACCTTCCCCGTGCTGACGAAGGAATTGGGCTTCATGTACGTCCCGCCGTTGGCATTCTTCTGGGGGATGCCTTTGCCGTTCTCCACTTCCACATACCATGGGAGTTTCCGGGCTGCGCCTTTGCTGTCCTTTGTGGCGCGGATGATCCGCACCTTGGATACCTTCGCATAGCCGTGCTCGTCCTGTTCGCCGAAGATCTTGTCCTGCTGGAAGGTGTATTCCGGGAATCCTGCCGTCAGGCGGCTTAAGATGAACTTTGCCTCCTTCGGGGAGATGTTGGCGCATACGGTGACGGCCCTGTCCCCGGTGCCTTTGGAGTAGTCTTTCATCAGGATGCCGATCAGGGAGTGCGTCCGCCTCCCGTCCGCGCCCGTTTCCCCGCCTGCATGGATGTGGGCATAGGATGTGATGGGCGCGACCTTCAGCTTGTCCTGGAACTCCAGCAGGGTCTTGCTGTTCTTGTAGACGGCGATCTGGTTGGAGATGTAGTCCTCATTCGTGTACATATGGATACCTTCTTTCTGTTGTTTTTTGACGGCAGGCTCTTAAGCCGCATACAGGTTCTTTACCTTCTGGATGATCAGCCTGCCCAGGTTGACAGGGAGCTTTTCCAGGTTTGTGATGTCAAGGAAGCCGTCCCCGTAGATGCGCTGGATGTTCGGCTTGTCGCTCCCGATGGCTGCGGCGAACATCTGTATCCCTTTGGCGGAATATTCCTTCTTGATGCCCCGCAGGTCGGCCTCAGCCTCCGTGCCGTAATAATTGTCAGCCGCAGGCTGCCCGTCCGAGATGACGATCAGGAGCTTTATGGCCTCCGGCCTCGTCATCAGGCGCTCCGCCACATAGCGCAGGGCGGCGCCGTCACGGTTCCCGGATCTGGCGCTCATGTCCATCAGCCGGTACTGGTCCTTGTTGTCGATGGAGTCGAATTCCGCATAGGCATAAAGCTCCACGTCATCAAATTCCGTGTGGCCGTAGATGGCGACCGGGATTTCCAGCCCCCTGCAGAAGTCATGCAGGATGATGGATGCGGAGCGGGCATATGTGATGCGGCTGCAGGAACACATGGAGCCGCTTTCGTCATTTAAGACGGCGACGGCGATGTCCGTCCGGTCATTGGGGAGCTTCAGCTTGTAAAAGAGCCTCCCGTCGTTGCGGACTGCATTGCGCACGCTGATCCTCTTTCCCATGGGGAGGCCGTCCAGCTTCCCGCCTTCCCTGTAGTCCTTCAGTATCTGTGACACCTGCTTCTGGAGCCGCTTGGAGATTAAAAGGAGCGGCGGCGCGACTTTCCGGTATGCCTCCATGTAGGAGGGATCCACATAGCCCATGCGGTTGACATTGACATGCACGCCCCTGTGGGCGTTGCCGTACCGGATCCTGTCCGATTCCGCCTGCAGCTCCTCCGAAAGCTCCTGCTCATAGGAGGCATAGGCGGCATCCTCTGCAAGCTGCGTCATGATGTGCTCCATGTCCTCCGCCGCCTGCGACACATAGCCTGCCCCGGCATAGTCGCTGGTGCGGCTGGTTCCGCCGTCGCCGTCTTCCCCGATTTCGTCCGTCTTTTCCAGTTCTATCCGTCCCTCCTCATAATCGATGGCCTGCTGGAGCTGGGTGCGGTCATCCTCATCGTTTCCAGGGTCATGCTTCCCCGTTCTGCCGGATACCGGTCTCCCGGATCCGCCCGGCAGCGGTGCGCCGCCTGCAAGCTGTTCGCCCAGTTCCGTCTCCGCTTTGTTCGTGTGGTTCCTGATGTCCTCCCGCACCTGTTTGATGTAGCTTTCCATGTAGGGCCATAAAAGGAGGAGCATTTTGTTGGCGGCGTCGAAGCGCACCCTTGCATCATCGTCATAGGCCGCATCATCTATGTATGGGATGCACTCGTATACGGTGTCAAGGTAAGGCCCCTTATAGCCGCCCAGGTTGTTGATGTCGCCGGTCTTGGCGTACTGGATCAGCAGGTTTGCCACGATGAATACTCCGTGGTGCTGGTGGTCTATTTCTTCCGTGACGGAATCCATCTCCTCGGCAAAGCGCAGGTTGTTAAGCAGTATGCCTGTCTTTAAGCTGCCGGGGAAGGCGTCGCACATGCGGCCTTCGATATAGACGTCTTCCATCACGTTTACCAGGGAATGTGCAATGTTTGAGAGGGCGGCGGTCACCGCCTCATCCTTTTCTTCAAGGAATTTCCCGATCTCCCTTAAACTGCGTTCCTGTTTCGCGGACAGGTCCTCCGGCTCCTGCGGGTAGAACCTGCCGCCGGACAGCGCCTGGTGGTAGGTTTCCAGCATGGTGAAGTCCGTGAACAGGATGTGCCCGCACTCATGCCCCACGATACCGAGCAGGCTGTCCGCCTTGAGGCTCCTTGTTGGGAAGCTCCCGGTCAGGAAGTTGCCTGCGTTTACGGTGATAACGCGGTTGTCCGTGTGGGCGATCTCCGCGTGGGGCAGCGCGTCCCAGTAGGTCCTTACGCTGCTTTTCCTGCGGTAGCGCCCGGTTGTGCCTTCGGCGATGTCCGTCAGGTATGCCGCGAACTGCGGGGAGGCGAAGAGTTGCTCATCCGTCAGTCTGCTCTTTTCGTCTGCAATCCGTCTGCGGATCGCTGTGTGTGATGTCCTCATTCATTCCTCTTTTCTGCGCATCTTTCTGCGCTGTCATATGGGTGGAGAATGTCCGCAGGGGCATTCTCCGGTGCGGAACTTAGAAATTCTTAGTCAGCGTTCTCTGCTGGCTTAGAATTTCTTTCCGCACTTGTCCCTTCTTTCTTTTTCATGTTCTGGGGGAGCCGCTCCATGAAGAGCGCATCCGTCGCCAGCCCGAACTCCTCCGCCAGCGCCACAAGCACATGGGCGGGCGGCAGGCACATGGCATTCTCATAGCGTGAGATGCTTTTCTGGGTGACTCCCAGCTTTTTTGCGAGCATCTGCTGGGAAAGGCAAGGGCTGCGCGACATGCGCAGGCGCCGGATGTTCCTTGCCAGGCGGCTTCTTAACTGTTGTTCCTTCATAAAGTCCATGGGCATCCCCCTTATGTGGCAAATTTCTGCTCCAGGCAGGAGGAGAGGATGTCGGCGCGGTTTTCCGGGTCGCCGGAGACGGAGGAGAGCACTGTGTATTTTGCGGCTTCCAGCACGTTCCCGCAGACCATGTAGGACTGCACCCAGCTGATAAGCTCGCGCACGCCGCAGCTCCCGTCGTTGATCATGGTCTCCCGGCAGCGCTCGCTGATCTCCTGTACGGAGGCGGCCATGTCCGAAACGGCAGACCTGTCCGTGCATCCGGTCACTTTCATGGCGCGTTCCGTCAGGGTGTCCACATCCGGTTCCTCGATGTCCATGATCAGGTTCATCCTGGAGATGACGGACTGGTTCATGTCACGGCAGCCCGCATAATTGTTGTTTGTGGTCACGACTACCACCGTGTCGGGATGCCTGTGGATCACTTCGCCCGTGGTCAGCGTCACACTTGCGCAGCGGTCAAGCAGGGCATTCAGGCCTACCAGAACGCCGGGGTTTGCGATGACCGTGGGTTCCTGTATTTCAATTAAGTAGCCGTTCCTGATTGCCGTGATCAACGGTGTTTCCACATAACGGAACCGCTGCCCGGAGCTGTTTTCTGACATGAGCTCCTTCGCGTCCTGTGCCATCACTTCCAGCAGCTTGTCATAGACTTCCGCGTCCGTGACGGTCTCATCGTAGGTTCCGGTCAGCTTCTTATATGCCGAGGGCGGGTCCATCTGGATGTCGGTGAGCGTCGGGTATTCCTTCCCGCAGTGGGGGTCTTCAGCCGTTTCCGGCAGCATCTGCCCTAAAAAGTCATAGATCTCCGTATTGGCGGAGCAGGTGTAGTACAGGTAGGGGAGCCCCAGGCCTGCGGCCACCGCCTTTGCGCCTTCGGTCTTTCCCGTCCCTGCGGGGCCGCGCATCATGAAGTTGCGCATGGGCTGGCTGCCTGCTGTCGTCGCCTGGGCATGTCTGCATATGGTGGTGACTTCCGGCGGGATGACGTACCAGTCCTCAATCCGGGGCACCAGCAGTTCTTCCTTTGGCGTGAGAACCCTGTCCGAAAGGGGATAATGCTTTACAAAATCATCCCTGTTTACGGAAACGGCAGCGGCAGGGGCGGCAGTGCCCGTAAGGATACGGAAGGTGCCGTAGAGCACGCTGCTGGGCGAATAGGCATTTCTGGATATATTTACGGCAGTGAGCTGGGGGAGGTTCCCTGTGCTGGGGATGTTCAGCTTGATCCCGGCTGTGGGCAGCGTGTCCGCGCCCTCGATCCTCCGGTAGAGGTTGTCGCACAGGATGAATGCCGCCTTTTCCGCCTCGTCCATGTCCGCGTAGCCGTCGTTTTTGCATCTGCCGAGCAAGTCGTAGTTCTCTTTGAACTCGTCGTCCTTCATGGCCTCCGGGATCAGCACGAAGAAAAGCGCCGTACCGATATTGCCGCCGTCCTTCAGGGAATAGACCTTCGGGGAGGCGGTAACGTCTTCATACCGGCCTACATTGAACTTGCCGTTCTTCCTGTTAAACACCGCCACATGGATCTCCCCGGTGCGGCTCTGGTATTCCGCCACTGTCTTTTCGCCCTGGGTGCCGATGGCGCTCTCAGAAGCGTTGCCCGGCGTCAGGCTGGTGTCCATCTCCATGTAGGCGAGGACCGCCGCAAGCAGGGGGGAGTGGAGGGTCGATTTCTTGGTGGCCACCGTGCAGTAGGTGGAGTAGTAGGATGTACTCGTGTTTGATGATGCCTTGTCGAAAGGCTCAGGCATGCTGAGCTTCCAGGTCCAGTTAGCAAACAAAGGTGTCTTTGCCATGGTTCATTCTTCCTTTCTTTTCTGTGTTTTTTGTGCAGGCCGTCTCAGATCCATGAGACCTGCAGGGCATTGCCCGCGATTTTTCCCTTCAGTTCGTCCTCAGCCAGAAGCAGGATCAGCTCGTCCCAGCAGCTTTTTGCCGGGAAGGAGTCCAGGGTGCCCTTCAGCACCTCCTTTTTCTGCCTGGTGACGATGATATCCCCGTTTTCCTTGATGGTGAGTTTTGTATGGCCGTTGGCGTTCAGGTCGGTGATCTGCGACTCCAGCGCTTTCTGGCCCACCAGCTCATACCATACCCTTACGTCCACCACGGATGGTTCCGGGGGCGTTTCTCCTGTATCATCCGGGCCGCCTGGGGAAGGCTCCGCAAAGCTGCCGACCGTCATGGGCTCCACATGGATGCGCCCGAAGCGGTCAAAGGAGATGTCCGCATGGGTATAGGCCTCCATGTTTTCCACCAGGATGCGCGTCGTCCCGCCTGCCAGGATGTCTTTCAGGGAAGGCGTGTCCTTCCACTGCCAGACGGACTGGGGGTAGGCGGACTTCAGCTTCTCCGTGATCCGCAGTGAGATATGGAGCAGCATGGTCTCCGTCTCCCTGCTGTCAGGGGCAGGTTCTGCAGGGGAGGTCGGCCCTGTTTCGGGTTCCGGTGCTGCCTCTGCCGGTTTTTCTTCGGCTGCTTTTGCCGTCCGGCGTGCCCGTTTTAAGGAGGCACAGAAGGCGCTGCATTTCTTTGCCGGCTTCCCTGACTTCCGGAACAGGAACATTCCGGCGGTTACGGCAGTCCAGAGGATGAGGGCAAGGGCCATCAGCTTCTGGGAGCGTTCCCTCTGGAAGAGGACAGCCAGGAGGAGCAGGGTGACGATTAGGATCCGGATGCTGCCGGTAAATACGTTCTTTCTCATTTGGTGTTTTCACTCCCTTCGTTAAAATGCGAAATACCCGGAGGGCATTTCGCTCTCGCGGCAGTCGCCAAATAGACATGCAGGCATGTCTGTTTGGCTCGTTGCTCGCGGAAATAAAAAAAGAGGAATCACATCTGGGGATTGTTTTCCCCGGTGCAATTCCTCTTGTACCGCCAGCTGTGCCGGAGGGCATCAGTTGAACGGCAGTCCATTCTCTCCGCAGTCTTCCACGTTCATGAAGCCGTCGTCTGCGACGGCGGGTGCAGGTGCGCCGCTGCCGGCATTGGCATTGCCGCCTTCCGTGCGCTTCCCTGTCGGGATGTAGTTCCATTCGTACACGGTGATCTTGGGGATCATGCCTTTCGAGCCGTCCGCCTTGCGTGTAAATTCCACAAGGTCAAGGTCGCCCGTGATGAAGAGCAGGCTGCCCTTCCTGACCCCGGCTTTGCTGATCCTCTCAGCCGCCTTGCCGAACAGGACGCACTGGTAGAAATTGGCGTGCTCCTGCTCCCCGTAGCCTTTGTTGACTGCCACATTGAACTGGACGTACTCAGTCCCATTGGAGCTGGTCTGGAGTTCCAGGTCGGCTGTGACCCTTCCTGTGAGTGTGATTGGTGTGAACATGGTTCTTTTCTCCTTTCCTGATGAAAAATTTTTGGATGCATCAAAAAAAGTGCCAAAAAACTGCCATTTAACGGCATGGTTTTTCTGACACTCATTTCAATCATAAACAGCGTGTGCATCTATGCGCCTGGCATATCCCTGTGGGAAGCACAAAAATCAATTACAGGAATATCTTAGCACAATATATGGATAATGTCAAACGGTTAGATACAAGATGTTGATTTTATTCCCTGATAAAGGCTGCTTTTTCTTTTTCAGGTAATTCTATTACCTTGACCCCTTTTTCCTTTGCATACTCCATCAGCCCGCGTAAGTCCAGCTTGACTTTCGGGCATTGGCTTAACAGGACGGGTTCATGCATTATTCCGATTCCTGTTCCGTGTCCTCCAGTTCCTCCATGGGCTGTCCTTCGGCTGCCTGAAGGGGCTGTTGGCCCTCCAGTTCCTCCAGCATGAGCTTTTCCAGGCGTGTGATGTCAGGGAACACTACTTTCTTGCCCCTTGCATGGAGCTGCCGGATTCGCTTTATGTTTGTGCTTATTTCGCGGTGGATGGAATGCCTGACTGGGACAGGGTTGCCGTTCCTGGTATGTATGTGATCCAGGTAATATTCTGTGACAGGGAACATGTTCTGGAGCAGGAAAGCGGCACGTCTGCCGTCAAACTCCCCGAGGATGATGGTGAGGCAGCTGCCGTATTTCTGAACCTGTCTGTCATGGAGAGCCTGGAACTTGTCCACACGGCTGCTCAGGGGAACCATCCAGAGGAGGGAGTTTTTTTCATCTTTTACGCAGTAAAAAGTGGGGCGGTATGTGCCGTTCTCCTTATTCTGCATGAGCATCTTGTCATTTGCTTTCTCAAAATATTCATCCTTAATATGATATACATATCCAGCTTGGTAAATCATGTGCCACCACCTATAAAATCAGCCCTACCTTGCGATAGGGCCGAGAATTTTCGAGCCGGACATTTATTAGACGCCTCCGGTAGGCGAACCATATTTTCGGGCCGGTCACTTATAGGCCGCCAGCGGTGGGCGGACAATATTTTCGATAGATTTCTCTATCTCCATTATCATTATACGGAAAGGGCGGGAATATGTCAATTTGTTCCCAGAAATTTAATTTTTCGGCATTTGATTTTTCATGACAGCGTTTTTCGGGCATGGATGAAAGTGTCCTTCCTATCTTCTCCATTCCCAGCAGATGGTCTGTAAGCAGTGCCTTTTTACGAAGCGTGTTCCTGCTGAGGGAGATGGAGATGCTGATTATTTGAAGATTATCACCAAAAAGTTCGTACTTCTTTGATTTTATTGAACAGTTCAATCTTCCGGTTAAACAGAAGTTCCCTCATCTGCTCTGCATTTCTTATGTCATCATATAATTGCTTTATGTCTGTTTCTTTTTTGGGACCTCCTGTTTTTCGATTAAAGACCATTTCCGTATAACAGTTGTGCGTCCAAAAATTTCTTCTCTGGCAGATAGATTTTAGGTCTTCATATTCTGCATCTGAAATGATTTTTTGGTTATGGATTTTTTCTTGCTCCTGAACCATCTGGATAACCTTGGTTATGCTGTATGTTTCGACATCCTTCAATCCATCATAAAAGATTTTTCCGCTTAAGGCAGCATAAATCCCTTCAAGCTCCCTCTCTATAAACTGATAATGTTCCATTACTGTGCTGTGGGCTATCCTAAATTGTTGCAAATCCATAGTGGCTGTATATAAATTCCTTTACATTTTGGTTTAGTGTCCCCATTATATCACAGACATTGCATTGCTTCAATTTGCCCGGACAATTTATTTTATCTCCTCCACCCCCAGCAGGTTGTCCGTCAGCAACGCTTTCTTAAGAAGCGGGTTCCTACCGGGGGAGATGCCGTCTGGATCCCTGAAATAGAAGCGGTAGGAGAGTCCGGTGCGGATCTTGTGGTCTTTTCCGATCATAAGGCAGTGTTCGTTTCCTTCTGCGTCTGCAAGGCAGATGTTCTGGGTGCCGCCAAGCAGTTTCGTGCGGACATCCGTGCAGGTGCCCTCCAGCACAGTGTAGGCGTTTTGCCTCACCTGAAGAAAGAGGAGGATTCCCTTCCCGCAGGAGGACAGGAAGAGCAGGGTGCTCAGGGTAAAAAAGGGCGTATCCCCGTCCCGGAGGAAGAGGACAAGCCCGACAAGGAAGCAGCCGCCCCCGGCCAGGAAGGTCAGGAGCAGCCGCCGGAATAAGGGTTTTGGCATGTGTTCCATAAGCGCCTCCTTATAGGATCTGGAAAGTGACCTGCTGCTTGAGGTAGAGGTTGGCGATGGCGGCAAGCACGGGGAACCTGGCTTCGGAAACACGGCAGTCAGTGACGATGCCCTCGCAGTCGCTATCCTCATCCCGGTACAGGCAGTCCATCAGCTCGCTGCTGTTTTTTAAGCGTGTTTTCCCCTTTTCCGTACACCGGATTACTTCCGCAGTGGACAGCATTTCATGCCGCAGCAGCGCCAGGACCTGCTTCTCCATCGGCTCCAGCCTCTCGGTATGGAATACCGCCAGGGCTTTCCGGAAGGGGAGCCTGCGGCCGAGGATGAGCTTCAGGAAGGAGGCCGTCCTTACGGCGATGCCGTTCGGCGCGGGCTGGAGGTACAGGTGCCCCAGAAGGTCATACAGCGCATCCACGCCGGTACAGTCCCTGCCGGAAGCCACCAGCCTGCGCATGGTGAGGCGGTTCAGGTAATGGTCGAAGTCAAGCTCCCCAAGGATGTGCAGCTCCCGCTCCTTTTCATAGAATTCCGCCTTAAGCTCCTGGTAGGTCAGTATCCGGAAGGCAAGGCTGGACCATAAGAGCAGCTCATGGGCATCCAGTGCGCAGTCCCGCCCGCCTGCAGTGACGATGGGAAGCCCCTTTTCGGTCAGGCGGTAGTTCCCTATGGCAGTGTAAAGTGTCAGCATATTGTTATCCTCCTTTTTCATCAGGCTGTCAGCCTTTCTTCCCGTAGCATTTTTGCGGCCCTGGAAATCCATGCCGCCACATGGTTTGGCGCGACGCCGTACCGGGCGGCGATCTCCACGCCGGAATGCCCGCGGCATTTCAGCGCCAGCGCCTCGATCCCCTTCCTTGTGGTGCCGGAGCAGCGTTCCTGCGCCTGGGAGAGCAGGTGGAACGTGTCCGCATCCGAGATGCCGTGGAAGCTGTCGTCCGGCAGGGTGTCCGCGAAGGTCAGCCCGGAGCAGGAAGGCTGCGGCGCGTCCATGTACTCCAGCGGCTTCTGTGTCCTTGCGACCTTCCTGCAGTGGGAGATGAGGCGGTTTTTGATGACCACGGATGCGAAGGTGGGGAAGGAAGCGCCGCCCTCCACCCGGTATTTCTGCGCCGCGTGGCAGAGCGCCTCGCAGCCGGTCTGGTAGAGGTCGTCGTACCCGAACCCCTGTATGGACTCATTCAGGGACATGGCGCCCAGCACGGTGTCCCTCACAAGGTAGAGGTGCCGTTCCGCCAGTTCCCGTTCTCTGCTGCTCATTGCTGCCATGGTGTCACCTTCTTTCTTATCTCCGGCTCTGCAATGTTCTCTGCCGCCCTAGCAGGCAGTTTTCACATGGTTGTTCTCAAGCACCTTCCGGCATTCGGCTCTCAGGCAGTCGCAGCGGTAGTCGGAGAACTGCCCGATGTGCGCCTGAGAGCTGGGGAGGGCGAAGATGTCCTGCATCCAGCGGTATGCCTCGCTGCGGGAGAGTATGCCGTTCTTCCAGATGGCGTCGAACATCCGGTGCGTCTCGATCCGCTTGTGCCGCAGGTCGCCGTCCGCCAGCGTCCCCTTCGGCTGCATGGTCCCGGCATGGACGCCCACATAGGCGTCGCATTCCGGGTAGCCGCTGCAGACATAGAGGTACTTGTCCAGGGCCTTCTCCTTGTAGACGTAGGATGCCTTCTGGAGCACGGCGCTGCGCCCGCAGTAGGGGCATTTGATCCTTGCCGGCCTGTTCCTGGTTTTCTGTTTCATTCGTGGGCCTCCTTCCTGGTCCGTGCTTTATGTACGGATTAAGTAATCCATAAGTATATTTTAGGGGAAAGGAAAGGCGTTTCCCATAGGGGAGGCGCCTTTTCCTAAGTCATTTGAGAGTATTTTTCCAGTTTTTTCCAGTTTTTCACCCGATGGGGCACGGTCAGGGTGCCGTGCCCTGGCGGCATGGCGGCCGGTTCATCAGGTGGAGGACCTGCTGGATGGGGCAGTCCCTTGCGGAGCCGGTGGAAAGCTCCAGCCATCTGCTGTAGAGCCGGATGAAGCACCGGCTGCTCATGGTGCAGGCGCACTCCGTCCGGTCCACGTCCTTGCCCATGAAGCTTTCCGCGTCGGAGACCGGGAGCAGGATGGGACGGCAGTCATGCCCCGGTATGAACAGGAAGTCCCCGCATCCGGATTCCCGCCTGTAGTCGCAGGAGCAGGAAACGTACACCGCGTTGCGGTAGCTGCCCCCTGCCGCCTCAAAGAAGCTGGCGATGGTGGCGTAGCTGACGCTCAGCACAGGATCCATTTTGATCACCTCCGGAATGGCTGTGCCGTGCCTAGTTGAACAGGCTCTGGATCTCCTGCGTGATGCGGGGGATGACCGTGCCGTTGAAGATGTTCGTCAGCGCCGCCAGGAGCAGTGCGCCCAGCACCACTGCGATGATGATCTTGACGCCATCGGAAATGTAGAAGTCGCCTGCCTCGTCCTTCAGGATGGCCTTGGTGCAGGCTGCGGCATATGCTGCCCTGGCCTTTAATGTACGGATTGCTTTACGCATAGTTTTCTGTTCTCCTTTTCGTTCTGATGATGATGAATGCGGTTGCTGCCGCCGCTGCATAGAGGAGCAGGGCGGGGAATGAGATGAATCTTTTCATAAGGTTCCTCCATATCTGCATTGGTTTACGGGTTACAGTGTGGGAAGAATTTCCGGCTGCTTTCTGCAGCTTCTGCCACAGCATAGGCTGTTTTGCGGAGAAATTTTACGGGTGTGTCGGGAAATGACTTTACTCTCACAAGATAAGGTACGGTGTATTGGAAATAATAACCATGTCTTATGCACGAGCAGTAATTCCCGACAGCCCCTTTTCCCACACGGAAGGATGCCGGGTCTGGGCATCCTTCCCAGGAATTGCTTACATTGCCATAGGCACCACCTCCTTTGCTGGCGTGTATGCTGGTTCTGGGTTTTGTGGAGCCTTAAAAGAAGGCGCCCAGGGAGCCGACCACCTCCACGGAGAGGACGACCACATAGATCAGGAGGATGCAGAAGAGCATCATCATGGAATATTTCTGCATCTGCTTCGGGCGCTTCCCGGCCTCTTTCTTCAGGCTGTTCTGCTCGATCTGGCGCATGTCGAACACCAGCATCCGGAAGTACATCTGCTGGTCGTCCCCACGCAGCGTACCGATCAGCCCGCGCACGATGTCGGAGAGCATGGTGCTGCCCACCCGGTTCTGGAAGCGGAGCAGGGCGTTCTCATAGTTGCCCGTCCGCATGTCCGCCACCGTGGTATCCAGCTCCTGCCCCAGGTGCGGTCCGGCGATGCGCCGGTAGGAGGTCAGGAGCTTCAGCACGTCCCTGTCCGTGGCAAGCCCCTGCTGGATGCTGACCGCGAAGCGCGGCAGCTCCGCCTCGATGAGCTTCCGGCGCTTCTTTACCAGGTCAGAAGCCTTATGGTAGGTGGAGAACCACATCATCACGGCAAGCCCTGTCATCAGAAGCCCCATGAGGGGCATGAACAGGAAAAAGGGGACGGCGGCAAGCTCCGTGAGCAGGGCGGTCAGGAACGCTTTTATGGTGTAGCATTCCGGCGTCAGCGGGATGCCCGCGATGGAGAGCGTCAGGGCAAGCCTCCCCTTTTTAATGGGGTCCAGCCTCAGGAGCGGTGAAAGCCTTTCTGCGACCCTGGTAAGGTACACGTCAAACAGCTTCTCATCGGCGGCCCCGGTCTGCTTTTTTGCCAGCATCATCATCCGGGAGGTCCTTGCCGTCGGCACGTCCACGAAGGCGCAGGACAGATTGTAGCAGGCAGTCCCCATGAAGACGGAAGCTAAAAGGATCAGTAATCCGGTCATATCGTTGCCTCGTTTCTGCACTACGGTTTGGCTGTGGGCTGCCGGTGCGTAGTGCGGCACTGGCAGCCAGCGTGGGGGTTTCGGGGATGCCCGCCTGCAGGAGACGGGCATCCCAGCTTCTGCGCATTATCTCTGTATCCAGGAAAGGCAGAAAGCTGTTGTTACGGTAATCAGGAGAAAAAGAAAGATCATTCCCGTATGGCTGGCAAGCAGGGGCATAAGCGGTATCCTCCTTTCATGGCTATGCCTTGTATTCAATGGGCTTTGACAGCTGCATGATCCGGGTGTAGGAGAACAGCACGATCCCGCAGCAGACGGCGAGGGTGATCTTGCCCGGCGTGGAGAACATCAGCGTCTCGAACCAGGAGTGGTTCAGCACATACAGGAGCGGGATGTTCCCTATGACAAGGAGCATCATGGTGATGGCCTCCTTTTTCGGTTCGCTGATGATGGCCTCCAGCTCCGACTGGACGATGCGCTGGTCGGAGAACTTCTGCACCGTGAAGGTCAGGGTGTTCTTCATGCTGCGGTCGCTCTGGCACTGGATCAGGGTGTTGCACCATTCATGGAAGATGCGGTTCGGCACCTTCATCTTCAGGGTGTTGATGGCGGACACCATGTTGGCGTTCAGCATCTCCGATTCGGTGATGAACGCCTCGAAGTGTGATTTCACGGGCGGGTTCAGGTACGGGATGTTCTCCTTCACCGCCTTCAGCAGGTCGCCGCTCCGGAGGTAGGAGGTGGTGACGACGGAGATGGCGGTCTCCAGCTCCTCGTTCAGGTGCTTCCGGTAGGCTGCGGCGGTGGAGCGCAGGTACCACACCGGCGCAAAGGCAAACCCCGCGCCCAGGATCGGAATCAGGAACGGGTTGTTTAAGAGCAGGGCGGCTGCGGCTCCCGCTGCGAACAGGAGGATGGATGCCCTTTTTACGAGGGTGAACCGCCCCTCCCTGCCTGTGGCGGCAAGGAGCTGTTCGACCTCCAGCGTCTCCCGGTTGAAGAACCCCTTTGCCGGCTTCCCCAGCATTACGTCCACGTCATCCTGCAGGGTGCTTTTCTGCGTCCTGGCAAGCACATGCAGGAAGTCGTTGAAGCGGACGGAGAACAGGGTGAACAGGCCGTTAATTATCAGAAGGAAGATGATGGTCTGTGTCCACTGCATTGCCTGTGCCTCCTTTCGCTGCTTTCTTTGGAGCCGCCTTTTTTGGCAGGAACGGCGCAAGCTTCCCGGCGGGGATGCCGTTGTCCAGCATCCGCTTCCTTAAGGTGTCGGAGATGCCGCCCAGCTTCCGGTGCTTCCCGATGACGGTGATCTTCCCATTCTCGTCGGTGCGGTTGTCCGACACGTCATACTGGTAGAGCGGGCGGTAGATGAGCTGCCCGTCCCGGTAGTCCTCCCCCTCGATGATCTGCATGATCTTGCGGCTGCCGTCCTCCAGCTGCTTGGTGAACACCACGATGGGGTAGGCCTCCACCATGATCTGCATCAGGATCTCATCCGCCATGTTGTATTTTCGCTTGGCCAGCGTCATCATCCTCCGGTAGGTGGACTCGGAGGAGTTGGAGTGGATGGTGGTCACCACGGTATGCCCGGTACGGGAGCTTTCCGCCACGGATAGGGCCTCCTTCGCGGAGCGCATCTCGCCCACGCCGATCACGTCCGGGTGCTTGCGCAGGACGCGCTCCAGGAGCAGGTCCTGGTCGATGTCAAGGGACGGGTTCTCATGGGGGCGGGTGAGCAGGTGTACCACGCTGTTTGTGGCATGGCCGTCCTTATCCCGCTTGATCAGGTCAAATTCCCGGCTGCCCTCCTCAATGGTGATGAGCCTGCGGTTGTCGGGCACCATGGACAGGAGCCAGCTCATGACCGTGGTCTTCCCGGAGCCGGTGCTGCCCGCGATGCAGACCGACACGCCGTAGCGGACGCAGCAGGTTAAGAGGTCCAGCATCTCATCCGTGGCGGAACCGGATGCGGTAAGCTTTTCCCTGGATACGGACTGCTGGTTGACGATACGGATGGAGGCGTTGATGCCCACCTCGGAATCCACGATGGGTGTCTTGTCCACTGAGATGCGGATGTTCTTGTCCAAGAAGCCGATGACGGAGGGCATGGTGTCGTCGATGACCATGCCGCAGGTGTTAAGGAGCCTCCTTGTCACGTCGATGGCGTGCTGGGGCGACTGGAAACGGTCCGGGATCTTCATGGAGCGCCCGCCGCTCATGATGACCTCAATATCATCGAAGGCGTTGATGTTCACCTCCTCCACGCCGGGCATGTAGATCCATTTCTTCAGGAAGGAGATGCCTGCCATGTCCTCATAGAGGGTGCCGCACAGCTCCTCCGTGGAAAGCCCGTCGATATGGTAGGAGCGGCTGATGACATACTGGCCGATGAACTCCCGCAGGAGCTTCCTGGCCTCATCCCGGCTCCCCTCCCCGGAGAGCTTGTCCGCATGCTTCTCGGTGCAGTATTTCTGCACGTCCTCAAGGATCTGGTCATAGGTGAGCGCCTCTTTCCCGGCGGAAGTAAAGAACATGTCATTTAAGGATTCCATGCCCATGGTGTCTCATCTCCTTTCCGGCAGGTACATCCTGCCTGTCGCTGCCTGCCGCAGCCGCATACCAGGCGCCTTTGGCTGTTTTCTGGAATCCGGCGGCTTCAGGGGTTTCGGTTTCCGGCACCTCCGCAAATTCTTCCGGCTGCCCGGCATCCTCATGGAGGCTGCAGTTCCCTTCCTGCCGTGGCGCGGTTTCTGTACCATCTTGCTGCCCGGCATTTTTCTGGGAACCGCCGTTCCTTTCCTGCAGTGGCGCATTCCCTGTGACATCCGGCTGCGGGGCATTTTCCTGTAAGCTGTCGGTTTCTTCCGGAAGGCTTTCATCCGCCGCATCTTCCGGTTCCATGAGGCATTCCCGGACCAGCTTCAGGGAACTGACATAGCGCTGGTTGCAGTAGGCAAGGGCCTTGAACATTTGCCCGCCGGTGCCGCAGCGCTCGATCTCCTTCGCATAGGGGAGCAGGCCGTCGAAGCCGCCGATCAGGTGGTCCATCTCGTCAATGGCGTGGAAGGGGCGTGCAAGCCCCGCAAAGGTCAGGTGGCTGTCATAATGGAACTTTTCATCCGTGAGCAGCGGTTTGTGTGCCCGCAGGTAGTTCAGGCCCCGCAGGTCCGGGGTGATGATGCGGACGGCCACATTTGCCGCCTCGATTGCTGTGGGCGTAAAGAAGTTGAGCATATTGGAGCTGCAGTCCAGGATGATGTAATCCACAAGCTTTGCAGCCTCCGCGATGAAGAGCTTTATCTTGTCATACTTCAGCTCAGGGTAGGAGAAGGGGTTCTCCCCGGCGGCATAGCCCATGACGCCGATGAAAGGGTATTCCTTCAGGATGGTGACGCGCTCCGCCACCAGTGCGGTGTTGATCTCAAGGCCGGTCAGCACGTTCCCGATGGAGGCGTTTGTTTCAAGGATGCGCTCCGGCATCCAGACGGGCAGCATGGGCGTGCTGGAGTCCGCGTTGATGATAAGGGCTTTTTTCCTGCCTGCCGTCAGCACCTTTGCGAGGCAGCAGCAGAACATGGACTTCCCGCAGCCGGGGTTGCCCCAGACAGTGATGATCTTTGACATCTGGTTTTCCTCCTTATTCGTTTCCGGATGTTTCTTCCGGCGTGGTATCCTGCCCGGCATCTGCGGGGTTGCCTGAGGCAGCGGAATCGTCTGCATTGCCGCCGGTTCCGTCAGGGTTGGACTGACTGGGGACATCCATGGGAGATTCCGAATCCTTGTCGGACAGATCCAGGCCGTCGCTATAAAGGGCAGACAGGATCTCTGACTGGCGCTCCAGCAGTTCCTGGGACAGTTCCTCGTTGCCACGGCTGATGAGGGCGACATGCAGGATGCCCTCATTCTCATAGCGGGTGAGCAGCATGGCCTGTTCGGGCGTGGCGAGGACGGTGATGGTTGCCGTCTGCTGTCGCTCCTCATCCTCCTCCGGAGGGGTGGTGTAGTCCACATCAAGCCCCTTGGAGTCGGAGACGGACAAGACCTTCACGAAACGCAGCTCAGGGATGTCGGACACCGGCTCCAGCACGTTGTCGTCGTCATAGTGGTAGAGGCGGATGATGTCGCCGGCCTGCAGCTTGTCGGAAAGCGACGCTGCAAGTGTCTGCGTGGTGATGGAGATGGCCACCATGCCGTCCGGGATCCCATTGAGGGAGAGGTCGGAGGACAGGGGGACGCTGCTGACTTTCTCCGGGAGGATATAGTCGCCGGGGTAAAGGTCTGCGGCGGCATAGGTGCCTGCCACGTCCTCGGTCCTACGGGCAACGCTGTCCGGCAGGTTGAAGCCGCCCACCTCCACAAGCTCAAGGTCATCGGAGGTGATGCGGGTTCCCCGTGCCACGGCGGTCTTCATGCGGACGATTTCGCAGGTGCTGCTTGTCCTGCTTGTGACGGCAGGTATGGCGATAAAAGCAATGACGGCAGCAAGCACGATGCTCAGGATGCCGTAGATAAAACGGTTGTTCATTTTCATATGGTTTTCAGTCTCCTTATACAGTGTTGGTAGGGTGGTTATGGGACAAGCCGGAGCAGTATCACTGCCATGCACCCGAAAAACAGGTAGGGCGCAAAGGGGATGCTCCCTGCCGGTTCCCTTTTCCATGCCTTTTGTATGCCCAGATGGATCAGGGCAAGAAGGCAGGACAGGGCAAGGGCGGCCATCAGCCCGTATGCCCCGAAGGGGATGCCGAGCAGTGCCGCAAGCTTGATGTCCCCGCCGCCGATCCCGCCGTCTGTGGCAAGGGAGACGGCAAGCAGGAGCAGGAAGCCGGACAAAAATCCCATGGTGCAGTGCAGTACGGTTTCCGGCAGGGCGGTTCCGGGGCAGGCGTATGCTGCGAGCGGCAGGTAGAGCAGGCACCATGGCAGGAAGGCAAGCAGGGCGGCATTGCGTATCCTGTGGCGCCTGTGGTCATAAACCGCAAAGCCCGCAAGGGGCAGCATGGTCAGTGCGTAGTAAAAAAACAGCAGTTTATTCACGCTTGGTATACCAGTCATCGAACAGGCTGCCCTGGATCTGTACGGAGTCGCTCACGTTGACGGACAGCATCCCCGAAGGCGTCCATGCGTCAATGATATAGGTGTAGACGGTGTAGGCGGCGCCGTCCGGATACCATACCGGCGTGAAATGCACGTTCCGGTTGTAGGTGGAGTATCCGTTGGGCTTGAAGGCAAAGGAAGCCGTGCTGCCGCCGCTGCAGGACAGGAGCCTCCAGTACATGTCATAGCCAAATTCCGGGAAATAGGCCACTGCCGTCTGCGCCGGTGCGGAGTGGCTGGACGGTGCGTTGGAGGAAAAGGCTGCAGTGGCGTTCTCCCGGATGCCGTAGCCGCTTTTCATGCGGTCGCCCTGGGCCGTGGGCACGATGTCGTCCGGATGGATCTCCATGGAGCCGCTTAAGGAGGCGGAATAGGAAGTGGAGGTGAAGTCGTACCAGCCGTTGTCCACCCATTCCCCATGGTCCTCCCAGTACCCCCTGTCCACCCAGTGGCCGTGGCTTTCTTCGCAGTCATCCGGGCAGTCTTCGCCATGTTCTGTGTCCTCCCACCGCATGTCGCTTTCCCACTGCCAGTCCGCCTCCCATTCCCAGTGGGCGTGCCACCTGGCGCTCCAGACGCTCCAGGATGCGGAGGTCTTCTGCGGGTTGGACGGCAGGGCCGGAAGGGAAAAGTGCGGGCTGGTGTCCGTTGCCAGCGGATCCGGGGGCAGGTTCTCCTCCAGGGAGACGATCCTTGCCACGAAGCTGGTTCTTGCCGTGGACGCGCCGCTGACGGATACCTGTATGGTGAGGGTGGTGGGCTGCGGCGGGGTGTGCCATTTCGCCCAGACCACCTGGGAGCCGCCTGCGGGCATCACGATGCCGTTCACGGTATAGGAGCTCCCGTTGATGTGGAAGGTGACGCTGGCTGGGGCATCCGGGTTTACTTCCGTGCTGCTGGTCAGGGTGATGCTGGTGATGACGTCCGTGTCCACCCGGTAGGTATAGTCGGGCGCCTGCAGCTCCGCTTCCGGCACGTCCCGGTAGCTTACGATGCCGATGCCCAGGGCGGAGAGAATCTCGTCGTCTGACACCCTCCCGCTGGTGGTGCCGCCCCAGGCGGGGTATCCTAAGTCCGGGGTCTCCAAGTAAAGTGCCAGCGGTAGGTTCTGGTGTGTCAGGCTTGTCATTTTCTGCCGCAGCTTCCCGCCGGACATCTGGTTGTAGAGTGCCGCTTCCGTGGCGGTCATGGCATAGTCCAGGCCGCCGTGGGTGAAGTAGGCGACCGGCTCGATGACCAGCTTGTAGGGGCCGGAGACCAGTTCCTCAAAGGGGATGCCCGTCTTGTTGGCGACAAGCTGCGCGGCATACTCCGAGCAGAAGTACCGTTTGATTGCGTCCATGCTGGCGCGGTTTCTGCCGCCGCTGATGATGCGCGGCAGAGCGGTGCTAGGCTTCGAGTAGCTGTAGCTCCCGTTTGGGGACAGGGAAGAGCCGGAGCTGTACTGCAGCTTGCATACCCTGCCGAAGTTCAGCACGTTATTGGCAACATTCGCGTTGCTCAGGTCAAAGGGGGTGGAGGCTATGCCGCCGTCCTCCGTGACGACGGTGATGCGCACCCCGTCCAGGTTGTGCCAGACGTCGGTTGCGGTGCCGCTCCCCATGCTGCCGCCCCCGCCGTCCATGTTCCCCTCTCCGGATGCAAGGGCGGTCATGCCCATGGAGAGGATAAGGATTGCGGACAGAAGAAGCGGGAAAATGCGTTTGGTTGGGTGTTTCATATGGATACATTCCTTTCTGGTAAAACAAAGGGCAGCATGCTTCGCGAACTGCCCTTATGTTAAAGAAAAACGGATGTCCCGTCCTGCGGGGCATCCGCCATAAGAAAAGACATGGAGTTTCCATGCCTTTTCTGTCATTGCAGCGTTATTCAGTTGCCGCCCATGGTGCCGATCTGCTTGTTGATGTCGCCGTCGCTGTCGATGCTGTCCTGCTGGGTGTTCCCGACGGCAACCCAGCCGAAGACCGGATCATAGACTTGCCCGGGATGGCTGCTGTCAGGGGAGGTGCCTTCGGAGGGTGTCCCTGTCCCGGAGCCGCCGGAGGGGTTCTCCTGCGGGGATGCAGGCATCTGCTGGACGGGCGGGTCATATTCCGGCTGCCTGTCCGGATCTGTGACATCATCCGTGGTCACGGGAGGATCGGAGGGCTTTTCCTGTAGAGCATCCTCCCTGGTGGAGCTGTCGGAGAGGATTGTGGTGGAGCCGGTCTCATCCTCGGAAACCACGGTCTGGGTATGGTCGGAGGCTGTGCCCGTCTGCTGTGCGCTTTCCCTTGCTGCGGTGCTGGGAAGGACGTCATCCGTGCCGGAGTTCTCTTCCCAGGTATCCGTCCTGTCAGAGGCTTCCATGGGGGCGGGGACGAATTCCGTCTCAGGCTCCCGCGTCAGGAGCCAGGCGCCCGCAAGCACTGCCGCGCAGAGCGCGGATAGGCCGCAGATGGCAAAGGTTCTTTTCCTGTCGGTTGGTTTGGTGTTCTTTTTCATAATATTGGTCTCCTTTCGTTGTGTGTCCATCATAGAATTTGGATTATGGAATCCGTCCTTGGTTCCATTATATACGCAGCAGAAAGCGGAAAGACAACAGTGTCCCGGTCAATATTTTGTATTATGGGATCCGGTCAAGGTAATGTGCTGCCGGATAGGCGGGAACAGGTTCCCGAACATACGGATCCGGAAAACGGCATCGCACGTCACCACATACTCGATTTTGTCGGGATACTGATGGAACTGCAGGCTGATGTTCTCCACCGTGTAATCTTCATTGGAAAGCTGTATCCTTTCCTCCATCCCGCTTATAAAGCCTGCGCGGAGGGCATCCCGGTAGGCGGCGCTTAAGTGCAGGTCGGCCATGTAGGAGCCGAGGTTTGCCTCCCTCTGGGAGTGGAAGGTATCCGCATAGATGCGGGCACTGACATTGTTCAGCTCCATCTTTGCCGCATTGCGGATGTTCATGCAGTTGATTTGGACGGAGGCGAACAGCAGCACGAAGGCCAGGACCATGTTGATGGCAAGGATGATGAAGATGGTGAAGAAGGACATGTCCCCGCGTTCATTTCTGAGTATCTTCTTATACATGGCAGTCCCCCTCACTTCCAGTAGTGCTCACTGACGCCTGCCCCCTGTGAGCGGACGTTGATGGGCACAAGGTTGAACTTCCAGAAGCCGCCCAGGTAGCAGCGCCCCGTCACCGTGACGTAAAAGGGCGTCCCGATCTGGATGCGCCCCGTATTGCCGGGGCCGGATACCTGGTAGGAAAGCCCGTCCACCTCGCCCATCTGGCTGGTAAGGAAAGTAAAGAGGGCATCCGTGTCCCCGCTGGCTCCGCCGTTCAGTTGGATCTGCTTTACAAGCTGGTCTGCAATGTGGTCCATCTCCTGTTTGACGGAAATGATGTGGAACACGTTGATGATGAAGGCCACCAGGATGACCGCCACTAGGATGTAGATAAAGCTGCTGATATAAGAGGAGTCGCCTCTTTCGGACAGCAGGAGCCGTTTCAGCTTTTTTCTCAATATGTCACCTCCCGGACAATGAAAGGCGCAGGCATGGAGCCGGGGGGCTTCTTGCCTGCGTCTAAGTGTGGCGTGGACCGCATACGGGGTATGGGGTTTTGCGCCTGTGTATGAATTTTCACGATACCCATTCTAACATATGGGATTTCCCCTGTAAATCGCAAAGCTGTGCCAGTTTGGGAAAGTTCTGTGCCAATGTGGTGCCAGATGTGCAGAAATGAGTAATTTGTAATTGGGGAGAAATATTGTAAGTCAATTTCTTGTGCAGGAAGCGGTTTTTGAGTATACTGAAGATACACTTAGTAGAAAGAGGTGAGTTGTATGAGTCCGACGAAACAACTTTTGGATTACTGGAAAGAAATAGAGGAGAATCAGAAGCAGATACGGGAAATGGTAATAGAGAGCTGCCATAGCATTGAGTTGGGAAAGGGTCGAGACTGCAACGAATTTTTTGAAGAAATGGAAAAAAGGTATGAAAATTATTAGAGTGTGAAGATGAAAGCTTTTGAGTTATGCAACTTGGAAGGCTTAAATTGTAGTAGTATTAGGGGAAGACAGTTGATAGGTATATATGAAATGAAATTTATTGTTGGACGAATAATATGTAGTGTTTTTAGACAGGATTTGGTATAATAACGGAAGATGCAGTATTCATGTGAGCATTACCCTAGCAATGGCTATACAAAAATAAGCATCTTCCACTTCAATGATTATATGTAAGATATATAAATATTATGTATATTAAAAAGATACAGTAAGTAAAAGAGAAACTACCCGGGCAGCTCATTTTTTACTTATGTATCTTTAACTGCTTTTATCATAGCGGAAAAAACTGTGTTTGTCAAGTGAAAATCGAAAGAGGTGTAGGTATGGACGAGCAGAAGGCATTGCAATGTCAAAAATATTATGTTTTCAAAATCCGTGATATTGTAAATAATAGTTTTCATACACTGGAAGAAAAACGCATTGACTGCCTGATTCAATATTTGGATTTGTGTATCAGTACTTATGATGAGTACAGGATGGCATTGGAACCAGGTAAATTAAAAAAATCATATGAGGGTTTGATTGAAGGAATTGATTATCAAATGCAGAACCACCCTTTCAGGAAACTGGATCTGTATAGGAAAGATTTTGCCCACTTGCATAAGCTGGTCACATTGGAGGAACAGCAGAGGGATAAAGAGCTTCATAATATCCATAGTGATATGGTCAGTTTGAGAAAAAAGCTAGGTGCAGCGGATATGATTGGTCAATATATAACTTGTCTGAAGCACGAAGAAAATTATCAGGAAATGGATAACCTAATGGAAGCCCTGGTCAGTGATCTATTGAATAAAGGATATTCATTGACATATTTGTTTGAATGGTTTAAGAAGCAACAAGATGAGTTTATGCGGAATGGACAGGATATTTCCATCATTGAAAGTCTGCGGGAACTGGATCGGGAAGTTGTGGAACATACCATATACATAAAGTTTATTGTAAGAAGCGATACCCAGTTCTTGCCGGCATTGCAGCTTTTGGAAAAGCAGTTTACCATACAGGAGAGCAACAAGGTTCCGTTTAGTAGTGGATGGTCTTCTGAACATTTCTATATTGCAAGCAAAAAATACAGGGCGTTGGATGTGACAAAAGCAATATCCATGGCATCAAAGGAGTTTAGTGCCGTGAAAGAGTTGTTTGATATGTGGCAAGGAACAACGGGATGTATTCGTGATGACCTGCGGTATGGCTGGACAGAAGATGGAAATTTTAATATGCTGGAAGTAAAGAAGACAGATAATGTCAAAATGCTGGGGTATGTGGATTCCTATTACAGGAAACAGATGAACCGCTTTCTGAAATTAAAAGACAACTCAGAAAATGAAGACATTAAGGTGTTGGAGCGAATTTTATATACTTTAAATACGGCCAAGACCTATAAGATACAGAACCGTTTCCTGAATTTCTGGTCTGCACTGGAGTACGCACTGTACCCATTCCCTCGTTTTACTATCATTGAAAAAGCAAGGGTTGTGGTACCGGAAGTGTTCAGCCTGTTCTATATAAAGAATAAAATGAATATTTTTTGGTCCAGGCTCACACATTATCTTGAGACCAGATATCAGGAAAGCGGGCTTTATGAGGCTGTCCGTTTTGTCAATGAATGTAAGGACATTGATGACGGAGGATATAATACAAAGACAGTGATTGCTGTGCTTCAGGATCAGGAAAGGGTACAGACAATAGTAAACAGTTTCTCAAAACACGTTGTGCTGCAGCGGGAACTGTCCGAATTATTTATGCTTATCAATTCCCCGCAAAAGGCAGTGGCGGCGATAGAAGACTATTATGAAGGCATTAAGAATGATTTGAACTTTATATACAGGCTTAGGAACCAGTTGATACATTCTGTCAAAGGAACAGATGATTCTTTGGAGCATATTAGCATGAGGCTTTATAGGTATGTAAATTCCGTATTATCTACTATACTGTATTATAAGGAGAAGAACAGCGAATATACAATAATGGATATATTGAACTCCATTGACGCAACTTATCAGAATTATATTTCTGCTTGGAAGGTAAAAAAAGCGGACAGAAAGAAAGCGCAGGAGGATGAAAAGCAGTTGAGCCTTCAGGAAGCATATGAAATGGTGCGACCTTCTTATCTGTTTATTGAGTGATGAATATGCTGGAAGCAAAAGAGAGACCTTGTGGGAAATAAGGTCTCTCTTTTTGGAAAATCAGATATTCTGCTTGATAATTCGCGAAATCAACCCCACCGCCACATTCCGCTCCGCATCAATCCGCGTCACCACGAAGCTGACCTCATCCTTCTTGCCGGGCATCCGGTTGTCATAGCAGCTGTGGGCGACGGCATTGACGCCGATATGGAGGCGGACGAATACGGTGCCCTTATGGATATCCGTGACTGTCCCGGCGTATTTGCCCTGGATCTTGCACTTGCCCAGGTTGTCCTTGCTGGTGTTGCCGCTTACGCTCTTGACATCCGCTTTCACGGAGATGTCCTCAAGGGAGCGGACTTTGACGCTTAAGATGCGGACAAGGATCTGCCCGCCTACATGGAAGCGCTCCGTGGCATCCCCCAGCCAGTCCCAGGATAAGTCGCGGGCAAGGATGGAACACTCCGTACCAAAGATCTCCACTCGGACTACCTTTTCCGCCACCGCGATGACCCTCGCCTGCACAATGCGGTCCTCGCATACGCGGGAGTTTCCGGCTGCATCTGGCATGTAGAAGATCTGGCGCTTCTTATACATGGCATCCTTCCTGCTGGCCACCACGCTGCGGCTGGCATTCTCAAGTCCCTTGATGATGAAGTCAATCTCACAGCCCAGCATGTTGCCGAGGATCTTGTTCTGGCGCTGCACCATCTCCCCATAGTCGTGGGCCTCATCTTCCACGAGGTTGATCATCATCTCCGCAAGGGGGATCACAATACGCATCTCCTTGTAATAGATGACGGCGATGGTTCCGCCTCCGTCCATTTTCTCAATGCCGCCCAGGGTTCCGGTCAGAATCTTCCGGGTGCGGTAGGCATTCTGAAGCTCGTGCCAGATGGTATCCTCCCTGTTTTCCGGTGTTTCCACTTCGGCATCGGCATTTAAGGTAAGGATGCTGGGAGGAGCAGTTTTCCTCGCAGGGGTAGGAGGCTCCGGTTTTGCTGCAGGAGCGGATGCCCTGGTTCTCCGCCTTCTGGGAGGGGCGGCAGCTTCAGGGGCATTTTCCCCGGTGCCGCTTCTGTCTCCGGTTCCGGTCTCAGGGGGAAGTTCCGGGGAGGGTCTGCCTGTGCTGGCAGTTGCGTCCCCATCTGTCTCAACGGGCGTATCCCCTGTATCTTCCGGCTGCAGTTTCATTCCGCCATCGCTGCCGGTTTCTGCTTCTGTCTCCGTGCTTTCTTCGGAAAGGGATGTTTCTTCCGGGATGTCCCCTTCCATAATGGTGCTGTCAGGAGCAGGTACGTCGCTTTCCGTGGTGGTTTCATCAGGATTGGGAAGTCCCTCATCCGTGGCAGCCTCGTCAGTGGCAGACGGTTCTCCGTCCATGGGGGAGTTCCCGCCTGCAGGTGCTTCCCCATCCATGAGGCTTCTGCCCTCCGCCGGGGAGTCACCTTCCATGGGATTGCCTGTTTCTGTGGGGATGTTTTCCTGGATGGTGCTTTCTTCCGTTACAACAGTTTCTTGAGTTTTTGTTTTTCTGGGCATAGTTTTGTCTCCTTTTTGGTTGTTGTTTTATTGGCTGCCTGTGTTTTTTGTCAGGCAGGCTGTTCTGCCAGCTCAGGACATGATGGATTTCTTGTCCGTCATGACGATTTTGCATTCCCCGTCTGCAGGGGAAATGCCGGCTGTTCCTCTGTCCATTCAGGTGGCGGGCTGGCGGGTGCGGCATCCGCAGGTTTCTTTCCGGGCGCTTTTGGCTTCTTTTGTTTCGGTTCTGGTTTCATCAGCCGGGAAAAGTCCGGCTCCGGTGTTTCTGGGTTCCTGCGCCATTCCGGAATGTGGTCGCTGGCGCGGCTCTCCTTCAGCTTTTTGCTCTCCGGGTGGAGGGTGTAGTCATATTTCCCCACCTTCAGTACCTTCTGTCCCCGCAGGATGATCAGTGCCTCGTCCAGCGGCAGCCGCAGCACCTCATCTGGTGTTAGGAGCTTCCGCTTCCCGATGGAGCGTGTCTCTCGGTATTCCGGCGTGTAATCCGATATCCGCCATGTGCCCAGCTGCTTCGCCTGGCTGGATACCGCCACGCTGACCTCGCCGGTGCGGTTTGAGATGAACTCCGCCGTCAGCTCGTCGGTGCAGCCTAAGAAAAGCTGGGTGTCGCAGTTGCCGATGATCTCCTGCCACTGGTTCAGGGGGTAGCGGTTCTGCATCTGGGGCAGGTTCTGGAAGATGCAGCTTATGGACAGTTGCCTGGAGCGGATGGTGCTGATCTTCTTGGTCAGGTCGGCAATGGTGCAGCCGCCGTTTGCAAGCTCATCTGCCAGAATATGTACCGGGATAGGGAGCTTCCCGCCTTCCCCGTATTTGTCCGCATAGCGCACCAGCTTGATGAATACGAAGGACATGAACAGGGAGGAGAGGAAGTCAAAGGTGGAATCCTGGTCCGAGGTGATGCAGAAATAGGCACACTTTTCATACCCCGGCTGCGTCAGGCTGATCTCGTTGTAGCTCGTGATCTGCCGGATTAGTTTGTTCTGGAACACCTGCAGCCTTGTCCCCAGCCCGATAATGACGCCGCTGCGCACCGTGTCGGACGCCTGCTTGAAAATATTGTAGGATGCCTTTGCCGGGTGGGTGACCGGGAGCAGGTCAAAGAGGCTGTTCAGCTCCTTCTCCGAGTTCATGGTCAGCAGCTTGTAGACCTGCCCGATGTTCTTTCCTTCCGGCGGGAAACCCTGGTCCACATACAGCACAAGGGCTTTTAACAGGTTCATCTCCGAATTGTCCCAGAAGTGGTCGCCTTTCGGGGAGCCGGTGTTCTTGATGATGACATCGGAAAAGAGCTGCGCCATGATCTCCTGTCCCTCAATCTCCGCAAGGCAGTTCCAGCTGTCGGAATTTTCAGGGTTGATCAGGTTGAACACCCGCACGGTATAGCCGTTCTCCTCAAGGTAGAGGCACAGGTCAGCGTAAAGCTCTGATTTCGGGTCGGTGATGATAAGGCTCTCCCCGCGCTTCACGCATTGGAATACCACATTCCTTGCATAGGCGCGGCTCTTCATGCTGCCGCTGGCCCCGAATACTGCCACGTTGCGGTTCATCCGCGTTTTTTCTGGCAGGCAGACTGCCTTGCCGTAAAGCTTCCCCAAGATGACGCCCCGGTTTTTCGTGATGTCAGGGACCAGCTCCAGCACTTCGCGCATCTCTGCATCCGTCATAAAGCCGGAAGTGCCATAGGTCCCTTGGTTTGAGTAGGTCAGGTTCCGCTGCCTGTCATAGGTGCCCCTCCTGCCTAAGCCCATCCGCATCACCATGAAGAGGAGCAGCCCGAAGACGCCGACGCACAGGGCAGTCCCATATAAGCTGTAAGGGAATACAGTGAGCGCTTTCAAACAGGCGCCGGGCGAACTGTCGGGGAATGCAGGCGAAGTGCCGTTCCCCGGCATGCCTCCGGAGGAAGTCCAGATTCGGTAGTTGATGAGGAACTGGGACACATAGCCGCCTGCATAGGCAAGCGCCAGGAGCAGGGCGGGCAGGACGAAAAAGAGCGTCAACGGTTTCTTTCTGTTCTCTGTCAGTTTCAGTGCAGGAACCTCCTTTCAAATTTTTCCAGGTCAATCGTTTCAATGGTGGCTGCCTCCCCGAAATATTGCTGCAGAACCGGCTTCTGGAAGTCGAAGCAGACCAGGTTCCCAGTGAGTCCGTGGAAGGACAGGGCGGTGCGGAATCTGGAGAGCCGCAGCATGTCAAAGTCATAGGCAAGGAGTACGGGCGTCCCATCCGATACAGCATCATGTTCCAGCCCATAGTCAGGGCAGGGCGGCTGCAGGTCGGAAAGGAGCAGGCTTCTCAGTCCTTTCAGCAGAGCCGGAGAGCAGAGCAGCCGGATCATGGTATTCCCAGCGGCGTCATCCGGAATATAATGGAAGTAATCAAAGCTGGAGTCCAGATAAAAGTAGCTTTTCTGGAAACCTCCTGTGCTTTCCATCAGCTTCAGTGAGGTATCCATGCCGTTCCCTATGATGAGTGCCTTTATGGGGGTGTCCGGGTGGTAGCCGGTTCCCGTGCCGGAGAGGATTCCCCGGCTGGCATGGTAGGACAGCAGCGCCTTTACCTTCAGCTCCGTCCGGTATTCCCATTTCATCAGTGAGCCGCCTGTGCAGAATACGGCATAGATGCACTCCGGGGAAAGCAGGATGCCCATTGCCCTGGAGTTGTTGATCTTTACGGCTTCCGCCCCGAGCTCCTTGACTTCGCGTGAGTGGTAAAAGGCAGGCAGCGCCATGCTGCGGGGTGCCGCCCTGGTTTCCGTACTGAACAGCATTGGCTTCCTGTCGCGGAATATTTCCACGCCGGCATTGAGGAGCATGGCATAGGCAGTGGATGCCTGCTGGAGCCTGAGCCTCCTGGGGAGGTCGCTGCGCGGGCGGTTGGTGTCGGAGCTGCCGCTTAAGTAAAAAGAGAAGCGGGCGGGGTTTTCTGCCAGGAGCAGTTTTTCCCCCCTGCTCGTCAGCCTGTATCCCCGCAGCCCGTCCTTATAGTGCGTCCTGACATAGCCCTCCCCCTTGAGCCGGGTGATGAGCTTTTCGCCATAGCTTGGGCCGATGCCTAAAAGTGCCAGCACACCGGGGCTGCACTCCCCGGAAATGGCAGCCAGTTCCATCAGCCGGTATGCGCTGGTTGAAGTATCCATCGGTTGGGCCTCCTTTCCATGTTTTTTACCGTACACGCCTGCAACTCCGGTAAAATGTGCAGGCGCGGTATCTGTTTTTTTGCCCGTTTCCGGGCGGTCCTGGCGGCAGTTTTACCGAAGTCGGATTTCATTTTGGGAAGCCGCCTAAAAATCCGATATGCTTTTTTCCCTGTCCTCCCGCTCTTTCAGCCATCCGGGGAAGCGGCTTTTTTCCATGACGGCGAGGATGGTGCAGTCCCGTTTCCCAAATTCCGTGGTGTGGTAGGCATCGCAGAACAGTCCGCTGTCATCGGTCATCAGGAAGCCCGCCACGGTATCCAGAAGCTGCTTGCACTCCAGATTGTCATAGTCCCTTACCCGCCTGTCGGACAAACTTTTGTCGAACACATGGGAAAAGCAGACCACGCACTGCGTAAAATGGGGCAGGCTGTGCTGTCTTGTGTAGGATTCCAGGCTTGCATACAGCGGGTCAGTCAGGAAGGTGGTGTTGATGCGTTTTGTGCGTTTCGGCATCAGGCCGGGCAGGGTGATCTCCACGCAGTCCGGCGTATGCTTTATGGAAATGCCGTGTGCCTGGGCCGCCGCTTCCATGAGGACGGGCTTTGGCACAAGGTCTGCGGCATAGATCAGGTTGCGCAGGGAACAGGCGATCCGTTCCGCGCGGCGGGCGGCATCCAGGCTCAGTTCCTCATAGTTTTTCCCGTAGGTTCCGGTGTTGGCTGCCATGGCATTTATGGTATTTGTAAGCCGGGGGAGTTCATCCCCGATCCGCGCAAGGCGGGATGATAAAGTGTGTCGATCCATTAAGTATCTGTAACTCCTTGTTTCCTGTAATACTGCACCTCCCCGTCCAGCGTCACCGTACAGAAAGCGGCAATGCCGGGGATATTAAGGAGCGGTATCTGCCCGGCATTGTCCACTATGGCTATGCGGCGGGGCGCGTCCTCCTTATAAGCGGAAAGGGCATGGTTCATGAGTATCTCTTTTTCTTCCGGTATGTGGATGACATCATAGGCATCCGACTGCGTGTAAAAGGTCAGCGCCACCGGGAAATCGCTGGCCGTGTGGTAGGTGACGTCCTCCCGGAAATCCAAAAGCACCCAGAAGGCGGCGAGGGTGGACGGGTTGGGCACGCAGTCTTTTGAATACAGGATAAGCTCCTGTTCCGGCAGGAAGGCAAGCCGCCCTGCCCTTTCCAGCCGCCCCAGCAGGCGCAGGAGCTTTGCATCCGTCAGTTCCGGGTAAAGCATCCCAAGCTGGGCAGGGCTGAGGGCATGGTACATGGAAAGCAGCCGGGTGATTTCTGCCAGATGGCTTTCCTGCTGTTGTTTTTTCTGCTGCATGGTACAGCCTCCTTTGTCCTGCAGTGTGCGGGTATCCGTAAGGGTACTGGGATATGCCGGCCGCAGGGAGTGGTTTTATATAGGAAATAACTCTGCGTACAGATTACATAAACTTTACATACAGTACCGGTATAGAGGCGGAAAATATAAGATATATGCGTAAACCGTACTTAAAGTGTACTTATGGATGTTTCCGGCAGGGGAGGATTTTCCCCCGTTATGCGTAAACCGTATGTAAAGTGTAAGTATCAGACGGCCTCTGCCATCTGCCTGCGCAGCTTCTCCTTTTCCAGGAGTGATTTCAGCTCCTCCCTGTCCGTGGTGATCAGCTCCTTTTCCAGATCGGAAGCCTTGAACTCCACGGTGACGTTATTGTTGTTGGTGGAGATCAGGCCGTTGCCGCGCTCAAAGTGGGTGACTGCCATGGTCTCCGCCTCGGACAGGTGCAGGATGGACTGCACGCGCATCGCCTCCTCGTCCTCCAGGTTCAGGACGATCTTGGTCTTGGAGTTGTTGATGATACCCTTGCCGTATTTGCCGTCCTCCAGCGCAAAGAAGTCGTTCAGGTCCTGCGTGGCGCAGATGGCGGAGCCGCCGTATCCACGGATGATCTTGAAGATCTCCAGCACGAACTCTGCGGCAAGGCGGTTGGATGCCGCGCCGATGAGCTGCCATGTCTCGTCGATGAAGATGGCCTTTTCCACGGTGCGGTCCTCCTTTGCCTTGTCCCATACATAGTCCAGCGCCACGAACATGCCGACGGTCAGGAGGTCTCCGGTCAGCTCCGAGATGTCCAGCACCGTGTACTTGTTGTCAAGGTTCACGTTGGTCTGCTGGTTGAAGGTGGAAGCGGAGCCATGCACCAGCCGGTTCATGATGTTGGCAAGGCGCTTTGTGTCCGCATTTTTCCTTAAGATGTTGAACACATCCTCCAGCACCGGCATCTCCCGGTAGTGTTCCGGATTCTCCGGGTCAGGCAGGCTCTCATTGTTGTGGGTGATGCCTTTCTGCCTGTAGGTCTGTATCAGCGCCTCGTCCAGGAGCTGCCGCTCCTCGTGGGTCATGTCCGGGATCAGCAGGGAGAAGAAGATGTGCAGCCGCTGTATCTTTGCCGCAAGCTCCGATTTTTCCGTCTGAGGCCCGTCCAGTAAGTCATTTGCGGAGGAATCCACCCTCCGGATTTCCATGATGTTAATGCAGTTTCTGGAGGTAGGGGAGATCTGGATGAACTCCCCGCCGATGTTGCTGCAAGCCCGGTGGAACTCATGCCCTTTTAAGGGGGCGATGATGAACACCTGTATGTTTTTGCGGCGCATCCGGAGCGCCATGAGCTGCATGGTGAAGGTCTTGCCTGCTCCGGATGTCCCGAGGATCGCCATGTTCGCGTTCTTGTAGACGCGGGAATTGAAGATGTCCACGATGATTAGCGAGTTGTTATGCTTGTTCACCCCTAAGAGGATGCCGTTGTCATCGCACATTTCAAAAGAGGTGAAAGGGTAGCAGCTGGCAACGCTGCTCGTCAGGATGTTCCGTTTGGAGCGCTCAAATAGCTTTTTCTCCAGTGACACAAGGGGCAGGGCGGAAAGCAGCGCCTGCTCCTCCCGGAAGTGGCAGGAAACAGCATCCATGTCCTGGGAGAGCATCAGCTTTTTCATCTCGCCCACGCGCCATTCCAGCTCCTCCAGGCTGTCCGCCGTGATGGTGATGAGGATGCTCATGTAGTAGAAATCCTCGTTGGAGGCAAGCCCTTCCTTTAGGAAATACCCGGAGCGGATGGCGCTGTCCAGGTCATCGAAGTCCGAGTTAGTGTCGGAGGTGTCCTTGATCTTGGAGCGGTTGATCCTGAGCTGCTGTCCCAGCTTCTGCTGGATGCTGTCCTTGGGCTGGCGGTCAAAGAAGATGTCCACGTCGATGCCCTCCCCCGCATTGACCAGCAGGGAGATCCACCCGGCGCATACCTGCGGGCGGTAGCCCCCGGAGGGGACCAGGAGATAGGTATGGTAGGTGCCGTCCATGACGACATAGCTGCCGTGGGTATAGTCGATGGACTCCGGCGCGATGAACTCCATGGCAGGGATATTTCCGATCTCATCCCGCCTGCCCGCATTGATGTACTGGCCGATGACCTCGTTGACGCGCACGCTTAAGGGCTTTGCCACGCTGGTCTTCCGGTTTAAGATGCTGTAGAACATCTCCGCCGCCATCTCGTCCTCATTGTCAGGGGCCAGAAGCTCATTCCCGCACTGCTGCAGGTAGGTCTTTGCTGTCCGCACCGCAGTCGTGAGGGCGGAAATGGCGTCATTTTCCTCATTCCCACGGTTTGCCGCAAAAGGCTCATACTCAAAGATGATGAAGAAGCGCCTTGTGATGGCTTCCCTGGAACCGATGCGCCGGATCAGGCTCTCATAATCCTTCTGGAGGGCAAGGCAGCGCTCGTCCGTCTCCTGCCGCATTTCTTCCCGCAGGGTTTCCAGGTGCCGGTTGATGTCGGCCCGTCTGGTAAGGACCTTGAACTGAAGCTTCACGGGGCTTATCTTTAAGTAGCTGACAAAGGAATAGATGATGTTCCGCTGCTCCCTTGCGCTCCTGAGCAGGAAGTTGATGGGGATGACCTCTATGGCCTTCACATAGCGGCGGTCTTTTGTGTAGATGATCCCGTTCGCTATCTTCCGGATGGGGAGGTAGGAGGCGGCAGGGTTCAGCAGCTCCGGTTCCGGCTCCTCTCTCATGCGCTCCCGCACCTGGGAGACACCGCCTTTCCTTTTCGGGCGTTCATTGGCATCCTCTGCAGGAGACGTCTGCCTTGCCTGTCTGCGTTCCTTAAACTGCCCGAACTCCTCGGCAAAGTCTTCTTTTTTGGGCTTCACTTTCTTTTCCTTTTTGGTTTTCTGCTGCTTTGAGGGCTTCCTTTCTTTTGCGGGAATCTCGCCTGCATCCTGCTGTATCCCCACGACCCTGCGGTTTTTCAGGTATACGAAAAAGTTGATGACGAAGGAGCTGAGGCTTTCGCCGTTTATGCCGATGACGGCGAACAGGGCCGCCGGGAGTACGGTCAGGCAGGCGATGATGATTTTCGTTGTCAGTGTCACCGGAAGGTGGAACACGGGCAGGCCGATGAGCAGGGAGACCGCCAGCGCCTCCGCCGCATTCCTGAGCTTGATGGTCCCGCCGAACACCGTTCCGGTGTCGATGAAGTTCGGCGGGATGATGTATATGTCGTTTTCTTCCTGTCTTGTGGACATTCCTTGATGCACCTCCTGAAATATCGGATGGAAGCGGGAAGTGTGACCGTTCCCGCCAATGGCTGTTTCTGTATGTTTACTCGGTATATGGCCTGCCGCACAGGACAATGTTGCCCGTGCTGTAGATGGGGCGGTATACCACCTTGCCCCTGGAAAGGGAGGCATCCACCACATGGCCGTCCCCGGCATAGACTGCCACATGGTCAATGTCCAGGTAGCGGTTGTTCACCCCGAAGGAGTAGAAGACCAGATCTCCAGGGGCAAGGCTGTCATAGGATATGGCGAGACTGTTTTCGGTGATGTACCTTGCCTGAGAAGCTGCCGTGTTGGAGCCGCTGTGCTGCAGGGAGACCCCAAGCTGGCTGTATACCCAATAGGTAAAGGAGCTGCAGTCGAAATAGCCTTCCTGGTTCCTGTTTTCCTGGCTGTACGGGGTGCCCAGCATGGTCAGGGCAAGGTCCACGGCTTGGCTGCCGGTCTCCCCCGGTATCAGGCCAGGGTTGATTTCCACCCGGTAGACGGTATCGGACAGGAACAGGTGCAGGTTGGAGGCATAAGCCTCTGCAGTCCGCGCCTGCTCCCCGGTCAGATGGAACACGTTCTGGGAAAAATAGCTGTCACCGGCATATTCCACCGTATATTCATAGTGGTGCATGGTGCGGCTTTCCCCGGTCTCTTCATCCGTTTCCTCATATTCCGTGGCTTCCATGGTATAGGTGAAGATGCCGTCTGCATTGTCGCGCAGTGTCCTTTCCAGCTTTTCGAGGCTGAGCTCCCGGTAGTCGTCCTGCGAGGCGCAGAACTGGGAGATGATCAGTGCGCTTTCATAGATGATGCGGTCTGAAAAGTCGTCCGTGATGCCGTATCTGCAGTCAGGGCCGAGGGCATCCGCCTCCCGCCGTATCTCCTCCAGCAGCGCGGCATGCTTCTCCTGCAGGATGGCTTCGATGGAAGCCTCCGTCTCCGCAATGTTCTCCATAATGGCATCGTTGTCGTTCAGCGAGTCGCCCGTGGCGTCATCCAGCCCCAGGTTCCCGAAGATCATGGCAGGGAGCATCAGGAGGAACAGGACCGGGAGCATCAGCAGGGCTGCAGAGGCAGCCAGCACCTTCCCGATAATCTTCCTGTTTTCCCATAAGCCTGCCGCCAGCATCCCATAAGGGCCTGCTGCAGCGCCTTTGGCTGCCCCGGCGACCGCTTTTCCCGTCTTCAGGGCGCTTTTGGCGGTGCCTGCCGCCGATGCCGCCGTGGACAGGGCGGACTGTTCCTTGTTTCTGTTGTCTTCAGCCATTTATACACGGTCCTTTCTTTTCGGCATGTCAGGGAGCTTCTGCACGATGTCCTCATGGTAGGCGATCTTGCCCTCCCCGGTCATGTACGGGGTGCGCTCTACTGTGTCGGTGGCATACTGCCTGTACCATGTGGCGTTGTCGGCGGTGGTGACGGTCTCATAATTTCCCTCCGGTGCCATGTACTGTTCGGTGCTGTACATGCCGAAAGCCGTGCCGTTCGGGTAGTCGATGGAGGTCTCCGTTCCCATGATGCGCCCGCCCCCAATCTCCACGCCGGAATAGCTGGGGGCATCGGGGATGCCGGTCTGCCCCAGGTAAGAGGTGAGGGCCTGGGCCGCCTGTGCGCCGGTCATGGAGCCGGTGTAGCTGATGCTCCCTTTTGCCACGGCACCGGTGACTCCGTTGGCGAAGTCCCCGCCCTTTTTCACCGAGGACTCAAAAGCCCTGCGGCTGATGGGGTTGCTGGAATGCCCGGTCATGGTCTGCACGGCGCTCTGGGCGAACTGTCTCCCGACAGCGCCGGCAAGGCCGCCGGAGAGGAAGGATGACTGGCTGGTGCTGGATGAGCTTCCGCCCACGCGGAAAGAGCCGCCCCGGAAGGAGCTGCCGCCTGCCACGTTCTTTGCGGTGGTGATGCCCCTTGCGGCGACCATCAGCTCTGCCATCATGTTCCCGCCGGTATGCCCCACGTTGATGCCGAGGCTGGACAGGAAGCTGTCGATCTTCTGGCTGATCTTCAGGAAAGCGATGGCGCACAGGAACCAGATGAACACGTTCCCAGCGGCGGTCTCCCTCCCGACTGCCTCCACTTCGCTTTCCGTCACGGCGAGGGCAGTCATGGACCGGGAGAGGGACAGGGCGGCAGTGAGTATTAAAACATAAAGCTTGCTTTTCCTGTTTTTCATATAAATCTCCAATTCTTGTGATATCTGCGTATTTATTGCGGACGGGTCCGTTATGCATAAGGCCAATACCTGCAGGACGATAAATTCGTCCGTGAGGATTCCGTTTCGCAGTGGCTCCTACAGTGATAGCGGGTTGGACAGGAAGCTGCCAACCATGGATGTGAACAGGCGCAGGCACCATGCGTTCATCATCAGCAGGAACAGCTGCCCGCCGAACATCCGGCACCACGACTTGAAGATGTTCGAGGTGGACTGGGATGCGCCGGTGGCGAACGCCATGGGAGCCGTGTACACGATCACGCCCAGCAGGATGTAGCGCTCCGCCGCCTCAAACAGCAGCTTGATGTAGTTCCATGCAAGGATCAGCAGGAGGATCAGCGCGATCAGGGCGGCGGAGCCGCTGGCGCACACGCCGATGATGGTCAGCAGGACGGAGTTGAAGTCCGCGAAGTTCAGGGGCGGCAGCTCGGAGGTGAGTATCCAGGAATAGGGCGTCCCCCCGATGGCAAGCACCATGTCCGTGATCTGGTCGCAGTAGTAGATCAGGCCGATGAACAGCACGGAACGGATGCTCAGCCGGATGGGATCTTCCGCCTCCATGCCCGCGACCAGCCCGAAGTTCCTGAAGAGCTGCCACACCCAGTTCAGCAGGACAAGCCCTATGGCAGCCGCCACAAATATCCTGTACATGGTCTCTGCAGCGGGAAAGTACCGCAGGAAGGTCCCCATGTCGCAGCCCAGGGCACCCAGTACCGAGGTGGAGATCAGGTCAAGCCCGTTCATCACCTGCTCGGCAATCCATTCCACGATGCCGTCAAGTATCCCCATGGGTCATCCCCTCCTTCCCGTCATCCGTTCCACTGCCCGTCTGAGAAGAACGGCGTGACATAGGCAAGGATGAAGCCCAGCCCGTTCAGGATCACCCATGAGATCGCGATGCGCTTGAGCCATGCGCGGGATTCGTCCACGGTCTTGCCGGACTTGGAGAAGTTCATGAGGAGCAGCGCGACGGATGCGGTCACGATGGCGGCGATGGTGGAGATGCCCAGTATCTTGCCGTAGACGTCCTGCATGATTGTCGCAGCCTTGCTCCACATGTCTGTCGCCTGCGCCTGTTCCTGTGCCAGTGCCTGCCCTGTCTGGAGCATGAAGAAGTAGGCGAAGGCTGCCGCGCCTGTGGCGATGTCCCGGCAGGGGATGCGGAATCCCTTCCTTCCGGGGAGCGCGTTCCCGCCGTTTTGGTTGTTTTTTTCTTTTTTCAATGAATTACCTCCTGTGAAAGTTGATGTGTTGGAAAACCGACAGCCGGTGGAAGGCTGCCGGTCCCTGCAAAAAGCTGGTGTACGTTCTGCAAAAAAACAGCACCTGCATGGGTGCAGATGCCTGGGAAATGGAATGGATTTGGGTGCAGGTACATTTTTAAGCATGACCATTATAGCATGGGCGTTTTTCCCTGTAAATCGCAATGCCGTGCCAGTTTGCGTAATTTGTGCGCCAATCCTCTGCCAATTTTTCATTTTCTTTCAAATAAGAGTTTGCCCAACAATTTATGGTAGTCTTTTGAGATATACATATAAAGAGACCGTCAAGGTTGAGTAATGTTACTTTTCCTTGACGGTCTATGTGTGCTTTCAAACCGAACCTCCCTTAGTTCGGAATTTCTTAGTGTTTTGCATTTTTGTGATTAACTAATGTTCTTGCAGCTTTGGTCTTTGTACTTTTGCTGGAAGATTTAGAAGCTAATTTTCTACCAGCAGCACCAACTTTTCCACCATGATGAACAGCCATAATAGATTCCTCCTTATATTCTGGGCAATTTCAGTAAATTATCGTATACGGTATCATTTGGTTCAGAGCGAACGTACTTTTCTCCAAGATAACTTGTAGCTGGAACAACAAAGGGATAGGGAGAAATATTAACTCTAATGCTATTGGGATTAGTCTTGAGGAAATCATGGAGTATAGCTTTAGAGAAAAAACCTGGATTGTCACAGCCGTCCACATAAATTTCCGCAATTTCCTGAGCATTGTTAGAGTTTCTGCACCCATTTTGCATTTTGTGATTATTCCACGCCGGGGGATCCGGAGCGGAACGTAGTTCCGCTCCACTGATTTTTCTTTGCGAACCACCGGTTCGCCTTTGGGATCCACCCTGCATCGTTATTTCTTCGGCCTTGCGAAGTACTCCCGCATGTTCATGCTGCCTGTTTCAATCCAATAAGCAGTGTGTGCATAGCGGTCAACTATGGCCTCTGCCTGCACACCCTCACCGAGCCGCTTGATCCAGTCATCTTTCCGGTACTGGGTGCAGAAGATGGTGGAGGTGGAATCAGACCGCCTTTCCATCAGTTCAAAGAGAAAATACAGTTCACTGTCCGATATGTCTGAAACCAGCCATTCATCCAAGATAAGGAGTGGGATTTTCCCATACCGGTTCAGCAGCTTCTTCGGGCTTCCCAAGATGGCGGCAGAATCACCGTATTCCATGAGCAGGTCAGGAAGACGGATGTAAAGTGTACGGAACTGGTTCAGGCAGGCCTGTTTGCCCAGGGCGCAGGCCAGGTATGTCTTGCCTGAGCCGGTAAAGCCCTGCAGGACAATGCTCTGGTGGCTGTCGATGTACTGGCAGCTGGAGAGGCTCCCCAAAAGATCCCTGTTCAGGCCCCGCCCTTCGTACAAGATGCCCTGCATGTCCGCCTGCGGGAAACGCAGCTTTGCAGACCTTATGAGACGCTGGATCTTTGCATTGTACTTTTCCTGGTAAACATAATCCACCAGCCTCTGCATCCTGTCGTCAAACGGAAGCCCAGGCGTGGCCGGTTCGGATTGCTGCACCTCAAGTCCGGAAACGATTTCGCCGAGGTTCATTTCGCGCAGTTTACGCCTGCTCTCATCATTAATCATGCCTGCCACCTCCATAATAATCGCTGCCACGGAGGTAACCCATGGGTGCTGCAGTTTTTGCGGAAGCTTTTTTCTGCTCCAGGTAGATTTCATCTTGATTGGAGGCCAGTATGGAGCTAAGATGATGGTAGCGGGGCTTCTTAATCCCACTGGTGATTGCGAATTCACAGGCGGCTTCCAGGCGCGCTTCGGAATACTTGTTGCTCAGTCGCAGGACAGCCAGTGCAGGGTTATAGCCCTGCTCTTTTATGCGCACGCCCTCAAAGATGCGCCCGACAACCTCGGCAGTGTATTTTCCAATGGCACCTGCCCAGTTCCGGATGCGCACATCATCCCATGGGGAGATGCGGAACTTGTCCGGCATGTCTTCCGGGTGGGTGGAATACTGGTTCTTCCTGCCTGCCGGAAACCGGTTATGGGTTGTTATACGGGTGCTCCCGCTGTAAATCTCCACGGTGCTGTCTGTAACTTTCAGGTTTACGCTTTTGTGGGCGTACTGATAAGGGCAGGAATAGCGGTTGTACTCGAACACGACATGGAAATCAATGTTCACTTTCCTGCCGTAGACCCATGTGGCAATCTCATATGGAAAGGCAGGCAGCGGATGGAGGAACGGCTTTTCATCCAGGTAGGATTCATAGCGGCTGCCTTCGCGTTTTTGGAAGCTGCTGTGGTTAAAATCGTAAAGCTTCTGGGAGACCGCTGCCTTCAGTTCTCCAAAAGAGCAGAACACCTCATTCCTGAGCCTGGCAATGACCGCTGTTGCAATCTTACCGACCGTTCCCTCTACAGATGCTTTCTGCTTTGGTTTGCGGATGCCTGCAGGCATGATGGCAGTCTGGTAATGGCTTCCGAGGGCCTCATAGTCGGCTGTCAGCACGATCTCACCCTCTTTGGGATGGGACACGACGCCAGTCTTGAGGTTGTCGCAGACAAGGCGCGTAGCCACGCCGCCAAAAAACTGATACATATGGACATGGGTACGGATAAAAGATTCCATCTTCATGTCCAGGCAGGGTTCCACATAAGAATACTGACTGTATGGAAGTGTTGCCACAAACAGGTAGACTTTCACGGCCTCCCCTGTTGATGTGTCCACATATTCCATCGTCGGGCCTGACCAGTCTACCTCTACAGCGGCTCCCGGCTTATGCTCCAGGTGGTTTGTCAGCTTATTCGCCACAGTATATCTGCTGTAGTCCTGGCAGTATTTGGCATAGCCCACCGGGATGTTCCCAGCCGTTCTGCACTGGTCCTGGTACTCCTGCCACAGGAGCTTGAGCGTCACGCCAGTGCGTTTCAGTTCCTGATGGACATACTCATAATCCGGCTGGGCATACATAGACTCTACCGCGAACTTGTCCGGATAGAACATGCGGTAAGCCGCATCCTCGTCCATCTGGCGGACATCCTCATAGGAGATGCCCATCCTGTCGGCTATGTGGATGACGTCACCGACAGAGTTTTTTGACATGTGCCTGGTTGCAGCGATTGCATTCCGCGACATCCCGGCATCCCGAAGCTCCAGTATGAGCTTCACATTGATCTTTTTGGCCATAATGTTTGGCCTCCTTTCGTAGAATCGGAGACAATTTCTCCAAACAGGATTCTACAGCAGGAAGCACGAAACCATTAAGCAGAGTTTTGGTATTTTATGCCGGATCTATTGACATGAAGGGCGGATCTATTCCGTATACCAATCAGAAAACGGATCCTTTTCTCTGACTGGTGGATCTCAAATGAATATCGGTGGACTCGGATGGGTGGAATATTCATTTTGATTTTTTTTGCGTACATCATATTCATGTACCTCCTCCTAATATATAAGTGTAGGGTTTCAGTACCCAACAGCCAGTTGGGA
>JAMPFT010000039.1 GCA_023664305.1 bacterium | reverse complement strand
AAAATCAATTCACAAATTTTTTTAAAAAGTGCTTGACTTTTTATTAGCAGGCTTTTTACACAGGTTTTTCCCTTCCTATTCCGTCCTGTTTTCACTTGCAAAGAAACTCAAAATACTCTTTATTCCCAACAGTATCTTTTCGTCCTCAACCGCAGGTCTTTCATTGGTGTGATGACTGAATACCGCTTCATGAATCGTATGACAATTCATATGATGCAAAAGCGTACAGGCCGTGTCATAAGCCTTATCGATATTGCCGTCTCCTCCCCCTACTAAAACAACCGCGCCCTTTTTTGATTTTGGAACAGGTTCTTCCTTCCTGAAAAATCTGGCGCAAAACCAGGTTTGAAGCCTGCTTCCGACATCCAGCAGCTTTCCCGTTAATTCCGAAAAATAAAGCGGTGAAGCAATCAAAATATTGTCGCATTCCTGTATGTATTGGTACAGCTCCGTCATCTCATCGTCTATGGCGCATCCTCTGTTTTCCCGGCAAAATCTGCAATCGACGCAGGGAGAAATATTGCACCTGTACGCATTTACAATTTTATACTCGCCTTCCATTCCTTCGGTGACTTTTTCAATCAAACTGACGGTATCGCCGTTCCGCCTTGGGGAGCCGTTCCATATCAAAGTCTTCACGACCCATTTCCTCCTTAACCGGATGTCCGCGCCATGCACACTTCCCTTCATGCCGCCAACGGTAGCAAGGCCGGAAGAATCCGCTTGCGGATTCTTCCATGTGAAGCTTGAAATCACTTAGCGAGGTACTTTCGAGCTTAGTGATTTCCTTCACATTTTTACCAGGAATGCTCGTCCGTGAGCACCTCCAGCGTGGGATCCAGCGGCTCCTCCCGGAAGACCGTCCGCATGTAGCGGTTGACCTGATCCCGGATCTCCTGCCGGGAAATCACCCTGGGATCAAAGAGATCGTGATCCACCCAGATCAGGTGGATTCCCTTCTCCCGCGCTTTCTCCTCGAACTGTCCGTGCATACCGTCCAACGCCTTACAGCTGATGTGCTCCCAGAGGATCACCGTGTCCGCCCGAAACTCCTCGCAGTACTCCCAGAGCTCATCCAGCAGCACTTTGTAGCCGCCGTGGGTCCGGTTCCGCATGATCATGTTTTCCGTCAGCCACGCCATATCGTAGATCGCCTGCTCCCTGTCATCCTCCGAAAGCACCTTGGTAGACACCATGGAAAGCATATCGGTGAGCGGCAGGATTCCCCAGCAATTCTGCAGCCAGATCAGGAAATCAAAATAGAAATGGGACTGGACGCCCCAGATGATCGCCCTGTGGCGGTATTCCTTCACCACCATGGTTTTCTTTTTGTAAGCCTTTTCCGCGAGGGCCGAAATCTTCCGATCCGCCTCCACAAACTCCTGCAGCTTACCGCAGATCGCCATGTAGTTGGTCTCCGTGTAAAGAGCCAGATTGGAGCCGAAGACCTGCGGGTAATCCGTCTTGTTCATCTCCAGCCACTCCAGCCGGTGACGGGTGGACTCGTTCACCCGCTTCGCACATTCAAAGTAATAATCCCAGTCCCACTTTTCGCCGGTGTGCTTCTCAATAAACGCAATGGCATTGCGGATCTCCTGGGCCGCGTATTCCTGTACATCGTCCTCCCTGTGGCGCAGGGGAGCAGCCAGCTGAAAGCAGGGAATCCCGTCCTCCAGCTCCAAACGCTTTGAGATCACGCCGTTTCCCATCAGCGAGCCGTCACAGGTCGTATTGCACTGGATGGCGCAGGCTCCCAGCACCGGGAAGTCGTCGTCGATGGATACCCCTGCCTCCGCCTCCGGCATGGGACAGACATCCCCGGGAAGGCCAAACTCCTGAGCAACGTCAATATAATGGCAGGCCGCATACTGATTCAGCAACACGGACACATAGACCGACGGCGTCTCCCGGCTTAACCCCTTCAGGGTCGGGAATCCCATCATTACCGCCGTCATCTCGTTTTCGTCCATAAGAACCACCTTGTCGGAAAAGGCCTTGTTATTCCCGATCTTCCGGTCTCCCTTAAACAGATTGTCAAGCAGCTTTGCCACATCCTCCATCACCAGGTCAAATTCCGTATGGGCGATGCGCAGCTGCGGCCCCCGCAGTCCCTGGGTATGGCGGTCTACCATCATGGGTGCCGCCAGATAGTTGCTCATCCAGCGATAGCGGAAGAACGCCTTGATGTTCCGGGGCTTTACGATAAATTTCGCCAGAATCCCCATGATGTGGAGCCAGCGCACATAATCGTAAAGCGTATCCTGCACGCCCCGCCATTCCCGGCGTTTTCTCACCTTGCCGGTGGTATAGAAGCTCCCCAATTTTTCACTTCCGACTTCCTTTCCCACTATCTGCCACCTCCCTGGATTTTTTTCAGTTCAACGCTTTCCATAAAGGCCTGCACGCGGGTGCGCAGCTGGCCGGAATTTCCGATGGCGTAAGGACGATCCACCGACAGCACCGGATAATGGTAATCCTCCCGCAGCACCTGCGTCCCCACGGTGCGCTCGTAAGCCCAGGGGTCGCAGAACTTGATCTGCTGGTAAATAATGCCGTCCGCCCGGTATTCCTTCGCCAGTTCATCTATGTATCTGCGCCTCTCCTGAATCTTGTCCTGATTCATATATCTCGCGCACTGCCCCCGGTACATGTACTGGCGGCAGATCTGCGTCAATGCGTCCTCCTCATCGTTCAATTCGATTCTGTCCCTGCCGGGGAAGGAGCCGTAGCAGAAACGATCCGCGCAGACATAAGCGCCGCACTCCTCGATGAGCCGCACCACGTCCACGTCGTCCACCTCGGAACCCACCAGCACCACTCTCGCGCGATAAGGATTTTTCTCGTCCGGCTTTCTGGTCTTCAGCTCCTCCAGAGTCTCCTCCAGCTTATCCAACAGCAGATCCTTTGGCGCGGCATAGGAGGCCATGGTAAGGATATGAAATTCGTAGCCCGTGATTCTGGGATTCTCTTCCTTGCGGTAATCGCCGATTTTGCGGATCAGGTCGCAGATACGGTTGTGCTCCTCCACCGCCTTGCGGATCGCCCCGTCGGAGGTATCGATTCCGAATTTCTCCGCCAGAGGCTTCAGAATATGGTTCGTACACTGCAGCGTATAAAGATTCAGGCCATTGTCGTCCGCCTTCATGGGGATTTCCATGTATTCGTGGAAGAAATGCTCCTCCTTCATAGTCTTTAGAAGCTCCATGTTCTCCGCGCAGCGGTTTAACATCGTACAGCCGTCGGGGACGATCATACAGTCCGTAAAATTAAAGCCGCCCTCGATCGCCCGCTCCAGAAGCGCCCGCGTATACTCGCAGAGAAAGCTGGTCAGATAGTAGGTCCCCATCTCGATGGAGCCGGTGCGCGGCGCGCGCAGCCGCACGGAAAAGGTTCCCGGCAGATTCAGGAGCGGCTCCGGTACATTCTCGCAGAGCGTAGCGACACACTTCCTCCCCTCCTGCCTCGCCTGACGGACCAGCTCGTTATTCGCGTCCTCCAGGAGCTTTTCAAAGTAGTACAAGTGCTTTAAGTCCTTCATAGCAACCCCCTCATTCGCCGCTTCGCGGCGTTTTCACGTTCCGTACAAAAGTGCCGCTCTGCGGCACTTAGAAGAATGCTTCGCATTCTTCCCCGACTGCGACGAAATTACCTGTAGAGTACAAAAGTGCCGCAGCGTAATTTCCTCCAGCTTTTGTCCTCCGCGGAAAAGAGCCAACCGGCAACCGTTTCCTCAGCACAGGATCCCGATATTTGTCAGCGCTTCCCTCGCTCCCCGGACAATCGCCGCATCCGCCGGCAGATAAAAGACATTCTCGCCCTTTATGTCAAACTCCGCCAGCGCCGCGTCCGTCGGAATGCAGGCCAACACGGGAAGATCCCCCGTATCCAGAAGCCCCTTTACCTCCATGGACGGCAGACGGTTTGCAATCACACCGATCTTCTCGTACATCACCAGCTCGTCCGCCACCTGACGGATCGTCTGAATGACCTGGGTTCCCTTCTTGCTGGAATCGGTAATCAAAAGCAGGTGGGTCACCTTCTCCATGACCCGCCGGTTGATCTGCTCGATGCCGGCCTCCCCGTCGATCACCACATAATCAAAATTTTCCGAGAGAATACTGATCACTTCCTTGAGATAGGAATTGATCTTGCAGTAGCAGCCCGCGCTCTCCGGCCTCCCGATGGCGATAAAGCTGAAGCCGTCCGTCTCCACAAGCGCGTCAAAGATACGGTATCTCGCCTCCCCCAGCAGCTCGATCGCGCTCTTCGCATCTCCGTCCTCCGCCGCGGCGACCACCGCCTTGCGGATATCGTCTATCGTAGTCTCCACCTCAATCCCCAGCGCCGTTGACAGTCCCACCGCCGGATCCGCGTCGATGGCTAAAATTTTCTTTTCCGGATAAGCCTCCACCAGAAGTCTCACAAGCGTAGCCGCGACAGAGGTTTTTCCCACGCCTCCCTTACCGGCCACCGCCAGAATCTTCGTCTCCGTCTGTTCCATAAGTCTCCCCCGTTTCCTGTCTCGTTCCTTGGCGCTCCTCCGGAATGCCGACGCTCTAAGCACAATTCTTTCGTTTTTCGTTATGCTGTGCGCAGGGAGTCGGTTCGCTTCAGCCGAGCCCGAAATAAACCCTGTTTTTCGGCCTCCTCACGCCTTTCGCATTCCTCCATCATTACTGCCTGAGCGCCCGGCATTTGTCCTGCGCGCGCACGCCTCAGCGAAGGAACTCTGTTTCAGTACAGCGCCCTGCAGACCGGCGTCTGTCCCACACGCGCAAGCCTCAACAGCCTCTCCACTCCTGCGCCTGCTCCACAATCCAATCCGCCAGCTCCGAAATTCCCTCCCCGGTCTTTGCGGAAATATAGAGAATCTTTATCCCGGGATTGCGCATTTTGGCATATTTTTCCACCTTCTCCCGGTCAAAGTCAAAATACGGCGCCACGTCCGTCTTGTTGACCACGAGAAGATCACACTTTTCGTACATTAACGGGTATTTCAGGGGTTTGTCGTCCCCCTCCGGCACGGAGAGAATCGTCATGTTCTTCGACGCTCCCGTGTCAAACTCCGCGGGACAGACCAGATTGCCCACGTTCTCCAGCACGATCAGCTCCGCGTCCTCCAAGCCGAACTCATACAGGCCCTGTCTGGTCATATCGGCGTCCAGATGGCACATGCCGCCGGTGTGGATCTGGATGGACTTCACCCCTGCCGCCATCATCTTCTCCGCATCCACCGCGGAATCGATATCCGCCTCCATGACTCCCATTTTGATCCGTCCCTCCAGCGCTTTAGCCAGCGCGAGAAGCGTGGTGGTCTTTCCGGCCCCCGGGGAAGACATCAGATTTAAAAGAAAAACCTTCTTCTCCTTCAGCTCCTGCCGCAGTCTTTCCGCATCCTTATCGTTATCCTCGAAAATACTTCTCTTAACCTCTATGATACGCAGTTCCCTCTCCATGGCTTCCCGCCCTCCTTACCGTTTCCCGTTCAAATCCATCCATATACTTCTATCTTCCAATACATTCTTTTTTTTGTAAATTGACAAAATTACCAAAAAAAGTGTCGAACATTTTTACCGGCCGCGTTTTTGCCGTTTTCGTCCGGACTGTGCTTTCCCTTTCTGATTTTTACATCTGATTTGCCTTAACCCGGCTGACGGCGGACGCCCGCCGCGCATGGACGAACGTTCCGAAGCCTACCGCTCCCGGTAGCAAAAGTCCGAAAAGACCGCGCTTCCTCCGGTTTCCCCTGTAGAATACACGACCAGTCCGAACCGGCAGCCCACAAAGTGGTCCAATCTGAACCGGGTTCGATGTTCCGGTCCGACTTTAACCCACCTGCTTCGGAAGCCCATCTCTTTGCAGTAAAACGTACAGGTATCTCTCCCGCCTGTAAAATCCGCCTCCAGCTTCAGACGGATCGAATCCTCCTTCACCGGCAAAAGCTCCCACTCCCTCTCCGGCTCCTTTTCTGATCCCGTCTTCTTCGGATCCGCGGGCTCCACCGTCCTCACCGTCAAAAACAGCGCCCCGTTCCTTCTCGTCAGTCCCACAAAGCCATAGCAGGACTGCAGGGCGCAGATCCCCGCAAAATCCCCTTCCTTCAGGCCGCCTGCGTCTACCGTGACCTCTCCCGCGCAGCCGGGAAAAAGCATCCGCTGGGTCAGCATATTCCTGGCCTGAAGCGGCGTCCCGCTGATCTTATCCGTGACAATTCGAAGGCTTCCCGCCGATCTGTCCTGCTCCACCAAAGACAGCTTCGGCTCATGGTTAAACTGCCAGAAGCTTTTCAGTTCCCCCTTAAAATCATCGCTTCCCGTCAGCGGCGCATAGACATGCTCCGGCCGGGTGCTGTTCACCGGAAATTCCTTCGGCACCTTCCCGTTGTCCCCGAACACCGGGTATCCGTCCTTCCAGCTCACCGGTATCAGAAAGGGCAGTCTGCCCACGGCCCCGCTGTCCTGGAACTGCACCGCATACCAGTCTCCCTCCGGCGTATCCACGACAGCTCCCTGGGCCACGCCGCTGTCCGGGATCCCCTGGTCGTCGTCCAGCACGTCCCCGCCCGTAAACTCTCCCTCCAGAGAATCCGATACAAAACAGGCCTCGGTTCTTCTCCAGCGATCGGGTCTGGAATGAATCAGGAAAAGATAATATCTTCCGTTTATCTTGTAAATATGGCTTCCCTCATAACCCAGATACGGATTGTCCCTGTCTTCAACCAAAAGTCTGTGCAGGCCGCCCTCCAGCGGGCCGCTCAGATCTTCCTTCAATTCCGTCAGCCAGACCTTACGGTTCCCGTAAACGATATAATTTCTGCCGTCATCGTCGAACAGCAGGGAACAGTCATGATAAAAGCCCTCTATCGCATGTCTCTCCCAGGGGCCTTCCGGCTGCGCTGCCGTATAAAGGTATGTCTTATGGGTATCGTTGGCCACAAAGCACACATAAAACGTACACTTGTGATACCGCAGCGACGCCGCCCACATTCCCCTGCCGTAAATGTTCTCTTCTCCCTCCAGCTTCTGGGCCGGGGTGCCGTCCAGTCGGTCGTACACATAGGTCAGATGCTCCCAGTTCCTCAGATCGTAGGAGCGCAGAATCTCACAGCCCGGCATGAAATGCATGGTTGTACTCACCATATAATAAGTATCACCTACCCGGATCACGTCGGGATCCGGGTAATCCAGCCGGGTCACGGGATTGATCTTCGGGTACTGCATGGCGCGCTCATAGGAATAGCCCCGATCCGGCCGGACTTCCCCGGGCTTCCATTCAAACCAGACCACGCCGTTTTCCTCCACCGAAAACGAAACCTCCAGCATGCCGTTTTCCGGCCTGACCCGTCTTGTCTCCACAAAGGGCCGGGCAGCGTTCTGCAAAAGCTTCCTCTCCCCTTCGGAAAGACTCGCCGGCTCTCCCAGATCGTGCCATACCTTCAAAGGATTACAATGCTTTTCGTCCACCGTCTCGGTCAACAGACAGCCCTCTTTTGCCTCTTCCATCTCCAGCGTCAAAAGATAACGGCTTCCCTTTCTTCTGTTCACCGTATTCCAGACCACGCCGCAATAACTGCCGTCCTCCCGGCGCATCACCACCGCCCGGCCGTCCCGCAGGATACAGCGGCTCTTCCCTTCCTTCAGCCTCTTAAAGAATACAAAGGTCCAAAATGTCGGTTTGGGGATACAGCCGCCTGCCACCAGACCGAACCCGCCGTGAAAGGGCGTAAAGGGAACTCCCTGCTCCTCAAACACATCTCCGAACGTCCAGTAGGACCAGGAGGCGTTGTCCTCCCCCAGCCTTGCCAGCTGCCCCGCAAGGTACGCCGCGTTCTGATTCGTATCATGCAGAGGACAGTTGGGGATATAGGAGGTGTTAAACTCCGTAATATGGATTTCCAGCCCCCGATACCTCGGAAAGCTGTCGATAATCTGCCGGGTGGTATGCAGATTGGCAAAGCCGTCCTCCGCCTCCATCAGCTCCGCATAGCCGTAATGTCCCACCGTCTCCGGCAGATGCGTCGTATAATGATGCCTGGTGACGAAATCCACCGCCAGATCGTTATCCCGGCAATACTCCAAAAAGGCCCTGATCCAGACCTCGTCGCTCCCGCCGCAGACGGCGGGGCCGCCCACACGGAACCTTTCGTCCACCGCCTTTACCGCCGTAAAGCTTCTGTGAAAAAGCCTGAAATATTCCTGCATATCCGCATTCTCCCAGAAGCCGGGAAGATTCGGCTCGTTCCAGACCTCCACAGGCCAGGTCACCGCCTCCTCCCGGCCGTAACGCGTACACAGATGCTCCAGAAGCGCCTTCACCAGCTCCTCCCACGCCTCATAAGACCGGGGCGGCGTGGTATTTCCCTTCCAGTAAAATATCGTCTGCGCGCCGCGCGCCAGCTTCCCCGGCATAAAGCCCAGCTCCAAAAAAGGCTTCAGCCCCAGGCTGCGGTATGCGTCCATGACTCTGTCAAGATAAGTAAAATTATATTCCGCGGAGCCGTCCTCCGCCTCCTGATAAATGGCCAAATCGTCGCAGAACAGACCGTGTCCCCTGATATGACAAAACCCGATCTCCTCCTGCACCAGCTTTAACTGCTCGTAATACTCCTTTTGCAGCGCCAGTCCCATCCGCCCGGTGCCCACGCAGAAATCCACCTCGTTGTGAAATTCCGCCGACTGCTCCGGCGACAGCAAAATCCGCTTTTCCTGCATCCCTTTTTCTCCTTTTCCCGAACCTCTTAAAAGCGGTTTACGGCCATTTTAACATGCTTCCGCCGACTGCGCAATGAAGAACGGCCGTCACAGGTACTTTCCCGTCCGGCTTTCCGGGTTTTCACGGATTTTCTCCGGCGGCCCCGCCGCAATGATCCTTCCGCCGCGGACGCCTCCTCCCGGCCCCATGTCTATGATATAATCCGCATTGCGGATCACATCCAGGTCATGTTCGATCACAATGACGGTCGCCCCGTTTTGAATCAGCCGCCTGAACACCAGCAGCAGCGTCTGTACGTCCAAAGGATGCAGGCCGATGGTCGGCTCGTCAAAGACAAAGACGGAATCCGACTGCCCGCGGCCCATCTCACTGGCCAGCTTCAGCCTCTGGGCCTCGCCCCCGGACAGACTGGGCGTTTCTTCGCCCAACGTCAGATACCCCAGCCCCAGATCATGCAGCACACGCAGCTTCCTTTCCACCTGGGGAAGATCCGCACAGGCTGTCAGAGCTTCGTCCACGCTCTTATCCATCAGCTCGGGCAGGGAATACGCCTGACCGCTCCCTTTGGAAATACGCCTGACCAGACCGGCCGTCTTTGCATATCTGGAGCCGCCGCAGTCAGGACAGGGAATCTCCACATCCGGAAGAAACTGGACGTCAAGGCTGATGGAACCGGTTCCGTCACAGACAGGACACCGAAGGTTTCCGGTATTATAGGAAAAGTCACCCGCCTTATAACCGCGCTTCTTCGCGTCCGGCGTTCTGGCGTATACCTTGCGCAGTTCATCATGGATATCGGCGTAGGTGGCAACGGTAGAGCGCACGTTAATACCGATCGGGGTCGCGTCGATCAACTTAACCTTTGTAATGCCCTCCGCGGAAACGGCGCGCACATGCTCCGGAAGCTTTTCTCCCGTGACCGCCGCCTCTAACGCAGGGATCAGGCTCTCCAAAACCATCGTCGTCTTTCCGGAGCCGGAAACGCCGGTGACAGCAATCAGACGCCCTTTGGGGAAAACCGCTTCCAGCGGCTGTACCGTATGAATCTGCGAGGTTGACAGCCGAATCGTGCCAAGCGCAAAAATCTCATCCGCCGCAAGCCGCTGCCGCAGATCAACGGCGTTTTTCCCGGAGAGGAACGCGCCAATGCGGGAATCGGGGTTGTTTTCTATCTCCGGAAGAGTGCCCTGAGCGATAACGGTGCCGCCGCCCGCCCCCGCCTCCGGCCCAAGCTCGATAAGCCAGTCCGCCTGCGACAGGATATTGGTATCATGATCGACCAGAAGAATCGAATTTCCGTCTGAGATAAGATCCCTCATAACGCCGGTCAGCCCTTCCAGATTGGAGGGATGCAGACCTATGGACGGCTCGTCCAGCACATACATCACGCCGGTGGTACGGTTGCGTACCGCCCTCGCCAGCTGCATCCGCTGCCGCTCCCCCGTGGAAAGGGTGGAGGCCGCGCGGTCAAGGGTCAGATAATCCAGTCCCAGCTCCATCAGCCGTTTTGCGGCGCTCTGGAAGGATTCACAGATGCTTTCCGCCATAGGGCGCATCTTGGACGGCAGAGACGCGGGAACGCCGGATACCCAATCCACAAGGTCCGCCAGCGTCATGGCACAGGCTTCGGCCAGGGAAATTCCCCGCAGCAAAGGCGCCCGTGCGGCATCGCTGAACCGAGTGCCGCCGCAGTCCGGACATATATCCTCCTTCAAAAACTTTGCCACCCGCTTCATGCCCTTTTCATCCTTTACCTTCGACAGAGCGTTTTCCACCGTGTAAACGGCGTTGAAATAGGTAAAATCCATATCTCCCGCCGCTCCGCTGGTCTTATTCTGATAGATGATATTCTTTTTCACGGCGGGACCGTGGAATACGATATCCCGCTCCTGTTTTGTCAGCTCCCGAAAAGGCACATCCGTCCGCACTCCCATCTCCCGGGCGATATCCTTCATCAGAGACCACATGAGCGTCTGCCACGGCGCAACCGCGCCCTCGTCAATGCTGACGGATTCATCCGGCACCAGCGTGGACTCGTCCACCGTGCGGATCACTCCCGTGCCGTCGCACCGCCTGCATGCGCCCTGACTGTTAAAGGCCAGTTCCTCCGCCCCGGGCGCAAAAAAGCGTTCCCCGCAGACCGGACAGACCAGATCCTGCCCTGCTGCCACACGCAGAGACGGCTCCAGGTAATGTCCGTTGGGACAGCGGTGGCTGGCAAGACGGGAAAACATGAGCCGCAGACTGTTTAAAAGCTCCGTACCCGTGCCAAAGGTACTGCGGATACCCGGGACACCGGGACGCTGGCGCAGCGCAAGAGCGGCGGGGACATACAGCACCTCGTCTACCCGCGCCTTTTCCGCTTGGGTCATGCGCCTTCTCGTATAAGTTGACAGGGATTCCAGATATCGTCTGGAGCCTTCCGCATATACAATCCCCAGCGCCAGAGAAGACTTCCCGGAGCCGGAGACGCCGGCAATCCCCACAATTTTGTGCAGCGGAATATCCACATCAATATTTTTCAGATTATGTACCCGCGCGCCCCGTACCTCAATGTGTACAGGCTCCTGCTTCGTCTGCTCCATCTTTCTCATCCCTTCTGTTTTTTCATCCGTTAAAGAGGATTGTCCGCCTGTCTCTTTATTATACTATGAGAGGCCCGGAAAATCCAGAGAAACTGATGTCTTCCCGGGAACAGTCTTCTCGCGAAGACTGCAAAAAACCGCCGGAACCCGGCGGTTTTGCGAAGCAGGTATTCTGCCGTTATTTGATTGCCGCAAACGCTTCCTCAAGCGCCGCGATTAAATCCTTTACGTTCTCTGTGCCGACAGACAGACGGATGGTATTGGGCTTAATACCCTGATCCAGCAGCTCGTCCTCGGTAAGCTGAGAATGAGTCGTGCTCGCAGGATGAATCACCAGCGATTTCACATCGGCGACATTGGCGAGCAGCGAGAAGATGGCAAGATTATCAATAAACTTCTGCGCCGTTTTATCGTCACCCCTGACTTCAAAGGTAAAAATCGATCCTGCGCCGTTCGGGAAATATTTCTGATACAGTCCGTGGCTCGGCTCGCTTTCAAGAGAGGGATGATGCACCGCCTCTACCTGCGGATGTCCGTTCAAATATTCTACGATTTTCAGCGCGTTTTCCACATGACGTTCCACGCGCAGGGAGAGAGTTTCCAGTCCCTGAAGGAACAGAAACGCATGGAACGGCGAAAGCGTAGAACCCGTGTCCCGAAGCAGGATAGCGCGGATGTAGGTGACAAATGCCGCAGGGCCGACAGCATCCGCGAAGGAAATGCCGTGATAACTGGGATTCGCCTCGGAAATCCACGGGTATCTGCCGGAAGCCTTCCAGTCAAAGCTTCCGCTGTCTACAATTACGCCGCCGATCGCGGTGCCGTGGCCGCCGATAAACTTTGTGGCAGAGTGAACGACGATATCCGCGCCGTATTCGATGGGACGGATAAGATAAGGCGTTGCGAAGGTGGAGTCAATCACCAGCGGAATGCCGTGTTTATGCGCTACCGCCGCCACCGCTTCAATGTCAATGATGTTGGAATTGGGATTACCCAGCGTTTCGATAAAGATTGCCTTGGTGTTATCCTGAATGGCCGCCTCAAAGGAACCGTCTTCATCAGGGTCAACAAATGTCGTGGTAATGCCGCCCGTCAACGGTAAGGTGTGCGCCAACAAGTTGTAGGTGCCGCCGTAAATGGTCTTCGAGGCAACAATATGCTCTCCGCTCTTTGCCAGCGCGCTGATGGCGTAATGGATGGCTGCCGCGCCGGATGCCGTGGCGAGCGCCGCCACGCCGCCCTCCAGGGAAGCGATTCTCTGCTCGAAAATATCCTGCGTCGGATTCGTCAGCCTGCCGTAGATATTGCCTGCATCCCGCAGGCCGAAACGGTCGGCTGCATGCCTGGAATCGTGAAAGACAAAAGAAGTGGATGCATAAATCGGTACTGCTCTTGCGTCGGTAGCGGAATCTGCGTGCTCCTGACCGATATGTAACTGCCTGGTTTCAAAACTCCAGTTTTTAGAATCATGAATATCTGCCATTGTATTGCCCTCCTGATTTATTATGTCTGTATTGTAGCAACACCGTCAGCTTTCGTCTAATACAGGAAACATATGTCAGGATATAGATTTTACCTATAGGCATAATAGGTTATGCCTTCTCCTGCAGATATCTGCCGATTTCCTCAATGTACTTTGCCCCGATCTCACTGAGGATACTGTTCTGCCTCGTGATATAACCGATCTCCATGACGCTGCTTTCCTCCACCGAATCCGCCTCAAAGGGGACGGCAATAAAATCATTGCCGTTCAGCTCTTCACAGATGATACCGGAACAAAGCGTATACCCGTTCAGTCCGATCATCAAATTCAGCATGGTCGCCCTGTCATTCGCCTTAACCGTGCGGTTATATTCGCCGGTGCTTAAAATTTCTTCCGCAAAGTAAAACGAACTGGTATCCCCCTGCTCGAAGGAAAGACACGGATAATCTTTCAATTCTTCAAAGCGAATGGTTTTTTGCCTTGCCAGCGGATGGCCGGACCATAGATAAACATATGCGTTACATTGAATCAGATGATGAAATTCCAACCCGGCGGTGCGCAGAAGCTTTCCGATCGCGGCACGGTTAAAATCGCTGAGATACAAAATACCGATTTCACTTTTCAGCGACGCGACGTCTCCGATCACATCCTTCGTCTGTGTTTCCCGGATCGCAAATTCATAACGGGTGGTATCAAATTGTTTTACCAATTCTACAAACGCTTTCACCGCAAAGGAATAATGCTGGGTTGATACGCCGAACTTCTTCTTGAGGTTTTGAGGATTCCCGTATTTCTCGATAAGCATTTCATATTGACTGTATAACTGTTTTGCATGCTGCAGAAATTCCGCGCCGTCTGCCGTCAGCGTGACGCCGCGTCCGCTTCGGTTGAAGACGGTGATCCCAAGCTCCTTTTCCAGCTCCTGCATGGAGCTGCTCAAAGAAGGCTGGGCAATATACAGGATCTCCGCAGCTTTGTTCAGGGAACCGTTTTCGGAAATCACGATGGCATAATGTAACTGTTGTAATGTCATAGCCGCCTCCTTATCTTCTTACACCTGTCTGTTTTATAAGCTTGATGTTGGGGTCAAAAGCCCCTAATATAGCGCTTTGAAAACTTCACACAAAAT
>JAMPFT010000038.1 GCA_023664305.1 bacterium | reverse complement strand
CCAGATACGCGATATTGTTGATAAAATTGTTAAAGATATTGCCCAGGTTCATGATCGGCTGCCAGAACCGGGAGGCGTAGGACGAAATCGCCACGATCGTTCCCAGACTGGTTTTTCCCTGCTCGAAGAGCATCAGGCCGCAGATAAAGATCGCGCCCCGGACCCATACGGAAATATTGTCGCCCCCCGGCCACACCAGGTTGCTGTACTTCACCGCCTGCATCCACGCCCTGCGGCAGCGTTCGGACAACCCTGCAAAGGTCTCGGCATTTTCTTCCTCCCTGGCAAAAATCTGCGTGATCTTCGCGCCCACGATATTCTCCTGCAGATAGGCGTTCAGATTGGAATTTTTGTTGGATACCTGCTGCCACGCTTTTCTCTGCCGCTTCTTGATCCAGAGCATAAAGACCGCCAGCAGCGGCACCCCGGCCAGCACCACCAGCGAAAGCTTCACGTCCACGCAAAGCATAAAAATCACGATAAAGATCAGGTTCAGGATCTCCAGCACAACGTTGATCAGTCCGTTAGAAAGCATATCCGACACGGAATTCACATAGTTCACCACGCGGATCAGGATCTTTCCGTGGGGTCTGTCGTCATAATACTGAAAGGGAAGCTTTTGCAGATGCGCGAAAAGATCCTTTCGGATGTCAAAAATAATGCTCTGGCTCACATTTACCATGATCCGGGACCGAACCGTGGTAAATATCACGCTGATGACATAGGTGAGCACCAGCAGGGCCGCCAGCATAAGCAGCATACGGGTATCCTTCTCAGGGATAGCCCCGTCCAGCGCCTGCTGGGTGATCATAGGCGCAAACAGTGCCGCCACACCGCCCGCCGCGCTTAAGAGAAGCGCTGTTATCATGCCCTTTGTATATTTTTTGATATAAACCGATGCGCGGAGAAGATGATGAAAGTCAAAGGGTGTCTCCAAAACCTCATCTTCCCGATATGTATTTCTTCCTGCCATAATACACAACCTTTCTGTTTTGCGGGTCTTACGGCCCCGGTAATCCGCCTGACGATTCGCTGTCCCTGCAGACCAGGCGGTCTAAACAACGCTCTTCTGTCCGAGCCGCGACACATTATTCCCGCGAGCAATGAGCCAAACGGCCATGCTTGCATGGACAGTTGGCGAATGCCGCGAGGGTCAAATCCCCGCCCCTTGTGGTGTTTCAAGCTTGATGCCCTGCTGCTTGCGGCGGGGCATTTGACTCAGTGGACATTACGCTCTCAGACTGCCTCTTCCTCTCCCGTCTGCAGCTTTACGAGACTGTAATAGTATCCCTTTTTTGCGATCAGCTCCTCGTGGGTTCCGGACTCCGTGATCTGTCCGTCCTGCAATACCAGTATTTTGTCCGCAAACTTCGTCGTAGAGATTCGCTGGGCAATAATCAGCTTGGTGCAGGGGAAATCCAGCTCGTTTAAGCTGTGCTGAATCTGCTTCTCCGTCTCCATATCCACGGCGGAGGTGGTATCGTCCAGAATCAGGATCGCCGGCCTGACCGCCAGCGCCCTGGCTAAGGAAATCCGCTGCTTCTGACCTCCGGACAGGCCTACGCCCCGCTCGCCCACAATCGTATCGTACCCCTCCGGCATCTTTGCGATAAACTCATCCGCCGCCGAGTACCGGGCAAACTTTACGACCTCCTCCCGCTTAATGTGGCTGTCGCCGTAAGCGATATTTCCGTCTATGGTATCAGAGTACAAAAGCACATCCTGCGTAGCCAGCCCGATATTTTTCCTGAGCTGGCGCAGCTTCATGTCCCGTACATTGACGCCGTCCACCAGCACCTCCCCCTCCGTACACTCAAAAAACCGGGGAATCAGCTGAATCAGCGACGTCTTCCCGCAGCCGGTCTCTCCCATAATCGCCACCGTCTCGCCCGGATTTGCCACAAAGGACACGTCGTGAAGCACCGGCAGATTTCCGTCCGCGTACTGGAAGCTGACATTCTTAAACTCGATCCTTCCCTCAAATCTTTCCGGCCTGTCAACCGCATCCGGCTTATCCACGATCTCCGGCTCCGAATAATAAATCTCCATCACCTTGTCCGCCGCCGCGGAAAATCTCTGGAACTCATTCATGACGTTTCCCAGCTGACGCATGGGGTTCGCCAGCGCCCAGATCAGACCGGAAAACGCCACATATTCTCCCATGGTGATCTGACCGCTTATGATAAAGAGACCACCCGTCACCAGCAGCACCACCGACATCAGGTTCGCCATGGACTCCACATACGGGTAATAGGTCAGCCAAGTCATGGCCGTCTTCTTGTTGGTTTGAGAATACTCCGTGTTGCACTCGCCGAATTTTTCAATCTCATACTCTTCCCTGGCAAAGGCCTTCACCACGCGGTTTCCCGAAATATTCTCCTGAGCCGCCGTGTTCATCTGCGCCAGCTTCTCGCGCAGAGCCTTATGTCTGGGCGCTACCTTATTTTTGAACAGCACCACGATCAGCAGAATAAAGGGCGCGATGACAAACAAAGACAGCGCCAGCCGCCAGTCCATATAGACAAAATAGGCGCCGGTAGCCGCAAGCAGGGAAAAAGACTCCAGAATCGTCCGAATAACCCAGCAAATCATATGCCGGATCGCGTCCAGATCTCCCGTCAACCTCGTCATCAGATCCCCGGTCCGGAAAGTGCTGTAAAATTTCATGTCCTGATGCTCGATCTTGTGGAAGAGATAGGTTCTGATCCGATAAAGCACCTTCTGGGAAACATACTCCACATCCATACAGACCGCGTACACAATCACCGTCCGCAGAAGGGTCAGCCCTATCATCAGCAGGATCAGCTGAAAAAACAGATCCCTTTTCGTCGCGAGATTAGCCGCCGCTTCCTCGCCCGTCAGAAACAGATCCACAATTTTCTGTGTAAAAAAGGGAACGGTAAGCTGCATCACATTATAGACCACCGTCCCCAGGATCCCGACGATATAGACCGCCCGGTATCCCTTCATGTTTTCCCAAAGCCATAAAAGCTTTGATCTTTTCTCTTTTTCCATCTCTGCCTCCCCGCCGCCCTTTTCTTTGGCGGCTAATTCATTCTATTGCAATCAAAAAACAGAGTAAATGTAGAAAATTGCAGTATAGATGTTCTTTTTTGTTCTCAAAAAGAAAAGCGCCTCCCCTTGGAAGGTGCTTTTCTCTTTTTACCGCTTTGCTGTTTTTCAGATTCCAAACCATATTCCCGATTCGGTCGCCGTGTTTCCGACCAGCTGTTATATTTCCGAATAGTTATGCTTTCGGTCAGTCCGCCGCGTTTTCTCAATCGATCCTCAGTCCGCATACTTCATCAATCCCGCGATGATCTCCGGATAAGGAAACTCGCCCTTTTTCCTGTCGTAAAGCCCGAACAGCTCCCCATTTCCCGTAAAGGCATTGTTGTCCCACCAGAAGCAGCTCATCCCCCTGGCCCGGGCCGCCGCCACATAAAAGGTAGCGTAATCCACTCTGGCCTGATTGTTTCCGCCCTTGTCCCTCGCGCCGAACTCGTCGATCACAACAGGGATGCCGTTCTTGACAAACTTACTGTACAGCCTCTCCATAAAGAAGGTAATATCCTTTGTGCTTCCCAGCGCATTCGCCTGGAAATCGGCGATGCTGCCGCTCTCCTCCGGCCCCTGCAGCGCAAAATTGTAGGGCGTATAGGCATGGACAGACACGATCAGCTTATCCGTCACGCCTTCCGCGTCCGTGGGGAGCACAAAGCCATCGTTCAGGACGCCGTCCGCAGACGCGTCATACCCCGGAAGCATCAGGTAACGGGTTTTGTTGTTCCCGCCCGCGGCCCGCACCGTATCCACAAACGCCTGATTGATCTCATTGATGCAGGCTATGGCGTCGTCGCATTCCGCCGACCCGTTGATCCACCACTCCCAAGCCGTCCCGACCTGCCTGGGCTCATTCATGCTCTCAAAAATCATATGCTCGTCGTAATCCGCAAACCGCTCCGCCAGCTGCCGCCAGATTGTCGTCACATAGCGGACGGACTGCTCCAGATATTGGGTAGAGGGATACATAAACTGCTCGCTGTTGTCATGATGGATATTCAGGATCACATACATGCCGTTACCGTAAGCGTAATCCACTACCTCCTGCACCCGGTCCAGCCACACCTGCGAAATCTGATAATTTTTGTCTACATGGCCGTGCCAGCTCACCGGGATACGGATCGAGTTAAACCCCGCCTCCTGAAGATCGTCGATCATCTCCTGGGTCGTGGCCACCCCCACCCACTGGGTCTCGCTGTCAAGCTCGTTGGCAAAGGTTCTATCGCTGTAGGCGTCAAAGGTATTGCCCATATTCCAGCCGATTTTCAGGCTCCGCACAAACGCAAAGGCCTCCGTATCCGGCACGTCGTATGCCTGAAGCTTCACCTCGGGCACCGTATACCCGTTGACCTCCTCTGCGCCGGTCTTCGGCTGATTTTCCCCGGCGCTGCCTGCCGACTCGTTTCCGTCGGCTGAGCTCCCTTCGCCGCTCCCGACGTTTTCCGCCGCGCTGCTTTCCGACAAATCTTTTTCCCCGTCCTGCGCCGAGCCGCTTTCCGACGAATCTTTGCCCTCATCCTGCGCCGAGCCGCTTCCCGACAAATCTTCCCCGTTCTGCGCCGAACCGCCGTCCTGTCCTTCGCTCTGTACCTGCTGTCCGCTTCCCTCCGCCGCCCCAGGGCTTCCGCATCCCGAAAGCATACCAAGCGTCAGAACCGCCGTGAGCAATACCGTCAACCATTTCTTTTTCATAGCGTCAAATCCTCCCTGTTCCTGTCCTCTGGCCCGCCCAGACGGACGTCCGTTCTTTAATCCGAATATTCGCTTCGCGGCCGCCCGCCCATGTGTCTGAACGGCACATTTTGCCCGCGGGAACCAATTTCCGTATCTTAGTCACACGGTCACCTTCGGCAGCCCGGCAGCCGCCTTCGCCAGATCCTCGTCCGTCGGGATAGAATCGCTCATCTCGCCGTCGTTGTACTTCTGATAAGCCACCATGTCAAAATATCCCGTTCCGGTCAGGCCGAACACGATATTCTTTTCCTCGCCCGTCTCTTTGCACTTAAGCGCCTCATCGATGGCAACCTTGATCGCATGGCTGCTCTCCGGCGCGGGAAGGATCCCCTCCACTCTCGCAAAGGTCTCCGCCGCCTGAAATACCGCGGTCTGTTCTACGCTGCGCGCCTCCAGAAGCCCCTGGTCGTACAGCTCGGACACCGTGGAGCTCATGCCGTGATACCGCAGGCCGCCCGCGTGGTTCGCCGAGGGGATAAAGCTGCTTCCCAGCGTATACATCTTTGCCAGGGGACAGACCTTTCCGGTATCGCAGAAGTCATAGGCGTACACGCCCCTTGTCAGGCTGGGACAGGAGGCAGGCTCCACCGCAATGATCTGATACGCCGCCTCTCCCCGCAGAATCTCACCTGCAAACGGAGAGATCAGGCCGCCCAAATTGGAGCCGCCCCCTGCGCAGCCGATGATGACGTCCGCCTTGATCCCGTACTGATCCAGCGCCGCCTTTGTCTCCAGACCGATGACAGACTGATGCAGCAGCACCTGCGCCAGCACCGAGCCCAGCACATAGCGATACCCCTCCTGGCTGGTCGCCGCTTCCACCGCCTCGGAGATCGCGCAGCCCAGACTTCCCGTGGTCCCCGGAAATTCCTCGTTGATTTTCCGCCCCACATTCGTATCCATGGAAGGAGAAGGCGTCACCTTCGCGCCGTAAGTGCGCATGACCTCCCTTCGGAAAGGCTTCTGCTCATAGGAACACTTTACCATATAGACCTGACAGTCCAGGTCAAAGTACGAGCAGGCCATGGAAAGCGCGGTGCCCCACTGCCCCGCGCCGGTTTCCGTCGTCACGCCTTTTAATCCCTGCTTCTTTGCATAGTAAGCCTGGGCGATGGCGGAGTTAAGCTTATGGCTTCCCGACGTGTTGTTGCCCTCAAATTTATAGTAAATATGCGCGGGCGTCCCCAGCTTCTCCTCCAGACAGTACGCTCTGACCAGGGGCGACGGACGGTACATTTTGTAAAAGGCCCTGATTTCCTGCGGTATCTCAAAATAAGGCGTCGTGTCATCCAGTTCCTGCTTCGCCAGCTCTCTGCAGAAGATCGCGGAAAGCTCATCCTCCGTCACAGGCTGCAGGGTCGCCGGATTTAAGATCGGCGCAGGCTTCTTTTTCATATCCGCCCGTACATTATACCACTGCTTCGGCATCTGATTTTCTTCCAGATAAATTTTGTAAGGTATTGCTTTCTCCATACGGCTTTCCTCTTTTCTTTTCCATGCCTTGAAAAGGACATTATATCATGATTTCGCGCGCTTTAGTACACATGGAATCAGAAATTGACACAATGCCCTTCTGTGTCACATGATAGCATGTTTTCCGCCGTCAGGCAACAAAAATCCTCCGGTCAGTTCCCGGCTTCATGTCGTTAAGCTGCATAACCGCTCCGACAATGTCAGGCAACAAAAATCCTCCTGGTCAGTTCCCGGCCGCGCCCGTTACATCTCCCGCCGGAACAGCCTGCACCACATAAATATCGCCCAGTTCAAACACAATCTTGCCCTGCGAGTCCTCCTCCATCAAAATTTCGGCCTCCAATTCCGGCATATTTTCATACTCCGCCACGCCGTAGCTCCCCTCCAGATAATATCCCGGGCTCACCCGCAGAAAAAGCTTCTTTCCCAAAATAAAATGCGAGATGCTTCCAAGCTCCAGCTCCCTGACCGGTTCGCCAAAGGTTTCGACCGTAGCCAGCTCCGTCTGATCCCTGCCGTCCAGCAGGGTAAAGTGAGGAACGGTCTCGTCGTACAGAAACTGAATCCTTTCATAAAGAAGATCGGCAAAGTCGTTTAACTCCAGAACATTGTCCGTCAGCCCCGCACTCGTAAGCGTCAGCACATGAAGCTCCTGCGCGTCGGCCCCTGTCCCCGTATAGATGCCAAGGGCCACCTGCAGACGTCCGTTTTCCTCGTCCCACCGGCATTCCGGCAGAATGTTCCGGGGACTCGTATAGATCCAGTCAAAAAAGTACCTCTCCGTCCCGATTTCCACAGCGACTCCCTGGGAACTGTTTATATTGTCGCAGCCGTAAAGAACAATCTCCCGGTCAGGAATCCTGCCGAGACAGATGACGCCCGCCGAATCGTCCCTGCTGCCCACGGAAAGATTTTCTCTCTTCACCGCCTCCCAATCCACCTGTTTCAGCCAAAAGGTCGGATTCACATGATAATCTTGAGGAATCCACACCCCGGTATCCGTCCCCTGAACCATGTTGATCCGAAAAGAGCCGCCCTCCTGCGGAAACGTAATCTCAAGTCCCACCGTATCCCCGTCCGTCCAGACGCGCTCGATTCCTACCGTCTGCGGATCTCTTGACAGATTCAGCAGCTTCGCCGCCGCGCTTTCCGGCTCCCAAAGCTCCAGATACCGTATACCGGAGCTCAGCAGGGCGTTCCGCTCCAGCGTGTCAAGCGCGCCGTTAATCTGATAATCGATCCTCGTGCCGTTGATCATGCCGTCCGGGTACGCCGCCCGGTACTGCGCCGGAGTTGTGATCTCCTGAAACTCCTCAAGACTTTCCCCGGTGACTACATATTCCCCGTCTCTTTCTTCGTAAAAGAGCCGTTCCTTCCACACTGTCGCATGGGGATCCGAATCCCAGGCGTAATAATAGATATCCGCCACGGTGTCCCGGCTTTCATAGATCAGCACATCCTCTTCCCCGTCCGCAGGCCACAGATCGCTTCTTCCAAAGGTATAGCTCCCCGCCGCCCCGGCGAGCAGTCCCCGATCCCTCAAATCCGCGGCAGTCTCCTCCGAAGCCATCGATACAAGCCCTTCCCCGTCACGGTTTACAAACCGCTCGGTCCACTGCCTGAGAAAGGCCTGCAGACGCTCCTCATCTGCCGCCTCCTCTGAAAATTGCTCTGAGTCCTGCGTTTTATCGCTTACCGCCGACGATAAGCTTTCCTGTAGTTCGGAGCCCTCCGCCGGATTCTCTTTTCCCTCTTCACCGTTTTCGGCTGCCTGCATTCCATTTTCTGCCATCTGTGTTCCGTTTCCGGCTGTCTGCGCTCCTTTCCCGCCGTCTTCCCGCACCGGATCCGTCAGGAAGCAGACCGCGGCCGCCACACAGGCTGCCGCTGCGACGGCGACGAGCCAGAATGTGGGCTTCTTATAATTCAGAACCGCCCGGATCCTTTCCCTGACCCCCACTTCCCCAAAGGCCAGAGGACAGGCTGCCGCCACATGCCGCCCTTTAACGCTGCAGGCCAGAAGAGCCTCCGAATAAGCCTTTCTCCGGCCCGGCTCATAGTCCTTTACCACCTTTTCGTCGCAGGCCAGCTCAATATCCCTGCCAAACAGGATATAAGCTGCCCAGCAAAGAGGGTGAAACCAATATACGGCCAACAGCGCGTATCCGAAAACCTTCCAGAAATGATCTCCCCGTTTCAAATGCGCCAGCTCATGCGCCGTCACCGGCTCCCGCATTTCATCCGGCAGCTCCGTCGGCAGATAGACGCGGGGTCGAAAGACTCCCAGGATAAAAGGAGTGTCCGCAAATTCGCTCAGATAGACCGGCTCCTTCAGACGCACCGCGGTTCGCATTTTTAACCGCAGCCGCACATACCCCGCAAGAGCATACAAAAGCATGCTCCCCGCAACGACAGCCCATACCGCCCCGGCTGCAGTCAGCCATGCCTGTACGGAACGGACGCCGGATTCCGCCTCCTGCCGGAAAGACTGCTCCAGCAGCGGATTTACAAGATGATCCACAAGCTCCATCCCGCTGTCGATCACCGGAATCACTGCGCCCGTCGGCTCCGAACCTGCAGGTTCTGCCCCCGAGGATGCCGAAACCGCAGGCTTTGAGACTGCAAGCTCCGAGTCCGCAGACTCCCCTCCCGCAGGATCCGAAATTACAGACTCCTGCCGCAGTGTCTCTCTGCTCGGTATCACACTGAAAATACTTTCCACCGAAAACGGACATACCAGCCGAAAGGCCACCAGTCCCCAAAGCAGACAGACGCTCCACCTCGGCGCTCTCCGAAGCAGAAGCCTCAACACGATCACCGCCAGAATCAGCCATCCGGCGGTAATGCTTCTATTCAACAGTTCCAGGAAAAAATTCGCCATACTCATAAAACCTCCCTATCTCGCAGCCTTGTCCGCAACGCTTTAACCCGAACGAGCCAGGGCCAAAATTTTGCCGTTTTACACAAGATTTCGTTGTTAAGCGCCTAACCGCACGCCGCCTGAAATTGTTCCTCTTCCTATTGATCCAACATCCGCCTGATTTCGGCAATCTCCTCTTCCGACAGTGATCTCCTTTTGGTAAACGCCGCGATAAAGGCCGGCAGAGAGCCTTCAAAGGTCTTCTCCACCAGCTCGTCGATTTCTGCCGCCTGCACCTGATCCTTAGACACCAGGGAAGTCACGGTTCCCTTTTCATTTTTGACAACGCCCCGATCCGACAGGCGTCTGATCACGGTATAAGTGGTGGTGCGGCTCCAACCAAGCCTTTCATTGCAAAGCTTTGCCAGACCGGCGCTGCTGATCGGCTCGTTTTCCCACAAAATCAGGCAAAAACGGTATTCGCTCTCAAATACTTTCGGTGTTTTCATTCTGATCTCCTTTTCTGCATATCCAAGACATGCGTACCATCCAATTTATTATAAAAACTTCCATGTTTTGTCTAATCCATTAGACTAATTACAGTCTAATGGATTAGACGGATTATGTCAAGAAAAAATCCTTTAACGCGATGTTAAAGGACAGATTTGGCATGTTCTCCAATCTTTAAAAATTATCATTTTCCATCCGCCTCTCAGCTATAGACTTCTGTCGGGCAATATATTTCTTCAATACATCTTTCGCAGGCAATTCCGTAAAATACTGTGCAACCTTGATCCCCACCTCATCAAGTTGAAGAAGCTCTATTTGTTCATCGCTGCCTTCCGAACACAGCAGCATTCCAAGCGGACTTTCCTCCCCGGTTCTTTCTCATATTTATCAAGATAACGCAGATATAGTTCCATTTGTCCCTTATCCTGTGCCCTGAACTTTCTGGTTTTCAGGTCAATAGCAATCAGTCTGTGAAGCTTTCTGTGGAAAAACAGGAGATCCAGATAAAAATCCTCCCCATCAATGATTATCCGCTTCTGCCTTGCCACGAAGGTAAATCCGTTCCCAAGCTCAATCAAAAATTTTTCCAGTTGGGAAATAAGCACATCTTCCAAATCTTTCTCACTGTAAAATCCTGTCAACCCTGTAAAATCAAGAAAATACGGATTCTTAAAAACCAAATCCGGCGTCATGACATTATTGTCCCGCAAATCGGAAAGTTCCCGTGATATCATTTCTTCGGGCTTTTCGCTGATTGCTGTCCGTTCATACAGCATCCCGTCAATCTTTTCTCTCATAAGATTACGGCTCCAGTGTTCACTGGCAGCAATCGTAAGATAAAACTCCCTCTGCAAAGGTTCCTTTAAAGGAAGAACTTCGACAAAATGAGACCAACTTAATTGTGTCGCCAGCCGCGACACTATTTCTGTGTCCGGAAACTCAGCCGCAAACTGCATCATGCGTCTCAGATTCCTTACATTAAAATTGCTTCCACCATAAGTTTCCTTTAATTGTGTCGCCAGCCGCGACACAACTTGCTTTCCGTATTCTGCCCGCATATTACCGAGGATTTCCCGATTGATCCGCTCTCCGATATGCCAGTTCATCAAAGCGATTTCTATATTTGCATGTTTTGCGACACTGCTTCTGGCAGAATCCACAATGGCACAAATATCATTCAGCAAATCCATCTCACCCCGATCTGAAACATCATGCTCCCGTAATATCAATTTATCCATAGTCTGCCTCCATAAACTGATGATTATTCCCTTCCCAACACGTCAAGCATAACTAACCTTACATTCCTCTGAATATTCCTCGCACTATCATTTATCATACTCCAGTGAAATTCCGCGCCTGTAACCATACTTCCGCGCGGAGGCCCGAAGGCAAGTTTTTTACAGACCGTCGTTTGGAGACCTATTCCTCTTCGCTTGTCGAACGTTAAACGCTATGCAATGACAAAATAAAAGAATAACAGATAATCCATCACCATAAACAATCACAGATTTTCATGCAGTAAATCGGTCTGTACGGACAACAGGTTAAAGTTCCACTTCAAATTCAACGGTCTGATTGTACTTATCCAGAGCGATCTGCAGATTCATAATTTCCGCAGACACACGCTCATATTCCTGCTTGATCAACTCCAGGTCGTAATTAATATACCTGTACTCCGGCGCCATTTTCTTTGCGGAATAAACGTGCTCCTCCGTTCTCGCCTTTGGCAGCTGCTTGCGCAGATAATCCAGAAATACCTTCCGTTTGTTCAGCTGCGCCATCCTCACGAGGACAGTATCCACCGTCATCTGCCCGCCGTTTGCCTCCAGCAGATTAGTGACATTTGCCAGGTTTACCGCGTGCTTGATTTTGCAGATCTTTTGATCCAGCTCCTCAATCTTATCCGCCACTTCCCGATAATCATATTCCGGAATAACCGGCGTTTCACCCTCCGCCGCCGTATAAAGGCAGGAGCTGTTCTCCTTGCTTACCCAGAAATCCTTGTCCTCCGCCAACTGCTTTAACAGCTTGTTGGCGTATGCCGATGTCATTTTCGCCATGCCGATTCTATCCCTTTCTTTCTGATCTCCAGCCTTACACAGCGCACCCGGGCCGGCTCCCGGAAGCCTTCATCGCCTCCAGTCTCTCCTGCAGTGCCGACGGATTGTTTTTAAGCCGGAGCGTTCCCGGACCCTCAATAATTTTCCGCGTGAACCTCAAAATAAGACTGCGGATGACTGCATACCGGACATACCTCCGGCGCTTCGGTTCCCACCACGATATGTCCGCAGTTGCGGCACTCCCAGACCTTCACCTCGCTCTTGCGGAACACTTCCTGCGCCTCCACATTCTTCAAAAGCGCGCGGTAACGCTCCTCATGATGCTTCTCGATTTCCGCCACTTGACGGAACTTTTCCGCAAGCTCAGGAAATCCTTCCTTTTCAGCCGTCTCTGCAAAACCGACATACATGTCAGTCCACTCAAAGTTTTCTCCGTCGGCCGCCGCGGCAAGATTCTCCGCCGTACTGCCGATTCCGTTCAATTCCTTACACCACATCTTAGCGTGCTCTTTTTCGTTGTCCGCCGTCTTCAGGAAAAGCGCCGCAATCTGCTCATAGCCTTCCTTTTTTGCCTTAGACGCAAAGTAAGTGTACTTGTTTCTCGCCTGCGATTCTCCCGCAAACGCCGCCTCCAGGTTCTTTTCCGTCTGTGTCCCCGCATAAGGGTTCTGTTTTGTACTCATTTCTTTTCCTCCGTCCTTTTCTCTTCCTGTTATGTATTTAAACGGCGTTTTGTCAAAACGTCGTTTTAAACTGTCTCAGCCTTCCCGGCCGTTCCCTCTCACTCCACCGCGCCAATCAGCTCCGTGACATTTTCGACCCCGTAACGCCTCATGTAGGCCTCGATCCCCTCGATTACCTCCACCGTAGCACACGGATTGACAAAGTTCATGGCTCCGACGCTGACCGCGCTGGCTCCCGCCAGCAGAAATTCGACCGCGTCTTCTCCGTTGGCAATCCCCCCCATACCGATAATCGGAATCTTTACCGCATGCGCCGCCTGATACACCATGCGCACGGCGACAGGCTTGATCGCCGGACCGCTCATCCCGCCGGTCTTATTCGCCAGCACAAACCTTCTGCGGTGAATGTCGATCTTCATGCCGGTAATCGTGTTGATTAACGACAGAGCGTCCGCTCCCGCCGCCTCCGCCGCCTTCGCCATCTCCGCGATATCCGTAACGTTCGGACTGAGCTTCATGATCACAGGCTGTCTGGCGTGCTTTTTGACCTCCCGGGTGATGCCGTACAGCGCATCGGCCTTTTGGCCGAAGGCAATGGCGCCTTCCTTCACGTTGGGACAGGAGACGTTGATTTCCAGCATCGCGACCGACACTTCCTCTCCAAGGCGCTCCACGACCTTTAGGTAATCCTCGACCGTCCGCCCGCAGACATTGACGATAACCTTCGTGTCAAACTGCTTCAAAAAAGGAAGGTCTCTCTCCAGAAACACATCGATTCCCGGATTCTGCAGCCCGATCGCGTTCAGCATACCGCCGTATACCTCGGCCACCCTGGGGGTGGGATTGCCGGGCCAGGGCACATTCGCCACTCCCTTTGTCACCACCGCGCCCAATCTGTTCAGATCCACAAACTCGCTGTACTCCATCCCAGAGCCGAAGGTTCCGGAAGCTGTCATCACCGGATTCTTCAGGGTCACGCCCGCAATCGTCACCTCTGTATTCATAATCATACCCCCTGTCCGCTTCGGCAGACATAAATATCCCTTTGCCCTTCGTGCCGATAAGCGCCTATCAATCCTCAGCCTCGTCAAATTCCCCAACAAACATAAGAAGTGAAATTGACGGGGCTTCTCAGATCTCCACATCCTCCGCGTCAAAAACCGGCCCGTCCGTACAGATACGGGCATTGCGGACATGCGAATGAGGATCCGTCTCTTTTGTCTTTACCACACACCCCAGACAGGCTCCCACGCCGCAGGCCATGTGTTCCTCCAGGGAAATGTAGGCCTTGATGTGCCTCTCCGCCGCGTAGGCCTTAATTGCCCGCAGCATGGGCATAGGGCCGCAGGCGTAAATCAGATCCGCATCCGGACCGTTTTCCCGGACAGCGTCCAGCACGTTCCCCTTTACCCCCACGCTTCCGTCCTCCGAGGCGATATATACTTTTCCGTGCTTTTCAAAATCCTCCCGCAGAAAGGTTTGACTGTCACGGTATCCCAGGACAATCCGCTTCTCACCGTCCAGCCGCTTCGCCAACTCCAGAAGCGGGGGCACGCCAATCCCGCCGCCCAGAAGCAGCGCTCTTTTTCCCCGCGCCGCCTCCGGCGGAAACCCGTTTCCCAAAATTCCCAGAATCTCGACCGACTCTCCCGCCTGATAACGGGAAAATTCCGCGGTTCCGGCTCCCGCGATCCGATAGACAAGGCGCAGCGCCTCTTTCTCCCCGCTCGCCTCGCAGATACTGACAGGTCTTGGCAGCAGCATGCTTTTGTCCCTGGGATATACGCCGATAAACTGCCCCGGCTTCGCCTCCCCCGCCAGCGAGGTCTCAATCCACATATCAAAAACTGCCGGAGAAAGCTCCCTTTGAGAAAGTATCACTGCCTTCTGCTTTTGTTTCATGATAAAGTCCTTTCTGAAGTCCACACATCCGCTTTTTCCTTTGCATTATACCATGATTGTTGCACGTCCGAAATTTCCGCGATCTGCGCCTCCCGCAGAAAAGCTTCCACACTTTCCGCCCGGGCCGCCGACAGGTGCCAGAGGTTTAAAATCTCCAGATTCTTCTGCCTCCGAATTGCCTGCTCCAATTCCCTGGAAACCGGTCCTTTCTCGGCAAGCAGCTGCAGCACGGCGTCCGCCATACCCTTCAACTCTCCCTCTGCTTTCCCCTCTGCTTTTCCCTCCGCCATTCCGGCCATTCTCCCCTCTTCCCTCACATAGTCGTCCCTGGCGCTCCTGTCCCTTACCTCT
>JAMPFT010000037.1 GCA_023664305.1 bacterium | reverse complement strand
AGGAAGAAAGGATTCGCCAGCAGTGCGAAGCCAGGGACGACTATTACCGCAGGCAACGCTCTGTCCAACACTATATTGACGAACAGGCGGAACAGATTTCGGAACAAAATTCTTTTATCGCCAGCCTGGAGGCTACGGTCAGGCAGAACAATTCGATCATTCAGGAAAAGGAAGCCGCTCTTGAAGAACGCGATTCCGTTATTGCCAAACTCCAGGCAGAAATAGAATCTCTAAAAAGATAAACCTGTGACAAATTCTCCAGACATTTCCAGTTCCACAACGCCCGCATTCCTTTCGATATCCTTGAAGTGATTTCTGATATATTTCCGGCTCATAACAGGGCAACAATATTTTACGTTCTGCAGATACTCCGGCTTAAAATCCTTCGACGCTCCTTCCGGGTTCCATGAATTTTGTTGTCACTCCCGGGGCAGCTTCAAACTTCCCCGGATGGGAATCTGTCCGAACAGCTCCCGAATCTCTTCCTCCGTCAACCATCCGACGTATTCCGCCAATATCCCCTCTCCCGTGAGAAGGGCAAATCGAATACTGCCGTCCTCCCCCGGCGCAGGGATCCTGTCGGTCCAGTCCCCTCCCGCGTCAAACACAGGCGGTTCCCAGACATATTCTTTTCCCGGGTCCAGACTCGTCTCCGTCAGTTTCAGCCAAAGAGCCTTCTCTCCGTCGCTCCAGCATAGCGTCAGATAGCTTTGTTCCTCCGCGTTTTCACCGTATTCCGCCTCCAACGGGAAATACCCCTCCGGCAGCCCGGACGGGACATATTCCCCTAATCCCGATTCTCTGCAGGCCTCTTCCCAAAGTACGGACAATTCCTCCCCAAACCTGTTTACTTCGGAGTACATTTTAATCTCTTCTTTTTCTTTCTCTGTCATCTCGGTACAGAGATTCGTCATCTCTCCGTCGATCGGCAGACTGTTTTCCTGCGTCCCACCTTCCGCGTTTCCGACAGCATCTGCCTCGAGCAGCCCCGTCTGCTGCTCCGCCTGCTGTTCTTTGCCGTCCGGTAAAGGATCCTCCCGGCGCCCGGACGCCGCCTCGACAAGCTGCGCCACATCGATCCAGACAGGCTCCGCAAACACCGTCCCGTCCCAGGCAATCTCCATTTCCGGCAGACTCTCCTCCTGCCCGTCCGCAGCGCCTCCCGGGGCATAATTTCCTTCGCCCGCGTTCTCCGCCACAGCCGCCGCACTCTCCGGGACGCATCCGTCGGCGTTTTCATTTTCTCCCTGCCCGCTCCGGCCGCCGACAGCTCCCCGCCAAAGACTTCCGCCCCAGACGGCGCCGAATAAAGCCACACACAGGCAGGCTGCACACAGGGCGCCGTATCTTATCGCGACGCCGCGGCTCCAGCCTCCCAGAGACCGCTTTTTATCCCTCTTCCGACCCTCGGTTCCGACGCTCCGTTCCAGCAGCTCCTCCTCCACACCGGACAATGCTTCAACAATCCGCATAGCGCTGTCCTGTCGTCTTTGACTCATAACACAACGCCCTCCTTCTCCAGAAACCTTCTCAGCTTTTTCCGCGTGCGGAACAAACTGGTCTTCACCGTATTCAGGTTCATGGAGTACCGTCCGGCGATCTCCCCGTACTCCTCCATATACCAGTATCTTCTCAAAAAAACATTACAGTCCCGCTCCGGCAGGGAATGCAGGAAGCCGTTGATCAGCCTCTCCAGCTCTGCCGTCTCCACCGCATCCTCCGTGCTGCGCGCATCGGGGATACATTCCGCCAGCTCGTCCAGCGCCACCGGCATCTCGCCGCCTCCACGCTTCATCGTCCTTCTCTCCTTCCATCTGTCAAGAGAAAGATTGCGCGTGATCGTTCCCAAAAACAGCCCCAGCCTTCCCGGCCTGTTCGGCGGTATGGCGTTCCACGCGCGCAGCCAGGTGTCATTGACGCATTCGTCCGAATCCTCCCTGTCATACAAAATATGCCAGGCTATGCTGTAGCAGTAATTGCCGTAAGCCGCCTGAGACTCCCGTATGGCCAGCTCGTCCCGCGCCCAGTATAAATCCAGTATTTCCGTATCCTTCAAGTCCCGACCTCCCTCTCGCCTTCCTTCCGTTCTATTGACGGCATATGTCCCGAAATGTTCCCGTCGGGCGCAAATTTTTCTATCTGTCCCGCGTGCAGACTGACGGCTGTTTCCCGATGTTATGGTCTCCGCCAGCGCAAATTTTTCTACCTGTCTCGCGTGCAGACTGACGGCTGTTTCCCGATGTTATGGTCTCCGCCAGCGCAATTTTTGTGTCTGTCCCGCGCGCAGACTGATTGCGCTTCATACGCGCCCCAAGCATCAAAAAAGGGCAGACCGCCAGTCCGCCCCTTATCGCATATTTCATCAAAGCTTAAATTTATTGGCGTTCTCCGCCAGCTCGTCGGAGATCTTTGCCAGCGCGTCGGTGGCCTCTTTGCATTCCGCCACGATTCTCGCCAGCTGATCCATGGTCGCCGCCGTCTCCTCGGTGCTCGCCGCATTGTTCTGTGAGATTTCGTTGAGCCCCTCAATGCTCTCCATCACGCCGTTTTTGTACTTCTCAATATTGTCAAGCTGCCTGGAGATCGCGTTGATGTCCTGCACCACGCGCTGCACCTCCTCGTTCAGACTGTCGAACGCATCCTGTGTTACATTCAGCTTATCGTTCTGATGGTTGATCTCACCCACAACGCCGTTCATGATCTCCACACTGTAATTGGAATTTTGGATCAGATTTTCCACAATCCCGCGGATCTGATCCGCCGACTCTTTGGACTGATCCGCCAATCCTCTGATCTCCTCCGCCACAACGGCGAAGCCTCTGCCCATATCGCCCGCTCTCGCCGCCTCGATACTGGCGTTCAGAGACAGCAGATTGGTCTGGCTTGCGATTCCGGCAATCAGATCCGTAGCGGAGCGGATCTCCTGCACCGATTCGTTGGTCAGATTGGTCTGCTTCTGCACCTCATGAACGGAATTTCTGGTCCTCGCGCTGATCTCGATCAGCTCCCGAAGCGTCGCCTCCACCATCTCGTTATTCTGCTTCATGGCCGCCGCGCTGCCGCTCAGGTCATTTACGCTTTCCGTTGTCTTGCTGATCGCATCGTTCATATCGTTCATGCTCTCGCCGACGCTCTGGGTATCGGACGCCTGCCGGGTCGCGCCCTGCGCGATCTCGGTCACCGCGATATTGACATTATCGATAGACTGCGTAATCGTATCCATGCTGTCCATAAAACGGGTCGTGCAGTCGTTCATCTCGTCCATGCTTCCGTGAATTTTTGTCACGGTCTGGGAGAAGCTTACCACCATGGCGTGTACCGCCCGGGCAATCTTTCCCACCTCGTCAGACCGGGCGGTCAGGCCGTCGGAAACCCTGACATTCAGCCGGCCCTCGGCCACCTGATCCAGGCTGCCTACCACCTGCGTCAGCGCTCTGGCGATTCTGGATACCAGCCACGCCGCGAGAACCAGCGTCACAAGCACGACGAGCACCATGAACGTGGCGCTGTTGCGCGCAAGATCAGCATAAATGACCTCCGTCTCCGCAAATCCCACTGCCGTCATCACCATGCCCATGACCGTCACATTGTCGTCCGCATACAGAGGCGCAAAATCCGCCATGTAATCCTTGCCGTTAATCTTCATGGAGGTGACAAACACCTCTTCTCCCGCCAGAACCCTGGCGGATACACCGCCGTCCACCGCCACATTGCCGTCAAAGCTGGTCGCCATCAGCGTATTCCCCACAAAGATCGCCACATCCACCCCTGTGGTTCTCTTATAGGTTGCAAGAAGTCCCTGTGAACCGGAAACCACCACATCCCCCTTCATCAGGTGCCCGTCCTCGACGGAGAGCGGATCCCCGAACTCGGAGATTGCCTGTATCGTCATATATTTTACCGCGGAAAGCTCCTGATTCACGACCATGTCCGCCGTAGTCTCGCACGCGTTATCCAGTGCCATGACGGCCATAATTACCAGCACGATCATCGGCAGCAGCACCACCGCCATAATCTTCACCATCAAGTTGGCGCCTTTTTTTCCCTGCTTTATGTGCTCCGACTCCGCGCTGCCGGATACCTTCCACGCCTTGGTTCCCCCGTCTTCTCTCATATCTGCCTCCTGTGTCTTACGCTGCGTTTTTTACCGTGTCAATATTATACCATGATTTCGTGCGCTTTAGCGCACATGGAATCAGGAGTTGACACAATGCCCTTCTGTGTCAACATTGTACCGTGATTGCTACAAGTCTCGGGCAGAGCCCCGAAAAAGCAAGCTTTTCCAAGGATGCAAAACATCCTTTGTCGCTCTCGCTCGTCAAATGTCCGAAGGAACATCTGCTCGTGCAGACACGGCAGCTGTTTCTTCGGCCACTTGACTCTGCCCTTTGCGGACATTATACCATTTCCAAAACGCTGTATCAACCGAAAAACGCAAAGGCCGTTTTACCGCCTCTCGTCCAGATACACCTGTATCTTCCGGTCTATGATATCCGCAGCATCCTCCGCTTTTTTGTCACCTTCCAGATACCCCTGCGCTTCCTCCCAGATGATCTCCTCCAGCTCCGGGTATCGCTTCGGCCCGGGAACGCAGTTCTCCAGAAAAGCCGCGAAATCATGCAGGGTCGTGCTGCCGTCCTCCTTGACGGTTACCTCCTGCCCGTTCCACCATGCCCTTTGGCCGTCTTCGTCATACCGAAGCTCTTCCGTGTCAATCCTCCGGACGGAAAGATGCGTGCTGATCTGCGTTTTGCCGTATGTCCCGTTTTGTATTTCTTCTCCGATCAGGCATTCCAGGAAAGTCGCGACCGCTTCCGGCTCCGCAGTATTCCGATTCACCACTACCATACCGTCCCCGTACAGATAGTTTCCACAATCCCCTTCCGTCGGCAGCCCCACAAAGAAATAGTTTTCCCCGAATTTCGCGTAGTTGTCGTTAAACTGCTTTAGACTGCTGCCAGCCAGGACGTCCGCTATACACTTGCCCGGCCTCAGACCGTAGGTTGTCCGGTCCGGCTCCGTCTCTCCGAACTGCTTTGCCGCCCGCAGAACCCTCAAAAACCTTTCGTCCTCAAAGTGACATTCCCCGGTCTCCCAATCTATGAAGGACGAATCCTCCAGGCTGTAGGAGGTCAGCCAGCTTAAAAGCGCCCGGGAGGCAAACGCCCCGGTTCCCTGACAGATGATTCCGATATATTCCCCCGTATCCATCAGATCTAAGATGTCATCCAGCCGCCATGTCTTTTCCTGCCAGATCGCATTCAGCGTAATCAGGGTCGCCGGGGAGATTTCCGGAGGAATCCCGGCCAGCGTACCCTGCATTCTGCCGAGCTCCAACGCGCCGGGAAGCACCTCCTCCAGCGCCTCGGAGGAAAGCAGCGACTCCAGATCCAGAAGCGCTCCCTGGGCCTGCAGCATCTCCATGTCCTCGTCCGTGACATACAGGATATCCGGCCCGCCGCCCGCGACGATCTCCGCCAGAATTGCCGTGCGGAAATCCCCCGGATCCTGTCCCTCCCCGCTCTCATAGCGGTACCGGTAATTCGGATTCCTCCTGGACGCTACCGCCGCGCAGGCCTGCACCTTGGCGGATGAGCCGCCCTCCAGGGACACGATCCGTATCTCGTCCGCCCGCTCGATCCTCTCCGAAGAAAGCACACTGAGCCAGTCCTCTTCCTCCTCGTTTACGCTTCCGTACATCCGAAGAACCGGAGCGCTGTCCCCGTCGAACGCCACCGCGGTATCAAAAGCGGCCGGGACTGCGTTTTCGTCAAAAGCGTAAACCAGGGTTCTCTCCCCGGAAACGGTATCCCACCCTACGATTCCCCGGGCAGCTTTATAGTAGAGGATATTTCCCTGCATTCCGTACATCTGGACAATCGGTTCTCCCTCCAGCTGCGCAAGAACCTTCGGCTTTTTACTCTGCGGGTCAAACCAGACGATATCCGTGCTTCGGTTTTCGCTGTCATAAACGGGAAAAAGCAGCTCCCCCTCCGGGGTCCGCATAAAGGAACCGACCGTCTGATTCTGCGTATAGATCTGCTCCCCTAAGAGACTGCCCTCCCGGTCTATCACATAAAGCACCTTGGACAGATTATAATCGTCCTGCATCAGTACATACAGGTTACCCGCCCCGTCGCAGCTGTAATTTCCAAAGAAAAAGCTGCCCCTGCCGACTTCCGCTATCTTCTTTTCCTCAAACACCGAAAGCACATCGCTTTTGTCCGACACGGTTCCGTGAAGATCGGAATAAACCATATCCGCACCGGCCAGGCCGACAGAGCCGTTCCCGTCGCTTGTCAGCCTGACGACCTCAACCGCATATTCTCCCTCCGACACCACGGCCAGCTTTACGATCGCCCCGTCCCCCACGGCCTCCGCGCCCACGTTCTCCGGGTTCAGCTCGATGATCTCCGTCGTGCCCGTGGCCGTGTCGTAGATCTCAAGGTACTCCTTTTGGTGCTCCGGCTCCGTCCCGGTATAAGTATGCTGCCGGTATAGCTTCCCACCGACAACCCCTTTTTCCTCCGTCATGTGCCGGATCGGGACGTCGGTCTCCACGTCGTAGGGCGGCTCCTCGTGCTGCCAGGGGAGATACTTCTCAGGCCAGAGGCGCTGCTCCTCCTGCACTTCTCCCGCGACGGAAAAACCGACAGCTTTCCAGTCCTGCTTTTCCGTCTCCGGCTCCACGCTGCCGGAAGCGTCCCCGCTCTGCCCGCCGCAGCCTGCAAGGCAAAGAAAGCATAGAATGACAAAGAAAAAGCGAAAACATTTTTTCATCATGATACCTCCTTGTGCTCACATTATTTATAAGCGCCGCTGACACATCCCGGAAGAACGCCCGTACTTTGGGCATTCTTTAAGTTGCTTTAGCAACTTGTGCAACTTAGATTTTCTTAGTCCGCGTACTAAAGAGGTGTGCTACGCACCCTCTTGCGGGCTTAGAAAATCTTTGCACACTTATATGAGCGGCGCCACGATCCGCATGATCCAGCCTACGGTCTTTTCCGACAATTTCATCCTTTTTACGTCCTCCGGCGTCTGCTCCAGACATTTTTGCAGCGTCTCCTGTACATCCTTCTCGATCTGCGCCACCTGAGAATTTTGATACAGAATCAGCCCGCACTCGAAATGATGATACAGGCTGCGGTAATCCAGGTTCACCGTCCCCACAACGGCCTTGCTGTCGTCTGACACGAACATCTTCGCGTGGACGAAGCCCGGCTCATATTCGCAGATCCGCACCCCTGCCTCCAAAAGCTGGTTGTAATAGGTCTTCGCCAGATAAAATGCATACTTTTTGTCCGGGATATGCGGCATGACAATCACGACCTCCACCCCTCGCCTTGCGGCGTAGACCAGCGCCATCATCATCTGATGATCCAGAATCAGGTAAGGCGTCATGATATGTACATAGGTGTGCGCCGTATTAATAATATCCAGATACACCCGCTCTCCCACGCGTTCCGGACCCAGGGGACAGACGCTGTAGGGGATAACGTAGCCGTCCATGGGCATCACCGCGTCCGCAGGGCTCGCATACCTTCCAAAGTCCTCCGCCTTCCGCTCCGATTCGTTCCACATCTCCAGAAACATATAGGTGAACCGCTCCGCCGCGTCACCCTTTATCATAACGCCTGCATCCTTCCAGTGGCCGAAGCGTTTCTTCTCGTTGATATATTCATCCGCCAGATTGATGCCGCCGGTAAAGGCGACCCTGCCGTCGATCACCATCACCTTTCGGTGATCCCGGTTATTGTAGTGAGGAGAAAAAATCGGCTTGATCGGAGAAAACATCTTGCAGCGGATGCCCTCCTTTTCCAGTATCCTGGGATAATAATTCGGGAGATTGAACAGCACGTCCGTGCCGTCGTACATAAACCTGACCTCCACGCCCTCCCGGACCTTTTCCCTCAGGATCTCATGGACAGTATCCCACATACGCCCCTCGCTGACAATAAAAAATTCCACAAAGATAAATTTTTCCGCCTTCTTCAGCTCCTCCACCATCGCCGGGAACTGACTGTCCCCCAGCGGATAATAGACCGCCTGCGTATTGGCGTAGACCGGACTGTTGTCATAATGATAGAGATAGTGGGCCAGCTGTCCCATATGCGGGCTCTCCTCCCGCAGCCTTGCCCGCGTTTCCCGATTCGGGTTCACATATTCCTTCGTCTGCTTCGCAAGCTCCTTCAGCCGGCCGTACATGACCTTCGTGCCCGGCTGCATGGAAACCGTCACATAGAGGATCGCCCCGAACACCGGGAAAAGCGCAATGGGAAACATCCAGGAAAGCTTCATATCCGGATTTCCCCTGGTATTAAAGATATAAAGAACCGTCACCGCGCTGATCGCCAAAAACAACATATAGACCAGAAAGCTGTAGCTGCGCAGCAAAAAATATCCCAGCGCCAAAAGCAAAAACTGCGCCAGAAAGCCCAGCAAAATCATGGCCGTCCTGCCGTAGATGACGGTCTTAATATTTCCGAAATTTCTTTTCTGTCTGTCCCGCGTACTCATACTGTCCTACTGATCCTGCACCTCCGTCTTCAAAAACCCTTCCAGATTTACGAGACACCGGTGCAAAATCTCCATCTCTTCCTCGTTCAGATCCTTCACGATAGCCTTTATCATTCTTTTATGAAAATCCCGGTGATGGTAAAAAGCTTTCCTGCCCTTCTCCGTCAGGATAACATAGACCACACGCTTGTCCTCGCTGCTCTTTTCCCGCCGGATATAGCCCTTCCTCTCCAAACCGTTCATGTTGGTGGTCAGGGTGCCCACGGTCACCGCCATCCTCTGCGCGATCACAGACATGTTCCGGGGTTCGTCAATCCCGATGGCTTCTATGATATGCATGTCGTTGTTCGTTATGTCCCTGTACTCCTCCGTAATGACCGCTTTCCCCTCCAAATCCATGATATGATTGAAGAGCTTGACCAGTAGTTCATTCAGGGAGCGTTTCGTCACCTGTGCCATTTTTATCAAAACCTTTCCGTCCGTGCTGCCTGCAGCGGCACAAATAATCGGTAAGTTCTTTTTACTTATTATATATCATACCAATTTATAACACATTTTCGCATAAAATAAAAGCCGGTTTTTACACATTTTTCCGGCTTTTACAGACATTATTCATCACCTTTTCCGTTCATCTGAGCTCGAATCAGTTTTATCTCAGCCAATACGGCAGAACCTCTTTGCGCTCTCATCCTCGGACTCTTTTGTACCGTTTTGCCATGATCAGCGCAGCTGCAACAGCCAACAGGCAGATCGCGTACCCTGAAAGAGTCCGGGACACCGAACCGCCCTCAACACGGCCGGGGGCGTTACCGTTTCCCGGGAAAGCGCCTGCAGGCACATCCATATTTCCCGGCTCTCCTTTTTGCACGCCAAAGTCTCCTCTTTCCCCCCGCAGAAACCCAAACCGCTGTCCTTCCTGCATCCCGTCCCCTTCTCGTCCGGAAAATCCTGCATTACGCCCGCCCATGCCAAACGTCCCCATCGTCCCAATATCGATGAAAGAAGCGTCGATCAGGCCGGAAGCATCAGCCCTCTGTCCCGCGTCCGTGGAAGGAATGGAACCGTCCAGCTGTCCCCGGATGCTTTCCGCCCTCAAAAGGACTGTTCTGTAAAGCATTTCAGCGCCCGCTTCATACTCCTCGTAGGAGTAAAAGGCCGTGGGATCCGCCGCGGTCAGTTCGTCGATCTGCGCCCGGATCCTGTTGTAGGTTTCCTCAAATTTTCCTCCAAAAACGTATTCCTCCGCCAGCACTCTCAAATATTCATGGTATCTGGCACGATAGACCTCGTTCTCCAGCAAAGCGTCAAAGAAATCCGTTCCCTGAAAGGGATCGTCAATGGCGTCATTGATCACTCCCGACGCGTCCGCGGCAGCTCCCGCGTTCATCCCCCCAAAGGACAGATTGTAATCCCAGGGCAGGATATTCAGCTTCCCGTCATACTCATACAGATAGTAATTATGCGCCATATTTCCCGAAAGGCTGTCCTGATTTACGGCAAAAACATGCACCGCCATATATTTCAGCACATTATCCACATCCATATATTCCTCGGGATCCGCCCCTTCGCTGCTTTTTTTCAGGGCATTGACGACTCTTCTGTGGTCAGCCTCGCCCGTTTCGGTCACCTGGCCCTCCCAGATAACCGAGTAACTGTCAAGGTCGTCATCCGTATAAACCAGATCTGCGCCGCCCCCGCTCATAGAGAAGCCTCTTGCACCGTCCTGCCCTCCGCGCATATTTCCCCGATCCCGGGAGAAGCCTTCCGGCAGCTGCGGCGTATCCTGGCCCTGGAAACCCTCTAAGCCCTCCGGCTGCTCCGGCGTATCCTGACCCTGGAAGCCCTCGAATCCCTCCGGCAGCTGCAGCGTATCCTGACCCCGGAAGCCGCCCTGCCTCTGCATCCCGCCGTCTTCCCCCTGCGTGCCGCCTACGCCTTCCGGCTTATAGAGGCTGCCGCGCTCCGCCCCGTAATTGCGGAGCAGAAAGCTGTCCTCCACGGCCTCCAGCGCAAGGTAGACTCCCCAATATTCTCCGTTGACCGACAGCTCCGCATAGGTACACAGAGACGCGTCCGCCCCCAGATACCGGTACATGTCGTAGACGACAGCTTCCTTCATATTTGTGGCATCCGCGTAATTGTTATTTAAAACTAATTTATCCAGGCCAAGGTAAGTCTGGCCCTCCACATAATGATCAAACTCCAGCTTCAGACTGAATCTGTCCGTGTCCGGATCCGCCGCGATGGCGGACAGGCTGGTATTCCCTTTGGGCCTGATACCGACGTTGCAGACTGTCCCGTCATTGATCGTCACATCACAGGAAACATATTCCTCGGCGGAAGCATTTGCCAGCATACTGTCCCATTCCGTCTGATCCATTTTGATATCGATCCGTATCACTTCGCCCGTGTCAAGCAGCGCCTGCTCATAGCCCAGCGTCACCGCCGTCCCTCCCACGGCCTCCGTCAGCTCCCGGGAAAAGATCATCGCCAGAATACAGACGATGACCGCTGCCGCCGTGAGTACGCAGACTGCTTTTGTGATGTGTTTATGCGTTATCATACCCGGCCTCCTCTGTCAGGACATATATTCGCCGTTATAGCTTACAAGGGTAGCGCCGCTCACACCGTCCAGGGCACTCAGCCTGTTGACAAGGGACGTCTCCGCGTCCTTCATGCGGATCTCAGCCGTCAGTTCGATCCCGGAAGCGTTCACCGTCTTGGATTTTACAATAAAGCGCGCTGCCGCCGTTTTGACCAGCTCAAGGGCATTCCGCTCCGCCTGTTCATCGCTTATATTCAAAATCAGAATATAGGGATTTTCGTGTATCTTCCGATTGGCAAAGAGGATCAATATTCCCCCGATGATCACGGAGCCGATTACCGCAAGCGGGATCATCCCCGCGCCGATGACAATGCCCACCGCAATCGCCCAAAACAAATAGACGATCTCCATGGGCTCCTTGATGGCCGCGCGGAAGCGGACGATGGAGAGCGCGCCCACCATACCGAGGGACAGCACCACGTTGGAGGTCACCGCCATAATCACCAGCGTCGTCACAAGAGAAAGACCTACCAACGTCATGGCAAAGCCGGTAGAATACATAATTCCGCTGAAGGTCTTTTTATAAACCACAAAAATGAACAATCCCAAAACAAGCGCAAACACCATGCCGATCAGCGTATCCGTGATGGAAAACTCTGTCACACTGTTCAAAAAACCGGACTTAAAAATATCGTTAAATGTCATGTTATACCTCATTTCTCCCTGCTTTTTTATAGCAAATCCGATATTGCCGCCAAAATCCGTCCGTCATCCGTACCGCCTGCACGCCTCGTACTTGGAAAAGGCCTGCTGCCTGAGCGTCTCCGTCTGAAGCAGACTTCTCACAATCTCCGGCAGAAACGCGTCGTATTTTACCTCCAGAATCCTGTCTCCGGGGCAGTCCGACGCGCTGATATCCGCCGTCCGCTCCTCCAAAAATGTCTGATGAAGCATTGTCGTCCTGATATCGGAGTCAAATGTGACCCGCACATTTCCCGGCGCGAAAACATAAGCTTCCCGTTTATAGGACACCGTCACCTTAGGCCGCAGCGTCTGATAGCGCATCTTTGCGTAAAGCTCCCTCACCACTCCCTCGGGGTGCTCCCGCATCCAGTCCGGCTTTCCGTCAAGCAGCAGACGGCATTCCTCCTCCGTGATCTCTCCGTCGTATTTCCGGCAGAGACCTCCGTCCTTCACCTTCTTTTCCAACGTGATGTACGAGAGATCGTCATCATAATAGCGGATCCGGAATTTTTCCCGGTTCGGAAGTCCCTCCGCCTTTTCCCGCAGAGCCTGATCCGTACAGCTGTCAAAATAAATGCTTCTGATCAGGTATCTGCCGTCCGCCCCCGCGTGGGGATCCTTTTGCATGACTGCCTTCAGGCGGCTTCTCAGTTCCAGATACTGCGGATAACTAATTGCATATTTCAGTTCATGCCTGAAGCCTTCTTCCCGCTTCCCTTTCATTTCCCGCCTCCTTCCTCTGCCTTTCGGTCCGGCACAGAAGGAATTATAACTCTTTTTCCTGAAATGTACCTGAAATTTAGCGTCAAAATCCAAAAATTGTCACAGGGACAGCCTTCCCTCCAATCCCTCGAACCCGATGCGTTTCTCGCTGCCGTCCTTCAGCCTGATCAGCACGGGGCCGTAGCCTCCGCAGCCTTCCGGGTCCGTATAGACAATCTCCTTTACCGCAAACAGTTCCTCCTCCGCAAAATCCTCATGGCTTTCCTTCGTGATCACCTGAGAGACCAAAAGGTACGGTTCATAGCCGTACTGCTTCTGTCGCCGCGTCACGGCGCATAGCACGATGGAGTTTAGGGAATCCGGGTTGGTCCCCCGGCTGCGGATCAGCTTCAGCTCCTTCCAGCCGTCGTACACCGTCATCGCCATCTGCTTTTCCTTTCCCTGAGAATCATGTCCCTTCAAAATGACTGCCTTCGCGTTCCCGCAGCTCTTTTCCTGCACCTCGGTTCCGTTGTCCGGAAAGCCGTAAGACCCCAGCGTCAGCTCCACGGGACACCGGTGCAGTCTCAGCTTATCCGCCCGCAGGATGCCGCAGGGCAGCGGAAAGTCCGCCAGATTTAACGCCTGCATCCAATGGCACTCCGTATCCAATCGATAGTCAAAAAACTGTCTGCGGTATAAAACGCCGTCCTTTTCTCCGCACCAGAAAGTGACGTTTGCCCGGGATATCCGGCCGGACGTGCTGTCCGTTAAAACGTACTGCTGTGCCTCCAAATCCGCTCTGGAAGCGGATTCCCAGGGATACTTTGTGTTGAAGCACAGCCTGGAATAATTCCACATGCCATGCCGGTCGTCCACATTTTTGACCACCTTTCCCGTGCGCAGAATCGTCTCCCCGTTGGCCTCATGGTTGGAGAAGCAGAGCGCAGGGCCGTCCAGTGTCGTCACCCTGACCTCATTCTTTTTCAGGCTCTCCCAGCCGCCGTTATTTTCCTTCGCCGTCCAGAAAGGATGATCCGCCGGAAGGTGCAGACAGAGGAAAGCCTTTCCCATCCAAAAAGGAGACTCCGCGCAGGAATACCCCTGTACCAGCGGCGAAAACTGTCCGTAAAAGCCCAGTGTCGGAACGCCCCGGCATAAGAAGTCCTCTCTGCCCAGGAACTGCATCAGCGAGCCGGAGCAAATCCGCCTCGCCCGCCCCGGATCCGCCTTCCCGCCCGGCAGCATCAGATTCCCGTCAAAGGCGCTGGTCGCCGCGTTCCGGTAGATATTGCTTCTGCCCCACATATTTGTCCAGCCGTCCCGGTCAAAGAAATCCCCGTAGGTCTCCATCAGCCGGTTGGACTGCTCCTCAAACCGCTCCGCAATCCGGGGTTCGTTCTCGTAGCCGTACCAAAGGTTCCAGATCGGCGCATAGACGTTAAAGGCCCAGCAGGAATAGTAGTCAAAGGAATGACCGTCCCGATACCACCCGTCCCCGGCATAATAGTTCAGGATTGCCTGAGCATGATCCCGCATGATATCCTTCTGAATCGGATAGCCCTCCATATGAAGGAAAGCCATATCCAGCATATTGAACAGCCGCCAGTTCTGGGGAACCGTATTCTGATGGGCGTAGGAATCCAGGAAGGCGGCGATCCTGTCCTTCTCCTCCTTCGTGTAGGTATCCCAGATCTGCTCCCTGCTGATCCAGAGACAGATTACCAGCGCGCTGGTTTCCACCGTCTGCTGGAACGCGGCAAAGGGATCTCTGTTCCCCGTGATCTCCTGCTGGTCCCCGTAATTTCCCACATAGAGTTCATCCCCTCTGGTACAGGTCCGGAGCACCTGATTCTTATAGTATTCCGCCAACGGGTAGCCGCAGACCTCCAGGTCGGGAATATTCTGTATCATGGGCGCCGCGATAAAAAACGTCCGCGTCAGCCCCTCAAACACCTCCGCCAGCCGCTGGGTTTTCTGCCTCTCCTCCGGATCCTTTAAATGCGGATAAGTGATCTCCGTCTCCTGTCTTGGCATAATCACAGGCTTCCCGAAACCGTCAATATTGCGAAAGATCCCTTCCAGCAGATAGATTCCCGCCTCCAGCCAGCTTTCTCTTGTCAGGCCCGTGTACGGGCTTAATTCATAGTCCAGTGTCTTCGGGGTGAATTTCACGATGACTCTCCTCCTATGCGATATCCTCCATCTGCGCCGTATACAGACGATAATAATACCCCTTCTTCGCCATCAGTTCCGCATGGGTGCCGCACTCTAAAATACCGCCCTCGTCTATGTACATGATCTTGTCACAGCTCTTGATTGTGGAAAGCCTGTGGGCGATGATGAAGGAGGTCCGCCCCTGCAGCATGGCGTTCAGTCCCTGCTGCAGGGCCCGCTCCGTCTGCACGTCGATACTGGAGGTCGCCTCGTCCAGCACCAGGATCGCCGGATCCGAAAGCAGCGTCCTGGCAAAGGAAATCAGCTGCTTCTGGCCCTGGGATAGCAGGGAGCCCCGCTCCTTGACCTCCGTCTGATAACCGTCGGTAAACCGCCGGATAAACTCGTCCGCGCACACCGTTTTGCTCGCTTCGACGATCTCTTCTTCCGTGGCGTCCAGCTTGCCGTAGCGGATATTGTCCTCGATGGTTCCGGAGAAGATAAAGCTGTCCTGCAGCATAATCCCCATCTGGGAGCGAAGAGAATGCAGCGTCACCTTTGCAATATCCTGTCCGTCGATGAGGACGCGGCCGCCGTTTACATTATAAAACCGGGAAATCAAATTGACAATCGTACTTTTTCCCGCGCCGGTCGGCCCGACCAGCGCCACGCTCTCGCCGGGCTTTACCGTAAAGGAGAGATCCCTCAAAACCTTTTTGTCCGCCTCGTATCCGAAGGTCACATGCTCAAAGGTTACCTCGCCCTTAATCTCCGGCATTTCCGCCGCATCCGGGGCGTCGTCCACCGTCACCGGTTCGTCCAGCGTCTCAAAAATACGCTCCAGATACGCGATATTGTTGATAAAATTGTTAAAGATATTGCCCAGGTTCATGAT
>JAMPFT010000036.1 GCA_023664305.1 bacterium | reverse complement strand
TGCTGTGCTTAAGTTATGAAAGATTATATCTTGATGAGGACACTATATCACAAAGGATGCCGTTTGTAAATGAAAAAAGGAAAACAGTGAAACCTACCGCAAGGCAGCTGCCGGGTACGGCATCCGCCAGAGCATGATAATGTTTTTTGCAAAAATCACTTGACAAATACCCCCACAGGGTATATTCTCTAAAAAAGAGAAATACCCCGCGGGGGTATTTTGGGGCAGCAGGAAGACCTTCGGTCTGCAGAAAGGATAGAAGGATGACGAGCGGAGATATCAGAGAGAAAAGAGAGATGCCGGCGGAGGCGGGAGCGGAATGCTGCTGTCACACAAAGGCGACGCCCAGAAGCGAAAAGGAACTGCGGCAGTTAAAAAACCGTCTCAGCCGGATGACGGGGCAGCTAAACGGGATCGGAAAGATGCTGGATGAAAACCGTTACTGCGGGGATATCCTGACGCAGGTGGCGGCGGTGGAAAGCGCGCTTCAGGCGTTCGGGCATCTGGTGCTGCAGGAGCACATGGAGACCTGTGTGGTGGAGGAGATCCGCAAGGGCAATACCGCCGTGGTGGAGGAGGCGGTAGAGCTGATCAAAAAGCTGAAATAGTACAGATTTGAAAAATTAAGCCTGCACCGCAGCGGGCGGGAGGTATAGGGTGAAGGAGAGATATCATATTTCAGGCATGACCTGTTCGGCGTGCTCTTCCCATGTGGAGAAGGCAGTAAACAAGCTGGAGGGTGTGGAAAAGGCGTCGGTAAATCTGCTGACGGAAACCATGGAGATCCGGTATGACGGGGAAAAGCTGGGCAGAGAGGATATTGAGAGGGCAGTGGAGAAGGCCGGTTACGGCGCTGCGCTGATCCCGGGCAGCACACGCAGAGAAGCGGAACCGGGAGAGACCGGGGGCAGGGCTGTCGGCGCAAACGGTGCAGGAGCAGCCGATGCGGAAAATGCGCAAGGACAGGGGAGAGAAAACGGTACTGCAGGACAGGGCGGTTCTGCAGGTCGGGATTGGTACGGACGGCAGCAGGCGGGCTCTGCGGGCAGGGACAGTCTGCAGAAGAAGAACAGGGAGGAAAACCGGGCCATGAAATGGCGGCTGGGGATTTCCGTCGGCTTTCTGATCCCTCTGATGTATGTGGCTATGTTCCATATGTATCATCAGTGGTTCGGCCTGCCGGTTCCCGGATTTGTACAGCGCCTCCTGCAGGGAAACGAGAACGCCATGACCTTTGCCATGACTCAGTTTATCCTGCTTTTGCCGATTCTGTATATGAACCGCAAATTTTTCGCGGTTGGCTTTAAGACGCTGGGGCATCTTTCGCCCAATATGGACAGTCTGATTGCGGTGGGTGCTTCCGCGGCTATCGGGTACGGCCTTTTTGCCATGTATCGGATCAGCTACGGACTGGGCCACGGACAGGCGGCCGTGGTGGAGCAGTATGCCCACGACCTTTATTTCGAGTCTGCCGGGACGATTCTGACGCTGATTACGGTGGGAAAGTATCTGGAAAGCCGTTCCAAGGGCAGGACAAGCGAGGCGATCACAAAGCTGATGGATTTGTCGCCCAAGACGGCCGTCGTGGTGGATGAGGAAGGGAAAGAGAGAGAGATTCCCACGGAGGCGCTGCAAAGAGGGGATATCTTTCTGTTAAAGCCCGGCAGCCAGGTGCCGGTGGACGGGACGGTACTGGAGGGAACCTCCAGCATCGACGAGGCGGCGATCACGGGAGAGAGTATTCCCGTGGAGAAGCAGGCCGGGGACAGTGTGGTCTCCGCCACGGTGAACAAGGCGGGTTTTTTGAAGTGCCGCGCCGACAGGGTGGGGGAGGATACCACGCTGTCGCAGATTATCCGGCTGGTGGAGGAGGCCGGCGCCAGCAAGGCTCCCATCGCCCAGCTGGCCGATAAGGTGGCTGGGGTGTTTGTGCCGGTAGTCATGGGGATCGCCCTTGTGACGCTTATTGTCTGGCTGATCGCGGGAGCGGGGGCGGAATTTGCCATTTCCTCGGCCATCGCCGTACTGGTCATTTCCTGTCCCTGCGCCCTGGGGCTTGCCACGCCGGTGGCGATCATGGTGGGCACCGGCGTCGGGGCGAACCACGGTATTCTGATCAAATCCGGGGAAGCGCTGCAGCAGGCGAAGGAGGTTGACACGGTCGTGGTGGATAAGACCGGTACATTGACCTCCGGCAGACTGCGTGTCATGGGCGTTGGGTGTTATGTGCAGGATCTCTCCACCGAGACACTGGTGCGGCTGGCGGCGGCGTTGGAGAAGAAGAGCGAGCATCCGCTGGCGGAGGCCGTGGTGGAGTATGCGGAACGGGAAAAGCTAAAGATTCCGCAGGTGCGGGACTTCAAGGCCGTGTTCGGCAGAGGCGTGGAGGGCGTTTTGGAGGAGGATATTCCGCCCCGCGCCCTGATAGACGCCCCGCCTGAGGTGATGAAAGAATGGGAAAAGGCCCTGGATCGGGCGGACAAAAAGAAGCTGTCGGCAATCGCCTCCGAGGTGACGGGACAGGACGGCCCTACCGCGGTGTTTTTGGCGGGAAAAGGGGCGGACGGCACTGCCCGTGCGGAGTTTTTGAACCGAAAGGACAGCGGCGCAAAGGCAGGAACGAGGTATCTTGTGGGCAATCTGGCCTATCTGGAAGAGAATGGAATTTTGCCGGATCCCATGGTACGGAAGGCGCTGAACCGGAGCGCGGAAGAGGGCAGAACGCCTCTTCTGGTCGCGGAAGAGGGGCGGCTTCTGGGAAGTATCGATGTGGAGGATGAGATTAAGGGCAGCTCTTACGAGGCGGTACAGAAGTTTCGGGAGATGGGGATTCATGTGGTGATGCTGACCGGGGATAACCGAAGAACCGCGGAGGCGGTGCGGAGCCAGTTGGGGATTGACGAGGTCGTGGCGGAGGTCCTTCCCCAGGAGAAGGAGCAGAAGATCAGCGCCTTAAAGGCCGCCGGAAGGAAGACGGCCATGATCGGAGACGGGATCAATGACGCGCCTGCCCTTGCGGCGGCGGATGTGGGGATGGCCATCGGAGCGGGTACGGACGTGGCGATGGAGAGCGCGGATATCGTGCTGATGAAGAGCGATCTGCGGGACGCCGTGACGGCGGTGAAGCTGAGCCGGGCCGTGATCCGCAATATCAAGCAGAATCTGTTCTGGGCGTTCTTTTACAATGCCGTCGGGATTCCGCTGGCGGCGGGGGTATGGTATCCTGCCTTCAGAATCCGCTTAAGTCCGATGTTCGGCGCGGCGGCCATGAGTCTGAGCAGTATCTTCGTGGTGACCAACGCCCTGCGGCTGAAGGGATTTAAGAGCGGATTTGCAAAAAGGGTTCCGGCAGAGAAGACTGCCGGACCGGAAGGAATGGCAGGGCGCTTTGAAGGGTCGTCTGTCGTGCCGGAGGAGAAATCCGGGGATTTGGGAAAAACGGCTTCAAAGGTTGAAGTTGACAAAGGGGAAAGAGAGGAAAACAACATGACAAAGGTAATGACAATCGAAGGAATGATGTGCGGGCACTGCACCGGCAGAGTGCAGAAGGCTCTGGAGGCTTTGGAGGGCGTGAAGGCCGTTGCCATGAGCCTGGAGGAAAAGACCGCAACGGTGGAGCTGGAGGCGGAGGTTTCCGACGAAGCGCTGACAGCCGCGGTGACCGAGGCGGGCTACGAGGTAAAGGCAATCGCGTGAGAGAATGCGGACAGCAGGCGGAGGAGACAGGCGCAGGCCGGTTTCCTTCGCCTGTTCTTTTCATTAAGATTTCTTCAGAATTGTTGAGATGTCCGACAAAATGTGGTACGTTTAAGAAGACAGGGAACTGTTTTCGGACAGTTTTCGCAACGGATTCGACAAAGACAAAACGTGCCGCCGAAATGGGGCGAGGCCGCAGAACAAAAAAGGCTGCCGGCACGGGATGGGAGCACAGATGAAGAATAAACTGTATTATGTACTGTTTCTGCTGTACGCCGTGACGGTAGCCGTCGTTTTGTATGTAAACGGCGTGTTCACGAACGACACGGCCTCGGTGGTGAATCTTGCCATCAATATCGGCTTTCTGGCGGTGATCGGCATTCTGTTTTTTATTTCCTTCTTAAGCTTCGGCAGGCTGAACCGGGTGACGGAGGAGCTGACGGAGGCGGCACTTCAGATGCAGGAGGAATATAAGGACGGGGGCGGAAAAAATCTCTGGCCGAAATATCAGGACAGAAAGGACGTCTTCGAGAGCGAGGAGCTTTGTTCGGCCTTCGGCAAATACCGGATGCGGATCAAGAGCCAGAATACCAGGCGGGGTGTGGTGAATCCCTGCGAGCTGGAGGAATATATCAATGAAAATCTTTTAGACAGGGTGGGCATGAATTTCTTTAACTCCGGAATGTCCGGAACGTTGACGGGGCTGGGGATTCTGGGCACCTTTCTGGGGCTTTCCATGGGTCTCGGTTCCTTTAACGGGGACGATATTTATACGATTTCCGACAATGTGGGCCCGCTGCTGTCAGGTATGAAGGTAGCCTTCCACACCTCGGTGTACGGAATCCTTTTCTCCCTAATTTTCAACTTTGTCTATCGCAGCATCATGTCCGACGCTTATGAGAAGCTGGAGTTTTTCCTGAATACCTTCCGCCAGACGACGCAGCCCGCCGCGGTGAAGGAGGATGAAAACTCTGCCGCTATGGTGGTCTATCAGGCGGGAATGTCAAACGCCTTAAAGCAGATGCTGGAGCTGATGCGTGGGAACGCCGCGGATCAGCTGGCGGGAGTGGAGCGCATCACGGATCGGTTCTGCGACAGGCTGCAGGACGTTATGGGGGCGGACTTTAAGAAGCTGGGGAATGTGCTCCGCTCCGCCGGTGAGGCGCAGACGGCCAGCGCGGAGAATGCCGCCGGGCTGATCGACGCGGTGAAGACTCTCGTGGAGGTCAACCGCAATGTGCAGGCTGCCCTGGCGGAGGTGATGAACCGTCAGGAGAAGTTTGCGGGAGAGCTGAAGGCGCAGAAGGAGCAGCTGGCAAAGGCCTGCGGTGAGATGAGCGACGAGATCAGTAACCAGCTTTACGCGTTTGAACAGATGAGGAACCTGTATGAAGAACAGTAGAAGAAACAGGGAAGCCTTTGGAGAGCACAGCTATTGGCAGTCCTATTCGGATATGATGGCGGCGCTGCTGTTGATTTTTGTGCTGATCATAGCGATCACCCTGGCAATTTACAAGCAAAAGACCACAGACCTGGAAAACACCAGACTGGAGCTGAGCGCGGCTGAGGCGCAGCTAAATTCCGCCATAGCGGATCTGGAAAATTCCAAAATTGAGATTGAAAAGTCCAACGAGGAGCTGGCGGCATCCCTGGCGGAGCTGCAGGTGGCTTATGCTCAGGCGGCGCTGACACAGGATGAATTGAACAAGGCTTATCTTGAGATTGAAAACGCGCGGCAGGAGCTTACCACCACGAAGAACGAGCTTCAGGACATCGTAGGAGTTCGGACGGATATCATCGGGGCCCTGCAGGATACCTTTGACAATTCCAGCATGAAGGTGGACGCCCAGACAGGCTCCATCACCTTTTCCTCGGATGTGTTGTTCCGTTTTAACAGCGCCACCCTGACGCAGGAGAGCAAGGAGACGCTGCGGGACGCTATCCCGAAGTATCTGGAGGTGCTTTTGCAGGACCGCTTCAGAGGTTATATCGCGGAGATCATTATCGAGGGCCACACGGACACCCACGGCACCTATAAGACCAATATGGAACTGGCCTACAACCGCGCCAACGCGGTGGCGGAATTTTGTCTGGATGAGAAGAACGGTCTGAGCAAGACACGGGTGGAACAGCTTCAGCAGCTTCTCACCGTAAACAGCAAATCCAGCAGCAGCCCCGTTTATGTGAAGGACGCGGAAGGAAATCTCACGGACGAGGTAGATATGGCGGCCTCCAGGCGGGTGGAAATCAAGTTCCGGTTAAAGGAAGACGAGATGATCGAGAAAATCTCGGAGATTTTATCCCAGCGATAGATCCTGTCCGGCAGGATGTATTTTATAAAAACTTTATACTTTTCCGCTTGATTTTTGTCTTGATAGTGTTATATTGTTTATAGAACAAGGAGACAATAAAGGGAGTAGGAGGTAAAGAGCATGAACATTCAGAAATTTACCCGGAAATCCGTGCAGGCCGTGGAAGGCTGCGAGAGGCTTGCCTATGAATACGGCAACCAGGAGATCGAACAGGAGCATCTGTTGTACAGTCTGCTGACACTGGAGGACAGTCTGATCCTGAAGCTGATAGAAAAGATGGAGATCCAGAAGGAGCATTTTGTAAACCGCGTGGAGCAGGCGTTGGCGAAGCGTACTAAGGTGCAGGGCGGAAAGGTTTACATCGGGGAGCGGCTGAATCAGGCGCTGATCGGAGCGGAGGACGAGGCGAAGCAGCTGGGGGACGAATATGTGTCCGTGGAGCACCTGTTTTTGGCCATGCTGAAAAACCCCAATCGAGAGATCGCTCAGATCTGGAAGGAGTACGGGATCACGAAGGAGCGTTTTCTGCAGGCGCTTTCCACCGTCCGGGGCAATCAGAGGGTCACGAGCGACAATCCGGAGGCCACCTATGACACGCTGGAAAAGTACGGGCAGGAGCTTGTGGAAAAGGCCAGGAACCAGAAGCTGGATCCGGTGATCGGCCGGGACAGCGAAATCCGCAATATCATCCGTATTCTCTCCCGGAAAACCAAGAACAATCCTGTGCTCATCGGCGAGCCGGGAGTGGGCAAGACGGCGGTGGTCGAGGGACTGGCGCAGAGGATCGTCCGGGGCGACGTGCCGCAGGGCTTGAAGGATAAAAAGATTTTTGCCCTGGATATGGGAGCGCTGGTGGCGGGCGCAAAGTACAGGGGCGAATTTGAGGAGCGCCTGAAGGCAGTGCTGGAGGACGTGAAAAACAGCGACGGCCAGATCATCCTTTTTATTGACGAGCTGCACACGATTGTAGGAGCGGGGAAAACCGACGGCGCGCTGGACGCCGGAAATATGCTAAAGCCCATGCTGGCGAGGGGAGAGCTGCACTGTATCGGCGCCACCACGCTGGACGAATACAGGCAGTATATCGAGAAGGACGCGGCGCTGGAGCGGCGTTTCCAGCCGGTGCTGGTGGATGAGCCTACGGTGGAGGATACCGTTTCCATCCTGCGCGGCTTAAAGGAGCGGTACGAAGTATACCATGGCGTGAAGATCATGGATAACGCGCTGGTCAGCGCGGCGGTGCTGTCGAACCGGTATATCTCGGACCGGTTCCTGCCCGATAAGGCCATCGACCTGGTGGACGAGGCCTGCGCGCTGATTAAGACGGAACTGGACTCCATGCCCAGCGAGCTGGACGAGCTGCAGAGGAAGATCATGCAGATGGAGATCGAGGAAGCGGCGCTGAAAAAGGAGGACGACAGACTCAGCAGGGAACGCCTGGAGGATCTGCAGAAGGAGCTGGCGGAATTAAAGGAGGACTTTGCCGGACGCAAAGCCCAGTGGGACAATGAAAAGGCTTCCGTGGAAAGGCTTTCCAGGCTCCGCGAGGAGATTGACGCGGTGAACAGCGAAATCCAGATCGCACAGCGGGACGGTAATCTGGAGAAAGCGGCGGAGCTCAGCTACGGGAAGCTGCCCAATTTAAAGAAACAGCTGGAGCAGGAGGAACAGAGCGGGGTAGACGAGCTTTCCCTGGTGCATGAGAGGGTTTCGGACGAGGAGATTGCCCGGATCGTCTCCCGCTGGACGGGGATTCCCGTGGCAAAGCTGACGGAGGGAGAGCGGAACAAGACCCTGCATCTGGATGAGGAGCTGCACAAAAGAGTGGTGGGACAGGACGAGGGCGTCACAAAGGTCACGGAGGCGATCATCCGTTCCAAGGCGGGGATCAAGGATCCCTCCAAGCCGATCGGTTCCTTCCTGTTTCTGGGGCCTACCGGCGTGGGGAAGACGGAGCTGGCAAAATCCCTGGCGGCGGCGCTCTTTGACGATGAGACCAACATGATCCGGATCGATATGAGCGAATATATGGAGAAGTTTTCGGTATCCAGACTGATCGGAGCGCCTCCCGGATATGTGGGCTACGAGGAGGGCGGACAGCTGACCGAAGCGGTCAGAAGGAAGCCTTACAGTGTCGTGCTGTTTGACGAGATCGAAAAGGCCCACCCGGATGTGTTCAACGTGCTGCTGCAGGTGCTGGACGACGGGCGGGTGACGGATTCCCAGGGCAGGACGGTGGACTTTAAGAACACGATCCTGATCATGACCTCCAACATCGGGGCTGGATATCTGCTGGACGGGATACAGCCGGACGGACAGATTGACCCGGAGGCTGAGGAGGCCGTGATGGGCGAGCTTCGCACACACTTCAGGCCGGAGTTTTTGAACCGGCTTGACGAAACGGTTCTCTTTAAGCCGCTGACCAGAGAAAACATCGGCGGAATTGTGAAGCTGATTATTGACGATCTCAACAGACGTCTGGAGGACAGGGACCTGAGACTGGAGCTGACGGAGGCGGCCGAGAGATTCATTGTGGAGGAGGCTTATGACCCCGTGTACGGCGCGCGGCCGTTGAAGAGATATATCCAGAAGCATGTGGAGACCATGACGGCGAAGCTCATTCTGGAGGACAAAACGGACGGCGGCAGCACTGTGGTGATCGACGCAGCGGACGGCGCGCTGACGGCTCATGTGCGGAGCTGTCCTGCGCCTGAAGCAGGCTTTACGCGGTGAGAAGTGAGTGAGACTGACGCCCGCGAACAAGGCCGGGCGGGATATCTGCCCGGCGGAGAACAGGAGACGATGATGATACCGAAGGATCCGGCGATGCTTTTAAGCTTTGTCAACCTGAAACTGAGAGATTACTACGGAAGTCTGGAGGCACTTTGCGACGACCTGGATGCAGACCGGGCGGAAATCGAGAAGACGCTGGCGGAAATAGACTACCGATACGACGAGGAGAAAAACCGGTTTGTATAAGGGAAAGAAAGGGCTGCGCTGCAGGATCTGCACCGGCTGCGGGCTTTGTCCCGGGGTGACGCCTGAAAACAGGGCGGAAGGGATGCATGTGCTGACGGAGGAGGGCTTCGGGCGGGAAAGGCGGTTTCCGCAGGAAGGTCTGGCGTCTGATGACGGAGCCGGGAAGACGGAGGCTGTCCGGGCAACCGATGCCGAAGTCAGGAAGACGGAGGCTGCACCGGTGTCCGGAAACGATGCCGGGAAGACGGAGACTGTTCCGGTGTCCGGAAGCGGAGACAGGAAGACGGAGGCTGAACCGGTGTCCGGAAACGGAGCCGGGAAGGCAAAAAACGTCTCCCGCCGCCTTGTGACGGCGGATATCGGAACTACGACGGTGGCGATGCTGCTATACGGAACCGACGGCGCTGTGGCGGATCGGTTCGTGGCGCTCAATCCTCAGTGGGAGTATGGCGAGGATGTGATTTCCAGGATCCGGGCGGCGGAAGATCGGCGCAAGGCGGACGAGATGCGGCAAAAGATCCGCGGAGTGCTGGAACAGGGTCTTGAGAGATTCCGGGGTCGGCTTAGAGAGGGCGAGAACCTTTTCCTGGCCGCGGCGGCAAATACAACCATGAATTATCTGTTGATGGGACGGGACACATCCGAGCTGGGATGTGCCCCTTTTCGCGCTTCCTTTCTCTGGGAGGAGGAAACCTCCGTAGGAGATGTCCCCTGCTTTCTGATGCCGGGGCTGTCGGCCTTTGTGGGAGGAGATATCCTGGCGGGAATGCTTGCCTGCGGGATGGATGAGAGTGAAGAGCTGACGCTGCTTGTTGACCTTGGAACCAACGGGGAAATTGTTCTGGGAAACAGCCGCCGACGCATTGCCTGCGCGACGGCAGCAGGCCCGGCCTTTGAGGGCGGCGCATCCAGAGGCGTCTGGGGCGCGGATATGGTGAGCCTGCTTGCGGCGCTGCGCCGGGAAGGACTGCTGGACGAAACCGGCCTTCTGGCAGAGCCCTTTTTTGAGAAAGGAGTGCGGGCGGGAAATGTCCTTGTGACCCGGGAAACGGTGCGGGGGGTGCAGCTTGCAAAGGCGGCCGTGGCGGCGGGCATCGAGACTCTCCTAAAGAGATACAAGGCTTCGCCGGATCAGGTAGATCGGGTGATACTGGCCGGAGGCTTCGGCTATTATCTCAATCCGGAGGACGCTGCCCTGATCGGACTGCTGCCTGCGGAATGGGTGAAAAGGACGGTCGCGGGAGGAAATACCGCCCTGTCCGGCGCGCTGGCGGCAGGCAGAGAACTGCTCTGCGGCCCGGCGGGAAAAAGGAGGCTTACGGAGCGGCTGAAAAGACTGGCGGAGGGAACGGAGTGCTTAAATCTTGCGGAGGAAGAGGATTTCGGCCCCCGTTATATCGACAGACTGAGTTTGAAGGAGATGAATGCCTTAACCTATTCGAGATACTCCGTATAAGGAGCCAGTTCTTTCTCCGCACGGCTTACCGCGGTTTGCAGGGAAATCTCTGATTTCAGGCAATCCTTATATTCCGCAATGCGGGCGTCATATTCAGGCGCATCAGATTGAATAATTCCGTTCGCCGCAGAAATAAATGTTCCCAGCCGTTTTTCGCCGGTTTCCGCGAATTGTACGGTAACGGTTCTTCCGGTGTTCTCCGTTATGGTTCCTGTGCCATAGCTTTTATGCCGCAATGCTGCCCCGGGACAAAATACGGAATTGATATATTCTGCGGCATCCTCAAATGCTTTCAGCCGATTTCTTGCCTGTTTTAGACTGTCAGAGAGTTTCTTTGCTTTTTCCCTGCGTTCCTGTATAAGCTGCCTTTCTCTGGTCTTCGGTCTGACAAATGAAATATGGTCAAAGAGTCCGTATGTGGAACAGCAATAGATCAAATCGAAGGCCAGAACGTGCTTCTCCGGGTCGGGATAAAGGGTATCGGGATCGACGCCCCAACCGTTGGAGAATCTGCCGGCATCTGTAGACAGCAATGCCTTACTTTTCATTATCTCTTCGACAAGCCGGTCGCACATCCGGTAATAGACGTCCAGCTTCACGGATTCCCCCGAACCCCAGTCATCGTCGAACTCAATACAGTCGGCGAATATCTGGGCGTGCGTCGCTTTGAAAATGTAATTATGGTCCGGATCGTATAAAAACAGATATCCGGTCACAGAATGCATATCATCTTTATAAAGATAGCTGTCAGGATTATTTTTATCCCGGAGTGCGTGACTCCGGCGCAGAAAAGTAAGGATTTTTTGTTGACGGACGGCCAGGTCTCCGCCGTCGTCCGCATACAGCTCCCTGAACATTTCACGCACGGCAGACGGTTCTTTTTCCGCATATTTTACCAGGCCGCCAAACGGCTGCGTGTAGTTGTCAATCAGATTTTTAGAGAGCTTTCTGATTTCACGCAGCCTTGTGAAAAACTCATCTTCAGGTGCGGACAGCGCTTCGTCCATTTCCCTGCGGAAACGTTTGACGATCTGCCATTTGAAATATTCCTGATGTTCCGAATTGTTTATTTCCTCGAAACGGTCTATGTAGCGGGCAAATATTTGCTGCAAATGATTATCATTCATCTGTTTTCTCCTATCCTCTCCATTCCAGTATAGCGGAACTATGATACCTCATCCCTCGTATACAAGCCGATAACGTGCTTTCAGCTCGTTTAACAGCAGCTCGGCAGCAGGGCTGAATACCTGGTACTTTTTCCAGATGACATACAGCTTCGTCGTCAGCGCGGGCGTCAACGGGCGGAAGCAAAGCTCGCTCTGCTCGCCGGTGTCTGTCAGCTTGTCGAAGGTCAGGACATACCCCAGTCCTTCCCGCGCTAAAATACTGCCGTTGTAGGTCAGATTGAGGGTTGCCGTAATGTGCAGCCGGTCCAGAGTCTCGCCGAACAGCTTGGGAATGTCCTCCCGCAGTCCCTGGCGGGAGACGATCAGCGGAAGCTCCAAAAGATCGTCGATCCGGACGGCTTCCTTTTGCGCCAGCGGCGCGTCCTTTCGCATGACTACGCCCCAGGTATCCGCTCCCGGAAGCTCCAGATAATTGTACTTAGACAGATCCACTGCCTCGGCAATCACCGCGAAATCCAGCAGCCCCCGATCCAGCCGTTCCGCCAGATCGTTGGTATCGCCGCTGTACAGATGGATTCGGATATCCGGGACCTGTTCCTGTACCGCCTTCACGCATTGGGCCAGATAGCGGATGTTTTCGGACTCCGCACAGCCGATAGGAACATCCCCGCCGGTGATCTCCCCCAGCGCCTTAAATTCCTCTGTTGTCCGGTCTACCATCTCCAGAATGTCCTCCGCCCGCTTGCGGAGGAGCATCCCTTCATCCGTCAGGCGGACGCTGAAGCTGCTGCGGACAAAGAGCTTCTTTCCCAGCTCCGCCTCCAGATCCTTGAGCTGTTTGGAAAGGGTGGGCTGAGAAATATGGAGCCGTCTGGCCGCGCGGGTCACGCTTCCTTCCCTTGCAGTTTCCAAAAAATAACGTAGTACTCGAATTTCCATTTTACTCTCCGTTTTTTGCAATCTTTCAGAAAGATTTACTGATAATAGTATAGCAGGATGTGTTATTTATGACAAGAATAACATGATATAGAAACGAAATATTTGCTATTTCAGGGCGGATGCGTTACGATGAGGAAAAGCGAGTATGAAGGAGGATTTATCATGGAAGAAAAGCTGAAGCTGACCGGAGAATGGGATAAGGTTTTCCCGAAGAGCGACAAAGTAGAGCACCGAAAGGTGACCTTTCACAACCGATACGGCATCACACTGGCGGCGGATCTGTACCGGCCTGCGGGCGCGGCCGGGAAATTGGCGGCCATCGCAGTCTGCGGCCCCTTCGGTGCGGTAAAGGAGCAGGCGTCCGGCCTCTATGCCCAGACTATGGCGGAGCGGGGGTTCCTGACGGTTGCCTTCGATCCGTCCTTTACCGGAGAGAGCGGCGGAACACCCCGCTATATGGCCTCTCCCGATATCAATACCGAGGATTTTCAGGCGGCGGTGGACTTTTTGTCCGTGCAGGAGGATGTTGACCCGGATAGAATCGGCATCATCGGCATCTGCGGCTGGGGCGGCATGGCGCTGAATACCGCCGCGCTGGATACCCGTGTCAGGGCGACCGTTGCCTCCACTATGTACGATATGAGCCGGGTAAACGCGCAGGGCTATTTTGACGCCGAGAATACCGGTGAGGCACGCTATGAGAAGCGTAAGGCGATGAACGCACAGCGTCTTGCGGATTATAAAAACGGCAGTTACGAACCGGGCGGGGGTGTGGCGGATCCTGTTCCGGAGGACGCGCCCTTCTTTGTCAGGGACTATTATGATTATTACAAGACTTCCCGCGGCTACCACGCGCGTTCTCTCAATTCCAACGGCGGCTGGAACAAGATCGGCTGTATGTCCTTCCTCAACCAGCCGATTCTGTGCTACGCCAATGAGATCCGCAGCGCCGTCCTGATCATGCATGGGGAGAAGGCTCACTCCTGTTATTTCAGCCGGGATGCCTTTGCGGCGACGGTAAAGGATAATCCCTTCGCGGACAACAAGGAGCTGTTGATCCTCCCCGATACCGTGCATACCGATCTGTATGACGGCGGAGGAAAGGACCGTATCCCGTGGGATAAGCTGGAAAGCTTCTTTAACCGATATCTGGCGTAAGGCTCTGCAGGGCGATCGCAGAGAAGCCCGCCGGGAGAAACTGACGGAGGGACGGGGCAAAAAAATGGCAAAGAGATTAACCGCAGGGATGCTTATACTGATGCTGCTTTTGGCGGTTGTCGGCTGTAGCGCCCCCGGCGCATGCAGCGGGCAGGAAGAAAAGCCGGATACCGCACGGAGTGCGGAAGAAGCTTCGGATTCTATGGGTGAAAACGACGCCCGGCGGGAGGATTCCGAAAAGACGGCGGATGTAACAGGAAAAAGAGAGACAGAAAGCAGGATGGAGGAGCCTGAGATGACGGATAATGTGAAAGATACTCCGGAGACTGCGCCGACAGTGACGTTAAACAGCGGATACGAGATGCCGGTTCTGGGACTTGGCACCTATTCTCTGACCGGTGAAACCTGCGTAGAGTCGGTCTATACGGCGATTCAAAACGGTTATCGGCTTGTGGATACCGCCTATATGTACCGTAATGAGACAGAGGTTGGGGAGGCAGTCCGCAAGGCGGTTGAGGACGGTCTTATCACCCGTGAGGAAATGTTCGTGACAACGAAGTTATATCCCAATCAATACAGCGATCCGGAAGCCGCTATCGAAGAGGCTCTCGAAAAGCTTGATCTCGGATACATTGACCTCATGCTCCTTCACCATCCGGGAGACGGGGATGTGGAAGCTTATCAGGCTATTGAGAAATATATCGAAGAGGGAAAAATCAGATCGGCAGGCCTTTCCAACTGGTATGTTGAAGAACTTACCGATTTCCTGCCGCAGGTAGATATGGCACCCGCGCTGGTACAGAATGAAATTCATCCGTATTATCAGGAGCAGGAGGTCGTCCCTTTTATTCAGGGAAAGGATATCGTCGTGGAAGGCTGGTATCCGCTTGGCGGCAGAGGTTACCAGAAGGAGCTTCTGTCGGATCCGGTCCTGCAGGAGATCGCGGACAGCCATGGCAAGTCCGTAGCGCAGGTAATCCTCAGATGGAATATCCAGCGGGACGTGATTGCAATTCCCGGTTCTTCCAATCCCGATCATATTGCGGAGAATATCGACATCTTTGACTTTGAACTGACGGATGAAGAAATGGACCGGATAGCGGCGTTGGAGAGGAATGAGAAGCATGACTGGTATTGAAGGATTTTGGAAAGCTGTTGCAAAGAGAACCGACTTGAAAAAGGGCAGAATTGCCTGTGCGGTATGTGTGCTTCTTCTGTTGACGGGATGCGCGGAAAGAAGCGCACAGGATACCGCTCGGGAGAACTCAGGGGAAAACGTGGGAGCGGCTGCAGAGCAGGAGGAGCCTTCCGACATTCGGACGGAATCGGATGAAACTCAGACAGCCGCAACAATTTCGGAGGATGGAGCAATGACGGCAAATAACAGTGCTTTAGAAGATGATCAGATTCGTATTACCGTCGGGGATAATTCCTTTATCGTAAATCTGGAAGAGAACGAGTCTGCCGCCGCGCTGCGGGAGCTTTTGGCTGACGGCGCGAAAACGATACCGGCATCGAACTACGGAGGCTTTGAAAAGGTAGGCCGGCTTGGCGCGACACTTCCGAGTGACGACAGGCAGACCACGACTTCTGCCGGAGATGTGATGCTTTACAGCAGCAATCAGATCGTTATCTTTTACGGCTCCAATTCGTGGGCCTATACAAGGCTCGGCAAGGTCGATGGCCTGAGCGCGGAGGAGCTGGAGGAGATTTTAAGCGGTTCGGAGACGGAGATAACGCTGAGTGTGGATTGATTATAAGTTGTACAAAAGGCTCTAAGAATGACGGCTGACGGAGAAGTTGATATTCTGTCAGCTGTTTTTTTGTTGCAATAATAGCCGGATAATTGAAAATCTGTTCAAACACAATAAATTGCTTGACATAGGACATACGATGTAGTAGAATTACAAAATAAAAGATATTAAATATCTCACAAACAGAAAAACAGGATATTTAATATCCTAAAGAAGGAGGAAGAAAAATGAAATTCAAAAAAGTAATTGCGGTATCTACGGTTACCTGTGCCTTGCTTGCCAGCACATTAACCGTATCCGCGGCAGGACTCAGAGACGTGTTTGACGCGAAATATTATGCGGAAAAGTATGCGGATCTGAAGGCAGCATTCGGTAATAATGAAAAGGCGTTGTACCGACATTATCTTACCTATGGAATAAAGGAAGGACGCACTATGAGTCCTGTTCTGGATGTGGCTGCGTACCGTGCTGCTTATGCGGATTTGGAAGCGGCATTCGGAGATAACTGGGATGCTTATGTGGAGCATTACCTGACCTACGGTATCAAAGAGCATCGGACGGAAGGCATTCTGTTTGATCCTATTGCCTATGCGGAGGCTTATCCGGATATTAAGGCGGCGTTTGGAGATGATGTGGAAGCTATCATCAGGCATTATCTGACCTTCGGTATCAAGGAGGGAAGAACGGCGGGTGTCACAGTGGCCGGCGGTAATTCTGCCGCTTCCAATAGCGGAAGCAGCTCCAATGCAGGAAGCGCTTCCAATAGCGGTAGCAGCTCCAATACGGGAAGCGGTTCCGGCACAGTGGAACATGTTCATACTTTCTCCGCAGAATGGACTACCGACGGGGAAAACCACTGGCATGCGGCAACCTGCGACCATGATGTAAAGAGTGGCGAGGCAGCGCATAATGAAGTACCTGATACGGACAAAAATAAAGAAGAAACCTGTGGAGAAGCAGGTTGGGAAAACGCAACTAAGTGCTCTGTCTGCGGTAAGGCTATGGAGGAAGGCACGGAAGTGCAACCGGATGCAAGCAAGCATACTTTCTCTGAAGAGTGGGAGTCCGACGGGACAAATCACTGGCATGCAGCAACCTGCGGCCATGATGTAAAGAGTGGCGAGGCGGCGCATAATGAAGTGGACGATGACGAAGTGAACACGCCTGCAACCTGTACAGAAGCAGGCTGGACGGGAGCAAAAAAGTGTTCTGTATGTGAAGCAAAAACTAAGGCAGGCACGGAAGTGCCGGCAACCGGTCACACCGAAGTGGACGATGACGAAGTGAACACGCCTGCAACTTGTACAGAAGCAGGAGTAGCGGGAGCAAAAAAGTGTTCTGTATGTGAAGCGAAAACTAATGCAGGTACGGAAGTGTCAGCAACCGGCCACACCGAAGTGGACGATGACGAAGTGAACACGCCTGCAACCTGTACAGAAGCAGGAGTAGAGGGAGCAAAAAAGTGTTCTGTATGTGAAGCGAAAACTAATGCAGGTACAGAAGTGGCAGCAACCGGCCACACTGATAAAGATGAAGATGGTACTTGTGATGTTTGTAGCGAAAGTGTAAACTAAAATTTACAGTAAACGACATCAAATCAAAAAACTGCGAAAATTCTTTTGCCATGAATTACAGACCCCGCCCCGGCGTGTAAACGCTGGGGCGGCTTTCGTCTGCTTTTACTGGGGCATTGTGCTTTTATTTGGAATCTGCATTCCCCTGGCAAGCGCGATGATAAGTTCCAGATGCGGTGCGTCCAGCTTTTGAAGCTCTGCTACGGCGTCATTTAGTAAGACGGGAAACGCTGTGCCGGAGTTAAAGAACTCTCCGGGAGAAATATCAAAGTATTCGCAAATATAGAAAAATCCCTGCATGGAGGGGAGAGCCTGTCTGTTTTCAATTCGATTGATATAGCTGCCGTTCTGGCCGATAGCAAGGCTCATTTCACGAGCGGATACATTTTTCTGTCTGCGCAGTGAAGCAATTCGCTCCGCAAAAAAAGCGTCATATTCTACCCATTCGTACATGTGTCTACCTCCTTTCTGCTCAAATGTTGTATCCCATGACATAAGATATTATGAGGCATATCACTAAAAGGTATAAGATATTTGATAGCGTGAGCAAAACGGGAAGAGACATCTGATGTTTTAAAAAAGAAATTGTGGGACAAATGTTAAAAAGTAATAAAAAAATAATGACACTGCTGCATTAATAAGAAGTAAGAAAACCAGCCTGTAGATGGGAGAGAAACATGATAACTGGATAGTGGCATATGAACAGGTGAAAAAGATGATATAAAGCTTTGAAAAAGCATAAACCAGCAAAGAAGCGTTCAAAGAACTTTTCCCCTTTTTTACCGTCTATCATAACAGGCGGGAATCCGTCTGCAAATCCGGGTTCCCGCCGCGAATTTTCTGGGAGGACTTTCTGGGATTGTAGTGGGTGGGGAGGAAGACGGTATTTTCAGTGTTTTCGGTGGGTTTTGGAGTTTTCCCAGCTTTTTTCTGAGGTAAGATGGCTGGGAGAGGAAGAGGGAAAAGGAGAGTGGAAATGGGGGAGAGGAGGAAGAGGAAAAATTAAAATCTGCATTCAGGAAAAATGAGTTCTGCGATCACATCCTTTGATTATGCAGAAAATTATTTGTCTCATTGCAGAAGATGTTTTTTTGTGAGGCACTAACCAAAACTCAATAAAAACGAACCAAAACGAGGATCTTGAAGAGCATACCTTCAAGGTCCTCTTCCTTTTTCTCCCGCCCCACCTTCCTCTTAAAGATCCATCCTCTTCCTCTCTTTTCTCTCAAAACCCTCTCAAACCCTTGAAAACAGTGGGTTTTTGCCTCTCCTTCTCCTTTTTCTTTCGGTATTATGTGAGGATGGTGAAAGTGTTTTAGATGGTGAGGATGTAGTGAGAAGAGGAAGAGAGAGAAGAGGTTTTCTTCTTCTTTTCTCTGAGGAGAGGAGAAAGAGAGAGAAGAGGGTCTTTTGATTTTCAGCGTTATAAAAAATTCATAAAAGTTTTGTTGCATTAACCGAAATAAGATAATAAAATGTAGGTAGGAAAGTATGGATTTTTGAAGATGAGCCAGACTAACAAAGGAGGTGTTTTTTATGGCAACTTCAAGTATCACGAAAAATTTTGTCATTTCCGGCAAGGAACAGGT
>JAMPFT010000035.1 GCA_023664305.1 bacterium | reverse complement strand
ATGACTCCAACGGGAATCGAACCCGTGTTACCGCCGTGAAAGGGCGATGTCTTAACCGCTTGACCATGGAGCCTCGACTGCCTTTCCGGCCTTATTAATCTCCAAACAACATTTCTTCGTCACTTCACGCTTCAAACGAACGCGAACACATGCGCCGTCTAAATGTCAGCCCGAAAGCATAATATCATATTCCATACTGTTTGGCAAGAGGTAAATTATTTTTTTGCAGTCCCTTACATGAATATTGAGGGAGGGACGGCCGGAAACCGTCCCTCTGCCGCAGTGTACGTTTCTCATTGACAGATTATTCAAATGCTGTTAAGGCTACGGGAAAAGTAAAACTCTTGCCTTTGACGGCAGGGCGCGGCTTATTTAATGCTGCGAAAGTCCGTTATTTCAGCAGAGAATACACTTCATCCGCAACAGGCTCCAGCCATTCATTGGAACCGTTTTCTCCGGGAACCTCAACCGCCAGATGAGAAAACCAGCTGTCCTTTGCCGCGCCGTGCCAGTGCTTTACGCCGACCGGGATATTGACTACATCCCCCGGATGAAGCTCCTGCGCGTCTTTCCCTTCTTCCTGATAATACCCGCGCCCTGCGACGCAGACCAGAATCTGCCCGCCGCCCTTGTCGGCATGGTGGATATGCCAGTTATTGCGGCATCCCGGCTCAAAGGTCACATTGAAGATTCCGACCTGCGACGTGGAAAGCGGTGCAAGATAGCTCTGACCGATAAAATACTGCGCAAAGTCGTCATTCGGCTTACCTATCGGAAATACCATCTCCGCTGCATGGGCCGCTTTGGCGTCTTCGCCCTCTGCCTCCTCTTTCCACACGTCTTTCGCCAGCCGGAACACCGCCCAGCCCTTAGGCCATCCCGCATAAAATGCCGCATGGGTAATGATCGTCGCGGCTTCCGCTCTCGTAACGCCGTGTACCTTCGCGTTTTCCAGATGATAAGTCAGCGAAGAATCCGTGATGCCCGAGGCCATCAGCGCAACCATCGTTACAATGCAACGGGTTTTCAGGTCGATATCCTGATTATTCCAGTTCTCCCCGAACAGTACATCGTCGTTATAATGCGCAAAGTCCGGCGCAAAATTCCCAAGATCTCTCCGTCCTGCTGTCTGTACAATTTTTTCCATCTTCGTATCCTCCATTTTTATGATTCTATCACTCGAAAAGCTTTCCACTTTCCGGTTCTTTCCCTCCAGATAAACAGGACTGCCCGGCAGGTCCAGTCACACACCATGGCAAGAGCAATCCCGATCACGCCCATCTCCAGGGTGATCCCCAGCAGATATGACAAAAGCAATCGTACTGCAACGGTAGAAATAACCGACACATACATGGTAAATTTTACATCGCCTGCTGCGCGGAGCCCATTGCTCAATGCTCCGGAAAAAGGATAGACAAAAGCATTAAATACATTATGAATCAACACCAGCCAAATTACAAGCCGTTTTGTCTCAGGCTCCAAGGCGTAAAAATGCAGAAACACCGGAGTCAGGAGAAAAACGAAAGCATTCCACGCCGTAGAAATCAAAAGCGTCAGCTTTGTAAGCTTCTTAAAATAATATTCCGCCGCTTCGCTGTCTCCGGTTCCCATGCACTGCCCGATTACGGTAATGAATACCGGTCCCATGGCAACACCGGCCAGAGCCGCCAGCGACCAGATGCTCTGTGCCACGCCGTTTGCGGCAATCTGGTAAGTGCCAAACAATGCCACGATACTGCTCAGCGCCACCTTGACCAGCTGGAAGATACCGTTCTCTATCCCGTTTGGCACAGCCACACTCAAAATACTTTTCATCAGGCTGCCATGCCAGCCAAAAATCCACTTTCCCCGATACGCCACCCCGTTCTTCTCCCGAAAGCAGAGAATCGTGATGACCACTGCGGAAAAGACGCGGGCTATGAAAGACGGCCATGCGACGCCGGCCACCCCGGCACGGAAAACAAAAACGCCGATCACATTTCCAATGACATTGATCACATTGGACGCCACCGAGATATACATGGTCACATTCGTTTTGCCAAGGCTGCGGTAAACAGCCGCCCCCGCGTTGTAGACGGCAAGCGCCGGATAGGAATAGGCCGAAATTCTCAGGTAGGTAATGCAGGCTTCCATGACCGGCCGCTCCACCTTCCCGAACAGCAGGCGCAGCATCGCTTCCTTTCCAGGCAGAACCGCCGCCCCCAGCAGGATGGAAAAGAGAGCAGAGAACATCAAAAGCTGACTTGCGGACTCTCCCGCATGATTCGTGTCCTGTCTGCCAATATACTGGCTGATCACAACAGCCCCTCCGGAGGCAAGCGCCGTAAACAGGTAGATAAATATGGTGTTGAACTGATTGACCAGGGACACCCCCGATACCGCCGCTTCCCCGGCATAGCTGATGACCAGCGTGTCCGCAAGCCCTACAAACATCACCAGAAGCTGCTCCAGAAACAGGGGGGCAATCATCTTTTTTAAGTCCCGATCGGGGAATAACTCCTGCTCGTTCATGGCGCCATCCTCTTTATCAATTTTCTACTCTCATGCAGAAATATCTGCATTCCAATCTTTCTGCCAAACAGGAAATATTTTTATTCTGTGATGCCATTCAACTTCAGCCATTCCTCCACATCCCCAGGCAGCCCGCTGCCGCCGGAATAGTGTACCGATAAAGCCTCCCCCATCGCCGCATCCGGAGCCAGCTTTGCAATCGCCGTCAGGCTCTGTCCGAACCGTCCTCCGCCGTGGGAGCAGAAAGGAATGATCGTCTTTCCCGAAAAATCATACTCCTCCAGGAAAGATGCAATCGGCATGGGGATTGACGCCCACCAGTTGGGATATCCGAGGATAATCGTGTCATATTCATCCATATCCTCCACATGGTTCGCCAGTTCCGGGCGCGCCTGTTCATTCTGATCCCTCTGCGCCTCATCCAGCACAGTGTTATAATCGTTGGAATAGGGATTGACCGGCTCTATTTCAAACAGATCCGCCCCTGTCTGAGACTGGATTTCCTTTGCGATCCCCCTTGTATTGCCGCCCCAGGAGAAAAACGCGATCAGGACTTTACCGCCCGCGTCCGCCGCACCGGGATACGAAGATATTGTATCCGACAGCACTGCGCTGACTATGCTCCCGGTTCCGCTCACGGCATTCCGTACCAGACGGATACCGATATTAAAGCTGCCTTTATCCTCGGCAAAAGTCGCGCGGTAAGCGCTGCGCATATTCTTGGCAAAATCATTCCAGCCGCCGCCCCAATACACCCGCAAAGTCCCGGATGCGGCTCCAGTGGGATCGGTCTGCTCCTCCGTTCCATAGGCTCCATAGTAATCCCATACCCACTCGCTGACATTTCCGTGCATATCATACAGCCCATACCCATTTGGCGCAAAACTCCCCACCGCCACTGTAGTCTGGCGGTACTGGCCGGGCTTTGTGTCAAGGTTTCCCTGTGTAAAATAATTCTGCTCAATGTCATAAGGATAATGCCCGTAATAGTTGCATTCATCCGCACTGATAGAGGTTTCCGTATTAAAAGGCGTCGCTGTCCCCGCCCTGCAGGCGTATTCCCATTCCGCCTCAGTAGGCAGGCGATAACCGTTTGCAGTCCGATCCCATGTGATAGATTCTTCGTCTATCCTGTAAACAGACGTCAATCCCTCCGCCTCGCTTTTTGCATTGCAGAAAGCCACTGCATCCAGCCATGAAATATTCTCCACCGGAAGATCCTCTCCCGTAAAGCTGCTGGGATTCTCCCCTGCAACCTCCTGATACTCCCTCTGGGTCAATTCAAAGGGGCTGATATAAAAGTCGCTGACCGTCACCGTATGCTGGGTTTCATCTTCACTCCGCCAGCTTTCCGTCTCAGGGCTTCCCATGACAAAGGTTCCGCCGCTTACCAGCACAAAACCGTCGCCAGCCTGTACGGACTGCTCCGGCTGTGGCTGAACCGGCTCCTGCGACGACGGTTCCCGTGCAGCCGGGCTTCCCGCTTCGCCCTGTGCCTGATTTGTTTCATCCGGCTGCCCTGCAAAAGAGCCGCTCTGGCCGGGAAATGTCTGCTGCCCCTGATTGATTCCGAACACTGCCGCAATGCAAATGAAAAGGGGAATCAGAAAAGCTGCAGCCTTCCACGCTTTTCCCTCAGACTTTGCCGCTGCCACCCGCAAAAGCCTGTTCAGGTAATGCGCAAGCGCCGCAAAGAGCCAGATCATGGCAGCATATTCCGCAAGGACAAGTCCTGCCCCCTTTTGGTCGTCAAAGAATACAAACGCCGTCTTTAAGAACAGATAATCCGGCATATTCTGGGTGAAAAAGACAACTATCCCGTAAATACTGAGCCCTGCGGTAAGGCTTCTCAAGATCCACGTTCTTGCCGCATTCTTCCCGGAAATCCGAAACAGCTTTCTCCCCATGCCCATTATCATATCCATATGCATCCCCAGATGGGCGGACATGAGTATCATCCCCCAATGGGAGGCAAAAAGATGGAGCCGTCTGGCAAGAACCATGCCCCCGCTGATCCGAAGGAACCGAAATACAAATCCCGACATCATGATGCCGCTGACCGCAAGTGTAGCCATACAGCAAAGCAGCAAGAGGTTTATCATTGTCCCCAGGCTTCGGGACGGGGTATACTTCCCCTTAAATATATTTTTTATCCATGCCAGATTCAAAATGTGATGGGCAATGAACAGCAGGAGCATTCCTGTTCCTATCCACTCATGGAACTGCTGCCCGGTCAGTATCTCTGCCATGAGTACCGGCAGCAGCAGGAGCATTACCCCATCAACGATTCTTTTACACATGTTTTTATGTTTCATTCCGCCTCCACATCCAGTCCGAGACTGTTAATCCATTCCACCATATTCTCGCGGGAGGATGAACTTTTCAGCCTGCTGCCGTCCAGCCATGTCACATCCTCCGCACACAGGCCATGCAGGTTTCTTGCGCTGGAACCGATGCCGCTGCTGGCGGAAGTGCAGAACGGAACAATCGTTTTTCCGCTGAAATCATAGCTCTCCATAAAGGTATCCACGATGCGGGGAGCCTCGCCCCACCAGATGGGGTATCCCAGAAAAATAATGTCGTACTGCGCCATGTCCTCCACGCTTCCCGAAATGCCGGGACGTGCGGAAGGATCATTCATTTCCACGCTGCTGCGGCTGCTGCTGTTCCCATAATCCAGATCAGCGGAAGAATACGGCTCCTCCGGTACGATTTCGTACAGTTCTGCTCCCAGCGCATCTGCCGCATACTCCGCCAATGTTTTCGTTGTCCCCGTTGCGGAAAAATACGCCACCAACACTTTTCCGCCCTCTGCAGACTGTCCGTCAGCGCCGGCGTCAGACTCCGTATTCTGACCCTCCGTCTGATTTTCTACAGAAGATTGTTCTGTGGAATTTACCGCAGCGGAGCTATCCTCTGTTTTCGCACCGCCATTTTCCTGCTGTCCTGATTGTCCCATTTCCTGTGATGCCAGACTGTCTGATCCCTTTTCCTCATTTGGATTTGCAGAGGAACATCCCGCCAGACAAAGCAGCAGCACCGACAAAACACACAATACACCTACTGATTTCTTTCCTTGGATCAGTACTTTTTTCATCAACATTACCTCCTTAAAAACGCAGCATCTTTATCGGAGATGCCTTCCTCTTCAGAAACATACCGCTCCGCCTTCATGTGAAGGTCGTATTTTTCTCTTAAAGCGGCAATCTCAGCCATCATCGGCGAAGCATGATGTCTGTCTATCGCCTCCTGATTTTCCCAACTGTCGATCAGAAGGATTGTTTCGGGATCTTCAACAGGTACGAAATATTCGTACCGAAGATTTCCCGATTCTTTGCGGATTTTATCTACGACACCCGCATCCTTCATCTCCTGTGCGAATTTCCGCGCCGCTCCATTTACGCCTGTATAGTAAAGATTTACTGTGATTGCCATATCATGCTCCTCCTATTGGTTATCGAATCTGTTCCGGCAGCCTTGGAAAGCGTATAAATATCCGGTTCCATGAAAGCTCATTCCTTCCCATTAAAAAAATGTAAGCGCCGCTTCAGGAACTGCCTGCTCCTTCACTGCACTTACATTATAACGGTATGTCCTGTGTATATCAAATACTTAGATTTTATAGGCTGCCGATGCTTAAAAAGCATGGCTCTTAAACATTGCCCAAAAACCGTTTTGCATATTCCATAAATTTTGTCGCCGCCGGGCTGAAGGGCTGTTCCCGTTTCCATGCCAGCACGCTTGTCGCCGTAAGCTTCGGATACAAAGGTCTGCTTGCTATCCTGGAGGAATCCCAGAACGGAACCGCGCCTTCTATGACCAGCGAATAAGCCAGCCCATGGCTCACCATAATAGCGCCGTTCGTGCTTAAGTTGCCGGTAAACAGCACATTCAGATTCTTATAATAATCGCCAAACCAGCTTGCCAGCTCGCTCTGCACCTGCATACGTCTCGGAAGAATCAACGGCAGCTTTGCCAGATCATCCGCCGTAACAGCTTCCTTTTCTGCAAGAGGATCCTCCGGCGGCATCAATACCACCCATTTTTCTTTCTTATCCAGACGGATAAACTCATATTTTCCCATATCGATCGGTTCCAGAAGCAGACCGAGATCAAGCAGCCCCTTATCCATCTGTTCCTTTACCAGATCCGCTGTTGCCGTAAACAGGTCAAAGGTTACAAGCGGGTATTTCTGGTGAAAATTCCGAATCAGCTCCGGGAGCAGCTGTACGGAGGAAATCTCTCCGCAGCCGATGGAAATTCTTCCCTCTACCTGTTCCTCCTGTTCCAGCAGCTCCTTTTCCGTCTTGTCAACAAGCTGCAAAATCTCCTCCGCCCGGCGGCGCAGCAAAAGCCCCTCGTTGGTCAGCCGGATTTTCCGGGTTCCCCTTTCAAAGAGTCTGACACCGATTTCTTCCTCCAGCTGCGCAAGCTGGCGGGAGAGCGTAGGCTGCGTAATGTGCAGAACTTCAGCGGCTTTTGTAATGCTTTCTTCCCTGACTACCGTCAGAAAATAGCGGAGAACTCTGACTTCCATGTGGGAACTCCTTTCGGTTTTCAGGAATGCTTTATCACAGCCAAAACTAATTCATAAGGTTATTATAGCACTCAATGACTTCGGACAAGCCTTCCGCAAAGGACGATACGGAGGCGTTGCCGGAACCGGACAGCCGAATGGCGATCATATCCAGAGGCTCTCCCGCCTGCACCTTCTCCAACACCGCCGTGATGGACTTATGCGTATTTTGCAGAGCGGTTACAAAGAAGCCCCAGTTTCTCATGCCGTCCACAGTCACATAGAGCCCTTCCTGCTTCAGCGCATCCTTGTCCTGATCATACTGCAGAACCTGATCCACATAAGATGCAAATTCGTCATACAAAGGCTGGATCAGGGTCAGATCCATATCCAGCACATTTTCATTTTCGATACCCTGACGGTACAGCTCGTTGTAGAGATCCTCGGCCGAAAATATCGCCATATTCAGGGTGTATAATACCTCGTAACCCTCCGCCTTCATCTGCTCCAGCTCTTCTTTTTCCCGCTGGGATGCAACGGTATTCAATTCGTTTAAAAACGCATCGCCATATGTAAGATATTCCGCGAGAGCTTCCATCAGCGCCGTGTGCTGCTCCTGCGACTTTGCGAAATTGTCTTCCAGAAAACCGTCATCGTCGGTATAGGTATGTATTTCTCCGAGTACGGCGATCAGCTTCTGTAAAGAGGGATAGAGATTCAGGTAAGCCTGGTCAAGGGCATCCTTTTCGCTCTTGCCGGACGCCGCCTCGTAGGCCTCCTCCGCATATCCGAGATATCTGGCGGAATGCGGATAATAACAAAAATAATGATTGCCGTTCTCTTTTACAAACTCAAACGTTTCGCTCTCGATGCTTACACTGGAAAAATACTGTGTCAGCGCATCATTGATCTCGCCTACCATGTGATTGTTAATCTCAATGTAGTTATTGTAGAGCTTCTGCGCATCTCTCTCACTCAACTCTGCCGCCTGACTTTGACTGCTTTCGGGCTGCTGAGTCGATACGCTCTCCAGGCTGCCCGTCGGACCGTCGGAGGCGCTGCCCTGACACGCGGTCAGGGAAAGAGCGGCCGCTATCGCCGCAAAAACCGTGATCCATTTCCTTGTCCTTTTCATTTCTCCTGCTCCTTTTCCAAACCTTATATTTTTATGCAAGGTCCTGCAAACGCTTAACTTCAGGGCCATGCAAGGGATAACCCACGAAATACAATACCATATCATGTTGTGTTTGGCCAGAGGGACTTTTACTTTTTCGGATCACCTTTGCTTCTTCCTGCTGACAATTAATCCCGTTTCCTCTTTTATCTGCTCATATTGGTTCATGACAGGATTTTCATCTCCACATACCAGATAATCACATTCACCGGATTCCGTACAGGTTCCGGTGCGGATCAGCCCTGCACGGATATGAGAAAGAGCCATATAGTCGCAATTGCACATAAGCGGCATCCATTCTGTAAGACCGTGTTTCTTCGCAAACTCTGCGACCGGACATTGCGTAAAGCTATATCGCACAATGCCGCTTTTTCTGTCATACGGTTGGAGGACTGCCGCAAAGTCATCCGCATATTTTACGGCGTGCCGATTCGTCTTTTCGATTGCAGCCTTAAATATCAGTCCAAGAAGATTCATTGTCCGTTTGCGGTTCGCGTTAAATATTTTTCCAAGGGTCCGAAAAGAAGCCATAAAGATTTCAAATGACACCGGCTGCAATTCTTCCGGCGAATGCTTCTTTGGCTCAGCCGTACAATAGGCGAACAGCAAAATACTGTCATAAATCTGGACGGAATGGGGGCTCTTTTTCCCTCCAAAATCCGGCGCATCCTTTAGAAATGCAATATATTGCCGCTGTACCTCATCCCACACTTTTCCCGACTCAGAACCGTATTCCTTTTTAATCCAGTCACACAGCACCCTCTTCGCATGCCGGGAATACAATACCTTCCACATCTGCCTCACCCCTTCCTGCACCGGAAAACCGCCATGCTCTCAACAGATTTCACTGACCAGCTCCGATACGCGGATTTGCCATATGGTTAGTTTTTGCTAACCATATGGTTTATTAAATGCGGCCGCTTGTGGTTAGTAGCCGCTAACTCATTGAAAAGTATACCCTGCATTTTTACTTTTGTCAATGGAACTTAAAGGTTATACGGTATCATCTCCTTGCTGTTTGTTACTGCTGCGCCTCCCAAAATGCAAGCGCATCATCCAGCCATCCCTCCGCCACGGTTCCCGTCCCAAGGCCGAACCCGTGTCCAAGACCGTTATACGCATGGAACTCCGTAGGGATCCCGTAGCCTGAAAGGGTATCCAGCCGGCTTTCCATTGTCCGCCAGCTTGCAATGCCGTCATTGGTTCCCACGCAGGCATAAGTCGGGGCATCTGTTTTGGACGTGTCCGTATATCCGGTATACTGCATGATGACAGCAGCTGCGGCCGGAATATCCGTTCTCCCTGTATAACATCTGTTTCCTCCGACACCGGACTGCGGAAACCGGTAAACTCCTTTGTGGTGGTAGTCCCGTACAGCCAGGCATCCGCATTTGCCTCTGTCCGGTATTTCCCATACTCCGCGGCAAGCCCGCTCACTGCTTCCGATCCCATAAACGGACCGGTTATCTTCCCATCCAGGGAACTTAAGATATGACAGATCACATAAGGTCTTTCCATAGCGCGTTTTCTCCATGCCGTACTGATTCTCAGAAGCATTCCTCCAAAATTTCCAAAATTTCTTCCCTGGACAGCTTCTTACAGCATCCCGCCGTAAGGTTGCAGCTGTCGGCAACCTTTTTCAGGACGCTTCTGTCGGTGATACCCATTTCTGTAAAGGTAGTCGGCATCCCGATCTCCTTCACAAAATCCGCCAAAGCCTGCACCCCTGCCGCCGCCAGCTCCTCCCTGGTCTTTCCCTCCTCGGGAATCTCCCAGACATTTACAGCAAAGCGGGCGAACTGCTCCACACCGTCCCGGTACATATGCCGGTAAAGCACCGGATGTATCACCGCAAGCCCCTGCCCGTGGTTGCAGTCCGTATAAGCGCCCAGCTGGTGCTCAATCTGGTGCGCCTGGAAATCCGTCACCTTGCCGATCTTCAGGATCCCGTTCTCACCCATGGCGGAAGCCCACATCAGCTCGCTTCTGGCGTTCCTATCCTCTGCATCCTTCAACAATACGCGGATATTGCGGATGACATTCCTCATTACAGCCTCGCCAATCTCATCTGACAGCGTAAGATCGCGGGGACTGCCGAAATAAGTCTCCATACAATGGCTCAGGGTATCAAAAGCGCCTGAGATCACCTGTTTCATGGGCAGCGACATGGTATAGGCAGGGTCCAATACCGCAAAGGCCGCATGAGCGCCCAACACCCCGGCTTTCTGCTCTTTCTCCTCATTGGTGATAACCGCCCCGTTATTCATCTCCGCACCTGTGCCGGAAGCCGTGACCACTGCGCCCATAGGCACAAAGTCCGCGGGATACCGATGCTCCGCAAATTCCATGTTCCAGATATCTTCCCCTGTGACCGCCTGGGCAGCAACGACCTTACAGCAGTCGATCACGGAGCCGCCGCCCACGGCAAGGATAAAGTCAACCTGTTTTTCCCTCACAAGGGCAGCGCCCTCCTGCACCTTCGCATAAGTGGGGTTGGGCATGATTCCGGAAAATTCCACGATCTCCTTTCCCGCGTCCTTTAACAGCCCGCAGATCTCATCAAACACGCCGTTCCTTTTTATGGAGCCTCCTCCATAGGCGATCATCACTTTCCTGCCGAATTTTCCCATTTCCGCCGCCAACGCCTTTTTCGCCGCACCCTGCCCGAAATATACCTTTGTGGGATAAGAATAGATAAAATCATTCATTGTAGTGCTCCTTTCGCCTGTCTTTTGTTTCCGGTTATTGCCGGCTTGCTTATGTCCTGCTCTTGGAAAGCAGCCACTGTCTGACCGAAGCCTCCTCAAACTGATCCTCCTCCCTGCCACGGTTGGAGCATTGCATTTCAAGATACTGATAAGCTTTGTTCTGCAGTATATGCTCTGGATGTTTACTTCTGCTCCTCCACCGGCGGAACCATCTTCACATAGGACTCCAGCAGCTCCGGCGTGCTGTGATAATACCGCTCATCTTTATTCAGGGCGGCAATCCTTTCCATCTCCTCATTCGTCAGGGCAAAGTCAAAAAGATCGAAATTCGCGCGGATATGGTCAGGATTTTTGGAGCCGGGGATCACGATATTGCCCGCCTGTGTATGCCAGCGCAGGATGATCTGGGCATTGGATTTGCCGTACTTTCCCGCAAGCTCCGCAAATACAGCTTCCTGCAGGAGCGCCTTGTCGCCGTGTCCCAGCGGATACCATGCCTGGATGATGATTCCCTCCGAATGAAGGAACGCCTTCAGCTCCTTCTCCTGGGAATAAGGGTGTACCTCCGTCTGCAGGACAGCGGGCTTCACCTCACAGACGGCAAGTATTTCTTTCACCTGCTCCGCCGTGAAATTGGAAAGGCCGATAGCTTTCACCTTGCCCGCCTTGTATGCTTTCTCCATCAGCCTGTATCCGGCAATATAGTTCCCGGCGGGCTGGTGGATCAAAAGCAGATCGATATAATCGGTGTCGAGGCGCTCCAAAGTCCTTTCCACGGCATCCTCCTGCCCGTAGAAGGACGGCCACAGCTTTGTCTCAAGGAAGATTTCCTCCCTTGCCACGCCGGACTTTTTCATGGCGCGGCCCACCGCTTTCTCGTTCATATAGGCGTTTGCGGTGTCGATCAGACGGTAACCGTCCTTCAGAGCGCTGATGCAGGAGCTTTCCGCCTCGTCCGGAGAAAGCAGAAAGGTTCCGATTCCTACCAGCGGCATCTGCACGCCATTGTTAAGTGTTACATACGCTTGATTGCTCATTTTTTATCCTCCAACTTCTTATACTTTCCACTCGAAAGGCCGCGCTTCGCGCTTTCCATTCTGCTTCGCAGAATCCTTTCTCGTTATTGCCGCAAAAGAAAAGCAAATGTCTGCTTCGCAGCCGCTTACTTTTCTTTTGCGGCTGCTATATGATCATATTAACGATCAGTCCCGTCACAAGCGAAAACGCCATGACAAAGGCAATATAAAGGACGAACCGCTTAATGCCCAGCACAATCTTCAACGCCCCCAGGTTCGTGATCTTCGTGGCCGGCCCGGTGATCATAAAGGCCGATGCGCTGCCCATGCTCATGCCCATCGCAAGCCATTCCCGGATCAGCGGGATTGTACCGCCGCCGCAGGCGTAGAGCGGCACACCGACGGTCGCCGCCATCAGGACGCCGAAGCCCTCGTTGGATTCTCCGAACAGCTCCGCAAAGCCGTCCGCCGGGACATACCGCTGGAACAGGGCGGAAAGCAACACGCCTGCCAGGAACCACAGCGCCGTCGCCTTGACGTTCCTACCCAGATTGAACAGGAACCGCAACACCGGGTTCGGATGCGTATCATGGCTCGCCCGGGGCTCAAAGCCCTCAAAGTTGAAAAAGGACTTGTTTTTATAAAACAGATGCACCACAACCCCCGCCACGATACCGCAGACCGTACAGGAAGCAATGCGGATCGCCAAAGCCGTGCCTCCCAGCGCCGTCGAGTATAGAATAAGCTGGGGATTTAGCAGCACGCTGGACATCATAAACGCCGCCAGCCAATCGTCCCGCATCCCGTGCCGGGAAAAGGACGCCGCGATAGGAATGGTGCCGTACATACAAAGCGGGGAGGCGACCCCCAGCAGGCTGGCGGGAATCACGCCCCAGACGCCCCACTTCTTGTCCCGGATACTCTCAAAGGCTCCATGAATCGCATCTTTAGCAAACACTGAGACCAGGGAGCCGATAACCATCCCCAGAACCCAGTACCCGGCGATCTGACGCAGCTGCACCGTGAAGTAATAGCTGACGTAAACAAATTCCCTTTGGATCACCTCAAATATCTCACTCATCAATATTCACCAATTCATAGGTACGGCTGCCAAGGCCAATCTCCTCCGCGTGCTCCAATGTGTGAAGTCCGTTCTGACGCTCTACCCGCCGCTGTAAGCTCTCGCTGCCCTCGGCTGCAAAGCACAGGTCGATGGCCGCCTGATCGATGGCTACGGGATCCGTTGACGCAAGGATTCCGATATCGTGGATATCCGGCTCCGCAGGATTCCCGTCGCAGTCACAGTCGATGGAAATATTGTTCAGGACGCTGATGTAAATGATGCGCTCGCCGTTCCCCAGATAATCAGACACGGACTTTCCTGCCTCCGCCATGGATTCCGTGAATGCGGTCTGATCCCCGCCCCATGGGCTGGTATGGCTTTTGTCTCCCGTATGGATGACGCACTTTCCCTCCTTCGAGCCAAGGCCGATGGAAATATTCTTGATAGCGCCGCCGAAGCCCGCCATAGCGTGCCCTTTAAAATGGGAAAGGATAACATAGGAATCGTAATTCGTAAAATGAGAGCCCACATAGTTTGTCGTGAGATAATTTCCGCCCTCTACGGTCAGCTCCGCCGAGCCGTCCGCATCGAGAATGTCTACATCGGCAATCTCCGTAAAACCGTGATCCTCCGCCACCTGCATATGCATGGCGGTCTCGGTGCGGGAGCCGCCGTAGGCCGTGTTGCACTCCACAATCGTGCCCTCTACAGACTGCACTAAGTCCTTAATCAGCTCCGGGCGCAGATAATTGCTGGCGGGCGGCTCCCCGGTGGAAAGCTTCACCGCAACGCTTCCCGTAGGCGTCCAGCCCAGCGCCTCATAAACTGCCATCATTCCCTCCGGGGAAATATCGGATGTGAAATAAACTACTGAACCGGATTGTCCGCTGCTGCTCAGGGAAGCAGATGCGCCGTATTCCAGTCCCAATCCCTTTACCCACTCCTGCACATCCTCCTCCGAGGGACGGGAGCGGAACCGCTCACCCTCAAGCCAGTCTCCGGTGCCCGCGGCTTCTTTCAGCAGCTCGCCGCTCTCGCCAAGCCCCGAACTGGACGAAGTGCAGAACGGAATCACGGTCTTGCCGGTAAAATCATTTGCGGAAATAAAACCGTCCACAGGCCATGCGGCAATCCCCCACCAGATGGGATATCCGATGAATACAATGTCGTAATCCTCCCAGTTCTCCGGGGTAACGCTTTCCAGCTCGACCGTGCGCAGCGAAGGGTCATCATGCTCTTTCGATACACGGCTGTCGCGGTTCGTCCAGTCCAGATCCTCGTCGGAATAGCTTTCCGTGGGTATAAGCTCAAACAGGTCCCCGTTTGTGGCTGCCGCGATGTAGTTGGCAACCGCCTCAGTATTGTTCGTGGCGGAATAATATACCACCAGCGTGTTTCCGCCTGCGGTTCCTTCCGGTACTCCGGAAGCTGTTCCCGGCTGGTCTTCCGATGGCTCCGCCGGGTTCGCGCTGTCGCCGTTTCCCGTTTGCGACGGCTGCAGCACATCATTCCCGCCGTCGGTTCTGCCGCAGGCGGCAAGGCTGAATACAAGACTGAGAACAAGTCCGAGACTTAAAAATAACCTTTTCGCTTTCTTCACAATTCTCTTCCTCCTTCTGAACAACAAATCGTTTATTATCTTCTTTTGCCAGACTCTGCTTCTCTTCTCAAATGATCCGGTATCTCCAATCCTATTCATTATAAAAAAAAGGAGACCTCTTGAGAAGTCTCGTTTAGTGTGGCAGTATATACCATAAGTTATAACTGTTCTGATACGTTTACGGATACAACCCGACGGACGGCATTCAAAAACCTTTCCAGCATTTCGGTGGGCTGCGGAGAATAAAGTATCCCAAAAGAGAGTGCATATTCCCACTCCACGGGGATCACCTTCATCATCGGGTGAACGCAGGACCATTTTTCGATTGCCAACAGGACATTTTTCTGCCGCTCGCACCGATTAAAAACATCCACATCGTAAAAATCAAAATCCACGAGATTGACCGGCAGATGCTTCTCTAAAATATCGTCCCTGACCTTGTCCATGAAACGGCTCCATCCACGGTGAATAACCATAAGATTTTCGCCATACAGATCCTCAAAAGTCAACCTGTCCTTTTTCGCAAGCGGATGGTAGATGGAAACAGCACAGCATATCGGTTCCCTTGAAATTTCAAACCCCGCGCACCCTCGCAGATCGAGCAGCGTTTCGTCAAAAACTCCCGTCACCACATCAATATGTTCTCCAAGATTTTTCAGAATCTCCCTGGCATTTTCCGGCGTATTCTCAAATGGCACAAGCTGGAAGCTGACATCTGAGCAATGCTGATGGATTTGGGGCCACAGATCCGTCAGAAGCTGAGCCGGCGTCATGGGCGACGTGCCGATACGGACAACATTCGTTTCATCCTGCATGGCAGCCTGCGCACGGGCTATCGCCTTGCGGCTGTATTCGATCATATATTTTGCGTCTCTGTAAAGGGATTCCCCCGCACGGGTCAGAAGCAGTCCCCGGTGCGTCCTCGTAAACAGCGGAACGCCGATCTCCGCTTCAAGGGAATTAACCTGCTTTATCATGGCAGTCGGCGTTATATGGGATTCTTCCGCCGCTTTGTTAAAGCTTCCCGCATCCGCTGCCCGGATAAATGTTTCAAGCTGGGGATTGTACATCACAACCATCATCCTTTCTTCGCAATCTATCGGTTCTCCAAGACGTCGAACGCTCTTCATCCGTCCGGTTTCAATTTCATAAGGTGATTTAATAAATGCGGCCGCTTGTAATTAATGTCACTGCCTTATCGTAAAGTACACACCGTCACCGTTTCTCCGCATCTGCGCAGTCTAAAAGAAAACGAATAATGCAGGCTCCTGATTTTCTCATCTTAACCGCTATAACTGCTTTCCGAAAAAAATCAATACCCAAACACCTCTGCCGCTTTCTTCATCTTCTCTATCACGCCCACACTGAAGGGGCAGTTCCTTTCGCAGCTTCCACAGGCAATGCACTCCGATGCATGATGCTCCAGCAGCTTATAGTGGTCGGCTACCGTCTCCGGCGTCTCCCCCTGAGCCAGTGCCAGGTTCAGGTACTTATTTACCGATGCCACGTCTATGCCTACCGTACAGGGAGCGCAGTGCCCGCAGTACATGCAGTTCCCCTTTAGATGGAATTTTTCCGCCTGTGCCATGAGACCGGAATAATCCTTTTCCTCTCTGGACGCCTCATAGTAGCCCGCCAGCTTCTCGATCTCCTCTACGGAATGGCATCCCGCCATGACAGCCACTACCCCCGGCCGCGTCAGACAGTATTCGATGCATTGATAATGACTGAACGCAACGCCGAACGGAGAAAGCTTTTCGTCCAGCATATCCCCTCCGCCGAAGGCCTTCATGACATCAATGGCAACGCCCTCCCGCTCACACAGCTCATACAGCGCCTTTCGCTCCGGATCGATCCCGTCAGCACCGTCCTTGTAGCTGTCAGCATTCCAGAGGGCATTGCAGTCCTCTGAGGGCGGCTGCATGTCATAGGCCGGGTTGACGGAGAACATCAGCACGTCTATCAGCCCTGTCTCCACGGCTTTCCGGGCAATCAGCGGATTGTGGGAGCTCATGCCAAGGCAGCGGATCTTGCCCTCCGCCTTCAGTTCCTTGCAGTATTCAATGAAATCCCCATGGAAAATCTTCTCAAAATCCTCCGCCCCGTCCACATAGTGGATCATGCCCACTTCCACATGGTCCGTCCCCAGCCTGCCAAGCAGATCCTCAAAAGCCCTTTTTGTCTTCTCCGAATCCCTGGTGCGGAGATACTGCCCGTTCTCCCAGACGGCGCCTATATGCCCCTGCAGACAGAACTTTTCCCGCCTTCCCGCCATCGCTTTTCCAAGATTGTCCCGAATGTCCGGGTTCGGCAGGCATAGGTCAATGAAATTGATTCCAAGCCCCAACGCTTTGTCAATCATGGCTCTGAATTCTTCTTCCGTTCTTCCCGCAAGCCCCTCGCACCCCAGCGCAATCTCGCTCACCTTTAAATCAGGGCTCCGTTTTATGCTTCTGTACTGCATCCTGTAACCTCCTGTCGCTTTTTATCCCCGTCTTATATTATAGCCGAAAGGACATCATTCTCAATTGTTTTGATCACTTTCGCAGACACCGCCCACCACACAGTTGGCCGGCACATCCTTTGTCACTACCGCCCCTGCAGCTATCACCACATTGTTCCCGACCGTCACGCCCGGAAGGATCGTCACGTTCCCGCCGATCCAGACATCGTCGCCAATCGTTACAGGCCTTGAGATCCCAAGATGCCTACGCCGCCCATGGGAGTAAGCGAATGCCCCACCGTGGTGATCAGCGTATTCGGCCCGATCATGACATAATCTCCGATTGTCACCCGTGCCAGATCCTGCTGCGAACAGACCCGAAAACCATCCGTATTTCGGCTCATCTTCCGTCCCCCATCCTTTACTGGTTTCCCAGCCACCCATTGTATTCATCAAAGGACGGCTTCCTCGCCACTGCTCAACTCCTCAATCGGGATATTGACCGCCCCCTCAAAATGATTCTCATCATACCATTTTGTGGCCGCCACGTCAATAATCACCAGGTTCTCCGTCGTTTTCATGTATTCCGGCGCAAATGTCAGGAGCATCCCCGCCAAAATTCCGCTTAACTTTTTCATCCTTCCACTGACGCCTCTTCCTTTACGCTGACCTGTCTCTTATCGGTAAGCCTTCCGATAAATCTCCAGATAGTCAGCATCCGACAGGGGCAGCGGATCTGCAGTGATATCTCCGCCCGTCACCTCATGGATGCGCTGAGGATACCTCTTCAGCTCCTCTTCCGTGATCCTATCGTCGCTCATCTTCAAATCGGCGCAGCCCACGGACGCAATCAGCTCATCTAATGCCTTCACGAAATCCTTGCCGGATGTGGAGTTCTCCACGCCCATGCCCTCGCCATCTTGATCATGGGCTCCTCCGCCGCCTTTTTCGCCGCAAAGAAGTCGTTAGCTGTCATGATCAGACCCGCTCCATGCACCAGATCCGGATGGTAGCTTCCCATGACATGCACAATGGTATGTGCAGAGGTACACAGCATATAATAGCCTGCAAGCATGTTTGCCAGCGCCATATTCTCTCGCGCCTCCTTGTTGCTCCCATCCTGACAGGCAATGGGAAGGTACTTCGATAGCCTTCAGCGCGAACATCTCCCCCATAGGGTGCTCATTCTTATTGATGACGCTCTCCGAAGCATGGAAGAACACATCCATCCCCTGGTATGCCGTAAACGCGGGCGGCACGCTCATCATCAGGTCGGCGTCCACCACTGACAGCTTCGGGAACATGGACGGGAAGAAGATGCCCGTCTTCTCATTCAGTTCATCATCGGAAATAACTGCCGCAATATCCACCTCGCTTCCCGTGCCTGCGGATGTGGTGATGCAGACCGTAGGGATCGCGTCATTGGCAGGGGTCTTTTACCGCCGGCCAGGCTTAAGCTGTAATCCCAGGTATCGCCGTCGTTGACCGCCATCAGGAAACGCAGTCCGGTCTGTTTTTCGGTTACCACTCATATGCCTGCTCTTGCAGCCACCCGTATGATCCCTGTCCCAAAGTGCCAAAAGGGAGGGAACTCCTGAGCATTTTCCGGACACCAAAAACCCGCAAACACTGATGTTTGCGGGCTTTTTAAGTGTGTCCTTCACACCTTTCACTCCCCGAGTAGGGCTCGAACCTACAACAACTCGGTTAACAGCCGAGTGCTCTACCATTGAGCTATCGAGGAAAATGAATCCGCCTCACCGGATTCCCGGGAAAAGCTTCCCTTCTCCCACAAGGGAACAAGTTATCCCTTCAATCTTGTACCCTCAAAACCGAACACTGATTTATCTGACCTTCCCAAGCCATCTCCCTTTCCTC